>CAUJCU010000001.1 GCA_963169745.1 Bacteroidota bacterium
AAGTGGCGTGCCGTGTTTATCGTATTTTTTTATGGAAATATCTGGACCTGTTAAACTGTCAATAACAGAGCCTGCCACATAAAGATTATCGTTGCCGTCAATAACCGTAGGAATTTTAAGCACCGTGTCTTGCAAGCCAAATGTGTCTGACCAAACAGAGGTTGCTGCATTTTGGGCTATTGTATTTACACACAAAAGAAAACTAAATAATATTGTAAATATTGTTTTCATTTGATTAAAATTAAGGATTTAATTTTAATTATTGATTTTTAATTTCTGTAAACAGAAAAGTTCAAGGTGGTCTGAATGACTTAAAATTAACTTCAAACTTAGCGGAGGGTGTGCAGTTGGTAAATTGAAGCTTTTTTACATTTTAATGTGCCGTTTTGCCTGTCCTCTCTTTATAATGCGATACAAGCTGTCAGCATATTTATCTACACAAGTATTAAATTCTTAAAGGGGCACCTGATGTACGCTTATTTTTAGATATGACGATTAAGTGAAACCTAAAGTTACAGCTCATTTTATTTTTTTATCCCTTTTTTAACATTAAGCCTACTTGCTGAAATTTAATATAATTTCGCAACCGTAAAAAAACAAAAGAATGGAAAATCGAGTTCAATTTAGTTCAGACAGAAAAACATTGGAAATAATACCAATTAAAAATAGTACTAAGCTAAAAATTGTTTGGATATGGTTAATTTTATGGACATTAAGCGGTATTGTTGTTTTTTCTCAGTTTTTTTTGCCGGTACCCCGCGAAGAAAAACTTATTTATGCCGTGTGGATGGCTTTTTGGGCTTATTTTGAATACAAGGCCAGTGTGTTACTTAGTTGGCGTAGAAAAGGTAAAGAAATTATTCAATTTAGTGAGGCAGGTTTTACCTATCGCAGAGATATTAATGGTCGTGGAATAGATAAATTTTATGACCGTAAACACATTAGCGAAATAAAAAGTGTCAATTTTAATGATCGTAAGGTACTTGCAAAAGTTCAACCCTTATATTGGAATATGGGTAGTGAAACCATATTATTTACTGTAAACGGGAAACAAGAAGCGCTTGGGTTTCAACTCACAGAACCCGAAGCAATACAAGTGTTAAAAATAATGAAACAGCGCTTAAACAAAGCTTAACAATATAAATACCAAATACTTACACAACTTCTTCAGAGGTAAACTTTATTTAATCTTTCTTTTTTAGCAAGGGCTTTTCTGTTATATTTGCAGTCCTGAATGGAAAAGTATATTGTATCAGCACGTAAGTACAGACCTTCTACCTTTAGTTCGGTAGTGGGGCAAAATCATATTACTACCACACTAAAAAACGCTATTAAAAGTAAGCATTTAGCGCAAACCTTTTTATTTTGCGGGCCAAGGGGTGTTGGAAAAACAACAAGTGCCCGTATTCTAGCCAAAACAATAAATTGTTCGCAGGTGGGTGAAGACACCGAACCGTGCAATCGTTGCGAATCATGTGTTTCCTTTATTGAAGGACGATCAATGAATATTTTGGAGCTTGATGCTGCCAGTAACAATTCGGTCGATGACATCCGAAATTTGATAGAACAAGTGCGTTTTATTCCCCAAATTGGGTTCTATAAAGTGTATATTATTGACGAGGTACACATGTTAAGCAATAATGCTTTTAATGCTTTCTTAAAAACTTTAGAAGAACCTCCGGCTCATGCTATTTTTATTTTAGCCACCACCGAAAAACACAAAATTATTCCCACAATTCTTTCGCGTTGTCAAATTTTTGATTTCAACAGAATTAAAATTGAAGACATGGCCAACCAAATAGCTGAAATAGCCCAAAAAGAAAATATCAGTTACGAAATGGAGGGCCTTCATGTTATTGCCCAAAAGGCTGATGGAGCCTTGCGCGATGCCTTAAGTATGTTTGACCAGATTGTAACATTTGTAGGAAATCATGTGAGCTATAAAGCGGTTATTGAAAACCTGAATATTTTAGACTCTGACTACTATTTTCGCTTAACCGATTTTTTAATAAAGGGTAATCTTTCTGCTTCGCTCCTGCTTTTTAATGAAGTGCTCAGCAAAGGTTTTGAAGGAAACTTTTTTGTAAACGGATTATCACAACATCTTCGCAATATTTTAGTTAGCCGCGATACCGCTACTTTAGAACTTTTGGAAACGAGCCCCGGAACTAAAGAGCGCTTTAAAAATCAAGCGAATACAGCATCATTAGCATTTCTGATAAAAGGGTTAGAAATTTGTACCAAAACAGAAGCTGCATACAAAATGAGTGTTAACCCACGACTATTGGTAGAGCTGGCCTTAATGCAATTATGCACCCTGCAAGGATTGAATCTGGAAGCTGAAAAAAAAAAGCTTGAACCTTCCACAAGCACAGTCCTAGAACCTAAGCTACAAAGTGAAACAACAAAAGAAAATAAAACAACATACCAAAACACAGCTGAGGAGCTAACTGTCACGCAAAGCAACACTGTAGTTGCTGAAGCAGAAGAAAAACCTATAAAGAACATAGAACGTGAAACAACCGAAACTTCTCAAAAAGTTGTTCTATCGCCCAACAGTTTTATCTCATCAAAACCGAGTATTCGATCCATTCTAAATCCGCCAAAAAAAGATTCCAAAGACAACCATACCGATACAAGTGCTTCTACTCCCCTATGCAATACATATACTGATGAGGAGTTACAGAAATCGTGGCTGCTTTTTGCTAAAGGAATGCAAAATAAAGGAAAAGCTTCGTTGTGGCATACGCTTACAGCCGAGCAACCGAAACAACTTGATGGGAAAATTTACTTTAGTTTGAATAATACTGTTCAGGAAAACGAAGTTCAGGCTGTTATAACCAACCTTACACAACATTTAAAAACCGAGTTGCAAAATGATTTCATTCAAATAATACTCGAAGTAATTAAAGACGAATCAAAAAGAAAACCATACACCAATCGTGAAAAGTATAACAAATTAGTAGAAATAAATCCTAATTTGGAAGTATTTAAAAATATGCTCAATTTAGAAATATAACCCCTTACAATATGATTAAAACTACCCTAAAGTTAAGTATTGCCATAGCAATTTTAACAATAACCAACAGCAGTGCACAAAAAAATGTGCAAAGCCTAAAAACCAGTCAAATTAATGCAGCTTCGGCTTCTGCGGTTAGCACTCCGGCTATTAAAGAATACCAGTACGAATCGGTTAAAGGCGACCCTTTAAATGCTCGTATTTATACGCTTGACAATGGCTTAAAAGTATATTTGAGTGTTTACAAAGACGCTCCACGTATTCAAACTTATATTGCTGTAAAAGCAGGTAGTAAAAGCGACCCGGCTGATGCCACCGGATTAGCACATTATTTGGAACACATGTTGTTTAAAGGAACCGACAAATACGGCTCATTAGATTATGTGAAAGAGAAACCCGAACTCGATAAAATTGAAAACCTTTATGAAGTGTATCGCAACACGCACGATGAAGGAAAACGAAAAGACTTGTATCATCAAATTGACAGTATAAGCGGTGTAGCAGCCAAGTATGCAATTGCTAACGAGTATGATAAAATGTTGGGTGCTATTGGAGCTAAAGGAACTAATGCATTTACTTCATTTGAACAAACGGTATATGTTAACGACATCCCTTCAAATCAACTCGAAAAATGGCTTACTATTGAGGCCGAGCGTTTCAGAAATCCGGTGTTACGCATTTTCCATACAGAGTTAGAGGCTGTTTATGAAGAAAAAAACCGTGCCTTGGATAGTGATGGACGAAAGGTATATGAAACTATGTTTTCGTCCTTGTTTCCACATAATAATTACGGTACACAAACCACAATTGGTACAATTGATCATTTAAAAAATCCTTCCATTAAAAAAATTAAAGCCTATTATGAAACATATTATGTTCCAAACAATATGGCTGTTTGCTTGTCGGGTGATTTTGATTTTGATCAAACCATACGTTTAATTGATAGCCGTTTTGGCACTATGAAATCTAAAACCGTACCACCTTATATACCGGGTAAAGAAGAGCCTATTAGCAAACCAATAACAAAAGATGTGTTTGGTCCTGATGCCGAATCGGTATTATTGGCTTACAGAACCGGTGGCAGAAATACTCCAGATGCCGATTTAGCCACACTAGTTTCTAAGGTACTTTATAACGGAACAGCAGGTTTGTTAGATTTGAATCTAAACCAACAACAAAAAGTAATTAGTGCCTCAGCTTTCCCTTACATACTAAAAGATTATGGAGTATTTTTATTAGATGCCAATGCAAAGGAAGGGCAAACATTAGAGCAGGCTAAAGACTTACTTTTAGAGCAAATAGCAAAAGTAAAGAAAGGAGAATTTCCGGAATGGATGCTAAAAGCCATAGTGAACGATATAAAATTACAAGAAACAAAAGAGTATGAAAACAACAACTCTCGTGCTATGTCACTTGTTGATGCATTTGTTAACGAAACTCCCTGGGAAAATGTAGTAAATACGAACAAGCGTTTAGCTGCTATAACCAAAGAACAAGTAGTAGCATGGGCAAATGCTAATTTAAAAGACAATTATGTAGTTATTTACAAACGCACAGGCGAAGATAAAACCATTCAAAAAGTAGTAAAGCCGGCTATTACTCCGGTAGAGGTTAACCGAGATGCACAATCGCCATTTTTGAAAAGCATTGTAAGCGCTCCGGCCCCGGCTATTGAACCCGTATTCTTAGATTATCAAAAAGATATTACGCAAAGTAAGTCGGCTGTTGGCGCACCTATATATGCCCTGCAAAACAAAGAGAACAATTTATTTAGCTTATACTATGTGTTTGAAATGGGCAAAAACAATGATAAAAAGTTAAGCCTTGCTGTGGAGTATCTAAATTTTTTAGGAACATCAAAACTTAGCAATGAGCAACTAAAGCAAGAATTTTATAAGCTGGGATGCAGCTATAATGTTTTTACTGATGAAGATAGATTATACATTAGCCTCGAAGGGTTGAATGACAATTTTGAAACTGCTTTATCTTTATTTGAAGAACTATTGAAAGCGCCTAAAGCCGATGCTGAAGCACTAAACAACTTAGTTTCATCTATTCTAAAACAACGGGAAGATGACAAACTTAGTAAGGCAAAAATTTTGTGGAGTGCTATGTATAATTATGCTGTATATGGAAGCAAATCGCCATTCACCAATATACTTTCTGCATCAGAATTAAAAGCTGTTAATCCGGCCGAATTAGTTCAAAAAATTACAGAACTAACCTCCTATCAGCATGATATTTATTATTACGGACCACTTACAACCAACTTGTTAAGCAGCAAAATAGATGCCCTGCATAAACCGGCAACTCCATTAAAACCACTCCCTGCTGCCACTGTATTTACCGAGCTTGAAAATAAGCAAACCGAAGTGTATATGATAGATTATGATATGAAACAAGCTGAAATTTTATTATTATCAAAAGATGATAAATACAGTAAAAATAATATACCTGTAATAACCTTATTTAATGAGTATTTTGGCGGAGGTATGGGTAGCATTGTTTTTCAAACCATGCGCGAGTCAAAAGCTCTAGCCTATTCTGTATTTAGCAGCTATCGTACTCCTAAAAGCAAAGACAAATCATTTTATGACTTAGCCTATATTGGTACACAGTCCGACAAGCTTCCTGAAGCTATGAAAGGGATGCTTGACTTAATGAATAACTTACCCGAAAGTCAGAACATGTTTCAAAATGCAAAAAAATCAGTTGAAGAGAAAATTAGAACAGAGCGTATTACCAAAAGTGATATTTTATTTAACTATATGAATGCCAAAAAAATGGGAAATAACTATGATATTCGCAAGGATGTGTTTACGGCTGTACCCGGAATGAAATTTGAAGATATTAAATCATTTCAGCAAGCTCATTTTAAAGATAAAAAGTATAACATTATGGTATTAGGAAACAAAAACAGTTTGGATATAAAGACCCTTGAAAGCTACGGAAAAGTTAATTACCTGAAGCTGGAAGATATTTTTGGATATTAATTTTGAACTTAAATTAACACGAACAACAAACACAAATATTTATTAAACATGAGTAAGATAAAAGTTAAAAATCCGGTTGTAGAACTTGATGGTGATGAGATGACCCGCGTTATATGGGCATTTATTAAAAACAAATTAATACATCCTTATTTGGATTTAGATATTAAATATTATGACTTAGGAATTGAACACCGCGATGCCACCGATGATCAAGTAACCATTGAAGCAGCCGAAGCCATAAAGCAGTACCATGTGGGTATTAAGTGCGCTACCATTACACCTGATGAAGCTCGTGTAAAAGAGTTTAACCTAAAACAAATGTGGAAATCGCCCAACGGCACTATACGTAATATATTAGACGGTACCGTTTTTCGTGAGCCCATTGTAATGAAAAATATTCCACGCTTGGTTCCCAATTGGACAGCACCTATTTGTATTGGCCGTCATGCTTTTGGTGATCAATACCGTGCTACCGATTTTATTGCAAAAGGAAAAGGAAAATTAACCATTAGTTTTACACCCGAAGACGGTTCGGCTCCACAATCGTATGAAGTTTATAACTTTAAAGGAGATGGTGTTGCCCTGGCTATGTATAATACAGATGAGTCAATAAAAGGGTTTGCCCGTTCCTGTTTCAATCAGGCATTGATGAAAAAATGGCCCCTGTACTTGTCCACAAAAAATACTATTTTAAAAAAGTATGATGGTCGTTTCAAAGATATTTTTGAAGAAATATATCAAACCGAATTTAAGTCAAGAATGGATGCTTTAAACATCAGTTACGAACATCGTTTAATTGACGATATGGTAGCTTCAGCACTAAAATGGCATGGTAATTTTGTATGGGCCTGTAAAAACTATGATGGTGATGTACAAAGCGACACAGTAGCTCAAGGATTTGGCTCTTTAGGACTTATGACCAGTTCATTAATTACCCCAGATGGCAAAACAATGGAAGCCGAAGCTGCTCATGGCACCGTAACCCGTCATTATCGCTTACACCAACTGGGAAAACCCACATCAACTAACCCTATAGCATCGATATTTGCCTGGACACAAGGCTTAGCCTTTAGAGGTTCGTTAGATGGCAATAAAGAGTTGATTGACTTTTGCCATACGCTTGAAAAAGTTTGTATTGAAACAGTTGAAAGTGGTAAAATGACCAAAGATTTGGCAGTTTGCATATATGGCAACAAAGTGGCCGATGATCAATATCAAACCACCGAAGATTTTTTGAATACTATTGACACTACTTTAAAAGTAAAATTAGGGAAGTAAAGAAAAAAATATTCACATGTAACAAGGTGCTTTTAAAAAATAAGAGCACCTTTTTTTATGCTAAATATTCCTAAACATGGCATGTGTAGCCTTTATAACACAATTGAAAGTGGTTATCTAAAGTATATTTTAAAAATATCCGTTAAAATAATGTAAGCGTCTTTTTTTTTAAGTCTATAAGCTAATTCGTTCTATCTTTGCACCTTATTTATTTAAAAAATAAATTATGGATAAAAATACGGTTATAGGTTTATTGTTAATTGGAGCTATTTTTATTGGGTTTAGTATATACAACAGCCCAAGTAAAGAAGATTTATCACGTCAAAAGCATTACAGAGACTCAATTACGGCAATAACCGAATTAAAAACCAAAGAAGCAGCACAGGATGTAATTGCCAAAGAAGTTGCCCAACAAAATTCATCACTTCAAAATGAAACTTCTACATCTGACAGTATAGCACAAATAGCGCTACAACAAAAATATGGTTCTTTCTATGCCTCAGCTATAGGAACAAATGAAATATATACACTTGAAAACGATTTACTAAAAATTAATATCAGTAATAAAGGCGGGCGAATAAGCTCAGTTCAGTTAAAGAAATTTGTTACTCACGATAGCCTTCCTTTAACCATAGGTGATTTAGATTCATCGCAGTTTGCCTTTACATTTCATAATTTTAATAAAACCATGAGCACATCTGACTTGTATTTTAAGCCAAGTTCCAAGGGCTTTAGTGTAAGTGGTGCCGAAAGCAAAAGTTTTAACTTACGTGCCGAAATATCGGCCAATCAATATTTAGAATATGTTTTTACCCTAACCGGCAACTCCTATTTATTTGATTTTAAAGTAAACATGGTAGGTTTAGCTGATGTTATTACAGATAAAACAAAAATAGCACTTGATTGGCAGGAAAAAGCATTATCTACCGAAAAGTATAAAGATGGTGAAACAAATGCTACAACCATTTATTATCAGTTTACCGATGATAAAAAAACAGATTATTTATCTGAAATGGGAGAAAAACAAGAGCATATAGAAAAGAAGTTGAATTGGATAGGATTTAAAAAACAATACTTTACTTCGGTGCTTGTTTCCCAGCAAGGTTTTCAAAAAGCCGAGTTAAAAACATTTCCTTTAAACAGTTCAAAAAAATACACCAAAGAACTAACAGCCCAATTAGAACTACCATACAGCGCAAATAATCTAGTGCATTACGATTTTTCGATGTATGTTGGCCCCAACCATTTTCAAACCTTAAATAAATTTGATATGGGTTTTGAAAAACAAATTCCATTAGGCTGGGGTATTATGGGATGGATTAACCGATTTGCCGTAATTCCCGTATTCAACTTTTTAGACAGCCTTAATTGGAGCTATGGTATTATTATTTTGGTACTTACGGTACTCATTAAAGTTGTTTTACTTCCGCTTACCTATAAGGCCTATTTAAGTACTGCAAAAATGAAGGTGTTAAAACCCGAAATGGATGAAATAAATGCTAAGTTTGAAAAAGAAGACCCCATGAAGAAACAGCAAGCAGTTATGGAACTATACCGTAAAGCTGGAGTAAATCCCTTGGGGGGTTGTATTCCCATGCTGCTTCAAATGCCCATTTTGTTAGCTATGTTTCGCTTTTTCCCGGCTTCAATTGAACTGCGCCAAAAAAGCTTTTTGTGGGCTACCGATTTATCAACCTACGACTCTATTTATAATCTGCCTTTTACCATTCCGTTTTATGGAGACCATATCAGTTTGTTTACTTTGTTGATGACTGTTTCTACACTTATTTATACTAAAATGAACAGCAGTCAGTTCTCTGGTAATGCCCAAATGGAAAGTATGAAATGGGTTATGTATTTAATGCCTCTTATTTTCTTGGGTGTATTTAACAATTACTCTTCCGGATTAAGCTACTATTACTTTTTAGCTAATATGATGACATTTGCACAACAAGCAGCCATTAAACGTTTTGTAAATGAAGATGAAATACATCGAAAAATTCAAGAAAACAAGAAAAAACCGGTTAAAAAATCAGGCTTTCAAGCACGCTTGGAAGAGATAGCAAAACAGGCACAAGAAAAACAAAAAGTACAGCAACAAAAGAAAAAATAACTTTTTGTTTCACCAACTTGAAAAAGAAAGAGGGAAATATAAGAATTACTGATTTAGCTCTTGAAGACCGTCCGCGTGAAAAGCTAATGATTAAAGGTAGAAATGCTCTTTCTGATGCCGAGTTAATTGGTATCTTAATTGGCTCTGGAAGTCGTAATGAAACTGCAGTGCAGTTGAGTCAGCGCATTTTAGCCAGTGTTAACCAAAACTTAAATGAACTGGCAAAATTATCAATAAATGATTTAATAAAGTTTAAAGGTATTGGTGAAGCAAAAGCCATAAGTATAGTTGCAGCCTCAGAACTTGGTCGCAGACGAAAAGAAAGTACTCCGGAAAAGAAAATAAAAATTCAATCGAGCCAAGATGCTTATCAAGAATTTAGTAGTGTTTTGGACGATTTGCCTCACGAAGAATTTTGGGTTTTGCTTTTAAGTAGATCGAATGAAGTGCTTTCTAAGATACACGTAAGCAAAGGAGGCACTACCGGAACCGTTGTTGATGGTAAAATTATTATGAAAAGTGCAATCGAAAAGCCTAGATGTTGTGGTATTATTTTAGGTCATAACCACCCGTCAGGCCAATTAAAACCAAGTGAGGCTGATATTAAAATTACTAAAAAAATAAAAGAAGTAGCCCTTTTTATGGATATTCACCTTCATGACCATATTATTATAGGTGAAAATGCCTATTTTAGCTTTGCTGATGAAGGTTTACTCTAAAAATAAATGCCCCCCCCATCTTCTATTTGTTGATTATAAGTAATTGAAATTTGAAGCCATTCAAAATTCTAAACTGCGCCCTTTTATAATCTACTAATTTGCCCTCAAAAACTTCGTATTTTTTATAGTTATTTTAGTAAAAGTGTAACAAAAATTTATAATCAATACAATACACGCAGTATAGTACGAAGTTTAAAAAGCAGTTATTACACGTATTTTCAACTACTTAATAAATAATTTGACTTATTTTAGTATAATTTACTATAATTTCAAAAACTTCGTATATTTGGGAGTTGTGTGCCATTTTAAAGAGACGACAGAAATTAATAATATTGTAAACTATGTTGACAGACTTTTTCAAATTGAATGAACCATATCAGACTTTCAAGACTGAAAAAGACCTTGCTGACCATCTAAAAAGAAGTAAGGACTTAAGGAATGTTTTATATGAACCTGACATTCTACAGCCTTTACCACCATATGCAAAATTTAAGATTCGAGACACGTATTTCAATAATGTAAGTTTTAGCA
>CAUJCU010000002.1 GCA_963169745.1 Bacteroidota bacterium
TGAGTATTTAGAAACTTATGACATTGACAACATCAAAGATGCAAAAGGATTACTAAAAGATGTAGTGGATTTATACAACAGCGAAAGACCTCACATGAGCATCAGCAACTTCACTCCAAATACTATTCATCATTCAAAAACTAAAATCAAAACAGAAAGATTATGGAAGAATTATTATCGAAAAAATCCTACTATTGTAAACCAATTACAGGACTAAAAATGAACTGTAAACTTATTGCAGGATTAATCAATTAAACTGTAAACTTTTTTTAGGACGAGTCACCGCACAAGCCCAATCTAAAGCCAAGTTTTGCAAAAGAGCCACCAAGCCAACGCACAAAGGCAGACACGAAATGACAGCGAACAAACACAACAGAAAAGAAGGGCGCAGTGTTTCATATCAACATTGTGCCAATTTTTAACTTCGGTCCTCCGCTTGAGCTTTTGTGCTAAAAATCTACGCCTTCGCAAAGCCGTTTTTCGTAATTTATCGTTGAGATAAACTCCTTAATGATGATTTCTAAAATCACTAAAACATTTGTTATTTCTCACACTCTTTTTAGATTTAACAGAAGAAAATATCTTGTTGCTATACTTGTTAAGTTAAACAACGGAGTCATTATTTTTTGCTGACTTTTTTAGTACTCTTCTGATGTCCTTTACGTTTCAAACGGCTTAAGGATTCTGGGGTTATCCCGAGATAAGAGGCAATATGTTTTTGTGATACACGTTGCTCTATGTTCTTATGTTTTTGAATTAATTTTTCATGCTTTTCAGAAGCACTTAATGAATGGCTATGCAGTAAGCGTTGCTGTAGCTCGACATAGCTGTGCTGAATTAATATCCGAAAAAAACGTTCAAATTTAGGTATTTCGTGATATACTAATTCCATATCGTTTCGGTGAATTTGAAGAATAGCAGTAGTTTCCAATGCTTCAATATTATAGTTGGTTGGGTTGCCCGTTAAAAAACTATATAAGTCACCTGCCCAATAGTCTTCGGGCATAAATTGTAAAATATGCTCAACACCGTCCTTATCATGGGTAAAAGTTCTTAAACAGCCCAAATGAACAAATGATGTATAGTTACATACTTCTCCTTCATAAAGCAACATTTCTTTTTTAACTAGTTCTTTCTCTTGAAGCAAATGTGCAAAGAAATCAAACTCACGGTCATTTAACTCGATATATTTTTTTATATTATTTTTAATATGAAGCAGGGAACTTCTCATTTAAATACTGCTGATTTTTTCAAAAATATTAGTTTTTTTGTTATAATAAAATTGCAGCACTTAATATTTGAGTATATTTATACCATTAAATTATTCTATGAGAAAACTTTTACTTGTAATCATAGGGGTTTCGGGAGCTGTTTTTTCGCATGCTTCAAATGATAATTTACCTTTAGGCGCTCGAAGTTCAGGAATGGCTCATGCTAGTTTATGTATTTCGGATGTATGGGCGTCACAACAAAATCAGGCAGCATTAGCCGCTATTAAAAGTTCCGAAGCCGGAGTGTTTAGTCAGATAGTTTATCCAAATAGTGGCGTTTTGCTTAACGCTGCAGCCTTTGCCACACCTTTCAAATATGGTGTTGTTAGTGCTTCGTTTAGCCGCTTGGGGTTTAAAAATTTATATACCGAAAGCAAATATGGAGTAGGTTTTTCGCGCTTATTTGGAAAAACTGTAATGGCCGGCATGCAATTAAACTACCTAAATACTTTTATTGGTGATAATGTTTACGGTAGTCATAGCACCATAGCTATTGAGACTGGCTTTATTGTAGAGGTGGTAAAAGATTTAAAATTAGGGATGCATGTTTTCAATCCCACACGTTCAAAAATGGCTCAATATAATAATGAGCGTGTTCCTACCATTCTAAAATTGGGTATGCAATATACCTTTTCAAACAATGTTTTTACTACTATTGAAGTTGAGAAAGATTTAGCCAATAAACCTGTATTAAAATTTGGTGCAGAGTATCATATAGTTAAGGAACTTTATTTACGTGGAGGATTATCTACAAAACCTACTTTAAATGCTGCTGGATTTGGAATTGAACTAAAGAAGTTTAATATTGATTTTGCAGCAGCCTTTCATCCACAATTAGGAATTAGCCCTCAAATAGGTTTACGCTATCGTTTTGAAAAAAATAAATAATTACAATTAGCTGAGTTTATCGGTTAATAATTTTATTTCAATAGCAGGTGAAATTCTTTCGTAAATAATATTATACACGGCTTTTGTTATTGGCATTTCTACATTATAGCCTTTGTTAATTTCATATAAGCATCTTACGGCATAATAGCCTTCAGCAATCATATTCATTTCAAACTGAGCCGATTTTACAGAATATCCTTTCCCTAACATCGTTCCAAAAACTCTGTTGCGGCTAAATTGCGAATAGGCCGTTACAAGCAAATCGCCCAAATAGGCCGAAAATTTAATGTCACGGTTAACTGGGTGCACAGCATTAACAAAGCGTTCCATTTCTTGAAGAGCATTTGAAACCAACACAGCCTGAAAATTATCACCATAACCTAAACCATGGCAAATGCCACTAGCTACAGCAAAAATATTTTTTAATACAGCAGCATATTCTGTTCCGTAAATATCATTAGATGTAGAACATTTAATATAGCGGCAAGTTAACATTTGTGACAAAGTTAGCGCATGGTTATTCTGTTGGCATGAAATGGTTAAATAAGAAAGTTTCTCAAGTGCAACCTCTTCTGCATGACATGGTCCGCTTATGACAACAATTTGATGGATGGGTATTTGGAATTGTTGGTGTAAGTAATCACCTACTATTTTATTCTGTTCAGGAACTATTCCCTTAATTGCGCTAACCAAAATTTTTTGTTGAAAAAGGGATACAGGAATTTCTGCTAAAGTTTGATGTAAAAAAGCTGCTGGGATAGCTAAAATAATGATTGATGCTTCTGAAACTACATAGGACAATGAAGTATGAATAGAAACTTTATTCAAATCAATCTCAACGGCACTTAAATAATTGGGGTTATGACGATATTTCTGTATAAATTCGGCTGTATCTTTTTTTCGGATCCACCACAGTATTTCGTCACAGTTGTTACTTAGCATCTTTATAATAGCAGTAGCCCAACTGCCACCACCAAGTACAGCAATTTTCTTATTTGTATTCATAATTTATTCAATGGTATAAAAGTAAGTTTAATTTTTAAAGAAACAGTATGAGTTTAAAAGTGTGTATTACATTTGCTTAAAAAATTAAACTTGTTACTATTTATAAAGCAGCACAAATTATTTATTGTAAGCACTCTATTATTTTGCTTTTGGTATATTGATATTTGGGAAAATGCTAACTCATGTTCACGTGTTTTACCTATTGTAACTTTTGCTGAACAAGGCAATTTTATTTTGGATAAGTACCAAGATAAGACTATTGATATAAGCTTTGTGAATGGTCATTATTACATGGATAAAGCGCCTTTGCCTAGTTTGTTAACCTTACCTTTTTTTTCTATTTTAAAAACAACCGGAATAGTAAAGCCCGTAAACAACAGTTATTATGGGTCGGCCGTTTATATAACAGGTGCAATTATATGTGGTATTCTTCCATTTCTATTTATACTGTATAGCACTATAAAGCCGCTCGTTGAAAAAAAACGAGAGCAACTTGTGCTTATGGCTTTAATAAGCTATTTTAGTTCATTTCTATTTGTTTTTTCGGGAACTTTTTTTGCACACATACTGGCTGCCGCATTTGTATTAGCTGCCTACTTGCATTATTGTAAGCAAGGCTATCTTTTTTCAGGCCTTATGCTTGGCTTGGCGTTTCTAACTGAGGTAACAAGCATTTGGGTACTCGTATCCTGGATTATAATTGAACTTTTTAAAAATAAGTCATTTAGGAATGTGTTCAAACTGTGCTTGGGTTTCTTTCCAGGAGCATTATTTATTATGGCCTATAACTATTATTTTACCGGAAATGCTTTTTCTATGTTGTATCTTTTTGTTGCAAATAATTTTGATGCGGCAACTAAATCTACTTATGGTATGGGAGTCCCAAAGTTAAGTGCACTCTATGGTTTAATATTTTCTGAAAATCGTGGAATACTTTTCTATGCACCTATTTTGCTTTATGGGTTCCTTTTATTTATTCGGCAACATACAGGGACACCTATTTTGAGAACATTGAAACAGGCGCTCTTAAACCCACTATTTTTACCATTTCTTTTAACTACATTATTTATATCGTGTCATGTTGCCTGGGAAGGCGGGTGGAGCTATGGACCTCGCCACCTGAGTGCAGTATGCCTGTTGCTTCTTTATGGTGTAGTTACCTCATCAGGATTTGGACAGTTTAAAGTTTATTTTTGGATTCTATCTTTTTATGGACTATCATGTACCTTTCTAGCAAAACTTACGGTTTTATACTCGGTGCCTGAATTGGATGAAAATATTTTAAGTTACTTAATTTCAAAACTGCACGACCCACTCAATATAGGGAATTTGGTAACACTTACTACAAAGCACAGTCCTTTATTGGGTTTTGTTATATTTATTGCTTTGTTTGTAACAATGATGATGAGTAGCCCAAAGAGAAGTTCTGAATTACTGCGCAATAGTAAATCGTAAACTTATACCGCTATTGGTATTTGAAGTAGGGAAAGTAGTACTTATAAGTGGTGTGGTAATAATTCGATCATAGAAAATTCGAATATTTAAGCGGTCGTTTATGATATAGTCGGCTGATAGTTTTACAGATATTACATTTTGACCTGCTGTAGGTTGAGTTATATTTTCAACCACTTTACGAATTAAGGTTTGATTTCTTCTAAATGACACGTCAGCACGTAAATTCAAATCACTCTTCACTTTAAACTTAAATTTCTTAGCAAAGGGGGGTACTACGTCTTTAAAGCGATAACCCAACCCTGTAACTATTTCGTTGGTGCGTAATTCTGTAAGTTGTGCATTAGTTAAACTCATAGATAAATTACGCTCCCGTTTTAGTTCAACTTTTGTAATAAGGCTGTTAGTCCAAGTCATATCAACTAAAAGGAAAGGAGAAAATTGTTCGGAAATGGTGACCACCTGAATTTCTTTTTGTGGTCTAAAGTTGTTATTCAGGTCTCTCCTACCAGTAAATCCATTTCCTAATGAATCTTTGTAAAATTGATTGGTTGTAAAAGATCCTACGTTATACGTGGAGCGGTAAGCATGACTAAGGGTAAATGATTTAAAATGTTTCTTTATTTTATCTAACTTAGTTAGACCATCATAGGTAATGCGCCAATTGGGCAAAGGCATTACCGGAAATTGGCTAATGCCTGATTCTTTAACACTTTTTCCGGTATAAGCTGCAATAAAGGCTGGTATTAATACCTCTTGTGAATTAGGTCCATATCCATTATAAAATCCGCCACTGTCAATACCTTCCGAGAAATTTCCAGGTTGTGTTCCAAGTAATTCCGATATTTCTTTTCTGTTTTGTCTTAAAGTTTGAAAGGTTTCAGAGTCATAGGTATCTTTATCTATTTTCTTAAACGCTGTTTTCCAAGTTATAATTGAAATACTATAATTTCCAGTTTCCATTGGGCTTTGGGTAATAAAACCATATTGGTCGGCTTGTGTATCACTAGGGTCATAACGATATATCCCTGATTTATTTAGTGAAGAAGATTTGGTTGCGTTTAGCTCTATTTTAAAGTCTTTCAGAGGTTCTAAGTTCACACGAGCAGTAAAGTTCTTACTCTGTGAGTTCATAAAACTGGTATTTAAGTTTTGATTTTGTGTTATCCACCCGTTTTCTCGAGCTATTGCTAAAAAGGCCGGGTCTTGGTGGCCAAAAACATAGGGTAGTCCAGGTGCACTTTTATAACTATTATCGGCCATTCCCAAATATTTGGTAACCGGTAAAAAACCGGGTAATGAACTGCCGTTAGACTCTGTATAAGAAATAGAACCAGTACGAATAACCATTGCTAAACGCGCTAAGTTTTTCACTAGGAAATTTTCTTTCTTAGAGGTGTCTTCTTTAGCTTTTTGATTTTTATCTCCGGGCTTTCCTTCGTTTGTTGCGGGTTTTCCTTTATCATCCTTCTTAACCTCCTTAGGTTTTGCTTTTTTTCCCGATAGAACCTGTTTAAAGTAGGGAATATTATTGTATAAGGAAACCATATTAATATTTCCGTTTAGCTGTTTGCTATTGGAGTTTGAAATTGTGTTTCCAAGATTAAACTCAGCAGATGAAGGAGGAGCTGCTACCCAATCATAATTGCCCGAATATTTAGCGGTAGCTGTTGCCCAGTTAAAGTAGGGCAATTTATTAATAGGCACATTCCAATTCAAATTAGATGTTTGGTGGTAATTCGTAATGCGTCCTAAATTTTTAAGGTTGGTATTTAATGAATCTCTTATAATTTTTATAGTATCTGCATCATTAGGGCCTTTAAAATCTTTCCATCGTTTGCCCGCCACCTCATCAATACGGGCATTTGTAGTAGCCGTAAAATCAAATGTCAAGGATTTACTTAAATCGTATTTAAAGTCAAAGTTCCGAATATTTGAAAAAGACTTATTGTAGTTTCTGATTATAATAACATCAGAGTTTGGAGTGGTGTTTCGGGGTTTATTTACATTGTACATCCGGTCAAAATCGGTTCTAACACCAATTCGTGAAGGGAGCAGATTAAAGTTAAATTCATTTATAATTTTAAATACATCCTTTTTAAGGAAGGGAACTTTTGAAAGCGGTTTGTAATTTTTGGGGTTATTGTTAAAATTATAAGCTAAGCCACCTCGGTAACTAATGGTGCTGTCGGCTTCTATTAAAAAGCTAGACCGATAAATTTCGCTATATGCATAATTCAACGAAAAGTTTTCAATATCATAAATATGGTTCTTATTTTTTCCTTTCCCCTTGTTTTTCTTAATATTGGTAAAATTAATGCTTCTGCGTTTTGTGTAATCTCTGGTCATGTTAACAATTGAATCCCATCGGTCTTTATCAGCATTATATATACTGCGGTAATTGCGCATAGATATGTCCGGATCCAACGGATTCCATTGTGGGTTAATAAAAGTTTCGGACAGGCCTACATACATAGGCAAAGAAAGATTATATGTTTCAGGGAAGAATTTCTGTAGTTTTACGGTAGAAGAAAGCTCGTAAGACAACAAATTGTCCATACTCCTTTCCATAATTTTTTGTTCTACACCACCAAATCCCTGTGTACGATAATTTCCAGCGGCACTTACATCAGCAAAATCAGCAAGTTTTGCCTGCATTCGAGCTGTTGCAGCAAAGCCTCCTTTCTCATCAAAATCAGACAAACGCAATTCGTTAATCCACATTTCAGCACATTTTGAAGAACCGTCATCAGCATCTAGTGAGGTGTTTTTCTTAGGGTTCCTAATTCCAACCATAATGGTTTTAACAGCAGCTAAATTGGGATTGCCCACTACGGTAATATACCTATCACTGTTTGTACTGGTGCTATCTTTTACGCGGTACGGTCTAGAGATGTCGTAGTTCATAAAATTTCTTCTTAACTTGGCATCAGTTAGTGTTTTAAAAACTATTTCTAAATCATTCTCACTAGGCCAAATTGCATTAGGATCATTATTTCCCCATGAAGTAGGCGTAATAGGCATATCATATTCATAATAATTTTGCTCAAAGTCAGTACCTATACGCATAAAGAAGCGTACATCACCTTGTTTTAGGGCGGTTTCTTCTCCTCTGGCTTCTAAGTGAACAAACATTTTTAGTCGCTTATATCTACGAACATCTATGGCAAGGTTTTTATATGCCGCTTTACTGTATCCATCTTGTAAGTTACATACTTTTAATACCAACGACTGTTCGTTTAACTGGCGTAAGTTGGTTGTGCTTTGGTCTATAACACGAGTAATACCCGGAGGTACTACATAATTAATAGGAATTCTGTTCCCGTTTTCTTCAATATTTACTGCAGACACCTCAAACTCTGTTTGACTTTGATTGTCTTGTTGAACATATTCGCCTGGATTTTTTATGTCATAAATGTATTTCCTCCAATCACCTCTAATTAAATCTAAGCGACCTAAGCGGCATACAACGGGCTTATCAAAACCTCTTAAAAAAATTCGCATAAAGCGTATTGATCTAAAATCTGAAATGCCCCCAACAATTTTTTCAGGATTTTTCAAAGGAACTTTAAACTGGTACCATTTTATGGAACGTGGACCGTTTTTGGTTTGCACTGTGGTACTTAAAACATCAGTAATATAATTTTGTCCCACCTGCATGCTATTGGGCTCAATCTTGATTTTATACTGAAAATAAGCTTCGTTATAGGTTAAATTATTATCGCGGTTTATATCTTCAACATTGGGTAAAGTTGAAGAGGTAATTGGATAGCCATCGGGTTGTTCTACTGATGAGTTTCCTTCTAAGCCACGGTACTCTTTATATCGTTCCAAAACAGGAACTTTGTCAGCATCAAAAGAACTGCTTCTGAAATATTTAAAATCATCTCCCGAAGGGTCGGAAATGGCTTGAGCTATGGCAGGGGCATTGGTATTAATACCCGAAAATTTATTTATAACTTTGGTTACATATGCCGTATCAAAAAACACCCTTTCATTTTCATTACTTAAACCATCCAAACCCACATCTTGATAAGATCGAGAAGAAGGATTATTATCAAAAGCATTAACCACTTGTTGTACCACCGGAATTAAGCCAAACTTTGTCGTATCATACAAATTTGGATTGGCAATAGTAGAACCGGTAGGTAATCCATTTTCAAAAGATTTTCGAGAGTCTTTAAGTATATCTTCACTGATATCGCCCAAATTTATATACATTGACCCGGTTGAATTGGGGTCTTTGTTATCTTCATTAAAGGGATCCATAAGCCAAAACTGAATATACTCAATATTGGTAGTTTCGAAATCGGTATTGTCAATTTTGCGCATCATTCCACCCCATCGGGTACTTGGTGCCTCTAACTTGCCATCAATGTTTAGTCCAAAAGAGTATGCACCCGGGTTTACATCATAATTATAGGCTCCTCTTTCATTGGGGTAGAAAGCCAAATCAAGTACTGGAATATTGGTAATTTGGGGGTTTTGTGGGCTTCGATTAGGAAATATTTCTGTTTCTAAAACTTCTCGTGTAAAGTGATTGCTTTGAGCAACCAAGTCGTTTTTAATATGTGCCGGTGTTAAGCTGTTGTTCCGAAAAAATAAAGGGTCAATAACATACCAGGTTAGCTTGGCTCGATTCATGCCGCTGCGTAAATCGTTATTCAATGCCGCTTCGGGAAATAAATCGGGTTGTCCTTGCGGAACGCTTGAAATATTCCAGTTTTGAACAGACTTGATATCAATTAAAGCTTGGCTTCCTTCAAAATCGTCAATATATGAATTTCCTTCTTTAGTAACTGCTCGATTATGGCCAGGTATGAGGTGTGCAAATTCACCTTGTAGTGTAAGTGTCGATTTTTCTTTGGTATCAATAAAAGGAATTTTATCAACTATTCGTGTAAGCCAAGGTACTTCTGTTTTATAGTTTGCATCAAGCCCCCAAATAGTATTGTTTATAGGCTCATCTCCCATGTTAACTTTTTGTGTAAGAGGTCGTTCGCTTAAGTTTATAATGGTACCGCCTAAGGTTAAATCCTTATTCACTTTGTGATCAACGTGCATACCTAACATTCTACGTCTTTGAATGTTGAATAGGCTCTGGCTTTCAAGTTGAACTTTAATAGGCTGGTTAGATGCCAAAATTCCCTGATTGATAATTTTTAAACGGCCTAATGAGTAATCTACCGTATAGTCAACATTCTCTTGAAGTACAGCACCACCAGCAGTTACCGTTACTGAACCTTGCGGAATATTGGTTGCATTTAAAGCAATATCTGATCCTGAGGCTGAAGAATACTGGCCTTTTATTTTAAATCTGTTTTTTGATGGAACCTGCTGTGCGGCCGTTTTTGTAGAGTCATAAAGCTCCTGAAAAACATATTTATTGGCTATACTTTGCTCGCTTGCGGCAAATTGTGAACGTAAGTAAGTTCCAAATGGTTCTATAACCGGGAAGTAAATACGCCCATTACTCTTATTAATAGTCAATCCATCAATAAAATCGAAATACCCGTCAGGAATTCGTTCCTGTTGGTTGTTAATTTTATCCATACCCAAAACCTGAATTAAGACTTTTTTATTAATTGAGCCTTCAGGAATATAGTTTAGGTCAACTCCTCGTTTCAGATTAGCATGATAAATATCTAATTTAAAATCTTTGGAATCAATATTATAGCCGCCTATTGAATACACGTTCTTCATCATTAAATCCCAAATAGGCAGCTTCACACGAACATTTGAAGGCTTAATGAGTTTTACAAATAAAGCGCGTGGTGCCGAAATTCCATCGGTACTAAACTCACCAACTTGATACGTTTGTGATCCAATTGTATATTGAAAAGCTACCCCAAGAACTTCGCCATTATTTAATGACTGGTTTAAGGAAATAAAGCCTAAGCGTGAATTAAACGTAAATTCAGTAGGTAAAAGTCTTTTAGCATTTTCTAATATTTCGTAGTCGCGCCCAGGTGAAAATGCCGGGTTCATACCTGTATTGTATGACGAAAGAATACTTGGAGCTTGATAAATGCTTCTTACGCTATCAAAAATTCCGGTAGTAGTGAGTTTTGTATATAAATTATTTGATCCCTGATTAGAAGGATAAGGCCCTGAGCTAGCAGTAACCGGGGGGTCAATAAACTGATCGGCATACCAAGTTTTATTTTGATTTTTAGGATTGGTATAATCGGCTGTTCTGCGTGATTCTCCAAGGTCAGCCATAGCTACAATATTTCGTGTATTATCAACTGAACCGCTAATATTGGTTACCCAAACCTCTATTTTAGTAATATTTATATTTGAGGTTATTATGGGTAAATTCGACATTGCCGAATCATATTGATCTCTAAAGTATTGTGCTATGAAAAAGTGACGGTTTGCTTCATAATTATCTCCATTTACTTCAAATTGTTGAATTTGTGCCCCTCCTTGAACATTTACTTCTTGCTTTTTACCCCTTTGCTCAGAGAATACAGTAGTTACATTTGTTTTTCCAAATTTCATTTGAGTTTTTAGACCAAATAAGCTTTGGCTACCGGTAATTAATGACCCGGTTAGTGGTAAATTAACGTTTCCGGCTTCAATTTTTTGAAGTATTTCATCTTCATATCCGGTGTATTCAAGTTTCATTTGGTTTTCAAAATCAAAAGCCGCCTCCGTATTGTAGTTTGTGGTTACTTTAAGTTTATCACCAATTTTTCCTAATAAGTTTATTTGTATTTTTTGATTAAAATCGAATGTGCTTAATTTTCGTTGATTTTCAGCAATAGCAGGGTTTTCAGTTCGTGATGTATTGACTCCAAAAATAAGTTCGGCTGCTCCTTGTGGCCTAATATCTACTGTATTTCCACCAAAAATACGGTCAAACATTTCATTGTTTATCATTATTTTGGGTATGAGACCTTTGCTTTTATTTACTTTTTCGGCTTCATGACGTTGTTTCCAATAATTATCAATTTGCTTACTCATATCATAATCCATATACTCTTTAAAGGTCATGTATGATGGATGCCGATAATCTAATGAGCCCATTTTTTGGCTAAACTCATAGTTCCCGGTTTTATAGTCGTATTGGATATCTGTTTTAAGGTTTGAAGGATCTTCCAACTGCAAAGTTTGATGCGGATCTATATCTGTTGGATCATAATTATTGTCAGTCCCTTGAAATCTGGGTTTCTCCTTTTTAGTAGTATCAGCAAGTTCGAATATAGCACGTGCATGGTGGGCAGTTGTTGGTTTTATAAAGGCAGCGGAAGCTAATACCATAGCAATTCCGGGTACCACCATAAAAAACAATATTATATTTATACTTTTAACCGACCTCACGCAATATTTACCTACAGTGATTTAAGGGCAGTTTTAATAATATCTTCCACTGCGGCTGCTGTTGATAGCTGAGCAATAGCTTTATCTACTGCTTTTTCGGCTGTATTTTTTACAAATCCTAACATTATAAGAGCAGTTAACGCTTCTTGTTTAATTTTATTGTTTGGATTAAAGGTAAAATCAGGTAAATTTTCGTTTTTCCCTACTTTGGCTTTTAAGTCCACAATAATTCGTTGAGCTGTTTTTTCACCTATCCCTTTCACGTTCTTTAGTGCCCCTACATTTCCATTAATGATATGCTGCGTTAACTCTAAAGGATTGTAGCTGGATAAAAACATACGGGCTGCCCCCGACCCAACACCGGACACCGATATTAACTGTCGGAACAACTGTCGTTCACTTTCTTCAAAAAAACCAAATGCAGTTTGAGTAAAGTCGTTTTGATTTATAGAAATATGCGTTAATAATTTAATTGAATTATTTATTTCGGGTATTTTTGAATAGGTGTTTAGCGAAATATTGAGGATATAGCCCATTCCATTGCAGTCAATTACAATATGAGTGGGCGATTTCTCGACCAAGGTTCCAACAATATGATTTAACATTATTTTTGTATATTATGAAAAAGGGTTCAAATATCTGAAATATTACTAAAGCTGTGAACTATTTATTAAAATATTAGTTCCATTAAAATATCATTTTTCCTGTCACTGAGTCTATTTAAGTAATTTAATTTGCATTTTCACAAAGTCAGCTAATTCAGCGATCCATGATTCTGAAAATTCAAATTTAATTCCGGCTGTCTCGTATATATCTCCTATTGATTTCGTATAGCCCAGAGCCAATGCAGATTTATACTGTTCCATAGCTTTTTTTCCTTGTTTCAAATAATTTCGCCATATAGCAATAGCCCCTAATTGTGCAAAACCATACTCAATATAATAAAAAGGCACCTCATATAAATGTAATTGCTTTTGCCACATATAAGCTTTGTTTGCTTCATAGTCCTTCCAGTTTGTATATTTTCCGCCAAATTCATTGTATATTTTAATCCATACAATTTTTCGTTCTTCGGGCTTATGGTTATAGTTTGCGTACATCCAATGTTGAAATTTATCAATAGCAGCCACCCATGGAAGCGTGCGCAAAATGTCTTCGAGTTGTTCTAGTTGAGCTCTCTTGTATTCCTGTTTATCATTAAAAAAACACTGCCAATGTTGCATGCTTATCAGTTCCATGCTCATACTTGCCAGTTCAGCAACTTCTGATGGTGTATTTTTAAATTCATGAAGTTTTAAATGGGCACTTAAAAAAGAATGTATAGCGTGTCCGCTTTCATGAAGCATGGTAACCAAATCGCGCAAGGAACCAACAGCGTTCATAAAAATAAAGGGGACTCCACTTAAGGGTAAAGGATATAAATAGCCTCCGGGGGCTTTACCTTTGCGGCTTTCCAAATCTAAAAGTTTTTGCTGCTGCATGGTGGATATGCAAGTGCCAAAATAGGGGTCAATCTGGTTTAAAACAAAAACGGTTTTCTCAATCAGCTCTGTGGTATTTTCAAACGGTTTTAAAGGGTCTTTTCCGCTTGTATCTACTTCAAAATCGTAGGGTCTTAATTCGTCTAATTTTAAATTATTTTTTCGTTGTAAATCAAGCTCATCCAACAAGGGAATGATATACTTTTTTACCGATTCATGAAAATAAAAGCAATCTTCAGGTTTGTAGTCAAAGCGCCCTAAAGCATCAAACATGTAATCACGAAAATTTTGATAACCTGCATTTGCAGCCACCTGATGCCGCAATTGTATCATTTTATTCATAATGTCATCCAGTTCTTCTCTGGATTCTGCTCTACGAGCCGCAACCGCCTCATAAACTTGCTTACGTTTATCTCGATCATTGAGTTGTAATAATTTGGAGGCTTGCGGCAATGTCATTTCCTTCCCATCAATTTGTACTAACATAGCGCCTGATACTGTGCTAAACTGTTGTGACAAATTATTAAGCTCGGTAAACAAAGGAATATTCGTTTCACGATAAATTGCAATACTCATTCTAACTTGTCGTAAGTAGTTATGATAGAGTTGCGAATCTAAATTTTTTACAAAGGCACAGTCAATTAGCTTTTTGTCTAGTAAATTGCTGTATGGAGCTATTTCAGGCTGTATTTGTTCCATAAAAAAACTGTAATCATCAGCAGCCTTTTTATTCCCTGTATCACAGGTCATGGCAATGTATCTCTTTCCAATATCTTCAGCAATAAAAGCTTCTAATTCATTTCGTTTAAGCATCCACTCTTCTAAGTCAGATAAGGAGTTAATTGCATTTTGGGTAAGCTCTTCAAAGTATGGTTTAATATCTGGCCAAGTGTTTATGATGAGCCCGTCAGCAATAAAAATTCGTGTTTCTTGTATTTCTTTCATTTACTATAAAAATAAAATGCTGTGACAAAGAATCACAGCATTTGAAAAATAAAATTATGTGGAGTATCTTTTAGGCTCCGGTTTTTCTAACTGTAACTGTTTTTCGGGCTCCTTTTGTATTGGCAGCTCCTGCTTTTGTTGAAGCGGCATCAGCTTTGGGCTTGGAACCTGACTTTGCTGTTTTGTTTAATTTAGGTTTCTCTTCTTTTGGCTTATCTGTTGCTTCTGTTTGCGTTTCGGCTTCAGTCGTTTTTAGTAAGTCGTTTTGTTCTAGTAAATTATACCAAGTAATCAATTTTTTAATATCAGATACATGAACTCTATCCTCATCATAATCAGGAAGTACTTTCTTTAAATAATTTTTCAATTCGTCATTTGAAGCCTTTGCATTAACAGCAGTTTGCCCTTTTTCTGATTTTAAAATTTTATCGAATACTTCCTTAAGGGGCACATCATCGCCAGTTGTAAAAATACTGATATCTTCCAAAGCACTTATTTTAAAAGTACTAAAAGCTTGCATTCTTTTTTTGTCAATTAACGACTCTACAATAATTCCGTTGTGTGCTTGAGCAATTACTTTAAATAATCCCGGATAGCCTGAAATAGCAATAATTTTTGATAAATCCATATTTATATGATATAATAAAACGCAAACGTAAAATTTTTTTTGTATAAATCCAACCTATCAAGAAAATTACCTTATCTCTATTTTCTTGTTGCTTATAAGAATGTATGAAGAACATAATGTCTCTCTATTCTTAATTTTCTTATGGATATAGCATAGCACTCATTTATTATCATAATCTGTTTAATTAGCTAAAATTTTAATGAGATTTATTTGAAAAGTGGTTGAAACAATTTATGGTTGTTTACTCGGTTTTTCTATCACTCTAAAAAATTCCTTGTCAAATACCCCAAAATATGTTTTTGCATCAAATTCTTCGTAATAAGGAATGAACTTTCTGAGGTTTTTTCTTACGTTTTCTTCATAAGCCATCAAGTATTTCATTTTCACATCTGCAACTTCCAATATTTCAATTTGTGTGGTTGGTTCAGGCATTCCATCTATTTTATACATTTCGTTAGCCATATTAATTGTGTTAGGATTAGCCCACTTTTTCATCCGCTCTGCAAGCCATTTATCGATAATTTCTTTTTCCATATGGTTAGTATAAACCGATTGATACACTCTTTGACAATCAGTCTTATGCTCTGTAAAAAGATCAAGTACCAATTGGCTGATAAAAATATGTTCCGGATGTCCATATCCACCTTTTAAATTATCAAGTGTAAAAATTACTGAAGGTTTAAAATTATTGATTTTACTAATGAGAATGTTTGATACTTTCTCGGTAAGGAATTGTTTTTTAATTGCCTCGTAAGGTACAGGTAAATATGGTTTTTTCATGGTATCTAAACTTATTCGATAAAAGCCATCTGCCAATATTAGTTCGTTTCCTGAACAAATAATACCTGAAGGATTTTTTCCCGATTTTTCCAAAACATGGTTTTGAAGGCTTAGTTGTTTGATATACCATCCCTTAGCGGTCAATTTAGCTATTGTGCCAGACATAATACAGTCATCATCATCATGAGCGACAACAACAAGTGCTCTTTTATTACTAACTGTATCTAAAAAGACATCATAGGGATATGTTTCTGTTGCTACAAACTTTTTAAGATCATCAACAGTTACCTTTTCTTGGCATCCTATGATGTTAAGTAAAAAAAGTATCATTAAAATTCTTTGGAGTTGTTTCATATACTAAACTCAATTATTGTTTTATAAAGATTTCATTGTCGTAGTGTTATTTTCGAAAAAACGAATAATCGGATAACCCATTAGAAATTATATTACTATCAGCATAACTTGTTCAGCACCCCTTTAACAAATTTACTACAATTTTTTTCTACATTATTTTTTATTATTTTTCTTTACTAGAAACATTAGTTGTTTTCTTAATACAATACTTAACCACAAGCATATGTCGATAAATAAACTTTAACTTAAAAAAAAAATTACCACAGTAAGGTTATTCTTTACTACAGAAAATTGCATTTTGCCCTCAAATGTCACAATTGCTAAAACCAACTCGGGTTTTGCGAGAGAGCGGATTTAGCTCTAACACTAAATCGGAAGCCCGAACTATAAATTTAACAAAAATGTTGATACGAAGAACTTCACCCGCACACTTGCAAAAACGTTTGTTGTGGGCTGAGGTAAATTATTTTGTCGTTATTTTTTTATGTTCTATCGTTATTTTCTCAAATGAAACAAAAATTCCAAACCTCCTTCTTTTCTGTTTTTCACAAGAATAGAGCCGCCATGAATGAGAACAGCATTTTTTACAATAGAAAGTCCTAAACCTGACCCCCCAACAGATCTTGCTCGTCCTTCATCTACTCTGTAAAATCGTTCAAATATTCGGGTTAAATGTTTTTCATCTTTGATGCCTTTTCCGGTATCATAGAATGAAAAATAATAAAATTCCGCATCTGTTTTATATATTGATATGCTAATGTCAATATCCTTCCCAGCATATCTAATCGCATTGTCTATCAAATTTCTAAAGATAGAATGTACTAAACTTTCATTAGCGTTTATCATTGTATTTTCCGGAATGGAAAATACAAGTTTTGCGTTGTTTTCTTTTAGAATGTATGAATATTCTTTCCAAATTTTTTCAAAAAATAAAAACAAATTAAACTCTTCCTTTTTTAGTGAATAACCTGCTTCGTCCAGCTTGTTGATAAGGCTCATGTCTTGTAACAATTCAGTGAGTACTTTTGTTTGATTAAATGCTTGACGGATAAAATGTTGTTTTGTTTCATCATCTAATGGTTTTTCCAAAATAGTTTCTAAATATCCACTAATACCGGTAACTGGTGTTCTTAATTCATGTGCAATATTACTTATCATTTGTTGTTTAAGTTCTTTAATTTTTTCTTGTTTTGAAATGTCGTTCATAATCACTTCAAAACTACCATCTTCGAACATTACTATTCGTATAGAAAATGTTTTTCCTTGTTTACTCAAATGATATTCTTTGAAAGGAGATTTTGCATTTTCCAAAAAATGTTGAAGTTCGATAAAGGTTTTATCCGAAAAAATTGTGGAAGTATCTGCACTTGTTTTATCAGTAATGTTGTGTATAAACTGTAAAAATAATCCATTATGAAACTCGGCAGTTTTATGCTGCGAAAAGAAACAGATTCCTTCCTGTGAATTATGAATGTGTAGTAAAAGCTTTTCTTGTTCAAGCTCTATTTTTTCCTTACTTTTTCTAAGTGCTGTATAATTTATGGCTATTTCCCTTCCTATTTCACCAATTTCATTTTTAGGAAAACTAAATGGTGTATTTTTTTTTGGAGCGAGTGCAAAATCCCGCAATTCAATAATCGATTTAGAAAAATTGTTGCTGATTTTATTTAAAATTAGTAAAACTGTTAGAAACAAAAGGATAATGACATATAGAAAAACATTGTCAGTTTTGAAAAATTGTTGCAACTGAATATCATAAGGTAATGCAACTCTTACAAAAAGATTCCCATCATTTTTAGCGTAGTACAAATATTTTTTATTCGTAGAGAGAGATGTGCGAATGTCCGTCCCTGTTTTATTTTTTTGTGCCGATACTATTTCGGGGCGGTTCAAGTGATTTTCCAAATTATCCCAACCGGAGACATCGTTATCAAATATTACTTTCCCTCCTGGTTCAATTATGGAGAGGCGCAAATTTTGAGGAAGAATTGAATCTAATATTTGAAGAAGTTTAGTATAATTTTCTACGGGTTGATTATTGATGGATTTTTGTACAATATTAGTGTATGCATCCAATTTTTCTTCAATTGCTTTTGTTTTAAATTTTTTCTCGCGATTTTGTTCAATGAAAAATACGCTCAATGTAAACAGCGTGGTAGGAAGTGCAACATAAAGGAATAACCGCAATCTATAATTCAGCTTCATAAATTTTGCAAATCAAATTTATAGCCAAAACCAACTTTATTTGTAATTAGAACACCATACTCTCCCAATTTTTTTCTTAATCGTGTGATATGCACATCTACAGTTCGTTCAGTAATAAAAACATCATCACCCCATACACTTTCAATAATTTCCTGTCTTGAAAAGTTACGGTTAGGTCTTTCACAAAATTTCTTGAGAATATCGAATTCTGTTTTGGTTAAATTGATATTTTCTTTTTTGATGCTAACTTCTTTATTCTCAATGTCAATTTCTAAATCTTTAAAGGTTAAAAACTGTTTCACATCTTTTAAAGAAATAGTTTGTGTTCTTTTTAAAATTGCTTTAACTCTAGCTATAACCTCTTTAATAGAAAAAGGCTTTGAAATATAATCATCTGCGCCTACAGAAAAACCAGTTAGCATATCGTTTTCAGTTTCTTTGGCTGTGAGAAAAATAACGGGAGTCAAATTACCATCGCTTCTTATTTTTTCCAACATTTTATAGCCCGACATTTCCTGCATCATCACATCCAACAAAATGAGCTGTGTTTTTTCGTTCAATTTTCTCAAAGCTTCTTCAGCGGAATAAGCCAATTCCACAGAATATCCTTCGCTTTTCAGATTAAACTCCAAAATCTCACAAATACTCTTATCGTCATCTACCAACAGGATATTTTCATTCATGTTTTTAAACCAATTTATTACAAAGATACTTAATCCTCACTTTATCCTTCTTTCTTCCCTGAATGTTTTAAAACTCTTGCTTCCACAAAAAAAACAATTTCCTCAATAATATTATTGTTGTGGTCGCCAATTCTTTCTAATTTTCGAACCAGTAACATAGTTTTTAATAAGCAAACAGCCTTTTCTGGATGTATTTTAATGTAATCACCTAAAATATTGAAAACTTGATGATAAATTTCATCCACCTTGTCGTCTTTTAAAATAATTCGCTCCGATACTTTAGTTTGCTCAGTTTCAAAAGCCACAAAGCCATCCAACAACATTCCGATTAAAATGTCAAACATCTTTTCTATTTCTAATTTTTCAATAAGCTGAGCATCCATATTTTCACATTCTTTTTTGAAAACAAACCGGGCAATTCCTTCAGCGAAATCGCTGATTCTCTCTAATTCGGAGCTGATTTTTATTAATGATAATGCCATGCGTAAATCTATGGCAACAGGGCTGTACAAAGCGATGAAATTTTCACAGTTGGAATCAATTTTCAACTCGAAAGTATTAACATCAATTTCCGTTTTAATGATTTGCGATGCTATTTCCATATCATTTTTCAGCAATGCTTTTTTGGCATTTTCAACTTGTGAAATCACCAATTTCCACATGAGTTTTACTTCTTCTTTCAAGAGAAGAATTTCTTTTTCTGTATGTTTCATTTTAATTTTCGATTTTGATACATAGTAATTTGCTCGGGTAATTTTGGTTTGTAATCCGTGGCCATAAGCGGAGAGGAAATAAAGAAATCGGCAGAGGAGCGGGAGCAGGCATAAACAATGTTGTATAAAGTAGCAATTCGCAACAATGCTTTAATATCTACATCGTGTGGTTGTGGTTCCATAGCATCCCAAAAGAAGATGAGAATATCCACTTCGTTATTGCTAATTAAAGCTCCTAATTGTTGATCGCCTCCTAAAGGTCCTGATTTCAGTTTTGTAATGTTCAGATGATATTTTTCTATATCTCTGTTCATATAGTTTTTTAACTTATTTTCAACCAAATTGCCGGTGGTTCCAGTACATATTAATTGATTTTCTATTAATTTTACCCAATGCTCACTCACCCATTCAATTAAATCTTGTTTACAATTATCGTGTGCAACGATAGCTATTTTCTTTTCTTTATTCATATTCTGTTGTTAACCGAATCTTCCGGTAATATAATTTTGTGTTTCTTCTTTTTCAGGTGCTAAAAACATCTTCTTGGTATCGGAATACTCAACTAATTCTCCGTACATAAAAAAAGCTGTTTTATCGCTAACCCTTGCTGCCTGTTGCATATTATGAGTAACGATAACGATGGTATATTGCTGTTTCAATACATGAATCAACTCTTCGATTTTAGCAGTTGAAATAGGATCAAGGGCAGAAGCCGGTTCATCCATCAAAAGTATTGACGGAGAAACAGCCAAGGCGCGAGCGATACACAATCTTTGTTGCTGTCCTCCCGATAATTCAAAGGCAGATTTATTGAGTTTATATTTCACTTCGTCCCAAAGTGCTGCAGCAGTTAAGGATTCTTCTACTTTTTTAGTTATGAAAGCTCTATCTTTTATACCATTAACTTTTAGTCCATAAGCTACATTTTCAAAAATACTTTTTGGGAATGGATTTGGCTTTTGAAAGACCATTCCTACATTCTTTCGCAACATATCAACCTGAGTATGTTTTGTATAAATATCTTTACCGTTTATCCAACATTCGCCTTCCAATTTTGCTCCTGGAATTTCGTCATTCATGCGGTTAAACAGCCGTAAAAAAGTGGATTTTCCACAACCAGAAGGCCCTATAAGCGCTATTGCGGAATTGGATTTCATTTTCATATTGACATTTTTGATGGCATGAAAAGAGCCGTAATAAAAATTTACATTCTTTGTTTCTATCATTATTTATTTTTTTCAAATCGTTTTTTAATAATTACAGCTAAGGAGTTCATCAACAGCACAATGAATATTAATACCAATGCCGTTCCGTACGCAATTGGACGTGCGGCTTCAATATCCGTTCCGCTGGTTGCCAAAACATACAAATGGTAAGGAAGTGCCATTACCTGATCAAAAATGCTATGAGGTAATTTGGGTAGAAAGTAAGCAGCAACGGTAAACAATATGGGTGCTGTTTCCCCAGACACCCTTCCTATAGAAAGGATTAATCCGGTAATGATATTCGGAAAGGCTGTGGGCAAAACCACTCTTTTAATAGTCTGTATCTTATTAGCACCCAATGCGGTACTGCCTAATCGATAGGTTTTTGGAACAGCTTTTAATGCTTCTTCCGTTGTTCTGATGACCACCGGTAGAATAAGCAAACCCAATGTGAGTGAACCTGCAATAATGGAATCGCCAAAACCTAAGGTGTTTACAAACAAAGTCATTCCAAACAAACCAAAAACAATCGAAGGAATACTTGCAAGGTTATTGGTCATGATACGGATACATTTTGTCAGCCAATTATTTTTGGTATATTCTACCGTATAAATAGCGGACATTATTCCCAACGGAAAAGCAAATAAAGTACTCCCGATGATTAAATAAAATGTTCCTACTATTGCTGGGAAAATGCCGCCTCCTGTCATTCCATCCGTTGGAGCAGAAAATATAAACTCCCAACTGATGACACTTATTCCGTTGTAAACAATAAAACCCAATATCCATAACAATACGCCCAAAACCAAAAACCCGAGTAGGCGGAATACAGTAAAGGCAATTTGTTCTTGTATTTTTTTTGTTTGCATCATTCTTTTATAATTTTTCGTGATGAGATAACTTCTGCTACAATACTGATAATTAAGGTAATGATAAACAGTACACATCCCAACATAAACAAAGCCTGATAATGTGCTCCGCCTCCGGGTGCTTCACCCAATTCTGCCGCAATAGTAGCCGGAATCGTTCTCACTGATTCAAAAATTGAATTGGGGATTACGGCTGCATTACCAGTAACCATCAGCACCGCCATGGTTTCGCCTATTGCCCGTCCAATGCCTAAAACAACGGCTGCAGCTATACCTGATGAGGCAAAAGGAATAATAACTTTGTAAATGGTTTGCCATTTTGTAGCACCTAAGGCCAGGCTGGCATCTCGCATTGCTTTTGGAATAGTGCGCATAGCATCCTCAGCAATGGAAATTATAGTTGGTAACGCCATTATAGCCAATACCAAACTACCGGCAAAAGCCGTTTCGCCCAAATCGAGACCACCTATTTTTTGGATAATAGGAGCTATAACAACCAATCCAAAAAAACCATACACTACCGAAGGAATACCTGCTAATAGTTCAATGGCGGGTTTCAGCAATTTCCTAACTCGTTCATTGGCAATTTCCGCCAAGTAAATTGCAACACCTACACCCAACGGGATGGCAATCAGAATAGCAATAAAACTTACTAAAAGCGTTCCAAGCAATAATGGCAATATTCCAAACAATGGAGCGGGTGTTGCCGTTGGTATCCATTCTTTTCCTATGTAAAAGTCTGTTAAGCTAATATTCATTTTGGCTAATTCTTTAATTCCCTGAAGATTTGTAGGAAGATATTTTTGCGGTATATAAGCAATGATGGTAGGATCGGCACTGATAACTTCTTCCAATTTTTCGGGTAATAAGACATAATCCTTTCCTAATTCATCTTCCGTATATATTGAAAATATTTCGTCAAATCGGAATATGCGAATCGCTTCGTCTTTACCGCCTAATTTTTCCCAATTTTCAATATTACCGTCAAAAACTTCTTTTAATTCTTTTGGCGAAAGTCTTTCCACCGTATTTTCTGAATGTACTAATACAGTATATCCTTTTTCCACTTCGGATGCATTAAACAAACCGGCTCCTTCTTTAAACAAAAAAACGATAATAAGCAGTACCGTTATTTCGGTAACGGCACCGCTCATTTTTATTAATTGTTCAATCAGAGTATCTATTAATCTCTTCATATAATAGTAATGGATTATTCCACGGAAATATATCCTGCGTCAGACACTACTTTTTGACCTTTGGGAGTGAGAACAAAATCAATGAAGGCTTTACATGTTGCGTTAATTATGGTATAGTAATAATAAAGCGGTCTTACGATGGGATAACTTTTGTTTTTGGCATTTTCAATGGTTGGAGCAATGAATGTTTTTCCTTTGTCGTATGAAATGTGTAATGCTTTTACGTTATCGTTTAGATAAGCAAAACCCACATACCCTATAGCTCCTTTTGTCTGGCTGACTGATTGTATGATTCCCCCTGTTGCAGGCATACTCAAAATCCCGTTCATGTAGTTCTTGTTTTTCAATACACTTTCTTTGAAGAACTCATACGTCCCTGATGACGTTTCTCTTGAATACGGAATTATTTTCAAATCCTCGCCTCCGACTTCTTTCCAGTTTTTTATCTTTCCGGTAAAGATTCCTTCTAATTGTTCCCTTGTCAATTTAGTTACCTTGTTTGCAGGATGTACCACTACACTCAAAGCGTCATATGCTATAATTACTTCTTTGACCTGTTTGCCTGCTTCAGCAAATTTTTGTTTTTCATCAAATTTAATTTTTCGTGAAGACTGCGCAATATCAGTACTTCCGCTGAGCAGAGATGAAATTCCTACACCGCTTCCACCTCCGGTAACGGAGATTGCAACCGACTTATTCTCTTTTTTGTAGGTTTCCAATGCCTTTTGAGTAAGCGGTAAAACCGTGTCTGATCCTTTGATTTTTTGTGCGTATATCGATGTTCCAAACAATGCACATGTTAATGTTGTTAAAATTATTTTTTTCATTTTTTTTATTTCTTTATTCTTTGTGCAAAGAAAGTAGTATAGTGTTTCAACCTAATTTCAATGCGGTTACAATTCTGTTACGATTTAGAATTTATACTGCAATCTCAAAGTGAATACATTGTCTTTTCTGTCTGATTCGTAGCCTTTGAGATATTTTGAAGTTTCATTTTTTACTATCTCATAATAAGCTGTCATACGAAAACTGCTGTTCATCTTCCATTGTAAACCTAAACCAAGTGTATTAAATTCGATATCACCGGAATTGGTTTGATTCATTCCAATATCATTTATTTTTCCTTTTACTTTAATATTTGGATCATACCAATCGTATTTTACAATGGCGGAAAATGGAAGCGAACCTAAATCCTGTACCAACATGGCATAACCGCCTTGAAAATTCCGAATATACACATCACTTGTTGGAAGCACCGATGTGTTGGGGCTTTTACTATCCTTTAATCCAGCTGGTTGAGTTCCAAACAGGTATTCCGTAGTGAATTTTGTTAACCCTATTTTACTTAAAACAGTGAGTTGAAAATCTAATCCGAAATATTCCCTTTTTGCATATTTCCCGATGTTGTTTGTGTCTGAATTTAATGAAAAACCATTACCATTGTTTTGATAAACTTTTTTAGAGCCTTGATATACCCCTCCGTTATAATAGGAAACTCCACCACCTATTTTAAGATTGTCATTTAAAGTCTTATTGACGCCTAAATGCCCGATAAAATCCTTGCTGTTATCGGTTTCCATTTTTATCCCGTTACCCGTAAATAATCCCGCATCTAATTTCAAGATGCTCCAAGGTGATGTTTTTGGTGCTTGCAAAGTAATTTTTGCCCCCAAATCTCGTTCTTCAGGAAATAAGGTTTGGAAAATGGTAGAGCGTTCAGGAGTTTCTCGTTGTGAAGAAGAATATGAAATTTCATAACCAAATGGTCGGTCAAAAACGCCAATAGTAGTAGAAATAGAATTGAGCCATGGGTCGGTTAATTTCAGATAAGCATCCTTAATTCCTACTCCTTTTTCGGTGATATCTAATTGAAAAACTCCCGAGCCAATGTGTTTGGAATATGAAAATTTTATTCTTCCTCGTCTAATGCCTAATCGGTTGAAATCTTTTGTTTTGTCCTCATTTGAGCCACCTACCTTTAATAAAGCGTCTTTTTCTCCATATTGAAATTGGGTTTGAACGTATCCACTTATTTTAATGTTATTTAGTTCATTGAATCCATCTTCGAGTTCTGTAATTTTCTGAATCAATAGCGGATCACTTGGTGGTGGCTCTTGACAAATTGTATCTTGTTGAGCTAATAAAATGTTGCCCATTATTAAGCAACCTGCAAATACTAAAATTTTCTTCATTTCTTTTGTTTTTAAAATTTACAGCAAAAAAACTGTTGCCATATTTCAAAAGCATTTCGTTGAAATTACAATGTAGTTAAGTTTTAATATGAGAAGAGCAATCTTTAAGTCGTAAACCATCAAATTATCTAAAATCTAAAAAATAAAGCAATTGTTGCTATGATACGCGGAGTCCTTATCTTTGAAAAAATTATATATTCGATTCTCGGAAGGTTTGTTTTTTGTTATTAGACAGACTGACGTAATTGATCTGACTACTACAACATCTCACAATTAGAATTTAATCAGACAAATGAACAATAAAATAACAACCATAGCATTTGACGCAGATGATACCTTATGGGTAAACGAACCTTATTTTCAAGAAGCCGAAAAACAATTTTGTGCCTTACTTGAAAATTATCATCGCAACACACGATTTCGCAAGAGCTTTTTAAAACCGAAATGAAGAATTTACATCTATACGGTTACGGTATTAAAGGCTTTTTGCTGTGTATGATTGAAACTGCAAACAGAGTTTCGGACAGAACCGTTTCCTTAAATGTCATTGACAAAATCATTGAAATTGGACATGACTTGCTTCAAAAACCGATTGAACTTCTGCAAGGCGTTCAGGAAACATTGGAAACCTTGAATGGTGATTATAAGTTGGTGGTTGCCACTAAAGGCGATTTATTAGACCATGAAAGGAAATTGAAAAATTCAGGGTTAGAACACTACTTCCACCACATAGAAATTATGAGCGACAAGAAAGAAAGAGATTATCAAAAATTGTTTAAACATTTAGACTGTAAACCTGAAAACCTTTTAATGTTGGGCAATTCCATTAAATCCGACATTATTCCTGTTATAGAATTAGGCGGAAATGCTGCTCATATTCCATACTATGTAACTTGGACACACGAGCAACAAGAAACTAGTTTGAAACACGAGAATTTCATACAGTTGAAATCTATTGATGAAATTTTAGATTATTTGAAGTAATGGAGATTAACATTAGGCAAGAAGTTCAAGCCGATTACCAAATAGTATTTGATTTGATAGAACAGGCATTTCGTAATGAAATGATGAGCAATAAAAAAGAACAATTTTTGGTAGAACGACTAAGAAAATCCGATGGATTTATTCCGGAATTATCAATAATTGCAACAACAAACAACAAAATTGTTGGCTACATTCTGCTAACGAAAATCATCATTGCAACCAATACAGAAAGTATCACTTCTTTAGCATTGGCACCGGTTGCTGTTTTGCCAGCCTTTCAAAAGAAAGGAATAGGTGGAAGATTGATTGAGGAAGCGCATGGCATTGCAACAGAGTTAGGATACAAGTCTGTTATTTTATTGGGACACGAAAAGTATTATCCCAGGTTTGGATATCAACCTTTACACCATTTCAATATTTCACTTCCGTTTGAAGCACCTAAAGAAAATTGTATGGCTATAGAACTTGTGCCTGATGCCTTAAAAAACAAGAAAGGAAAAGTTATTTACCCAAGAGAATTTTTTGAATGAAAAAATTAATAGAGCTCGACAACTGGAACAGAAAAGAACATTTCCTTTTCTTCTCAAAATTTGAAGAGCCATTTTTTGGTGTAACGGTAAAAGTAAATTGCACCACTGCCTACCATAAAGCAAAAGAAAAAGGCGTTTCTTTTTTCTTGTATTACTTATACAGAGCTTTGAAAGCAGCTAATGAAGTAGAAAATTTCAGATACAGAATAATTGAAAATAAGGTGTATGATTTTGCAACCATAAATGCTTCGCCAACCATCAACCGACCTGACGGAACATTTGGTTTTGCGTATATGGACTATTTTGAAGATGAAAAACAATTTTATGAAAAAGCATTGCAGGAAATTGAAAATGTAAAAAACACCAACAGTTTATTACCGGCAGTTTCAGGAGAAAATGTTATCCATTTTTCTGCCATTCTGTGGATTGACTTTACAAGCATTTCACACGCAAGAAGTTTTTCGCACCCCGACAGTTGTCCAAAAATTTCATTTGGCAAAATGACCGACAACAATGGTGTGAAAGAAATGCCTGTTTCCATTCACGGACACCACGCACTAATGGACGGCTATCATGTAGGACTGTTTATAGACAAATTTCAAGACCTTTTAAATGAAGCATGATAAGAGTCGGAAACAATAACCTTATGACGAACTATTGTAAGTTCTGAGCATTGGATAGGGACTTCTGCTATTAGTGCTACTGCCAAAAAACTTGGAGAAATTATATGGAATAAGGCTGTAAACGGTATGCCATACATCAACCCTGAGGATTATTTATTTTAGACCAAAAAAGAAAATTTGGGATTGTTGCTAATTGATATACAATGCCTATTTTTACCTTAGTCAGAATAATATAACCGAAGTTTTCTTATTGAATAGATTCGGTATTTATTTTGCCCAACGAATTAAAAAGTCGGGGGCAAGAGCCAGGAATAATAAAAGGAAGATAGAGGCTATATAAAGGAAGCGATGTGCCGGTGAAAGCTCAATTGGAGCTTTATTGGATTTGTGATAATAGGCTGCAATAATTATTTTAAAGTAATAATAAACACTAATTAAAGAGGCAATTACGGCCAATATTACCAATTTATAACGACCCGCTTCTAAAGCGGCTGTGAAAACATAATACTTCCCAAAGAAACCTGCAAGTGGCGGAATTCCGGCTAAAGATAACATAGAAACAGTGATGCCTAAAGCCATTAATGGATTTCTTTTGGCCAAGCCATTAAAAGCTTCAAAGCCTACACCTTCATTTTTATTATCAGAAACTATATACAAGATATGAAACGCCATTAATGTTGCTATGCTATACACCAAAGTATAATAAAATATTGCACCACCCGACAAATTTGTTAAGGCCACTAAAGCTATAAGTAAATAACCAGCATGAGCTACACCAGAATAAGCCAACATGCGCTTTACATTTTGCTGAAAAACTGCTGTAACATTACCAATATACATAGTTAATACTGTAATAACAGAAATTATTGCTTGCCATGTTCCCGGAATATAACCAAAAGCAGCAAAAAACAAACGTAAAAAGGCAACAATTGCAGCTGTTTTAACAACAGTAATCATAAATGAGGCGACCATAGTAGGTGACCCGGTATATACATCAGGTGCCCAAAAGTGAAAAGGTGCAGCAGACACCTTAAAAGCTAAGCCTACAATAATTAAAACTATGGCCGCAACAAACATAGTAGGTATATTTCCAGCATTGGCTCTACAGTACTCGCCTACCACATCAATATGAAATGATCCTGTAACTCCATATATTAATGCAATGCCAAATAATAAAAAGCCAGTGGCAAAAGACCCCATTAAGAAGTATTTTAAGGCTGCTTCATTTGAAAACAAGTCGTTTTTCTTACTGCCTGCTAAAACATAAAGAGAAATGCTTAATATTTCAATTCCAATAAAAAGCATGGTAAAGTTGTTATAGCTAACCATGATAAAAGCACCTAACAAAGTGAACATAGTAAGTGCATATTTATCAGAAATACTGGTTTCCGTTTCAATATATTTTTTGGCTCCTATAAGCCACAACAAGGTAATTAAAGATAAAGAGGCCGTAAAAAGCAGAGCAAAATTATCCAATCTTAGCATGTTGTTGAATAGGTGTATGTCGGTATTCCAGTCGTAAATACTTACACCAATCGTAGCAATTAATCCCAAGCAAACCAATGGGAACAGAAACCTTTTAATATTAATTAGTTCTGCAACCATGGCACCAACACCTAAACCTGATAAAAGCAATAATGACTTCATTTCTCTATTTTAACTGTGTTTGGATATTCAAATATCTTTTACGTTGAACAATTTTATTATCTCATTAACTCCAAAATGTGTTGTATAGATGGCTCGGCTATACTGAATATGGGTTTGGGAAATATTCCCAATGCAATTACTAAAGCGCCACAAATGAGTAATATAATATTCTCGTGACCTTGTGGTTCTTCAAATTTTTCAGTTGCTGCATTTAGTTCTCCTAGCATAGTTTTTTGATAGGCTCCAAACATATACACCACTCCTAGAATGATAGTAACACCAGCAAATAGAGCATACATAGAACTTACTTGATACACGCCATTCAATAGTAAAAATTCACCCGGAAATCCATTTGTTAAAGGTAAAGCCACACTACCCATCATAACAATCATAAAGACAGTAGCAAAACGAGGCGCAATGCTTCTAATGCCTCCCAAGTTGCCTAACAGTCTTGTTTTTGTTTGTCTTTCAATAATATCGCTAATAAAGAAAAGTGCAAATACGTTAATTCCATGTGATAACATTTGAAAAACTGCTCCTTGAAGACCTTGTGCATTGGCACTAAAAACACCGGCTGCTATCAATCCTACGTGAGCAATAGAAGAATAGGCAATAAGGCGTTTAAAATCAACTTGCGACCAAGCAATAAGCGAGGCATAAATAATACCTGTTATAGCTAAAATCATTACAACTTGAGCATAGGCATCTACACCTTGCGGAACCATAGGCAATAACCATCTTATAGCAGCATATATCCCCATTTTAAGCATAATACTTGACAAGAGCATGGTTCCTTGAGTTGGAGCCACTACATAAGTATCTGGTTGCCACGTGTGTAAAGGGAATACAGGCATTTTAATGGCAAAGGCTAAAAATAAGCCCCAAAATAAAGTACGCTGTGCAGGGAGACTTAAAGAGTGTCCGGCTGCATATAAGGCTTCAATATTAAAACTGTGTGCCCCGGGCGTGTGTACATACAAGTATATTAGGGCAACAAGCATAAATAAGCTGCCCACCATAGTGTATAGAAAAAACTTAAAGGTAATTTTTGCCCGGTTTTCACCTCCCCAAAGCAAACATATAAAGTAAATAGGAATAAGTGCTAATTCCCAAAATATATAAAACAAGAACCCATCTAAGGCTGTGAAGACGCCTATTAAAGCCATTTGCATTATTAATATGAGACCGTAGAAACTTTGTGGTTTCTCATAATTATGGCTAAAGGAAGAATAAATAATTAAAGGAGTTAATACTGTAGTCAGCAAAACCATAAGTAAGGAAATGCCGTCCATAGCCACATGGAAGCTAATTCCTAAGGAGCTAACCCAAGGAATATTCAGCACGAATTGGCTTTCGGCATTAATTTGAAACTGACCTAAGGCAATCAATGAAATAAGCAACTCAATAAGAGAGGCAGCCAAAGCTATGCGTCTAGAACTTGCACCTCCAGCGGTTATTATAAAAAGCCCTGCTATTAAGGGCAAAGCAATAAGTATTGCTGTTAACATATCTTTTAATTCAAAACTTAATAACTAATATATAACAATAACAAAGCTACTGAAAGCACCATTACAAAAACGTAATATCCAATTTTTCCGGTTTGAATAAGACGTACTCGATCACTTGACCAAACTGTAGCCTTTCCTACAAAATTAACCAAAGCATCAATAACTTGAATATCCATAAATCGATAAAATATAGTACCAATCCAATGTAATGGCTTTACAATAAACGAATCGTAAATTTCATCCACATAATATTTATGTGCAATAAGTTTTGGCAAAGCAGTCATTGGGGCACCATCTTGCAAGGGCAATTCGCCTTTAACAACATATTTGTTTCGAGCTAGCAATACAACAACTATAACAATAATTATAGCTAAAGCCATAAGCGCATATTCTGTAGCATGCGTTATTTCGGCTGGCAGCATGCGTAGGTCTGAGTCGGCAAAAACAGGGCTGAGGAAAGACTTTAGCAAATGTTTGGTGTGGAATGCTTCGGGTAGGCCAATAAAACCACCCACAACAGAAAGCGCTGCAAGAACTATTAAAGGGATGGTTATGGATTTAGGTGATTCGTGTAAATGTTGTTGTTGATGGTGTGTGCCTCTGAACGAACCAAAAAATGTTAGATACAAAAGTCGAAACATATAGAAAGCTGTAAGTACCGAGCCTCCCAAGCCTAATAACCAAAATATTTTATTGTGTGCAAAAGCGTGAGCTAAAATCTCGTCTTTTGAAAAGAATCCGGCAAATGGTGGGATGCCCGAAATAGCTATTGTACCAATTAGAAACGTTAAGTATGTGGTAGGTAAGTGTGATTTTAGCCCTCCCATTTTGCGTATATCTTGCTCCCCTCCCATAGCATGTATTACACTGCCAGCACCTAAGAACAATAAAGCTTTAAAGAAGGCATGTGTTACCACATGAAATACAGCAGTGGTATAAGCTCCCATACCCAAAGCCAAAAACATATAACCTAACTGTGATACAGTAGAATATGCCAATACCTTTTTAATATCATTTTGCAGCAGGCCAATTGTTGCAGCAAAAACTGCTGTAATAACCCCAATTAAGGCTACAATATGTAAGCTAGTTGGAGCTAAAGTATATAAAATATTACTACGTGCCACCATATAAATACCTGCAGTAACCATTGTAGCAGCATGTATTAAAGCCGATACCGGTGTTGGCCCTGCCATGGCATCGGGCAACCAAGTATATAAAGGAAGCTGGGCGCTTTTACCTACAGCTCCAACAAAAAGTAATAAGGTAATAGCTATAAGTACGGGCTCATCAGACACATAAAATTTAGCTTGCGAAAATACTTCGCTATAATTTAAAGACCCAAAGGTAACGTATATCAAAAACATTCCTAGTAAAAAGCCCAAATCACCAATTCTATTCACAATAAAGGCTTTCTTTGCAGCGTTATTATAGCTGTTGTTCTTATGCCAAAATCCAATAAGCAAATAGGAACATAAACCTACCCCTTCCCAACCAACATACATTACCAAGAAGTTGCTTCCCATTACCAGCAAAAGCATGAAAAAAACAAAAAGATTCAAATAAGAAAAGAATTTATTATGCCCTTCATCATCATGCATATATCCTATTGAATATAAGTGAATTAAAAAGCCAACTCCGGTAATTACCAGTAAAAAAATGGACGTAAGTGGGTCAACCATTAAAGTTAAGTCGGCCGAAAATCGTCCGGCTGCAATCCAGTCAAAAAGTTTTATACTTACTTCTTGTTCCGAATTTTGGTTTAAATGGAAAAATAAGATTAAAGAAACAACAAACGAGATTAAGACTACACCGCTAGCGATCCACCCAGACAGGCTTTTACTTAGTTTTTTTCCTCCTAGCCCAACAATAACAAACCCTAAGAGTGGAAGTATTGGAACTAATGCTACTAATTTTGTCATGTAAGTTTATTTATTTGCTCTATAAATTTAACTACCACTTTAATTTACTCATATTGTCAATATCCGTATTTTTAGTATTTCGGTAAATCATCACTAAAATAGCTAACCCAACAGCCACTTCAGCAGCAGCAACTGCCATTATAAAAAATACAAATATTTGTCCGTTACTATCTCCGCGAAATGCTCCAAAGGCGGCCATTAGTAAATTAACAGCATTAAGCATCAACTCAATACACATTAAGATAATAATAATATTTCTACGGTAAAGCACGCCTAAAACACCAATACTAAAAAGTACTGCACTTAACAAAATATAAGCATTAAGAGGTATTCCGTACAGTGTTTGTGCTACAATTTGTTGCTCCATATAACTTCTTACTTTAATTCATTTTTCCCTAAAAATACGGCTCCAACCATAGCTGACAAGAAGAGAATAGAGGCCATTTCAAAAGGTAACATATAATCGCGATAAAGTACATTGCCTAAATTTTTTATAAGCCCGGCACTTTGATTGGGAGTATTCAGGTTTTCAATATGTTCTACTCCTTTTAAGCTACCTATCAGAACAATCATAAATATACCTCCAGCTATAGTAGCTGCCAGCTTAATATAGGCATCTTTATGCGGTTCTGCTTCTTTATTCAAATTAAACATCATGATTACATACAGAAACAAAACCATAATAGCACCGGCATACACAATAATATGTACTGCTGCTAAAAACTGTGCATTTAATAAAATATAGTGTCCGGCTATAGAAAAAAAAGTTACTATTAAATAAAGTACGCTGTGAACCGGATTTTTGGAGTAAACCACCATAAAGGCACTAAGTACAGCTAAGAAAGATAAAAAGTAGAAAATATAGAGTGTCATTCTTACTTAAATTGCGGCCGAAAATATAAATAATAAGTGAATTTTTATGATAAAATTGTATTTTATTTTCATTCTAAAATGAATCGCTTTTTCCTAAAACATTATGTCGAAGGTCTTTGTTCTTGGTCTCTGCCTTAAAAGCAGCAACCTCTTCAGTTTGTCTTTTCTTAATAGGCACCTCATTAAAATGTTTTTCGGTTAGTTTGTCCTTACCGTAAATCATATCGTCTCTGGTAGCCGATACAGGAACTAATATATCTGTCAAAAATATAGCTTCTTTAGGGCAGGCATCTTCACAGAGCCCGCAATAGATACAACGAAGCATATTTATTTCATAAATTGCAGCATATTTTTCTTCACGGTATTTGTTTTCTTCTCCAGGAGCTCTTTCGGCAGCCGTCATAGAAATGGCTTCAGCAGGACAGGCCACAGCACAAAGCCCACAAGCCACACAGCGTTCGGCACCATTCTCATCAACCTTTAAAACATGCTGTCCTCGGTATATTTGACTATACTCACGAACTTCTTTGGGATAATCAATAGTGGTTTTCTTTCTGAAAAAATGTTTGATGGTTATTAACAAACCTCCAGCAATGGCAGGGAGGTATATCCTTTCCCAAAAGGACATTTTTTTGTTTACTACAACTTTAGAACGGTTTGTAAGCATATCTTATATTTATAAGTTTAACTTATAATATTAAAAATCATTTATTAAAAACTAATATTCCTAATCCGGTTAATACAATGTTTAGGATAGAAAGTGGAATAAAAATTCTCCAACCTAAGTGCATTAATTGGTCGTATCTGAATCGTGGTACAGTCCAGCGAATCCACATAAAGAAAAAGATAAAGAAAAAGATTTTTCCGAAGAAGAACACTAAACCTAAAATACTTAATATATTAGGATCAGTAACAAAACGACCTATTAGTGGCATATTATAACCACCAAAGTACAAAGTACTAATAATAGCGGCAGAAATAAACATGTTTATGTATTCAGCAAATAAATAAAAACCCAGCTTCATAGAACTGTACTCAGTGTGATAACCTCCCACCAACTCTGTTTCACACTCCGGAAGGTCAAAAGGCGTTCGGTTACATTCTGCAAATGCACAAGTAATAAAAATTATGAAGCCCAAGGGTTGATAAAAAACATTCCAATGCCAGCCACTTTGCTGTGCTGCTATTTCTTGTAAACTAATGGTACCGGTAAGCATAACCAAGGCAATAATCGAAAGTCCCATGGCTATTTCGTAACTTATCATTTGTGCCGAGGCCCGCAGTGCTCCTAATAGTGAAAACTTGTTATTACTGGCCCATCCTCCAATCATAATACCATAAACCCCAATAGATACTACACCAAAAACATACAATATTCCAATATTAATATCTGTAATTTGAAGTGGGTAGCTTACCCCATTAATAACAAGCGGGGTACTCCACGGAATTACAGCTCCGGTCATACAAGCCGTAAGCATAGCAATGCTTGGACCTAAAATAAAAAGAAATTTATTACTAACATCGGGTATTATTTCTTCTTTCATAAACATTTTTACCCCATCTGCAATAGGCTGTAGCAAGCCATACGGGCCGGCTTTGTTAGGACCAAGTCGGTCTTGTAAAAAGGCAGCCACTTTTCGTTCGGCATAAGTACTATAGGCAGCTATTCCTAAACCAACAAGAAATACGATGACTACAATAATAGCTTTGTAAATTAAATATCCACTTACCATAAAAATTATCTTTTAGCTGATTCTAAGGCCTTTTTTGATTTCTCTTCAAACTGGGCACGGGAGCTGTGCTCGTTAATATCTTTGCCTCCTTGAAACTTAATTTGTCGCGTTACATCCATTTTAAGCCTTTGCAAATCTATATTCTCATAGTGATTCTGTGAGATAACAGAATGTCTTTTAATATGTCTTGGTCCTTCAATAACCCAATTATCTTTATTTTTATTTTCAAATCGGCAATCATTACAAATCCATTCTTCTACTTCACCCCATTGATCTTTTCGAGCTGTTACACGAAGAATCTCATCACCTTTCATCCACAAAGCCACTTTACCACAACATTTGGAGCAATCACGATGGGCATCCATGGGTTTGGTAAACCAAACACGGCTTTGAAAGCGGAATGTTTTGTCGGTTAATGCCCCAACTGGGCAAACATCTATAACATTTCCTGAAAAATCGTTTTCAATCACATTGCTGATATAGGTACTAATTTCTGATACATCGCCCCTATACAACACTCCGTGAACACGCTTATCGGTAAGCTGATCGGCCACTTTTACACAACGATAGCAGAGTATGCAACGGGTCATGTGCAGTTTTATCTTACTTCCAATATCAATTTTTTTAAATGTTCTGCGTACAAACTGGGTGCGCATATTTTGCACTCCGTGATTGTAGGACAAATCCTGAAGGTCACACTCTCCGGCTTGATCGCAAATTGGGCAATCTAAAGGATGATTCAGGAGCAGAAATTCTACCACCCCTTTGCGTGCTTCGAGAATTTCAGGAGACGTAGTGTTCTGCACAACCATACCATCCATAACGGTTGTACGGCAACTTGCTACAGGTTTTGGCATAGGGCGCGGATCTTTTGCGCTTCCCTGCGAAACTTTAACCAGACAGGTACGGCAATAACCTCCGCTTGTTTCGAGCGGGGTGTAAAAGCACATGGCCGGAGGGACAATATCTCCACCAATCATTCGTGCGGCTTGTAAAATAGTAGTTCCTTCCGGAACCTCTATTTCGTAATTATCAATAGTTACTTTAGGCATAAATCATGTTTTAATTCAACCGGTCGTATATTTAAAAAATATACCTAATCTTTAGGCTTAAAACGGTTGGGCGAAATTAATAAGTTTTTCATTAACAAAATAGAAAAATCATTAACATTATACAAAATGCCCATTTTAAACTGTAAAGCGCTCTTTATAACGTCTTATTATTTCAAATCTAGGCGCAGCAAGCTACTTATAATATATTTAAGAAAGCACTATTCTGTTACCTTTGTACTTTTCAAAAATATTGAACTGTAATTTACGCTAAATAGTATTAATAAAAACCTGTAATGCCCTTACACTCCCAGCATACTTTAATAAATGGTGACAGCCGGCAAATGAACGATATTAACGATGAAAGTATTCATTTAGTTATTACTTCACCTCCATATTGGCAATTAAAAGACTATGGATCAGAAGAACAAATAGGTTTTGATAATGATTACGAAACATATATTAACAACCTTAATTTAACTTGGCAGGAGTGTTTCAGGGTGTTGCATAAAGGCTGTCGTTTGTGTATTAATATTGGCGATCAGTTTGCCCGAGCTGCTTATTACGGCAGATATAAAATTATTCCTATTCACACCGAAATTATCAAGTTTTGTGAAATTATTGGTTTTGACTTTATGGGTCAAATAATATGGCAAAAAGCAACCACTATGAATACTTCTGGCGGTGCCAGTATTATGGGAAGTTACCCTTACCCCAGAAACGGAATTGTAAAACTTGATTATGAGTTTATACTGCTTTTCAAAAAGCCGGGAAATGGTCCAAAACCATCTCAAAAGCAAAAAGAAAAATCGGCTATGACTACAAAAGAATGGAATACATACTTTAACGGTCATTGGAATTTTCCTGGTGTTAAACAAGACAAACATTTAGCCATGTTTCCGGTTGAACTGCCTTATCGGTTAATTAAAATGTTTTCGTTTGCAGAGGAAACTGTTCTAGACCCATTTTTGGGAAGTGGCACTACAGCCTTAGCTGCTAAAAAACTGGGGCGCAACTCTATTGGTTATGAAATAAACAGCAACTTTAATAAGATTATTGAAAGCAAATTAGAACAGGCTAATTTAGAGGAAAAAAGGCCTATTCGATTAGTCACAAACCAGATTCAAAATATTGATTTTAAACAAAAAATAGAAGCCTTGCCCTATCAGTTTAAAGACACTCATAAACTAAATAAACAGATTGATGTAAAAAAGAAAACATTTGGGTCAAAGTTTGATCAAAAAAAGAACGAAGACAAACTCGAATATTTTTCTGTAAAAAAGATAATAAGTCCTGAACAGTTACTACTAAACAATCAAAAAACAATTAAACTGTTGGGTATTAAAACTAATCCTGTGGTTTTTTCAAAAGCTGTTGATTATTTAACACAAAAATTAAAAAACCAGAAAGTGTATTTAAAGTACGATGATTTAATACCTTTAAATGAAAAGCAAAACGATGTTTACGTATATCTGAAAAATAAAACATTTATCAATGCGCATCTACTAAAAAAAGGATTGGCATTTCCTGACAACAATGTAGATTTTAAGTTCAAAGACAAATTTCAAAAACTTACTCAAAAAGCCTGACTACAAGGTTTTTCACAGAATATACACAGGTATTTTCAAAAGTAATTACTATCATTTTCAAAGGTTTTATTGCAATAAGGTGCCAAGTTTAAGTATTCCTTTTGCTTAGGAGATTCCTACTAAAGTTCTCATTTTATTTTATTTCCTTTGTATAGATAATAAGTCATTTATGAGTGATAAAAAACTATTCCTTCTTGATGCTATGGCTCTGATATACAGAGCATATTACGCATTAATCCGAAACCCTCGTTTAACCTCATCGGGAAAAAACACCAATGCCCAATTTGGATTTACCAATACACTCATCGAGTTGTTGAACAAAGAGAAACCCAGTCATATTGCAGTAGCATTTGACACACAAGCACCTACCGATCGTCATGTTGAGTTTGAAGCATACAAAGCGAACCGGCAAGCAGCACCTGAAGATTTAATAAATGCCATACCCGATATAAAGAAAATTATTAAAGGTTTTAATATACCCGTAATTGAGTACGATGGTTTTGAGGCTGATGATGTAATTGGCGCTTTAGCCAAACAAGCCGAAAAAGTTGGGTACACCGTTTTTATGGTTACTCCCGATAAAGATTACGGACAATTGGTAAGCGATAATATATTTATATACAAACCTCCTGCATTTGGTAATAAGGCTGAAATTATAGGGCCAAAAGAAGTATGTGAAAAATGGAATATTAAAAGTATTTCTCAGGTTATTGACATTCTCGGATTAATGGGTGATGCCTCTGACAATATTCCCGGAATACCCGGAGTTGGTGAAAAAACGGCTGCAAAACTACTGGCCGAATACGGAACTTTAGAAAATGTACTCGATCAATCTTTTATGATAAAAGGAAGTTTGGGAGAAAAAATAAGAAATGGAAAAGAATTAGCTTTAATGAGTAAAAAACTGGCTACCATAATACTTGATGTGCCTGTTCATTTTCATGAGCGTAATTTTGAAGTATCGGCATTAAACTCCGATGCCTTAAATGATATTTTTACTGAACTTGAATTTAAGAGTTTAGGAAAACGTATTTTAGGGAATGATTTTAGTGTTGTCAATACGGTACCAAGCCTGCCCGCTCCAAAAGCTGCTCATGATTTATTTTCCGGACAAGATGAGGAAAGCTTAGAGCAAAAAACTTCACAAGACATAAAAGTACTTGATTTATTTGAAGATGGCTTGATTGCCGCTAACAATATAAGCAATACGCCACACGAATACTTTGTTGCTAACACTATTCCTGAATTGTTTCAACTGCTCGAAGTTTTAAGCGCTTATACTGAAATTTGTATTGACACTGAAACAACCGGATTAGATGCTAACCGGGCTCAATTGGTTGGAGCCAGCTTTTCGGTGCGTGAACATCAGGCATGGTACGTTCCTTTCCCTAACAGCTATGAGGGTTGCGTTGAACGCTTGGCTGTTCTGAAACCACTGTTTGAACAAAAAAATATTTTATGGATTGGTCATAATATTAAATACGATATTTTAATTCTAAAAAGATATGGTATAAGCTTGGAAGGTAATTTGTTTGACACCATGTTGGCTCACTACCTTGTAGAGCCGGAAAGCAGAAGAAATATGGACTTGTTGAGTGTAAAATATTTAAACTATCAACCCGTTTCAATTGAAGACTTGATAGGAAAAAAAGGGAAAAATCAAATCAAAATGAGTGAAGTTTCACTCGAAAAAATAGCAAATTATGCTGCTGAAGATGCTGATGTTACATTACAGCTCAAAAATAAATTTGAACCTTTAGTAACCCAAAAAGAAGTTTCGTTAATCTGTCACTCCATTGAAAATCCATTGGTAAAAGTGCTCGCACAAATGGAATACGAAGGGGTAAAAATAGATTCATCTTTCTTGTCGGGTTATTCTAAGGAACTTGAAGCACAAGCATTGGAGTATCAAGAAAAAGTTTACACTCAAGCTGGCGCACGTTTTAATTTGGCTTCACCTAAGCAACTTGGAGAAATTTTGTTTGAACATTTAAAATTAGATAGTAAAGCTAAAAAAACGAAAACAGGCCAATATGCCACCGGTGAAGAAGTTCTGCAAAAACTGGCTAATGAACATAATATAGCACATGATATATTGGCTTTTAGAGAACTGATGAAATTAAAAAGCACATATGTAGATGCGTTTCCTCAACTAATTAACCCGCTTACGGGTCGAGTACATACCTCATACAATCAAGCTGTAGTAGTTACCGGACGTTTAAGTTCCAACAACCCAAACTTACAGAACATACCCATTCGTACTGCCTTAGGACGCGAAATTCGGAAAGCATTTATAACCTCAAGTGATGATTATATGCTATTGTCTGCCGACTATTCACAAATAGAACTTCGAATAGTAGCAGCTATTAGTGGTGACGAAAATATGTGTCAAGCATTTCGAAACAAAGAAGATGTGCACAGTGCCACGGCAGCAAAAGTTTATGGAGTTGCTTTAAATGAAGTAACAAAAGAAATGCGCTACAAAGCTAAAAGTGTAAACTTTGGTCTTATTTATGGACAAGGTGTATTCGGGCTTGCTCAAAATATCGGAGTTACGCGTACTGAAGCCAAGCAACTTATAGAAAACTACTTTAAACAATATCCGGCTATTAAAACATATATGGATCAGCAAATTATACGTGCAAAGGAAAAAGGGTATGTTGAAACTATTTTAGGTCGTAAAAGATGGTTGCCTGATATTCACTCGGCCAATGCAGTTGTTAGGGGTTTTGCCGAAAGAAATGCCATCAATATGCCCATTCAAGGGAGTGCTGCTGATATGATAAAACTCGCCATGATTCAAATCCACAATCAAATCCAAAAACAAAAATTAAAGTCAAAAATGCTTTTGCAAGTACACGATGAATTAGTTTTTGAGGTACACCTTTCAGAGCTTGATCTCTTAAAGCATATAATTATTGAAGAGATGCAAAATGCTATGCCTCTTCCTAATAATGTACCTGTTGAAGCCGAAGTGGGAATAGGTAAGAATTGGCTAGAGGCACATTAGCTTAACATATTATGAACAACAACTTTTTCCGGTTTGTACAGGTGGACATTTAACCGTACCATAACTACAAAAAACACAACAATCACCCTTTTTAGGCTTTATTAAGTGGTGGCAATTGGAGCATTCATAAAAGAACTGGCAAGAATCATTAGGCATTTGCTCTTCTTTTCTAAAACTGCAAATAGGACAAGTAATTATTGACATTGATAAAGCCCTATCATGATTCTCATAAGCATTACATAAACGATGTTTCTTAATAAGAAAATAATTATACCCTGATGCAACCAGTAATCCAAGCATTGCCGCATAAATAATAAAAGCATTAAACTCTTGATGATAGGTATAAAAGATAAGAAAACCGCTTAGGAGAGAAATTATTAAAGGAAAGTAGTTTTTATGCTGGCGAAAAGCCATAAAGACACCTAATATTGAAATGAGTGCCATTGTTTTAAAAACATAAGGCGTCCACGACCCTAAAAGCTCTTTAGTACCCAATCCAAGTGCTGTTAACACAAAGGCAAAGAGAGGGAAACAGCAGGGGCTTAAAACAACCGCAATCAGAATTCCTAAAACTCCTATTCTATCTATACTTTCCTTTAACTTCATACCTGAAAAAACTCTCAAATTTATGCATAATGGAATCTTTTAAGTTGAAAAACTTGCTTTTTTTTAATCCCCTTCAAGTAATCTTGAATACACGGCTATTATATCCCTTTAGTTTCATGATTTTTTATACTTTTGCTACTCAACTTAAAATAGGCTATGCTTAAATTTTATTCGCTTACTGTAAAAGATATTACTCAAGAAACTGCTGATTGTGTGTCAATTGCATTTGAAATTCCACAAGAACTTAAACAAGAGTTTTCATACCTTCAGGGGCAGTATATAACTTTTCGGTTAAATATAGATGGAAAAGAATTAAGAAGGTCGTATTCTCTGTGCAGTAGTGCATTAACTGATGCCGATGTTCGTGTGGCAGTTAAAATGGTAAAAGGAGGTTTAGGCTCTACATTCTTAAACAAGCAAGTGCGTGTTGGAGACAAGCTGGAAGTTATGTCGCCAAGAGGTAATTTCCATACCCCCATAGATGCGAATCACCAAAAAGAGTATATATTATTTGCAGGAGGTAGTGGAATTACGCCCATGATGAGTATTATTAAGACTGTATTAAAGGCTGAGCCCAAAAGTAATATTCAATTATTTTATGGGAACGAAAGTGAAAGCTCTATAATTTTTCATAAGCACTTAAATCAGCTAGAGCTTGAGTCAGAAGGGCGATTAAAAGTGCATCATATCATTAATCAGGCTCCCGTTAATTTTCCTGAATTGAATAAAGGTATCTTAACTCAAGAGAAAGTAACCACCTTAATGAGTTATTTTGTAAACACACAGGAACAAACTGAATTTTTTATATGTGGGCCTACACCTATGATGAAAAATGTGGAAGAAACTTTAAAAATTTTAAATATACCTAAAAACCAAATTCATATTGAATATTTTAAAGCCCCTTCCGACAATGTTGCACATCCAGTAATAGCTGAAGAAGCTCCTAACGCTACACTAACAATAATTTTAGATGGCGACCGTATTGTAACCCAAATGCTGCCCGATGAAACTGTTTTGGAAGCTGCCTTACGTTTAAATCTAGATGCACCTTACGCCTGCCAGGGTGGTTCCTGCTGTACTTGTCGTGCCTTGTTAGAGGAAGGTGAAGTAAAAATGACTGTAAACTATGCCTTGCTTGACGAAGAGGTAAAACAAGGCTATATTTTAACCTGTCAGTCACACCCTGTTACCGGAAATTTGGTTGTAAATTATGACAAAGCTAACTAATACACCACCTAGCTTAATAAGTGCCTAAAACCGGTAGGTTTGTGTTAATGAGCGTACAGATATTCAAATACCTTTCTATCGGCATCTGAAAAATTTAATTTTCTTCTTTCAAAAACTTTTGTGGCCACTTCAATTGCTTTTTCCAGTTCAAACTTAGTAGCATTGGATTGCCCACCCCAGCTATATGACTTGATAAACTTGGGAGGAAATCCCCCATCAAAAATATTAGCGCTAAAACCCACAACTGTACCTGTGTTAAACATCGTGTTAATGCCGGACTTACTGTGATCTCCCATCATTAAGCCACAAAACTGCAAACCGGTTGATTGCCATTCATCTTGAGCCATATTCCAAATTTTCACTTGTCCGTAATTGTTTTTAAGATTTGAATTATTGGTATCAGCTCCTAAATTGCACCATTCCCCAATAACACTATTTCCTAGAAACCCATCATGTGCCTTGTTAGAATAGCCAAAAATTACTGAATTGTTTACCTCCCCTCCTACTTTGCATTCGGGACCTATGGTAGTTGGGCCATAAATTTTTGATCCCATTTTTAATACCGCGTGTTCTCCTAAAGCAAAGGGCCCCCTAATCATACACCCCTCCATAACTTCTGCAAATTTACCTATATAAACAGGCCCCGTTGATGCATTTATAATACAACATTGCAAACCAGCTCCTTCTTCAATAAAAATATTTTCACTCCCAATTACTTTGTTGCTACTATCAATTGTAGCACTTTTTCGTCCAATTGTTAAAAGGTCAAAATCAGCTTGTATGTTTTGGGCATTATTAGAAAAGATTTCCCATGGCTTTTGCAACTGACTTACAGTACCAAGAAATTTTTTGGAATTAAACTTATGATTTTCAACACGAAAAGATTTTTGATAAGAAGAGCATGACACTGCTAAAATTGTGTTTTCGTTATGCAAAGCACTATCCTGCGGAAGTTGCTTAATACTTTCTAACAATTCGGGGCTGGGGAACAGGGAACTGTTAATATAAATAACCGGAACGCCTTCACTGCTCTCCGGAAGTGGTTGATACTTTTCTTGCAAATAAGATATTGTTTGAGAGTAGCAATGCTCTTTTAAAAGCATCTCCCATTTTTCTCTTAAAGTCAAAATACCTGCTCTTATTTCGGCAATAGGACGACTTAGGGTAAAAGGAAAAAGTGCCTGGCGAATATTTTCATCATCAAACAAAATATAGTTCATAGCATATTTATTTTGCTGTAAACATAAAAATTTACTTGTTGAAACTCAAAAGAAGTATGGTGAGGTAAAAAAATTATCTCTAATTGTTGTATTAATTTCCCCAACATGCAGCGTATTTCAGTCTATAAAAGTTGAAATAATAGCATTTAAAAAGCTGACTCTATCATAAGCTACGAGGGTATTTGCAGCTGTTTTCTCTGCCAGCATACTAAAAAAAGATTCTATTGCAATTTATTTAGAAAACAAAAAACCCTTCGTTCTCGAAGGGTTTTTGTTCATTATAATTAATGGATTAATTAAAAAATAATGATTATCCTTTGGCTCCTTCAGCCTTTTTCGAATAACGGCTGCGAAATCTGTCAACGCGTCCTGCTGTATCTACCAACTTCACTTTTCCTGTATAAAAAGGATGCGAAGTATGTGAGATTTCCAATTTAATTAATGGATATTCATTTCCATCTTCCCATACAATGGTATCCTTTGTTTCGGCTGCGGAACGTGTTAAAAACGCATAATCGTTTGATAAGTCTTTAAAAACTACAAATCTGTAATTATCCGGATGTGTATTCTTTTTCATAATGTTTATTTAAGGGAGTGCAAAATTACAAATCTTGAAGGAAAGCCCAAAAGATTTTTTAAAATAATAACTATAATATTGATTTTTAACAAAATAGCTTTGACTTTTAACAAAGTACTTTATTTATATTTAAAGCAAAAAAGTTATCTCTAAAAAAGATTTTTTTAAGATACTATTAGTAGCTTGGGCAGCGCCCCCTATTATCATCAATACGCCACACAATATGAAGCCCCACAAAACTGTACCAATCTTTTGTATTTGAATTACCACGCTGCCTGTATAAATTAGAATAAATTGCCCCATCTTCCAGTACATTGTTTGCGCTTCTGTCACTTAATAGGGCAGCCTCAACACCTCTTTCGCGAACAAGCACCGCTGGATAAATATAGCTTTTACTCACATCATCTATATAGTCTGTATAGAGCTTTCGAATACCCCATTCAATACCAAACCCCACTTTCTTATTTATGGAAGCCTTAAACCCCAAGCCTAAAGGCATTGCAAACTGAACAGCCGAAGCTCTTCTTCGCTGATATGCCACAGTACCTTGTCCTTCGGTGTCCATATCACGTAAATTGTAATACACCCCATTTAACTCTGCTTTTGGAATAAAATAGTACCCTCCTAAACCAGCAAAAACATAAGGCGTAAAGGGAAATTTCAAACCTGCTGTATTCCCCCCAATCTCGTAGGGTAAAAAGTTAAACACAACTTGTGAAGATGCCTCTGCGACAAAGCAACGTACCGAAAGATTTCTATTTTGAAGGTATGTATTCGTTGAATTTTTATCTGAAGCACTAAAGCGTCCGGCACTTATGGTATTGCGCCAACCCCAGCGTAAATTGGCTGAATTTCTTTGCACTAGAATACTAGCTCCAGGGCCTATATTGTGAATGATATTAAAACGCTGATTCAAATCGCCAGCATAATGTAATCCTCCAAGTAGCAATCCAATCTCGGTATGTTTGTAAAATTTACCTTGACTATATGCTGTAATGTTAAAATAAGAAACAAAACTAAATACTAATATGAATTTGATTCCTTTCAAGAAAAAAATATTTATTCATAATCTTATTACTTAAGGCTTTCGAGAGCCTTTTGTGCTTTCACGTTAGCAGGATCTACCTCTTTGAGTTTTAACCATGTTTCTTTAGCTTTAGCATTATCTTTTACCAACGCATAATAATACCCTAAATACTCGTAGGCCTCTGTTAGCTCTTTTACATATTTCTTAGCATCGGTTGTTAATTCAACGTATTTTTCGTAACTAGGTTTTGCTAAACCTAATTTACTATCCGGGTCTAATTGTACACATGCTTTTGCTTTCCATAAATAGCCAATTGGTAAGGTGTTTTGTAATTTAATTACTGATCCAAAACACGTATCGGCATTTACAAAATCTTTATTAAAATAATAAGCTCTTCCCATACTAAAGTAATCGTTTGCATTAAGCTTTTCAGATACTTTTAATTTTCTTTCATAAGACTGAACGGCCATATCATACTTTTTCATTCTAAAATATACGGTCCCCATTTCGCTAAACAAATCAACTTTACTGGAGTCCATTTTTAGAGCTGTTTCATAATCCAAAATGGCTAATGAATCTTTTCCTGTTTTTGAAAATAATTTTCCTCTATATTCATAATCTGAAGCTATAATTTTGGTATTTTCTAATGGTGCCCTGTTAAAAAAGCGATTAATGTAGCTGGTACCTGTGGTATAATCACCGGTTTCATATAAAGAATAAGCCAACAATCTATTAACAAAATTTTTGGAGGTGTCTTGTTTTTGCAGTTCATTAAAAAGTACAATACTTTCTTTATAATCTTTATTCAAAAATAAGAATGAAGCATATCTTTGTTTTGCACTAAAGTTATTTCCTGACAAATCTAAGTATCGTTTGTATTTCTGCTTTGCCTTTTCATATTGTTTAGCCATATAATATAGTTCTCCTTGCTCGCGATAGGCTGGAGCAAATGAGGAATCAATTTTTGCAGCATCTTGATACTTGTCTAAGGCCAAGGTATAATTTTTAGCTCGTCCGTATAACTGCCCTACTCTTAATACCGCTTTTACTGATTTCTTATCTAAATCTTGGGCCTTTTTATAGTTTGCAATCGCATTATTTCCATCTGTTTTTTCCAAATACATATCTCCGGTTAGAATATAAACTTCTGGATTTTTAGGGTCTAATTTCGTAGCAATTCCCAAAAGTTTATCGGCTTGGTCTAAATCATTTTTTGGGGATTTGATTAAAGCCTCGGATACTTTTAACAATACCATAATATTTTTATTAGCTCCTATGCTTAAGGCTTTATCAAACTGTGTTTGTGCATCCTTAGTTTTACCTTCGTACATCAATAATTTTCCTATACCAATATAATTTAACGGATTACTGACTCCAACTTCAATTCCCTTCTGGTAATAATAACGGGCACTATCTTCATTATCGTTATTAAAATAGTTCTCTCCTAAGAAAAAATAATAATCTGCATTATGGGGTTGGTTTTTAAGCAAGGTCTTAAAGGCTCTGGTTGCATTTTCAAATTGTTCATTTTCAGTATATTTTACTGCTTCAGATAAAGTTTGTGCTTTAAGTGTTAAAGACCCAAAAGTTAGGGATAATGCAAAAATAAAAAAGGTTGTTTTTGTAATTGATGCTCTTTTCATGCTTATGGTACTTTTTATAAATTCTTAATTAAGAGGTTTATTGGTAATTTGTATAAGTCGAACTTGAATTGTAGCAGGAACAAGTCCGGCAAGCTTCATTATTCTTTGGCCTTTCTCTCCGGCAACAAAAGAAACAAATCCTGTGCCAAGTCCTGCACGCGTTTGCCTGTTAATCATATAAACACTTCTACTTAAAGGGTATGATTTATTAGCAATATAGGCCTGCATAGGCTTTCGAAATTTAGTAAGTTCATTAGGGTATGCTTCATCAGTAAGGCTAACTACAGTAATTTCTTTTAAAAAACTTTGAGTTAACGTGTCGTCTAAATCACTTATCCAATTTACACCAATAATTCCCATTGCATTTTCATGTGTACTAACATAAGATATTACCTCAGTATTAGAATGTACAGCAAATACATTTTGCCCAAAACCCTGATTCTCAATGAGATTTTTCATAAATCTATAATTCGCAGAGTTTGCATTGTCAAACACAATATGTAAGGGTTTTTCTTTTGAAGATGGCCAAATTGTATCTTCTCCGGCAAGAAAGCGTTTAATTTGTTTGACACTAAATAATGTGTCATGATTTTTATTGTTCACGATGAGAGCTACAGCATCTTCTGCAATTTTTGTAGTAACCGGATAAATATTAGCCTTTTGAAACATTTTCGTTTCTTGCTGAGTTAATTCTCTATTTATTATGGCTACTTTAGAAGAATCGGTCATCAAGTCTTTCAAGGCCTCTGGTTCTGTTCGGTATTTAACATGTACTTTGGCATTGGGATACAAAGCTTCAAATGTATAGATCTGTGTATCAAAAAGCATTGTATATGATTCATCAACAGATATAGTCACTTCACCTGATGTGGCCGTGTCGGTGTAATCAGCTCCAACCGGATTATGGTTACATGCGCCAATAACAAATAAGAAAGCTATAGCTACTACATTCTTCGAAAAATTAATCTTTCCAATGATTTTCATTTTTATTGACAATACCTTTAGGGGATTAAGTTCCGGGCTCCCTTTTTATTCGTAACGACATATACAAACGAAATATTGCATAAAGTATGATAAAGCACCCAAAGGGCACTCTGTAACGGGGGATTAAATCAATTAATACATTGGTAAAAATTAGGCTCAGGCCCATTAAAAAATAAACACCCACCATAACAATTCCCACATAATATGCCATTTTTTTTAGCGTAATATTAGAGTCGTTTGCCATATAAATTATAATTATAGGATACAAATTAACAAAAAAAGAGTTTAATAAAGCTTCTAAAAAAGTAAAAGAAGTATAAAAAAAGCGGCCTTACCATTTTTAATGGTAAGGCCGCAGCAATAATTTACTTTCGTTTTAATTGCGGAATAAAGTTATTCTTTGTGTAAACACATTCTGTTTCCCGGTCACTTTCATAATATACTGGCCTAGTGCGTAATTGTTAAACAGATACTCTTTGGTTCCCGTTAAGAGTACATTATCTTGAACAAAAACACGTTCGCCAATTAAATTAAATAATTCAATTCGACCCGATCCTTCTGTTTTACCAAAGTTAATAAGAACACGGCTTCCATCTGTTATAATTGATATACCTGTATTGATATTCTCTTTTACTCCGGTAGTATTATTAACTTCAATATTGGTAGTAGAAGTATTTGTACAAACACCGTTTCCAGCAGTTAAAGAAACCGTATAACTACCTGCTTGGGTATATGTATGTGAAATATTGAGGGGTCCATTTTGAATACTAGTTCCATCACCAAAGTTCCAATCTACAGTTGTGGCACCATTAGTTGTTGCAATGAAATTTACCACTCCTCCGTTTACAATATCAATAACAGATTGACTAGAAGACACAGAAGATGTTACACTATTGCTCGAGGTAATAGTAAAGTAATCAATAGCAGTATAAGTATTTGGAGCCGTTCCAAAAGTTAATTCGGCCGAATAATTTCCACCACTTAAATTATTAACTGTATAGGTTCCTGACAGATTATTTTGTGTATTGATAACATTTCCATTCTGATCTTTAATACTCAAATTAAATGTCAATGAATCAGATGGATAATTTAATGTAACACTTCCGTCATTACCGGCACATGTTTCACCAACAGGTGTAAAAGAAACTGGTGGATGAAAGTGCAATAAGAATCTGTTTTGGAAAATACCCACAGGTAAAGTAAAGGAATAAGAAGTCTGATTTCTTAAATTAATCATTGCTCCGGTTTGTTTATCCTCAAGATAAACCACAACCGATGGGTCAAAGCTACTGATATCAGTAAGTACAATAGAGTAAGTAGCAGCAGCTTGTGATTTAACACCTACCTGAACTATCTTATCAGAATTAAATGCTCCCATTACGTTAATATCTAGCTGGTGAGTTTCAACAATAGTGAAAATATTAGGGACACCAGGAGATGGAGAAAATAAAATAGTTGCATCGCGGCTTGATTCATAACCATCAGTTGCAGTAGGGTCAAAATAAACTACCATTTGTCCGGCAAACCCATTACCCTGTATATCTAACCTCAGCAAGTTAGGAACATTGCCTCCATCAGCATAGAAATTATCATTCAAATCAGCATAGCTTGTATTTCGTATAGAGTTGGCAACATTTATTACTCCGGCATTGCTAGCTGTTACCATAAATCCTTGCGAAGAGGCTATAGCATCATTAACTCCCATAGTACCAACTATACCATTCCATGAACCATAATTACCCGTATACCCCCCGTTGGTAACAAAAGCTTTATAAGTTGTGCTTAAGATAGAACTGTTTAAAGCCTGAAGGGCATTCCAGCTAATTGGTGACGGATATGGATTACCGATAAGATTAATACCGTCTGAAGCTTTAGTAACATTGTAACCACCCGGTATTGTACCGTTGTTAAGCGGACCTTTAACATCGACTAAAGTATTTCCAGGAATAATACAAGCAAAGCCTTTTAATGGGGTAATTGGAGTAGTCGAGCCTGTAGCACCAATCCATCCATACTCAGGGATAGGATTAAGGTTGGTTTCATCATACTCCCACACGGTAGCTAATTGTGAGTATATAGTACCCGGAATAAAAATCTGCCCATTTAAAGCAGCATTAATGGTAAAGTTATCACGCCAACCGTTTGTTACATTGTTTACAAAGGCTCCAGATACCGGAGAAGATAAATAGTGATAACCACTTGTTGGGCCAATTTTCCGTTCTACAGTTACATCACCTGTAATATTTCCGGCTACAGGATCAACTAATGCCGTTTTCCCTAGTACAGACTTTAACACTAAATTACCATTCGAAACTAAAGTACCGGTAGTTGTTTTTAAAACTCCTTTAACGTTTGTTTTGTTCATTAATGTAACAGATCCAGAGCTATTATTAATGGTAAGGTTATTAAAGGTATTTTTTCCACTCACGGACTGAGCCCCACCGGTACTGTTAAAAATTACAGCTCCTGGTGTAAGGGTAGGGTCGGCAATGTTGACAGTTGAATTTGGGCTACCTCCTACCTGCCAATTACCCTTTATATTTAAATTATACCCATTTGTATTAATACCATTAGAAGCGAAATATGGGCCACTCGTTTGGAACGTAATGTTTTTACATGTAGCATCACAATTTAACTGTATTTGTGGCGTCCCAGCAGGTATAACAACATCTATAGAGCCATTTGGAATGGTGTTACAAGCCCAGTTACTGGCTGTGCACCAATCATTGGTACCACCTATCCATGTTCCATAACCAGTTCCGGTTACGTTTAGTGTATATTCTTCAATCTCACCGCTATTATAGGCCATGGCATCACATGCATCATAACTTGGAATAACATTGGTTACCATTACTCTTAAGCGAACTGAACCTGATATTCCGGTACACGGAATGGTAATAATATGAGAAGTGGTTCCCGCAACCGGAGTTTGAGGAAGTAAAACATTTTCTCCCGGATCGTTAAAGTCATTATCTCCGTTCAAGTCTATCCATGCCACTCGTCCTAATTGGGCAGCTCCAAAAGTTTTAATTTTTAACTCATAAGAGAAACCTTTCTGTACAGTTGTGTTAACTGACTGGAAGTTTTGGTAATTATCACCACTTGGGTCATAGGTAGAATTGTTGTTTATGGTGTTAAACGAAACATTAGTAATATAATGCGTACTAATAGCCGGGCTGTTTGAAATTGTAGAAGCACAGCGAGGCGTTATGGTAATTACTGGAGTAGTTTGAACGGTACACCCAGGGCCATTTTGTACTTTTGCACGGGCATACAGATTTCCATTAATCCTATTAATTACCACTAAATCATTATTGCCATCTGAAGGTTCAGTTCCACTTACAGTTCCGAAGTTATTAAGTGAAAATTCCCATAAGGTAACATCACCTGTATTTCCATTTAAGGCTAAAGTGAAGGCATCATTCACGGTACTCGAAGAAGGTGTTGGGCTTACATTAATAGTACCGGCAACTGTAGGCAATAAACAAGGGAAACACTCTAACTTTAATTGAAAAATGCCTTGTGCTCCACCAAGACCCCCAACTAGTATATAGTATTCAATTCCATTTGTTGTTTGCCATGATACTTTTGACTGTGTTCCATCTCCGCAACCAGAAAAATCATCATTTGAAGCAATACAACTTAACGTATTACAGTCGCCACTGTAAACGGCTACTTTGGTATTAAATGTTGTTCCATTACAGGTACTTACTCTGAAGAAATCACCTGTTCCTGTTGTACGATACCATATACCGTTGATACCTGCAACCGACATAGCACTACATATTGCCACAGGATCACCTAAAGAGGTTCCACCATTAGAATTTTGACCATAGGCAACATCACCACAATAAATAGGAATTGCATCATCACATAAATCGTTAGTAGGAACTGGTGGTGGAATAACATTTACAACACAAATGGATAAGTTCGTATTATTAGGTAATCCGGAAGCATAATCGTAAAGGCGTAAAAAATACGTTTGACCAATTGTTAAACCATTTAAAGTAAGGGTTTCAGTTTGTCCTTGGCCGTTATTATTCACACAATCTAAATAATTAATAGTAACGCATGATCCACTATAAGCAGCTATTACCATATCATAATTTCCTTGTCCGGTGGCTTGAATAATTGAAGATGTTTGAGCAGCGGTAAACTTATACCATACATCATCATTCAGGTCTCCTCCGCAAATTGGTGATGACTGTGGAGACAAAGTAGCTCCGGCAACATTTTGTAAATAAGAGGAACATGTATTCCCAGGGATTAAACTAATAGCACCTGAACAATTATCATTTGCAGGTGGGCTAGGAATAGTTGGACTGGTTACACAAATACTAAAAGTAAGGGTAGCCGGAGCTCCTGCCCCATAATCAAACACGCGAACATAATATGTATTTGAAGGAATTAGACCTGTTAAAGTTAAAATCTCTGTGCCTCCGTTAGCAGTATTGTCCATACAGGAAATTCCTGATGCTCCACAAGCTCCATTAAAAGCCTCTACAACGGCATCAAACTGAGCCGAGCCTGTTACAATCACATTATGAATAGACTGGGTAGCTACAAATTTATACCAAACATCATCATTATTGGTTCCTAAACAAGTACTAGCAGGAGTTGATTGCGTTGCATTGAGCACAGTCCCACTTGTAGGAGATCCACATATAGGTGTAGGACTAGGAGTTATCGAAATAGCCCCAGAGCAATTATCGTTAGCAGGCCCAGGGGTTACAATGCCATCTACAACACATACATCAAAAGAGCCTTGAGTGGCATAACCTACACCACGTCCATAAATTCTTATTCTGTAAGTATTTCCTATCGTTAATCCTTGCATACTTAAAGTTTCTGTTCCTCCTATTCCGGCACCATCAACACACTGAATTAAAGATCCATTACAGCCGGCTGTTCTTATTTCTAAAACAGCATTTAAAGGAGCTGATGGTGTTGCTATAATGTCGTGTGCAGTTGAAGTAGCTACAAAACTATACCATACATCATCATCCGGATTTCCAACAAATCCACTACACAAACTTCCAGGCAAAGCAGTATTTGTAGCTCCTAATGTAGTTCCTGAAGTAGGCACGCAAGTTGGATTTGAAGTTAGAGAAATGGCATTCCCACATAAATCGTTTGGCGGTGGTGGGTAAAGTACTGCCTGATTAACTACACATATATCAAAATTACTATTTAACGGATATCCAGATCCATAGTCATACAGTCTAATATAATAAGTATTGCCAATAGTTAAGCCCCCTTGTGTAATTACCTCAGTTCCTCCTGACCCGGATAAGTTAGCACAAGCTATACTCGTTAAAGACCCACAAGTACCTTCTAATAGCTCCAAAACAACATCCATTCCTAAAGCTCCTACGCTTGTAATGCTAACCGAGGTAGATGTTGCAGCAAACTTATACCATACATCATCGTTTGCGTTTCCACCGCATAAAGCCGCTGGAGTAGACAACGTAGCATTTTCAACTGTGCCACTCGTATTCGAGCATGAAACTCCCGGTGATAATGGAAATGCTCCGGAACAATTATCGTTAGCAGGTGGAGGTGGGATATAAGTAACGCATATATTAAATGTTCCTGTTGAACCCGTATTCTTGTCGTACAATCTAACTCTATATGTATTCCCAATTGTTAGGGTGTTTATGTTTAAAACTTCTGTTCCGCCCGAAAAAGTATTATCCACACAAGAAACTTGTGTTGGATTAGCGCATCCGTTATCTTGATAGCAAGCTAAAACAATATCAATACCTGATGTTGCTTGCGCAGAAATAGTAACATTCGTTGAAGGGGCTACAAACTCATACCAAACATCATCATCTGGATCTCCTCCACAAGAAGCAGCTGGGACTCCTGAGGGTGTAGCATTTACGGTTGTTCCTGCTGTATAACTACATGTAATTGCCGGTGTAAGAACAGCACCTGGACAACCATCATTTGCAGGAGGAGGAGCTAATGTTGTAAACGGTTGAAATGCTGACCAAGGGCTTAACGGACCACCACAATTTGTTCTTACTCTAAAATGATAATTGGTAGCTGGTGCTAAGCTTCCAATACTTGTTGAGTATACATTTCCTAAATTTAACAGCGTATAAGGCCCTGATGGTGCAGGACCATATTCTACATCAAAAGCAGATGCTCCGCAACCAATAGTATTCCAATTTAGAGTTGCTGTGTTAAACCCTACAGGTGAAGCTGTTAAAGAATTAACTGTGGGACAGGCATTCTCAATCGTTATTTCGTCAACAGCCATACTAAAACCATTTTGTCCTGTTGCTCTTAGAGCCAGTCTAACATTAGGATTACCTGCATAAGCAGAAAGACAAGCCTGATAATCTTGCCAGAACATAGTACCTGCGCTGGCATTGTAGCGCGAGCAGGTAGGTGCACCCGTTACATACGACCATGTGTTTCCACCATCTGTTGAAACCTCAAAGCGCAAGCGATCATTGGCAAATGGAGCATTGTTATCTTGCGCCATACTTATTGTAATTACGGGAGACAACAGTGAGCTAAAGTCCATACAAGGAAGAATCAAACGGGCTTCCGTTCCGGCAGGGTAAACATAACTTGAGAAAATTGCAAATCCATTGTTATTGGTATTTAGAGAAGGCGGTGGTGTAGCACCCGGAACAAAGTTTGTTCCAAACAGAATAGCCCAATTATTTGACACATTGGGGGCAATAGTTTGTGTCACATACATGGGATTAGGGGTAGCAGCAAATGTTTCGTTATAAGGAAATGTAGAGTTTTTGGATATGATACGTGATGGTGTAGTTAACGCATCATTTAGTGAGTTCCCATCAGCAACTGTAGAATGCGAGCAGTTAAAATTGTATGTTCCATTGGTAGTCATATTTATAGTTGGACTGCAATTTACATTTAATGTTGCTCCAACTCCCAGTGTTCCGGTGCTAACAGTTGCTGTAACTGTAGCTGTTATGGCACCCGTAATATTTACTGTTACAGTAGTAGGGTTAACACTAAAATCATGAGGTAAAGAACCTTCATTTTTTAACTGAACGGTTACAGTCTGAGATGCATTTCCACAACTAACACCAGGATTAACTAAATCGTTTAAAGCGATATCAACTGGAGATGGAGGTGGTGGTGTCCACTTATAGGTACGGCCAGAAGTAGGTGCTGTAGAGGATGCATTTATGGCCAATGTTCTGCTATTAGTACTTCCTGCAACACTCGTGTTCCAGTTATTGCCTCCGTTCAAGTTATCTGTCCATCTATTGTTATAATCTGTCTGTGAATTTCCACGTAAACCCACCTGTGGTCCAGGGTTAACAACCTTACCCACAAAGCGTACTGCTCCATATACAACCTCCACAGAATTATCACTCTCATTTAATCTTATTTGAAAGTTATAGCTTTGATCATTTACAGTTGGTGTTGGGGCTACTTTAGCATTCTTCCATTGTACAACCAAAGTTCTATTGGGAGCAATTCCGATGGTTTTGTATTGAATTTCTCCGGTGTATTGAGTAAAAATAGCATTTGATGCAGTCATAGTACAATTAGCCGAAAGTGTAACGGAATTGGCTGTTTTTGATATTACAGTGGTACCTACTGGTACATTTGGGGGAGGAAATAACCGAGATCCTATTTCAATACCTCCGGTTTCTGAAATTCCTGTAATAACCGGACTTCCATTAGTTGTATTACCTACAAAAGTATGAGATCCTACAAGATTTCTACCCATAGCAGAAATTACATTATTGGTACCTGATACATTAGAAATAGGAGTGGTTAATCTAATTACAGAACTTCCCATGGCAATATATCCATCTGCACACAAACTAAAATCAGTATAATTAACTCCGTTATATTTAAATGTAAAACCAATTGGAAGTGCATTTACCGTTTGGTCATCCCAGGGCGTTTGAGTATTTTCATCAGAGGCTAAAGCAACGGTTCCTCCAGTAATAGGAGAATAGGTTCCTACCGAAGTAGAAAAAACATAATTTGGGGAAGCAACTTGTGAAAAAGCCAAAATTGGAAATAAAAGAAAACCAATGGCATAAAAATATCTTAAGTATAAGTTCTTATTCATGGTTACCTCCTTTTTTTGAATTTAATGTAGTTCTTTTAAAATGTCCCATTTCGAATAAAATTTGAGTCAATTCGTAAAATTGCTTTTGTGCTATTAAATCCTTGTTAGACTGGTCAATCTGATTAAGTATTTCAGGATGTTTTGCCAAGCATTCGTTTAATTCATTTTCAAACAAAGTCAGTTCAAATCCGTTTTCATTAAGTATCGGCATAGGTAATTGTCGAAGAGCCTTTTGTTGAGGAGTAATTCTTGTTATGGGCATTTCCTCTTGATTGTTGTAGGTGGGAACCGGAACAATTGCGTTTTGAGCAGTTCCAATGGGGATCCAGCCAACACTTCCCAGTAAGAGAAGCAGAAAGTTTAAATTAATTTTTTTCATTTTAGTATATATTTAGTTATTTATTTTTCTATTGTGTATGAAACTTTTAATTATGACAAATAGTTTATCTTGAAAAGATCAAAAACTTTAAAAATTGGATATAATATAAAAATTAAACAAACATTTTAACTTACTTTTTTTAATAAATGTTTCAACCAATCATACTTTTTTGTAGATTTCTCAATAAAAACAACCCACAAAAATAAATATTTTTTTCAACCTTGTTGCAATTTTTTTATTAACTAAACTTTGTTTATCGGAAATATTTGAACGAAGCCATATATTTGTAATTCTCTATATGTTAAAGAATTATTCGGAAAAACACCTTTTATGGCTAATAATGCTTTTTGCAGCAGCCACTCGTTTTTATAATTATGCTCAATGGTCATTAACTAACGATGAACTTAGTGCTTTATTAGGATATAGTTACGGCAGCTTATATAACAATATTACGCAATATGTTAGCACCGATTTTCACCCTGCCGGAGTACAAGTCTTGTTATTTTTTTGGTGTACCGTTTTCGGAACTTCTGAAATTTCACTACGTTTTCCATTTGTTGTAATGGGAATTCTATCTGTATTTTTAGTATATAAAACATCTGAAAAATGGTTTAATACCCAAGTTGCTTTACTTTGTTCGGCAACAATAGCTGTTTCTCAGTTTGCAATTCTTTATAGTCAAATAGCACGTCCATACGGTTCGGGTTTATTTTTTGTACTTTTTTGCTTATGGGGTTGGAACGGTTTTGTCTTTTTAAAAGACAATGATAAAGTTGGGATAAAAAACATTATCCTTTTTATTTCGGGTATGGTTTTGAGCATGTACAATCATTATTTTAGCTTTTTAATGGTAGCGATTATTGGATTTTTTGGGCTCTTTTTAGTTCCTAAGTCAATTTTAAAGTCTTATATAATTTGTGGCTTAATAGCTGTTGTTCTTTTTCTACCTCATTTAGGAATTACAATTAAACAATTCACAGCTGGTGGTTTAGGGTGGTTGAGCCCTCCGGATAGTAGTTATTTTGCAACCTATCTTCAATATATATTTAACCAATCATGGGGTTATTTTATCTTTATTATAGGTATAGCGGTTCTTGCAATTTATAAAACTCCGCCTAAGGCTCCAAATAACAAATGGCCACTTATAGCTTTAAGTTGGTTCCTAATCCCATTAATTACAGCCTATCTTTATAGCTTATATGTTAGTCCGGTTTTACAGCATAGTATTCTAATTTTTTCATTTCCCTTCGTCCTTTTCTTTATTTTTTCATGCACTCCTCCACAAAAACAAAAGAGACTCCTTTTTTTAATTCCTTTTATATTACTTGTAGGTACAATTCAAATTTATGCCCTAAATAAATTCAACGGGAGCAATGAATTTGCTCGGTTTAAAGAAATAGCTCAACATATTAATATGGCTGATGAAGAATATGGAGCATCACAAATTACTCGTGCAATAAATGTAACTGACTCTAGCTATATTAATTATTATTTAAAAAGATACCACCATAATTATCCTTTTTCGTTTTATCATAATGCAGGACGTGAAGATGCTGCTCGAGTGCTGGAAATTGTAGAACAAGCGCAAACCCCTTATTTTATGTACTGTTGGAGTAATTCGGATTGTCCACCAGAAATCAATCAAATTATTCAAAGCAAATACCCATACTTAATTGAAAGGTATCTTTATTTTAATTGTGAATACTATTTATACAGCAAAAAAAGTGTAGATATAAAACGGGCACTAAAAACAAATGTTAAAGAATTTAATCAAGATTATAAAGTCAGTACGTCCTTTTTCAGTACTCCATCAACAATCAATATTGACAGCTCCTTAAAAGTACAAACCCCTTTTGCCGAATATTTGAGTAATAAGACTGAATACAGCTCTACTTTCAGAATAAAACTTAAAGATTTAGTTAAAAGTAGCTCTGATATTATCGAAGCTTTTGTTAAGATAAAGCCCGAAGATAATCACAAAGATTTATTGTTAGTTTTTAGTATCAATCAAGGTGATGAAAACTATTTTTGGTCGGGAGTTAATATAAAGTCATTTTTTAAAAACCCTATGGAATGGGATTCATGTTATGGTGCTATAAGACTTCCCATAATAAAGTCTGCTGATGATGTGCTGAGTGTTTATATTTTTAATCAAGGGAAAGGGGGCTTATGGATAAGAGATTTCAAGGTAAAATCAGTTAGCGGGAATGAAAATTTATATGGAAAAAGAAAAGACGCTGCTCTCTTTGAGTTTTCATCAGCATCTCATTAACATCAAAAAAACATATTAACTTCTCAATGCTTACAGGTCGCCTCTAAGTGCCGAAATTTTTCTTCGATCTTTTTTAGTTGGTCGCGCCTGTTTGTTATTTCGTTTGCCGCTATTAAAATAAAAAGCGCTAATTAGTTTTTCTTTCTCTTTTTCTTCGGGTGGTGTAATATCTATAAAACACTCCGCAGCAAGCTGGGCGCTAACTCTTTTATCAATAATTTTTTGAACTTTAATATCAATACGTTTCCCATCTTTTCGAATTCTATATTCTTCTCCTATCTGTACCACTCGCGATGGTTTAACTGTTGTTTCACCCATATATTTTATTTTCCCTTCTGAGCAAGCAGAGACTGCCGCAGATCGGGTTTTAAAAATACGGATTGCCCATAAATATTTATCAATTCTTATTTTTGAATTTTCCATTATATGGGTCACAAAATTAAATTCAGGCCTTCATACAAAAGTATAACAATGTCTGTGATTAGTTTTTAATAACAATTACTACTTTTGTTCTCTTGTAAAGTCACAAAGATAATATAGTAATCATAATGAAAATTGGAATTTTAAAAGAAGGGAAAGTACCGCCAGACAAAAGAGTGCCTTTTACTCCGGAACAATGTAAGTTTATTGAAGAGAATTTTAAAGACACAAAAGTTTATGTTCAAAAAAGCAATATCAGATGTTATAGTGACAAGGAATATGCTGAGCAGGGTATTACTTTAGTTGATGAACTCCATCATTGCGATATTTTAGTAGGTGTTAAGGAAGTTCCTAAAGAAGAATTAATTTCGGGTAAAAAGTATATGTTTTTTTCACATACAATAAAAAAGCAACCCCACAATCAAAAATTAATTCAGGAAATTATAAAAAAAAGAATCCAATTAATTGACTATGAATGTTTGGTTGATACGGATTACAATAGAATAATTGGTTTTGGACATTATGCCGGAATTGTAGGAACATACAATGGTTTAATGGGCTATGGGCTTAAATACAACTTGTATGATTTAAAACCGGCACATCTTTGTCGCGACCGAAAGGAAATGATGATTGAAATTCAGAAGGTAAGACTTCCAAACATTAAAATTATAGTTACAGGAAACGGTCGTGTAGCCAATGGTGCTGTAGAATTATTAGGAGCTATGCAAATGCGTAGAGTTACTCCATTTGAATTTGCAAAATACTCCTTTAGAGAACCCACTTATGTTCAGCTTCATAGTAATAACTACAATGAAGCAATTGATGGTTCAGGGTGGAATATTCAGACTTTTTATAAGCACCCTGAGAAATTTCGTTCTACTTTTACAAAATATACTAAATCCTGCGATTTATTACTACACTGTAGTTATTGGAATCCGGCAGCTCCTATTTTATTTACGAAAGAAGAAATGCGATCACCCGAATTTCATATTAGTGTTATTGCTGATATTACGTGCGATATAAATGGCTCAATTCCATCAACATACAAAGCCAGTACTATAGAGGACAAATTTTACGGATATAATCCAAAAACTGAAGAGATTGCTGAACCTTTCGACAACAAGACAATAACAGTAATGGCTGTAGATAATTTGCCTTGTGAATTACCACGCGATGCTTCGGAAGATTTTGGGAAAGAGCTTATTGAAAAAGTACTTCCTGCATTCCTTAATGATGACAGTGATGGAGTTATTGAAAGAGCTTCCATTACCATTGATGGTAAACTTACCCAACGATTTGAATACCTAGCTGATTATGCTTATTAGAAAGTCATAAATAATATAAACTTAAAAATCAATTGTCATGCTAAACAATACACAAGAGGAGCTATTAAAAAGAATAAACAAAAAATTCGAATCTATTGACCAACAGACTGATGTTCATTTAGAGGGCTTAATTTGGGCTAAACCCATTACCTATTGGGATTATATTATGCCCGATGCTTTGTTGAGTTTACAGGTGCAAAGAACTACTTTACCCGATGAAATGGTTTTTATTATGTATCATCAAATTAATGAATTGTTGTTTAAGATGATACTTTGGGAAATCAATCAAGTAAGCGATCATGAAAAGTTGGAAGCGTCATTTTTTATTGAGAAACTTATGCGTGTAAGTCGTTATTTTGATATGCTTTCTTCTTCTTTTGATATTATGGGAGATGGGATGCAACATGAACAATTTATGAAATTTAGAAATACACTAACCCCTGCAAGCGGTTTCCAAAGTGCCCAATACCGATTAATTGAGTTTTCTTCTACAGAATTAATTAATCTAATTGACAATCGTTTCCGAACTACTATTGACCGAAATACCCCTTATGAACACGCATTTGAGCACCTATACTGGCAGGCAGCAGGAAAAGATTACAAAACCGGGAAAAAAAGTACCCTCTTAGTTCTTTTTGAAGAAAGGTATAAAAAACTCTTTTTGGAAAAAATGGAAAAGTACAACACAACAAACCTTTGGACCCGCTTTAAACAACTTCCCAAAGAAGTTAAAGAAGATGCCGAATTAATAAAAGCCATGCGTCATTATGACTATACGGTTAATATATCTTGGGTAATGGCTCATTATAATGCTGCCGGGAAATATCTAGGAGCCGGAGAGGCTACCGGAGGAAGTGATTGGAGAACATATATGCACCCCAAATACCAACGTAGAATATTCTTCCCTGAATTATGGAGTGAAGAAGAGTTGAAAAATTGGGGACATAATGTATAAGCTATCCTTCAAAACCAAATATAGTGTGCATACAAATGCTTCTATTTTATAAAGAACATTGCAGTAGTTTTACCTGATAAGAGTTACACTGCCTGTCTTTTCGCGATATACACCTTTATTATCTTTCAAAGATACGCGCCATACATAATTATCTTGGGGAAGACCAACGCCATCCCAAGGTTGGTTTATGTTAGTTGATTTATGAACTATTATTCCCCATCGGTTGTAAATTTCCATAGTAAATTCTTCAACCCCAGCACCTAATGGCTGAAACAAATCGTTAAGTCCATCTCCATTAGGGGTAAAAGAGGTGGGGAAATAAATTAAATAATTATCTTCTATTAAAACAGAGTCCTTGATATGTTCTATGCAACCATCGGTTGTAGTTACCGTTAATTCAAACGGGAAAGTTCCTGTGTTTTCATAGTTAAAACTAAAATTCTGATTGTATGTATTAAATAAATTATCTGATACCCAATGTTGAATTGCCGTATTTGAGGTGTTATTACTAAAAACAACCGAAGCATTCAGCAAATCAGTTACTTTAGGAGTTACAGTATAGTTTATTTCTACCGGAGGGAATATTTTAATGTAATCTTGTCTGCTTTTTGTATGCCTACAACCATTATTATCAAAAACGGTAAGGCTTACAGTATATAAGCCCGAAAACTGATAGGCATGATTGGGACTTAATTCTTGACTAATAGTACCATCTCCAAAGCTCCACAAACTATTTACAATACCTGAGCTCGTATTAATAAAATTAATGCTCGATGGAAGGCAATCAACTAAAGTTAAGGCATTAAAACTTGCTGTAGGGTTAGGATTGATAGTAATATTTACTGATGCACTTGGTATTATAGGATTACACACATCAGTTACCATAACCGTATAAGTGCCGGCTGCTTTAATAGTGAGTGTTGGGGAAGTGCTGCCTGTGTTCCATAGATATGTTTGCGCTTGTGAGCAGGTTAAAACAACACTATCATTTTGACAAAAGGTAGTAGGGCCACTTGCCGTAATTGTTGGTGTTGGGGCTAGTGGAATAACAGTTACAGAAACAGGATTTGATGGTAAAGATGTACAATTATTAATATCCGTATAGGTTAAAGTGTAGTTCCCTGTTGTGTTTACTGTTATGCTGTTTGCTGTACTGCCGGTTGACCATAAATTTCCATTAGTTTGGCTCGATTCAAGAACAACACTTGAACCCGAACAGAATGAAACCGGCCCAAGAGCTGTAATTAAAGGTGGCTGTGGCAAAGGATACACTGTAACAACCACATCTTGTGAAGGAGGTGAAGGACATCCATTGGCATCAATAATACTTAAATTATATGTCCCCGACTGAAGAATTGTAATGTTTTGTGTGATGTATGTGTTGTTCCAATTATAGGCTGCAGCCGGGGTACTTGTCAATACCACATTGTTCCCATTGCAAAAAGTAAGAGTCCCCGAAGCTGTAATAACTGGAGGCGGTGGTACCGGAAACATATTTGTATTAATTACTGCAGAACTTGGTGTAACACAGCCCCCAGCATTGGTATTAGTTACTGTATAGCTTCCTGAGGCATTAACTGTAATACTTTGTGTTGTTGCACCATTACTCCATAAATAGCTTGCCGCAGGTGAACTCGTTAGCACAACACTACCTCCGGTACAAAACGACAAAGAACCATTAGCAGTTATAGTAGGAGCAACCGGAGGGGGTAATACTGTAAAAATTGTATTCACTGAAGTGGCTGTACAGCCGTTCGCATCTGTAACAGTCACACTATAATTGCCAGAACTTGTTACAGTAATACTCTGACTGGTTTCTCCTGTTGACCAATTATAGGCAGTTGCTCCTGTTGATGTTAAAGTAACAGTTCCTCCATCACATACAGTAAGCGGACCCGAAGCTGAAACAATAGGTACTGCCGGAAGGTTATAAACCAATACGGATGTTGGAGCCGATACAACTGAGCTACATGAGTTGGCATCTGTGTAATAAACAGTATATGTTCCTGATGTATTTACCGTAATCGCATTTGTAGTTGCTCCATTACTCCAAACGTTATTTGTTGGATTGGATGAAGAAAGCACTACACTATTTCCCTGACAAAAAGAAATAGGACCATTTGCAGTAATTGTTGGAGCAGCCGGTTGATTGTGAACCGTAACAGTAATAGGTGCTGATGGCAATGAAGTACAGTTGCCATTTGAAACAGTTAAGGTATACGTTGTTGTAACAGCCGGAGTACAAGTAGGATTGGCTATATTAGCGTTGTTCAACCCTGTTGCAGGTGACCATACAAAAGAGGTTCCTCCTGCCCCGTTTAGTGTGGTGGTACCCCCAGGGCACACTGCAGCATTAACTCCAGGATTAGCAACTGGAAGAGGGGTTACATTTACCGTAATTGTATCTGAATTGGTACACCCATTTATATCGGTTACATGAAGTGTATATGTTTGTGTATTTGAAAGAGACACTATAGGATTGTTAATATTAGAAGCCGATAGTCCGGTTGTAGGTGTCCAAGAATAAGTTACTCCACCGCCTGCATTTAATGCCACACTAGCCCCGCTGCAAATAGTTTCATCGGCTCCGGCATTTGCAATGGGTAATTGGTTAACCTGAATACTTGCTGTTTGTGAACCAACACATCCGTTTAACGCAGTTGCTGAAACGGTATATGTTGTTGCTGCTGCTGGCGACACCCAAATACTGTCATTAGCAGCATTAGCATATAAGTACCCCGATGTCCAAGTACAATTGCTGGCTCCTGTTACAGTAATTATGGCTGTGTCTCCAAAACAAATTTGTGGAGGACTTACCACGGTATTTAATGTTGGTGTTGGATAAACATTAATAACTTTACTAACCGTAACCGAACATCCGGTATTGTTAGTTGCTACAAGAGTAAACGTTGTTTGAGCATTCACAATAGCAGTAACCGGGTTTCCATTTGGGTTATTCACAGAAGAAGCAGGTGTCCAGGAATAAGATAAGTTAGTTCCAGAAGCTGTTAAAGTAACATTGCCTCCGGCACATAAAGTGTCAGCCGAGGCACTAATGTTTACGGTAAAGTTTGCCCCCACAACAGCTATTACAGGTGTCCTTGGACTAATGCAACCACCTACTACAGATTGCACATAATAAGTAGTAGTATTGTTTAGAGCAGGTGTATTCAAAATCCCTCCTGTTTGCACTACACTCCCTCCTGCCGGAACTGTGAACCATTGTAAAGTCCCTGCTCCACTAGCAGTAAGTTGTGCATTTTGTCCTGCACAAATAGTGTCATTTACACCTATCGGAGGTACGTTGGCCGATGGGATAATATCAACTTGATAATCTTCTACTTCGCCAAAAGTTTGATTGTTGCAAGGATTAGAGGGTGTGGCTGCATAATTTGATCTTACACGCATACGGGTAAGCCCTAATAAAGCAGTAGCCGGAATATTTACTACTCCACTGAAAACCTGAAATCCAGCAGAACCGGAATTCCAAACAAATTCACCAGGATCGGTAAAAGAATTATTATGATTAAAATCTATCCAAATTCCAAAACCTTGTTGGTATATTGCCCCACACTGTATGGATATATTAAAACTACAACCTTGAGCTGCAGTTACAATTTTATTTGGATAATAAATGTAATTATTAGGCATATTATTACAGCCCGAATTATTGTTTACAATATTAGTTGATCCGTTAGTGGTTGAAAAATTATTGATAAAGTCATTGGTAGAAGCTGTTGCACAAGCGGTTCCATAGGAAGGAGTACAATAAGGAGCTTGTGCCAACACTAGGTTGTACCACATAACTGTTATTAAAGTAAAGTAAAATAAAATTATTTTTTTTCGAATCATATCAATGTTTTATTTCTTCTACAATTTTATAATTTTTATCTTTCTTCAAAGCTTCTTGTCGCTCAGCAGGAATTTTTTGAAAATCACTTTTTGAAATTTCAATTACTCCATCTTTATTTACGTTGCTTCGAATAACTCCGTTTGCACTTTCAAAATAAATACTGTCTAGTTGCGAATTTGTATAGGAATCGGACTTACTTTGAGAATTATTCCAAATTGGTTTTTCAGTTTTAGGCTCAGAGATTTGATTTAATGAGTCTTTTTTATGCTCTGTATCAAATGATTGAGCTTTAGTAAAACTAATAGTGAGAAAAAAAGAAACAATTGTGATTTTTATGTATTTCATTTGGCTAACCTAAATTTTGTAAATATAATACTTAAAAGTTACTCGTACAAGTTCATTCAAATAATCTAAAAAACAAGTCAGATTTTTTTTATTTATAACAAAATTGCAACTAAAAAACAGTACTTTTGCACCTGCGTTCTTTAAAAACTACTTATCTAGAAAGGTGGAGGGACCTGCCCTACGAAGCCTTAGCAACCCTTTACAAAAAAAGTTGTAAAGAAGGTGCCAATTCTTGTTCCGAAGTAACATCGGGAGCAGATAAGTCAGAACATAAATTAGACTAATTTTTCATAATTTATCTCCTCTGACATAAAGCAGTTAGAGGAGATTTTTTTTATACAAAATACTATGATAGACATAAATGCAGAGCTTGAAAAAAGGGTTTTAGTCCTTGATGGGGCTATGGGCACCATGATTCAGCAATATAAATTAGAAGAAAAAGATTTCAGAGGAAAAAGATTTGCAAACTGGCATAAAGATTTAAAAGGGAATAATGATTTACTTTCACTTACACAACCTGAAATAGTTAAAACCATACATAAAGAGTACCTCAAAGCCGGAGCAGATATTATCGAAACAAATACTTTTAGTAGTACCTCTATTTCTATGCATGATTACGATATGCAGGAATACGTATATGAACTTAACTACGAATCAGCAAAAATTGCCAAACTAGCCGTTCATGAGTTTCTTAACTTAGCCGAATCAAACAAAAAAAAATCAGCTTATGTGGCCGGTGCAATGGGCCCAACTAACAGAACCCTTTCATTATCTCCCAATGTAAATGATCCGAGTTTCCGAGCCATAACTTTTGACGAACTAGCAATTGCCTACACCGAACAAATCAAAGGCCTTGTAGATGGTGGTGTTGATATAATTTTAATAGAAACTATTTTTGATACACTTAATGCCAAAGCAGCTCTATTTGCTGTGCAAAACTACTGTAAAGAAAACAGTAAAAAAATACCTGTTATGATTTCAGGTACCATTACCGATGCAAGTGGGCGCACACTTTCGGGACAAACAACAGAAGCTTTTTTAAACTCAGTATCACATGTTGATTTGTTAAGTATAGGGTTAAACTGTGCTTTAGGAGCAAAAGACATGCGCCCATATTTGGAGGAACTATCTGAAAAAGCACCTTTTTATATTAGTGCTTATCCTAATGCCGGGCTACCCAACCAATTTGGAGAATATGACCAGAATCCCCATGATATGGGACATCAGATTGAAGACTTTCTTAAATCTGGTTTTTTAAATATTGTTGGAGGATGTTGTGGGACCACTCCCGATCATATTAAACGCATTGCCGAACTTGCTAAGGTATCATCTCCACGTAAAAAACCAGCTTTTGATAAACAATTACATTTAAGCGGCTTAGAACCTTTAACATTAAGGCCCGACAGTAATTTTATGAATGTTGGGGAACGCACTAACGTTACCGGTTCAAAAAAATTTTTACGCCTCATAAAAAATGAAAATTATGAAGAAGCCTTAGCAATAGCTAAAGATCAGGTTGAAGGAGGAGCTCAGGCTTTAGATATTAATATGGATGAAGGAATGCTTGAAAGCGAAGCCTGTATGACTAAGTTTTTAAACCTAATTGCCTCTGAACCTGATATTGCAAAAGTACCCATAATGATTGATTCCAGTAGATGGTCAGTAATTGAAGCAGGTTTAAAGTGTGTACAAGGTAAAGCAATTGTAAACTCTATTTCGTTAAAGGAAGGGGAAGAATTATTTATTGAACAGGCCGAAAAGATAAGACAGTACGGTGCTGCCGTAATAGTAATGGCTTTTGATGAAATTGGCCAGGCCGATACCTTACAAAGAAGAATAAATATTTGTAAACGTGCCTACGATATTCTCGTACACAAAGTAAACTTTCCAGCTCAGGATATTATTTTTGATCCTAATATTTTTCCGGTTGCGACAGGAATGGAGGAGCACCGTCTTAATGCCCTTGATTTTTTTAATGCAACCCGTTGGATAAAAGAAAATCTACCCTTTGCTAAAGTGAGTGGTGGTGTTAGTAATGTTTCTTTCTCTTTTCGCGGAAATGACCATGTACGCGAGGCAATACACGCTGCTTTTTTATACCATGCTGTAAAAGCGGGTATGGATATGGGTATAGTAAACCCAGCTCAGTTGATGGTATATGACAATATTGAACAGCCTTTGTTGGATTTAATTGAAGATGTGCTATTAAACAGAACAGAAGATGCTACCGAGAAACTAGTTGATTTTGCTGAATCTTTAAAGAATATCAGTAGAGAAAAAATCGAAAAGTCTGAAGAGTGGCGAAAGGGCACGGTAGAGGAACGCTTAAGCTATGCTTTAGTGAAAGGGATTACTGATTATATTGAATCAGATACAGAAGAAGCAAGGCTAAAATTAGTTCGTCCTTTGTATGTTATTGAAGGGCCGTTAATGGATGGCATGAATATCGTTGGAGATTTATTTGGTAGTGGTAAAATGTTTTTACCTCAAGTTGTTAAAAGCGCACGGGTAATGAAAAAAGCAGTAGCTTATTTAGAACCTTTTCTTTTGGCTGAGAAATTAGCAAACAAAAATAAAGGGCTATCTGAAAGCACTAGTATGAATTCTGCCGGGAAAATAGTGTTAGCAACAGTAAAAGGCGATGTACATGATATAGGAAAAAATATTGTAGGAGTTGTTATGTCTTGTAATAATTATGAAATTATTGATTTGGGAGTAATGGTACCGGCAGATAAAATATTGGAAGAGGCTAAAAAGCAAAATGCTGATATTATTGGTGTGAGTGGCTTAATTACTCCCTCGTTAGACGAAATGGTTCATGTGGCAAAAGAAATGGAGCGTCAAAAGTTCACTATTCCATTATTAATTGGGGGAGCTACAACTTCAAAAATACATACTGCTGTTAAAATTGCAAAAAACTATTCCGGACCGGTAGTACACGTAAATGATGCTAGTAAATCGGTTCCGGTTGCAGGAAGTTTAATTTCCAATATTTTGCGACCAGCCTTCATGGCTGATGTAAAAAATGAATATGAGCGCATTCGTAATCAGAATAAAAACTCACATGCTGCAAGTAAGTTTATTTCACTTAAGGAGGCCCAGGCCAACAAATTACAAATAGACTGGGCACAACAAGATATTTTAAAGCCTACTGAAACAGGTGTACGAATTTTTAACGACTACAATTTAGCTGAAATTGCAACGTTTATTGATTGGTCGCCTTTATTTCACAGTTGGGAATTAAAAGGTACATATCCTAAAATTTTAAGCCACCCCGAGCGAGGAGTTGAGGCGCAAAAATTATTTGATGATGCACAACGGTTACTTCAAAAAATTATTCAGCAAAAATGGTTAAAAGCAAACGCTATTATTGGAATATTCCCCGCAACTGCTTTGGAAGACGATATTATGGTTAAGTTAACCGAAAATCATACCATAATGCTTCATACCTTGAGGCAGCAAACCAAAAAGCCTGCCGGACAACACAATCTAGCTCTTTCTGATTTCGTTGCACCACAAGGCTATCAAGACTATATAGGCATGTTTGCGGTAACTGCTGGTATTGGAATTGATGAACATGTAGAACGCTTTAAAGCCGATCATGATGACTATAACGCAATTATGATAAAAGCTCTTGCCGACAGGCTGGCCGAAGCCTTTGCAGAATTAATGCATAAGAAAGTAAGAACCGAAATATGGGCTTATGCACCTGATGAAAAATTGAGCAACGAGCAACTTATTCAAGAAGAATATATGGGTATTAGGCCAGCCCCTGGTTATCCTTCACAGCCCGATCATACCGAAAAAAGAATAATTTGGGAAGCTCTTAATGTGGAAAAAAGCATTGGCCTGCAATTAACCGAAGGTATGGCTATGGTTCCTACAGCAGCAGTTAGTGGTTTGTATTTTGCACACCCACAAGCGCATTACTTTGCACTGGGTAAAATAGAAAAAGATCAGGTTGAAAATTATGCACTACGAAAGCAAACTAGTGTTGAAGAAATGGAACGCTGGTTAGGAACACACTTAGCCTACGATTAAAATCAAAAAGAAAAAATGATTGTTTTAATTAGAGCAGAAAGGGTTTCCTTATGCTAAATAAACTCGTGGGGCTTTAATTATTCTTGAGTTTTGTCAATGAAGCTTTTAGCAAACTCAATAAAACGGTCTATATCATTTTTTACGGTAGCCCACCCAAAAGATATTCGAACAGCGCCACGCATTTTTCCTAAGAAAGTAAACATATCGTGATAATCACCATAATCTCTTGTTGTAAAGTAACGCGTTAATTCCTCTTTTGTTACGCAATGAAAAATTTCATCAATTCCGGGATTGCAAAAGCAGCCTGTTCTAATTGAAATATTTCGTTGATTGGCTAGTTGTTCAACCTCTTCGAAAGGGAAAATTTTACCATTTTTATCTTTAAAATTAAGAATAAAAGTTCCTCCTTTTTGTGTCCAATCTGTAGTTCCAAAAATAATGGTTAAAGCTTCATTATTACTATGCTTTAGCATTTTAATTTCAGACAGAAAATAACTACTTAGTGACTTTACTCTTTGGGATATACGGTTAACACCTATAGCAAGTATAAATTCTAATCCGTTTTCTACTGCCGGAATACCCAAGTAATCTACAGTCCCATCTTCAAATCGTTCATGGTTGTTCATTAAAAAATGTTGTTCATATAAAACCGAAACCATGCTTACGGTACCTCCAAAGAAACTAGGCTTTTGAAGCTTAAGGAACTTATCTTTTTTCACTAGTAAGCACCCTAATCCTGTTGGGTAACCGAATATTTTATAAAAAGAAACAGATACAAAATCGGGTTTTACCTCTTTTAAATCGAGTACTGATGTAGGAACAAAAGCTGCTGCATCTAATAATACATCCCAACCATTTTGTTTTGCCTCATGTATCCAATCCAAACTGTGTTTTACACCACTTACATTGCTTTGTGCGGGGAAGGCAAATAGTTTATTATGATATGAAGTTTGGGTTCTTAGTGATGCTTCTGTGCTTTGCCTGTTCAGTGTTAAATCCTCATAGTTCAACAATAAATACTTAACTTCTCCCCCCTTACTCTTGCAAAATTCTCGTATTCCGTTTACCGAATTATGGTTGTCAGCTGTTAATAAAAAGCAGCTTTGGGGGTCGAATGGATAAGATTCTCCAACGATCCGTAAAGCCCCAGAAGCGTTAGGTGTGAAAATACAGAAGTAATCATCACTTGCATTAAAAAATTGTAATACTTTATGGCGTGCTTCGGCCACTCTGAGTGTTGAAAGTTGTGAAGTAGGATTACCCGAATGCGGATTTCCGTAAACATTTCTTTTTAAATATTCAAAATGTGTGTTCAGCAGGCTTTCGGGGTAAAGATTACCTCCGGTAAAATCAAGATAACAATGATTTTTTTCATCTATTCTTGAAAATTCTCTTTTTCGTAAGTCAGAGAAAAAAAGGTCATCAAACAAGGGTTCATTTGAGGGCTCATCAACGGATGAGTTTTTTACACTAAAGTCCATAAATATTGGTAAAAGAGCTATGTGTTTTTTTAGAACAAAAGATACTTCTAAAATGAGATAATTTATTCATAGGTGGTTTATTTTTCTGTTTAGTTTCTGAATAAAAGTATTTAACCGTAAAGTTAATTATTTGAAAACACCTTTACAGATTTTCTCAAAAAAACAAGTGAGTTATTTTTAGTGTTAAAATAAAAGCCCCCAAAATAGGGGGCTTTCGTACCAATTATTAAACAAGATTAAAACTTATTTTATTGAATCTACAATTGCTTTAAATGCAGCCGGATGGTTCATAGCTAAATCAGCAAGTACTTTTCTGTTTAACTGAATGTTCTTAGCATGTATTTTACCCATAAACTGGGAGTAACTTAATCCATGAGGTCGAACACCTGCATTTATTCTTTGTACCCATAATGCACGGAAGTTGCGTTTTTTGGCCTTTCTATCCCGATAAGCATAGGTTAAACCTTTTTCTAAAATATTTTTAGCAATGGTAAACACATTTTTGCGTGCTCCCCAGTACCCTTTGGTTTGTTTCAGGATTTTTTTCCTGCGGGCTTTTGAAGCCACATGGTTGACTGATCTTGGCATTTTTCTTAATTTTTTTTGATAATCAGTGTCCGGTTTTTCGGAACTTAGCTACTGATTTTCGGGTTAATAATTTAATTACCTTTTTTTGTTTTTACTTTCCTACACACAACATCCTTTTAACGTTACCAGAATCTGGTCCGCTCACAAGAGTAGTATGTGTAAGGGCACGCTTGCGCTTAATTGATTTTTTTGTCAATATATGACTTTTGAAAGCATGCTTTCTTTTTATTTTTCCCGTTCCAGTGAAAGAGAAGCGCTTCTTAGCACTAGAATTGGTTTTCATCTTTGGCATTCTCGTAATTTTTTATATAGATTAATAATTGGTTTTATTTTTTGGCTTTCGGGGCAATTGTCATCATCATTTTTTTCCCCTCTAATATGGGTAGCTGTTCTACCTTTCCGTATTCAGCAAGGTCTTGTGCAAAGCGCAATAATATAAGCTCTCCTTTTTCTTTAAACAAGATAGTTCTTCCTTTAAATAGCACAAATGCTTTTACTTTTGATCCTTCTTCTAAAAACTTTTGTGCATGATTTTTTTTAAATGCAAAATCATGCTCATCGGTGTTCGGCCCAAATCGTATCTCTTTAATTGTAACTTTTGTTGCTTTAGCCTTTATTTCTTTTTGCTTTTTACGTTGGTCGTACAAAAATTTCTTATAATCAACAATTTTACAAACCGGAGGGTCAGCATTTGGGGCAATTTCAACTAAATCCAACTCAGCTTCACGAGCCATTTGTAACGCTTGTTGAATGGTGTAAACACCAGGTTCAATTTCATCGCCAACTACACGTACCCGAAAAGCTCGAATATACTCGTTAATGTTATGCTCGTCTGTTCGTTGAAGTTTCCCTTTAATGAATTTAGGAATCCTATGATCTGTTTTTCTTTCACCTACTGTCTGAGGCTTAGTTACATCTGTTGCTATGGGTAATTCTTTTTTAGTTTATAATTAATTTATTAGCTTTTTATTTCAATTTCTCTATTTATTAGCGAAACAAATTCAGGAATTGTATAAGAGCCAATATCTCCTGATCCTTGTTTTCTAACTGATAATTTTTCCTCTTCTGCTTCTTTTTCTCCAACGATAAGCATAAAAGGAACTTTGTTTAACTCCGTATCTCTAATTTTTTTACCTATTTTTTCGTTTCTTTCATCAACAAGGGCGCGAATATCGTAATTTTTTAGTAATTCTAAAACTTTTTTTGCATAATCGTTGTACCTTTCGCTTATTGGCAAAATATAAACTTGCTCTGGCGCCAGCCATAATGGGAATTTCCCAGCACAATGCTCAATAAGAACAGCCACAAAACGTTCTAATGAACCAAAGGGCGCTCTATGGATCATTACAGGCCTGTGTTTTTGGTTATCACTTCCGGTATATTCCAATTCAAAACGCTCGGGTAGATTATAATCCACCTGTATGGTTCCAAGCTGCCACTTTCGTCCAATGGCATCACGTACCATAAAATCAAGTTTAGGGCCATAAAAAGCAGCCTCTCCCAATTCTACTACAGTGTTTAACCCTTTTTCCTGAGCCGATTCTATAATTGCATTTTCAGCTAAGGCCCAATTTTCATCAGAACCAATATATTTAGATTTATTTTCTGGGTCACGTAAGGATATTTGTGCCGTATAATCTTTAAAGTCTAATGCTTTAAAAACATATAAAACCAAATCTATTACCTTACAAAATTCTTCTTTTACCTGATCAGGTCTGCAAAATAAATGAGCATCATCTTGTGTAAAGCCTCTAACTCGGGTTAAACCATGTAATTCTCCAGCCTGCTCGTAACGATAAACAGTACCAAACTCAGCAAGCCTAACCGGTAAGTCCTTATACGACTTTGGGGTAGCTTTGTAAATTTCACAATGATGTGGACAGTTCATTGGTTTTAAAAAAAACTCTTCCCCTTCATGAGGTGTACGAATGGGCTGAAACGAATCGGAACCATATTTTTCATAATGGCCTGAGGTAACATATAAATTTTTATTTCCGATATGCGGTGTTACTACGGGCAAGTACCCAGATTTTATCTGTGCTTTTTTCAAGAAATTTTCAAGACGATCGCGTAAAGCAGCCCCCTTTGGTAACCAAAGTGGCAAGCCCATGCCCACTTTTTCTGAAAAAGTAAAAAGTTCCAACTCCTTGCCTAGTTTTCTGTGATCTCGCTTTTTAGCCTCTTCGAGCATGTGCAAATAATCACTCAAATCTTTCGATTTGGTAAAGGTAATGCCGTAAATACGAGTTAGTTGTTTATTTTTTTCATCACCACGCCAATAAGCACCGGCTATGTTCATGAGTTTAATCGCTTTTATGAATCCCGTATGCGGAATATGGGGGCCACGACACAAGTCTGTAAAATTTCCTTGAGTATAAAAAGTTATTTTCCCATCTTCCAAATCTTTCAGTAAATCTAACTTGTACTCGTCTTTTTTCTCAGTGAAGTGTGCTATAGCATCTGTCTTTGTTATTTCTTTCCGAAAAAAGACATTATTTAATTTAGCCAATTCCATCATTTTATCTTCTATGGTTTTTAAATCATCAAGTGATATAGTTTTTTCGCCTAAATCAATATCATAATAAAAACCATTCTCAATAGGGGGGCCAATCCCAAACTTTGTACCCGGAAAAATAGCTTCGATAGCTTCTGCCATAAGATGCGCTGAGGAGTGCCAAAGAGTAGATTTTCCTTCATTATCTTCTGCTTTCAGCAATACCAAAGAAGCGTTTTTATGTATAGGTCTTGTTGCATCCCATATTTCACCATTTACCTTGGCAGCTAATACATTGCGGGCTAAGCCCTCACTAATACTTTTCGCTATGTCTAATGCGGTTATACCCTCTTCGTATTGCTTAACCGAACCATCTGGTAAAGTTATGTCTATCATAATTCGTTTTTTTACAAGGTTGCAAATTTACACAATTCAATGTATATTGAGCAATACACTTTATTATTTATAAGAAATTGAATTTTATTGCTCCTTATGTTTTGGCTATATATAAGAGATTATTTATTATTTTTTGGTTGTGATAAAAAGTGTTTCTAACTTTGTATTATGATGAAAAAGCGAACTCGTTTTGGGCTTTTAAGTTGTGAGGGGCAAATTTTGTTTATCAACTTTACTCCTGATATGGAACTAAACAATCAGGATATTAAAGAATTGAATGATATTGCTGTTCATGACTTTAAATTAGAAAAGTATGCTATGGTTGTTGATATAAGGGGAAACGCCTATACGACTCCTGAATCTCGAAAGTTTAGTGCAGACAACCCTTATGTCAAGAATCATATTGCCTATGGGATAGTTGTTAGTTCTATTGCTGAAAAACTAAGAGTTAATTTTTTTATAGATTTTAATCGCCCTAAAGTTCCCACCCGTATGTTTACAGATATGGACGAGTGTATTCAATGGGTTAATGAAAAAATAACAGAAAGTTTATCTAATCCGTAAAAAGCTTAGGGAATTTAATATCATCAGTAACTATGAATGAGCTAGGAAAAGCGATACTAATTTGCTTTAAGTATTTTGTGGCCTCAAGCTTATTTCTATAATCACCAACCCGAACTCTAAAGTTAGGAGATTGGTAGCTGTCGTATGCTTGTATATCAGGAAAAGTTTGTAAAAACTTAGTTTTTACCTCTTTGGCTTTTTCTCTATCATTTCCAAAATGAATTTGTATGCGATAGCCCGAAATGCTTTGCTTTTTTTTATTTATTTCAATATATTTTTGTTGTAATAAGGAAACTCGAGAATCTACATTCATCATTAAAGAATCTTTCCCTATAGGCATAGTTTGAGCCCAAGCAGTTCCAACAATAAAAACAAGTTTAAAACAAATTATCATTTTTATTTCTTTGAACATATTTAATGTGGCAACGATTTTCGTTTTCATTTACTTTGCAATAATTGTTCCAATACTAAAGGGAAATGATGATGTTCTAATTTTAGAATTTTTTCAGCTAATGATGTAGGCGTTTCATTTTCTGCTAACTCACATGTTGCCTTAAAAATTATAGTGCCATCATCATAATTTTCATTCACATAATGAATAGTTATTCCACTTTGCTTTTCGGCAGCATTAATTACAGCCTGGTGAACTCTAATACCGTACATTCCAGGGCCACCGTATTGAGGTAACAATGAGGGATGAATATTGATAATTCGGTTGGGAAAGCGTTCAACGATTAAGGGATGAATTTTTCGCAGAAAACCTGCTAACACTATTAAATCAATATTGTTTTGAGTTAATAAACTTAATATCGTATCTGGATGCTCAAAATCAACATTTTTAAGTACAAAAACAGGAACAGCAAGACTTTTACACTTATTAATTACTAATGCTTTTGAATTGTTAGTGATAACAAAGGGAACCTGTACGTCAGACTTTTTTGATAAAAAATATCTGATTATATTTTCAGCATTTGAACCGCTGCCTGATGCAAAAATAACAAGCCTTTTAAACACTTTGATTTATTTGTCACAAAAATAGAAATATTTTGACTATAATATTGCCTACAGTATCATCACAAACTTTATTTTTAAAGGTAATTTATGGATTTTTTAATTGTAAAATAAGCTCATACCTTTGACCAAAAAAATACTTTGAACCCTTTAGTCTCCATCATTGTACCTAATTATAACAAGGCTTTATTTATTGCCGACACATTAAATTCGATAATAGCCCAAAGTTATGCAACATGGGAAGCAATAATAATTGATGATGGTTCAACAGATAACTCTTTAAACATTATTAATCAATATTGCATTAAGGAGCCAAAAATGAAATCTATTCTTAATCCTACTAATCAGGGGGGCAATCACTGTCGTAATCAAGGGATACAGGCTGCAAAAGGAAGTTACATTGTTTTTCTTGATGCCGATGACATTTTAGATGAATTCTGCCTTTCACAGCGTATAGCACAAGCTCAAAATTATCCGGATAAAGATTTATGGGTTTTCTCTATGGCTGTGTTTCTTAAAAAAACAGGAGATTTAAGCAAGTCTTTAAACTGGATACCCCCTTTTGAAGGATGTAATTTTTTACACTTATTTTATAAACACCATCTCCCTTGGCATACTCTACAACCTTTATGGTCAATTGATTTTTTGAAAAAAATTAATGGTTTTGCTCCTGATTTTGTACGACTACAGGATGTTGAACTCTTTACACGAGCTTTGTTATCAGGTGCACGTGTGAGTACTTTTCCTAAACTTCCTAAAGATTGTAATTACCGGATTGATGAAGAACGTTATGAAAGCAATGCATTAAAACACCTCAATGGTTTTGTAACCGGTGCTATTCAATATTATCAGAAGTTTTATCCTTATACTAACGGTAAAAAGGAACAAGCAATGCTTAGCATTTGTCTTTTAGAAGTATTAAGCAACATTTTTCACCATTATAAAAAAAATAAGATTAGCCTTGCTGATGCAGACTCTCTCAAAAACAAGTTAATAAAGATTTGCAACAAAAAATCTCATAGATTTCTTTTATCGGTCTTTAGTACCTTACACATAGCATCGCCTTTGCATCCAAAAGGGTTAAAAAAGCTCACTACTCTTATTATTACTAAGTGCCTATAGTATAGTTTATAAATCAGTTACCTTTTTGTTAAGGATAAACTTACGAAGTAAATTAAGTGCTGTTAGAGTAGCGGCAGTAATTGTTCTTTCTCTGTCTTTTCCTAGCATAAATTTTTTAGAGATAACTTCATTTTTATTGGCTACAGCAATCCACACGGTTCCTATAGGTTTTTCATCTGTCCCTCCATCGGGTCCGGCAATACCACTCGTAGCAAGAGCAAAATCAACATTCAGTTTTTTTAATACACCCAATGCCATACTTTCTACTACTTGTTGACTTACTGCTCCAAAATTTGTCAAGTCATCGTTTGACACTCCAAGTATGTTTATTTTAGCTTTATTTGCGTAGGCAACTATTGTGCCTTTATAATATTTTGAACTTCCCGGAACTTTTGTGATTGCTGCTGCAATACTTCCACCAGTACAACTTTCGGCCGTTGCAAGGGTGCATCCCTTTTTGGTCAATAGTTGTCCTATTACCGACTCAAGAGTATCTGTATTTTCACCATAGGTATATCTTTCAACTATTTTCCGTAAACTAGTAAGCTGTGTTTCAAATTCGCTTTGGAGTTGTTCTTTATAAACGCTACTGGCTGTTAATCTTAATCGCACCGCACTTATCGAGGGTAAATAAGCCAATTTAAAATTTGGGGGAAGTTGTTCTTCCCATAAATTTAATTTCTCAGCCAAGTTGCTTTCTGCAATACCTTGAGTTAACAAGGTGTGGTGTATGATAAAAGGTGTTTCGAAGTATTTCAATAATTTAGGGATAACCCGATCTTCCATCATTTTCATCATTTCAAAAGGTACTCCGGGCATTGAAATAATGATTAAACCATTTTGTTCAAACCACATTCCGGGAGCAGTACCAACAGGGTTTCGTATGGCTTCGCAAACATCCGGAATCTCAGCTTGACTTTTATTTAGAGGAGTAACCTCATAGCCGCGCTCAGCAAAAAGTTTTTCAATATCTTTATAAACATCATTGTTAAACACTAATCTTGATTTGAAATATTTACATAGTGTTTTTTTGGTGATATCATCTTTTGTAGGCCCCAAGCCACCCGTAATAAATATTACAGAAGCTCTCTTTCTGGCTTCATCTATTGCAGTGATTAGGTGCGTTTCATCATCAGGAAGTGAAGTTATTTGATTTACAAAAATACCATGTTGATTTAATAATTGAGCCATCCAAGCGGAGTTTGTATCTACAATTTGACCAATTAAAATTTCGTCACCAATAGTTATTATCTCCGCTTTCATATTGATTTTTTGTAAGGTTAAACGACTACAAATATAGAACGATGAAAGTATTAAAATTTAATATAATTATTGGTATTTCAAATTTTATAAATATCTTTGTGATATCAATTTAATATCATTATGAAAAAAGAAATTATTATTAATCCAACAAGCGGGGTCAAAATATTGGCTCTTTTACTTACTCTTTTTGTTTTTGGAATTCTTTCATTTTTAATAGAGAATCCCATATTAGGTGCTGTGTTTATGTTTGTAGTCTTATTTTCTGCTCCTGGTTTCTTTATTCTGAACCCTAATGAGTCAGTAGTATTAGTGTTTTTTGGAAAATACAAAGGCAGTGTTAAGGAGAATGGATTTTTTTGGACAAATCCATTAATGATTAAAAAGAAAATTTCATTAAGAGCTCAAAATTTTGACAGTGCTGCAATTAAAGTAAATGATAAAATAGGTAACCCCATACTAATTGGGGGTGTTTTAGTGTGGAAAGTTAACGATACGTATAAGGCATCGTTTGAAGTAAACGATTATAAAAACTTTATTACAGTTCAAAGCGAATCAGCCATACGAAAGCTTGCCGGTTTGTACCCTTACGACAATTTAGACCATGAGCATGAAATTTCTTTGCGTTCGGGTGGAGAAGAGGTTCATGCACAGTTAGAAAAAGAATTGGCTGAAAGGCTCGAGATAGCTGGAATTTCTGTTCTTGAAGCACGTATTTCGAGCTTGGCTTATGCTTCTGAGATAGCTGGTGCTATGCTGCAACGTCAACAAGCCATTGCAATGGTAGCTGCACGTCAAAAAATTGTAGAGGGAGCTGTAGGAATGGTAGAGTCGGCTTTAAGCAGCTTATCAGATAAAAATATTGTTGACTTAGATGCTGATAAAAAAGCAGCTATGGTTAGTAATTTGATGGTAGTTTTATGTTCAGATAAATCAGCCTCTCCAGTAATCAACACGGGGACATTGCATCAATAACAAGGTAGATGAGCAAGAAAAAAGCGTATATACTTAGAATTAATGAAGATTTGCTGACAGCATTGGAAAAGTGGGCAGCAGATGAATTCAGAAGTGTTAACGGCCAAATAGAGTGGCTTTTGTATCAGTCATTAAATAAAGCCGGAAGAGTAAAAAAGAAAGCACAAAAAAAGGAGGAATAAATTCCTCCTTTTTTTGTAATCTAATATTCCCACAAATCGTGTTCCATATTAAAAATATCTTCTTTTATCTTTTCAGCTTCAAGTAAGGCATCTAAACCTGATAGGTAGGTATTAATTCTTCGATTATACACATTACTTTCTTTATAGATATAACTGCTAAAGCGTCTCTTCCAGAAAATATCATCGTATGTTCTTCGTTCTGCATCATTAGATTTATTATATACCTCGGCATTAGCAAATAAAAATCTTGCCTCTGGAAAATAAATCCAAAACATAGTTTCGATTCGTTGCTCGCCATTTTTTTGAAAAAAGCGTATAGGAGCTATGCCTATAATTCGCACATCCATAACAGAACGTTGCTTGTCAAAAAACCAATCTTCCTTAACCCTAAATTGCTTTACTTCAGATGGGATAAACTGTCTTTGAGTAATTTTCTCAACTAAATCACCTGTTGCTGGATCATCAATTTGAGTGGTATCCCAAGTATTGTATTTGTTATCTAAATCTGTTTTTGATAATTGCGTTGTAAAATCTCCATCATTTTCATCGCTGTATGCAATCAGATTACCGTCTTTAGTAACTCCATCCCATATAAGTTGCATTAGACTCTTTCTGCCCGCAATAACATCTATAGGGAAATACATATCGTGATTGATTTTTTCACGTAAATCAATAATACGCCATATTCTTTTTGTCCACATCACATCGGCCTCACGTAGAAACGCATACGGCACCATTCTTCGTTCAACGGAATTTTCTTTTACATATACCCCATCTAATATATTAGATTGTGCCTTTACAGTTTTTAAAAAACCTGTTAAAATAAAAACACACATTATAGGTACAAGCGATTTTCTGAATATGATTTTCATTGGTTAGAATTTAAATAGTGTATTAACCATTAACCTTTAAAGTTACAGGAGGCAAGGTGCGAACCGTACCATCCGGCATTCTCACTTTTATATCTTCAAATATAACCCTACCGTTATTTTTCACTTTAGAAAGCAGTGCTGAAACCTCTCCTGAATACGCATATCCTTGAGCTGATGCCGACTTAAATTCACCTCCAACATTTAAAGCAACGGAGTAAGAAGAAACAGTAACTTTCAAATCAAAATCAAAATTTTTCATTACTGCTGCCACACCACCAGATGCCATCAGAAGGCTTTTAGAAACAACCCCACCAGATTCTTGACCACCAACTTTAGCTATAGGATCAGGAAGAGGCTTTACTCGAAATTTAAAACCTCCGGGTATTGTTTTGTTTGTACCCCCTTGTTTTACAGCAACAGAGATACTTGCATCTTTTGTTCCCTTAGCACATTTGATAATATAAGATCCCTTTTTGGCAGGGTCAGGAGAAATCGTTCCTCCAGTAATGCTTGGCGTTATCAAATCAGGAGCATAACCTGGAACTGAAATATCAACAGGATTATCTACTCCAACATAAAGAACATTCATCTTTGTTGGCGATACCACTAAAGCAGGAGGTGTTACAATATAACTTGAAGCAAAGGGATAGTAATTAAATCCACCTCCAGGTTTTTCAACTTGAATTACACCACTCCACTTTTGTTCACCGGTTGCTCCAGTACCCGTTTTATATTTACCTACACCGCCTGAAACAGGAATTTCTTTTCCGGGGTCACTTTTATTTAATCTTGGGTCCGTTTCGCCATCATTTTTTGACGTATCAACTGCACAAAGTAAAATTTTAGGATTACTTGAGCTATTTGAGGCCACAAGTAATACGTCAGCTTTATATTCGTCACCTTGAATTACAACGCTTGAAGGTGCAATAACTTTAGCTTGTAGTTTATCAAATTTAAAATCACCTGCTGACACAGAAGATAATAACTTTGTAACAACATCTACTTCTGCATTTAATACTTGACTTTGAAGCGCTGTAAGATTGGTAATTACAGCAGCTAAAGGCATATGATAAAAGTTAATAATTTCCCATCCTGCTTTTACGCCATTCTCTACTCCGTCAGGCAAATCGAGTCCACTTTTTAACTTCGTCTCCATATCCTTTTTATCAGCAGGCAAAAACAATTTCTGATCATCAAATAATTTAGTCATGTCTTCTCTGTACTTAGCTACTCGCTTTTTTAAGTCAAGAGCTGTCAATTCACCGTCTTTAGGCCTTGCTGGTTCACTTCCTATTAATACTTCAGTTGGTATATCATAATTATCCTTAGCTTCTACGTACTTTAAACTAAGTGTATCTGCAATTGCCTTTTCCTTTTTGTCGGTTTTTTCGATAACATGCTTCTTAACCTTTTCAATATATTCATCTAGTTCGGCCGAGTATTTTTTTGCTTTTTGAGCTCGGTCATAATAAGGTTGTGTTTTAATTTGGTCTTTTTCAAGTGCTGCTTTAAAATCGGTATAAAGTTTTTGATTCTTATTTTCAAAGTTTTTGTTTGTTCTTTCTAATCCTTCATTTACAATAACAAAGGCATCCAAAATACTTTTAGCTACGTTCAATGCAAGCATTGCCGTAAGAACCAAGTACATCATACCGATCATCTTCTGTCTTGGGGTTTCTTTTCCTCCAGCCATTTTTTATAAGCTTATATAGATTTCTAATTTATTTAATTGGGTATTGTTATCCATTGCTTCTCATGGCTCCAAGCATATTGCCATAAACTGTGTTCAATGCACTAAGGTTGGTTGCCAATTTGCCAATTTCTTCTTTATATTTATTGGTATCTTGAACAGAGTCTTGCAGGTTTCTCCAAAGAGACTCAATTCCTTCATACATTTTAGTTGTTGATTTCAAATGCTCACTTGAACCTTGTAATTGAAGTTCGTAAACAGCATTAAGTGCGCTAAGATTTTTAGATACTTGTTGTAATTGTTCTCCGTAGGCTTGTCCATCAATATTGGTGTTAGACAAATCAGCTAATGAAGCTGTAGCTTTAACATAGCTTTTACTTAACTCGCTCATATTTTGGGTAGCTCCTTCAACTTCTTTAACAAAGGTGGCAGTAGCAACAGAGGCATCAGCAATGTTTGACATTTTACCAGCTTGTTCGCTTAAGCTTTTCATACCAGCTCCTAAACTTTCTATTAACTCAGGGCCTATTTTTGCTTCTTCAAGCATTTTATCAAGCTCTTGTGAAATTGGATCTTTACTACCTTTACCTACGGCTTTATGTCCGGCCCCATGACCTTTTTCATCTTCCTCATCGTGCATTCCGCGAAGTTCAGGATAGACTAAACTCCAATCTACTTCCTGATGTACCGGCTCAAAAGCAGAGAAAAAGAAAATAATTGCCTCAATTGACAATCCACCTACAAGCATTGGACCTGCTCCGGGCCAGTGTTGTATTTTAAACATTGCTCCTACAATTACGATGGATGCTCCCCATCCATAAAGAAAAGCCATGAATTTCTTCCCTTTTTTTGACTGAAGTGTTTGAATGATTCCCATAGTTTGTTTTTAGTTAAAGATTGATAATTTAGTTTAGGTCAGTTAATTGTTTGATGTTGTTTTAGTTGTATTTTTTTATTCGGTTGAAACGTCCATACCTTTACCTCTTCCAAGATATGACATTACGCATCGAAAACCGATATAACATTTAGCAGTATCTTGATATTCGTAAGTACGGGTTCCCACTTGTGTATAGTAAGATATGTCTTTCCATGAACCTCCACGAATAACTTTTCTTTTTAAAGCTGGTAAGTCATTATCATTGGCTTCGTACTGATAATCCATATTTAAGTCGTGTGCAAAGTTATAAGCTGATTCATCATAAGCATTATTAGTCCATTCGGCAACGTTACCAGCCATTTCATATAAACCAAAATTGTTCGGGTTATAGGTGCCTACGCGTACGGTATGAAAACCTCCATCATCCGTATAATTACCACGCATAGGTTTAAAGTTAGCTAAGAAGCACCCGCGTTGATTTCTGATATATGGCCCTCCCCAAGGATATGGTGAATTACTCAGACCTCCGCGAGCTGCATATTCCCATTCACTTTCTGTAGGTAGTCTAAAATCTTGTACCATTGGAACATCTTCATTTACAAGAAAGCTGTTCATAAGCTGTGTACGCCAAATACAAAAGGCTCTAGCTTGCTTCCATGTAACACCAACCACCGGGTATTCATCGTAGGCCGGATGCCAAAAATACATATTGGTCATAGGCTCATTAAAAGAATAGGTAAAATCATGAATCCAAGCTAAAGTATCTGGATATACGTTTATTACATCTTTCTTAATAAATACCGATCTGTCAATTAAACCCTGTTCTCTGCTTTCTTCTCTGCGTGCTGCTTCACGTAAATCAATCCAATAATACTCAAACATTAATTTCCGAGTATCTATTTCTTTTCTTCGATAAAAGCGTTCATTTTCAGGCAAATACATTTCATTTAATCCTTCACGAGCTTCAGGAGAATCATATTTTAACTTTTCTTCCCAATTTACCTGAGGCCCTGGTGTAATATCTTCCCCATATATATCCTGGCTTACCAGGAAGTTATCGTTCCCTGCTTCACCTAAGGTTCTTCTGGCAATGGAGTCACGTACCCAGTAAACAAACTGTCGGTACTCATTATTTGTAATTTCTGTTTCATCCATATAAAAGGCCTGAACAGAAACTGTTTTTGATTGCGTGGTTTGAGCAAAAGGTACATCTTGATCGCCCGGTCCCATAGTATAGCTCCCCATTTTAACATAGAGCATCCCATAAGGATCCAAATCATACCAAGCCTGTCGGTTTTGAACTCCAATCAATTGACCATTGCCATCATTACTACATGATGAAAACAGCACTACGATTACAGCCAGCAAAGAAAGAATTTTCTTCATTTTTATATATTTAAATTAAACTCAAGATGAAACAGTACGTGATATTATTTTATATGATAATAATTTGTATAAAAATGTTTCATTTGTAAAATTCAGAATTATCAATTTACGAATTTATGTGATGTTCCTTTACGTGAGGATTAAAAATAAGGTTTCAAAAAAAATTATTTATAAGAAGCGTGGGTTCTTGTATCGAGTAATCTTCTTAGGAGGTGTTATATTATAGCAGAAGCCAAGCATAATTTCGTGTGATCCGCTGCTGTGATTTTTAATATTAGATGTAGTTAAATCGTAAGAGTAGCCTATTCTGTAGTTTCCTTTACCATTGGCTAAGGTTCCCTGATAGCCTAACATTGGAACAATAGCATCTTGTAAACGATAAGATAGTCCTGCCCAAAGCATATTATTATAAAGTACATTTGCATTTACATCTAACTGGGTAGATGCTGCATCTGTTTTTAAAAGAAAGTTAGGGCGTACTGTTAACATTTCGTTGATAGCATATTCGTATCCGGCTGTAACGTACCAATGGCGTGCCATTAAATATTGTAGGTTAGTTCCTTTTAATTGAGGAGCCAATAAGTGCAAACCAGATATACCAGCATATAATTTTCCAGGAATATGGTAATGAGCCCCAAATCCTAAATCCATTGCTTTATCACTAACAGAAGATTGTGGGATTAAATTATCATTTTGTTGAATGGCAATATAATTTCCACTAAACGATTTATTCAAAATTCCGAAATCTAAGCCTACCCCTAAATTTCCAGGTCCTATATTAAGGCGATAGGCACCGGCTAATTTAGCCATAAATGTATTTTCAAAGCCCAACTTATCAGCTATAATGGTGGCGCCAACTCCAATGGTTTGCTCTCCAATTTTAATAGGAGCATCAAGGGTTACTAAGGTAGTTTTAGGGGCACCGTCAAAACCAACCCACTGCTGACGGTTGATAACAGTAGCACACAAATACTCACTTGCACCAGCATAACCCGGATTAGTTGACATTCGTGTAAACATTTGCTGACTGAACTGTGGATCTTGTTGTGCGAATGTTTGAAATGCGCTAGCAGCAATGATTACTGAAGTAAGGATTTTCTTCATAGGTTGTATTTTGATTCCTAAATTAATTTATTAAAATTACTATTTTTATAAATTCAGTCGGTAAAGAAAAGAATGAATTTTTAAAATTGCAAATCTTTTTAACATTATTATGTTCAAGAGAATGTATTAATGTTAACACTTGTCAATAACTTATCCGTTATTAAATCAATTTTTGATAGGTTTGCCACCATCTTTCCGGGATTCCTTCATTACATGCTGTTTGATAATCGGCATAAGTGCATGGTATAAGGTGATGCCTTTCGTATTTTGACTTATTGTTAGGATAAGGAACCTCCATCCACCAGCGGTCGCTTTTTATACTTTTATAAAATACAATATCTTGTTTGCTTTCGCTGATAAACGCCCGATACTTTAAAAATTGTGAATTACCGCTTGATGGGAAGTCATTTTTTCTTTGTGTTACCCCTTCAATAAAGCACCATATTGCTTGAGCGATAAGATGTGCAGTTGTTCCGTTAATATCAAATTTGGGATTATATTCATAGAAACCAACAGAAGAAAGTTTATCACTTAATCCGGCATATCGTGCAATTTGACAGAACTCTTCTCCAGAAAACCCGTTGGGTAAAGCATTATAATTTCCCGGTGCATCACTTCGTTTCACAGCTGAAACATCAAATGAAACTATATCAGCATTTCTAACAATAGGTTCTGTTTCTTCAATATTAGATCTGAAAAAACCCAAGCGGTAACTATCAAAAAATAATTTTTGCATCAGTTCAATAACAGCCGGATCAACCAAATAAGTTTGATATCCTATGATACTGAAATTGAACAGGTAATTTGGAGTATAAAGAATAATTTTATTCAAATAGGTTTGGGCATCTAATTCGTCATCAACAAAACCCAAATTATAATATGCATCAACCGATACAATGTTTACTAATTGTTCTAAGTTTTGATAGCCTCTGTAATTAGCAAAAGTTAAGTCTTGGCTTCCGCCAATGATAATCGGAATAATATTTACTTTCACTAAAAATTCAACCGTAGATGTTAAGGCGTAGTAGGTATCTTCAATTTTATGTCCCGGTTCAATATTACCTAGGTCAACGATTTGAAATTGGTTACCCAAGCCCCATAATTTATATAAATATTTTCTGATTTCATCGGGTCCTTCGGCACAGTCTTCATTGAGAACAGCACCTCTTCCTTCTTTTACCCCAATAATAACCAAGCGGGATTCTTCTATTGACGGAAAATCTCTATCCATAGTATATTTTACTATAGAATATCCAAGTTGGTTTTCCAGATACTCGTATCCTTCACTCAATTTTTGTAAATCAATTGGCTTAAAGAAAACCGATAAATCCAAGTTTATTTCTTTTTAGTAGTTGATTTTTTTGGAGCAGCCTTTTTAGCTGGTGATTTTTTGGTCTTTGCTTTTGTCTTTTCCGATGGGTTAATTGCCTTAGTCTTAGTTTTAGTTTTTATTTGTTCTGTTCCTTCAGACGAACTTATTATTTCGAGGCAATCAGCCAAAGTTAAGTTTTGAGCTTCCTTTGTTCCTTTAGGTATTTTATAATTCTTCTTATTTGCAGCAATATATGGCCCCCAGCGTCCGTTCAAAACTTGAATATCATGTTCTGGGAATTGGGCTATAACTCTTTCGCTATCTTTTTTTCGTTTTATTTCGATCAGTTCAATTGCTCTAGGCAGTGTAATAGATATAGGATCATCTGTCTTTGTAAGAGAATAAAATTGGCCGTTGTGGCGTAGGTAAGGACCAAAACGTCCTGCTGAAACGATGATATCATTATTTTCATAAACTCCAACCTCACGGGGCAATTTAAAAAGTGCCAAAGCCTCATTAAGAGTAATACTTTCAATACGTTGGTTACTGTTTAGGCTTGAGAATTTGGGCTTCTCGTTTTCATCTGCTTCACCTATTTGAATAATAGGGCCGAAACGACCAATACGCGCATACACATTTTTTCCTGTAACAGGTTCAACGCCTAAAAGTCTTTCTCCGGAGGCTCGGTCAGAATTCTCAATCGTATTTTGAACGTGTTTATGGAAAGGGTTATAGAACGCTTCGAGCATTTTTTGCCATTTCAAATTACCTTCTGCAATTTCATCAAACTCTTTTTCTACCGAAGCCGTAAAATTGTAATCCATAATTTCATCAAAATTGTCTATAAGGAAATCGGTAACTACAATACCGATATCGGTAGGAAACAATTTGGCACGTTCGGCACCGGTATTCATTGATTCAGTTTGTTGTATGATTTTCCCACTTTTTAGGAGCAAGGTTTCAAAAGTTCTTTTAATTGCTTCACGATCTTCTTTAACCACATAGCCTCTTTTTTGTACCGTTGAGATGGTTGGTGCATAAGTTGATGGGCGTCCTATTCCCAACTCTTCGAGTTTTTTAACTAAGGCTGCTTCACTATAGCGCGGAGGATGATAAGTGAATTTCTGAGTAGCTTTTATTTCATCGTAGTTTAAGCTGTCGTTAATTTTCATAAGAGGCAACATTCCTTCTTGCTCTTCTGTGTCTTCATCATCGGTAGATTCGATATAGAGTTTAAGAAAACCATCAAATTTTATGACTTCACCATTGGCAACAAAAGTATCACTACCATTATTATTCTTTATTTGAACATTTGTTTTTTCGAGCAATGCATCACTCATCTGAGAAGCTACTGTTCTTTTCCAAATGAGGTCATACAGTTTTTTCTCTTGATTATCGCCATCTAATTTATGTACATTAAAATAAGTTGGCCGAATGGCCTCATGAGCTTCTTGTGCACTTTTCGATTTTGTTTTGAACTGGCGTTTATAGTGATAGGCCTTCCCGTATTGTTTAAGAATTTCTTCTTGAGCTGCTTCTAAAGCTGTTTCAGACAAATTTACGGAGTCGGTTCTCATATATGTAATTTTTCCACTTTCGTATAAACGTTGTGCAACGCTCATAGTTTGTGCTACAGAAAACCCCAGCTTGCGGCTTGCCTCTTGTTGTAAAGTAGACGTGGTAAAGGGTGCTGTTGGGCTCTTTTTAGCCGGTGAGGTTTGTAAATCACTTACTCTAAACTGTGCATCCTGACAATCTTTGAGTATTTTTTGCGCATCGGCCAAAGAAGCAATTTTTCGAACTATCTCTGCTTTAAAGCGCTCTCCTTTTTGGGTTGAAAAAACGGCAGTTATTTTATAATAACTCTCTGATTTAAAATTATTTATTTCACGTTCACGTTCCACAATAAGCCTAACAGCTACAGATTGTACCCTTCCTGCCGATAAAGAAGGCTTTATTTTTTTCCACAAAACAGGGGACAATTCAAAGCCCACTAAACGATCTAATATTCTGCGAGCTTGTTGTGCATCTACAAGGTTAGAATCAATTTTTCGTGGATTGTTAATGGCATTTTTAATTGCATTTTGAGTTATTTCATGAAATACAATGCGCTTCGTGCTTTCCTCTTTAAGATTAAGCGTTTCGAATAAATGCCAAGAAATTGCTTCTCCCTCCCGATCTTCATCGGTTGCTAGCCAAACGGTTTGTGCATTTTCAGATAATTTCTTTAAATCATTGACAACTTTTAGTTTATCTTCTGATACTTCATAATGAGGTAGAAATTTCTTTTCTACGTTTACTCCTAATCCTTTTTTTACTAAGTCGCGGACATGTCCAAAACTGGACTTTACAGTATAATCTTTCCCTAAAAAACCCTCTATAGTTTTAGCCTTTGCAGGCGACTCAACAATCACTAAATTCTTTGTCATAGGCAATATTTTTCGCACTAAAAAAGGACAAAGTAAAGCAATTTATTTTATTTACAAGTTAGATTTATATACCAGGCGGGAAAACAAAACGTTTGTACTATGAATGTGTATATGACTTTGCTAAATAATTAATCAATAGCAATAATTTTTATTTCTACTCTACGATTAAGTTCACTTTCTTCTTCTGTTTGAGGATCAGGAAAAAGCATCATAGAGTTCCCAAATCCTTCAATATGAAGTCTTTTTTTGCGAACACCATTAAATGTCAAATATTTTTTAATGGCCTCTGCTCGTTCTTCGCTTAGCTTTCTAAACTCTTTAAGATTTTTTCTTTTGGGGCCATTAGCATGACCTTGAATTTCTATTTTTACTTCGGGGTTTTTTTGTAAAAAAAGCAATAAAGAGAGCAAAGCAGGGTTAGACTTAGGAAGTAGTTTGTTTGTGTTGCCTTCAAAATAGAATGGTATAATTTCGAGATAAGCATTGTTAACTATTTTATGCAAATAAATTGTATCTTGAATAGCAATAGAGTCAACCGGAACAAAGTAATTTCGTTTTTCTATCATATACCCTGTTGCAATAGCCATAATGTCGGTGTTTGATTTAAGAGGAACCGTGTAATTAGCATTTCCTGAAATAACAAAGCCTGTATCAATCTGAGGTGTTCTAATAACTACATCACTTTCAATTACTGTTTTTGTATCGGAATCGGCAAAAACAAATTCTAATTTATTTCTATTTTTCTTTAGTTCTTGTTCTAAGCGTGCCAACAATGAGTCATTTTCGGGGTTATTGCTTTTTACAGGAGTGTAATTTAATTTAAGCGTATAACCCGACAAGGCATACTTGTCGTTACAAATAACGAGCATATATGATTTATTTGCTTCCATTTCCAATGACTTGCTGAAAGAGCTACCTACCCCAGCTCCTATAAATAAGGAATCACTTTTATTATCAAGACCTGTTTTGCTCTCTAAGTTTTTATCATTCCTTGAGATATTTGAACGCAACGGTTTTACTTTATTTAGGAACAAAGAGGAGTCGCAAAAGTTATTTGTAGCTGCATCAAAAATCATGAAATCATAATCATCATTAATGTTATGCGGAATGATGGAAAAAGTGAGATTTACTTTTTTGGACTGCTTTAGCATAAACCACGAACTATTGTTTTCTGTTCTAAAAGCTTTCTTATTTTTTGGGTTTGTTTGAACCAGTTCTTTAATTTTTCCGAAGCCTTTAGTTGGCTCTTTAACGGTGTAAATAGTATCTGAAAGTTCAATTGCATTAGTGCAATCATTATTCTGTGCATAAAGTACCACAGGAAAAATACATAATAAAAAAAATTTAATGAAACGCATATCCCAAATCATAATTGAGGCAAATATAAGGGAGTTAAAAAGCTTTTAAATTAACAATTTTATTGTGATTTAGTGATTTTATTAACATTATACCTACTTTTCGATTAGAAGCAGAAAATGATCTCCAAAAAATTGAAATATTTATGATAAAAGCACTGAATATTTTGCACTTTTGTAGCTTAAATTTGTATGTTATGTCAAACAACGATATATTGAAAAAATTACGTGTAGCACTAAAGCTAACTACAGAGGATATTCAAAAGATTTTACTCTTAGCCGATTTCAGAATCAGCAGCAGCGAATTAAATGCCTTGTTTAGAAATGACGATCATCCCAAATTTAAAGCTTGTGGAGATCAAATATTAAGGAATTTTTTAAATGGTTTAATTATAGAAAAACGGGGAAGCAAAGAAGATCGGATGAAAGAAAATAATTTAAAACAAGATACCCATATAAATCGAGCTTAATTGGGTGTTTTTATTTTCAATAGTTTTTCTGCATAAATTATCTCTGCGATTATGTCACATAATATAGTAATTAAATACTTCACTTTAGTAAAATTCAGCCATACTCTTTTTGCCTTACCTTTTGCTATAATTGGATATTTTACGGCACTAAAAGTATCGGAATCGCAATTTGACTCCTGGTTGCTTTTAAAAGTATTTTTATGTATGGTTCTGGCACGTACCGCTGCTATGGCTTTTAACCGATATACTGACCGTAATATTGATAAAATGAATCCACGAACACAAAGCAGAGAAATACCGGCAGGAGAAATAGGTGCTTCCTCAGTTTTAATTTTTGTTCTGCTAAACTCTGCTGGATTTATTATTACGACCTGGTTTATTAATAATTTATGTTTTTATCTATCTCCTGTAGCGTTAATAGTTATACTTGGATATAGTTACACGAAGCGATTTACAGCATTATGTCATCTTATTTTAGGGTTAGGTTTGAGTCTTGCTCCAATTGGAGCATACATAGCTGTTACCGGAGAGTTTTCATTGATTCCAATACTTTTTTCGGCAAGTGTACTATTATGGGTTGGAGCATTTGATATTATATATGCATTGCAGGATGATGGTTTTGACAGATCTCAAAAACTCTATTCTATTCCTGTTCTTTTAGGTCGAAAAAGGGCTATTTATTTGTCTCGATTTTTACATTTTATTTCAGCCTTGATACTGTTTATTCCAGGTATCTTATTGCATTGTAGTATTATCTATTTTGTAGGGTGGGGTGTTTTTTCTGCTTTGCTTGTTTATCAGCATGTTATAATAAGTGAACACAACCTTTTACGTGTAAATGTTGCTTTCTTTACCACTAATGGCATTGCAAGTGTGGCTTTTCTATGTTTCTTTCTTTTTGATTATTTCTATTGATTGGGACGCTATTCCCTATATCATATCTAGAAATGTTTCTATTTAATTATCTCAATATCTTTGTTATTGAGAGCCGATTGATAAACATCTCTTTTCATGTTTTCAATAAGTGTGAGTTTTCGTTTATTAATAATTATATTTCGAATATTTTCGCTTTCAAAGCTTAGAGGAGAAACAGAATCCTTTATTTTAAATCCTTTTATATTTACAAAATATTGATACTCTCCATCAAACAGTTCAATAAAACGGTTGTTTTTTAGGTACTGCTCTTTATCGTATGTTTCTATTGGAATTTCTTTCAACAAGTCATCAAATAGCAGCCAGGTATCTTGTTCTAATAAATAGTTCTCTGCAAATTGGTGGCAATAATCTTCAAGTTGCTTAAAATCGTTTGGGTTTTCAGACTTGTACCACTCCTTTAGTTTATTCATTTTAGGTGCATTTCTTTTTACCTTGATATAAATAACTTTAATTATATTATCTTTTAGTTCAAAATCTTTGGGATTTTGGTTGTAGTAACTTTCTATTTCTTGCGGGGTTACTGTTGTGTCTAATTTCTGACTAACAAGCTCTTTCTCAAAAATATAGGATATTAAAGATTTTCTATAATTTTCCAATTCGTGTTCAACATCTTTCTGCGCATCTGTTAAATTTTTTTCGGCATGTAAGAATACAGATTGTTGTTTAGCCCATGTTTCGGCATAATCTTGAACAAAATCAGCACTATCTTTTCCATGAAGTTTTTCGGGCATTTGTTCCAAAACATCTTCTAAATACAAGTAGTTGCTTTGTACTCGAGCAAGGACTATATCTCCTTGTTTTTTGTTCATTTTAAAGTATTTACATCCGTACCCCAAACTGGAAATAAGCAACAAAATGAGTAAATACCTCAAAGCAAAAATATTATATTTATAACGTTTGATAATCACTGTACTTATAAATAAGAAAGTTTACACAAAAGCCCAATTTCGTGTAAACTTTCTTTTTAGTTTAACTTCTTATTTTACTGTTGAAAGTACCTCTTGGTTTACAGTGAATTTGTATTTTTCACGTAGGGAGGTTATCCACTTCTTTTCTAAATAACTCTGATAGTCGGCTGTTATTAAGCCCTTAGCTTCGGCAATAGTTTTAGATTGTGGAAGCAAGATATTTTCATAGTCAATAATAAAAATTTGCTGTCCAACGTTTAGATTCGGAGAAATACCTTTTTTCCATTCTGATTTATCTACTTCCTCATTGTCGCCTTTACTGAACTTGCCGGATTCAATACTTAAATTCAGTTGAGAGTCCTTATTTATTGCTTTTAAAATATCATCAGTTGTATAATTTTTCTTTGTCTTATTTTTAAGCATTTTACGAACCGAGTCTGCTACTTTTTCATTAGCGCATTTGTATATTGTAGCCTCTGTTCGGGTCCCCCACATATATTTATCTTTGTTTGCTTCATAAAATTCTTTTAATCCAGTAGTGTCTTTAACGGCTTTTGCCCAAACATTTTTATCTGTGAGTTCAAACAACAAAATACCATCACGATATTCTTGCAAGAGCGCTTTAAAATCAGGGTATTTTTCAGGCAACTTACTTTCTTCGTAATCCAAACATGCCTCATTTACAAAAGCTTTATACATATCTTTTATCAAAGCAGGATAATCTGTTTTAGGTCGTTTGCTTTGATGATTTTCTAAATAAATGGCAAAATCAGATTGACCATAAGTTTTATTACCTATACTAAACAGATCGGCTTTATTTAACTTGGCAGCCGCACTTTTGTTCCATTTTGCTTCAAAATAGGTTGTATCGATTGTTTTAATAAACTCGTCACGTAATTTTATATTTTCCTTAAAATTATATTCTTTCTTAATTTTTGCAATCATACTTTCTTTGCCATTTTGCGAACGACTATCTTTGCTTATTTTAGCTTTCAGCTCCGCTTTTAGTTCATCAAAAGAGCCCAATTCTTTTTTATTCAACCTTTTAATAATATGCCAGCCATATTGGGTTTGTATTGGGGCTGAAATATCTCCGTCTTTTTGCAAAGCGAAAGCTGCAGTTTCAAACTCCGGCACCATTCGTCCTGTTCCAAAAGGAGGCAACTCACCACCCTTTTTGGCTGAGCCCTTGTCGTCACTGTGTTGTTTAGCTAATTCAGCAAAATCACCACCTCCTTTTACTTTGGCATACAGTTCATCAATTTTAGCTTTAGGGTCAACTTTTGAAGTATCTTTTAAGGCAGCATCTTTATTCGGTGTTTTTACCATAATGTGGGCTACAGTAATTTGTCCCTGATTAGGTCTTTGATCTGTTTTCAAAATAATATGATAGCCAAATCGGGTGCGTATTGGCATGGTAACTTTATTTAAAGGAGCATCGAATGTAGCACTTTCAAAAGGATACACCATTTGCATGGAAGTAAAATATCCCAAATTGCCTCCATTTTCTTTTGCTGATGGGTCTTCGGAAACTTCACGAGCCACCTTTGCAAAGTCTTCACCCTTTAAAATTCTGTTTCGTGCTGCTATAATTTTATTATAGGCAACCAATGTGTCTTTAGGCAAAGCATTATGTTCGCATTTTATTAATATATGGCTTGCCTTTACATCTGTTTTCATCCTATCATAGGCTTCGTGAAGCAGTTTGTCATTTACTTCATTATCTGTTAAATAAGGAGCAGCTAATTGTTTACGATAGCCTTCAAGTTCACTTTTGAATGCCGTAGAGGTATCCATTCCAAGGGTTTCAGCCTCTTTTACCTTTAGTTTAAAATTGATGAACAATTGAAGATAATCTTCAAGTGCTTTGGGATCATTAGAAGTATTTTTGTTATTATTTTTGTGGTAAATTGCTTCAAATTCGGACTTTGTAACATTTTTACCTGCTACGTTCATCAGTATAGGATCACCTGAATTTTGTGCTTGTGCAGATACTGACCATACCGATATGGTTAAAAGCAAAAATAAGTTTATTCCTCTGTTCATAAAATCTATAGTTTTAAAGGCCACAAACCTACAAATTTTAGCTTATGTATTTGCTGAAACAGAAAAAGCTTATTTTTTATTAGTTTAAAAAAAGTTAAAACTTATCTGTTTATTAAAGCAAAATTGTAATAAAAAACAACCCTTATCGTGTTAATAGTTTTAATTTAATATGACTGCAATCATTCCTGAAATTAATAATTCCCTTTAATTTAGCGCGAAATTTGATCATTTTATGATTGTTTCACAATTAATCACTCCTAAGAGTATAGCTGTTATTGGATCCTCTGAAAATAAAAGCAAACCTGGTGGTATGGTTTTATTCAATCTTATTGCTGGAAACTTTAAAGGAGAAATATATGCTGTAAACCCCAAAAGTGTAAATATTGAAGGTGTTATTTCGTGTGTTTCTCCATCAGAAATTAAAGCCGTTGATTTAGCCATTTTAGCCATACCTGCAGCTCAATGTATTGAAGCTGTAAAAACATTACTTTTAAAAGGGACAAAGGCTTTTATCATATACTCTGCTGGTTTTTCAGAGGCAGGAGAAGTAGGCAACTTATTAAACCATGAGCTCGTTTCTTTAATAAACAAGTACAATGCAACTTTAATAGGCCCCAATTGTATAGGTTTAATTACAGAGACCTATAAAGGGGTATTTACCACTCCCATACCGCAGTACCATCAGGAAGGTTGTGAATTGATATCCAGCTCTGGGGCTACTGCTGTTTTTATCATGGAGTCGGCTTTATTAACAGGTTTGCAGTTCTCTAACATATACTCCATAGGCAATGCTGCACAAACTGGAGTTGAAGAAATATTGGAGTATTTAGACGAAAATTTTGACATTCATAAGAGTTCAAAGGTGAAATTACTCTATTTGGAACAAGTTAAAAAGCCGTTTAAATTTCTAAAACATGCCACTTCATTAATTCAAAAAGGGTGTAAAATTGCAGCAATTAAATCGGGTTATTCTGAAGCCGGTGGAAGAGCTGCATCTTCGCACACAGGAGCATTAGCTACTTCTGATCAAGTTATTAGAGCCTTGTTTCGCAAGTGCGGTATAGTTTATTGTAGCAGTCGCGATGAATTGATTGCTGTTGCTAGTGTTTTTCAGTCGCAAGAAATAAAAGGCAAAAATATAGCCATTATTACACATGCAGGTGGTTCAGCAGTAATGCTAACTGATGCTCTTACATCAAATGGACTTCAAGTACCGCCATTTGACAGCACAAAAACGACATCATTATTAAAAAAGTTAAATGCGGGCTCTTCGGTACATAATCCTATTGACTTTTTAGCCACAGGTACGGCAGTGCAGTTAGGCGAAATCATTGACTTTTGCGAAGGTTACGATTTAGTAGATGCCATGGTAGTGGTATTTGGAAGTTCAGGGTTATTTAACATTAAAGATGTTTATGATTTACTGGATAGTAAGATGAAAGAGTGCTCAAAGCCTATTTACCCGGTTCTTCCTTCCCTCATAAATGCTAAAAAAGAGATTAAACAGTTCTTGTCTAAAGGTCATGTTAATTTTCCGGACGAGGTAAGTTTTGGGAAAGCCCTTGCACATGTTTACGCTTCAACCAAGTACCGTTTTGAGAAAGGAAAGATTCCAGAAATGGATATCGTTACAATTCGAGCTCTAATAAATATGGCCGGCAATGGTTATCTTGATGCAGGAGGTACAAAAGAACTTTTAGATGCTGCAGGAATTTCTCAAGTAAACCAAATGGTTGTTAGAGAACTTTCGCAAATAAAAAAATTAGAGACCCAATTACAATTTCCAATAGTGATGAAGGTAGTAGGGCCAGTGCACAAAACAGAAGTAAACGGGGTAAGGTTAAATATATATAGTATTGAGCAAGCTCAAAAAGTTTATGAAGAATTGATGCAGATTTCTGATGCAACGGGCGTTTTATTACAAGAAATGGTTCCAGGTGAAGAGTTGTATTGTGGGGCTGTAAAACAAGGTGATTTTGGGCATGTGGTTTTGTGTGGGCTTGGTGGTATCTTCTTAGAATTGTTGAATGATACTGCATCGGGGCTTGCTCCTTTATCAGATGGTGAAGTAAAATCAATGATGGAATCGCTTAAAGGATACCCACTTTTAAAGGGCTATAGAAACAAAAAAGGGTTAAATGAAGAAAAATTTAAGGATATTATCATGCGCATAGCCGCATTAGTTCATTTGGCACCAGAGATAAGTGAGCTTGATTTAAATCCAATAAAGGCACAATATGATGATATGATAGTGGTTGATGCCCGAATTTGTATTGAAAAATAGGACATTCACTATACTTTCTTTACATCATTTATTCAACTCCAAATGAGATAACCTTATAGGTTAAGTCAAAGCCACTATTAGCTCGTTCTTCAAATGGAATAGTATAATTTATTAGGGTGTCTTTGTCGGTTAAGTTAAGTTGTTTCTTAAATATCATTCCAATATTTTTAGCATAAATTTCATATCCAATTTTCTTTTCAATTAGATTGCTGTCGGCTATTTGCTGAATGTAAACAATACTATCAAATTTGAGATCATCAACTTGCCAGGCTTCGTTTACTTTAGTTAAAGTATAGTTTTGCTCCTTTAAGTTATTAAATAAATTTCCGTTCCAGGTATTATTCTTTTTAATGGGGAAAACCAATTTCACATACCGTAAGTTTTCTTCAACTTTTTCGGCTGTAGTAGCTGTACGGTTTGTGTACCAAACACGAATAAACATCCAGTTTTCGTTATTATTTTTTCGGTAATAGCGTTCTATGCGTTGTGTTGGACGTTGACTAAGGTCTTCAAAAATTGCAGCCACTTTTTCTTTTATCTGAAATTGAAAAGTATCAATAGTTGAGGTAAAATCATTATAATACAAAGAGTCAACTTGATATATGATATAGTTTCCTGTTTTAATTGGAAAATATTCATAACCAATATCAACAGTTGTTACATTTTTATCTTTTTTACAAGCAAAAAATAATAACAACCCAAATAAAAAAATTGGGATAGAAATTGAATTTTTCTTTAAAAACTGCAACATTGCTTATGTTTTAGCTTTCTCAATAAAACCTCCACCAACTACATCGTCACCTTCATAAAAAACGGCTGATTGCCCGGGAGCTACACCTTTTACTTTTTTAGAAAAAAGAATTTTCAAACTATCATTTTCTTGCCTTACAGCAGCCATAGTGCCTGGGTCTTTATAGCGAATTTTGGTTATAAAGTTCTGTACATCAACAATAGAGTTGTATTTTATTAAGTTAAAATTCCTAACAGTCATTTCTTGCTTCTCCAAATCTTCTTTACTCCCTAAAATCACCGTATTTGATTCGGCATTAATCTCTACTACATAAAGTGGCTCTCCAACTGCTATTTCCAAACCTTTACGTTGCCCTACAGTATAAAAAGGGTAGCCTTTGTGTTTCCCTAAAATAGCACCGTTAGTATGTACAAAATCGCCTCCGTTTACACGTTCTTCAAGGCCTTCTACTTTGTGTTTAAGAAACTTTCGATAATCATTATCGGGAACGAAGCAAATATCATAGCTCTCACTTTTTTTTGCCAAATCAATATAACCATAATCTTGAGCCATTTTTTTTATCTCGTTTTTACGAAAATTTCCCAAAGGGAATAAAGTTCTTTTAAGGCTATCTTGCGTTAAACCCCAAAGCACATAACTCTGGTCTTTTGTTTCATCTAATCCACGAGACACTACAAATCTCCCATTTTCTAGTCTTATTTTAGCATAATGCCCGGTAGCAATAAACTCACAATCCAATTGATTTGCTCTTTTTAATAAAGCTTCCCATTTTATGTGTGTGTTACATAATACACAGGGATTGGGTGTTCGACCTGACAAGTATTCTCCAACAAAATTGTCAATGATACGAGTTCCGAACTCTCCACGTATATCTAAAATGTAGTGTGGAAATCCGGCATTTACTGCTAAATTTCGGGCGTCATTAATAGAGTCGAGGCTGCAACAGCCCGTTTCTCTTTTAGAAGAACCGCTGCTTTCATAGTCCCATGTTTTCATGGTAATACCAATTACCTCATAGCCTTGTTCCTGAAGCATCAGGGCAGCGACAGAACTATCTATTCCTCCGCTCATAGCTACTAATACTTTCCCTTTTCTAGTCACTTCTTAGTTTTATTAATTAAAACACCTTTGTCATACCGCTCTACTTTATCAATTTTACCATCTAGGGTATAAAAAATAATTTCTCCATCATAAACATCATCAACGTAATTTCCCTGAATATTTACCTGAGTGCCGACAAGCTCTCTAACTATTTCAGGTTCGGTTGTATTTTCTGTTTTTTTGGTATAAAATTTATATTCTCCCTTGTCGTAATATATTTTAAATGGTCCATTTTTCTTGCCGTTCTTAAAACTCATTGAAAATTTAGGCATTCCGCTTGGATATTGCTCATCAAAAACGCCATTATAGTATTTAAAGTTGCCGGGCTCTCCTTTTTTAATGGTTTCTTTAAAAGTGGGTATTCCATTTTCATCATAGTAAAACCAATCGCCAGCTTGCACTTTATTGATATACGATCCATAGGCACTTTTCTCTCCAGTGTCGTGATACCTTGTTACCCTACCGTCATAGTACCCCTCCTTCATCAATCCCTCTGCTTTGGTTTTTCCGTTCTCATAATATTGAATATTTTTTCCATTTTTCACATCATCAACCCATTCGCTTTCTTCATAAATTTTTCCACTTGGGTAATAAATTTTCATTAATCCGTTGCGTTGGTTATTTTTATAAGCTGTTTCAGAAATTAGTCGTCCTTTTTCATCATAAAATATCCAAACACTGTCTTTTTTTTCATTTATATAATTTCCTTTTGCTTTTACTTCTCCGGTTTCATAGAACAATATTGTTCTCACTTTGGTTCCGTTTTCAAAGTAGAATGATTCGGCCTTTTTTTGCCCGCCTAAATAATAATACTTAAAATTACCATTAGGTTTTCCATTAACAAATGCGCCTTCATATAGGACCTGACCTATTTCGTTGGTTTTCTTCCATGGCCCTTGCTTTAAACCTTTAGCATCTGTAAAATTTATGTTCGCTGGTTGGGCTTGGGTAAACTTTACCAGAAACAACAGAATAACGTAAAAAAAGGTGTGCTTTAACTGCATAATGATGTGCAAAGGTATTAACAAAAAAGATTGGAACGGTGTTTAAATATTATAAAATACATTTATAAGTGCCTATAAAGTTTTCAATTTTGAGTTATAACTCATTTAAAGCAAATAATAATATTCTTATTGTCTTGGATTAAAAATAAAGATAAATGCCATTTATTCTCAAAAAAATTGCATATTTGCAACAGTACAAAAACCGTATAATGAAAGTAAAAGCTCTAGCTTTGGGAGTTATCATTCAATTGTTATGTTTAACTCAAATATATGCACAAGTTCTATTGAATGAAATTAAGGTAAATCCACCGGGGAATGATAACCCATTTGAGTTTATTGAACTGAAAGGAACTCCGGGCAGTACCATTAACAATGTATATTTGGTTATACTTGAAGGAGATAGCGGAAACACAGGAGTAGCTGACTTAGCTATAAAGTTGAATCAGATTACCTTTGGCAGTAATGGCCTTTACTTTATAGGGACTTCATTAGGCTATACCATAAGTTTACCAACCCTGATGCTCGACACCTTGATTTTTGGTGTTCCGGGTGGTGTACTTGAAAACGGCAGCAGTACATTTATGCTTGTAAACAGCCCTTCCCCGATTATTTATGGTATTGATTATGATACAGATAATAATGGAGTTTTGGAACTTCCAGCAGGAGCCATTGTTTTAGACTCCTTTGGGTGGGTCTCAGGGAGTGCTTCCAACGCAATTCTATATTCACCTGCCGTATTAACTCAAAGCAATGGTACACCTGATGCTGCAGTACGTTTTTATGGAAATAATACTCCTATTTCAACCGCAGCATGGTATTGTGGTGATTTAACCGGAACAGGTTCCACCGGCACTTTTGACCCTTTGAGAGTAAGTTTTAACTTTCCTACTGGAGGTGCTCTTAGTCCCGGAGATCACAATCTGCCCAACACTTTAGCTATACCTGTAATTTCTTCAAATTTAAATATAACCGTATTCCCCAATCCTGCTTCAAATTCTATTCAATTAAGTGGTATTATCAAGCCCGGCACTTATCAAATATTTGACATAACAGGAAAGCATATTCAAAGTGGAACTTTTTCGACTCAACAGCTAGAAATAAATATTCAAGAATTAAACAATGGATTGTATGTTATCAAAATTATTCAGGATGCAAGCTTAGATTGTTTAAAGTTTGAAATTAGCAAATAGAGAAGATAAAAGTTATTTAGATATTATGACTCATAAAATAGGAAAGAGTAATTCTGTTTTTAATCAGTTTGTTTTAGAGATTAGAGACTCCAGCATACAAAAAGATTCCATGCGTTTTCGTAGAAATATGGAGCGCATGGGTGAAATTATGGCTTATGAATTAAGCAAAACACTTGATTATACTACTCAATCAGTTATAACTCCCTTAGGTGAAACAGAAATTGGTGTGGTAAGTGATAAGCTTGTTTTGGCTACAATTCTTAGAGCAGGTTTACCTCTGCACCAAGGTGTGTTAAACTATTTTGATCAAGCACAAAATGCTTTTGTTTCTGCCTACCGAAGACATCATAAAGATAACTCTTTTGAGATTGCTATAGAATACTTATCGTGTCCTGAATTAGATGACAAAATACTTATACTTACCGACCCTATGTTAGCTACCGGCTCATCAATGGTTTTGGCTTATAAAAGTTTGCTTACTAAAGGTACTCCAAAGCACACCCATATTGTAGCTGCTATAGCCAGTAAAGAAGGGCTTGATTATGTTGAAAAAAATATGCCAGAAAATACAACTATCTGGGTAGGAGCAGTTGATTCCGAATTAACAGTACAATCGTATATCGTTCCCGGACTTGGCGATGCAGGTGATTTAGCATACGGAACAAAGTAGAGCATATGTGGGCAGTATTATTAAAAATTTTTGGTATTTCTGTAGGGTGTTTTTTTAAGCCCGTTATAGCAATTCCTGCTGCCGCTGCAGCAGGAGCTGAATTTTATCAAACCTTTATAGGTGGTGTATTAGGCGGGTGTTCGGGAATTATTACTTTTTTTTATGGTTTGGATTTTTTAATAGAAACCTACCGAAAGTATTTTCAAATAAAAAATAAAAAGAATGCTTTGATTCATTCGGAAAGCAAAAAGAAGCCTATTTTCACAAGAAGAAACAGAATGATTGTAAATATGATGCAAAGGTATGGACTTAACGGCATTACCTTAATTATACCACTACTATCTATTCCTCTAGGTGCTTTTGTTGCCGAACGAATTAATGACAAGTTTATTCAAAATCGAAAAAAAGTACTTATATATTTGTGCTCTTCAATGGTAATCTGGAGTTTTATTTTATCCTTTGTTTCACAGTGGCTTTAATACTAATGATTTTTGAAAAGAATTAGTTCATTTGCTAGCACACCTAAAATATCATATTATGTCTAAATTTGGAAAATGGCTTGGTGGCGGGTTAGGCTGGGCCTTGGGTGGACCTATCGGAGCTTTAATTGGTTTTGCTTTAGGCGCAGTACTAGATGACACCGGAACCGCAGTAAAAATCACGAATACTAAACAACCTACGCGACATGGTGATTTTAGTGCCAGTTTAATAATTCTAATAGCTGCCGTAATGAAAGCCGATGGCCGTATTATGAAAGCTGAGTTGGATTATGTAAAACAGTTTTTTGTACGGCAATTTGGTGTTGAAGCAACCAAAGAACAATTACTCATTTTAAAGGAAATTTTAGGTCGCGAAATTCCGGTTCATGATGTATGTATGCAGATAAGGCAAAATATGGAGTATGCTTCCAGGGTACAACTTATTCACTTTTTATTTGGAGTAAGTACAGCCGATGGGAAAATAAACCCCTCAGAGTTTTTGGTAATTGAACAAATAGCCCATTTGCTAAACTTATCATCAGCCGATTTTTCTAGTGTAAAGGCCATGTTTTATAACGATACAGACAGTGATTATAAAATTCTTGAAATTGACGCAAAGGCAAGCGATGAAGAGGTCAAGAAAGCTTATAAAAAAATGGCTGTTAAATTTCATCCGGACAAGGTTAGCCATTTAGGAGAAACCTATCAACAAAATGCCAAAGAGAAGTTTCAGAAAATACAACAAGCCTACGAAAATATACGAAAACAACGAAACCTAAAATAAGGAGAACATGTTGTGAAAAAATCTTTTTTGTTTAATTCAGTTAATAATTTATTTTTGTCATCAATTAATATCGAATATTACAAGAAGTTATGACAAAGTTTTGGTACGCTACAGGTGATTTTTTTGAAGGAATATTTCCGGCTTTAACCGCTATGGGAAGAACTGTAAACGGCATTTTTATGGCAGCCATTTTTATAGGTGCTATGATATGGATATTTGGAGGCACAAAATACAAAGAGCCTTCAAAGAAATCTTAATTCAGATATTTCAAAAGGTCTTTACCTAGGTCAGTTCTTTGATATTTATCAGAGAATATTATTTTTTCTGTAGTTTTATAGCTTTCCTGAAATGCTTGGATTAGGTTTTCTTCTAACGAAGTAACCGCTATTACCCGCCCTCCGTTTGTAACGACTTTACCTTTTTCTGTTTGGGTGCCTGCGTGAAATACTAAACTGTTGTGCGGTTCCTCCAGTCCGGTAATTTCATACCCTTTTTTGTAAGCCTCAGGATAGCCTCCTGAAACCATAACTACAGTAGCTGCTGTTCTGCTATCTGTTTCAATTTGCACCTCGTTTAATTTCCCTTGAGCCGTTTTTATTAGTATTTCCAACAAATCTGTTTTAATTCTAGGAAGTACAGCTTCTGTTTCCGGATCACCCATACGGCAATTGTATTCAATTACGAAAGGGTTTCCGTTTACATTCATTAACCCAATAAAAATAAAACCCACGTAAGGTATTTGCTCTTTCTTTAAACCTTCAATGGTAGGCATAGCAATTTGGGTTTCAAATTTTTGCATAAACTCAGGAGTTGCAAATGGAACAGGAGACACAGCTCCCATACCCCCGGTGTTTAAACCGGTATCGCCATTACCAATACGTTTGTAATCTTTCGCTTCGGGCAGTGTAATATAATGCTTACCATCGGTTAGTATAAAAGTAGATAACTCAATACCATTTAAATATTCTTCGATAACCACCTTAGCTGAAGCATTGCCAAACTTTAAGTTTTGAAGCATTTCGGTAAGTTCTTGAATTGCCTGATCAATTTCATTGCAAATTATTACTCCTTTTCCGGCTGCTAAGCCATCAGCTTTAAGCACATACGGAGGATGAAGAGAATTCAAAAATGCTATTCCTTGTTGCAATTGCTCGGCATTAAAAGTTCTATATTTTGCTGTTGGAATTTGATGACGCATCATAAACTGTTTTGAGAAATCTTTACTTCCCTCCAATTGAGCTCCCCATTTTCCGGGACCAATGATAGCAACTTCTGCAAGAGCATGGTCTTCTTTTAAGAAATCAACTATTCCATTTACCAAAGGATCTTCTGGCCCAACAATTAACAACTTTATTTGGTATTCAAGTATGGCTTTTTTAATTGCATTAAAATCATTTACAGCAATATTAAGATTTGTGCCACATTGTGCTGTACCAGGATTACCCGGAGCAATGTAAAGTTTACTTAAAAGTTTGCTTTTAGAAATTTGGGAGGCAAAAGCATGTTCTCTTCCTCCAGCGCCAATAATGAGTATATTCATAAATTATGTACAAGGTCCACAAATTTAATAAGTAAGTTCCATAAAATTATTATTGTTTAACCAATGTTTATGTTATTTTTGCCCACTATAATTTTAGCTGCTTTGACAGTGAATAGATTGAAACAATGAAAAAAATGAAATTTACTAAAGAAACTTATCTGAAATGGTATAATGACATGTTGCTTATGCGTAGATTTGAGGAGAAAGCCGGTCAACTTTATATACAACAGAAAATAAGAGGTTTTTGCCATTTGTATAATGGACAAGAGGCATTAGTGGCAGGAGCTGTGAGTGCTATTTCACCAGATGATAATATGGTTACAGCATATCGCGATCATGCTCATCCTTTAGGGCGAGGCATGCACCCTAAATTTATTATGGCTGAACTTTATGGTAAAGTTACTGGCTGCTCTAAAGGTAAAGGAGGATCTATGCACTTATTCGGTAAAGAATATAATTTTTTTGGAGGGCATGGTATTGTGGGAGGACAAATACCTTTAGGAGCCGGTATAGCCTTTGCCGAAAAGTATAAGGGAACGAGTCATGTTACCCTTTGTTATATGGGCGATGGTGCTGTACGGCAAGGAGCTTTGCACGAAGCTTTTAATATGAGTATGCTATGGAAACTACCCGTAATTTTTATTATTGAAAATAATAATTATGCCATGGGAACTTCTGTAGAGCGAACCACTAATGTTCACGATTTATATAAAATTGGCTGCTCTTATGAAATGCCTTCAAAACAAGTAGATGGTATGAACTGCGAAACAGTTCATGAGGCAATATTCGAAGCTGCTACACACTGTCGTGAAGGGAAGGGGCCTGTATTGCTCGAAATGAAAACCTATCGCTATCGTGGTCATTCTATGAGTGATCCGGCAAAATACCGTACTAAAGAAGAGCTTGAAGAGTACAAAGCCAAGGATCCCATTGAAACTGTTTTGTCAGTATTGAGAAAAAACAAATGGATAAGCGAAAAGGACATAGATGCCTCAGAGGAAAGAGTAAAAGCCTTGGTAGATGAGTCTGTTGAGTTTGCAGAAAACTCACCATTTCCAGATGTTCATGAGTTGTATGAAGATGTTTATGTGCAGGAAGATTATCCATTCATTATGGATGGTTTTTAAAGTTAGTTACTATAAAGACAATAATATAAAGAAGCTATGGCAGAAGTTGTAAAAATGCCTAAATTAAGCGATACCATGACAGAAGGTGTGGTATCTAAGTGGCATAAGAAAGTTGGAGATAAAGTAAAATCTGGTGAAATATTAGCCGAGATTGATACAGATAAAGCCACTATGGACTTTGAATCATTTTATGATGGTACATTGTTATATATTGGTGTTGAACAAGGTAAAGGAGCGCCCATCAATGCTATTCTTGCAATAATCGGAACAAGCGGAGAAGACATTTCTGCATTGATGCAAAATGAAGAAAGCGCTTCCAGCTCTCCAATACACGACCGTGCAGGTGATATAAGTGTTGTTGCTGCAAACAATCCAAATACCGTTAATTCTAGTGCTGAAACAAGTGATCGTATAAAAGTATCTCCACTGGCAAAAAAAATAGCACAAGAAAAGGGAATTAACTTATCTGCTATAAAAGGAAGTGGTGATGACGGAAGAATAATAAAAAGAGATGTAGAGAACTACTCATTGGCCACTTTACCAATTAAAACCACCTCTTTGGTTTCAGCTTATGAAAGTTTTACTGAAGAACCGGTATCTCAAATGCGCAAAACAATAGCACGAAGATTAGCAGAAAGTAAATTTTCTGCACCCCACTTCTATTTAAAAATGGAGGTTGAAATGAGTAAAGCCATTGAAGCCAGGAAAGCGATAAATGAAGTTTCATCTATTAAAGTTTCCTTCAACGATATGGTAATAAAGGCTGTATCTGTTGCTCTTCGCAGTAATCCTAAAGTAAACTCCTCATGGTTGGGAGATAAAATACGATACAATCAACATATTAATATTGGAGTTGCCATGGCTGTTGATGATGGGCTTTTAGTTCCAGTAGTTCGTTTTGCCGATAACAAATCGTTGAGCCAAATTGCCACCGAAGTTAAAGCCTACAGCCAAAAGGCTAAAGACAAAAAGTTACAACCTACAGACTGGGAAGGAAATACCTTTACTATTAGCAACTTGGGTATGTTTGGCATTGATGAGTTTACCGCAATAATAAACCCTCCGGATTCCTGTATTTTAGCAGTTGGAGGGATAAAAGAAACTGCATTGATTAGAAACGGTCAAGTGGTGCCGGGTAATATAATGAAACTTACCCTTTCGTGCGATCACCGAGTAGTTGATGGCGCTACGGGTGCAGCATTTTTGCAAACATTGAAAAATTTGCTTGAGGCTCCGGTTACCATGCTGGTATAATATTTGAGTTAACTATCATCAGAATCTAAAAAACAGAAAATTATGTATGCCAGAGAGTTGATAACTGATGAAATTCCGCCATTAAAAACAAGTGACACCGGCAAACGTGCATTGGAATGGATGGAAGAGTTTAGAGTATCTCATTTACCCATTGTCAATAATGTTGATTTTTTAGGTCTTATAAGTGAAAACGATATCCTTGATTTTAATTCAGCCGATGAGCCTATAGGGGGTCACCAACTTAATCTAAATAAAGCTTTTGTTTATGATTACCAACACACATATGATGTGTTGAAAGTGATGGCCTCATTAAAACTTACCCTTATCCCTGTTTTAAATAATAAAGAGCAATACCAAGGGCTCATTCATTTAAGCTCCTTATTGCAACATTTTGCCGAAATGGCAAGTATTAAAGAAAGTGGTGGTTTGCTTGTACTGGAATTAAATCAGCATGATTACAGTTTATCTGAAATGGCACGAATTGTTGAATCTAACGATGCACGCATCTTAAGCTTATACATCTCTTCTCAAACAGATTCAATCAAACTTGAAGTTACTTTAAAAATAAATCGTACGGACCTTTCGGCAATTATACAAACTTTTACCCGATACAATTACACAATCAAGGCCTCATTCCATCAAAGTGAATATGTTGACGATTTAAAAGACCGCTTTGATTCGTTCATCAATTATTTGAACATATAGTTTGAGAAACATCGTTGATTTGTTTATTTTTAGGTTACTTTGCCTTTAATGAGCTTATTTCAAAAATATTTCTTGCTTCTTTTTGCTTTACTAGGAATATGTTTTGCACTAAAAGCAAACAATAAAACAAATGACACCTTAGCCACAAAGTACAGTGTCGAGCAAATTATTATTATTGGTAATAAAGTTACAAAACGATCGGTAATTTTACGTGAATTAACCTTTAAAGAATGTGAACTTACCGACACCCTATCTTTAAAAAGTAGGATTAAACAATCGGAACTTAATTTAATGAATACCGGTTTATTTAATTTTTCTTCAATATATTATGTAATGGATCAGGAACAAATTCTTGTTTACATTATGCTTACAGAAAGATGGTATATATGGCCTGTTCCCATATTGGAAATACCTGATCGTAACCCCAATATTTGGCTGCAAAAAAAAGATATTGGTCGTTTAAACTATGGTGTTTTTGTTGACTGGAAGAACTTTAGAGGTCGAAAAGAAACGGTACAATTGCTCCTTCGTTTTGGGTATGCAGAGCGCTATGGACTAGCATATAATATTCCTAATATCGGGAAAAAACAACGAAGCGGAATTGCTCTTAGCTATATATACTCCCGTAATCATGAAATAGGATACAAAAGTATAAATAACGTATTGCTTTTTTATAAAGACGAAAATCAATATTCTAGACAAGAACAATCGGCTCGTTTGCGTTATACCTACCGTAAAGGTATTTTTAACTCGCACTCGATTGAGCTTCGTTATAATCAGGTATGGGTTAGTGATACCATTGTGCGTTTGGCTCCCCAATACACCTTTAACGGGAAAAATAATTTAGAGTATTTTTCACTGAATTATTTTTTTGCAAAAGACCACCGAGATTATAAGCCTTACCCATTAAAGGGTTGGATTTATACTATAGATATTACCCAAAGTGGGTTTTCGTTACTTAAAGATGAAGATTTGAATTTATTTAAAGTAGAAAGTGGTTTCAGGCTCTTTAATCATTTAGGCAAACGCTGGTATAGTGGCTATGGGCTTAACGGAAAATGGAGTAGCACTTCGGCTCAACCTTACTACCTTCAACGCGGTTTAGGATATAGCCTGGATTACATTAGAGGGTATGAATATTACGTTATGGATGGTTCTGATTTTTTGCTCTTTAAGAGCAATATTAAATACCAGCTTTTAAAACCAAATGCTATTGATTTTAATTATTTTAAAAACGATCGTTTTGATAAAATTCATTATGCACTTTATACGACTGCTTTTTTTGATGCAGGTTATGTAAAAGATAAATTATATTTTACTGAAAACGCAATGAATAATCAATGGCAATACAGCTATGGTTTAGGCTTGGACATTGTAACTTATTATGATATGATTTTTAGGGTAGAAGTAGCTCGAAATAAATTAAAGCAATTAGGATTGTTTTTCCATTTTTATGCCCCAATTTAAGTATATTATGCTCACTGCTTATACATAGCAAACACAACCATTTTTTTGTGTAAATTGATTTCTTCATGCTTCCACTGATCTATAGTTTTAGTAGCTATATACTCATTGGGTAAGGTAAGTTCAGAAGCAATACATAATTGCGTTTGGGGCCTACATTGTTGTATAATTAACTGCAGCAATTGATTGTTTCTATAAGGTGTTTCAATAAATAACTGAGTTTGATTTTTAGTGTAAATGAGATTTTCGAGAGCTTGTATTTTTTGGGAACAAGCTTGTTTATCAATAGGCAGATACCCGTTAAATGCAAAATTCTGCCCGTTAAATCCAGATGACATTAGGGTAAGCAGAATTGAAGATGGCCCAACCAATGGTATAACTCTAATTCCCAGACGATGGGCTACAGCCGCTACTTCAGAACCAGGATCAGCAACACCCGGACAACCTGCCTCTGAAACTACACCAATGGTATGTTGCTCAACATGTTGTTTAATAAAATTATACAAGCCGGAGCTGTCATATTCCTTATTAAGTTCAAAGAAAGGTATCGTATTAAAATTTCCAGTAAATCCGATAGCCCGAAGGAATCTTCGAGCACTTCGTAAATTTTCAACAATAAAACAAGTGCAACTTTCAGCAGCATTCACAACAGCCTGAGGTATTACATCCAAATTAGTATTATTACTAAGTGTGCAAGGAATAAAATACATACAATTGCCTTTCATAACACCATCATTAAACAGCCATTTCAAATTCGCGCAGAACGTTATTTAAAGAGGTTTTTAAATCAGTGCTGGCTTTTCTTTTACCAATAATTAAGGCACAATTAACTTGAAAACTGCCGGCTGGAAACGCTTTGTTGTATGTTCCCGGAATAACAACAGAACGTTCAGGAACATAAGCTTTTATTTCAACAGGGGCAGAACCGGTAACATCAATTATTTTAGTACTTTTTGTAAGCACCACATTAGCTCCCAAAACAGCCTCCTTCCCTACTCTAACTCCTTCCACTACAATACATCGTGAGCCTATAAAAGCTCCATCTTCAATAATTACGGGAGCGGCTTGTACAGGTTCAAGTACTCCACCAATACCAACCCCTCCACTTAGGTGAACATTCTTTCCTATTTGGGCACAAGAGCCAACAGTTGCCCAAGTGTCAACCATAGTTCCTGAGTCAACATAAGCACCAATATTTACATAACTTGGCATTAAAATAACTCCCGGAGCCAAATATGCGCCATAGCGGGCAACAGCGTTGGGGACAATACGTACACCAAGGTCTTTGTAATGTCTTTTAAGAGGCATTTTATCATGATACTCAAAAATACCCACTTCATGAACCTCCATTGACTGTATTGGAAAATACATAATTACAGCCTTTTTAATCCAGTCATTAACTTGCCACAAACCATTTTCTAAGGGCTCAGCTACCCTCAATTTCCCTTTGTCAATATGTTCTATGACCTCTCTAATTATAATTTGAATTTCAGGCTCTTTTAGTAAATCTCGGTTGTTCCAGGCTTGTTCAATATATTGGTTATAATTTTCCATATTAATAGTTATTCATGATTATTGTGTATCTGCATTAATTCTACCTTGGTAGGCACTACTCAAAAAAATATCAATTCTTACTCCAAAAAGTGACATATAGGGGTTGTAATGCCCAAATACCGATAGTCCAGCACCTACATCGTAAAATAACTTTCTTACAAACTGCGCTTCGGCATAAACCCCTATTGAACCAAAACCTAATGTATCTTTAATAACTCCCCAAGGGCGTGAGATACCTCCATAATAAGCTATGTTTAAGGCCTTTGTTTCTCTTCTAAAACCGTAGCAAAAATGCAAATCATTCATACGGTTTTTTTGAGGACGATTAATAAATCCAGAAATGTCTGTTCTTTGGTAGCCAATCATAAAATAGGCTCTTTTAATATGAAAATTATACTCAATTGCAGTAGGATTCCAAATTTTGTTATACTCTATTGGCCGCCCCAAACCACTACCTATATTTATATAATTATTAAAAATCTTAAACCTGTTGCCACTAATATTCCGCTCCATTTTAAGTTCATCTTTTTTTTGCTTTTCTTGAGCAAAAACATGGGGTATAATTAGAATATTACACCCCAACAAAGCAAGAATGACTTTAGTCCAAAATTTAGTTCTATGAGAATGAGGCAGCAAAATAATTTTAATATCTGAATCAGTATATTAGACCATATCTTCAGGTTTTACCCAAGCATTAAACTGTTCATCAGTTAGTAGGTTTAGCTCAATGGCAGCTTGTCTTAAGGTTTTGTTTTCTTTATGAGCCTTCTTAGCAATTTTTGCAGCATTCTCATATCCTATATGAGTGTTTAGAGCTGTAACCAGCATTAACGAGTTTTCTAAGTGTTTCTTAATATGGTTAACATTCGGTTCAATTCCTATTGCACAATTGTTGTTAAATGAAATACATGCATCGCCTATTAAACGGCCGCTTTGCAAAACATTTGCAGCAATTAAAGGTTTAAACACATTGAGCTCAAAATGACCTGTTGCTCCACCAACTCCAACTGCTACATCATTTCCCATAACCTGAGCGCAAACCATTGTTAATGCCTCAGGTTGAGTAGGATTTACTTTTCCGGGCATAATAGATGAACCCGGTTCATTATCCGGAATAATGATTTCGCCAATACCGCTTCTAGGTCCAGAAGATAACATACGGATATCATTAGCAATTTTCATTAAAGCAACTGCAGTTCGCTTATAAGCAGCGCTCAATTCTACCATAGCATCATGAGCTGCTAAGGCTTCAAATTTATTAGGAGCTGTAACAAAAGGCAAAGCGGTAAATTCAGCAATCTTTTGGGCAACCAAAACATCGTATCCCTTGGGTGTATTTAAGCCTGTTCCAACGGCTGTTCCGCCTAAGGCCAATTCTTTAATCATTTCCAGTGCGTTATTAATAGCTCTTATACTATTGGTAATTTGCTGCACATAACCGCTAAACTCTTGCCCAAGGGTAAGCGGTGTAGCATCCATAAAATGCGTACGACCAACTTTTACAATATTGTTAAACTCTTTGGCTTTGGCTGCTAAAGTATTGCGTAGTGTTTCGAGCCCCGGAATAGTAATTTCAACAGCTTGTTTGTAGGCAGCAATATGCATAGCTGTAGGATAGGTATCGTTGCTACTTTGCGATTTATTTACATCATCATTAGGATGTAAAATTTTCTTTTCGTCATTTAGTTTCCCACCCTGTAACACATGAGCACGGTTTGCTATAACTTCGTTTACATTCATATTGCTTTGAGTACCACTGCCTGTTTGCCATATTACAAGAGGGAATTCATCTTCAAGTTTTTGCTGTAGTATTTCAGCACAAACAGCCGAAATTAAGTCGCGCTTTTCGATAGACAATACCCCCAAATCATGGTTAGCATGGGCTGCTGCTTTCTTTAAGTATGCAAATGCATGAATGATTTCTTTGGGCATACTTGCTTCAGGGCCAATTTTAAAGTTATTTCTACTTCGTTCTGTTTGAGCTCCCCAATACTTATGGGCCGGTACTTTTACCTCTCCCATGGTGTCCTTTTCTATTCTATAGTCCATGATATATTAATTTTTAATTAGTGTTTGATGGTACAAATTTGCAGTTAAATATTCTCAATACAAAACAGAAACCAGACTAATTTACTTCAATAACTCCTGTTCTTCAACTTCAATAAAAACAACAGTTCCTTTTTGTGGTTTTGTATCTATTTCAACAGTTCCCTTTATCATTTCCAATCGGGAATAAATATTTAACCAACCGTTGCCTTTTCCCTTGGTAATACTTTCTTTACTCATTCCAACCCCATTATCTTCTACCATCAAGCTAATCATATTTTCATCGCTACTTAGTTGGATATGAATTTCTGTAGCCCGGGCATGTTTTATGATGTTATTTAAGAGCTCTTGAATTATTCGAAACAAATTAATTTCTATAAGTTCTGAATAACGCCTTTCGAAGTTGGTGATATTTGTAAATATTTTCAGGTTGTTGGTTTGAGTGAAATATGTGGTTAACTCCTGAACAGCATCACTTAAGCCTCCCTTTATTAATATGCCGGGCATAAGTTGATGTGAAATTTGTCGTAATTCATTACAAGAGCTATCAATTAAATGCAGTGTGCTTTTATAACTTTCTCTCTGATTGGCTTGTGGTTCCATATCTGAAACACGCATCTTAACCAATGCCATCATTTGCCCCACTCCATCATGCAATTCCTGCGAAATACGCTTCCGTTCTTCCTCTTGTACTTTTAATATTTCTCGTAATCTTATTTTTTCTTGTTGTAATAAGGCCTGATTTAATTGAGCCTTATTCCGAATTCTGATAATAAGAAAAGCAGAGAATGCAATTATAAGGGTAAAAAGTAAGAGAATGATTAAAATATTTTGAGTATGTGTATGTGTACTCAATTGAAGTTCCTTTTGTGTAATATCATTTTTTAAAATTTCATTTTCTTTTTCCTTTTTTTCCGTTTCAAACTTTGTTTGCATTTCTGCCACTTGCTGATTTAGGTTCATATTCAGTAAAGAATCTTCAAGTGTGTTATGTGTTTTGTAATAAAGCAAAGCTTTTGGATAATTCCCTTTTTTTTCAAATTCTTCCGCAAGATTCTTATATAATGCAATTTGCTCGGCCAATGCATTTACCTGTTTTGAAAGTGCTAAAGCCTCTTCTAAAGCAACTTGTACTTTGTTGTTTTGGTTTAAGTTGCGATAAGCATTTGCCAAATTAATGTAAGTAGAAAGTAACCCTTTCTTGTCCGCCTCTTGCTTGCGTAAATTTAGAGCTTCCAATAAAAGTGGCAAAGCCTCTGAAGCATTATTATTCTTTATTAAAACAGAGCCTAAATTATTAAGTGTAGCACTTAAATACTCTTTATCTCCTATTTTTCTGACTAGAGCCAGTGCTTTTCTAAAGTTTTCAATAGCTTTTTCATATTTTTTTTGATCCGAATAGATATTTCCTATATTAACCAACGAACCAGCTTCACCGTACTCATCGCCCATTTGAGATTTTAAATTTAGGCTCATGCTATGGTACTCTAAAGATTTGTTTAAATTGCCCATGTAATAATGAATTACAGCAATATTATTTTGGCAGTAGGCTATTCCTTTGTTATAGTTTAATTTCTCATATAAATCAAGTGATGCTAATTGATTTTCCAAAGCTCTTTTTAAATTCCCCATTTTTTGGTACACAATCCCCATTTTCAGGTATAATGAAGCCATGCCCATACTGTCTTTTAATAATTTCCGAATGGTAAAACTTTCAACGTATAAAGGAATTGCAATTTCAAATGAAGCCATATCGTTGTATATAATACCTAAATCATTTAGTGCTTGTGCCAATTGGGGTTGAAGTTTTTCTTTACGGCTAAATAGAACAGCTTTTTGACCATAAACAATAGCCGAATCAACCGATTCATTACGGTATTCCCAGCATAAGTTACTAAGAGTTTGAGCCTTTTGAGTAGCAGAAGCCGTTTTGAGTACTTGCTTGAGGCTGTCAATACGGTTCGATTCAGCCTTAGCATTTATTGCAACAAGCATTGCCCATGCAACAAAAAAGTGTATTCCGTGTAATTTCATGCTTGTAAACGAACCGCTTAAATAATCTGCTGCATTTAGGCACTAAGAACGTGATTTGCACAAATAATTCAAAAAGAAAAGGGAATATTTGTTTAATTTGTTCAGCTATTTTTTAAAGAAGAAATGCGTCATGAGTGATTTAACAGATAATAATACACGCATTAAAGAATTAGACGGGTTGCGTGGTATTGCCATTTTTGCTGCTGTTGTTTATCATTATGCCAATAATCTTATTGATGCAGATGCCTCTCAATTTAATTTGACTTTGAAGTCAATTACACATTTTTTTTATACCAGTATTGATATGTTTTTTATCCTGTCGGGCTTTTTATTGGGTGGCATTCTTTTAAAAAATAAAAATTCACCAAATTATTTTAAAGCCTTTTATATGAGGCGTATTTTTAGGATAGTTCCATTATACCTTCTTTTGCTGTTATTGGTATTTGTTATATGCAGCTTAAACATTGGCAAAGGAACTACATGGTGGTATCATCCTGAGATTCCATTTTGGGTTTATTTTACTTTCACACAAAACTTGTTTATGGGAGCTAAAGATCTAATAGGGAATGCCTGGTTAATTCCTACATGGTCACTTGGTGTAGAAGAACAATTTTATTTACTGGTTTCTTTTCTTATTTATTTCAGCACAAAAAAAACGCTCATTCCCTTGCTTCTTCTGGGCATGATTGCATCTCCCGTTTTTCGTTATTATGCCCCAAGCACATACGCGCTTTCCACTTTCCCATTTTGCCGATTTGATGCTTTATTCGGTGGTATATTAATGGCTGTTATTTATCTAAATACCGTTTATTTTAATTTCTTTAAAACCTATAAGAACTGGTTTTATTCGCTTAGCTTACTTATGTTTGCTGTATCCTTCCTTTTCACAATAGGGAAATGGCAAATTGAACTCTATTGGGTTAATTCATGGTTTAGCGTTATTTATATGATTGTGCTTTTGCTGGTTTTAACTCAAAGTAATACTATTTTTCTTCGTTTGGCTCAAATTCGTTTTTTTATAAAACTGGGTCTTTACTCTTTTAGTATTTACCTTTTTCATGAAATCATATTAGGACTGTTATTTTTCAGTATTTTTAAAAAAACACCCCAAATTCATAGCCTAAACGATATCTTTTTAGTTGCAATTTGTGCCTTGTTAACTTATTTTACCGCACAATGGTTATACCATAATTTTGAAACAAAATTTATAGCAAAAGGCCATCGTTTCAAGTATTAGCAAAGCTTTTAGTTAATAAAACAAGCACTTTATGAACACGCATAAAAAAATTGTTAACAAAATGTTTTTAGAAATTATTTGGAAAATAAAAAACATTAGCTACATTTGTCCATAATAAATCCATACGAAATAATTTAAATCAAAATAATTATGAATAAAAGCAATCTATTATCAGCTGCTCTTTTAACAGGTATCATGATTTTATCTGCAAGTGCCTTGTTTGCTATGCCTCCAAGCTCAACCCCTATTGATGGTGGTTTATCATTGGTGCTTGGCTCTTGCGCTATTTATGGTGCCAAAAAAATTAGAGATTCTCGTAAGAAGAACTAATTTATTCTTTTCATTAAAAGATTAACCTCCTTTCCTAAAGAAAGGAGGTTTTTGTGTTTGAATTTATACGCTTTAAAAATTAATAAAAGATAAATATATCGCAAATATGTTTATCTTTGTCGTACATTATTTACATCTCAAAATTTATGCAACAACTTATTGAATGCGTTCCTAATTTTAGTGAAGGGAACGATATGCACATTATTCAACAAATTACCACTGAAATAGAAAAAACAGATGGGGTAAAGCTCTTAAATGTTGACCCTGGAAAAGCTACCAACCGTACTGTAGTAACCTTTGTTGGAACACCAGATGCCGTAATAGAGGCGGCATTTAAAGCCATAAAGAAAGCTGGAGAACTTATTGATATGAGTAAACAAAAAGGAGAGCATCCACGTATGGGAGCTACCGATGTATGTCCATTTATCCCGGTAAGCAATATTAGTATGGAAGAAACAGCAAAGTATGCCACAATACTTGCAAAGCGTGTAGGACAAGAATTAAATATTCCTGTTTATTTATACGAAGCAGCCCAACCCAAAAAAGAGCGCGCCAATTTAAGTATTATAAGAGCTGGAGAGTATGAAGGATTTTTCAAAAAAATAAAACAAGCAGCATGGAAGCCTGATTTTGGTCCGGCTGAATTTGATGCCAAAAGAGGTGGAACTGTTATTGGTGCGCGTGATTTTTTGGTAGCTTATAATATTAATTTGAATACAACTTCAACCCGAAGAGCCAATGCTATTGCTTTTGATGTACGTGAAGCCGGTCGGGTAAAAAGAGAAGGCCATCCTTTAACAGGGAAAATAGTTACTGACGAAGCCGGAAATCCGATACACATTCCAGGCTCTTTAAAAGCAGTAAAAGCAATTGGTTGGTACATTGAAGAGTATGGGATAGCTCAAATATCTATGAACTTGACCAATATAAATGTAACCCCGGTTCATATTGCCTTTGACGAAGTTTGTAACAAGGCCAATGAGCGCGGAATTCGTGTTACCGGATCTGAAATTGTAGGACTCATTCCATTGAAGGCCATGCTTGAGGCCGGAAAATATTTTTTGGAAAAGCAACAACGTAGTGTTGGTATTTCTGAAAAAGAATTAATAAAAATAGCCGTAAAATCAATGGGTTTAGATGAGCTTACTCCATTTAACCCTGACGAAAAAATTATAGAGTACATACTTCGCAATAAAAAAGATACTCGTTTGGTAAATATGACCTTAACTGAATTTGCTGATGAAACAGCAGGAGAAAGTCCTGCTCCCGGTGGAGGCTCAATATCGGCTTATATGGGAACATTAGGTGTATCATTAGGCATTATGGTAGCTAACCTCTCATCGCATAAAAAAGGTTGGGACGAGCAATGGAAATTTTTTAGTGACTGGGCTGCCAAAGGGCAGGCCATTAAGAAAGAAATATTGGCTTTGGTTGATGAGGATACAAAATCATTCAATAATATAATGGAAGCCTTTGCGCTACCTAAAGATAGCGATGACGAGAAAAGACATCGTAAGGAAGCTATTCAGGTAGCTACCCGTTACGCAACACTAACTCCATTTCAAATTATGAAAACCTGTTACAGCAGTATGGAATTAATTAAAGAAATGGTAGAAAAAGGAAACCCTAACTCTGTAACTGATGCTGCTGTAGGTGCTTTATGTGCTCGTTCTGCAGTTATTGGGGCTTTTATGAATGTTCGTATTAATGCCGTTGGATTGCATGATAAAGAATGGGCTGAAAAATTAATACGTGAAGGGAATGAAATTCAAACACAAGCAATTGCTAAAGAGCTTGAAATAATTCGCCTAACCAATCAAAAAATTGATGCAGCAAAATAGTGCTAAGGGGTTTTTCAACAAGTTTTATCTAACGCTTTGGGTGAATAATCGTAAATGCATTAGCATGTTTTGAAATTGTAGTACTTTTGTGTGAGAAAAATAGGAATGAAAACACTTTATACTCTTTTTTTTATTTTGTTTGTTGCCCTCCTCAGTTCATGCGAAAAAGAAAAGAGATGGGACGATAGACTTAATGGAGTTTGGGTTGAATCTTACACGAATAATGTTAAGTCACTACCCTCATCATGCACTGTTGCATTTAAAGAAGGAGAAATGATGATTTGTAACTCTTCATTAACAAAAGATTTGGGCAAGAAATCAGAAATATATGCCGAAAATGGTAAAATTTGGATAAGGTATCAACTTCCCTTAAGAACCCATACTGAGTTTCGCTATAATTATGCTTTTGATGGTACCTATTTGTGGTTAAAGGAAGAAACAAGTTCTAAAAATTTCAATATAATTAATACTCCGGGAGCTAAAAAATATCGTAAACAATAAGTATTCTTTACTATTCTGTTTCTATATCCCTCAAAAAGAGTTTACCTATACTGATATAGTTCATAATTAGTGCAAATAGTTATATTTGCGTGACACGAATTTTTTAACCCCAAGTATCCATTTATGTGGCCTAGTTTTATTAGTTTCAGATGGCTAGATTTAGTTGATGTTTTATTGGTGTCTATCCTATTGTTTCAGATTTACAAATTGGTAAAGGGTACTGTTGCAATAAGTATTTTTACCGGAATGTTGATTATTTACATTTTGTGGTTGTTGGTAAAAGCCTTGCAAATGCAGTTATTGGGAGCCATTCTTGGTCAGTTTATTGGGTTAGGTGTAATTGCCTTAATTATTGTTTTTCAACAAGAGTTGCGGAAATTTTTATTACTAGTGGGTACAAAGGGGTTTTTCCCTCGTGTTCTTTCATCTGAAGGATTATTTAAATTATCTGGAGTGGGCAAACAAAGTGATTTGGATATTAATGCTTTGATTCGTTCTTGTCGCTCCATGTCGTTAAACAATACGGGAGCTATTATTGTGCTAACTCGTGAAAACGATTTAGGTTTTTATCACAATACCGGAGACAAAATAAATGCTACTGTTTCGCAGCGGCTCATAGAAAGTATTTTTTATAAAAACAGTCCACTGCATGATGGAGCTATCATTATTGAAAATAATGAAATCGTTGCAGCACGTTGTGTGCTTCCAATTTCTGAAAGCAACAATTTTCCTGCTAATTTAGGTATGCGGCACCGTGCCGCATTAGGTATAACTGAAAATACTGATGCTATAGCTATTGTTGTATCAGAACAAACCGGAGAAATTGCAATAGCCTGGGAAAATAACCTGCAATTGCATCTCACTCATGAAACCTTACACCAAAAGCTGAAAGAAATATTAAAGTCATCATAAACCTGTTGAAGTTTCAACTAACCCATTTCTAATATTAAAGAAAGAAACTTCCCTTTGGGTGGCTTTAATAGCCGTATTCATACGATTGGGGTGAGTATCTGTAATAAATATTTGACCGAATTCATCGGTGCTGATGTGCTGCATTAAAGCATGAAGCCTTGTTTCGTCCAGCTTATCGTAAACATCATCTAAAAGTAATATTGGTTTTGATTTTTTTAATTGAGATATAAGTTGATACTGAGCCAGTTTTAAGGCTAACAAAAAAGTTTTCTGTTGTCCTTGTGAGGCAAACTTTTTAACCGGAACCTTATTAATTTCAAAAATTAAATCGTCTTTATGAATCCCGGTATTCGTATAAAGTGCAGCTCTGTCACGGTCTAAGGAATGGGTTAGCAAACGTTCAAAGGTGTTTTCAAGCAAATCACTCTTGTAATTCAAACTTACCTTTTCGTTATTTTGAGTAAGTTGCAAATAGGTTTGGTTAAAGACTTCATTAAATTTTCTAAAAAACTCTTGGCGTTCCTTAAAAATTAAATTGCCCAAATTAATTATCTGCTCATCATATATTTCCAAGGCTGAAATATCAAAATAGTGTTTTTCATAAAATGACTTTAGTAAGGCATTTCGTTGCATCAGAGTACGATTGTATTTCAATAAATTTTCAAGATAATTCTTGTTGTACTGCGAAATAACTCCATCCATAAATTTTCTTCGTACATCGCTGCCTCCATGAATAAGTTCGGTATCTTCGGGAGCAATCATAACTAAAGGAAATAAGCCAATATGATCACTCAATCGTTGATACTCCTTTTTATTAACTTTAAATTGTTTCTTCTCACTTCGCTTTAACCCACAAAACACTTCCCATCTGTTATTGTCGGCTGAATAGAAGCCTTGAATAACAAAAAAGGGAGCTTCGGTATTTATATTTTGGCTATCTATTGCATTGTAATAGCTTTTGCAAAAAGACAAATAATAAATAGCATCCAAAATATTTGTTTTTCCCATTCCATTATTACCCGTGAAACAATTAAACTTTTGTGAGAATAGCGCTTCTGCTTGCGTGTAATTTTTGAATCCGGTAACTGAAATTTTTTCTAAATACATATTCAAGCAGGGCCTGCGGTAAGTTCTATGAAGTTATTCGGCAAGTTTTAGCAAAGATACAAACTTATCATTTATCAAAAAACTTATACGATACAGCTACTCCTATTACTCAATGCAAGAAAAATAAGGTCAATTAAAAGAAGCCTACATCCGACCTCAACTTTAATATCAAAAAGTCTAATTTATAAGTTTAATGAAATTTATATTGGAGTCGTAAAGTGAAAACATCATCATCTTGATCCCGTTCATAGCCTATTAGGTTCATGGATGTTTCGTTTCTAACTAGCTCGTGGTAAGCAAGCAATTTTAAAGAATCGCTTATTTTCCATTGAACTCCAAAACCCAATGCAGTATAAGCAATATCACCAATATGTGTATAATTATTTCCAATATCATTCCCTTTTACTTTAATGTTGGGGTTATACCAATCGTACTTTACAATAAAACTAAATGGTATTTGCTCAATATCATGAACTAACATAACATAACCCCCATTAAAATTTCTAATATATAAATCATTAATTGAGAGTACAGAGGAATTGGGGCTATTACTATTAGACTTGCTTCCAGGCTGTGTCCCAAACAAATACTCAGATGTAATTTTTGTGAAGCCCCATTGAGTTAAAAAATAGATTCGTGCATCCAATCCTATGTACTCTCTTTGGGCATACTTCCCTAAGTTGGTTTTATTTGAATCCAATATAAATTCGTTATTGTAGCTTTGGTAAATATTTTTTGAACCTTTATAAACACTCCCATTATAATATGAAACACCGGTAACAAATTGTATTTGTTTTCTTTTTAAATAGGCAAACTCCAAATGACTTATAAAATCTTGACGGTTGTCCGTTTCCAATTTAATGCCGTTACCTGCAAAAAGACCAGCATCAATTTTAAACATGCTCCATAGTGATGTTTTGGGTGCTTGAATGGTAAGTTTTGCCCCTATGTCTCTTTCGCCTGGAAATAATGTTTGAAAAACCCGGGAACGTTCAGGAGATTCTCTATATGCTGATGAATATGATATTTCGTGCCCAAATGGTCTGTTAAAAGCACCGAAAGTTGCAGAAATTGTACTAATCCAAGGAGCAGTAATTTTAATATATGCATCTTTTAATGCTATTCCTTTTTCTGTTATATCTAATTGAAACACACCTGAACCAATACCTTTAGTATAGTTAAATTTTAAGCGACCTCTTCTAATACCTATTCGATTGTAAGCTTTTGATTGCGTAGCATTGGGGGCACCCACGTGTAAATATGCATTTTCTTCTCCAAACTGTAACTGGGTTTGAGTATAACCACTAATGTTCAAGTTTTTTAGTTTTTCAATTTTGTTTTCGAGTTCAAGTACTCTTTGAACTAACTGCGTGTCAGTTTGAGCATGCGTAAAAGAATCCGATTGTGCAAAAAGAGGTATTTGGCTTAATATAGCGAAAGTAATAAGTATGTTTTTTTTCATACTACAGCTTAAAATGTAATTTAACAAAAATATCTTTATTTTAGAAAAGTAATGTTACGAATAGGTTAATAATTAAAATATAGCCATTTATAGTTACATATATTTAAACTTTTACTCATTATAGTTCACAATTATATTTTTCAAAGCATAAAAGATTTTAACTATTGTAAAGTTAAAAAGAAGAAGCTTGCTTCGCATTTATTAAGTATTAGGCCTTTAGGTTAAGATATATATTTAAATGTGAAATGTGAAATGTTAAATGTGATATGTTAAATGTGATATGTGAAAGGTAAAAAGGTGTTTTAGAAAAAACATCTTATCTTACATCAACGGAAAGAGGGAATATAAGAGCTACCTTTGTGTTAAAAGAAAACAATCATGAATATAAAAAACGTAGAGTTGGTAGCAAGCCCTAGAGAACCTCATTTTGTTGGAGATGGTTTTAGAGTACATAATTTTATTCCGTATGGATACAGAATGGATATGTCAAGAATGGATCCATTTATTATGTTAGACTATAATTCAAAATTCCATTTCTCTCCTTCTGAGCAACCAAGAGGTGTTGGTGTACATCCACATAAAGGGTTTGAAACCGTAACTATTGCCTATAAAGGTAAAGTAGAACATCATGACAGTAGCGGTGCAGGTGGTGTAATTGGCGAAGGCGATGTTCAATGGATGACAGCTGCCAATGGTGTTTTGCACAAAGAATTTCACGAAAAAGAATGGAGCAAAAAAGGAGGTGATTTCCAAATGGTGCAACTTTGGGTAAACCTCCCTGCAAAAGACAAAAAAAGCAATCCCAAATACCAGAGTATTCAATCAGCCAGCATTTCTCGTTATATGTTTGAAGACCTTAAAGGAACTATTGAGGTTATAGCGGGAGATTACAAAGGAGTTAAAGGTTCTGCTTCTACATTTACCCCTATCCATTTGTTTAATGGGAAATTAAATAAAGGTTCAAAAGCACAATTTGAATTTCCGGCACATTATAATACAGCTTTGTTGGTTATAGAAGGGAGTATAAATGTAAATGAAAAAGAAGAAGTTCCTTTAGACCACATGGCATTAATGGCAAATGATGGAGAAGTTTTTGAAATACATGCAAATGAAGATGCTGTTGTGTTAATATTAAGTGGTGCACCAATTAATGAACCTATTGCAGCACATGGCCCTTTTGTAATGAATACTAAAGAAGAACTAGTAGAAGCTTTTAACGACTATAATAAAGGAAAATTTGGTTATTTAGAGGATTAATTGAGATGTATTAACACCTTATATTATTTTTGAAATTTAAAAGCAAACGATAAAATTGATATGAAAGAAATAGACAATTTTTGAGTAAAATTGAAACCTGAAATAGGAGCCCCATTGGAGTGATCAAAACATGAAATGAGGATTGTTCTACTTCTTTCTCACAAATCACTTTTATAAAAATATAATGCATTATTAATTAAAAAGATATGAAGCAAATAAAAAGTTTATTATTTAAAGACTGTAAAATCACTACCGATATTGGGTTATTGATTTTTAGAATGACCTTAGGACTTGTTTTACTATATGGACATGGCGCCCGAAAACTATCGGTAATTTTCAGTGGTCAAGAAATTCAGTTTATGGATCCAATAGGTATTGGAGCAAATTTATCATTTTACATGGCTGCTTTTGCAGAAGGAATTTGTGCTATTTTACTTGTTTTAGGATTGTTTTCACGAATTTCTTCTTTGGTTCTTACAGTAAACTTCATTGTAATATTCTTTTTTCATCTTAAGGATGGGTTTGATGCATTGGAGCTTATTTTTTTGTACCTGCTGCCATTTCTTGCATTAACTTTTAGTGGTGCCGGTAAATATGCTTTAGACCAGTTTTTATTTAACAGTAAGAAATAGTGCTTTAATATACTCCTGAAAGCTTTTTATAATTGTGAAATTACCATCTAAATTAAAGATCAATACAATGCCATGTTTAATGATTGAAAAAACCTGCCCCAATTAATTAAAAAAATAACTAGTAATAAACACATACTACACGTGAAAAAAAACATCATTAAAATTACCTCATTAGCATTTACTGTAATGCTATTTGCTTCTTGCACCCCGCGTATTATTGGATCTTGGGATATACAAAAATTTGAAACTTTGAAAGCTGGTGAGCAAAGTATTTCATTGAATAATATTGGGACAATTGAATTTCATAAAAATGGAACGGGAACCAAGAATATTAATTATTCAATACTGGGTATTTCACATAGTGATCCAAATTCATTTACATGGAAATGGTCAGAGAATAAATTTGTAACCTTAGAAGGTGAAGGCTCAGACATTACAAAAACCTGGATTATTATAGCCAACAAGAAAAAATTTCAAAAATGGAAATCTACTGATGGTGCTAACCAAGTTCAAACATTAGAATTGAAGAAGCAACAGGTTAAAGTAAAATAAAGAGTGTAAATACGATACGAATTTCAAAAAATTAATGCTCATTTGTATATCCTAATTTAAGACATATTTCTTTTGTAATGGCAGATGACTTTGTTTTTTAATGATTTGTTTTAGTGGATTGTATTGAGATATTTTTTATAAAAGAAGTTTAATTAATTAGTGTGAGAATAAAACATAAGTGAGCTAATTATAGTAACCCATTTTGATACATATTAAAATAAACAAATGCCCCAATTTGTTATTGATGCCCGGACAGCTGCTCTAAATACGGGTTTATTTGTAAAACGAATTTTGCCATTTCGAAGAAAGCGAATGGTAGGTCCATTTATTTTTCTAGACCATGCTGGTCCTCTAGAAGTACCCGTATCCAATTTATCAGATTTGGATGTGTTGCCGCACCCACATATTGGTTTGTCAACCATTACTTATTTATTGAATGGGCAAGTAACTCATAGAGATAGCTTAGGTGTTGAGCAAATTATTCGTCCGGGCGAAGTAAACTGGATGACAGCCGGCAGCGGCATATCCCATTCTGAGCGATTTGAAAACCCTGATTTACTGGCAAAGGCTCAATTGGAGATGCTGCAAACATGGGTGGCTTTGCCCGAAAAATATGAAGAAGTTGATCCGACATTTACAAATTTGTCCCCAGAGGAGCTGCCGGTTATTACTGATAAGGGAATTTGGATGCGATTGATAGCCGGTAATGCTTATGGACTTAAAAACAATGTAAAAACACACTCACCTCTATTTTATATCCATAATGAGTTGGAGCAAAATGCCCTAACAACACTTCCTACCGGTTATACTGAAAGGGCAGTTTATATTATAAATGGGAGTATTGAAATAAATCATCAAACATATAAAGCCGGGCAAATGCTGATTTTTAACACTACTGAAGAGCCTGTAATATTGGCCAAAGAAAAGACAACCCTAATTCTATTAGGCGGAGAACCTTTAGGTGAGAGATACATCTGGTGGAATTTTGTTTCGTCTAGAAAAGAACGGATTGAGCAGGCAAAAAACGATTGGATAACAGGTAAAATCATACTGCCTCCCAACGATAACTTAGAGTTTGTACCTTTGCCCAATGATAAATCAAGATCTTCTGAACCTCCTGAAGCCAATGTATTATCCTAAACTAAACTGAATACAATGAAATTAAAAATTATAACCTCTACAACTAGAGAAGGCCGACATGGAATTGCTATTGAAAAATGGATTACTCAATTTGCTAAATCAAATACTGATTTTGAAGTAGAGCTTTTAGATTTAGCTGTAATTAATCTGCCTTTTATGAATGAGCCCAATCACCCGCGCATGCAGAAATACCAGCATGAACACACTAAAGCATGGAGTGTAAAAATTAATGAAGCAGATGCCTACCTTATCGTATTGGCCGAGTATAATTATGGTTTTCCGGCTCCTATAAAAAACGCAATAGATTATTTATTTAATGAATGGATGCATAAACCTGTTGCTTTTGTAAGCTATGGTGGTGTTTCGGGAGGCTTAAGGTCAACACAAATGTTAAAACAAGTAGTAACCACATTGAGTATGATGCCTATTTCTGCACAAGTAAATATTCCTTTTTTTGCAAAGCTGATTAATGAGGACGGAATTTTCCAGGCCAATGAAGTTATTGTCAAATCGGCAGAGCATACTTTGGCTGAACTTCAAAAATGGAGTATGGCATTAAAAAACATGAGAGGGCAATAATTAAAATAAACCTATTTTTGATTGTATTGAATATGAAATCAAGTTTTAAAGAAATATTTGAGTATAATGAAAAATGGATAACCGATAATTTAGCTGCTGATCCAAATTTTTTTAAAAATTTATCCCTTGAACAAAAGCCCGATTATCTTTTTATTGGCTGCTCTGATAGTCGAGTTGACCCTGATACATTTACCGGGTTCAAAGTAGGTGATGTGTTTGTACACCGCAATGTTTCGAACATAGTTAATCCTATTGATTTGAATGTTACCTCGGTAATACAATATGCTATACTTAATTTAAAGATAAAGCATATAATTGTATGTGGTCATTATGGTTGTGGAGGCATAAAAGCTGCCATGGAGGAAAAAGGAATAGGTAAGAACAGTCCTTGGCTACAAATTATCAAAGACATTTATCGTATTCACAAAACCGAATTAGAAAAAATTAAAGATGAGAGCAAACGTTATGATCGGTTAGTAGAGCTCAATGTAAAAGAACAAGCTGAAAATGTGATGAAAATGGATTGTTTGCAACCTCTAGTAGGCACCTTGGACTATCCTCAAATTCACGGCTGGGTTTTTGATATGAGAACCGGGAGAATAATTGATTTAAAATTAAATCATCAAATAGAAAGTAAAGTGGAGCATCGGTCATTATTTAATAAACTAAAATTAATATTTAAAAACAACACATAAATGGCATCAGGATTTTTTGCAGTTTTAGATGATATTACCGTCTTACTTGATGATGTAGCCACGATGGGAAAGGTGGCTGCCAAAAAAACATCTTCTATTTTAGGAGATGACTTAGCCGTAAACGCTGAAAAAGCTTCAGGTTTTGCTTCCGAGCGAGAACTTCCGGTACTTTGGGCTATTTCTAAAGGGTCATTTCTAAATAAAGTCATTATACTTCCTATTGCATTTTTGCTTAGCGCATATATGCCTCTAACCATCATCATCATACTCCTGATTGGTGGTGCTTATCTTGGATACGAAGGTGTAGAAAAAATTATTTCTTGGATTTTTCATAAAGGTCATCAAGAAAGCCAAATAAACATTAGCGAGATGACCGAGCAAGATTTTATAGAGCATGAAAAAAGTCGTGTAAAATCAGCTATTCTAACCGATTTTATTCTCTCTATTGAAATTATCATCATAGCTCTTGGCAGTGTTCTTAAACAACCGTTACTCACTCAAATCTTAGTTGTAAGTTTAATCGCCTTAGTGGCAACGGTTGGTGTTTACGGGTTAGTGGCAATAATAGTTCGTATGGATGAAGTAGGATTTAAGCTCATTCAAAAAAGTAAGGGTAAGAATAGTTTGCAAGCCAAACTAGGTTTAATGTTGGTTAATGCACTCCCCAAAGTTATTCAGCTTTTGAGTGTTATAGGTACTGTTGCCTTGATTTTTGTTGCTGGAGGAATTTTTGTTCATAACGTACCTTATATTCACCATCTATTTCATAGTGTAAATAATATTGTTTTAGAAATAATAACCGGTCTTTCAGTAGGGTTTGTGACCTTTCTTATAGTTGAGGGTGTTAAATCACTAAAATTCTTCAGAAAAGGAAAAAGCAAAGCATAAATCTGCACTCAAAAAAGGTAGCTTCCTAACTAATTTACCATTATTTTTGATACAAAATTGTGTGTCGTTTATACTATATTCAGTGTGGCTCATTCTAATGCTGAGCAAATACTCCACAAATAACGGCAGTGGCAATAGCAACATTTAACGAGTCGGGCGACAGACTAACTTTGTTTGGATTTGAGCTTTGTAAAAGCCCAGAAGGAATACTTATGGGATATTGAATTTCAGAAATTATATTAGGGCTGATGCCATGAGATTCACTCCCTAACACAATAAGCCCCTGTTTATTTAACTTTTGGGTGTATAAATTCTTACCGTTTAAAACAGCACCATACACAGGGATTTGAAGTAATTTAATTGATTTAATAAAAGAAACCAATTCAGTAAAACAAATTTTTACTCGTAAAAAAGACCCCATAGTGGCTTGTAAGGTTTTAGAATTGTACAAATCAACAGTATCGGGCGAACAAACAATATTTTCAATTCCAAACCAATCAGCAATACGGATAATGGTTCCCAAATTACCAGGGTCACGAATGCCATCTAAGCACAGGCTTAGCTTATTCATAAAAAGCGATGGAGAAGAATCCCATTCTTTTTGATGAACTACAGCCAATATACCGGACGGTGTGCTTAAGCACGATAGTTTAGAAAAGTGTTTATCGTCAAGCTCAACTACATTTATTGTCTTTTTTGCATATTTAGGGTAGTACTCTTTGTTCACCAGAAGAAATTGTATTTTCCAGTCGGACAGCAGTAGCTCGTCAATTATCTTTTCGCCTTCTACAAGAAAAAGACCCGTTTGCTTTCGATATTTTTTTATATGTAAAGAGGCAATTTCTGAAAGCTTTTGTTTACTCAACTCCATATTGACCTCATGATGTAAAACTGTATTAGCCTATACTACAGAATATGAAGTTTTGCAGCAGCTGTTTGCCCCTTTTGTGTAATTTTTAATATATACAAACCCGAAGCTAATGATTGCACGTTTAAACGATATAAATTATTCTGAGCTGCAATACAAGTTTGAGTTTCTGAATAAACTTCTTCGCCAGAAAGGTTGCTTATACTTATTTGTACATCTCCCGGTATTGGAGTGTAGTAATGCAACTGAAGTAAATCTACAACCGGATTAGGAAAAACGTCTAGTGAAGTGTTTAGCAGGTTCATTGTTTTTATACCTGAGGGTTCATGATGCTTATAGTTAACACCTGAAATTATTTGTGTTCCGAGAGCGCTTGTGGCTGTAACAGTAAGTACAGGCTCGCCTTCACCAACAGCATACCACTTATATTCTAATGTGGTTGATGGAATACCAAAGCCATTACTTAGCTGATCAATGTATATTGTGTCAACTCCTTCAATTGTACTTTTTACTCTTAGGACATCATAAGTTCCACCATTTGGTAACTTTAATGTTCCCCAGCCATCCACCTCAACGGTGCGGGTTTTTCTTTGCCCGTAGTAGCCAATATTCGGGATTGACATACCCCACTCAAAAGGATTGCTTTCGTTCACTCCAAAAGTGCAGGGTAAAGGAAAAACCTTATCGCGTGGTGTATATTTATTTGATGTCGGAATGCTGCTTATTGTAGCGCCAAAGCCGGTTTGGTAATAAGCATCATTGGCTATTTTAAAATAATTTATCACATTAGTAACCGTAATAGGCACATTCGGTATAGTAGGAAAATCCATTCCCTCTATAGCCAAATCAGAATTGTAATTAGGTTGAAGCGGATTATTAAAGTAAAGCTGATAGGCAAAATTTGTAGATGAAACAGAACTATACTTAATGGTATCCATTCCAGAGCTGTTTAATGTAGTATAGTCCCAAGTACTGTTAGGCCCGGTTACGTTTAAGTCAATAACACTGGTGTTAGAGGCCTTATCTCTAATATAGGGATGATTAACTACAGGCAAATCGTTGCCACTAATAGTAATTTGAGCCATTGTATTGGTAGCATAGGCCAGTGCTATTAAAGTGAGTAGTTTTTTTGACATTTTAATGTTTAATTGAATTGTAAAAGTAGTTATTTATTCATTATTTATTTCATGGTTTATAAATTTATATCCTACCCCGCGTATAGAAATAAAGCATTTGGGGTGTGCGGGGTCGCTTTCAAAATTCTTACGAAAAGATAAGATAAAATTATCAATAGTGCGCCCTGTTGGAAATACTTCATAATTCCAGACTTCATTTAAGATTTCATCTCTTGATACAACTTGATTTTCGCGTTCAATTAGTAATTTTAACACCTGCGCTTCTTTTTTGCTTAAAGAATCGGTTTGTCCTAAAATATTAGTAAATTCATAGGTTATAAAATTTACAGCACAGCCGTTAATGGTGAAGCTTTGGGAAAGGGGATCGGATAGTGTTGTTTTTTTTCGCTTTAATAATATTTCAATGCGCAACAGTAATTCTTCTAAGTTAAAAGGTTTAGACAAATAATCATCTGCCCCAGCTTTTAAGCCCTCTACCCTTTCAGAGCCTAAATTTCGAGCCGAAAGAAATAAAATAAATACCTTTTTATTTTCTTTGCGTATCTCATGACAAATATCAATCCCATTAATCTCTGGGAGCATAATATCTAAAATTATCAAGTCAAATTTACTGGTTTTAAAAAGTTGTAAAGCCTCTCTCCCATTTGCTGTACTTACAACTTCATAACCCTCTAACTCTAAATTCAGAGAAAGAGTAGAACGTAAACTCTCTTCGTCTTCAACCAATAAAATTCTTGCTTTCATGTGATATGGTTAGTGATATTCATAATGATCAATAAGATATAAATATGAGTCCCATAAATGATGAATAAATATTTTTTTGGGGTCTTGAGGAAAAAGGGAATAATATGCCGAATCACCAGTAAGGGTAATATAATTTCCAGCACGGGTGTAATTAGACGTATTAGCAAAAGTCGAAATTTTAAGTTCGGGGAGTGTTTTTTTTACTAGTTTGGTCATTTTATTACCCAAATATTTTTGATTTTTTCGTTGTGCTTTGTATGTTGGGTTTACCAAATTACGATACACAATTTTGGATACAATCCTAAAGCCCAATTTTTGTTTTTTTATTGAGCTTTTCATATCGCTAAACGGATTTACCTTATTGAAATCATCTTTTGTTTGTACTGCGGTAGGTGTTTCGGGCACCCAGTCGTCAGCATTAATTACATTATAAGCCCACCCATGCTGAGTATAACTTTCGTAATCATAAGCAAAGTAAAGATTTCCTGGTTTTGGAGCAGCACTGCAATACGTTTTGAAACGTATATCGGCTGGTAGTTTTCCGTCATTTTGCAAATAATGAAAATGAGCAGAAAGTAAATATGCAAGGCCACCTCCCTGGCTATGACCAATAATTAAAAACTGTGTGACACCGTGGTTATATAATGAATCAATTTTAGCTACAATATCAGGAGCCAAGCAAGCAGTTCCTATGAGCCATCCGGTGTGTACAGCAGCACGTGGATTAATGGCCAGTTTGTAATTAAAGGTATATGTTTTACTGATAACTAAAGAGCCTTGAGCGGGAAGCATAGCTGCATAAAAATTTTCGATCCAGCTTACAGGGTTTCGTGTAGTGCCACGAATGCTTATAATTGCGATACGGCTTTGATTTATCCATAAGTCCCAGCGATTGTCTAATCCTACAACAGGGCTTCGATATATCATGTTATAACCTTCCGGAATTGGGATCTTAGCATTAGTCCAAGGATCGTCCACTTGCTTGGAGGAAATTTGCAATAAACTTTTGTACTCTTCTTTATCGAAGCCGGGTTTTAAATTCTGTGAATAGCACGATACACCCCAGAAAACTATAAAAAAAAACAAGTTCATCAAGCGCATAAGCAACAATAATTAATCGCTAAGTATATTTTTTATAACCCGTAAGTTGTGGGTATATTTTTTTTGCTCTTGATTGTATATGCCTTGATGATCCAAGCTATCAATACGAACGCATCCACTAGCGTGAATAATGCATTGATTTTTGAGAACTATTCCCGTATGAATGATTTTCCCTTCACTATTATCAAAAAAGGCTAAATCGCCCGGTAAAGCCTCTTCAATAAAACTCAACGAAGTACCTAGTTGCGCTTGTTGCGAAGCATCGCGCCAAATTGTAAGACCACAAAGTTTATATACCATTTGTGTAAAGCCACTGCAATCAATTCCAAAAGGTGTTTTCCCGCCCCATAAATAAGGGCTATACAAATATAAATAGGCCGTTTCTATAAGGGCATGTCGCAAATTCTTTGACGATACGCTTTCCTGAACAGTCCCTTCATACTTATACTTTTGAATACCCAAAAGAAAGGCCTCTTCTTTATAACCTGGGAGCATACTTCCCAATACAACGGTTTGTATCTCATGGGTATCTTGATGTGTTATGACACTAGCCATATCACCAACCATAGATGTATTTTTATTTTTAAATTCTAAATAAAATTGTTCCGAAATGGGAGTATATTGTTTGGTAGATATCCAACCTATGTATTCATCAAAAGAGTTCTGGATTTGCATCCAAGCTTCTTGCTTTTCGAGGATCAAAAACATGTCGCCTAAAAGTAATTGGGTTACCATTTCACTTCGGTCATCAGGCTCTAATCTGACCGGAACAATACTTAAATTACAGATTCCGTACATAGATATAAAAATAAAAAGCAGGTTTCAAAGATAATGAAACACTGCCTTACTTTTACAGAATAATAAAATTAACACCTTTCGATAACCATGGCAGTAGCACCACCTCCTCCATTGCAAATGCCAGCAACACCAATTTTGGCATTGTTTTGTTGCAACACGTGAACTAAAGTAACCAAAATACGACACCCAGAAGAGCCCAAAGGGTGACCTAATGAGACAGCGCCTCCGTTAACATTTACTTTAGCCGGGTCAAGTTTCATTTCGCGGTTGTTTGCTATACTTACAACCGAAAAGGCTTCATTAATTTCAAAAAATGAAACATCAGCCAAGGTTAATCCGGCTTTGGCTAAAGCCTTAGGAATAGCTTTGCTCGGAGTGGTTGTAAACCATTCAGGAGCCTGTTCGGCATCAGCAAAACTTACAATTTTAGCCAATGGTTTAATTCCTAATGATTCCATCTTTTCTTTACTCATTAAAATTACTGCCGATGCCCCATCGTTAATTGTTGATGCATTAGCAGCCGTAACAGTACCATCTTTTTTAAAAACCGGATTAAGTGACGGAATTTTATCAAATTTCACATTATTGTATTCTTCATCCTGAGCAAAAACAATCGGGTCGCCTTTTCTTTGCGGAATTTCAACCGATACAACTTCTTGATTAAATTTTCCTGACTTCCATGCCTGAGCACTTCGGGTATATGATTCAACAGCATAATTATCTTGATCTTGGCGCGAAATATTAAGCTCACTGGCACACAACTCAGCAGCTACACCCATTGGGTAGTTATGGTAAACATCTTGTAATCCATCTTTAGAAATACCATCAATAATTGTATTATTTCCAAATTTATATCCGTAGCGACCCTGCTCTAAGTAATAGGGGACCATACTCATATTTTCCATTCCTCCGGCAACAACCACATCACTTTCACCAAGCATAATAGATTGCGCAGCTATGCTTACCGATTTTAAACCCGAAGCACATACTTTGTTTATTGTTGTGCAAATTACCGTATCAGGTAATCCTGCAAATTTAGCTGCCTGTCGGGCTGGTGCCTGTCCTATATTGGCTTGTAATACACAGCCCATATACACTTCTTGAACTTCGGCTGCGTTTAATTTTATTTTTTCCAGAGCTCCTTTAATAGCAGTAGCCCCTAATTTTGTTGCTGAAACTAAACTTAAACTTCCACCAAAACTACCAATTGGAGTACGTACTGCCGATACTATATATACTTCTTTCATGAATTTAATTTTTAATAAAATTTTGGCGCAAATGTACTCTTTTTATTGACAGAAGGCTGTGCTAAAGTCAATTTATTTTAAGAGCTCTTATCCAATTTAAAATATGAGGATAATGAAATACTCCAAAGAGATTACATGCTGATGTAAAAAAACTATTTACTTTTATAGCGAAATATTATTTATGCTTGAAACATTTAAAGATTACGTTAGTAATAAACATGACGTATTATACAAAATAGTACTGATTTTGTTTTGTGTATCGGTAGTGGTATATACTTTTCCTAATGTGGTAAAGTTTAAGTACAGCTATAATAAAGATAAGCCCTGGGAGCATGAAGATTTAATTGCTCCTTTTGACTTTGGGATAAATAAAACAGATAAAGAAATAAAAGTCGAGCAAGATGAATTAAGTAAAAACATTAAGCCGTATTTTAAAGCTGATAATAGCGTGTATCGTAGAGTTTTAAAGAACTTTTCAAAGGTTTTTGATAAAGAAGCCGCGGTACAGATGATCAAACCAGGTGAAAAAAAATATCAGCAAAACAAAGAATTTTGTTTACGAATACTAAATGAAATATATGGTAAAGGTATTTTAGAAACCACACCTCAACTTGACAATAAACCGGGTGAATACACCATTTATATTGTAAACAAAAATATAGCAGATGAAGTAGCACTTAAGCAAGTTTTTACAATAGTAACTGCCTTTGATTTTATTCGAGAAAATATCAAAAATACACCACAAGTGCAAGGGGTTTTAGTTTTAAAGGTATTTGAAAATTTGTTACAACAAAATATTTTATTTGATCCGGCTACCACTACAAAAGTTCAAAAAGAACAATTCGATAACATTTCCTTAAGCCGCGATATGAAACAAAAAGGCGAACGCATTATTGGTCGTGGAGAAATTGTTAATTACGAGAAGTATAAAATACTGGAATCTTTAAAAGCCGAAAGTATTGCTCAAAGTGGAAGCACTTCGAACCAATACATTATTTTAGGAGGTCAGTTTGTGTTGGTGCTTTTGAGCGTTCTCATACTCATACTGTTTTTGTATTTGTTTCGAAAAACAATGCTGGCAGAAAATAGAGTAATGATATTTCTGTTGCTCAATATTGTTTTAACCGCATTTATGTTCGCAATTGCTGTTAAATTTAAAATTGCTAATATTTACATTCTCCCTTTTTGTATTTTCCCCATATTAGTACGGTCTTTTTTTGACACACGAGTGGCCATGTTCTTGCATTTGGTAAACACCTTGATTATTGGCTTGGTGGCCCCCAACCCTTTTGAATTTATTTTTATTGAGATTATTGCAGGTTTTTTTGCTGTGTTTAGTGTTATGGATTTACACCATCGTTCACAGTTATTTGTAACAGTTGGAATTATATTCTTTACCTATTGCCTTACTTATATTTCTTATTCGGTTATGCTCGAAGGGTCATTCAATAACATGGATTGGAGGACTATACAATGGTTTGGGATTAGTGCCGTTTCGGTTCTTTTTGTTTACCCTGCCATATTTATTTTCGAAAAGCTATTTGGTTTTATTTCTGAAGTTACCTTGATGGAGTTAAGTGATATAAATACCCCCTTGCTTCGTTTGTTGGCTTTAAAGGCTCCCGGAACTTTTCAACACTCTTTGCAAGTTGCTAATTTAGCCGAAGAGGCTATTTTTGCTATAGGTGGCTCAGGTTTACTCGTGCGAACCGGGGCTTTATATCATGATATTGGGAAAATGGAAATGCCCATGTACTTTATCGAGAACCAGCAGCAAGGAGTAAATCCACACAATGAACTAAGTTTTGAAGATAGTGCCGCCATAATTACCGGGCATGTGGCCAAAGGAATAGAAATTGCCAAAAACAATAAGCTTCCGGACCAATTAATTGATTTTATCAGAACACATCACGGAACTACAAAAGCGCAATATTTTTACCAGTCATTTTTAAAAAATTTTCCTGACGAGGAAATAGATGTAAGTGTATTTCAATATCCTGGTCCCATTCCATTCAGTAAAGAAACGGCAGTGCTCATGATGAGCGACTCGGTAGAAGCGGCTTCTCGAAGCTTAAAACATTATGACGCAGAAAGTTTAGAGAAAATTGTGGATCGTGTTATTGATTCACAAATTGCACAAAATCAATTTGCCAATTCAGATATTACTTTTAAAGATATTACTATCATTAAACATATATTTAAAAAGAAACTGAGTAATATCTATCATCTCCGAATAGAGTATCCCCAATAGTGCATCAAATTTCGTTATTCATTTTTATAGATTAACGAAGGGTTTTCTATAATAAGTATAAAATAAATCTCGACAAATAAAATTTATTTTTTAAGTTTGAATAATCTTAAAACTTATTAAACATGAAAAAAACTCTTACTCTTCTTTGTGCATTGGGTGTTTCGTCATTCTTAACGGCTCAAACACTTACTTATGCTAATTTTAGTAATTCATTAACATCAACTACTAACGTTGCTGTGGCTAACCAATCTTCATTCAATGTAACTTTAACTACTATTACAGGAACAGGAGTAACCTGGGACGCATCTGGCCTAACACAACAAAATGGGACTCCTTTAATTCATGCTATTTTTGGAGATCCGTCAAATACTCCGAATGGCTCCCTTTTTCCATTAAGTAATTATGTACTTTATGACCCAGCCCTAACTTCTTTATTATCTTATGAGTATTACACTATTAATGCCGACAGCTTGGTTATGGAAGGTGAGTATGGCGCCAATACAGCTCATGAAATTTATCAAAACCCGGATAAGCGTTTGGTCTTTCCATTTAGTTATTTAGATTCGTTTAGCGACACCTATGCTAAAACAAATTATAGTGATGCTACTACTATAAGCAGTTTTCAAACCGGCTCTCGTACTGTTAACTTTAGCGGATTTGGCACTCTTATTTTACCGGGTGGCACCTACAATAACGTAGCATTAATTACAGAATTGCGCACAAATAGTCTTGGTCCAAATTCAAATACTTATACTTGGTATAATTTAAATTCAGGGAAGCGATTATTACTTTACTCAAGCAATGATGGAAATGTTACAGTAGCTTATAATACAGATGTAGTAAGCAGTACGTCATCATTAAACAAGCATAACACGATAACCCTTTCGCCTAATCCGGCTAGTGAAAGCATTACGTTACATATCGCTTCTGAAATTAAATTAAATCATCACGATTTGCGTATTTTTGACCTTTTAGGGCAGCAACAACAACATGTACAGTTTGAAGGTAGTATGATAAATATTAAACGTAATGAATTACCATCAGGAACCTATTTCTATCAATTAGATACCAATTCAGGGCAAATAATTAGCGGAAAAATCATTTTCGAATAGTCCTATATTTTATGTATATTTGCAAAATGGAGGCAATTAGCGTTGCCTCTTTTTTTATATCGTATGGAAACACGAAACGACATTCAAAATATTGAAGACATTAAGCTTTTAGTTGATACTTTTTACGGAAGAGTGAGAGAAGATGAACAATTGAAAGAAATTTTCAATACTGTTATTCAGAATCGTTGGCCCGAACATTTGAATAAAATGTATCGTTTTTGGCAAACGGTGTTACTAGATGAGCATACTTATCACGGCTCTCCTTTTGTGCCACATGCCAAACTTCCAGTAAGCGAAACTCATTTTGAGCAATGGATTAAACTGTTTAATGAAACAGTTGACACCCATTTTTGTGGAACAAAAGCAGAACGTGCCAAGTGGCAGGGAAGTCGTATGGCCGAAATGTTTTTAATAAAGATTAATTATTTCAAAAACAGCCAAACCATACCCCTTGTTTAAATTTATATTTTTAGTTTTCCTAAAATATAGATAATGAATCAGGTACCTTTTTTCAACATATTTATTTCATACATTTACCCTTTATAAATTCAGAATTATGAGTAAAATAATTATTACTAGTTTAGATTACAATCGAATTAAAAACTGTATTAGTGACGCTAAGCAGCTAAAATCAATAAATGCCACAGAAGCCACCAAGCTTATGCAAGAGTTAAGTGCAGCCAAGATAGTAGATCCTGAAGCGGTACCCGCAAATGTAGTTACTATGAACTCTATTGTAAAACTCAGTTTCTTAACAAATAACAAACAACTAGAGTTTCAAATTGTTTACCCCAATCAAGCCAATTTTAAAGAAAACAAAATTTCCATTTTATCGCCTATTGCAACAGCACTCATTGGCTATAAAACAGGAGATGAGATTGAATGGATGGTACCAGCAGGTGTTACACGAGTTAAAATTGATGAAATTATTTATCAACCTGAAGCCTCCGGTAATTACGAGTTATAAGCTCTTGTTCAATTCTAATTCTATTTTCGAAAAAGATGAGTAAAATTATTTCCGATTTCTTTACGTGTGATCATCAGCGTATTGAAGGGTTTCTTAACGAAGCTTTGAAGGATCCGATGAATATAAATCAGGAGCTGTATCAAAAATTTAGAGTGGGTTTACTAACTCATATAAAAATGGAAGAGAGTATTTTGTTTCCAGCAGCACTTAAAGCAAACAATGGAACGCCTATTCCACTGGCAGCACAGCTTAAACTTGATCATGGAGCTTTAACTTCATTAATGGTACCACCTCCCAGTATTCCTTTGATAAATGCAGTACGCTATATTTTACGTATTCATGATGAGTTAGAGGAGAAGCCCGGTGGCATGTATGATATTTGCGAATCGCTTACTCAAGAACAAACTCATCAATTATTAGAGCAATTGCATAAGCAGCCTGATGTACCTGTTCACCCCAACAATCATGCTCCATTTGCTTTGGATGTTGCAAAAAGAACTTTGCTTAGAGCCGGTTACAACTATGATGAAATATCACAATAGCAAGAACAGAGAAAAACTTACTTTAGAACCATAATTTTCATAAGTAAATTATAGGTCACATCTGTTAAATCATACTCATCTTGTTTATAATACACGCCACCCCACTCAAACTGAATTTTACGGAATACTTTTTTTTCGCCATTTTCAAATAGCACTTGAGTAATTGTAGATTTATAGTTTTGCCCTTCAAGGGTATCGGTACTCATTGATTTTACAAAAATTAGCTTAGGGGCATCGTAGTCTTTATTAAACGACTCTAATGCCTCTTTGCGCATGGCCTCCTTATAAGCTTCGTCATCTTTTCGTTGCGCTTCACGTTCAAGCGCTCTCTTTTCAGCATCTAACTTCTTCTTTTGCAAGCGATCAATTTCTTTTTTTCCTTCTTCCTGTATTGACTTTTTTTTGTTCTTCTCTTGTACTTTTCTCTTCTCTACTCTACTTTCCTTCAGAGTCTCTTCTTTTTGCTTAGCGTCCGGATTGGGCATCCAAATAAAATCCTTTTTGCTTTCATCATAATAAATTTGACCAAACACTTGTCTAAATGCACTATAGTCTTCATTTGGTAATTCCATAAATATTTCTGAAGAAACTTCAAAAATATAATTTGGTATGGTTTTGTCTGAAACCCGAACATTACGAGTACTTATAGAAATGGTTTTACTCAAGTAGCCATTTTTGGCAATTTTCAAAATATAATCGTTACCGGGATTTAAATTGAGTTTAACTTTCTGGTCGGCATTACTCAGGACAGAATAAACTTTTGCCCCGGTAATTTTTTCAGTAATAATAATGTTTGCCCCATCAACAGGTGACTTTGTTTCAATATCTTTTACGTCAACATTAACCGAAAAAGTCCAATCGGTTTGTGCCAATAACGGAGAAGAACACCATACCAGAATGATTAAAACAGGTATTATCTTAGTATAAATCTTCGATCTCAAGAGTTATTGGTATGAGTTTTGGGCTCACAAATATATAGTATCCTGCAATCAAATTTGAAGCTTAATGGTTCAATTTTGAACATTTTGTTATTTTATATAACTTTTTTGACAGTTCGTCTATTTTCAATTTCATTTCGTAGAGTTAATAAAAATCGTATTAAATACACATAATTATAACTCTTATAATAAATACTCAATACTTTTTTTGGGGATAGAAATATTTTAAGCCGTATAATTATATTAATTTTGTTGACTAATATTAAACTCCATGAGTGACAAAATAAAGCATGAGTGTGGAATAGCTTTGCTAAAACTACGTCAGCCATTAACTTATTATTACCAAAAGTACGGAACTTCATTTTATGGTTTAAATAAAATGTACTTACTTATGGAAAAGCAGCATAATCGTGGGCAAGATGGGGCAGGTTTAGTAAACATAAAAATAGATTTGGAACCCGGAAAACGCTATATCAGTCGTCATCGAAGCAATCAAAGTTCTCCGCTCAAAGATATTTTTTCAAAAATAAACAGCCGTTTTATTGAGTTACAACAAAGTCATCCTGAAAAACTGCAAGACCCCGAATGGTTAAAACAAAACGTAGCTTTTACCGGAGAAGTATTTTTAGGACACCTTCGTTATGGCACATTTGGAAATAATGGAATTGAGAGCTGTCATCCCTTTTTAAGGCTCAATAACTGGCAAACACGAAATTTAGCAGTAGCCGGAAACTTTAATTTAACCAATGTGGATGAGCTTTTTAACCAATTGGTTGAGTTAGGGCAACACCCCAAAGAAAAGGCCGATACCGTTACTGTTATGGAACGTATTGGTCATTTTTTAGATAAAGAAAATGACCGCTTATTTAAAGATTTTAAACAACAAGGATTTGACAATCGTGAAATTTCGAACAAAATTTCGGAGCATTTGAATTTAACAAGCATCTTAAAAGAATCAAGTAAGAAATGGGACGGTGGATATGCCATGGCCGGTATTATTGGGAATGGTGACAGTTTTGTGTTACGCGACCCGCACGGAATAAGACCTGCTTATTATTATGCAGATGATGAAATAGTGGTGGTTTGTTCGGAAAGACCAGTTATTCAAACAGCATTTAATGTTCCGTTTGAAATGGTTAAAGAATTAGGACCGGGCAATGCTATAATTATAAAGAAAAATAATTATATTGAAGAGGTCGTTATTAACGAGCCCGGTGTTCGTAGTTCATGTTCTTTTGAACGTATTTACTTTTCGCGAGGCAGCGATGCAGATATTTACAAGGAACGTAAGCAATTGGGTTATCAATTATGTCCGGCTATTTTACCGGCAATAAATAATGATTTGAAGAATACTGTTTTTTCTTATATTCCTAATACGGCAGAGGTTTCTTTTTATGGTTTAATGAAAGGCCTTGAAGACTATATTAATACCGTAAAAAAGAGAAAAATTAAAGAAGCGGGGCCCAACATCAGTGATGTTGAGTTGGAAAGAATTTTAAATTTCCGTCCACGGGCCGAAAAAATTGCAATTAAAGATGCAAAACTACGAACTTTTATAACCGATGATGCCCACCGGGGTGATATGGTTGCTCATGTTTATGATGTAACTTATGGAGTTATTCAAAAGGGAGTAGATACTTTAGTGGTAATTGATGACTCTATAGTGCGTGGCACTACACTAAAGCAAAGTATTATCAAAATGCTTGATCGTTTAGAGCCTAAAAAAATTATTATAGTTTCGTCTGCTCCTCAAATACGATATCCAGATTGTTATGGTATAGATATGGCTAAAATGGGTGATTTTATTGCTTTTCAGGCAGCAGTTGAGCTGCTTAAAGAGAACAATCAAATAACCTTATTGGACGACATATACCATAAGGCTAAAACACAGCAGTTATTACCTGATGAGCAAATTGTGAATGTTGTAAAGGAAGTGTATAAACCTTTTAGTACTCAAGAATTAAGTGCTAAAATTGCTCATTTACTTACCCCTTCAGAGACCAAAGCTGATGTAAGCATTGTATATCAAACCATAGAAGGCCTGCATAAAGCGTGTCCAAATAACAACGGAGACTGGTACTTTACAGGAAATTACCCAACGCCAGGCGGAAACAAAGTAGTTAACAAGTCATTTATGAATTATATGGAAGGTAAAAATGTAAGAGGTTATTAGACTGTAATGATTCATCTTCTTCAAAAAATAACAAACAATTATTGTGTATAATTTTACCGACTTTAAAAATAGTTTTTATTCCCGAGTTAAGGATTTATCCTTATTTGACTCAACATGTGGCAATTTATTAAAGGTAGTTTTAGATGGCCTGAAAGTAGATTATGTATCAAAGTTTAAAGTTCAACCTGAACTATTTTATCCCCTACCTGCTTTTTTAATTATTCAAAAAATTAGGTATTTGAGATACAAACCTCAAAGCAATTTTTCTTTTGCCTCTTTTAAACAAAGAGAAACGTTGATTTTTGATGTTTCGGGAAGGTATGTGAGAGATGCCCAAAATCAAGCATTCTCGTTTTATTTTCACAAAATTATAGCTGAAATAGGTGTTAAAAATATTATTCATTTTGTGCGTACTTTAAAAACCAATGACATTGGTTATGATGTAAAAATGTCACAAACAGATTATTTAAAACACGCTGCCCCTACTCGCAATGAGCTTCAACTTCGAAAAGAGTTGATTCGTGTTTATAAACGGATTAAATTAAGTGGTTTGTTTAATGCACAAGAGTTGAAAAACATTCAAATTGCCTTTTCCTCTTTTTTTACTCAACGCATATACTGGCGTTGTGTTTTTGATCAGTTGCCCGATTTAAAGCAAGTAATAACTATTGTGCATTATCACAACGAAGCTATGATTTCTATGTCGAAAGAACGTGGTTTACGGGTATATGAACTGCAACATGGAATTATTTCAACTAAAGATATTTTTTATGCGCTCCCGATGGCAGTTTCGCCTATCATAGACAAAGCTTTTTTTCCTGATAAAATTTTTGTTTATGGAGCTTACTGGAAGCACATTTTAATGAAGGGGGGTGAGTATTTTCATAGAGAAAATGATATTGTTGTTTTGGGGAATTATTTTTACCAAACCAATTTGGCTAATCTAAATGAAGAGCGCACTTTTAATACCTTTAAAGAATCAAATAAAATTATTTTGATAACTACGCAAACATTCATGCATGAAGAGTTTATTGAATATATTTTGTGGCTTTCAAATGATTTAATTAAGCACAACTTGCCCTACAAAATAGTATTAAAGAGACACCCTAGTGAAAAGGGCGAATTGTATGATTGCTTTTTAAAGAGTAAGAACGTACTTATTTGTGATTTTAACTTATCTTTCCTTTTTAAAAATAGCGATATTCATATCTCTATATACTCAACTACTTTATTTGATGCCCTTCAATACGGTTTACCAAATTTTTCTTTAGCATCTTATCATTCTGAAGATTACCGTGAAGAAATATTACAGGAAAAAATTGCTTTACCTTTAGGAAAGAAAGAAAACCCTGTGTTTTTACTGGAACAAAGCCCAAAAGAAAATTTCGATTATAAGTACTATTTCGATGATTTTGAAGCTTTAAAACAAAGTCTAACACGAACTTTAAATACCCCTTAAAAGTGATGGGGTTTTACGAAGAGTAATCAAGATTCTATTTAGCCTTAAAAAAATAAAAATATTCCAATTAAAAATTACTTTTGTAGGGAAATAAATTCTGACCTTAAAATAATGAGGCAATTTTGGATTATTTGTTTTGTTTTGATTGGTTTGCAATCACAAGCCCAGCAGTCATGGTCTTTACAGCAATGTATAGATTATGCTATGAAAAACAATTTACAAGTACGTATTGCTTTTTTAAATAATGAATTAAACAAAATCAATCTCCAACAAAGTAAAGCCAATGCTTTACCCAACCTTAACATTGGGGGAAGCAACTCCTACAACTTCGGAAAAACTATTGATCGTTATACCAATCAGTTTGCCAACACGCGTGTTCAATCAATAAACCTTGGGTTACAGTCGCAATGGAATTTATTTCATGGTTTACAAAATTACCATACGATTAAGCAAAATGAAATGAATTTTTTATCGGGGAAGTATGATGCTGAAAAAGCAAAAAATGATGTTTCACTAAATATTGTGAATGCTTTTTTGCAAATAGTCATGTCTCAGGAACTCATTAGCATTGCCCAAAATCAGATAAATACATCACAAGCATTGCTGCATCAAACAAAAAAAATGGTAGAGGCCGGTTCGTTGCCAAAATTTAATCAGTATGATGTTGAATCACAACTGGCCAATGAAGAACTTAATTTAGTGAATGTACAAAACCAACATCAGATAGCTCGTGTAAATTTAGCTTTATTACTGAATGTAGAACCCAATAATTTTTCTGTTAGTGTTCCGCCATTGCCCAATCTTGACAGCCTACCACCAAATTATGATGTAGGAAAAATATATCAGGAAGCCTTAAACAACCAGCCGGTAATTTTAGCTGCAGAATATCGTGTAAAAAGTGCCGAACGTGGTTTAAAAATAGCCAAAAGTAATATCAGTCCTAGTATTAATTTTAGTGGTTCATTAGGAACAGGTTATTCTGGATTGGCTCAGCAAATAGATCACTATGATTCCATTGTCCGCTCAGTTGGTTACACCGCTTTGGGTGACAAAGTTTATAGTTTATTCGTAAATCCGGTATATGCCAAAACTCCCTATGCCAAACAATTTAGTGACAACTTAAATCGCTCTCTTGGAATAAACATCAGTATTCCTTTGTTCAATGGTTTGCAAACACATGCCGGAATTTCGAGGGCTAAAATTAGCTTAGAAACATCTCGATTACAATTGGTTCAAACAAAGCTTGATTTACAAAACATCATCGTACAAGCATATAATGACGCTACAGGATCGTTAAAGAAATATAAAGCTACCGAAAAATCGGTAAAGTCACTGCAAGAGTCATTTAAATATGCTGAGCAGCGCTATAAGGTTGGAGCAACAAACTCGGTGGACTACACTACACAGAAAAACAATCTTACCAATGCACAAGCCCAACTTTTACAAGCCAAATACGAGTATATTTTTAAAGTAAAAATACTCGATTTTTATATGGGTAAACCCCTGGTTTTATAATGGTAAAATTTGTGGCTTACCACACGGTCCAACCGCCATCTACTTTCAAATTATCTCCAGTTACATAGCTTGAGGCATCACTTAAAAGATAAATTAAAGCTCCGGCTACTTCATGGTTAAAGCTTAGGCGCTGTAAGGGAGAAAAGTTAGCAAAGTTTTTTTCAAACTGCTCTTCGTGATGATTCCAAACACCATGTGGTGTAATCATATTAACCCTTACCCCTTTTGCCGCCCAATAACTGGCCAAATAACGTGATAGCGCATCAACACCACCTTTTGAAGAGCTGTACTCAGCAGGACAACCTAAACTAGTACCCTTATATAAATTTTGATTGGGCGCCACCACACTATACGTTGATGGTATATTTACAATACTTCCCTTTCCCTGCTGTGCCATGTAAGAGCCAATAATTTGGCAGGTTAAAAAGGTTCCTTTTAAGTTTATTTGTACAACAGTATCCCAATTTTCATCCTGAATATTTTCGAAAGGAACAAATTTAAGATGGGTTTTATTTTGATGTCCATTGACTAGGCCATCAATAGTGCCAAATGTTTCCAAAGTTTTCTTTTTCAATTGTTCTACATCCTGCCTGGAGCTTACATCAATAGCCACTCCTAGCATTTTACGCTGATAGCGCTCAGCCAACGCTAGTGCAAACTCTTCGGGATTAGCCAAAGCTATATCGGCAACAACAATATGTGCTCCGTATTGTGCTACAGCTTCACAAAAAGCACGTCCTACAAGGCCGCAAGCTCCGGTAATGACAATAACCTTATCTGTAAGTTCAAATTTCTTTCTGAAATCTATTTCAGAAGCATTTGTTGTTTTAAGTACTGACATATATTGAAATTAGATATATTTTCTGAATACTGGCTTTATAGCTTCTCCTTGTAAATACTTTTCCCAACCTTCATCAAGTGCTTTTTTCATAACCGGAAGGCTGTCGTTCATGGCCTCAACAATAGCGTTTACATGTTCTTCCTGATGGCTGAAATTAGGACAAAAAATACCTTGAAACAGAATGCCACGTTTAATAAGTTCCTGATGAAAAAGTGTACGTAACCCAAAACTGTTATTTCCTTCATTATCAAAATATCCTAATGAAGCATGCCAATTAAACTGCATGTTACGAATATTGTTTTCTATTTTATGCTCTGTAAATAAAGCACGGGTTTTATCTATAAAAAGCTGCCCCATTTTTTGATTATGTTCTACAACTTGATGCTTTTCAAATTCATCCATAGTAGCTATAGCAGCAGCAATACTACATGTTTCACCGCCATGTGTGGTACTTACCAAAAATAATTTTTCTGCACCTGTTTTCTTAATGCTTCCTAAATCCATAATTTCTTTCTTTCCGGTTAGGCAGCAAAAAGAAAAACCATTGGCTATGCCTTTGCCCCAAGTGGCTAAATCAGGCACCACATCATACTTTGTCATAGAGCCCGGATAAGCTGTTTTGTATCCGGTAATCATCTCATCCATAATCCAAAGTGCCCCGTTTTTATGTGTTAAGTTTATGGCATCTTTAAGATAATGGTCAGGTAATACATTAAATTTCTCAGGTTCGGCAATGATACACGCAATTTGATTAGGATATTGATCGAATAAGTGCTGTAATGATTGTAAATTATCGGCCGAGTAAGTTACTGTTAGCGCCTGAATGTCTGTAGGAATACCGCTTTTTACATCTGTTGAACCTATGAACCAGTCATCATAACTAAAAAAAGGGTGTTCTATAGGGCGAGCCACCAATTTTCTTCCGGTGTAGGCTCGTGCTAGTTTTACAGCTGCAGTAGTTACAACCGAACCATTTTTAGCAAACTTAATCATATCGTGCACTCCTACAAGGTTAAGGAAACGCTCCGCAACTTCCATTTCTATGATGGCCGGGCGTGAAAAATTATTCCCTTTATAGAGTTCCTGAACCACACGATCTACAACAGGTTTATACGCATGACCTAAGCTTACCGAGGCCAGTCCACTTAAACATTCAATATATTTGTTGCCATCAGGATCAAAAACGTAACAACCGTCACCATGGGTTATAGCAGCAGGTGAAAGCTCCGGAAACTGGTCATCACCTTTGGAGTAAGTATGAGCTCCGCCCGGAATTAAGTGATGAATTTTGGCTCGATACTCGTTTGATTTATTAAAATTAGTTATCGTTTTTTTATGCGCTTGGATTTCCATTATTTTACAATTTTATCATTTGCTATTGTTTTCTGAAAGCCGCTATTTGCTATGCTCTCTTTATTTTTTTCGAGAATTTCGGGGTGTTTCTTTAATAGTTCTACAACGTCTTCAATACTAAAATTTGGAATATTTTTTAAGGCTTCGAAAATAGCTTGTACAGCCTCAAAATCCTGAGGGGAATCTACACTCATTTTATAGGTATATTCAGAACAAGATTTTTTCCAACCACACATAAACAAACCACTAAATTTAATATACGGAGTAACGTGTTCTCTTTCTGATAATAGCTTTGCATTTTCCCACGCCTTTTTTAAACTTTGCAAAGAAAACACCTCAACATCAAAGCCATCTTCCAAATAATCAGGTTCATTATTAGAGTTAGAAAAATAATCTTTCCCAGATTTTTGATATTCATCAATTACAAAATCAACAACTTTAAAGGAATGAAGCGGACAATCAGAAGTAAGTCGTACTATAGTCTTAACGTCATTGTAATTTAGAGTTGCCTTATAAAAACGATCCAAAACATCCCAATCGCTACCTCTATAACAATCGTATCCTCTGTTCTTACACAAGGTCTCTATGGCATCATCTTCAGGATTAGTAGAAGTAACTATTACAAAGCGATCGACAAAACGAGAGGGCTGTACTCTTTCCATTAGATTTTCTAAAATACTCTGATGATTTATTTTTTTGAGTACTTTACCGGGCAATCTGGTACTGCCCATTCGTGCCTGAATAAGCGCTAATATCATTTTCCTTTAAGCGGATTAAACAGTCCCATAAAATGCTTATCAATATACGCACCATTTTGCCAAATTTGGTCTTTTAAGGTCCCTTCGTTGTTAAATCCAAGTTTTTGATATACCTTAATTGCAGCCATATTATTAGCATATACTGCCAATAAAATTTTACGAATGTTGAGTTGTGAAAAAGCGTAATCAATAGTAAGTTTACATACTTCGTATCCTATTCCTTTTCCCCAAAAGGATGTATCGCCAATTAAGACACCTAGTTCACACGTGCTACTTACCCAATCAAAATTATCTAACTTAATGTTGCCAATGTGTTTGTTGGTTTTTTGGTCACAAATTGCAAGCATTACTGTGTTTTTATCGGTTGATTTTTGTTCAACATAGCTTTTTAAAGCTGTTAAAGTACTTGGAAATGTACCACTTGCAAGGCCAGCTGTAATTTGAGGTTCATTGAGCCACTTGAGATAATTTTCGTTGGCATCTTCACGCTCAATAGCTCGCAGGTAAATAAGTTTACCTTCTAAAAACTTTATCATGGTTGGTGTTTTTTGTTCAACATTTGTGCATGTTTGTCCATTTCGGTCTTGTTTTTTGTCAAATTGTTATCATGCATTCTGTAACGATATAAGGGCAAAGGAATGTGATGGATGTGATGATTTACCAAAAATCTTTTCCTTAAATCTTCTTCTTCTCTAGCTCTAAATTTTTCATCATACAAGCCAATGTCAAAGAGCAAGTCTTTACGGAACATGATTCCGCAGGCTATAGGTTTCTTGCTTGAATCTACCCACTCTATGTGATCGCCAAATTCATTTACAAGGTAGTAATCAACTGCCACAGCATCCAACTTATTGTTCTCATTTAAAAATACAGAAAGCACTTTAAGTAGGTCTGATTGGATATAATCATCAGCATCTAAGAAGATAACATATTGACCTTTGGCTTTTTTAATGCCTGTATTTCGAGCAACAGAGAGACCTGAATTTTTCTCTAACTTGATTACTTTAATATCTGAGGAGTAGTTATCCAATATGGAATGGCTTTCATCGGTTGAGCAGTCATCTACAACAATTACTTCGTAGTTTTCGGAGGGAAGTGTCTGATTGAGGGTGCTTCTGATGGCTCTTTCCAAATAACGTGCATAGTTATAAGAAGTAATAATTAAAGAAACGAGCATAAGCTTGAAAATTTATGCAAAATTAGTTTTTTTATTGGAAACCATAGGAATATTTACCTAAAATGAGTTATAAAAATTGACGTGTATGGCATAAGATTGCTCTATTAGAAGGCCATTTTTATTATTACTTAAATTTATTTAAGAATTGAGCAAACACAAAACAGTTTCAATATTTTAACCGTTAAAAATAAATGGAGTCATTATATTTGCTTTAATGATTTCATTAAAATCTTTTTTATCGGATACCCGAAAAATACTCTGGGGTTTTAGTATAACCTTATTGGTTTGCCTGCTTTTGAGTGCTCTTGTTCCCTATCTGGAATCAGAACAAATGCATATAAAACTTTTTCAGAATAAGCTTCATGAAAAGGAAACAATTATTGAAAATCACATACGAAGTTTAGATGCGGATTTGAAAAGTATTAGTTATGCTGATTTATTTAAGGATCGTTTAAGCGATTATGAATCGTTATATGAAAAAGAAGGACTCGTATTACTTATCTATGAGAATGATTCCCTAAAATTTTGGTCAGACAATCATATTCCTGTTGAAAATCACATTTTAAAAATTTGTCTTGATAGTAAAATAGCCAAATTAAACAATGGGATTTATGAAGTTCGAAAAAAAGCAAGTGGAAACAAAACTATAATTGGTTTAATTCTTATTAAAAACACCTACTCATTTAATAATGATTATCTTCAAGATGGCTTTGCTGTTGGATTTCATCTTCCGGAAACGACAGAAATAAGTGACCTAAAAAGCCATTCCAATTATGACATAACCAGTAAAGAGCACCAGTATCTATTTACACTAGGTAAGATAAAACACGAAACACATTTATGGATTGATTATTTTCAAATTATCAGTTTTGTAATTTTTTTATTCTTTTTAATTCTTCTACTTGAAAGAATTTGTTTTATATGGCTTCATTCCAGAGGCTTTTACCTCTACTATTTTGTATTGGGACTATCGTTGTCTGCTCTACGAATTGTGATGATAAAGTTTGGTTTTCCTGAAATTATATACAATACCGATTTATTCAGTCCTTTGGTTTATGCCCATTCTTCAATAGTACCTTCATTAGGCGACTTAATACTTCATACTTCCTTAATTTCAATGTATGCCTTTGGGTTCTATAAGTATGAAAGAAACAATAAAAAAACCAGTACTATAGGTTTTCCTGTTGTTCTTGGTTTCATTCTCATATATGCTACACTAATTTGGCTAAGTATAAACGTGGTTGTAAGTTTAGTTAACGATTCAAAAATAAATATGAATGTTAACAATGTAACATCGTTAAGCCAGTACAGTTATATGAGCTATGTGAGCATTGGGTTACTTTTGATTGCCCTTTATTTTACCGGACTTATTCTTATTTCTAAACAAAAAATTAAAAAGATTCACCCTTTATTGAGTTTAACCGTCTTGGGTTTAGTTTTGGTGCTTCTCTCCTTTAGTTTTAAAATCCCCTTTTTATATCTGTTCATTCCGCTGCTTGGATTTGGCCTTCAACAGGGTGCTGAATATCAAATTTTTGAAAGCAGTAATATAACCAAATCAATTCTTTTCTTATCCATAGCCAGTATCTTTACTACCCTTGTTGTTAGAAATGAAATAAAGAAAAGTAACGAGCAAAAATTAAAGTTTTTGGCCGAAAATCTGGCCTTTGAAAGAGATCCGGTAGCCGAATACCTCTCAATTGACTTAACCGTAAAAATACCACGTGATTCAACTCTCATCAACTCACTAATACACAGCAGTACTGATCAAGATGCATTTTTAGGCCGATTAAAACAGCGTTACTTTAATGGTTACTGGGAAAAATTTGATATTAGTTTTTATGCTTACGACTCCCTTTGTAACCCAATTAGCAAATCACCCGGAGCGGTATTTGACAAGTACAGTTTTTTTGAAGATTTATTTGCTCATGACAGCCTGCGCCATTTTTCATATTTACCGGCCGAAAAGAGTCCTAAATCAGGATTTCTGTTAAAATACGACTTATATAAAAACATTAATAATCATAAAAAGTTTGTAGCTCATGTCTTTATAGAGGCCGATTCAAAATACCTTTCAGATGAAATTGGTTTTCCAATTCTGTTACTTGACAATAAAGTGGACAATCAAAAAGAATATAGTAACTTTTCTTTTGCCGTTTACAAAAACAACCAATTAAGTAAACATCATGGTAAATTCATATACAATTCACAACTCGATTTTTATAATCATTTTAAATTACAACATGACTTTTTTGAGTTTAATCAATACAAACATTATCGTTTAAATACCGCTCAAGGAACTTATCTTATTAGCGTTAAAAGTGAAGGATGGTTTCAGGAACTGACGTTTTTTTCTTATCTATTTTCAATTTTCTCAATTCTTACCTTATTGCTACTCACTTTAACAAATCCAATACGGGTGCTTTCTATAAGGCAATATACTTTAAAAAATCGCATCCAATCATTGCCCATAATTATGGTGTTGGTTTCATTAATTTTTTTTGGAGGTGGTACAGTTTATTACTTGGTTAATCAATACGAACAAAAAAATGCTGCAAGTTTAACTGAAAGAATGCACTCGGTATTACGCGAAGTGGAGTATAATTTAGGTGATGAGAAAAATATATCTTTCTCTTCTTCAGATTATCTTACGTATTTGCTCTCCAAATTTTCAAATATTTTCTTGACTGATATTAATTTTTATGACCCTGAAGGCAATCTTATAGCCTTGTCACGACCAAAAATAATTGAAGAAGGTTTAATTTCAGCCAAAATGAATCCTGAAGCTTATTTGCATATCGTTATTAATAAACAAGCGCAGTTTATCAATAAAGAACAAATAGGAAACCTGAACTATTTATCTGCCTACATTCCATTTGTAAACAATAGCAATAAATTAATGGGCTATCTAAATATCCCCTATTTTGCTAAACAAACAGAGTTAGAATCAGAAATATCAACACTTCTTGTAACACTCATAAATATTTATGTTTTCTTAATTGTAATTTCTATGCTGGTAACTTTAATTCTAGCTAATAAAATTACAGGCCCTTTGCAAATGTTACAACAAAAGCTGGCTAATATTAGCTTGGGTAAAAAGAACGAAACTATAGAATGGAGGAATAATGATGAAATAGGAAGTTTAATTATTGAGTACAACCGTATGATTGTGGCTCTTGCTGAAAGCGCAGAACGATTGGCCAAAAGTGAAAGAGAAAGTGCTTGGCGCGAAATGGCTAAACAAGTTGCACATGAAATTAAAAATCCGTTAACACCATTACGGTTAAATGCCCAACTTTTGCAACGAGCATTTGATGAAAAAAATTCTCAGTTTGACGAAAAATTTAAAAAATTTACCGCTATGCTCATTGAGCAGGTAGATACCTTAGCCCAAATTGCCAGTGAGTTTAGTAACTTTGCATTAATGCCAAAACCCAATTTAGTTCGGGTTAATTTATCCGAGATTATTCAAAACTCCATAACTCTTTTTAGAACTACCACTGCTCACGAAATAAGTTTTAATAATTTAAGTTCAAACAACACTTTTGAAGCCGACAAAGAACAGTTGTTACGCACTTTTAATAATCTAATAAAAAATGCTTTGCAAGCTATTGAAGAGAAGAAAGACGGTAAGGTAGAAATTTTGTTGAAGGAAGAAAAAAATTATTTGTTAGTACAAATAGCAGATAATGGAAAGGGGATAAAAGAAGAACAGAAAAAAATGATATTTGTTCCGAACTATACTACTAAAACCGGTGGTATGGGTTTAGGATTAGCTATGGTAAAGAGTATGTTACATAGTATTCATGCTGAAATTAGCTTTAGCTCTGTTGAAAACGAAGGGTCGGTATTTGAAATAAAATTTCCCTTACCGGATCCCCAAAAATAAAATGACTTATGAACTTATTTTATCAACCTGAATTATCTACCGAAGCAACCTATTTTCTGAATGAAGAAGAATCGCGACACTGCACACAAGTACTACGCTTAAAAAAAGGTCATATTATTCATATTACAAATGGCCATGGAGTTTTTTTTACAGCAGAGATACTCGAACCCGGGCAAAAAAAATGCTTGATTCGTATCATTAGCGAAAAAACAACTGAAAAAGATAAAAATTTTTCGTTGCACGTAGCAATAGCACCAACCAAAAATATGGACCGTATGGAATGGTTAATAGAAAAGGCCGTTGAACTTGGAATTGATGAAATTACGCCTCTTATTTGTTCGCGTTCGGAACGTAAAATAATTAAAACAGATAGGCTTGAAAAAATAGCTGTAGCAGCTTTAAAGCAATCCTTAAAATTTTTTTTACCTCAAATAAACCAAGCCGTTCCAATACATGAGTTTATAGCACAAGCGTCCGAAAAAAATCGTTTTATATGTTTTGGGGAAGCCCCTCCCGAAAATAACTTACATCGTTTCACTACAGTTTCGAAAAATAATTTATTTTTAATTGGACCCGAAGGTGATTTTTCGTCTGAAGAAATACAATTAGCCGTTAAAAATAATTTCATTCCACTTCATTTAGGAAATGCACGCCTTAGGTCTGAAACAGCAGCTTTACATGTAATCAGTATTGTAAATTTTGTTCTGAATAAAGTATAATCAATCCGTCCATTAATTTTTAATTCCAATATTTTCTTTGTGTTTTAGTACATAATGGAAACTTCTGTCATTTTTTAGTTTCAATTACTAAAATGTGTTTTTTACTAATAGACTATACAACTTGAATTGAAGTTCATGAAACTTGATAAATTACGGCTGTTTTTTGTTATATTTGTCAACTTAGGAAGTTTAATTATTTAAAATAATAATATGTCAGCAGAAACCTCGAAAGTTAAAAACCAAGCTTTTGAAGAATATAAAAATGAGGTTATAAATGATTATCGTATAGCGATGGAAAGCCGTGAAGCGAGCTTATTGGGGCGAAAAGAGGTATTGAGTGGGAAAGCAAAATTCGGCATATTTGGAGATGGTAAAGAAGTAGCGCAACTGGCTATGGCCAGAAGTTTTAAGCCGGGTGATTTTCGTTCGGGCTATTACCGTGATCAAACTTTTATGTTTGCCACAGGTAACTTAAACATTCAACAGTGGTTTGCGGGTTTGTATGCACATGCTGATGTACAAGCAGATCCTACTTCGGGTGGACGGCAAATGGGTGGACATTTTGCCACTCGTAGTTTGAATGAAGACGGCACTTGGAAAGATTTAACACAAATAAAGAACTCTTCGGCTGATATTTCTCCAACAGCCGGTCAAATGCCCCGTTTATTAGGATTGGCCCAAGCTTCAAAAATATACCGCAATGTCCCCGGTCTTGAAGGATTTTCACATTTTTCGAGAAATGGTGATGAAGTAGCATTTGGAACTATTGGGGATGCCAGTACATCTGAAGGGTTATTTTGGGAAAGCATTAATGCAGCCGGAGTGCTACAAATACCTATGGTGGTTTGTGTATGGGATGATGGGCATGGAATTTCGGTACCCAAAAAATACCAAACCACGAAAGAAAGCATCTCAGAAGTACTAAAAGGGTTTCAGCGTGAAAACGGCTGCAATGGATTTGAAATTTTTAAAACCAAAGGCTGGGACTATGTAAGTTTAGTTGAAACTTTTGATAAAGCTACAAGTGTTGCACGTGAGTTTCATGTTCCCGTACTAATACATGTTGAGGAAGTAACTCAACCTCAAGGACACAGCACCTCTGGCAGCCATGAACGCTATAAAAGTAAGGAGCGCTTGCAATGGGAGGCCGAATACGACTGTATAAAGCAAATGCGTAACTGGATACTAAAAAGTGCCATTGCCACTGAAGAAGAATTAAGTGCGATTGACCTACAGGCTAAAAATACGGTAAGAGAAGCTAAAAATGCTGCCTGGAAAGCTTTTATTGAACCTATCAAGAGCGAAATTAATATTTTCAATAATTTGATGGACGAAGCCGCTTCGAAAAGTCAATTTTCTCAAGAATTAAACACACTTAAACACCAATTAAACGCTGCTCTGGATCCTACCAGACGGGATATGCATATTTCCTTACGCAAAGCGCTTCGTGTTACACGTAGTGAAGGTACTGTTGTAAACAGAAATCTGAAACAATTTTATGAGGCTTGTCTTCAAGATTGCCGAGACCGGTACAGCAGTTATTTAACCAGTTGCTCTGTTCAAGCCCTTTCGCAAATAAGCGGAATTGCCCCGCAATACACCGAATCGTCAAAAATGGTTGATGCACGAGAAATTATACGAGATAATTTTGAGTCCATTCTCACTAGTCGTCCAGAGGTCTTAATTTTTGGAGAAGATGTAGGAAAAATAGGCGATGTGAACCAGGGTTGTGAGAAGTTACAGGAAAAATTTGGTAGTCTTCGTGTAAGCGATACCGGGATTCGTGAGGCAACCATTATGGGGCAAGCTATTGGACTTGCTATGAGAGGTTTGCGACCGATTGCTGAAATACAATATTTAGATTACTTCTTGTATGCCTTACAAATATTAAGTGACGATTTGGCTACTTTACAATACCGTACCAAAGGGGGTCAAAAGGCCCCTGTAATTATTCGTACACGGGGGCACCGTTTGGAAGGAATTTGGCATAGTGGTTCACCCATGGGAACTCTAATTCATGCCTTACGTGGTGTAACTATTTGTGTTCCGCGAAATATGACCCAGGCAGCCGGTTTTTATAACCTTTTGCTTGAAGGTGATGAACCTGGAGTGATTGTAGAGCCACTTAACGGATATCGCTTAAAAGAAAAAATGCCTGAAAATATGGGGTGCTTTAAAACACCTGTTGGGATACCTGAAGTGCTTCGCTCCGGAACAGATGTAACTTTGGTAACCTATGGTAGTACTTGTCGTTTGGCTGCAGAAGCATGTGAACAACTACAAGCAGAGGGAATAAATGTTGAACTTATTGATATTCAAACTTTATTACCTTTTGATGTAAACCATATTATTGTTGATTCAATAAAGCGTACAAATCGTTTATTAATTGTAGATGAAGATGTTCCCGGAGGCGCGTCAGCATTTATATTACAGCAACTTTTGGAAACGCAGAATGCATTTCGCTATCTTGATTCTCAGCCAAGAACTTTAACTGCTCAGGCACATCGTCCGGCTTATGGTTCAGATGGAGATTATTTTAGTAAACCTGCTGTGGAAGATATTTTTGATGCCGTTTATGACATAATGCATGAATCGCGCCCTGAACAGTTTCCTCAATTTTAATTTTAATTCTTTGTTTTAAGAGAATTTTAATTTGTAATCGGTAATCAACACACGTTACTTTTTGGAAAAAAGTATAAAAAGCTCGTTGTTTTCGCGTGGTTTAATAGAATTATAAGCCGGTGTGAAATGTACAAAATTAAAATAGGGCTCAAAGTATTTTTCATATTCCTTTTTACTACCCCCAAAAGGAGGATGCGATTCATTTAGAGGAATATTAAAAAGCAAACCAACCAGTTTCCCATTAGGGTTTAACATATCTGATACCTTTGGGGCATAAGATGAACGCAAATGGGGATTAAGGGCACAAAAAAAAGTTTGTTCTACAATTAAATCATACGTTTTATTATGATTAAAAAAATCAGCACAAATTAAATGTGATTGAGGAAATTGAGGCACTCGTTTAGAAAATGAATCGAGTGCTTGTTGTGTTATATCCAATACAAAAACATTTGAAAATCCTGACTCCCACAGGTATTCAGCTTCATAGGCATTTCCACATCCGGGAATTAATATCCGTAAATTCTTATTTTGAATCTGATCAAAATAAGTTTTTAATGGGGTTGTAATAGCCCCCACGTCCCAGCCAATTTCTTTAGTGTTCCAACGCTTTTCCCAAAAATTTTTATCAATCTTTTCCATGTAATTCTAATTTAATAATACATTCCACATGATGTGTATGCGGAAACATGTCAACCGGTTGTATTGCAGTAATTTTATACTGTGGAGCCAATAAAGCAATGTCGCGTGCTTGCGAAGCAGGATTACAGCTTACATAAACAATAGTATGTGGTTTTATTTCCCTAATTTTTTGAACTACATCTGCGTGCATCCCAGCACGGGGTGGGTCTGTAATGATTACTTCCGGATAACCATGGGTTTGAATAAAATCATCATTCAAAACATCTTTCATATCTCCAGCAAAAAACTCCGTGTTACACACCTTGTTTTGAAGAGCATTTAGTTTGGCATCCTCTATGGCTTCTGTAACATACTCAACACCTACTACTTTTTTACAATGTGCCGCTACAAAATTAGCAATTGTGCCTGTTCCGGTGTATAAATCATATACGGTTTCAGTGCCTTTTAATGCAGCGTATTCTTTCGTAATTTTATACAAAACACTGGCTTGGTTGGCATTGGTTTGATAAAAAGATTTGGGACCAATTTTATAATTTAACCCTTCCATATTTTCATTTATATGGCTCTTTCCTTTCCAATTAAAAACCTCTAAATCATTATAGGTGTCGTTCTTTTTTGGATTGATAATATACAACAAAGACGTTATTTGTGGAAAACGTGCAGCAATATGTTCAAGGAGCTGTTTTATTTGAACCGCTTGGTTATCGAAAAAAATTATGACAACCATAAGTTCACCGGTATTAGAAGTTCTGATAACCACATTTCGCATAAGCCCGATTTGTGCTTTAATATCAAAGAATTCAAATTGTTTCTCGAGGCAATAATCTCTTATTTCATTTCTAATTTCATTACTCAACTCACTTTGCAACCAACATTTTTCAATGTTTAGCACTTTATCATACAATCCCGGAATATGAAAACCCAAGGCACCCGAATGTCCCTGTGCATCAGTAAATAGCTGCTTTTCATGCTGTACATCTTGTTTTGCTATTGCCTTATCGTAATCTTCTTTACTGAGCCATTTTTTATTGCTAAACGTAAATTCCAGTTTATTGCGGTAAAATGTGGTTGAAGCTGAAGGTATAATTGGTCGTATTTCGGGAAAAGGAACTTTGGCAATTCGTTTTAAAGCATCTTCCACTTGTTTTTGTTTATAAAACAACTGCCATGTGTAATCAAGATATTGCCATTTACAGCCGCCACACACCCCAAAATGTTGACAAAATGGAGCTACTCTTTTTTCAGAATATTGAATGAAACGGGTAATTATGCCTTCGGCATATTTATTTTTTTTGCGTGTGAGTTGAATGTCACAAACATCACCCGGAACAGCTCCTTTTACAAAAATTACCCAATCATTATAGCGTCCTAAAGCTTGACCTTCTGAACCTATATCCACAATTGCAACATGCTCGAGTAAAGGTAATTTTTTCTTTTTTGTCATGGTATTCACACGAGTTACTTTCTTGTTGAAGTGTTTTGTTTGCTTTCAAACTCACGAATAATTTCTTCGGTACTTTTTCCAAGATTTTCAATACTGGCGCGGGCATCAATATCTAGTTGTGTTCCCGGATATTTTTCACTTATGCTTTGATATACTTGACGCGCTTTGGTTGTATCATTAAGCTGGTCGCCATAAACCATAGCTTGCATAAACAAAGCGTAGGGAATATTTTTATAATCAGGGTACTTGTTTATTAATCTATTGAAATAGTTTAAAGCGGGCTGTGGCATTTGAAGGCTGTTGGCTAACTCGCCTGCTTTAAATAAATACACCGGTGCATTTTTTTCATTTGGAAAGTAAGAAGCATATTCTTCATATAATTTCATTGCAAACATAGCTGTAGCATGGTCTATGGGCAAATTACGTGTGGCGTGCATTTTATTCTCAAGAGAATCAATTGCAGCTTGATACTTTTCTATGGGGAGTATTTGTTGTTCGTGTGGGTTTTTCTTATTTTCTTGACAAGCTGTGAACAGCAGTATTGCGCTTGCAAAATAAATTTTTCGTATCGATAAGAACTTCATACTGTAAGTATTATTTAGGGAATTTCATTTTATAATCAACCTCAACCTTACCTTTTGATATATCATTAAGTTTTCCTTTAATTAAGGTTTTTTTAAATGCATTTAGACGATCGGTAAATAGTTTTCCTTCAATATGGTCATACTCATGCTGAATAACACGTGCCGCAAGACCTTCAAACTCTTCTTCATAATATTCAAAATTCTCATCAAAATAACGGATCAGAATTTTTGGTTTCCGAGTAATGTCTTCGCGAACACCGGGTATGCTTAAACAGCCTTCGTTAAATATCCATTCATTACCTTGCTCTTCAATAATTTGCGGATTGATAAAAACCTGAACAAAATCTTGTAAATCCGGTTCTTTATCTTCAAAAGGGCTTGCATCAACAATAAACAAACGTATCGATTTTCCAATTTGTGGAGCTGCCAAGCCCACACCATTGGCATTATACATGGTATCAAACATATTATTTATAAGCTCCTTCAAGCCTTTATAATGAGCATCAATTTCCACTCCTTTTTTTCTCAAAACAGGATCGCCATAGGCAACAATAGGTAAAATCATATTTTAAAATTCATATATTTTTATTCGCTTTCATATAGTTTTGCAGCATAATTACCGCACTGGTTTGGTCAACAAGAGCCTTATTTTTTCTATCCTTTTTTTTTAACCCACTCATCAATAAACTTTGTTGAGCTATTTTAGATGTATATCTTTCATCTATTCGCAGTACCGGAATGTGAGGAAATTTTGTATTTAAGCGTTTTACAAATCCTTTTATATAGCGTTCTACTTCATTTAGTGAGCCATCAGCATGTTTTGGCAAGCCCACAACAAATTCTGACACCTCCTCTGTTTTTAGGTAGTTATCCATAAAAGTTTCAATTTCATTGGGATGCACGGTACACAATGCAGTAGCTATTAACTGTAGAGAATCAGTAACTGCAATTCCTACCCTTTTGGTTCCATAATCAAAACACATAATACGTGACATACCTTACAAATATACGTACTAATTTTTATCCAAATAAAGGTTTAAAGAGTGTTTAAGCTTTAAGTGCAGCAGCCACAAAGCTAATAAAAAGCGGGTGAGGTTATGATACTTTTTTCGTCATTTGTTGAAGGTCTTGTTTGCCCAAGTGAAAAATTCTGTCAAATTAAACACCAAAATTTCTTTACTCTTAGTTTCTTCTGTTGTGTATTTCTTTTGTTTTACTGCTTCTTTTAACCACTTGATTGCACCAGCTTTCCAACCTGCACCGTCAATCAAAATCATAATTGAATTTTCAGGCATTGCCTCTATGGTGTTTAAATATAAATAAGGCAATTTTTCGTCAACAGAACCTGCTACTTGTTGCCATTTGCACTCAATGCGAATTTGTAAATTGTATTTTTTTGAAATGAGTAAAAATTCTGTGTTGCCTTTATGTTCGTAAACTGTTGTAAAAGGAACATTTTCGAGAAGTAACTCTTCACCGTATTTCTCTTTTTTCTTTTCCCAAACACGATAATTTATTAACTCAAATCCTTTACCAGTCAATACAGTCTTTACAGCTACTTCAAGCTGATTGCCTGTTACATTACTCTTAGTTCCTTTTTCCATCTATACGATTGAATAGTTTGTAACAACGATTTCATTAATAGCTCCGCGTTTTGTTGGATCGGAATTAATCATCCGTCTTGCAGGAACTCGTGTGATGTTATAGTCGCTATATATATCGTCAAAAAAATTGTCCAATGGATCGTTGTTTTTTGGGTCTGAGTTGCTCAACATTACTTTTATACCTTCCTTGTCAAGCTCTCTGAATAATTTTGAAAGTTCGACTTGTTTGTTATCGGCAAAGTCATGTTTACTGTATGCTTTGAAACTTGCAGTCTTGCTTATCGGTCTGTATGGTGGGTCAAAGTAAACGAATGACTTAGCTTTTAAGTCTGTTATGATTTCTTTGAAGTCAGCTTTTTTTATTTCGGCAATTTGTAATACTTGATGAACTGCAATTAAATTTTGTTCGTCACAAATTGTAGGGTTGTCATAGTCGCCTGCCGGTGAATTAAATTCTCCTTTGGAGTTAACACGATAAAGTCCGTTGAAGCAAGTCCGATTTAAGAAAATCAGTTGTGCTGCTCTTGGAAACCATTGTTCTGAATACTTGTCATAGTCTATGTTAAAGCGTTGCAAGTTGTAATTTGTCCGTTGGTCGTAGAAAAACTCTTGGCGTTGCTTCTTGTCAAGTTTGATGTAATTTTTTTGATAGCGATAAAGAAAGTCAAGCAGTTTTGCCACATCATTTTGAATGACTTTGTAAGTTAAAATAAGTTCATCGTTTATGTCATAGAGGTAGGCGCTTTCAATGTTGTAGTGTTGTGCAATGTCAAAAAAAACCGCACCGCTGCCCAAAAATGGCTCATAAAAGGATTTAATCTTTTTTTGTTTGAGTTGTTTTGGATAAAGTTCTTGGAATTTGTCGAGCAACTGTCCCTTGCCGCCAGCCCATTTTAAAAATGGTCTTGCCCCAACATTGTAAGGATTGAAAAGGTCTTCAACTGTCAAAACGTTGTTATCCTTGATTTTATATTTTGTTACTGTCGCCATATTACAAAAAGCCAATGTCCAAATTTAGCCAAAAAGTTTAATAATCGATCCGAAAGTTTTGAGTTTTAAGATTTGCCAAAGCAATACGCCAAGCATGCAAATATACGTACTAATTTTATCCAAATAAAGGTTTAAAGAGTGTTTAAGCTTTAAGTGCAGCAGCCACAAAGCTAACAAAAAGAGGGTGTGGTTGTGCTACTGTACTCTTATATTCGGGATGAAACTGCACTCCAATAAAAAAAGGATGAGAAGGTATTTCAACAATTTCAACTAAATGGGCCTTCGTATTCATACCGCTATTAATCATTCCGGCATTTACAAAATCATGAAGGTATTCATTGTTGAACTCAAACCTATGACGATGACGTTCTGAGATTAAATCTGACTTATAGATACGATGTGCTAATGTATTTTCTTTAATTTGGCAGTCATAAGCACCCAAGCGCATTGTGCCTCCTTTGTGTACTACCCTTTTTTGTTCTTCAATTAAGCTAATTACCGGGTGCGTGGTTTCACTATTCATTTCGGTGCTGTGAGCATCTTCAAAGCCAATAACATTGCGGGCAAATTCAATTACGGCACATTGCATACCTAAACAAATTCCTAGAAAAGGAATATTATTTTCACGCACATATTTAATAGTTGCAATTTTTCCGTCTATCCCTCTCTCGCCAAAACCAGGAGCTACCAATACAGCCCCTACACCTATAAGGCGATCAGCTATATTCTCATTGGTAATTTTTTCGCTGCTTAACCATATTAGATTGACTTTAGTATTGTTAGCAACTCCGGCATGAATAAAGGCTTCTGTAATTGACTTATAAGCATCTTTTAGTTCGGTATATTTTCCTACTAAGGCTATATTTACTTCAAACTGCGGATTTTTTAGTTTTTTAATAAACTTATTCCATAAGCCTAACTCGTGCTTTTGCTCGACCTTTATATGTAACTTTCTAAGAACAACTTCATCTAGTTTCTCTTCTTTCATTAAAAACGGAACATCATAAATTGTTGAAGCATCAATACTTTCAATTACGGCATCAGGTTCCACATTACAAAACAAGGCTATTTTTTTTCGAATGTCCTTATTTAACTCATGTTCGGTACGGCAAACTAAAATGTCGGGCTGAATACCGTATTCTAATAATGCTTTTACCGAGTGTTGGGTAGGTTTTGTTTTTAGTTCACCTGCTGCCGATAAAAAAGGGACAAGGGTTAAATGGATTACTAAAGAGTTTTTTCCCATTTCCCATTTCATCTGCCGAACTGCTTCAATATATGGGAGTGATTCTATATCGCCTACGGTTCCTCCAATTTCGGTAATAACAAAATCGTAGAGTTTATTTTTAGCGAGTAGCTTTATACTGTTCTTAATTTCATCAGTAATATGCGGTATAACTTGAACTGTTTTGCCTAAATAAACTCCCTTACGCTCTTTATCGATAACCGATTTGTAAATGCGTCCTGTAGTAATACTATTGGCTCGAGATGTTGGAACATTTAGAAACCTTTCATAATGTCCTAAATCTAAATCGGTTTCGGCCCCATCGTTAGTTACATAACATTCGCCATGCTCATAAGGGTTAAGCGTACCAGGATCAACATTGATATAGGGATCTAACTTTTGGATGGTAACCGAAAAACCTCTTGATTGAAGTAGGGTGGCCAATGATGCTGAAATTATTCCTTTTCCTAATGATGACGTAACCCCACCGGTTACAAAAATATATTTAGCATTTGGCATTGCAAGAAGTTTAAATAACGGGCACAAAAATAGCTAATACAATTTACTAAATAAAGCAGAAAGCGTGTATTTGTTAATTAATTTTCAGGGGCTCTACCAAGGGCTTAGAAAATAGGCTAAAGTAATTTTACAATTTTCTGATAATCAACTTTATACATATTCTTTGTTATGGGCTTGATAGAGTTTAAAATAAAACCCTTCTGTTTCCATTAACTGAGCATGTGTTCCAGATTCTTTCAAATAGCCTTTATCAAGTACCATAATAACATGTGCATCTTTAATGGTGCTAAGGCGATGGGCAATAATTATGGAAGTTCGATGGGCGGTAAGCTGCTCAGTAGCCAACTGTATAAGTCGTTCTGACTCTGAATCAATGGAAGATGTAGCCTCATCCAAAATCATTATAGAAGGGTTATAAAGGTAGGCTCTTAAAAAAGAAATAAGCTGTCTTTGTCCGGTACTTAACAAAGAGCCACGTTCCATAACTTGATAATCAATTCCGCCCGGTAATTTGGAAATAAATTGAATCATCCCGGTTTCGGTAGCTGCTTCAATCACTCTTTGCTTTGTAAGCGATGTTTCATTTAAAATTACATTTTCATATATACTGCCCGGAAATAAAAAAACATCTTGCATAATGGTTCCAATGAGTTTTCGCAAATGATTAAGCTCATACTCCATAATGTCAATACCATCAATTTTAATTTCTCCTTTTTGAATTTCATAGTAGCGGCAAAGTAATGCAGCTATGGTTGTTTTTCCAGATCCGGTAGCCCCGACAAAGGCTACTCGTTGCCCGGGTTCAATCACAAAAGAAACATCTTTAATTACCCAGTCTTCATTTTTATAAGCAAACCAAACCCGATTAAATTCTATTTTTCCTTTAATGGTATTGGGCTTAAACGTTCCATTATTGGAGTTATATGCATCGGTTTCAATTACCTGAATTACCCTTTCGCTGCACACCATGCCCATTTGTAAGGTATTAAACCTATCGGCCAATTGCCGAATAGGTTTAAAAAGCATATTTATATACATAATAAAAGCCACAATTACCCCGGTTGTAATTTCGTGCTGTAGCGTTTCTTTGGCTCCCCACCATACAAGTAAACCAATACTGGTAGCCGATAAGATTTCAACCACCGGAAAAAAAACCGAATAATGCCAAACTGAACGATTGTTTGCGTTACGGTGTTTGTTATTGATTGTTTTAAATTTCAGGTATTCTTGTTCCTGACGGTTAAATATCTGTACTAAACTCATTCCGTTAATGTGTTCCTGAACAAAGGCATTTAACGAAGCCACATGTGTTCTAACATCATTAAAAGCAGCGCGTATTGCATTTTTAAAAATATAGGTAGCTAATAAAAGTAAGGGAATGATGCTTAAACATAAAAAAGTTATTTTCCAGTTGGTATAAAACATGACCAAAATTATAATCAAAAGTTTCAGTAAGTCACCTGCAATATCTAAGAATCCTTGAGAAAACACCTCTGAGATATTTTGAATATCACTAATACAACGTGTGACTAAAGTACCTACCGGGGTTTTATCATAATATTCTAACTTAAAATGTATAAGCTTTTTATACAGTTTCATACGAATTTCATGAACAATATGCAATGCCAGCAGGTTACTTAAATAACCCGAAAGGTACTGTACCGATACTTCCAAAAACAGAACGGCAACAATAACTAGCATCATTCGTCCCAAACCGGGTAAATCGCTCTTTACAATATACTCATCAAATGCATACTGAACCAAATACGGTCTCAGCGGGGCTAAAAATGCCCCTAAGAGGGTAAGTAGTATGGCTCCACGTAAAAGCCATTTATACCCCTTCGTAAAGGACAATAATTTCTTAAACAAATGAAAATCAAATGCTTTTCCAGCAACAGACATAATTAGATTTGATAATTAGTAAATAATTTTTCTTGTGTACTGAAATAGTTGTTGGGATATGTAACCTGAGTTAAAAAGAGTCCACGGGCAGGTACAGAGAGGCCGGCCTTACTTCTATTCTTGCTTTCAATAATTTTCACAAATTGTTCTAAGTCTAGTTTCTTTTTTCCTAGATCAATCATAGTTCCTACAACAGCACGTACCATATTCCGCAAAAAACGATTGGCTTCAATAGTAAAAATAAGACAATTGTTATCTTCTGTCCAAACAGCACGAATTATATGGCAGTTGTTTGTAAAAACCTGTGTATTGCTTTTGCTGAATGAAGAAAAGTCAGTAAATTTCATTAACTCTGCACAGCCTAGCTGCATAATTTCAATATCTAAAGGATAGTTAAAAAGCCATGCATTTTTTACAAAGGGGTCTTTTTGACGTAGAATATAGTATTTGTATGTTCTGCTAGTGGCATCGAACCGAGCATGAGCAGTAGCACCTGTTTTGTAAATATTATTTACTACTATGTCGCTGGGTAACACCCGGTTAAGCTTGTATAAAAAATTAGTTTCATTATCAATAGGTGTTGAAACATCAAAATGAGCATAAAACTCGCTCGAATGAACCCCTGTATCTGTTCGCCCGCAGCCTGTTATATCACCTTCTAAGTCAGCAAACATCTTAATACTTTCTTGTAATTTTTGCTGTACTGTAGGAACACCGGGCTGTATTTGCCACCCGTTATATAAAGTTCCTTCGTAGGCTATTTTAATAAAATACCTGAAAAGCATGGTCGCAAAGTTAGGTATAAAATTACTCCCATACGAATTTTGGCTTTAGGCTGCTGTTAAGCATTGTCAATTAGACTAATTTTTAGTTTTTAAAGGAATTGTAAAAAACTCATACAGTCACAGCCTTTAAATTATAAATATAATTTTGCTTTAATACTTTATATTTACATTTATAAAATATGACTTAGCCTTTAAGTGATTTTAAGGCTCGATTTTTGAGTATGAAGTTTTATTAACAGTATTGATTATGACTATTTCATTGGTTCAAAAAAGAATTTCACAGTTGGTTTTGGTTGCATTAGTTAGTTTTATGGCTGCTTGTGCTCCAGAAGATACTAAAGATGTTGAGGCCGATTTTTCAGGAACTTGGGCTTGTAATGAGACTACCTCAAACCCAGCAGGAACAACAAATTTTACAGTCAATATTAAAAAAGACGGCAGCAGCGGAAATTCGTACAAAATAAGTAATTTTTACAATTTGGGCTACAGCCACGAAGCTTTGGTAACTATAAGTTCAAGCAGCGTTTCGCTGTCTTCACAAACTATAGGTTCAGGAAATTCGGCCTACTCAGCAAGCGGGAGTGGAACAGTAAGCAGCAGTACCAAGTTTAGTATGAGCTATAAAATGGATGATGGCAGCGGTGCGGCTGATAATTGCAACGCTACTTTTACCAAAAATTAACCCTATAAACAGGCTGTTCTGCCTCCGTCAACTGGCAAATTAATTCCATTAATATATCCGGCAGCCGGGCTTGCTAAAAAAGCAATGGCAGAGGCAATTTCTTCGGGTGCAGCAAACCGTCCAGCAGGAATCTCATGAAGCATTTCATGCGTAACCCCATCTGATGAATCATTGCTTTTTTGAACTTTGTTTAAAATAATTTCTTGTAAACGTGATGTGTATGTGGCCCCCGGCAGCACATTATTAACCGTTATGCCGAAAGCAGCCACTTCAGACGAAAGTGTTTTGCTCCAATTAGCCACAGCAGCTCTTATGGTATTAGAAACACCTAAGCCTTTAATTGGTTGTTTCACAGAGGTAGATATAATATTTATAATACGACCATAGCCTTCTTTCTTCATAAAAGGTAATACCGCTTTAGCCAAAATATGATTACAAACCAAATGATTATTAAAGGCATTTAGAAAATCCGGAACAAGCGCATCGCTTATTTTTCCGGCAGGTGGACCACCCGTATTATTTATCATTATATGAGCGGCATCATTTTGTGCTATATATTTATCAATAGCATTTTGTAACGTTTCGGGCTTAGAAAAATCAGCAACGATATACTCATTCTGAATATTATTAACCCTGTTAATTTCACCTAGTGTTACTTTCAACTTCTCTTCATTTCGGGCTATTAAAATTATTTTAGCACCTAAAGCAGCCAGTTCTATGGCAGTTGCTTTTCCAATACCTTGCGTGCTACCACACACAAAAGCTCTTTTATTTTGTAAACTTAAGTTCATTGGGCTAAATTACAAGCAACAATGCATTGAAAAAAATATTTTTTACATTAGTGCAAAAAAATTACGCTAAAAAATGAAAATAAAATTAACATCTCTTCTTTTTTTGTCAATGGCTTTTGGTATGCCTAAATTAGAGGCTCAAAATATACAAAAATGTGCTTCATTTGATGCTATGCATTTACAAGAACAAGTGCAGCCTGGCTATATTCAGAGTACACAAAATTTATTTCAAGATTTTTACAGTATTCCGTCCAACCGTGCTGCTTCTGATACCTTTTTATATGTAAGAGTAGTTGTTCATATTGTGTATAATAAGCCCGAAGAAAATTTAGCCGATTCCGTTGTTTATAATCAAATTCAAGTGCTTAATGAAGATTACGGCAGGCTCAACCCCGACTCTGTTAATCTTCGTCCTGTTTTTCAACCTGTAACCGGTGTTGATTCTCGAATTCGTTTTTTGTTGGCTGATACCGATCCACAGGGAAACCCAACTAACGGTATTACCCGTACACAAACAAGTACAACCTCCTTCTTTAACCTTGGAGGCAGTGGCATTGCAGAAGGAGTAAAATCTACAGCAAGTGGTGGTATTGACCCTTGGGACCAAAGCAGGTTTTTGAATATTTGGGTTTGTAATATGAGTATTCCGTTTATAGGCCCTGCTGTTTTAGGTTACGCCATTCCACCTGCTGGATTACCGAATTGGGATCCAAATTCTACTACCGGTATTAGTGATGGTGTGGTTATTCAGTTTCAAGTTTTTGGTGCCAATAACCCAAATATTATTTCAGCCGGAGGTACAACCTATATAGCACGCGGGCGTACACCTGTGCATGAAATAGGGCACTATTTAGGTCTTAGACATATATGGGGCGATGCCACTAACTGTGCCGGAAATGATGGAATTTTAGATACTCCAAGAGCTACCGACAAATCAAACTCAGATTGCGATGCCAGTAAAAATACTTGCGTAGATACCATTGCTGGAATTGACATGCCTGATATGATTGAAAACTATATGGATTACAGTGCCGAAACTTGCCAAAATAGCTTTACTAAAGACCAAATTGATTTTGTACGCTGGGTGCTTCGCAGTAAAAGGCCTGATATTTTTACTGTATCCTTTACCGGTATTCCTGAATTAAAAAATCAACATGCTTTTTCTATTTGGCCCAATCCGGCTAACGAAAGTGTAACTATATCTAATGACAATGGTGATGTTATTTCAGAAGTGGCTCTATACAATACTGCCGGACAAAGAATATTAACTCAAAGAAATCATAAATCTGATATTCTTATTCAAACAAGCCAATTAAAACAAGGTATTTACTATATTGAAATGTTAACCCCAAATAGTGTTAGTCGCAGTAAACTATTTGTAACACATTAACACTGCACAATACCAGAAAGACAATAACAGAAAGACAATAACAGAAGCCCTATGTTTAAAGGGCTTTTGTTATTTTTACAGTATATCTTTCTCCGGAATTATTTTTTAAATCAAGAAAATACATACCGGGATATAGATGCACTAGTTGTTCATTTAATTTTCTTTCTATTTGTGTTTTATTTCCTGAATAAAGTATTTGTTCTGTACCTGTGAGTGAGTATAGTACAGCTTCATATATTTGATTGTTTTCAATACCCGATAAGTGTAAATACTGTCCTGTATTAAGCGGATTTGGATACACGCTTAAAGCAACATTCTTTTCTGTATTTTTTAAAGAGGTTAAATTTGGGTAAACCAATATTTTTTGACCGTCAAAGCCTACTGCATATACTTTATGTGCATTTGCAGGATAATAAATGGTAGTTGTTTGCATGGCTGTATTCCCAGTACCTACAATGCATACGTGCATTAATGTGTCTAAAGTATCATATACCTCAAAAGCAACAGCATTAGGCCAAAGTGAATTTTGCACTAATAAGGTAGTACCGTTCAAACTAACGCCAATTCCTGTAGTACCAGCAAGTGGGAGTTGATTTTTGAACACATTAACACTATGTGCTGATATATAGTTCATAACAGGCGAAACAGGTGTAGGATAGTTTTTACTTTGAATGTAAGCCATAGTTTGATTAATTTGACTTTGTGTTACGGTCAGTTGTCCAATTCCATAATCGTCAATAGTTACATCTACCGGTTTTAGAAATCCCGTATTGATAAAAAAATTGGTTAAATCTTCTTCAACTGCATCGCAAGTGTTTTTTACAAAGTTAAGGAGCAGCTCACCGTTGGTGAGGTTACTCGAATTGGTATTTCTGGATAGTTCTGAAACAGTACCATACCATCGTGCATAATCTATTCCTGTGTAAGTTCCGGGATATTGAAAAGAAAGTTCAGGGGCATTTTTACAGGCACCGGCTATCTGGTAGTAAAGCTCTAATTGCCAAAACGGAACTAAAATTTTAAACACATCATATAAGGTATCTTGTTGTAATGCTTTACCATTGACATAAGTTGCGTTAATAGCTCCATTAATAGTACCTCCTGCGGCTGCCGGTATATTTGGGGCTGCTTGATCTACTCCACTTTCTAATCGAGTAAAAGAATCACCCTGAGAATTCATTTTATATTGTACCCAAACCGAATAAATATTATTGGTTACTTCTGTGGTACCTATCCAATTTAAGTCTGGATGCATTTGATTTACATGACCAAACTCATGTGGTATTCCCCAAACATCAAGTTGATTAGGATTGGTAATACTACTTACCCCCCAATCTAAATCTAAATGAATTCCTAAACCTCCTGCATACCAACCCCCACCTGATTCGGTATAAGCAAGTTGATGATTTTTTGGAGAGATGTTGTATTTAAACCAACCCATAAGGACGCGTTCATGTTTTATTATTTCATCATATTTATCAATTAAATCAAAAGCTTCAAATGGACACTCTGCCTTTAGTGCATTACGGTCAAAAACTAAATGAGCAAACTCACCGCGTACATCTATTTTAGGGTAATTCGTGTTTTCCAAAAGCTCGGGCCACTCGCTTAGTTGAGAGGCAACTTTATCGTAATACCCATTAATTTTTCCCGAAACTATATTCAATTTAACGTTAGGTAAGGCAAGGTTAAGATGAAAATAACTGATATATCCAAGACCGCTATTATCTACCTTAAAAACATTCAGTCCATTTTTTAATAAATAGAAGCTTTGAGCACCATAAAGACTCACTGCAAAATCTTTAATACATAAGTAAACAGGAGTTCCGGTAGGAAGATTTTCGGCAAAAAGAGCTATTGTGTCATTGGCATTAAACGCAATACCGGTTGGGTTTTCATAAGGATCGTACCCGCCCACCTTCATATCTTGACTTATTTTTTGAGTAGGCCAATAAACTTCAAATTCTTGTACCCTATATTTGTGATTGTAGCTTTGGTTATACAAGCACTGCGCAAGCTCTTTATAAAAAGGAGAAACAATGGCAGTAATTTGACTTTGACTAACACCCGGTAAAAGTTCAGAACATAAAGAGTCGGAAAAAATACCTGTAGGTGGTGTCATTGCAGCAGAAGGGTTCTGTTTATAAAATTCCATTTCGGCACAGCTCGCAAAGTTATTATATCCACTTTGTACTACTATTTGTATGTTATAGGGGGTTATAGTGTTCGGAAAATTTACAATAACAGGTAATGCAGACATTGCAAAATCGTATGTAAGAAGTGTTTGAAAGGTTGGATTTACTAAGGTATTATACTGAATCAAAACTTCTCCAAAATTTCCATTATAACCGCCATCGTTACGTGGAATATATTTTAAATAATCAATTGCTGAGGTGCCGTCAAAACGATAATTTAGTGTTACCGGAAAAATGGTATTGTTGTAAGAGGAATGATACAATGAATTTAAATCATTATCGAATGATTTTTCAATATTTTCTCCGGGTTGGTAACTTGATGCCGTAGTATTATTTGTTTGAATATTTATTTTAATATCATTGGCTCCGTTAAGTGTTAAAGTTCCTGTTGGAGCAGTGCAATCTACATTGTTTGCAACAAAAGGGTCGTCAGAAAAAAACTGCATTTCGGCACAACTAGAAAAATTACCAACAGCTGCATTTATAACAAATTTAATAACAGCAACATCTGCCAAAGCTATGGGTAAGGTAATCACTTTATCTTGATTATCGGCAGTCCAACTTAAATTGGCACTTATAGAAATAAAGTTTGTTGGCTGAGTTTGTGTGGCATAAAGTACATCAACATTTGTCCAAATACCATTATAGCCCGATTGTCGAGGGCTATAAACTATTTTCTTGATACTTTGGGCCTGAGCGGTAAAATAAAATTTAAGTTCATCAGGTATTGCATTGGCATTCCAATCAGAGTGATACATCGTATTCACATCTCCATCAATTGTTTTATAGGGCTCTTCGCCAGGTTCCGGTGTTTGCAATGAGCTTACGGTATAAACCGGCACTAAATAAGATTGGGCTTTTATGGGAACCCATATCAGAAGTGAGAATAGGAATAGTATAAGATTTTTCATGGTACTTAATTAAAAGTATAAAAGTAAAAAGAATTTACTACCCAATCTTTTTGTTTCTATTTTTTTGACAAATTGATTTCACCAAGCTAAGTTTCGTTATAAACTTTAAAAACTGCTTTTTCTTTTGTATCTTTAAAGGCAATAATAAAATTTTATTTTATGAATTTACCAGAATATGAATGTCCTGCTTATTTTAGGCCGTATTTAGAATTGGTATCTGAAGATATTTTGACCGAATTAGAAACGCAGTTGCTACAATATCCTGGTTTTCTAAGAAGTATTCCAATTGACAAAGAATTATACCGCTATGCTCAAAATAAATGGAGTATCAAAGAGATAGTAGGACATAATACCGATACAGAAAGAATAATAGTTAGTCGTGCTTTGCGTATTGCCCGAAATGATCAAACTCCTATACCCGGTTTTAATGAAGATGCTTATGTGGCAGCTACTCATTTTGATGATACATCAATGCTTGCACTTATTGAAGATTTTACATTTATGCGAAAAGGCACTATAAGTTTTTATAAATCGCTGCAATTGGATGAGTTGAAACGTATTGGGACTGCTTCCAGCAAGCGTGTTAGTGTAAGAAGTTTGTTTTACTTTATGGTAGGTCATATTCGTCATCACGAAAAAATAATTAAAGAAAAATACTTGTAAAATAGATTACCCTGTAATTTGTTTTCCGGCTTTAAGTGCATCTTTCAAGCTTGAAACCTGATCAAAAATTAAAGTGAGTTTATTACCCGAAGTTTCTTTAAGTTGTACTTTATTTGTGTTTTGTTTAACGAATTCAATAATACGGTTAAAAGCTGGGCTCTCATAAAATGGGCTATCTTGCTTAGCAATAAAATAACCTATCATTTTATTTTTTTTGAGTACTACTTTTTCAAAGCCAATATCTTCTGCAACCCATCGCAGTCTAATGGCATTTAGCAATTCTTGAGCTTCTTGAGGTAAAGGTCCAAAGCGGTCTATCAGGTTTTTCTCGAAAAGCTGTAATTGTTCTTCAGATTCTAAGTCATCGAGTTCTTTATACAAACTCATACGTTCGGTAATATTGCTGATGTATTCATCTGTAAACAAAATTTCCATATCCGTATCAATTTGGCAATCTCTTACAAAACTACGGCCACTTACTTTATGCATCATTTGCTGTACGCCTGATGTATCTTCATACAAATCTTTAAACTCCGTTTCTTTAAGTTCTTCAATGGCTTCATTTAGTATTTTCATATACGTTTCGAAACCAATTTCCGAAATAAAACCACTTTGCTCAGCACCTAATAAATTTCCGGCTCCTCGTATGTCTAAGTCGCGTAAGGCTATATTGAATCCTGAGCCTAAATCAGCAAATTCCTCAATCGCTTTTAATCTTTTACGGGCTTCGGGAGTAAGCACACTTAAAGGAGGAGCCAATAAATAACAAAACGCTTTCCTATTACTACGCCCAACTCTACCGCGCATTTGATGTAAATCACTTAATCCAAAAAGATGCGCTCCGTTAATAATAATCGTATTGGCGTTGCTAATATCTAAACCAGCTTCAATAATTGTGGTGGCTACCAGCACATCAAATTGGCCATCAATAAAATCCATCATAGTAAGTTCTAACTTGTCTCCATCCATTTGTCCATGGGCACATGCTACACGCACATCGGGACAAAGTCTTTGAATCATACCGGAAACTTCGTGAATATTTTGTACCCTATTATGCACAAAAAAAACTTGTCCGCCTCGTGCTATTTCAAAGGAAATAGCATCTCTAATAATTTCTTCGTTAAACGGATGCAACTCTGTTTGCACCGGATAACGATTAGGTGGTGGTGTTACAATTACAGACAAATCACGTGCTCCCATCATGCTAAATTGTAAAGTCCGTGGAATAGGTGTGGCCGTTAATGTTAGTGTATCAATATTGGCTTTTAAAGTTTTGAGTTTATCTTTTACAGCTACTCCAAATTTTTGTTCTTCATCAACAATCATTAATCCCAAATCTTTAAATTTAATGTCTTTGGCAACAATGCGATGTGTCCCAATAAGTATATCTATTTTCCCTTCAGATAATTTTTGAATTGTTTCTTTCTGCTCTTTACTGCTTTTAAAACGATTGATATAATCAACAGTACATGGAAAATCTTTTAATCTCTCTTTAAAAGTTTTATAATGTTGTAAAGCCAAAATAGTAGTAGGCACCAATACCACCACTTGCTTATTATCGCATACAGCCTTAAATGCAGCGCGTATAGCAATTTCTGTTTTTCCAAAGCCTACATCTCCACATATAAGCCGATCCATCGGAAAAGGAGCTTCCATATCTTTTTTTACAGCAGCCGTTGACTTTACCTGATCGGGTGTATCTTCATAAACAAAAGAAGCTTCTAACTCTGTTTGTAAATAATTATCAGGCGAAAATTCAAAGCCTTTTTGGGCCTTTCTTTTAGCATACAGTTTTATTAAATCGTAAGCAATTTGTTTTACCTTAACTTTTGTTTTTTGTTTTAAGGTATTCCAGGTATTACTTCCTAATTTGTTTAACTTAGGGAGCGTTCCTTCTTGTCCACTGTACCGTGCAATGCGATGTAAAGACTGTATATTAATGTATAAAATATCATTATCACGATACACGAGCCTAATGGCTTCTTGCTGTTTTCCGTTTACTTCAATTTTCTCTAGCCCTGCAAAACGGCCTATTCCATGGTCAATATGAGTCACAAAATCTCCGGGTTTTAGTGATTGCAGTTCTTTTAATGTTATTGCTTCGCTCTTCGATTTAAATTGGTCTTTAAGGCGGAATCTGTGATATCGGTTAAATATTTGATGGTCGGTAAAACAAGCTATTTTGAGGTCTTTATCTTCAAAACCTTCACTAAAGGCTTGTATAACTGTATTTAAAGTTTCGGCTGAATAACGTATTTGGTTTATCTTGGTAGTGTCTTCAATGATGCTCAACAAGCGCTCATTTTGCTTTTTTGAATCTGAAAATAGTACATTGTTTATTTCTTTTTCTTCATTTTGCTTCAAATGCCCTATCAACATTTCCATGTTTTTATTGAAACTAGGTTGAGGAAAAATATTAAACTCAATGCTTTTTTGCGCTGAGTAAGTATTGTTATTTCCAAATTCGATACAATTAAATCGAAGTAAGTCTTGGTAAAAATAATGCTTATCCAAGAAAAGTTCTTCGGGATTAAGCTGTTTAATAATGCCTTGTTCGGCCTTATGATGTGCTACTTGTGCAGCTTCGAATGTTTTCTGAATAACGTCAGAGGAAAAGTTGGTGTGATTTATCCAAATCGTACTCCCATTAGGTATAAAATCAAAGAAACTAGAGCGACTTTCGACCAATAGTTTTCGACTTACATCAGGAATAATTTGAATAAAATCATAATGTTTAATTGAGAGCTGGGTTTCAATATCAAATGATCTTAGGCTTTCTACCTCAGTATCAAAAAATTCAATACGATATGGATAATCATTACTAAAAGAAAATACATCAATAATTCCGCCTCTTACACTATATTCACCAGGCTGGGTAACAAAATCGACACGATTAAACTCATACTCTTCCAAAAACGAAAACATAAAATTAATATCTACCTTTTCTGTACATTTCAGATTAAAGGTATTCGCACTTAAATGTTTTTTTGAAACTACCTTTTCTGATAGTGCATGGGGATAAGTAACAACAACAGCGCTTTTATGTTTTGCAGTTAGAAAATTAAGTACTTCGGAACGAAACAATATATTTGCATTATCTATTATTTCGGGCTCATAAGGCTTTTTGTAACTCATTGGAAAAAAAACAACATATTTATTTCCTAACAAGTTTTCTAAATCATTAAGCACATAAGCCGCCTGTTCTTTATCAGGTAAAATAAAAACATGCCATCCGCCTATGTGTTGTAAAGTTGCCTCGGCAATAAAAGCTAAACTGCTTCCCGAAATCCCTTTCAACTGAGCTTTCCCGGTACTATTTTGTTTTAAAAAATCAGCTAATTCAACAACTTGAGAGCTGTTGTAATATTTTTGCCTTATGGCATTAATGTCCATTCGTTGCACTCCTTCTGCTCAATTTCTGAATTTAGTTTTGAGTCTCGCAAAAATAATAAATTATCAGCTACTCCATACAAATTTAAAGCATTAAACTGGCAACATTAGCCAGTTCCGAACGCTCCCCTTTTTCTAAGGTCATGTGGGCATACAGTGGATGATTTTTCATTTTATCAATAAGATAAGACAAGCCATTACTATGTGTATCCAAATATGGAGTATCTATTTGGAAAATATCTCCTGTAAAAATAATCTTGGTATTTTCTCCGGCACGGGTAATAATCGTTTTTACTTCATGCGGAGTAAGGTTCTGCGCTTCATCAACAATAAAAACAATATTGCTTAAACTACGCCCTCTAATATAGGCCAATGGTGTAATATGTATCTTTTCCTTTTCCACCATTTCCCTTATTTTTTGATGTTCTTTATCTGTTTCTTTAAATTGATTTTGAATGAGTTTAAGGTTATCCCATAAAGGTTCCATATAAGGATTAATTTTAGCTTTAATATCACCTGGTAAAAAGCCAATATCTTTATTACTTAAGGGAACTATTGGGCGCGCCAAGTATATTTGGTGGAAGTTTTGTTTTTGAGCCATAGCTCCGGCCAGTGCCAACAAGGTTTTTCCGGTGCCTGCAATTCCTTGAATTGTAACGAGCAGTACTTTAGGGTTCATGACAGCATGTAAGGCAAAAGTTTGCTCTACGTTTCGTGGTTTAATTCCGTAAGCATTTTCTTTGTTTACACGCTCTAATTGCCCTGTTCCATGATTATAATAGGCCAATGTTGAAGCATCGCCATTGCGCAAAATGTAATAGTGGTTGGCAATAGCATTTTTTAATTTGGCCTCCTTTAGGGAGCAAAACCCCGTAGTGTACATCTTGGTGATAACCGTTTGTGACACTTCTAAATAGGTATTTCCTTTATAGAGCTGATCAATATTTTTGACCTTACCTGTTTCATAATCTTCGGCAATAATATTTAAGGATCGTGCTTTTAATCGTAAGTTAATATCTTTAGAAACCAAAACTACTGTACTTTCTGGCCTATCTTCTGCAAGTTGTAAAGCAGCATTTAAAATATTGTGATCGGCCTTTTTCTCACCAAAAATAAAATTGGTATCAACTTTGCTTTTTTCATTCATCTGCACCTTAAATTTTCCTTTTCCGGGGCCGTTAATAGGAAGCCAATCTTGCAAAGAGTTGCTTTGTGATAAATGGTCGAGCATACGAATAAACTCACGTGCTTCAAAATTTATAACATCATTCCCTTTTTTAAAGCGGTCAACTTCTTCCAAAACTGTAATAGGTATTGCCACATCATGTTCGGCAAAATTTTTAATTGATTTGTGGTCGTATAGCAACACAGATGTGTCCAGCACAAATACTTTTTTTTCTTTCTTTTTAGCCATTGCCATGTTTTTTTTAAAATGGTTGGTAGAATATTTTTAAAGAGCACGATAAACTTATTTTTTTCTTGTGCAGGTTGTTATATTCTATTCAGGAAGTTTTAAACAGATTTATTCACTATTCCATTTTGGAGTACGATAGTGTTCTAAAAAATCAATGTGCTTAAACAGGCGTATAATAATCGATACTACATTTTTTGATACTCCCATTTGGGATTTCCTTTTACCCCCGATTGGTTGTAAAAATCAATGAAATGAAGTTTGTAATAAAGTCCATGGCTGTCCTTTATAATATAAACAATGCGTGGATTAGTAACGTAGGTGCCGTTATCGTATTTTTTCCAATTATAGCCAATGGAATTAACGGCAGAGGTAAAAGTATAATCTGATATGTTTTCAAAATTTATTGCTGCGAATGACTTTGATGAATCGCTACAGGCTGATGTTTGAAATTTGTTCAACAAGCAACCCGAAACAAGATATGGTTCAATGGGGTTATTAAAAACATGAGTATATTGGCTAAAAACCAAATCCCATGTATCTTTTGGAGGTTCAACCAAAACAGTTTTAGAATTTTTTAAGGACAAAAAGGTATAGTTGCAGGTATTATCTTTTATAATTTGCATTGTTGTATCATTTGTTCCATTAATTTTAGAGAAGCGTAGCGTATAAGAGTAATTATCAACAGCTAAAAATTGCACCTTATAAAATCCTTGCTGTACTCCGGTTTCACTATAGCCACCATCAACAATATACACTGCTTTATGGTCTTGCCAATAGCCAATGGCCGTTGAGTCATAATCACCTGAAGGGGCATCCCACCTACGGCCGGGTGAAAAGCCATTGGTATCTACAACTTCTTCAAAAACAGTTTTACCGGTATTATAAACGAACATAAATTTGGCTTGATTTAAAATGATATGCCAGCCTTGTGGTCCGGTTTCGAAACCCAAATCCCAAATTGTTTTTAAATTTTGACCAACTACCGTGTTTGTTTTTAGGTTATAATAAATTTGCCACTTGTACGTTGCATCTATATTTACTGTTTGTGCTGTTACGTCTCCCGGATCATGCTTAGAAACAGGCAATTCTCCTTTATCACAAGAGGTTAACAAAAACAACAGAATTATGCTCAAAAAAACAACCTGTTTCATTTTAGTTTTTTGAATTTATATTTATCGTTATTTTAAAAAAATAACTGCGGCCCATACCAACTGCCATTGTATTACTTGAAGCCGTATGAGCTGCGCCAGAAGCAATTCCTCGAATATTCTTAACATCAAATAAATTTTTTGCCCCTGCAGTAAGTATAATACTTTTTTTAATAAACGCTCTGCTTAGTGTAGCATCAGCCGAGTGATAATCTTGTACTTGAATTTTATAAAGTTCGTCATTTTCATTTAACGCATAAGCTGCCAGTTTTCCTGTATATTTATAGAATAGGGCAAAGGTCATGTTTTGGCTGTGCCATTCGTAAAAAATATTACAACGGGCTTCAGGAGAGTATTCAAAACCATCAGGACTTTTTTTATTGCCCATTTGATTATATCGGCCAATATAAGCTGCTCCGGTTGCTATTTTAAAATGTTTTATAGCGAATTCATTTTGCAACTGCAAGCCACGAGTTTCATATTTATCTATATTAAAATAAGTATATTGAGTGCCTGATGCTTGTGCTAATGCAATCATACTATGAATATAATTGTAAAAAATACTTAAATCAAGCTTTGATACTCTTTGGCTTTTTGTTTTATTTAAACTGATACTTAAATTGTAATTATCTGATTGTTCTGCTTTAAGATTTTGATTTCCTGTAATGTTATGGTTGATATCTACAAAATAAAAATAAAGTTCCTTTAGCGAAGGAGATCGAAATCCGCGTGCATAGGAAAATCGGAATGCCAATGAAGAATTACTTTCTGTACCTATTGGCACATCATATTTTATGTTTAATGAAGGAACTACTGGTGCTTTATAAGATGTATTGTAGGTAGCACGCAAACCTGGCCTAAAAGTTAAGAAAGTAAAAGGCTTATATTCGGCACTTCCAAATAATGCATAATCGCCAATAACTTGCTCCATATCTTTAATGCGTAGTCCTCGAGCTGTTTCTTGGTTAACATCATACCCCAATTCGTAATTTATCTTAACCGAGTCTCTAGTGCTGCTAATGCTTCCCCTGGTCATCAGCGTGTTAAACAAACTCGTATCTTGATCGTCAGCATTTTCAGTGAGTACCTGCTCCAATGTTGTTAAATCTTTGAAGTAAGTACTTTTTATTCTTTCATAATGATTATAGGCTGCTGTAAAATTTAGGTAGTAGTACTTTGACAATTTCCCGTTAAGATTTAAGGTATTGTTCATTCGTTTAGTAGTGTAATAATCATCAAGTGCTGTTTCAAAATAAGGTAAGCGAGGTAAACCCCTATTTGTAATTTTCTCAAAAAAATAATCGGCTGCATAGCCCAATTTAAGTTCGTTAAAAAAGTGGCTATAATATAAGGTACCAAACAATTGTTCTTTAGGCTTCCAGTTTTTATAACGCAAGCTATCGGCTACACGTACTTTTTCTAATTGAAAATGTTTTTCATCGGGCCGCCACCCATCAAAGTAATTACGTCCACCGCTTACAGTAATTAAATTTTTCTTATGCTTATATCCTGCTTTACCGCTAAAATTATACTGTCCTATACTCTCGTAATAATTATCCGAAACAAATGAAAGGTTTTGCTTCTGAGATTTTTTAGTTATAATATTTATAGTTCCACCTAAGGCATCAGTTCCATAATTTACAGACAGTGGTCCTTCTATAATTTCAATACGTTCTACATTGTTCATATTTATTTGAGACAAATCAATATTCCCATTCATACGTCCTGTTACCGGCACTCCGTCCAATAAAATCTTTACATTTTGGCCTGAGATGCCTTGCAAACTCATGCTGCTTCCCAAAATATTATCTTGAGAAAGTCTGATGTTTAGTTCATTGCTTAATACATCATGCAAATTAACAGCTCCAATTGCTTCTATTTTTTTGGAGTCAATAACTTTAATTTTATGAACTGCCTTCTCAGAACTGTTTGGGGCATATTGAGCAGTAACTACTAACTCATTTAAAATTGTTTTTTCAGGAGCTAACAAATAGGTTTTAGAAGTAAGTCCATTTAATGTATCTGTTAGTTTCTTAAACCCTATAAATGAAAGCGATAATAAATATTTACCATTTAAATTTTCAAATCCTGATAATTGAGCTTTCCCTTTATCATCCGTCAAAAAGAGTTTCTCTTCTCCATGTTCTACATCTTTTATAAGTATATGTGCAGCGGGTATAGGTTGTTTATCTTCGACATTTAGAACAGTAATAGTTTGACTTCTTATTACTGTTGTCTGTAAAATGAAAAGAATAATTATGAAAAAACTTTTATGCATCTAAATTTTACTTGTACCTGTATTTTTTCATTCACAATTTAAAGCCATGCTTGAATAACAATAGCAACCACCGGTGGAATAAAACCTGCTGTAATGAGCCACTTTCCTCGACCGGTAATTCCATGCTTACCCTTTAGAATAAATAAACCGGTAAGATTAATCACAATCAGCATTACTGCAAAAACATCTGAAGCCCATTTCCAGCCCTTTAAACTATTTCGATGTAGTACATTAGATTGATAAAAAACAGGACGCTTGGATACACTTTCGTAAACCGCCTCTCCCTTATCTAAATACACATGCAGTGAAGCATCTTTGTAGTAAATCTTAACCTGATTGGAAGTAGGGAAATCATAAATTTTATAGTTATCTTCTCCTACGCGCTTACTCCATTCGGTTATCACACTATTGTTTACATCTATAAGCTTGAAAGTTTTTTCTATAGAAATTGTCTTTTTGTTTAAAATAAAATCGGGATTCCAATCATCAACATGGTTTAGCGCTATACCTGAAATGCAATAGACTAAGACTAATGATGAGAAAAAGTACCCCAAATCACGATGTGTGGCAATATTCAGTCTTCGTAATTTTTTTAAATTAAGTCCCAACATGACTATCCGTTATTTTTTCCTCCCTTTATTTTATCAACATAACCCGATGTTACATCTATTATCCATTGATCTACATGATTATCAGGTAAAATAGCATCGGGGCGATAGGTTACTTTTTCTTTATTGTTTTTAACCTTAGCTATACCATCGCCAATTATTCTTACTTGGAATTCTTCATCATGGGCAACTAGTACCGGAATTACCACTGCATGTTTTTTGTTTTTCAACACTTGATTAATGGCATCGGTAGTTTTTTGAGGATCATAATGAGCAATATGACCACACCATCCGTATGAATGTTCGCTTATTCCTTGCTCCTGTTTCACATATTCTCCTACCTGGTTAAACAAATCTCCCCATTCTTTATCATAGGTTTCATCGCCATAACCTATAAGCACTAATCCTTCATTACTTGGGTCTTTAGAGATTTCTTTGACTCTTCGAGCAACATTTTTCTTTAAGATATCTGTAAAGTCTAAGTTAGGTGTTATATACGTTTTAGCTTTAGGTGTATAGCGTTCAATTTTTTCTATCTTAAGCATTTCTTTAGAGTGTGGATCTTCTTTTTGTCCAATAATAGTAGGTATATCTTCAAATGTATGTGGACTTACCGTTAAAAAAACCGGAACCACAATAATATCGGTGTACCCTTCAGCATCAAACTCTTTTAAACGTGTAGCAATTGACGGCTCGGTATATTCCATATGAGCAGTTTTAATACCTTGTATCTGACCGTCTTTCATAATTTCTGGCTGAACGCTTTTTTCTAAATCCATTAATGCTTTACGCCAAGTTTCAGAGCGTGAACCATGGTTTACAAGCAATACCCCTATTTTATGACTAGCAGAAGCAGTTGGATCCTGAGGGATATTTTCTTTCTTGTTTTGACATGATTGCAAAACAAATAGGCTATTAAAGATGAATGAAATGAGGAGAATAGATTTGATAGTTCTGAGTTTCATTAGAAAATTATTGTTGTGTATTTGATTTATTTATTACCTTATTCTATTATAAGCTTTTGTTGCAGCACCTGTCCATCAACATACATTGAAATAATGTATAGACCTTGTTTTAAGCCTTGTGTAAGCAGCGTATGTTGATATAATCCGGATCCGGAATAAAGAGCTTCACTCAATACCAATCTACCACTCATATCATTTATTGTATAGTAAGTGTTTTGATAGTTTTTGTCTATATTATAAATTAGGGTTACTTGATTGTTTTGAGTTGGATTAGGGTAAATAGCCAAGCTAATTGATTGACTTTGGTTATATTCTAATATTCCGGCTGTGCTAAGCTTTTCTTTTGAAAAAATAAAGTTTCCGGTGCTACTGCCTCCAAAACCGGTAAATAATAGTTTCCAAATATCACCTGTTTTACTTTTTACAAAATAAACCGTGTCACTAACTAAGTTCCAACTCCCCCCGGCAAATGCTTTCCAGTCGCTTCCTATTTCATTAATAGGTGTTACAAAGGTATGAGCCGACCAATTGTTATAGCTTTGCGGGTTGCTTACATCATCAGCTTGAGCTACTCGAACCCCTTTATTTGATAAAACTCCGGCTACGGTATAGGGTGTTGGTATAAATGCGGTATATTGTGTAAATAATAAATCCCAATTTGCAGAGGCTACTGGTTCACGATTAAGTTGAGTATTCGTTTGAATAGAAAAATAGCCAAAATTTTTGCCGCTATAAATTGAATTTTGAATTGATTGGATTTGCAAATTAGAACCATCTAAATCGGCATACTGGAAATTATAACCCCCTCCGGCAATTTCCTTAATCCATAATTTTTTATAAACTCCGTTTGCTAATTTAATTACGAAAAGCGAGTCGCCAGTTATTATATGTGTAATAGGGTTATAAATACCCCATCCCACATCATTTGCATTGGTGGTTACCATATTTTGATCAAATGCTCCAAAAACCCATGAAGTATCACTGTTGTACTGAGGAGTCCAGGCATTAATTCCAGTTGTGTCTAATCCAGCCCAACCTGAAGTATCGGCTAAAGGATAGGTCCATAACATAGTTCCAATAATTGAGTTAATATGAATAGATGTACCAAAGCCACCAATTTCAAAAGCAATATCCCAATTATCTTTAGGAGCAGCACCCTGCTCGCCATTTTGAAGGCTATACCATTTTTGATTGGCATAACCCGCACCTAATGAAACGGTATCAATTATTTGTTGTGCATTGATTGTTCCAATAGTCAACATAACCATAAAAAAAAGTAGTAGTTTTTTCATAATATTTCGTTTTTAATTCTTTGATTTATTTAGGACAACAAAGAACTTATTTAGAATTATTCAAAACAATACCCCAAATAAGGTATTTAGCTACAAAAATTGTCATTATCAGTTGCAACAAAGAATGTTTTATTAGAATTGAAAACCTGGGTATTTCATTATATTGCATCAATTTTGCAGTGCTTCCAGCTGTTAGAAAGTGTTAATAACATAACATAAAAATTTAATTATGAGTATGATTGCACATCGGCATATATAGCAAATGACTTTATCAAAACATTTAATACTGATTATATTATCCATAGCCCTTTCCAAGCTCTGTAAGGCAGATGTTTTTATTAAGTTAAGGGTTCCTGATTATCCTGAAAAGCCTATCAGAATATTAGCTTATGAAGACTATTTTACTCAAAAAGAAAAACAGTTAGCAAGCGGAATTACCGATAAAGAAGGGGTATTTAGCACACGTATTCCGGTAAATGAAATTCAAAAAATTATTATAAAAACAGAGCAAACTCGTACTTTTTTTTATGCCGAACCTGACTCAACATACCATTTAGAGATGGGACTAACAGATACTAATGCTGTTCAAACTATTGGAGTAGAAAACGTAGTAAGTATTTCATTTTTAAATTTAAATAAACATAGCTTAAATCAACGGATTATATATTTTGAAAAATTACTATCCGATTTTTATGCCCAAAACAATGTTTATTTTGTGCAACCACGTATTTTACAAAAAGCTGTTTTAGACTTTAAAAAAAACGTGTTGCTCAAAGAGTTTGAGCATGACCAAGCTTTTTTAAAGACCTATATAACCTATAGTATCGCTCCAATTGAAGAGGTCAGTTTTTCAAACCGAGTATATCAATTTAACACCTATTTTAGGGGACCTATTTTGTATAGTCATCCTTTGTATATACAGTATTTCAGAGCATTTTTCGCACAATACTTAAAACTTCTATCAGATAAAAGTACAGGTAATCTCATTTATAACGCAATTAATAATTACCACAGCTATGAAGGAGCCATGGAAGGAATTTTGAAGAATGATACTTTATTAAAAAATGACACCCTTAGAGAACTTGTGCTTCTTTCGGGATTGCGCGAATGGTATTATTTAAAAGATTGTAATCGTAATCATATAGCTATGCTGATGAATTATATCTCATTAAAAGGGCTGAGCTCACAAAACCGAATTATAGCTCGCAACCTGTTGGAAAATATAAATGTTTTGGAGCTTGGCAGTAGCGCTCCAGATTTTGAGTTGGGTAGTGCAAAGTTTAAAAAACTATCTGATTTAAAAGGCTATTATTTGTACCTTAATTTTTGGGCTTTATGGGATGCAAATACACTTCAGGAATTAAAATACATTCAAAAATTAGAACAAAAATACGGCCATCGTGTTCAGTTCATCAGTATTGGAATAGGTGATGATATACAAGCTGAAAAAGCATATTTTGAAAAAAATAAATACCCCTGGATTTTAATTTCAGATAAGAATAAGCCCATACGTGAAAAGTATAAAATTAAGAATATCCCCTATTATGTATTAATAGACAAAGATGGTGATATACTTTCGGGGAATGCACCAGCTCCCAGTCAAAATATGGATAACTATTTTAAACAACTTATCCGAAAAAATAAATAGTACTACTGGGGTTAAAGCGACTTAATAAAATTTTGAGTTAGTACCCCTCTAACCGAAGCAAATGTTTGGTTCAGGTTTTGAATTACATCATTAACAGACATCCAGCGTGCATCGGTAATTCCTTCTATGGTTTGAGGAATTAAATCAGGTTCATTATCATGGCAGCGCATTAAATACCAGTGCGACACTTTAAGTATTTTTTTTTGGTCTAAAATATAGGTATGGTATGTTTTACCTAATGAAGACTCAACTACAAGGTCTTTTACTCCGCACTCTTCAATAACCTCCCTAACAGCAGCCTCCTCGAGAGTTTCATTATTTTCTTTTTTTCCTTTGGGTAAGTCCCACATGCCATATCGGTGTATTAATAACGCATGTGAAGCTTTATTCAATACCAACCCTCCAGCCGCTTCAACAATGGTGTATAGAGATTGAAAGGCCTCCCAAACCTCTTCAGCTTGCTGACTGTAAACGTAAAGTGTTTCTACAGATGGAAGTGAGATTAAAGATTGGATTAGTGCTTCTAAAAGTGAAACATTGTCATATTCGGAATACAAAGTGTTATGGCCATTAAAATTGAATGTGGCTTCATCGGCTATAATCAGTTTCTTTTGCTCAAAGTAAATCGTGTAGTGTACCATTGTTTTGATTAAGAGCAAAATTAGTAAAATTTACTATGTAACACATTTGTTTTACAAAAATTTATGTAGGTTTGAGGCATGGTTTTCGATTCAAAAATAGCCGAACAAGCAGCTCAATATTTACTGGAAATTAGAGCTGTTAAATTACAGCCACATCAGCCTTTTACTTGGGCATCAGGATGGAAAAGCCCTGTATATTGCGACAATCGGGTTTCTTTATCTTATCCGCATATCCGTCAATTTTTTGCTGAAAGTTTTGCCTCACTAACCCAAAAGCATTATTCTGAAGCAACACTTGTTGCCGGAGTTGCCACAGGAGCAATTGCACACGGTGTTTTAGTAGCCGAACAATTACAGCTTCCTTTTGCATACATACGGTCATCAGCTAAAGGACACGGTCTTGAAAACTTAATTGAAGGCAAAATTGATGCCGGTGATAAAGTGTTGGTTATTGAAGATCTAATTAGTACCGGAATGAGTAGCCTTAAGGCTGTTCAAGCTCTTGAAGAAAAGAAAATACACGTTTTGGGAATGGCTGCCATTTTTACCTATAATTTTGAAAAAGCACAACTTGCTTTTGAAGAAAAGAGATGTTCATTAATTACCTTAACAGATTACAGCTTTCTTATTAATACAGCCTTAAAAACCGGTTATATCAATGCTGCTGATGTGGACTCCTTAAACCAATGGCGTATGAATCCTGCCGAGTGGGGAAAATAATAAACTTTATATACTTATACTATAAATCATTATGAGTCAAACCAAACTTCAATCATCACAAGTTGAGCTACACCAATCAAGCGAGCGTATTTATGATTTTTTATGCAATTTGAATAACTTTCAAAAATTAATGCCTCCTGAAATAAGTGATTGGAATAGCACAGAAACAGAGTGCTCCTTTACCTTAAAAGGGATGCCAACTATTGGTTTTATCTTATTTGAGAAAACACCGGTAAGTACCATTGTATATAAAGCAACCGGAAAAGTACCCAGTGATATTTACTTAAGAGTGGCCTTGGAATCTGCTGCAGATAATGCATGTAAAGCCCAACTATTCTTGGAAGCAGAGCTTAATCCAATGCTAAAAATGATGGTAGAAAAACCACTTACAAAATTACTGGAAGTACTGGCAGCTAACCTTTCTAAGCTAAATCCTGAGGCATAAGTTTCTTGTCTTTGGTCTATTCGGCAATCAAGGCTTTTTCTAAGTTGATAATTTAAGACTAACTTTGTAACTCAAACCTTTATACCCTATTATGAGTACAAGTACTAACAAAGAAAAAACTTTATCTGAAATGGTTAAAAATCCTATGGTGCAGTTTATCATAAAAGCTGCTCTGGTTTATGCCCTGTGGGAAATTTTAAACTGGGTGCAGATGCATAATACTTCATTTGGTTCGGTGTGGATGACTTTACATAATGGTGTACGTGATAATATTGTAGTGGTTAGTTCATGGGTATTACGAACTTTACAGTATGACTTAATTCAATATGATAGTGTATTAATTATAAAAGGATCAGCAGGAGTTGATGTAGGGCCGGCTTGTGTGGGTTTTGGACTTTTGTTTGGCTTTGCAGGATTAATAATTAGCTATCAAGGTTCATGGAAATCAAAATTATGGTTTATTCCATTAGGATGGTTAGGCATTCATACTATTAATATTATTCGTATAGTTGTTTTAGCAATTATTTCTCATATCAATAACGATTGGGTTGATTTCAATCACAAATATGTTTTTAACACCATAATTTACATTTTTATTTTTTTAATGTGGATGTGGTGGGTACGGTTTGTTGAGAATCAAGAAAAAAAGGACAGCTTGGTTCAACAAAAAAATAATTAAATTATGAAAGTAGCTGTTATTGGAGCCACCGGTTTGGTTGGCAACAAAATGATACAAGTTCTTGAAGAACGAAATTTTCCGGTAACTGAATTAATACCTGTAGCTTCTGAGAAGAGCGTAGGAAAGATGATTTCATTTAAAGGAAAAAAATATCGAATACAGTCCATGCATGAGGCTATAGAAAGCACACCCGATATTGCTTTATTCTCAGCCGGAGGCAGTGTATCAATTGAATATGCTGAAAAATTTGCAGCACGCGGAACTGTCGTTATTGATAATTCTTCTGCTTGGCGCATGCATAATCATATTAAGTTAATCGTTCCTGAAGTCAATGGAAATATCCTAACTCCACAGGATAAGATAATAGCCAATCCTAATTGCAGCACCATACAAATGGTTATGGTATTAAGCCCCTTACACCAACACTATCAAATAAAAAGAGTTGTTGTATCTACTTATCAATCTGTAACCGGAACCGGAGCTCAGGCAGTAAAACAGCTTATGGAAGAGCGCAGCGGAAAACAAGTTACTCAAAGAGCTTACCCATACCCAATTGATTTGAATGTAATTCCACAAATAGATATTTTTTTGGAAAACGAATACACCAAAGAAGAAATGAAAATGGTAAACGAAACCAAAAAAATATTACAAGATGAAAATCTAAAGATAACAGCAACAGCGGTTCGAATTCCTGTTATTGGAGGTCACTCAGAAAGTGTTAATATAGAATTTGAGAAGCCTTTTGATTTAACTGAGTTGCGAGATTTATTATACCATACACCGGGAGTTACCATACATGATAATAAAGAGGAAAAAAGTTATCCTATGCCCTTAAATGCACATGAAAAAGATGACGTATTTGTAGGCCGTATAAGGCGTGACGACACTTTAAATAATGGTTTAAATCTTTGGATTGTTGCCGACAATTTACGAAAAGGGGCAGCCACCAATGCTATTCAAATAGCAGAATTGTTATTACAAAAAAAATTTATTAAACATTGATGATTGCGCAATATGAAAACAGCCGTTTATCGAAAATCATGGTTTAACTGTGCACATCGCTTGCACAATCAAAATTTAAGTGAACAAGAAAATCAAGATTTATTTGGCTTGTGTAATTTACCCAATTATCATGGTCACAACTATCAACTTATTGTAAAAGTAGTAGGTTATGTTGATCCTATTTCGGGATATGTAATTGACATGAAAATATTAGCTCAATTGGTAAAAGAGCACATTGAAAAAAAGTTTGATCACAAAAATCTGAATTTAGATACTCTTGAATTTAAAAATTTAAACCCTACGGCCGAAAATATAGCACGGGTTATTTACGAAATTCTTAGACCTAAAATAGATGCTCGGTTAGAACTTGGAGTGCGACTTTACGAAACAGAAAGAAATTTTGTAGAGTATCCGGCTGAATTATTTTAATAATTAACAGACTGGGGATAGTTGTGTCTATTTCCACAAAAAAATTTACATTGCTTTAAGTATTTCAGCTAACTTTTGAGCTTGAATTTTTCTGGAATACACCTCTGTTCCTGTTGAATAGCATGCAATATGACCTGATTGGCAAAACTCCTGCCATAAAGAATCAAAAACTACTTTCAAATGTTGTTTGTCTTTAACTACAATACCCCCTTTGGTATCTTCTATAAGTTGTGCCTGAATGCGCTGACTGTAACCTTTAATAACTCCAACATTGTAAAAATTATCTTTTAAATACTCTGCCTCAGGATCGTTTTCAAAACAAAGCAGAATTTTTCTTTTTAATCCCAGGTAATCATAAATTTTTGTTCCCATAAAAGAATAATAGTTAAAAAGCAGCAGTACATTGCTTTGACTTAATATAGGGAGTAGTGCACTGTTAACAATTTTGGGGTGTATAATCACCCATTTTTGAATTTCAGGTAAATCATTAAGTACATAAGATTCTATTTCATTTGAATTATTGATTCCATATAAATGAATTTCAACTTTATGCTCGGGATTTGCTTTTGTCCATTCACTGAAAACGAGTAAAAAAATCTTCCAAGGATGCCACTGATAAACCGTTCCCACAAATGATATGCGCAATTTATCTGAAGCTTGAGGTAAGCCGCTAACCTGATCAATTACTTCCGGATCATACCCGTTGCATACGATATGAAAAGGGGTTTGAGGCCTAGTTAACTGAGCTATTTGTAGTTGAAAAAATTCAGAAACAGTTGAAATAGCTGTAACGGTTTTTAGCACTCTCTTTTCAAAGAATGGATTCGTATAACGGAAAATAGATTTTTGACGTCCTTTATTTTGTGACCAGGGGTCTCTGTAGTCTGCTATCCAAGGAATATTAAATTCCTTGCTTAAAAGTGAAGCATAATAATGCATTACAAATGGCTCACCTGTTGCTAATATAGTATCTACTTTGTTTTTTTTTAAATACTCTTTTCCGGCTTTGTATATCGTACTTTTAGGTCCAACAGGAAACATAAATTGCCTAATCTCATCCAGTAAAGTAAAAATTTTTCGTATCCCAATAAACCGCTTATCTCCGTATTTTAACATCAGTCTATTACTCAATGAAGGAAAATAAGGGGCCCGAATTACAGTTGCATTTTCACTTTTTTCAATAATAGTTTGATTGGTTAACCCGGCTTCAATATAGTCCAGTGCACTCTCATGCTTATTGTCCCATTGTCGGGTAACAATAATAGGGTCAACTCCAAATTCATGCAAATACTTATACCAGCTAAATGGACGTAAGGCCCCAACAGATACATAGGGCGGGAAATCATAAGCCAATATTAATACTTTCTTCACTTTAGCAGAAATATAATTTAAGTATTTTGATATTAAAGAGAGGGCTAAATTAGTTTATTAAAATAAATTGCAAAAAAGTAAAATGTTATTTTAGATACATTTTTCTATAAAATCTATGAGTAGCTTGGCCTCTTATAGTGTTTTCTAAATATCATTGATGTTCAAAAAAAAAGCAACTAATTAATTTATTAAATAAATACTTTTGTATTTGTGAATAGTATATTTAGTACTGCATACGCAGCGCCCATAGGTTATTTTCAAGCATTTATTCAAAGTGATGATTGTTTCGTTGAAATACATGAAAACTTTGTAAAACAAACAATAAGAAACCGTTGTAGAATTGCCACTTCAAACGGAATACAGAATTTAATTATTCCCATTAGCGGCTCAAAAAGCCACATTCCTATATCTGATATAAAAATTTGTTATAAAACAAATTGGCAAAGGCAACACATAAAAGCATTGGAAACAGCTTATAAGTCATCTCCCTTTTTTGAATATTATGCTGATGAATTGGCATTATTATATACTTCTCAACCCCATTTTTTATGTGATTGGAATATGCTTGTGCACAATCAATTAATAAAATGGTTAGGCTTAAAAAAAGAGTTTTCAAAAACGAAACACTTTGAAAAAGTTGTACCCTTTACAAACGATTTACGTAATTATTCCCAAATTCAAAACAAGCACATTTTGTACTATCAGGTATTTGAAACGCGAACCGGATTTTTACACGATTTAAGTATTTATGATTTATTATTTAATTGTGGAAATACAGCTTTGAGCCTAATTTTAGAAAATAAAAATTAATCAAACTCAGCAGTAATTTCTGAAGTTTTATTTTGGTTTAAAAAATCTTGATACAATAAATGGACAATACCATCAGACAAGCCAATTTGAGGCACTTGTAATTTATCTATACGCGCCTCTCTCATGATGAATAGAAATATTTCGGTTGCCGGAATAATAACATCAGCTCTATCGGGATTTAAGCCAAGTATAGTTACTCTTTCATGATAGTTAAAAGTATTCAGATGAGCCTGTATTTCTTTTAGTTTTTGAAATGAAATCTGACGGTCATCTTTTTTCTTAGTCATATTAATAATCTTATTGATATTACCTCCTGAACCTATACCGCCTAATCGTGTAATATTAGCAGTAATTTTATTAAGCCAATCCTTCATGTCGTTCCAGGTCTGTTTACTAACTCCGTTTTGCAATAGTCTTATTGTTCCTATATTAAACGAGTTTGAGTGTACTGCATTTCCTTTATGAAACAAGGTAAGCTCTGTACTTCCGCCACCAACATCAATATATAAATAGGTTTGCTGATCTTTCATTTTTTCGGCAGTATGGTTGGCGTAAATTATTTCAGCTTCTTTTTTTCCATTAATAATTTCTAAATGAATTCCAGATTCTACAAAAATTCTTTTTATAATACTATCAGCATTTATTGCTTCACGCATAGCCGATGTAGCACAGGCTCTATAAGAAATAACATCGTGTACAGCAATTAAATTTTTAAAAGCAATCATGGTATAAACCAGTTTGTCTTCTTTATTTTTAGTTATATATTTATCGCTGAAAGCATCTTCACCTAAGCGCAGAGGAACACGTATAAGACTTACTTTTTTAAAAACAATTTCTCGGCTAGGAGTTTCAAGCACATTACTAAATAATAATCTGACAGCATTAGAGCCTACATCAACAGCAGCAAATTTCATAGTATCAATTCTGTTTCAAGTAAAAGTATTCTAAATTTATATACTCATAATTATATGTAACATAAGGGTGTTGCCGGTTTCTCAATTTCAATTTTTTAATTTATTAAAGTAATTTGAAAATCCTGAACTTTCACTCTTTAGTACTGAAAATCTAAATAAAAGGTAGAACAAATATATTAAAATAGAAAAAGGTTCGTTTGATATTCCTACAATATCAGTTTTCAGACTTTTCATTTTTGCGGCCGAGCGATTCAAACACCCCTGTAACAATAGATAAAATAATTCCAAATAAAAAGGCCCACCAAAAACCATTAACGTGAAATCCATCAACAATATAGGATGCAAATAGAATAAGAATAGCGTTGATAAATATGAGGAACAAGCCCAGAGTTAATACTGTAATAGGAATAGTTAGTATAATCATTATAGGTTTAAGAACCGCATTAAAAAAAGCTAAAGTGGCTGCCAAAACAATAGCTGTAAAAGCATTATCTATACTTACCCCTGGCAAAATGTAAGCCGTAACTAAAATAGCAAGTGCAGAAATAACAATTTTAAAAATAAAGTTCATATTTGTAGTATTGATTTGTCAAATATAATAGTATTAAAACAAACCTTGATTTTATGAAAAAATTCATACTGCTTTTTATTAGTATCTTTATACTACAACCGGTTAAAGCCGATGAAGGGATGTGGCTTCCCTTGTTACTGAAAAGTTTAAATGAATCGGATATGCAAAGTAAAGGATGTAAGTTAAGTGCCGAAGATATTTTTAGTATTAATAAAACCAGTTTAAAAGATGCTATTGTATTATTTGGTGGAGGTTGTACTGGTGAAATTATTTCAAAAGAGGGTTTGCTACTTACAAATCACCATTGCGGATTTGGCCAAATACAAAAACATAGTAGTGTTGAAAATGATTACTTAACAGAAGGTTTTTGGGCAAAAAACAAGGCCGAAGAATTACCTAATCCGGGCTTAACAGCAACCTTCATAATAAGCATGGTAGATGTGAGTAATGAAATAAACGATTATATAAAAAACGTCAAAGATGAAAGCACAAGAGAAAAGTTGATACAAGAAAAGTCGGAAGCACTTATTAAAGAAGCAAAACAAGGGACAAATTATGACGCTTTGATAAAACCATTTTTTAATGGCAATCAATTTTATTTGTTCACAACAGAGACCTTTACTGATATTAGGTTGGTTGGGGCACCGCCTTCAAGCATTGGAAAATTTGGCGATGTAACAGATAATTGGATGTGGCCTCGCCATGCCGGTGACTTTGCCTTGTTTCGTATATATGCTGGCAAGGATAACAAACCAGCCCCATACAGTAAAGATAACATTCCATTTACACCCCGCTATCATTTTACTATTTCATTAGATGATATTCAGGAGGGTGACTTTACTATGGTTTATGGTTTCCCCGGAAGAACATACGAATATTTACCTTCTTATGCTATTAAAATGATTCGAGAAATTTCGAACCCGGCTCGTGTTAAAATACGAGATAAACGTCTTGAAATAATGCACGGGTATATGCGACAAAATGATACTATCCGAATTAAATATGCTGCAAAAAGTGCATCGGTAGCTAATGCTTATAAAAAATGGCAAGGTGAAAACAAAGGGATTGACCGTGTTGATGCCATATCAAAAAAACAACAATTTGAAAAAGAATTCTTAAAAAGAGCAGTACAAAAAAATATTCCAGAAGCAACTACTATACTTCTTGATCTTGAATTAAATTATAGTAAATTTTCGGAATACAGTCAACTTAGAGATTACTATATGGAAGCTTTTAAAGCAATTGAATTATTAAATTTTTCTCAGAATATGTTTTTGGGAATTTCAAAAATTTCCAATAAACAAATTGACAAAGACACACAAAGCAAAGAAATTGAAAAATTAAAAAAATATAGTGATAGCTTTTATAAAGATTATGACAGCCGTGTTGATTGCAACATTTTTGCAGGGTTAATGACAATTTATTACAATGACTTAAAAGAAAAACTTCCTTACGAATTATTTAAAGATTTAAAAGAAAAATATAAAGGAAATACCGAACTGTGGGCTAAGTATATTTTTGAGAAATCATTATTTGTGAACCAAGTCAAAGTTAATAAACTGCTTAAAGCGTTACCTGAAATACATTACAATATAGAGAAAGACCCCGCTCTAAAATTATTCCAGCATTTTGATAGTTATTATCTAAAAAACATAAAACAACAATGGCAAAAACTGGATAGCACTTTAATGGTTTTAAACAGAAAATATATGGCCTATCAAATGGAATTAATGCCCGAAAAAAAGTACTACCCTGATGCTAACAGTACCTTAAGAGTAGCCTACGGCAATGTGAGTAATTACAGTCCTAAAGATGGTGTGGTATATGAAACTTATACGACCTTAGAAGGAGTAATGGAAAAAGAAAGTAAAAAGAATCCGGAGTTTTACGTTCATCCTAAATTAAAAAAACTATTTGAAGAAAAAGATTATGGAAGCTATGCTGATAAAAATGGGAAAATGCGTATCGATTTTATTGCTAGTAATCACACTACCGGAGGTAATTCGGGAAGCCCGGTTTTAAATGCCCATGGTGAGTTGATAGGAATAAATTTTGACCGCAACTGGGAAGGTACTGTTAGTGATATTATGTATGATAAAAACAAAGTGCGAAATATTATAGTTGATATTCATTATACTTTATTTATAATTGACAAGTTTGCCGGTGCCACACATCTCATTAATGAGCTAAGTATAAAAAAAAGAACTCCATAATACAAACTGAATGTTTCTGAAAGCAATAATAATTTTACCATCCATTAATTTTAAAATTAGAAGTGGTTGTAGCCTTCTATGCTTTTTTTAAGAGTTAATCAAAAAATTGATTTTACATAGGAATCAAAGGCTGCGAGCTTTTGCTTAAAGTAAAAAATAGAGTGAAAGTATATTTGCAACTAGAGCGCACAACATAATATTGAACATCACAAAAATAAAAAAATCAGATGTGTTTATATGTGTAATGTTTAATGTTACAACACTTACTTTATTGTTTTATATTTTGTATAACACTCTGTATTCGTTTATAAATAAAGGTTTCAAGACAATGATTATTTACCACTGGATATTTTATTTCAGTTTGGTTACTTAAAAACAAAAATCATTTTTGTGATTAAACATGCTGATAACTAACAGTATTGTGTTAATAAATTAATGAAGTAATTTTTTTGTAATATTCAACAAATGATTTTCTTTGTATCAAATAATTAATGGATTAATTAAAAACAAAAATCATGGCAACAAAACCAGCAGCAAAAAAAGCAGCCCCTAAGAAGGCCGCAGCAAAAAAAGCAGCTCCTAAAAAAGCAGCAGCAAAAAAAGCAGCTCCTAAAAAAGCAGCAGCTAAGAAAGCAGCTCCTAAAAAAGCAGCAGCTAAGAAAGCAGCTCCTAAAAAAGCAGCTCCTAAAAAAGCAGCAGCTAAGAAAGCAGCTCCTAAAAAAGCAGCAGCTAAGAAAGCAGCTCCTAAGAAAGCAGCAGCTAAGAAAAAGTAAACTTTATGTTTATTGATGAAAAAAAATCTCTCCAATGGAGGGATTTTTTTTTATACTTAAGTCAAAACATTTTATTTACTTCAACCTTAATTACAATTGTTGTATTCAATACCCTAAACACGTTTACAATACATAGCTTTATGGTATTAAAATATAGCCTTAATTTGTTTCCATTATGAGTGTATTAAAACCACTTATTGAAAAAATAAATAAAGAAATTAATCAAGGTTTGCCCGGTATTAAAGCCCACCGTCTTATGCTTCCCGAAGGTCGAAGTATGCCTGATGACTACTGGAAATTTCTTAAAGATTATAAACAAAGTGCTGTAATGCTATTGCTTTATGAAGAGCAAAATCATATCAATATATTGCTAACCGAAAGACATCAATATGCGGGGAATCATAGCGGTCAAATTAGTTTACCCGGAGGAAAAAAAGATGTTCAGGACCTTAGTTTGTTAGACACCGCCTTAAGAGAAACTTATGAAGAAATTGGAATACTATCATCCGAGATAAATTTGATTACAGCAATGACCCCTTTATATATTCCTGTAAGTAATTTTTCAGTACAACCATTCTTGGGTTATTTGGAAAAATTACCTCAATTAAATATAAACCAACATGAAGTTAAAGAAATTCTATCTGTTCCTATTGACTACCTTTCAAAACCCAGCACCAAGAAAATTTGTACTGTACATCCCTATTCAGGCTCTCCCTTAAAGGTGCCTTCATATAATTTCCAAAACAAAATTATTTGGGGAGCTACGGCAATGATCATAAGTGAGTTTGAAAATCTTATTTTTCGAACTTAATTTCTTTGTAATCTTATGCCATTTTTCAATGTAAAAAATTCAACTCATTTTATTATCAAACTTCATTTTTTAATTTTGTATAAATTTTAACCATGCCTAAACCTACTTTTACCCAGAGTGAATTTATTTTATTTGTGTATTTATGTATGGCCAATATAGACAACAAATTGGGCATGAAAGAAATTGAAGTATTATTTGAAAAAATGGATTTAGATTTTTTTAGTAATAATACATCGAATGAACTTTTAGTTGGTGTTGTGTTTAAAAAATACAAACGTATGTCTCCGGAACAGCGCCTTAGGACTATTGAAATAGAAAGTAAAATACACCTTACAAATAACCAAAGTGCTCTTAAAATATTACAAAATTTACATCATATTGTAAAAGCAGATGGAGAAATTAATACTACCGAAAGATCATTTTTTGAAACCATAGAACAAATCTTGAATAAAGCCTCAGCTTAAGCTTTTAAGATCTAAAACACCTATGTTTAAGGTATTAATTTTTTGTTTTATACAGCTCCTCTTGCAATTGCTTAGTTGTTTTTCGACTGCCGTCATGACTCCATCCTGGTGGCATAAATATATATTGTAATTTTGTCCGCAAAGGAACATTCTTTTTTAAATCATCGGCAATACTTTTCCACTCATGAAAAACCACATCAACCGGATGGTGTGGGTATTCTAAATTTTTAGTTAACCCATAACGAATATGCTCTCCTTTTAAATCATCTTCAGAAGTAAAAGTTCCAAACAATTTATCCCAAATTATAAACACCATTCCCATATTTTTATCTAAAAAAATTAAATTAGAGGCATGATGCACCCTATGGTGCGAAGGAGTAACCATAAAGTATTCCAAAAATCCCAACTTATGGATATACTGTGTGTGGACAACGATTCCATAAATTTGGGTAACACTATACATAAACAAAATATCAAGTGGTTTAAAGCCAATTAATGCTATTGGAATAAAATAAACAAAACGATACAATGGCTGAAATACGGAGGAACGGAATCCGGTAGTTAAATTAAATTTTTCGGAAGAGTGATGGGTTACATGTACTGCCCAAAATAAACGACAAGTGTGATCAATCCGGTGTATAAAATAAAAGGTAAAATCTTGTAATATCAATAATACAATCCAGTATAAATAAGGGTTATTAATAGAAAATATTTTAACCTGAAAGAAGAGGGTTAGAAAGAAAATGGCAAAAGACCTAATTGCTATTTCAAGTAAAAGATTTAGCCCGGTCAAATATATATTGGTAAGCGTATCTTTTTTGGTGTAGATATGTTTGTTGTGAACTGCGCTTATAATCATTTCCAAGCCAATAAGTATTATATAAATTGGTGTAGAAACAAGCAAGATTAGAGTTTGTTTGTAATCCTCCATATTAATTATACTTTTATAAACAATGAATAATTGATTGGTAAAATAAATACTAATTGATAAAAAACTAATTTTGTTGTCTATGAATTTCTTTTTGCATTGGTTTTTAAAATCCTGGTTTAAAGCAACAGCAATCGTTTATTACGCAAAAGTAACTATTTTAAACTTAAAGAAAGTCCCATTAAAGCAACCACTTTTACTTGTAATAAATCATAGCAATGCTTTTTGGGACCCCACTTTAGTAGGATCATTTACCTATCAACGAATTTGGTATTTGGCTCGTGGCGATGTGTTTAAAAACAAAAAAATTGCATTTGTATTAAATATGTTGGGAATGGCTCCTATTTACCGAATGCGTGAAGGAATGGAAAATCTTGACAAAAATAAAGAATCATTCAATAAATGTTTTAGTTTATTTTCACATAACGAAACCGTTGCTATGTTTGCTGAAGGTGACTGTGTTCGGGAAAGTAAATTACGCCCATTAAAGAAAGGCGTTGCACGAATAGCCCATGGTACTTTGGAGCATTTAAAATACACGCCCAACTTCAAGGTGGTTTGTGTTGGTATTAACTATGATGACCCTGATAATTTAAACAGTAAATTAATTATTAATTATAGTAATGCAATTACCGTTGCTGATTATTTTCAGAAAGGAGCCTCGCTTGATGCAAAATCTGCTCACAGATTTATAAAAGATATTGAACATCAATTAGACGGTGTTATGTTTAATATTCATCAACGCGAACGTCATAAAATATTTCATTTTATACAGCGAAATTTTTGGGGACTAATTTCACGAAATAGTAAAAATGAGCAGATTAGCTTTGATCGGGTAAAAAAGTTTTCCGACAAAATCAATGATCTATCAGATGATTTATGGAATACTTTAACTTATGAAGTGGAGGCCTACTCTATTAAATTAAAACAATACAACACCCGTGAAAAATATGTAAACAATTTCCTTATATCCAGAAAATATTTAGAGCCCTATTTTATCACCTTAATCCTTTTTGTTCCTGCAATACCCGGCTTACTATTAAACTCATGGCCTTATTTTATTTCCCAAAAAATAGCCCAAAAAATTGTTCGTGAAAAAGAGTTTTATAGCTCCATTAATATTGCCGGTGCAAGTTTTATGTATATGCTCTGGTATATAATATTATTCTTTGTTCTTTTATTTTACTTTCCAGCAATTAAAGTAATTTTGCTAATCGTGTCATTGCATTTTAGCGGAATTATAGCACTTCATTTTGCAAGTTATATGAGAAGTATTAAGGGACAACTTAACATATTAAAATTAAAACCCACCGAAAAGAGTGTATTATTAGACAGCCGTAATCAATGTATTAACGCTATTGAAAAGCTTATTCAATTATGAAAATGAAATTGGATAATAATATTCAGATTAAAAATAAGAAAGCAAGTTTTGAATATATATTAATGGATCGTTATGATTGTGGCTTGCAACTTCAAGGGTCTGAAATCAAATCTATTCGACAAGGAAAAGCTTCTATTGCCGAGGCCTATTGTTATATTCATGATGATGAAGTATGGATAAAGAATATGAATATTTCTGAATATAAGGAAGCCAGTTTAAACAATCATGTTCCTAAGCGCGACCGAAAATTATTATTAAAGAAAAGTGAAATTTCAAAAATAGTTTCAAAGCTAAAAAACAAGGGTTTCACTTTAATTCCAACGCTGCTTTTTATTAATGAAAAAGGTTTTGCCAAGCTTCAAATTCATGTGGCAAAAGGGAAGAAATTATTTGATAAGAGAGAATCTCTTAAAGAAAAGGATGCGGTGCGCGAAATAGCAAGGAAACTTAAATAGCGGGATAATAAAAAACGCTCAAAATTAACTTTGAGCGTTTTTTTTTTAAAGCCATTTTACCAAATTTTGGCTCGATCTTTTTCAGCACGATACATTTTATCCCCTTCCTTCACATTAAATGCCTGATAAAATTCGGGCATATTGCTAAAGGGACCTAAAACTCTGAATTTACCTGGGGCATGAGGATTGGTAAGAACCTGTTTTTTCAAAGCCTCATCGCGAAATTTGGTTTGCCACATTTGGGCTCCGGAAATAAAAAATCTTTGTTCAGGTGTAAAGCCATCTATTTTAGACGGTTTTGTTTTCCCTTGAAATGACTTTTGTAGAGCCGCATAGGCAATAGTGAATCCGCCTAAATCAGCAATATTTTCCCCAACAGTTAGTGCACCTTTAACATGCAAAGTATCAATAGCAATATACTGGTTAAACTGGTCAATTACCATGAGTGTTTTTTCCTGAAATTTCTTTTTGTCTTCTGGAGTCCACCAATCGTTCATGTTGCCTTGGGCATCAAACTGTGATCCTTGGTCATCAAAGCCATGTGTTATTTCATGTCCAATAACCGCACCAATTCGTGCATAGTTAACGGCATCATCAGCTTTAGGGTCAAAAAATGGAGGTTGCATAATTCCGGCCGGAAATACAATTTCATTATACGAAGGATTGTAATAAGCATTAACCGTTGGGGGTGTCATACCCCATTCTGTTTTATCAACAGGATTTCCGAGTTTGCTTAAATTAAATTGAAATAAAAATTTTGAAGCATTAACAGCATTCTTTAAGTATGACTCACGGTCAATTTCTAATGCTGTATAATCTTTCCATTTATCTGGATAGCCGAGCTTTCTGATAATAGTCTTAAGTTTTTCCTGAGACCTTTTTTTGGTTTCATCACTCATCCAGTCTAGCTGATTAATGTGTTCGCTGTAAGCAGCCATTAAGTTATCTACCATTTCATTAATTTTATGTTTACTGTCAGCTGAAAAATATTTTTCAACATACAACTTCCCAAGGGCTTCACCAATCGTGCCGTCTATAGCTTCCAGACTACGTTTCCAACGAGGCTTAATTTCTTGTGCCCCATTTAATGTCTTATCAAAAAATTCAAAATTCTCAGCCACAATATTATCGCTTAAAAAATGGGCTGCATCATCAATTAAATGCCATTGAAAATATATTTTCCAATCATTTATAGGTACAGATTTGTACATTTTACTTACTTCTTTAATAAAATTTGGCTGTCCTACAATAATATCTTTCACGTTTTTTGCTCCTACTAATTCAAAATATTGTTTCCAGTTTATTTGAGGTGCATCTTTTGCAAGTTCATCTAATGTCCTTTTGTTGTACTGTGCTTCAATATCACGTTGTTCTATGGCATTCATAGATACCTTGGCCAATTGAGTTTCCATTTCCAAAACAACCTTAGCACCTTTATCAGCCTGCTCTTTGTTGTTCCCTAACAATTGTAGCATTTTAGAAATATGGGCTTTAAATTTCTCTCGAAGTTCTTTAGATTCTGCATCTGTTTTCAAATAGTAATCAGGGTCAGGTAAACTCATTCCATTCTGAGTCAGGTACATCACATTTTCATTGCTGTTTTTAATATCGGCCATTACATATATTCCCCATAACAAATTCATAGAAATTTGATGACAGCGTGCTGTAAGTGCAGTAATATCTTCAGGTTTTTTTAAACTATCTATGGCGGCTAACCAAGGTTTTAAAGGCGTAATGCCCTCAGCATTTAGCTTAACAGAATCCATAGCTGTAGCATAAAAGTCGCCAATTTTTTGTTTATCTGAACCCTTGGGAGCTTTCGTATCTTGAGCCGCCTCTTCTAGTAAAGAATGAAGATTTTTTCTATTGTTTTCTAAGAGTACACTAAAGTTTCCCCATTTTGACTCACTAGCTGGTATTTGTGTTCGTTTAAGCCAGTTTCTATTGGCATATTCATAAAAATCATCTTGAGGCCTTATGGTTGTATCCATAGCCGTAAGATCAATACCATATCCTTGTGTATTGTTACTTTCATTTTTTGAATTGTTGCTGCATGCTGAAATAAACATCACAATTGGTAAGATTAATAGAAATTTTTTTGAGTGCATTTTTATTTAATTTAGTGTGCAATAATACAATTTATTGTATCATCTCTGGCGTTTAAGCTTTAAAAACATGTAAATAAAACTATGTTGTAAGCGCTATGGCTCCAAAGTACTGAAGCATTTTCTTAAAAAAACTGTTAGTTTCTCAAGTACTTTATCCGGTTGTTCATAAAAGCCCATGTGAGCACTTTTTTCAAGAAGTAAAACAGAATTATGAGCCGGTAACTTAAACTGATGTTCATGTAATTCCATAGAAATTAATTTATCATGTAAGCCAACAATAAAAAGTACCGGAAAGTTGCAAAATTGTAAAATTACCTCTGTATTTTTCCGAATTATCATGCCTTCAAGAGCAGCAATAATTCCTTGTACTGAAGTTTTATGAGCCATATCTATAGCTGTGTTCAATAAGTGTGGGTGTTTTTTTATTGTTTCTTGAAAAAATAATTTCTTAAGCGCTTCATTCAGGTACTTTTCTTTATTTTTCTTTACCACTCGAATTGCTTTTTTTCTGTCTATCTTTTTTTCATCAGAGTCTGCCAGTGCTGTTGAATGAAACAAAACCAAACCTCTTAAATTGTCCATATATTTTTCGGCAAATGCTAAAGCAACATAACCCCCCATACTGTGACCAATTATTACATATCGCCTGAGCAGAAGTGAATTGAGGACTGTCTTTACCCCATCAGCCATAAGGCTCATACTATGTATATAACCAAAGCTTTCGCTTTTCCCATGTCCGGGTAAGTCAATGAGTATTACTTTGTATCGCTTGCTCAATGTCGGAATTAAATATTCCCAACTATGCATATTCCCCAAAAAGCCATGCAATAGGACTATTGGCCTCCCTTTTCCGAAAACACGGTAAAATATTTTTCCTTCTTTAAAAACAGTATAAGGCATCGCAAGTTATCAAAGCCTACCTATTATTTAGAGGTAAGCATTATACGCTCAATATCATCAGCTTCAATGGGAATATGAGCCATCAAATTTACAGGGCCTTTCTCGGTTACCCATATATCATTTTCAAGCCTTATACCCAATTTTTCTTCGGGAATATATATGCCCGGCTCGCACGTAAAAACCATTCCGGCTTCAATAGGTTTGTTGAAATTACCTACATCATGAACATCTAACCCTAAAAAATGCGAAGTACCATGCATAAAATATTTTTTATACAAAGGTGTAGCCGGATTTTGTTGTGCCACATCTTCTGCCTTTAGAAGTCCCAAACCTATTAGCTCTTGCTCCATAAGTTTTCCAACCTGAGTATGGTAATGTGAAATATAAGCTCCTGGAACAAGCATTTGAGTGGCCGCTTTAAGCACCCGGAGTACAGCATTATACACCTGTTTTTGGCGCACCGTAAATTTACCGTTTACCGGAACACATCGGGTTAAGTCACTTGCGTAATTTGCATATTCGGCAGCTACATCCAATAAAATAACCTCCCCATCTTGACATTCTTTATTATTTTCAACATAATGCAAAACACATGCACTTGCTCCACTTGCTATAATTGGCCCATAGGCAAATCCATTTGAACGATTCCTAACAAATTCATGAATAAGTTCGGCTTCTATTTCATATTCAGTAACTCCAGGTTTTATAAATTTCAACAAGCGTTCAAAACCTTTACCAGTGATGTTGCATGCTTGTTGAATGAGTTCAATTTCATACTTATTTTTTACAGCACGTATGTTGTGCATAATTGGAGCCAAACGTTGATAGTGATGTAGAGGGTACTTTTTCATGCACCAATCCAAAAAGCGGGCATCTCTGGTTTCTACTTCAACTACCGCACGTAAATGCTCGTTGGTGTTCAAATAAATATTTTCGCTCTCGCATACCAATGTTTTAAAAACAGTTTCAAACTGTGAGAGCCAATAAACTGTTTTTATTCCTGAAGTAGTTGTAGCCTCTTCTTGAGTATATTTATGGCCTTCCCATACTGCAATGGTTTCATTTGTTTCCTTTAAAAACAATATTTCACGATGATTCACATTTAGAGCATGTGGAGCAATTATTAAAATGCTCTCTTCTTGATCAATTCCACACAGATGAAAAAGATCGGTATTTTGTTTAAATCCTAAATGACCATCAGCGCTGCTAGGCATAATATCATTTGCATTAAAAACAGCAACTGAATGAGATAATAGATGTTTAATAAAACGCGCTCTATTATCAATAAATAATTGGGGGTTAATAGCTTTGTATTTCATTATAATTTTTCATTTTTGTAGGATTGGTAAATATAAGAACATCTAAGGATATGAGTCGTTAAAATAAATTTTAATTGCCCTATATTTCTTTGTATCAGCTGTTTACATCATTATTTTTTAATATAATAATTCTTTGTAGCGGCTTCAAATAATAGTATCTTTGCCCGAATATCTTTGCAGCAACTATATGCTGTAATAGCAACATTGTAAAACCAAATAAAATTAAATTAAAAAAATTGAAACCTACTGATATTAACAATCCCGAGTACTTCCATAAAGTAGTGGATTGCCAGTATGCTTGTCCCTCTCATACACCGGTTCCTCAATATATAAGACTAATTGCTCAAGGTAAATATACCGAAGCCTACATGGTTAACTGGGATTCTAATGTTTTTCCCGGAGTTCTTGGTCGCACCTGCGATCGTCCTTGTGAGCCAGCTTGTAGGCGTGGCCGTGTTGAAGAAGAACCGGTAGCCATTTGTCGTTTGAAGCGTGTGGCAGCTGATCACAAATCGGAAGTAAAAAATTTAATGCCACAAGGGCCTTTTAAACCCAACGGTAAAAAAGTTGCACTTGTTGGTGCAGGCCCATCATCGCTCACTGTAGCTCGCGACTTGGCACCTCTTGGGTATGAGATTCATCTTTATGATGAACAAAAATTAGGCGGTGGTTTTATGCGCAGCCAAATACCTGTTTTTCGTTTACCCGAAGAAGTGCTGAACGAAGAAGTAAATTATATTTTAGAAATGGGAATTCACACTCATTTTAACCATTATGTAAAAAGCTTAAAAGACTTATTACAAAAGGATTACGATGCTGTGTTTATTGGTTCAGGAGCACCTAAAGGAAAAGATTTAACTGATCTTCCAGGACGTCAAGAAGGGGCCTCTAACATTCACATTGGTATAAATTGGTTGGTTAGTGTTACCTTTGAACATACCCATAAAATTGGTAAAAAGGTTATTGTTTTGGGAGGTGGTAATACTGCTATGGATTGTTGTCGTACCGCCCGAAGATTAGGTGGAGAAGAAGTTAAAGTGGTAGTTCGCAGCCCGTATGCCGAAATGAAAGCCTCTCCATGGGAAAAAGAAGATGCACAGCATGAAGATATTCCTATAATTGATAACCATGTTCCCAAATCATTTGTCATAAAAAATGGGAAGCTATGCGGAATGACTTTTGAAAAAGTTAAGCCTGAATATGACCTTAATGGAAAAAGGAAATTGGTGCCTACCGGAGAAGCAGAAGTATTTATTGAAGCAGATGATGTATTGATAGCCATTGGACAGGAAAATAGTTTTCCATGGATTGAACGCGATTTAGGAATTGAATTTAATAGTTGGGGAATGCCGGTAGTAAACGAAACTACTTTCGCTTCTACACATCCTAAAGTTTTTTTTGGTGGTGATGCAGCCTTTGGTCCAAAAAATATTATTACTGCAGTAGCTCACGGGCATCAGGCTGCGGTATCCATGCACCTGATGTGTTTGGAAAGAGATATTCATGAACGCCCTTCACCTTATGTAAACTTACATAGTATGAAAATGGGGATTCATGAGTGGGCTTATGATAGCCATGTGGTATTAGATCAGCGCTATGTAGTTCCTCAAGTAACCAAACAGGTAGCACTTAGTAGTTTAAAAACAGAGGTAGAATTGGGATTCAGTCTTCCGGTTGGATACAAAGAAGCTGAACGTTGTTTAAACTGTGATATACAAACTGTTTTCTTCTATGATAAATGTATAGAGTGTGATGCTTGTGTAGATATTTGCCCTACCTCTTGTATTACCTTTACCGAAAATCATGAAGATGAAAGCATTTTACGAAAAATGCTGAAAGTACCTGCAGAAAATACCGAACAAAGCTTATATGTATCTGAACCGGTAAAAACCCAAAGAGTTATGGTTAAGGATGAAGATGTGTGCCTGCATTGCGGCTTATGTGCCGAACGCTGCCCAACCTCAGCCTGGGATATGCAACAATTTTTTTATAATGTAACAAAAGCTCCAAAAATTAAATAATGACAAAAGCCATTAATGACTTTGTAATTAGGTTTGCCAACGTAAACGGAAGCGGATCGGCAAGCGCAAATTTTTTATTTACAAAAGCCATATTTCGTATGGGAATTCCGGTAACTCCAAAAAACATTTTCCCTTCAAATATTCAGGGTTTACCTACCTGGTACGAGGTTCGTGTTAGTGCAAAAGGGTATTTGGGAAGACGTGAGGGTATAGATTTTATTGTAGCTGTGAATCCTCAAAGCATGCTTGCCGATGTTAAATCATTGCGCTCCGGTGGGTATTTCTTATATGACAGTACAAAAACATTAGACCCCAATTTAGTTCGTGAAGATATCAACTATATTGGAATTCCTTTGATGGAAATGAGTAATAATGCATTCACTGATGCGCGTCAACGTCAATTATTTAAAAACATCATTTACGTTGGAGCCCTCTCGGCTCTGCTTGCAGTTGAGTTTAGTGTACTCGAAGAGTTGCTTGCCGAGCAGTTTAAAGGGAAAGAAAAATTAATACCGGCCAATATCAAAGCCTTAAAACTGGGTGTGGACTATGTACATAAAAACTTTTCATATCCCCTACCCCTTCATTTGGAAAGACTAAACCTTACCAGTGGCAAAATAATGATTGACGGAAATACCGCCTGTGGACTGGGCGCTTTGTATGCCGGGGCAACTGTAGCATCATGGTATCCAATTACGCCATCTACATCGGTAATTGAGGCTTTTACAAACTATGCTCAAAAATACCGTACTGACTCCAACTCCGGAAATAATAAAGTAGCCGTTGTGCAAGCTGAAGATGAACTCGCAGCTATAGGTATGGTTATAGGTGCCAGCTGGAATGGTGCCCGAGCTTTTACAGCTACCAGCGGACCAGGCTTATCGCTGATGAATGAATTTTTAGGACTGGCTTATTTTGCTGAAATTCCGGTTGTATTGATTGATGTGCAACGAGCAGGTCCATCAACTGGAATGCCCACCCGAACTCAGCAGAGCGATGTTCTAGAAGCTGCCTACGCTTCTCATGGCGATACCAAACAAATTATGTTATTCCCATCAACACCTAAAGAATGTTTTGAAATGACAGCCACTGCTTTTGATTTGGCCGAACAATTACAAACTCCGGTTATTGTGCTTACCGATTTGGATTTGGGGATGAATGATCATATCTCAGATGCGCTTGTTTGGGATGACAACAGAAAATACAACAGAGGAAAAGTTTTAAGTGCGAGTGATTTGGAAAAGATTGAAAAATTTGGACGTTATCTAGATGTTGATAATGATGGGATTACCTACCGTACCTATCCCGGAACACATCCAAGTAAAGGGTCATACTTTACGCGCGGAACTTCACGAGATGAGTATGCCATTTATACTGAGGACAGTGCTGCCTATCAACGCAATATGGACCGATTAACAAAAAAATGGGAAACAACCAAAAAGCTGGTCCCTGCTCCTGAAATAAATACCGGAAAAAACAAAATAGGAATACTGTTCTTTGGCACCTCCTTATATGCTGCCCACGAGGCTCTTGATATCCTTCAAAGAAACGAAATTATTTTAGATGCCATTAGAATTAAGTCCTTCCCATTTAATAATCAGGTTAAAGAGTTTATTGAACAACATGACCTAATTTTTGTTGTTGAACAAAACCGTGATGCCCAATTAAAAAGTTTACTTCTAATAGAAATGGGGATAAATCCAAATAAGCTTGTTTCTGTTTTAAACTATGATGGGATGCCTATTACAGCTGATAAGATAGCTGGAGAAATAAGTACAGTTATAAAACACAGTACCATTAGTTTAAGCACAGCAAATTAAGAAATACGTATCTATTTATGACCTATATAAAACCTAAATTCCGTCACCCTAATTTAACTAAGAATAAGCTTGGCTATACTATTGATTATTATGAAGGGGCTTTGTCGACACTTTGTGCCGGATGTGGGCACGACTCTATTAGTGCCGCTATTATTCAAGCCTGTTACGATTTATGTATTGAACCTCATCGTTTAGCCAAACTTTCGGGTATTGGTTGTTCCTCCAAAACACCTACCTACTTTCTTAGTAACTCTCATGGTTTTAATTCTGTTCATGGGCGTATGCCTTCCGTAGCAACAGGAGCAAATTTGGCCAATAAAGATTTAATTTATTTTGGGGTATCTGGCGATGGCGATTCAGCCTCTATTGGAATGGGGCAGTTTGTTCATGCTGTACGCAGAAATGTTAATATGGTCTATATCGTTATGAATAACGGTTGTTATGGCCTCACCAAAGGACAAGATTCTGCCACAGCAGATAATGGTTCTATAAGTAAAGCAGGTAGCTTAAACCAATTCGAAGCTATTGACATGGCTGCAATGGCATTAGAATTGGGGTCTGACTTTGTTGCTCAAAGCTTTTCGGGCGATAAAGAACAGCTTGTTCCTTTAATTAAAGCAGCTATCAATCATAAGGGATTTGCGCTCATAAATGTTATTTCACCTTGTGTAACTTTTAATAACAATGTTGGGTCAACCAAAAGCTATGATTATGTGCGACAGCATGTAGAAGCTACGGCCACAATTGACTTTGTTCCAGAAATGAAAGAAATTAAAACATCGTATAAAGAAGGGAGTGTAAAAAAAATTAGTATGCATGATGGCAGTAAGATAAGTCTTGAAAAACTTGCACCAAACTGGAATCCTCAAAATAGGCAATCGGCTCTACAGGCCATACACCACGCTCGTGAGAGTGGAAATATTTTAACAGGACTATTATATATTAACGAAGACACTATTGATTTGCATCGTTTAATAAAAACAGTAGAGGAGCCTTTAAACCAGCTTATCGAAAGCCACCTTTGCCCTGGAAACAAAGTGCTCCAAAGCATTAATGCTGAATTTTACTGATTCCCTTTTTTGAGAAAGCTCAATCTTTAAAAAAGAAACAAAAAGATTTCAAAATTGTATCTTTCCTATTTTGCAGACAATAGAAACTTCTTTTTAATGTTGCGATACTATGTATAAATTTCTAATATAGATGATCCTATAAATAGCCATAAAAGAAGTTCTGATAACCATTTCATTCTTGTTACCATAAAGAAATTAGCCATAAATGCAGCTAAAGGAATAGTCATAAGCATTAAATACCTAATATTATATATAGGTGCCATACTAAAAGACAAGAGAGATAAGCCCAATAACCAAAGAAGTACTACCAAAAAATTTCGTGAGAATATAGTGTTTACAGGCCAGCCCTTCAATAAAGCGCCCAACGATAACAAGGTTAGCAACAAAAGTACAGAGGCAACTATTAAAAAAGGCACAGGCATTCCTTTTAAACTAATAGCCATATCAGACGAAGGGAAGAAGATTTTGTCAAAAAGAAAAAAATTGACTTTATCTGTAATAAAGTAATAAGAAAAGGCATATAAATAGGGAAGAAACAAACCCATTAAAGAAATAATCCACTCGCGCCAAATAAATGGCCTTATAACAATTAGTGTAACCCAAATTACGGGATAAATAAATATTACCGGAAAGTAAAATAATGAAGCTATAGCAATCAGTAGCGAGGCATTAAATATACTGGAATAAGCTTGATCAACCCGGTACGACTGACCAATTTTTAATAGGACTAATAAAATAAAAAAATTAGAAATAAGTAGCGGATAAAAACCCGTTAACTCTTTACAGCAGCTCATTATTAAACAATAAAACAGAGCAGGCATATAAGTCCTTTCCAGCATTATTTCCAGCTTATTCAGAACATAGTTCAAAAAAAATCCTTCTGCAAAAACAAGAATCAATGCTACTATATTATGGAATATCGGAATGTAATTTACGCCCCGCACATAAACCTCATATAAGGGCATGGTATTATTATAAGGCAAGGGGTTACTTTCTTGTAATGCCGGGAGCCATAAAACCAGTAGTAATAGGGCAAGTATAATAACCGATAAAATATTGTTATGCTTAAAAATTGAGAGTAACATGGCCCTTTTAGTACGTGCCCAAAGTAAGTACTTTTAGTTCAATTTTTTAATAACTTATTATTTTTTAAAAAATTCTACCCTTACTAAAAATGAAAAGAAAGTTTTTGCTAATTCTACTCGAATACAATGCTTATATAAGTTTATGGTTTGGAAATACAAATTGAACGCTTTTAAATACAAATAAATAGCTACTTTTGTCGGGCAAAAAATTAAGAAATCATGGCAACAAAAACAGACGTATTTCAACATCCCGATTACTATTTAATGGATGAGTTGTTAACAGACGAACATAAGTTAATAAGAGACACCGCTAGGGCTTGGGTAAAAAAAGAAGTATCTCCCGTAGTGGAAGAGGCTTGTCAAAAAGCAGAGTTTCCTAAACAATGGATAAAAGGATTAGCCAGTATTGGTGCTTTTGGTCCTTATATCCCCGAACAATATGGCGGTGCTGGATTAGATCAAATTTCTTATGGTATTATTATGCAAGAATTAGAACGCGGAGACAGTGGTTTGCGTAGTACTGCCTCGGTCCAAAGCTCTTTGGTTATGTACCCAATTTATACTTTTGGTACTGAAGCCCAAAAGATGAAATATTTACCCAAATTAGCCTCTGGAGAGTGGATGGGTTGCTTTGGATTAACAGAACCTGATCATGGCTCTAATCCTGGGGGCATGATTACACATATTAAAGATAAAGGTGATTATTATGAATTGAATGGGGCTAAGATGTGGATTTCAAATGCTCCATTTGCTGATATAGCCGTAGTATGGGCTAAGGACGAAAGTGGCGCAATTCGGGGCATGGTTGTTGAGCGCGGATGGGAAGGATTTACCACCCCCGAAACACATGGAAAATGGAGCTTAAGAGCCAGTGCAACCGGAGAATTAGTTTTTGACAATGTAAAAGTTCCGAAAGAAAATATTTTTCCTGAAATAAAGGGATTGAAAGGGCCTTTAAGCTGCTTAAACAGTGCCCGTTATGGCATTGCCTGGGGAGCTATAGGTGCTGCTATGGACTGCTATGATTCTGCTTTGCGTTACTCTAAAGAGCGTGTCCAGTTTGGCAAACCCATTGCCGGATTTCAACTTACACAAAAAAAACTGGCTGAAATGGTTACCGAAATTACAAAAGCACAGTTATTTACCTGGCGTTTGGGGGTATTAAAAAACGAAAATCGGGCTACCCCGGCTCAAATCAGTATGGCCAAAAGAAACAATGTTAATATGGCTCTTACCATAGCCCGTGAAGCACGTCAAATTCATGGAGGTATGGGAATTACCGGAGAATACCCTATCATGCGCCACATGATGAACTTAGAGAGTGTAATTACCTATGAAGGTACACATGATATTCATTTACTAATAACCGGAATGGATATTACCGGAATAGCCGCATTTGAATAATCGTTAAAGTAAAAAAATACTATTGATAAAAAAGTATTTTTAGTTATGTTTGTCTTATAGTAACCAAACAATTTAATTATGAAAATAAAAATAACAATAACGCTGTTTCTTTCATTCTTCCTTTTTGCAACCATCCCTACCTTTGCTCAAAAAGGAAAAAAAGACAAGCCTCTTGATGGACTTACCTTTACTGCTACTTTAACAACAGAAGCATCAGCCAAACCTACGAAGCCTTTAAGTGATGAAATATCATTTAAAGGAGATAAAATAAAGTCAAAAACTATGGATGATAAATATAAGTTTAAGTCTGGAACTTATACCGCCACCATCGATTCTTCAAATGCCGAGGAAGTAGTTATAACTTTTGATGCCGTTATGAAAGGTGAAACGAAAGATGATGTTCTTACTTGGCACGGCACAATTACAGATGAAGATATAGAAGGGAATGCCATTTGGACTAAAAAAGGAAAAACAAAAAAGAGTTTTGCCGTAACTGGAATTCTGAAAAAGAAGAAATAATAATTTTTAAAATAATTCAAGAAACCAGCTCTTAATAGGCTGGTTTTTTTTATTTTATAAAAGCACTACTGCCATATATTAATTTATAAATTTGCCAACAATAAATTTCAGCGTAAAATGCAAACAATGTCAATGACCGGATATGGAAAAAGTAAAACCCATATAAACCATAAAGTTTTGTTAGCAGAGTTTCGGTCGGTAAACAGCAAGCAACTTGATTTGAATATTCGTTTACCCTTGTCATTGCGTCATAAAGAGCAAGAATTTAGAGCGTTGGTAAGTGACACCGTTGAGCGCGGTAAGGTTGACTTATTTTTAAATTTTGAAAGTGAGTCAAACGAAAGACGTAATACTTTTAACAAACAACTAGCTTTAAAATATTATCAAGAATTACAACAATTTGCTCTTGAAACTAAAAGTAAAAAAGAACATTTACTTCCTTTGGTTTTTAATATGCCCGATGTGTTTACACAAGAAACAAATAATATTGACAGTAAAGAATGGAATAAAATTAAAACACTTGTTCAAAACGCCCTGAAAGACTTTAATGCGTTTAGAAAAGCTGAAGGACTAAGTATTGGTAAGGAGATTGCGGGTCGTATTAAAATTATATTATCACTTTTAACTAAGGTAGATCAAGCCGATAAATTACGCCTTACTGTTTTAAAAGAGCGTATTCGTAAAAATATAAATGCAGTGGTACCTTCGGCCAAAACAAATAAAAATCGTTTTGAAGAAGAACTCATTTATTATATCGAAAAAATGGATATTACTGAAGAAAAAGTACGATTAAAAACACACTGTACTTATTTTTTAGAAACTATGAAAGAAAAATCATCAGGCCGAAAATTGGGATTTATTTCACAGGAAATTGGGCGTGAGATTAATACTATAGGCTCTAAAGCTAACGATGCCGACATCCAAAAAACAGTAGTCCAAATGAAAGATGAACTGGAAAAAGTAAAAGAACAATTGATGAATGTTTTATAAAATGCACAATGACACAAAAAGGGAAACTAATTATTTTTTCAGCCCCTTCGGGTGCCGGTAAAACAACCATAGTACATCATATATTAAGTCAGTTTAAAGAGATTCAATTTTCTGTTTCAGCTTGTAGTCGAAAAAAGAGAGCTGGGGAGAAAGATGGGAAAGATTATTATTTTATAGGTATTAAAGAGTTTAAACAAAAAATAGCTGAAGATGCTTTTGTAGAGTGGGAGGAAGTTTATGAAAATCACTTTTATGGTACACTTAAAAAAGAAGTTGAAAGAATCTGGAGAAGTGGCCACCACGTTATTTTCGATGTTGATGTAGTTGGGGGTCTAAATTTGAAACGCTTTTATGGCGATAAAGCTCTAGCGATATTCGTAAAAGCTCCATCTATAAAAGATTTGGAAGAAAGATTAAGACAAAGAGATTCTGAAACTCCCGAAAGTATTGCCCGCAGAATGGCTAAAGCCGAAAAAGAAATGGCCTATGCTTCTGAATTTGATTATGTGCTGATGAATGATGATATGCAACATGCCTTTTCAGATGCTGAAAAATTAATTGCCGATTTTATCTATGCCTAAGTGCTAAATTCTTTTTTTAAGCTTTTAAAATTAATTACTCTTAAGGAGAGCGCCACCAAAACAAAGCCAAGCGAACAAATAAGAGCTGCCGGCAATAAAGCACTCACAAAAATATTAGTGATATACACAAGTATTATAGCACTTAAAACAAATACAAGAAGAGCTGCTAAATAACGCCAGTTTATTTGAAACCGAAAAACATATTGTGATACAACTACCTGAAACAGGGCTGTTAATCCTTGAGTAATAATACTGCTGTAAGCACTGCCTTCGGCCTTGTAATAAGGTATTAATGCAAAGTTAAGTATAATATTCAATAACATTCCTGAAGCTGCCATATAATTTAATGTTTTAAGGTTACCATTTGCAGTTAACAATGTTCCAAATACATAAGTTGTTGAAACAAAAACAAAGCATATCATAAGTGATGAAAACACCGGTGCTGACTCATCGGTATGATGATGATAAAGCAAAGTCATAATTTTGTGGCTATACTGAAATGAGAAAATAGCAACCCCGGTTGAAAGAACAAACAATATTGAGAACGATAGTCGAACTAAATCTTCAACAGTATGTTGTAATTTTATCATACGTGAAAATAAAGGGAGCAATAATCCAGCAAAAAGATAAGCTATCATGTTGGCCGCATCAAGCAAACGATAGGCAGAGGCATAAATGGCCGATTGTTCTTTCCCATCGGGAAGTAAACGTTCTAACATTACGGCATCAATTCGATTGTAAAAAGTCATTAATAGGATCAGAATTGCATAAGGATAACTCTTCTTTAAAATCATTAAGAAAAATGTAGTGCTCCATTTTAACCTCTTAAGATTGGCTTTTCTGAACACTAATATCAAACAGATAGCTACTGTTAAAATATAAGCACTTGTTTGACTGTATATATACCATTCAATTTTAAAAGGATTCTGGCTGTTCGAAATACCACCCCATAGCAGCATGCTGCAAATAAAAATCATAATAACACGATCCAGTACAGAAATAATACTGTCCGTTTTAAACAGATGCAAGCCAGCTAAATTGCTCCTTAAATACAAAATAAAAGAAGCTAAAAATTGGTTCAAACCCATAATTAGCAGAAGCTTTAACTCATACCCCTTATAACCAATAAGGAACCCTGTAAATAAGGTTACCATTAAATAAACTAATGCCAACAACAAGCGAAGTATTACAATACCCGAAAGATGTTTGCCAAGAAGATGATTGTTTTGGGCTATGTTTTTATTATTGAAATTAGTAATCCCAAAATCAAGAAATATGTTGAATAAAAAAGAAAAATTGAATAAAGCATAAAATAAGCCATAATCAGCTGGGGTTACCGTGTTTTGTACTGCACGGTCAATCCCCAATATCCAAAAAGGCTTGATAAGCAAATTAAGAAGCAGCAACAAAGCCAAATTGGTAATAAATTTCTTTTGCATCTACTTTTTGTGAGGCCTTATGTCATACTCTTAATATGCTCCTATTTATTGGTGTAAAAAATGTTGAAAGAAGTTCATTCTAACATTTGCTTGTTTAATGCAATCCTTTATTCGCCAAGAAACGCTCCGCATCAATAGCAGCCATACATCCGCTTCCGGCTGCTGTAACTGCCTGTCTATAAATATGATCTTGCACATCTCCACAAGCAAACACCCCTTCAATATTAGTATGCGTACTGTCGAGGCGTGTAATAATATACCCATTCTTGTCCATTTCTAAGTAAGGCTTAAAAACTTTTGAGTTCGGTTCATGACCAATGGCCACAAAAAAACCGGTAATATCCAAAATACGTTCTTTATTGTTTAATGTGTTCAAAACTTTAACTCCGGTTACACCTTGTTCTCCTAGTATTTCAACCGTAGTGTGATTGTATAAAATTTCAATGTTAGGGGTATTGGTTACACGATGTTGCATTGCTTTTGATGCTCTCATTTCATCTCTTCGAACTATCATATAAACTTTACGGCACAACTTAGACAAATAAGATGCCTCTTCAGCCGCAGTATCACCAGCGCCAACTATAGCTACATCTTGACCACGAAAGAAAAACCCATCACATACTGCACAGGCAGAAACTCCAAAGCCATTCAATTTTTGCTCACTGGGTAAACCTAACCATTTGGCCGAAGCTCCGGTAGCAATTATAACAGTATTAGCCTCAACAACTTTATTTTCGTCAATTGTAACCCTATGCGGAAAACTACTAAAATCAACAGAAGTAGCTGTTCCCCATCGTATTTCAGTACCAAAGCGCTCAGCTTGTTTCTTTAAATCTTCCATCATTTCGGGGCCCTGTGTTCCTTCTGGATAACCCGGAAAATTTTCTACTTCAGTAGTAATAGTAAGTTGGCCACCCGGTTGTAAACCCTGATAAATAATGGGCTTCAAATCAGCACGAGCTGCATATATAGCCGCAGTATATCCGGCAGGACCAGAACCAATAATCAAACATTTAATTTTTTCTATTTCTGTATGTTCCATAGTTTTAATTTTATATTGCAAATATAGCAATTACTTCCTTTTATCTTATCTGCTTTTACCCCCATTCAATAGGCTAAATCACATAATAGAATCAATTGCTAACCAATAAAAATAGCTTATTGTCTTTATTCAAAATAAAAGGTATTAAACAGGTCATATATAGTATATTTAATATTGAAAGTGTTTTTTTATCTTTGCCATTATGATGTACTTATGAAAGATGCTGAAAAAAATGCTTCTGAGGATCTAAAGCAAAGTGAAGTCAAAGCTTTTGTTGATGTAGAAAAAGTTATTGCCGAAAAAAATCCGGCTCTTTTAAAAACCTTACCTCGTTTTATCATTTCATATATTAAACGTGTTCTACATCAGGATCAAATAAACGCTTTTATTATTCGAAATGGTCATTTATACGAACTTGATTTTATTGCTAAAATTATAGAAGAGTTTGGGGCAAACATTCATGTACATGGGCTTGAAAATATTCCAGAAAAAGGAGGAGCAGTTATTGCTTCCAACCATCCTTTGGGAGGACTTGATGCCATGGCTTTAATGCATGGATTAAGCAAAAAACGAAAAGACATGAAATTTATTGTTAACGATATACTCTTGTCTTTTAAGAATCTTAAAGGTGTTTTTATACCCGTTAATAAACATGGGCGCAGTGGAATAGAAAGTGTAAAAATGATTAATGAACAATTTGCTTCTGAGGCTTTAACTCTAGTGTTTCCGGCAGGCCTGGTTTCACGTAAACAAAAAGGGGGAATTATTAAAGATTTAGAGTGGAAGAAAAGTTTTATAACTAAAGCAAAAAAATACCATCGAGATATTATTCCGGTATTTATTGACGGATATAACAGCAATTTTTTTTACAATTTATCGCGCTGGCGAAAACGATTAGGAGTTTCGGCCAATATTGAAATGTTTTATTTAATGGATGAAATGTATAAGCAACAAAATAAAGATATATATATTTACATTGGAAAACCGATTTCATATACCACTTTTAATCAAAGTAACACTGACGAACATTGGGCTAACATTGTTAAAGAAAAAGTATATAAACTGGCGGTAAATAATCTGGATACTAAAAAGTAAAAACTCATGAAACCTATAATTGCACCAATTGATAAAAGTTTGATAAAAAAAGAGCTTAATGAATTACGTTTTGTTAGGAATACCAATAATGGCAACAATAAAATTTATATTGTAAGCCATCATGACTCGCCCCATACTATGCTTGAAATTGGAAGACTTCGTGAGCTTACCTTTAGAGCAGCGGGAGGAGGTACAGGTAAGGACTGCGATATTGATCATTTTGATACAGACCCAGTATGTTATAAGCAGCTCCTAGTGTGGAATCCTGAAGAAGAAGAATTTGTTGGGGGTTATCGTTTTATTCGGTGTGCTGATGTTATTGATTACAACAAACAAGAAGTTAAACTGGCTACTTCTGGTTTATTTGATTTTAGTCCTAAGTTTATTTCCGATTATATGCCTAAAACCATTGAGCTTGGTCGTTCTTTTGTACAGCCTAAATATCAACCAGGTGTTGACTCACGTAAAGGTTTATTTGCCTTAGACAATATATGGGATGGTTTAGGTAGTTTAGTAGTTGATAATCCTGATGTGGCCTATTTTTTTGGAAAAGTTACCATGTATCTTAATTTTAATAAAGAAGCACGTGATATGATTTTGTACTTCCTGAATACATTTTTTCCAGATCCGGAAAAATTAATGGTTCCGTTTCACCCTTTATATATAAACACTCCAAAAGAGCAATTAGATTCGCTTTTTAAAGGTTTAGATTATAAAGAAGCTTTTAAAGTTCTTAATACTAACGTCCGTGCATTAGGCGAAAATATTCCTCCTTTGGTAAATATTTATATGAATCTTTCGCCAACAATGAAAACTTTTGGGACTTCATTAAATAAAAACTTCGGAGAAGTTGAAGAAACAGGTATTTTAATTACCGTAAAAGATACCTATCCGGCAAAAATGGAGCGTCACATAAATTCTTATAAGAAAAATACATAATGCCCCTTCATATTCATGATGCCCGTTTTTTGGTTAGTAATACTTCTTACCTGAAGTGTCCGGAAGCTCAATATCCGGAGTATGCTTTTATTGGGCGAAGCAACGTAGGTAAGTCATCTTTAATAAATATGCTTGTAAATAAGCAAGGTTTGGCTAAAACTTCGGCAAAACCCGGGAAAACACAATTAATTAATCATTTTATTATTAATGAAAAAAATAAGCCTTGGTATTTGGTTGACTTACCGGGTTATGGATATGCAAAAACATCTAAAAGCAGCGCACATCAATGGAGTAAATTTACTATTGATTATTTAGTAAGAAGAAAGAATTTATTATGTGTTTTTTTACTGGTTGACAGCAGACACGAACCTCAAAAAATTGACTTGGAATTTATGATTTGGATGGTTCAAAATCAACTTGCATTTTGTCTTGTTTTTACCAAAACCGATAAGTTGAAAAAAACACAATTAAAAAGTTTTTTAGCTGCCTATAAAAAACAACTTTTAGAACTTTGGGAAGAGTTGCCTCCTATATTTATTACCTCATCTGAGAAAAAAATAGGAAGAGATGAAATTCTTTCATTTATAGAAGATACCAATAAGATTATTCCATAAAAATAATCAATCTTCACATTGCCCCTAATTTTTTAGTACTTCCCTCCTGATGTACCTATATTCTCAATAGGATGCCAAGTAGTTTTAATTTCTTGTGCTTCTAAAATAAAATATGGATTAGGTTCATCAAAATTATGTGGATTGTGCAACAATACCCTTTTTACATTTTGTACTCCAAGCTCTTGTATTGATTTCATAACAAGCTCATCATTCCCATAATAAACAAGAGCATTCACATCCATGTGGCTGGCAAAATGACTCTGCAACTCACTTAATTTCCCCGTTAAAATATTAACCACCCCTCCGGGTACATCAGAAGCATGAATAACTTCTGCTAGTGTTACAGCACATAAGGGCTTAACCTCAGAAGCCAATACAACACAAGTATTCCCTCCGGCAATAACCGGAGCTATTGCACTTACTATTCCAGTAAGGCTGCTTTTAACAGGAGCAAGAATACCCACTACACCGGTAGGTTCAGGAACTGAAAAATTAAAATGAGAACTGGATACTGGGTTAATTGTTCCAAATATTTGTTGGTATTTGTCACACCATCCTGCATAATATACCCATATATCAATAGCCGTATTTACTTCACTTTCGGCTGCTCTCGGCTTGTTTCCCTGCATTACGAGTTCCTGTATAAATTGAAGTTTGCGGGTTTCAAGCATTTCAGCAATACGATATAATATTTGCGAACGATTAAATGCGGCTCGGCCACTCCATGACGAAAAAGCACCACGTGCAGCTACTACGGCATTTCTAAAGTCCTTTCTGGACGACAGGCATACATTAGCTATAAGCTTACCTGATTGGTTCAATAAAGGATAGTATCTGCCACTCTCGGTACGCGGAAATGCTCCGCCAATATATATTTTATACGTTTTCAATATTTCTAATCTATCCATGACTTGTTTGTTATTTATGAAGATTAAACTTTACAGAAGTAATTATTATAAAAATAAAGCATTTTATTTATTCCATATTCAAATAAGCACTTAGTCCATGCAAGCCGCCTTCGCGACCAAAGCCACTTTCTTTGTAACCTCCAAACGGAGAAGCAGGATCAAACTTATTAAAAGTATTTGCCCAAACTACCCCAGCTCGCATTTTTGTGGTTAGGTTAAATATTTTAGAGCCTTTATCTGTCCATACGCCAGCGCTTAAGCCATAAGGCGTATTATTTGCTTTTTCAATAACTTCCTCTACTGTTCTAAATGTTTGCACCGCGAGTACAGGGCCAAAAATTTCTTCTTGTACAATACGATGACTTTGTGATGCATTTAAGAAAAGTGTAGGGCGGCAAAAAAATCCTTTTTTAGGAATATCGCAAGAGCTTTGAAAAAGTTCAGCACCTTCGTCTTTGCCTATCTTCAAATACTTATTAATAGTTTCTAATTGGTTTTTGCTGTTAATGGCGCCTATATCGGTATTCTTATCTAATGGATTACCTACAATAAGTGTTTCCATCCGGTCTTTTAATTTTCTGATAACAATATCGGCCACACCCTCTTGTATAAATAAACGGCTTCCGGCACAGCATACATGTCCTTGATTAAAGAAAATACCATTAATAATCCCTTCAACAGCTTGGTCAATAGGGGCATCTTCAAAAATAATATTAGCGGCTTTTCCACCTAGTTCAAGTGTTAGCTTTTTAGGCGTACCGGCTATTGATTTTTGAATTAGCTTACCCACATCAGTTGACCCGGTAAAGGCAATTTTATTGATATCGGGATGATTTACCAAGGCAGCACCGGTAGCTCCAGCACCGGTAATAATGTTAACTACGCCATGAGGCAATTCGCTTTCTTGAATTATTTCGGCTAGCTTTAATGCAGTTAATGGAGTGGTTTCAGCTGGTTTTAACACTACTGTATTTCCTGTAGCCAAAGCTGGAGCAATTTTCCAGGCAGCCATTAACAATGGAAAATTCCATGGAATGATTTGTCCTGCTACCCCAATTGGTTGTGGCTTTCGGTTTGGAAAAGCATACTGGAGCTTATCAGCCCAGCCTGCATAGTAAAAAAAATGATTAGCCGCTAATGGAATATCTATATCTCGGCTTTCACGAATAGGTTTACCCCCATCCATTGTTTCAATAACTGCAAGTTCGCGTGCGCGCTCTTGCATTAAACGAGCAATACGAAACAAATATTTACCTCTTTCAGCAGCAGGCATTTTACTCCATACATTGGTATAGGCCGCTCGAGCAGCCTTAACAGCTTTATTAACATCTGCTGTATCAGCCAAAGCAACTTTAGCTAAATGCTCTTCATTTGAGGGGTTAATGGTGCTAAAATATTTTCCTTTTTCGGGCTTTTCAAATCTCCCATCAATAAATAAATCGTATTGTTCTTTCAGTTGAATATGCTTGGTATCTTCTGTAGCCGGAGCATAATTCCATCCACTTTTAAAATCAAGCGAGAGCATATTTTTTTTTGCCATTTCGGTATGTGTAAAATGAATATTTTTAATCTTATTTTTTTATGTGTGAATGCTTAAATTGAGAAGCATAAGCGGTTAATCTTTTGAAAAATAATCACCCGATTGGTAAACTCCTGTAGCCTCTTTCATAAGCTGCATAAGCACATCATTTGCCAAACTGCTGGCACCAAATCGAAACCATTCGTTACTCAACCATGCCATACCCAAGGTTTCTTTAACCATTACCAAATAATGTAATGCTGTCTTTGCGTTAGATATACCTCCGGCAGGTTTCATACCAATCATTAAACCTGTTTTGTAGTAGTAATCTTTTATGGCGTCTAACATAACAAGAGTTACCGGCATAGTAGCAGCCGGGCTAATTTTTCCGGTTGATGTTTTAATAAAATCGGCACCGGCATAAATTGCAATATCACTGGCTTTGCGTACATTATCTAAGGTAGATAGTTCGCCTGTTTCAAAAATTACTTTTAACCGTGCTTTTCCACAAGCTTCCTTAATAGCAGCAATCTCATCAAAAACATAAGTAAAATTTCCTTTTAAAAACTCGCCCCGACTGATAACCATATCAACTTCATCGGCTCCGTTTTCAACAGCAAAGCGAGTATCAGCAAGTTTAACATCCAATGTTGATTGCCCACTAGGAAACGCAGTAGCAACAGAGGCTACTTTAACTGAAGTATTTCTTAAGGCTTCTTTAGCCGTTTTTACCATACTGGGATATACGCAAACAGCAGCTGTAGTTGGGATACCGGGTAAAACATCATGGAGATGTGCTGCTTTATAGCACATTTGCTTTACTTTTCCTTCGGTATCTTTGCCTTCAAGAGTTGTTAAATCAATCATACTGAGTACCATTTTCAGACCCTGAATTTTGGTCTCTTTTTTAATACTTCGGGTAGTAAACCGCGCACATCGTTCTTCAACACCCACTTGATCAATAACAGGTGTTTTTCTAAAATCAGACAAATTGGTTGTTTTATTCATACCATGAAAATTAACAGTCAAATATAAAACTTTATTGATAGTTAGCCGAGTCGGCTAGTTTGTTTTTCAGTTCCTCGATGCGTTTCTCCTTAAAAGGCTGCCTTCTGCGTTTATTGGTTTCGGTAAAATATTGATGATTCTCAAGGAAAGGAACTTGTATTTCATCCCATTCTTTATTGGTTTTTATTTTTCCAAAAGCCATGAGTTCTTTTTTTAAGGAGTCTGAAATTTCATAAAAATCTTCACGTCCTAAATAGTCTAAGTCTGCATCACACATTATCATCTCTAAATGGGTTTTTGGTCTTTGAGGCATTTCAGTGGCCATAATAATTTTACTAATAACCCCAATTTGGTGCTCTGAGTATCCGTATTTAGGCAATATTTCGTGCGCATACGCTACGCCAATGCATTCGTTTTTTGTGTACTCTTTGGTAAACCCTGAATCATGAAATAAAGCTGCAGTTTTCAGTAAAAATAAGTCTTCGCCTTCTACGCCTTCTAACCGGGCTATTTCTTCTGCTGCATTTGTTACATCAATAGTATGATGTATTCCGTGATAATAAAGGTTTTCCGGCAATCGTTCAGAAAGTAATTTCAGTACCCTCATTTCTGATTTTTTATAGCTGAATTTATCCAGTAAAAGCTTATTAAAAAGTTCATCAAAAATTTCATTCGGCACAATTCCTTCGTTATCTTTTGAGAGTTTAGGTTTAATCCGATCTACAAAGTACATTTCAATTTCGCCTTTGTTTTTAGCTGCAATTTTTCCACGATAAGTGCAATCAAAAAAATCCTTAACGTGATCGTAAGTAGCTTTGGTAATATTCACTCTTCCGGCCTCTCCACTGCTTTCTGTTCGGCTTGCGGTATTTACGGTATCGCCCCAAATATCAAAAGCAAATTTTGTTTTGCCAATAACCCCGGCAATAATTTCACCTGTATTAATGCCTATACGTAATTTCCAAGTATATGTTTTTCCATCTATATCAATACTTGCATTCTTCATAAAATGTTGAATTTCAAGAGCCGTTAATACAGCTTCGATAGGATTACTCTTGTTTCGAATTGGAATTCCTCCGGCACACATATATGAATCACCAATGGTTTTAATACGCTCCATATTATATTTTCCGGAAATCTCATCAAATTTGGTAAAGTACTTATTGAGTTCATCTACTAATTGCTGTGGTCTTAGCTTTTCGGCAATTTTGGTAAACCCTTCAAAATCGGTAAAAACCACCGTACACAAACTGTAGTTACGGGGTTTAGAAAAGCCCTTGTTCATAAGCTCTTCAGCCGTTTCCTTTGGCAAAATACTTAATACTAAGCTTTCTGTTCTTTTTTTCTGTTCCTCTATAATGGCCTTTTGAGACTCTATTTCTCCCTTTTGCTTGAGTACGGTGGTTGTTCGTTCTTTTATTTGATTCTCAAGAAAATTTCGCTGTTTGACAATGCGGTATTCTCTTTGTTTATAATAATAAAAAATCACACTCACCAAGGCTAAAAGAAATAGTCCTCTAAACCACCAGGTTTTCCAGAAAGGAGGAGTAATGATAATCTTAATCATGGCAGGTTGTTTACTCCATACTCCATCAGAGTTTGAGCCTAACACTTTAAAAGTATATTCGCCTGGTTCTAAATTGGTGTAATATGCCTGATTTTGCGTGCCTACATAATTCCACTCTTCATCTATGCCCTCCATCATATATTTAAACTCGTTGTTTTCGGGGGCAGAAAAATGTAATGCGGCAAATTCAAATGAAAAAAAATTTTGTTTGTAAGAGAGTACTATTTCTTTGGTAAAAGAAATACTTTTTCGAAGCAGTTTACTCTGGAGTACATTTATAGGTTTGTTAAATATTTTAAGTGCTGTAATAACAACATTAGGGGCAATGGTGTCATTTATGATTTGGTTTGAAAAAAATGCATTCATGCCGTCAACACCGCCAAAAAACATTTCTCCTTCTGATGATTTAAAAGAAGCTCCACTGTTAAACTCATTACTTTGCAGTCCATCGTTTTCATAATATGAAGTAACTGTGCTATCGCTCAGTTTAATCTTTATTAATCCATTATTGGTACTGCACCAAAGCACATCCGAACTTTCGGGCAATATGCTGTAAATGGTACTTTCGCTTAATCCTTTAAATGTATTCAAACGGTTTACCTTTCCATTCAAAGTATTTAATTCATTTAATCCGCTTCCGTATGTGCCTACCCACAAATAACCCTTTTTGGTTTGGGCTATACTTAAAATATTATTAGAACTCAGAGAAATATCGCTATTCAAATCGGAAAGAAACTTTACAAAATAAGCCTTGTTTGTAATGCCTTTCGTTTCTTTATAAAAATCAATTTTATTTATTCCTCCTCCAAAAGTTCCCAGCCACATGTTTCCGTCCATATCTTCCTGTATAGCTCGCACATCATTATTTGAAAGTGAATTTATTGCATTGTTATTCGTATAAAAATCGGCACTTCCATCGGATAATACGATACTAAAAAGGCCTTCTTTAGTTCCAATCCACAAGGTACTATCTGATGCTATTTTTAAGGATAAAATAAATTTTTCACGCAGTTGATTATGCCATGTTTCTTTTATTTTATAGGGTATAATATGGTGCTCTCGTATATTATATTCAAACAATCCTTTTTCGGTTCCAATAAGTAAAATTTGTGATGTTAGTTTTTGAATACATGTTACAGAAAGGCTTACTTGGGGCTCTTTATTTGGTATTTTTATCGTAAAATTAGTTCCGTTTTCTCTATTTAGAACAGTTAACCCGGCATCGGTACCAATATAGAGGGTGTTGTTCGCAACATCGTCATAAATACTCCACACGTTGTTGGTATGACTCTTTAACCCAAAATTAGTGCGGGGTGTTAGAAGTTTAAATTTATTTTGTAAACGGTCAAACTTATTTATTCCGGCTTCTGTTCCTACCCACATCGTTCCGGTCATATCTTCATATATACAGTTTACTTTATTTCCACTAATCCCCTTTCGATTATCTGGTGAAAACTGAAATTTAGCAAAATTTCCGGTTTTTGTGTTGTATTTAAGAAGCCCTCCATAAGTGGCTAACCAAAATGCTCCCGATTTATCTTTAAATATTTCTTTAATAAAATTATTCGTTATTCCATTTCGTTTTCCCGGATCGTACTTGATGTTTGAAAGTTTTCCAGAGTTTCTATGAAATATGTTTAAACCATTATCTGTGCCCAACCATAATATAGAATCATTAATTTCTTGGATTGAGAAAATTGAATTATTGTAGAAATTATCTTTTTGCTCCTTAAACAAGTGCTGTAGTTTTTTTTCGGAAATGGTGTATTTCAAAAGTCCCTTGTTATTAGTTCCTATCCAAAGTACACCACTTTTGTCGGCATATAAACATTGTATAATGCTTTGTGTAAAAAGACTGTTAAACTCCAGTTCAATTAATTTAGGAGCTTTATCATTAAGTTTTATTTGAAAAAGGCCGGTACCACCCGAAGCCGTGTATAAGACGTTTTGATATACATAAACAAGGGTAAAACGTTGCTTTAGTTCGCTACCTGAATGACTATGAATAAAATGTGTAAACCGTTCTGTTTCGGGATTAAATTTGTTTAATCCGTTTTCTGTTGCAATCCATAAATTTCCATCTTCATCAACGGCTAAATCATTAATATAATTATTTGAAACCGTATTACTGTCTTTAGGATTTGTTTTATAACTTTTAAAGTGATACCCGTCAAACTTATTTAAACCATCTTGAGTACCAAACCATATAAAACCTTGTTTATCCTGAACAATGCAGTTTACAAAACTTTGTGACAAGCCATCACGAAGGCCATAATAATCAAAACTAAAGTTGTTGTCTTGTGCTTTGGCATTAGAAGTGATGAAAGCTAACCCAAATGCAACAAGGCCAATTACGGTATATATTACATTTCTTTTCAAGAAATAAAACAAGCGTTATAGTGGAATATTTCCATGCTTTTTTCGTGGCATATTATCCACCTTATTCTCTAGCATTTTAAAAGCAATAATTAGTTTCTCTCGTGTATCTTCAGGAATAATAACCTCATCCACATAACCCCTTTCGGCTGCCCGATATGGATTGGCGAAATGTTCTATATACTCTGTTTCTTTCTCTTTTAACTTGGATACAGGATCTGCGGCTGCTGCTATTTCTGATTTAAAAATTATTTCGGCTGCCCCTTTTGCCCCCATCACTGCTATTTCGGCTGTAGGCCATGCATAGTTCATATCAGCCCCAATATGTTTGCTGTTCATAACATCATAAGCACCTCCATAAGCCTTTCTGGTAATCACAGTGATGCGAGGCACAGTAGCTTCACAAAAAGCATATAGTAATTTTGCACCGTTATTAATAATACCATTCCATTCTTGATCTGTGCCGGGTAAAAATCCAGGAACGTCTTCGAACACAAGCAGTGGAATATTAAATGAATCGCAGAAACGCACGAAACGTGCTGCTTTGTTTGATGATTTTATATCTAAAACCCCAGCTAAAAAGGCAGGTTGATTGGCAACTATTCCAATGCTTTTTCCTCCTAGTCGGGCAAAGCCAACCACAATATTCTCAGCATAATTTTTATGCACTTCTAAAAATGTTCCCATATCAATAACTTCTTCAATAATCTCACGCATATCATAAGGTTTATTGGCATTTTCGGGAATCATATTATTTAATTTCGGGCGCTTCTCATTACCCGGTTCATAAGTGCTATGTGGAGCTGTTTCTTCGCAATTTTGAGGTAAATAACTGAGTAAATCTTTAATATTCTTAATACATTCCAACTCATTTGCACATGAAAAATGGGTTACTCCTGATTTGGTACTGTGTGTTGAAGCTCCTCCAAGTTCTTCGCTGCTTACTTCTTCGTGTGTTACCGTTTTTACTACGTTGGGGCCGGTTACAAACATATATGAAGTTTGCTCTACCATCATAATAAAATCGGTAATAGCAGGTGAATACACGGCACCTCCTGCACAAGGCCCCATAATTGCTGAAATTTGCGGAACAACCCCAGAAGCTCGTGTGTTTCTGTAAAAAATATCAGCATAGCCTCCTAAAGATACCACCCCTTCCTGAATTCGCGCTCCCCCACTATCGTTCAGCCCTATTACAGGGGCTCCATTCTGCATTGCTAAATCCATAATACGGCAAATTTTTTCGGCATGGGTTTCGCTTAATGAGCCCCCAAAAACAGTGAAATCTTGCGAAAAAACATATACTAAGCGGCCATTAATAGTGCCAAAACCTGTTATTACGCCATCGCCTAAGTACTTTTCACGTTCCAACCCAAATTCAGTAGATCGATGTGTTACCATCATACCAATTTCTTGAAAGGAGCCCTCATCCAGTAAAAAATGCAATCGTTCGCGAGCAGTTAGTTTTCCCTTTTTATGTTGAGAGTTTATTCGTGCTTCACCTCCTCCTAACAGGGCTTGTTTTGTTTTTTGCTGAAGTATATCAATATATTTTGTCATAAATTATCATAATGGGTTACAAACTTAGTTTAATTTTTAGGGTGAACAAAAATGCAATCTACTCCAATTCCCAAAGGATGCTAACCTCATCAGAAACTACCATATCATTGGGAGAAAACCCCTGCATAGAACCAGAATCCTCTTCCATGAGCAGTGCGCGAGATTTTAGTGCAGGGTAAACAGGAGCTTCAAAGTTTGTGGCACCATACTCAATATGGCGAATATTTTTTAATTTTAAAGATGCCTCTGAAGCTATTACCCCTGCTTTTCGTTTTGCATCGGCAACCGCCAAACGTATCAGTTTTTCATTTGTTATATTTTTTAAACTATCCGAAAGTTGGAAACTAAAGCTTAAATTAAAATCTTGAGGGCTTTCTGAAAATTTATTTAAAATTTGTGTTATCTTCTCTTTGCTATACAAAAAGCGCGCTTGCATATTCTGTGTTGCTACAAACCCACTATCTTTAGTTAAACCTCTGCGGTAAACCATATTTTTATTAACTTGAAAGTCTGTTGTTTTAATGCTCTTCTCACTAATTCCGGCTGCTACAAACTGTTTTATTAGCTCTTTCGCCTTTCTATCCAAACCCAACATAGTTTGGTTTACATCTAGTCCAATATAGGTAGCTGTTATGCTCACTGTTCCTTCATCGGGCTGTACTTTTAGAGTAGCAGAACCTTTAATACTAATGGTTGCAGGAGGCTTTTTATCTTGTGCTATTATGTTGGTGCTAATCAGCATAAATAATAAAACGAGAATTTTTTTCATAGTATTTTCTATTAAAATAAAGTATTATACAAAGCTAATGGAGTAAAGGTAATATACCTAATTTGTTATCAAAACATAACAGATTTTTTTAGAATGTAATACACGCAATCAGAAATTCTCTCTCCATTTAAAACTGTTGTATAATTATTGAAGTATAACTTTCGGAGTGTGAAGAAAAGCAGAAGCCTCCAGAGAGCTATCCAAATTAGGTTTTTTCATGTTTGGCTTATTTTCTATTCCATATTATATTATTCGTAGTCTTATCATATTTCTGTTGCTGTTAGTCTATCATTTTGCATGATTAGTTCTTCTCCATTTAGCCAATTCCGCTCGTTGTTTTCCGAAATAATTACTGGCATACGTTTTTTTGTATTGTGTATTTTGCTCATGAGCTCGTTGGCTTCTGTTGTCAAAATGGTATATGTGCTTAATATTTCACCTGTTGATTGGTCTGTCCACTCGCTAAAAAGTCCTGCAAATGCAAATAGTTCGTTATTGGGCAATGTCATCTCGTATTTTTGTTTTTGCTTGCCTTTTTCGTCCAACCAATGCCACTCATAAAAACCGTCTGCAAGAATCAAACAACGATTATTTACAGAGTTTCTAAATGACGGTTTTTCGTGAATGGTTTCTATTCTTGCGTTCAGGGTGTTTTTCTTTATGCTATCGTCTTTTGCCCAAAACGGGATAAGTCCCCAATTAAAGAGTTGGATTGTATTTGTTTTTTTATTCGTAATTACAGGGGTTTTAGGAAATTGAAACCCGTTATAAACGGTTGGTGTAAATAAGGCTTCATTTTCAAACTTTGCTCTAAATCGGTTTTGCAATTCTTGTGCTGATTTTGATTGTTTACTATGAAAACACATTTTACAAGTTTATTGTTATGATGTCGTTTAAGTTGGTGGTGTAATGTGGCGACAATTTTTGTTGTTTCATTTTCCATACTCTTTTTGTGTCTTGCGAAGCAAGGCGGATTTTCTGTTGTCCAAACAGTAAATTCAATTTATCTATTGTCTGCATTAACGGAATATGACGTTTATCACGGCTTTCAAAAAGTGTTTGTTGCAAATTGTCGGCTTGTGAAAAATCTTGAACAATTACACCAGCTTTTTTGTAGGCGTAACCTTGTTTAAAAATCTTTTGTAATGCTTGTGTTGCAAATTTTACAAGCTCAATGCTTGAGCTTGTAGGGAAAGGTAATTTTACAACTATGTTTCGGCTATACTGTGGTAAATCTTTTCTATGTCCGTTGGTATGTATAAAAACCATTAATGAATTACAGCAAGAATTTTGTTTGCGTAACTTCTCGGCACATGACGAAGCAAATGTATTTATTCGCTCTGCTAATTGTTCGTATGTTGTGTAATTGGTTTCGAAACTCCGTGTTGTGGCAATGCTTTTTTTAATTTGTGTTTCTTCCAAATCAAGTGTTGGAATGCCTTGCAAATCGTGTTTTAAGCGTAGCCCAACAATTGCCATTTGTTTTTTTACAAACTCATCATTAAGTTGTGTAAAATCAAAAGCTGTTTTTACTCCAATTGCACTTAGTCTTTTACTGTGCTGTCGGCCAATTCCCCAAACATCTTCTACTTTCAGCCATTTTAGGGCTTTTACTCGCTTTTCTTCACTATCAATAATGTAAACACCCTGGGTTTCGTTGGGATATTTTTTGGCAATACGATTGGCTACTTTTGCCAGTACTTTTGTGGGTGAAATTCCTATACTAATGGGTATTCCTGTCCACTTCGATACTTTGTAACGCATTCCTTCACCATAGGTTTGTAAATTAAAAAGATCAAAGCCTTTAAGTTTTAAAAAACATTCGTCAATGCTATATATTTCCATCTCTGGCGAATAATCGGAGAGGATTGTGATTACCCGATTACTCATATCGCCATACAAAGCAAAGTTGGCAGAAAAGACCTGCACATCGTGCTCCTGAAAAAGTTTTTCGTATTCAAATGCAGGTGCTCCCATGGGAATACCAACAGCTTTTGCTTCATTGCTTCTTGCTATTACGCAGCCGTCATTATTAGAAAGTACAACAATAGGCCTTCCGTTTAAGTCCGGACGAAAAACCCGTTCGCACGAAGCGTAAAAGTTATTACAGTCAATAAGTGCAAACATTTACACATCTTTAATAACGTGAGTAACAACTCCCCAAATTAAAAAGTCATTTTCTTTGGTAACTCGTATCGGTTGATACTTTTCGTTTTCGGGAATAAGAAATATTTCATTTTTAGAAATCTGAACACGCTTTGCCGTAAACTCTCCGTCAATATAACAAACAGCTATTTTTCCATTGGTTGGTTCTAAACTTCGGTCAATTATCAATAAGTCGCCATTGCAAATACCTGCATTTTTCAGCGAATCTCCCTTTACTCGTCCGTAAAAAGTTGCCGATGGGTTTTTAATTAAATGACGGTTTAAATCAATAGTTAAATCTACAAAGTCTAACGCTGGCGATGGGAAACCTGCCGAGATTCCATTATCCACATAAGGCAAAGCAAGTGCTGTTTCGGTATTTGCCGAAAAAATGTCTATGATGTTACCGGTGTGTAGTTTTAATGTCATGAGGTTGTTTGTTCAAAGTCTGTACGGATGGTTCGAGAAGGTCGTACCAAACATCAGTTTATCTAAAAAGCATCGTTATTTTTCTAAATTATTTAGCCCTAAATTTACCTATTTATTTCTGTTTTAAGCAAGGTTTATTTTATACTTTTTCAAAATAATTTTCTTCCCCTAAAAAAAAGATACGTTCGTAAATCAGATCAAAGCAGGCCTTAAATTCAAAATACATCCCTTTATGTTGGAATTCTTATTTGTTTAAACCTAATTTTAAGCATAATAAACCTAAGGGGCCTTATAAAAAAAATACGAATTGGAATTTAAACAATTTTTAAACTAATCTTGAATTATAAATTATTTTTGTGTAATGATGTTTCGACTCTTTCTTAAAACTTGTGTTTCAATTTTTGTGCTTTCCCTTTTGCTTTCGGTTAATGGCTTGGCACAAACTCTTGGGAACGAATGGATAAACTATAGTCAACAGTATTATAAGTTTCCGGTGCTATCAGATGGGATGTACCGCATAGAATACAGCACTTTACAAGCTGCCGGTGTTCAACTATCCACATTAAACCCCAAAAACATACAAATTTTTGGCCGGGGTAAAGAAATTCCTTTATATATCGAGGGTGAAGCTGATGGAACATTTAACACCAATGATTTTATAGAGTTTTATGCCCAAAGAAATGATGGCTGGTTTGATTCTTTGGCTTACGATATGCCACAACACATAGGAAATCCCTATTACAGCTTATTTAACGATACGGCTTGGTACTTTTTAACGTGGAACAACAGCACTCTTAACGAGCGTATGAGCATTGAAACAGATACCGTAAATTTTAACCTTTACCCCCCTGAGCCATACTGTTTAGCACAATCTTTAAAGTTTTACAGCGATACGTATTATGCCGGAGAAACTAACGGTATTGCTACTACCGATCCGGAATATACCGAGGCCGAAGGGTGGTTTAGCGCCAGATGGCAGGTTGGCGGTAGCCGAACCGAGAGCTTACCAACAAAAAATGTATATACCGCAGGCCCTCCGGCTCAAATAAAAACTAAAATAATAGGCGCTTCCAACGCTGCAAATTATGCCAATGATAATCGCATAAAGATTGAGTTACTAGGTAGTTCAAACATTACTCTTACCGATTTTGTTTTTGATGGCTACTCGGTTCACGATCTTAATTTTACAACCCCGGTTGCTAATTTGTCAACCCCTAACACACAAATAAAATACGCTACTCTTAGTACCGCAACACCGCACCAGCAATACACAGCATTAGCCTATACTCAAATTGAATTTGCTCATACTTTTGACTTCGAAGGATTTACAAAATATCAATTTAAACTCCCCGTAAATCTTACCCAGCTTAAATCAAAGCTTATTATGACCAATCTTTCGTTGAACGGCACTCCGCATTTTTATGATTTAACTAATAAGCGAAGAATAGTAGTGGCACACAGCAATGGTGTTTATAGTGTGTTAACCCCTAATTTGGGCACTGTAAAAACATGTTTAATAATTGGAACTAATGACATTATTACAATAACTAATTTAAAACCTATTACGCCATCGGCCAAGTTTACCGATTATGGTTTAATAGGTAATATGAGTGATTTCGTTATAATCAGTCACCCAAAACTATGGACAGAGGCGCAAAGCTATGCCGCCTACAGAAACAGTACCGGAAAAAGCAGTTTACTCGTTGATGTAGAAGAATTGTATGATCAATTTGCTTATGGAATCAGGAAAAATCCATTATGTATTAGAAGATTTATGGATTATGCCGTTCAAAATTTTACTATTATGCCTCAAAACTTGTTCCTTATTGGGAAGGGAATAAGCTGGGATCAGGGTCGAAAAAACGCAGCTTATTATGCCTTATGCTTGGTGCCTACTTTTGGATATCCTCCTAGCGATGCTTTGCTTACTGCCAAAATAAATGGAACTGTTGGGTACGAGCCCGGTGTTCCACTAGGGCGTATAGCCGCCAATAATAACTCTGAAGTTGTTGCTTATAAAAACAAAGTAATGCAACTTGAAGCGCAAAGTGAAGGCTTGTGGATGAAAAATATTTTACATTTTGCTGGAGGTTTTGATCTCCCCTCACAATCTGTTTTAAAATATTATTTGCAACAATACGAACATATTGTTGAAGACACACTGTATGGCGGGCACGTTACTACATTTAGCAAAACCAGTACAGCTCCTATACAAATTACAGCTTCAGACAGTATCAAGAATCTAATTGAAACAGGTGTTTCTATGATGACTTTTTTTGGTCATGCTGCAGGAAGTGGCTTTGACCAAAATATTGATGACCCCTCCACTTATAATTGGAACGGAAAATATCCCTTATTGATTGCCAATTCATGTTTTGTTGGAAATATACATCTGCCACCGGGACAGTACATAACTGCCAGTGAGAATTATACTTTATCACCCAATGTTGGTACTATTGGTTTTCTAGCTACCGTTGGAAGCAATGTGCCCTTACCTTTGTATGATTACACCCGTAATTTTTTAATTAATCTTACGCAAACCCACTACGGACAAGGCATAGGAACTGCTATGAAAGAAGCCATAAAGACTGTTCAAGTGAATTCTTACGACTTATTAAAAGATGCTTGCCTCGAAATGACTTTACATGGAGACCCTTCAATAAATATCAACACCCACCCGTTTCCCGATTATGCAATTAGCGTAAATGATATTTATACAAAACCGGCAGCAGTTACTACTGACTTAGATTCTTTTAATTTACAAGTAATTGTGAGTAATTTAGGGCGAGCTATTCACGACTCAATAGTGCTTGAAGTAAAACGAACGCTACCTGATGGAACAAATGGTGGAGTTTTTAGTAAACTAATTACAGCACCTTTGTACAAAGATACCATTACATTTAAGCTAAACACAAATTTTATAAACGGATCCGGTATAAATACTTTAGATATTTATGTGGATGCTACCAACAAGATTTTTGAAACATCAGAGAGTAACAATCATATTACATACAGTCTATTCGTGAGAAGCGATGATATCAATCCGATTTACCCTTATGATTTTGCCGTAGTGCCCAAAAACAAAGTTACGCTAAAAGCGAGTACCAACGACCCTTTTGCATCTGTAAAAACATATCGTTTTCAGATAGACACCACTGATCTATTTACACATCCTGTACAAGGCTTGGTTACACAATCAGGCGGGGTGGTAAATTGGGAAATCCCTTTTTCATTAACAGACAGCACTGTTTATTTTTGGCGTGTTAGTCGTGATTCTGCCAGTGGCAGTAATTATAAATGGCGCGAAAGCTCATTTCAATACATCCCAAATAAGTCAGGCTGGGGGCAAGCTCATTTCTTTCAGTTTAAAAACGATAATTTCAAATATCTCAATTACAATCGTCCGCAGCGAAAATTTGACTTTGCTCCACATGCCCGGCAACTCACATGCCGAACCTTTAGTGCCCCCCCCGGACAAAGACCTACTGATGCCGACTTATACGCCTCTGAGTATAAACTAGACTCAGAGGTTCAGGAGTATGCCGGCTGTCAATATACTGCTAATATCCATGTTGCCGTTATTGACTCGCTAACGCTTGAGTCATGGGGAAAATATTGGGTGGACAACACGCAAAGCCCTCCGGTGGTTTATAACCCTACCCACAACTTCGGCAACCTGAATAACGGTGCCGGATGCCGAAACCAATTAGAGAAATATTTTATTTTTCAAACAGGTAACGCCTCTCAAATGGCAGGTTTAAAAAATATGCTTAACAATAAAATACCAGTTGGAAATTATGTGTTAGTTTATACCTGGATACGAGGAAATTCGCAAAGTCTTGCCGACACCGGGTTCTATTCTGCCATGGAGGCTTTAGGAGCCGACAGTATAAGATACCTTGCAAACGACAGAGCCTATATTTTCTTTGCTAAAAAAGGGTACCCCAATACGGCACAAGAGGTTTTAAGTTTACCTAACAGCTTTAGTCAAATAAATTTAAGCACTACATTAACCAGCAATTGGAAGAACGGCACAATAAACAGTGATTTAATTGGCCCTGCTCTTAGCTGGGATTCGTTACATTGGAGGCAATTACCTTTGGAGTTATCAACTCATGATAGTATTAATTTGAGTCTTATCGGAATAAAATACAATGGAACAAAAGATACACTTATCCAAAATCTTAGCTATACTCAAAAAGATATTTCTTTAAGTGGAATTGCTAATGCACAAACATATCCCTACTTACAATTAGTAACAGAAATGAGCGATGACAGCTTGCAAACGCCACCTCAAATGCGCAGATGGCATATACTTTACAAAGAAATACCCGAGGCAGCTGTAAACCCTAATAAATATTTTAGCTTCTATAATGCTACTGTAAACGAAGGAGAAAAAATTAACTTTAAAATAGCTGTTGAAAATGTAAGTCGGGTAAGCATGGACAGCTTACTCATTAAGTATTGGTTTGAAGACCGCAATAGAATGGTGCACGCCTTACCTTACGCACGTCAAGACTCCTTGCGGGCAGGTGATACACTTTTGAGTGCGCTGCAAGTACCTACTTTGGGTTTTTATGGTGCTAATACATTATGGATGGAGGTAAATCCTAAAAAGCCTAACACCAATTCGTTTGATCAGATTGAACAATATCATTTCAATAATTTTGCACAAGTGCGTTACAACGTATCCAGCGATAAAATTAACCCGTTACTCGATGTTACCTTTGATGGAGTACACATCATAGATGGTGATATTGTTTCGGCAAAACCACAAATAGAAATGAAACTCAATGATGAAAATAAATTTCTTGCTTTGCATGACACTAGTGTCTTTGCCGTTTATTTGAAAACACCATCAAATAGTGATTTACAAAGAGTTTGGTTTAGCGGGGATAATCCCTATCAAATTAAATTTATACCGGCCGAACTTCCTGATAATACAGCCGGAATAATAATGAACCCAATTTTTAAATTAGATGGCAAATACGAACTTATGGTTGAATCAAAAGATGCCAGTAATAACAAATCGGGAAGCAATGTGTACCGTATAAGTTTTGAGGTTATCAACCAATCCACCATTACCGAAGTGATGAACTATCCCAATCCATTTAGCACCTCAACGCGCTTTGTATTTACACTTACCGGAAGTGTAATTCCTGATTATTTTAAAATTCGAATTTTAACCATCAGCGGTAAAGTAGTTCGTGAAATTACACAAGATGAATTAGGTTCTATTCATATAGGACGAAATATTACCCAATATGCATGGGATGGGAAAGATGAATTTGGAGACCGCCTGGCAAACGGTATATATTTTTATAAAGTATTTACCGGAATACAAGGTGAAAGTATTGAAAAAAAAGAAACTCAGGCCGATCAGTATTTTAAAAAAGGATATGGAAAAATGGTTTTAATTGGTCGTTAAATAATTCTATATTCTAATTCCTATTAATTTGGTTATCCTTAATTAGTTTTTATGACTCGGATAATTCAATAATACGATCAAACTCAAAAGCTTTTACAGTACCTACCGAAAGCCGTGAAAGCCTAACTAAATCCATATTCTCTAATATTTTATCTGCCTTAATTTGAGCCAAACTAACAGTTTTTTTCAAGGCTTTAAATGGAACAAACTCTACAGCAACCCAAGCTGTTTCAGTTGTGGAAGGATCCTGAAAAAACTCTTTTCTTACCTTAGCAATTCCCACTATTTCAAGACCTTCATTGCTATGATAAAACAAAGCCAGATCACCTTTTTTCATAGCCTTTAGATTGTTTCGTGCAGCATAGTTACGAACACCATCCCAAACTGCTTTTTTATCTCTAAAAAAAGTATCCCAACTGTATTTATACGGTTCTGATTTGATTAGCCAGTAATTCATGAAAAAGTAGTATCAAAAACTCAAAATTATACTTTTTTCGAGAATAAATCTTCTTTATGCTACCATATTATCATCAAAAATAAATGGTAGCATTTTTTTGAATTTTTGAGTCCATAATCATTTGAAAAAAGTACAAGTGCATTACTTAAAAAACGGGTAAACCTATATGCTATACTAGTTTACGAAAAAACACTAAATATGGATTATTTCAACTTTTTCAGCACTTCCAATAAAACTATTGCCTGATTGTGTTTTTCATCTTTTGCACCATACAACAAGGTTACTACCTGCTTTTTACTTATCTCTTTTATTCGTTTTAGTGTTTCTTCTTGTTCCTTTAATTCAATTTCATAGCGCCTGGCAAACTCCGGAAACAATTCTTGTTGGTGATTAAACCATTTACGCAAAGCGGTGCTTGGTGCAATATCTTTTAACCATTCTTGCCAATAGGTATCGGACTTTGAAAATCCCCTAGGCCATAAGCGATCGGTAAGTATGAGGTAACCATCATTAGGAGTGGGTTTTTCATATACTCTTTTAATTCTAATCATAGCCATAATATTAGTTTAAGGTTTGTAAATATTTTAAAATAAACCGATCCTTTTCTTTTGAAAAATATTGCTGGATATAACGAGGATGCTCTAAGACACTCAACTTTTTAAATAATGACGCTTTGCGATTTAACATAGCAATATAGGAAGCATTCTTTTTCCCTAATACAAAAGCATGACTCGTATCAATACCCATACTGATGTGTTTCTGCAAAGTTTCAGTCATATAAGTTTCCAAATCTTTAAAAAGAGTAGGATCATCATAATAATTGGCATTAAGCCACTTGTTTGGATTCTTTTTGTTACTAATTATTGCCAGTGGAAAAGGAGAATTTATATAAAAGTTTTTGTAAAAAAGTTTTGCCCCTCCATACTGTGCTATCATGTCATACATAAATACCGAAGATACTTCATGCGTATGAACTGTTTTCATTTTAATACCACATACTTGCTCTAACCTTTTGGTATCTGTAAAAGGAACTCCGGTTACAGCAGCGCCATGGCGACTTGGATTTATGCCAATAATTAATCTACGTGGTTCATTATCGTTATAAAAGTATTGATAAAATGCTTCCATAACACGAATTGTTTCAGGGTTATGTGCAAAAGGGTTTATGGTTTCAAAGCCTACCGGTAGCTTAACCTTGAATTGTAATTGGTGGTTGTAATTAATAACCCGCTGTGCAAATGTACTTGACATTTCTGTTTATTGAACCAAGCTCAGCTTAAATAAGAATTATGCCTTAATGTTGGCTTAGCAATACTTTTCGTTTCTTTTGTAAAATTTAATTACTTAACACAATTTGCAGCTTGTTTTATCTTTTTGGCCTTGCTCTCATTAAACTGATAGTTGGTATATTCTTTTCCAAAAGTAATTTTCATAACTTGAACAGGAGTAGCACAAAATTTTGCCCAATCACTAGCTTTTATGGTATAAAAAGGGTAATAAGTGGTTGCTTCTATCATTTCGTCAGCTTTCCCTATGGGAGTATATTTTTCGTCAGCAATACCATAAATTTCTTCGTTATCACTAAACAGTACGGTTAGGGTATCTCCTTTCTTAATGTTTTCCTTTTGAAGCTCAGCAAAAGTAACCTCTATCCCTATTTTATAAACCCCCTCTTCATTGTTGGTCCATACAACAAATTGATTGGTTACAGGAATCATAATACGCTTTTTATGAAGACCGGTTTTAGCATTAGTTTCTTGAAAGTTGTAAGTACATTTCTGAGCCCATGTAAAGGTTCCCAAAATTGTTAAGGCTAAGGTTAGTAAAATAGTTTTCATTATCCGTAAAAATTTAATTTTCAAAAATCAAATATAAGGTTAATTTGAATAATTATCTGTTTTTACTTCTTAATTCTTTCTCAATTTTTGATGCAATTGGAAGTATATGAGTTTATGAATTATTCAATACTCATAACATTTATTAAAAGATGATTTTTTTTGATAGATTTTTTTTATTATTACACAAAAATATAATAATGGTTTCTAAACGCTCATCTGTATTTTTAATTATTTTAGCAAGCACTCTACTTACTATATTCTCTGCTTGTCGTGCTTCACATGGTGGTGGTCGCAATTGCCCAAGCTATGGAAACACTGCAATTCCCAACAACTCAATTTAATTTCTCTCAAATAACCATTACTTTGTTTTAATAAAGGGGGCTAATCTTTTGATTTCCTTCTCATCAAATAAATATTCGGCACAAAATGTGCTTGATTTTTATATACAAGCAGAAATAATAATATGTGTTTTATGGATAAAATATTTAATCCTATCTCATAAAATTAACTTCTAAACCTAAATCCTTACTTTTTTTATTTATTGCGCCTATTTTCCCTTATGGGTTTCAACAAAATTCCCTTCCATGTTAAACTCATCTATATCATAACCCATTCTTTTTAAAGGTTCCAATACGGTGTTCTTATCTCCTACAACAACAATAGCCATTTTCTCGATGGGTAAATATTTATGTGCTGTTGCATTTATTGATGATTTTGTAGCATCTAAAAGAATTTTCTTTTGCTTTTCTAAGAAATTTTTCTCTAAATCAAATTCAATAATTCTTTTTAGAAAACCCGCCTTTTGACTGTTTGTTTCATATTTAAGAGCTTCCGATAAACTTAATGCATCTTTTGTAAATTTAAGTTCTGTATCGGTAATTCCTTCATTTCTGTATTTTTTCATTTCTTTAAAAATTTCAACCAAACTACTGTCAGTTGTACTTGCTTTTACACCGGTAGAAACCGTAAATGGTCCTTTGATTTTAGAGCCTATAAAAGATGATCGAGCTCCATAAGTATAACCCTTATCTTCTCTTAAATTTAAATTAATACGACTGTTAAAAGCGCCTCCAAAGGCAAAATTCATAAGTTGACATTGGTAATAATCACCAAATGCATCAAACGGAAGTGCAACGTAACCAACACGTAGCTCGCTCTGAGGTGCTTTGTCTTTATTTATAAAATAAATTTTTGTTTTCTCAATAGCAGGTACTGTAATATCTATCGGCATTGAAAGTTTTTTATTTTTCCAATCATTTAAAAAACTTAGTTTCTGAAGTACCTCTTCCTGCTTTATTTTTCCAACTACTACCAATGTGCTGTTATTCGGAGAAAAGTTATTTTCAAAGAATTTTCGTATATCTTCAATTTCAATGTTATCTACACTTTGAGCAGTTCCTGAAACGGGTGTAGAGAATATATGATTAGCCCCATAAAGTATCTTATTAAAATTATTGTTGGCCAGCACAGAGGCCTGGTTGTTTTGATTGGCAATAGTTTGAAGTAATTTGTTTTTTACTTTTACAAACTCATCACGATCCATGATGGGCGTAAAAAACATTTCTTTAAAAATAGATAAAGTGGAGTCCACATTTCTTAACATGGAACTAATGTTAAACACAATCTCAGTTGCAGTTGTGTTAACCTCGACACGACTTCCTAAATTGCTTAATATCTGACTAAGCTCCTCGCCCGTATGATGAGCCGTAGATTCTTTTAGCATTTCGGCAGTTAGCATAGCTATTCCAGCTTTATCTATAGGGTCATAAAAATGACCTGCACCAACAGCAAGTTGAATGTTTATCATGGGCAGTTCTTCATTATAAGTACCTATTGCTTTAAGTTCATTCGGCAAGGTTTTAGTCCAATAATCAAGAGATTTTAATATCGAAGCTGGTCCGGCTTGTGGTTGAATTGAGCGATTAAAATTGTCTTTGGCTTTTACATACTCCAAATGACTTACGTCTATTTTATTTGTTTTATTGTAAACCTGCGTAGTATCCTGTATAAAATTATTCGGATGTGCTACTTCTGTTGGGTTATCTTTAGGGAAAACACTTAGTATTACAGCATTCTTTTTATAGATATATTTTTCAAAAACTCGCAATACATCTTGTGCCTTCAATTTATTTAGTTTCTCAAAGTATTGTGCCATAACGTTGGGGTTATTTTGAAATGTTTGCCCACTGGCCAAAGTTGAAGCTTTTCCACTAACGCTTGAAATAGAGTTTAATAGAGATGCTTCGGTTTTTTGTTTAAAGCTTTTCAAATCATCATCGGTTATACCATTGGCTTTAAATTCTTCCAACACATCATTAAATAACATCTCTATTAGTGACAAAGGAATACCAGGCATGGCTAATGCCGTAAAGTTAAATTTTCCGGCTAATTCCTGTGTAGGATGCGTAGTGTAGGCTGATAATGCTTTCTGGTCATACACCAATTTTCTATAAATAGGACTGTTTTTATTGCCACTCAAAATTTCGGCCAATGCGTCTAAAGCAATTTCATCATTATCATTTGCAGGTACAGTAGGATAGTTTATAGAGAGTAAAGGCTGCCGAATGTTATCACCATAACTAATATATCTGTTTTTATCTAACTCTACTGGTGTTTTGTCCATTTTTGGAATCACAGGTCCGGGATTTATTTTTCCAAAATACTTATCGGCAAGTGCAATAACCTCTTTGGCTTTTACATCTCCAGCTACTGTAAGAGTAGCATTATTAGGGCCATACCAACGTAGAAAGAATTGTTTCAAATCATCAAGTGTTGCCTTGTCTAAATCTCTTAAATAACCTATAGTTGGCCAATTATATGGGTGGCCATAAGGATAAAGAGCCTGCCCTATTTTTTCATTTACTAATCCATAAGGTCTGTTGTCATAATTTTGCCCTCTCTCATTTTTGACGGTACTTCGTTGAATCTCAAATTTTTGTTGTGTTACGGCATCCAACAAAAATCCCATTCTATCAGCCTCAAGCCATAGAGCCACTTCGAGCTGATTGGAAGGCAGTGTTTCAAAATAATTAGTACGATCTGTATTAGTAGTACCATTTAAAGTACCTCCGGCAGCAGATACAATTTTAAAATGCTGTTCATCTCCTACATGGTCGCTCCCTTGAAACATCATGTGTTCAAAAAAGTGAGCAAAACCACTACGTCCCAATTCTTCACGGTTGCTCCCAACATGATAAGTTACATCTACATGCACAATAGGATCACTTTGATCTTCATGAACAATTACAGTTAGGCCGTTGTTCAAAACATATTTCTCGTAGGGAATAAAAAAAGGGTTACTTTTCTTTTCAACCTTTTCAATTAACTTAGGTTGTGCTGTAAGTGAAAGGGCTAAAAAACAAAGACTAATTAAAGAGAAGCTAAATTTCAACATATTAAAAAATTTTGTGCGAAATTAGCATAAATATATATATTTGCGCTCTCAAAATAATAAAGCTTCAAACTTTATAATGTATCATGGGGAATTAGCTCATTTGGCTAGAGCGCTTGCCTGGCAGGCAAGAGGTGACCGGTTCGAATCCGGTATTCTCCACGCTACGGGAAGACTTATTTAAAACTAAGTTCTTCCCGTTTTTATTTTTGTTAGAAGACTTGTTATCATTGCATATTAGAGCGAAGGCTTCGTTAATAGATGTGGTTCGATACGCTCCTTTTGAAAAAATCAACTTTTCTGGAAATATCGAACCAATAATTCTTTGTTTAACTTCTGTATCACTTGCTGCATAATGCTTTGGGAGATTTTTGAGCAAATCAAAACAAGTGTCTATTTTGCTTCCGATATTTTGAACACCTTGTTCATGTTTGGCAATTTCTATCTCTAGTTTTTTAATTTTTTCTTCAATTTCACTCTTCATTTCTTTGTATTCACTAACAGAAAATTCACCATCGAGCATCAGCTCTTTTGCATAGGAAAGTCTTTGATTTTGTTTTGCAATCTCCTTTAGAATTGAATCAATTTCAACCTTGTTATCTCTATTCTTATTTTTGAATTTATCTTTTAAGATTTCAACATATAACTTCATAGCAGGAGTGTTTGAAGTATAACTTTTCAATAAATTTTCAAATTCAGTGTTTAGTACATCTGCTCTATGTCTAACACCACAACCCTTTGAGCAATGATAGTAGTAAAAAATCTGCCCGTTGCGACTTCTAGAGCCTGAACCCGTTAAATTTTTATCACAAACCGAACATCTCAAGAAGCCTCTCAAAGGAAATTCAGTACGTTGGGTAGATATTTTGCTTGGTCTTTTCGTTTTTCTACGCTCCAATATCTCTTGAACTTTATAAAATGTCCTTTCGTCAATCAGTGGTTCATGTTTACTATCTACCCATTGCGCTGGCTCATCCTTGTATGCCGCAACATAAATTTTACCGTTATAACCTTTATTTCTAAGAAGCGCCCAGAAAGTACTCCGAGTTGATTTTAACCCTTCTTTGTTGAGTTTATGCCTTAATTCCTCAATATTGTATAGACCTGTTGAAAATTACTGAAATGCTTTTTTAATTAACTTTTCATTCTAGCCTCCTTCTGGTACAATAATAGGTTTATTGTTCTCATCTCTTGTGTTCTTATATCCTCTTAAACAAGCTCCTATTATAAAAGGTTGCGCGGGATACACCATGTTCCCGACTGATCTCGTCAACACTTTTGCCAAGATCAAAGGACTTCAAAATTTCGGCAATTTTTACCGAAGAAAATTTGCTCTTTTTCATTTTATAGTAGTTAAAATTAAACATTTTTTTGACTACTTTTAAATTGTACTATTTTTGGGGGAGCCGACACAAGGTGTACTTCTCTTGTTTGTCAATGGTTTTTTTAGAATCATCATATATATATTTGTAGATTGAATTTTGGCTATCAAAAGTATTTCTTACTAACCTTAATAATATTTCCTTATTAATCAATAACTTAAAACAATTAACCGAAATTTAACGGGCTAATATATTGATTCATATAAATAAAATTGTATATTTAGCTGAATATGAACTAATAATACCTTTAATTTATGATACCAAATTCATTAAACATTAAAGGGCTACAAAAACGCAAGAGCCGCGAAGCACAGATCTTACAAAGCCAGAGTATTAACAGCAAAAAACCTCAGAGGGTCAGAGAGATTCTCTTGAAATATAAATACCGACAGCGATTGTTAAAAATCATTTTGTTGTTGTCCTTTATTACATTGCCTAATTCTTTGTATTCTCAAGTTGGTTCTTCATGTGCAACACCTGTAAATTTGGGACTTGGTTCCACATATAACGGCTCCCAATCCTTCCTGATGCCAAGTGGCGAAATTTGGCTTAAATACATAAATCCTTCAAGTTCAATTAGATTAAATTTCATCCCAGATACAACAGGTGGAGTAAACTCATTAAAATTTAGCGAGATTTATGTTTATAGGGATTCATGTGGAAATAATAAACAAATTTTTGCTGAATTTGATACAAGTCAAGCAACTTCCATAAATTATTTATTAACTAAGATTCCGGTTTATAGTAATATTTATATTTATTTGAAACGATATGTAAATGCTTACTGCGGGGATTGTGATACTGCTTACAAAAACTTTACAATCAACATCGAATCAAACAATAATTTAACTGGTGGTACTTCATGTAATGCTTCTCCTTGTCCAAACAATCTTGTTTTAAATGGAGATTTTGAAGAGTACACTTCATTAACTACTTATGGAAGTGACTGGAATAACAATATTTGTGGCTGGAGTTCTGTATGGGGTAGCCCAGAATATTATAACTCAGATAATACTGGAGGATTATTGGATATACCATCAATTTATACTGGCTCTGCTGGTATTTCAACGAATTGCCATATTGATGTACCACCAAATTCTACCTCTAATATTTGGTACAATGGAAATTCAAATAATGCGATGGCAGGATTAAATATGGATTATGGGCAGTATGATGTGCTCGAGGGCAATTTAAGTGCAAATTTAATTGCATCAAGACAATATTTTGTAAGCTTTAATGCAATTAATAGTGGAGCTGAAAATTATGCAGGAGAATTTATGATTAACTTCTCTGGTGCTGCCTATTCACCAAACAATGGCACTGATTTTACAGATTACTCTGATATATCTTTGACATGTACTGGTACTCCGCCTTCTTCTATTGGACAATGGGATACTTACAGTAATGTATTTACCGCAACGGGAGGTGAAAACAGGTTTCACATAGGAAATATTGATAATCAGTTAAACACCCCATCATTGAATCAAGGATTGATAACTATTGGCACCTTACCTGAATATCTTTTCGTTGATAATTTTGTACTTGTACCTTTAGCATATGCAGGTAATGATGTAAGTTTATGCCCTTCGGCAACAGCACAATTAGGTACTTGCCCAATTCCAGGTGCAAGTTATACATGGAGCCCTACAACTGGCCTTGATGACCCAAACATTGCAAATCCTATAGCAACAGGTACTGGAACTGCAATTAACTATACTGTTTATGTTACTATAACAATAGGAGGTGTCACATATAATGATAATGATGTAGTTACTGTTACGGCAGGTGGTACAGCAGTTACATTAGGAGCTAGTCCTTTGGTACTAACCAGTGCAGGAACAACTGTTATAACTGCTACTCCAGCAGGTGCAGGTACCTATGCATTTTATGATTTAGCTAATCCAGGAACAATATTGCAAAATAGTACCTCAAATACTTATACAACTCCTACATTAAGCGCATCAACAAGTTATGGTGTAACACTTACTGATGCAAATGGTTGCACTGCACAGGGTACAGTTAATATTATTTATACCGCAACTCCATGCAATGGAAGCAGTCCTTTAACACATATTTCTAGCAATAGTACAACGCAATTAACGGCTGGACCTTATAATGGGGTAGCATTTGATGTTTCTAATGGTTTTACATTTAATTCTGATGTTAGTTTTACTAATTGTGAGTTTTGGATAAGGGATGGGGCAACTGTAAACATAAATAGTAATAAAACAGTTACAATGATGACCAGTTTAGTAAGGCAATGCGATAAAATGTGGAACAGAATAAACAATAGCGGCACCTTAAAAGCACTAGAGACCACTTTTACCCAAGGTGATATGGCTGTGGTAATGAATGATAATTCTTCTGCAATTTTAATAGACTGCTTTTTTAATGATAATGTATATGGTATTAATACACTGACAACAACTCCCCAAAAAACAATTTACCTTGATGTAACAGGTACAACATTCCAACATTTGAATGGATTTGTAACAGCTTATAGTGGTCAGCCTACACATTATACATTACCTGCTGCTGGAATTTTGTTAACCAATTGTAGCAATACCGATATTGGTAATGATGTTTTTAATGCTAACTTGTTTAATAATATGTATGTTGGAATAGTTGCCAATACCACAAATACGCATATTACTAATTCTTTTTTCAACAATTTTTCTATATTAAATCCAACCAGTGCAACTCCACCTGCACCTGGCTCTGGATTATCTTTTCCATACAGTTCCTCTGGTGTAGCCATCTTGGGCTTACAGTCACAAAATTCGGGTACAGCTTATACAATTGATGTTCATCCGGGAGTTGGTCAGGTTTTAGGTACAAATCCCACAATTGTCGATGCCGATTATAAAGGAATTTTAACTACTGGAATTGGTGCAGAGATTAATGAGTTAATAATTGAAGATTGTAATGTTGGTATACAAAATGAGGCTGTTACATTATTAAACCATGTTGAAATTTTTAATTGTGATATAAATACTTTGTTTAATGGTATAAATTGGCTTGGAAATTTAACAGGAAGCAATTTGTGGGCAGAAGGAAATACTGTCAATGTAAGTAATACATCGTTTTTTAATGGAAATGGCATCCAAATAAGTAACAATGGTGCACAAACTCCTAATTCAGGAATTTTTTCTTTTCCTCAATTAATAAATAATGAAATTACTTTAAATAATATTGGGAAGGGAATAAGAATTAATAACTCTAGTCAAACCATTGCAAGTGCAAATACAATCCATAAAAATTTTACAGGGACTCCGTTTTTAGGCTTTGATATTTCCGCCTCAGATAGTTTGACAATTAACAACAATGAATTGACGTGTTCAACTGCATATACAACCTCTGGAAATGCAGCAAGTACCAATGTTGGTATTCGAGTGAGTGCCTCAAACGATTTAACAATTGCATGTAACTCTACAAATGGCCATTATTACGGTATAACTTTTTTAGGTGACTGCGATGGTACAGGTGCCAATTTTAGAACAAACCAAATAGGAACGCATTATTATGGTTTGTTTTATCAAGCATCAGCTTTGGTGGGTGAGTGTTTATACAATGGCAACAGGTGGGTTACAACTGCCCCAAGCCCCAATGCTTTTCATGCAAGAAATGATAATGCGGTAGCGCTAACACCATCTTGTTTAGTCAATTCCAATGCTCAGTACTTATTAAATGAAATAAGAACATCTGGAACAGGAGATGTTACTACTAACTCCTTTCCTGTGCCTGCGAATAACAGGCAATTGGCCAACCCATGCACCACGGGTACATTTGTATTGGATAATACAGGTTGGATTACTAATAATTCAGGAACTGATTTAGTTTGCAATGATCCAATTGGTTCTAATTTATTAATAATAAACAACTTGGAAATGCGTGCCATGGGCTTGGCTGGTGCATTGGAGTTTAATGATGAAACTAAACAAAATGCTGAAGAGCACCTTTATAGAACTTTAAAAAGCAATCCTGATTTGTTAATTGAAAGTGAAGCACTTGCTTCTTTTAATGATAGCAGAACAGGCTCAACTGTTGAAAAGCAATGGATCGTTAATCAACGTATAAAAGAAGCTCATACCAATTCATACTTAACTGTATTAAAACAAAACTCTAACCAAATTAATACTATTCAGCAAACTTTACATTCATTGTTAAAAAGTAATGCCGATTCAGTTTCTATAAATAATACAAAGGTTCAATTGGCATATTTTCAATCACTACAAGAAACTTATGAAAGCAATTGGAAAAACAACCTTATAAGTAAAAAATTATTAGCAACACTTACAAATAATTCTATCGAACCCAATAATCTAATTGATTACAATTATAAGTTAATAACTGGTATTTATTTGAGTAAAATATTAGGACAAGAAGTAATTGATCTCCACGATGATAGTACTACTATTTTTAATGTTGCAAAACAGTGCCCTTTAGCTGGAGGAAATGCTGTTTATTGGGCGCGAGCAATGTTTGAAACATTAGTACCTTATATGAATTATAATGACGATTCTGCATGTGTGCAAATTGTTGAAGAAAGAAGATCAAATGAGATAAGTTCAAAAGCTTTATTAGATTTGAATCAGCAGAATAATTTATTGCAAGTCTATCCTAACCCTACCAATGGATTAATAACTGTAAACTCAGGTGAAAATCAAAATATCATATTAATTGAGCTATTTGATTTAATTGGCAATAGATTAAAAATAGATAATTATTCTAGAAATATAGTTGAATTGGATTACACTAATATCTCAAAAGGCAGCTATACATTGAAAATCACCAATCAAAACAATAGAATCAATTACTTTAAAATTGTTATCCAATAAATAAATATTCTATATGCAAACAACTCTATTATGAGTTGTTTGCATATAATCTTTAAAAGATATGAAAAAACTAATACAAATAATTGTAACTATAGCTATTTCTATTTTGCATGTTTATGGGCAAAATACTAATGAAGGCTATTCTAATAATCGTTTATTGGGATATTATAATTCAAATGCACCATATAGAGGTCTTCAATTTAATTCTTACAGTGGTACAGAGACCTTAGACAGTATCCCTCTTCCATTTCAGTTTTATAGTAATAGCGCAAATATTTCTGATGAACAAGGCAATCTTTTATTTTACTCCAATGGGTTTCATATTGCAAATGCACAAAATCAAATAATACCGAATGGTGATTCATTAGGGTATGTTTATTTGCCTGGATCGTATGGGAATCTGTTTACAAATTATAACGTTTTTGGCGCACCGCTGCCTCAATCTTCAATTATTTTACCCACACCAGGTAACAGTAATACTTTCACCATAATTTATGCTACACTATATGATACTGTAAATTGGGATCATACATTCAAACCAAGTAAATTTCTGAAAAGGGCTATTGTTGAAAAAGATTCAAACGGAATTTATTTTGTTTCAGAAAAGGATAAAGTTTTAATACAAGATACAATTTTGGCAGGAAGTATTTTTGCAGTAAAGCATGGAAATGGGAGAGATTGGTGGGTTTTTGTACAAAAATTTTCAGTAAGCAAGTACTTTAAATTACTTATTACACCAGATAGTACCTATATTACAACTGGTGTTTATCCTGGGATTCCTGCCTTTATTGATGCTTGCAATGTAATATTTTCTAAAAATGGAAGGCAATTTGGACGTGCAGTAAATAATGCCTGGCAGGCAAGGTTTTATGATTTCGACAGATGTACTGGCGAGTTTAGTAATTTAATTTATGACAATACGCTTTCGCCCCAGTCCCATGCAGGAAATGCCTATAGCCCACGTGGTAAATATTTTTATTTTAGCGAAACTCAAAAAGTTTGGCGCTATAATCTGCAAGCCCCTGATATTCCTGCTAGTAAAGAATTGGTTTACACACATACAGGATACATAGATCCTATTTTTAATATTCCGTCCAATTATTGGACTATGGATACACCGCATGATGGCCGAATTTACATTATTGGAAGTAGTTCCATTCACCGCCAAAGTTGGATAGATTACCCTGATACACCAAATGTGGCCGATGTAGGTTTTCATCATTATGAGTACGTTCTACCACGGCCAAATAATGGTTCTAATACTTATCATCCTAATTACACTTTAGGGCCAGATATTGGCTGCCCATGCGATACATTAAACTTAACTGTAAAACAAATTGATATAAACAAACCTTTAGGTTTAAAAGTATTTCCAAATCCAACAGATGAACTGTTTACGATAAGCTATGAAGCATTAAGAGAAAATTTAGGAAGTTTGTATATTTATGATGTTGTGGGTAAAGAAGTTCATAGGCAATACCTTAGCCCTTGGAGCAACAGGCAACATATTGATGTAGGTAAATTACCACCAGGAGTTTATGGCGTAAGGGTATTTATAAATGGAAGAACAGAAAGCTTGAAAGTGATTGTGAATTGATGTTTTAATAAATGTAATTGGTGTATCGTTATTATTGGTTGATATAAATAATGAATACTTGTTTTGAGCCTTAGGAAGAAGGATTAATAAATTCTAAATAGCGATTATGAAAAAAATAAAATCTTTAATACTCATATTATTTGTGTCTAATTTTACCTACGCACAGCCTGCCGAAGGAGCCTATTTTAGTAACATTGAACTTCAATTACATCCTCGAAAAGTAATTGCTCCCAATGGCCAAATAGCTTACATGTGGAGTGATTGTTACGAACAATTAAACTTTATGCAAAGAGCCGACTTAAAAATTTATTATGATAGTGTATTAATCTTTGTAAACAAAAAACTTGAAGAAGCAAAAATAAATGCAATTCAAAATCCTAAAATACCCAGTGAAGTTGGTTTATGGGAAGCCGAAAAATCATTTTACATGCGAAAATTGCAGTATATTAAAGCTTATGACGATTGGGAGATGGGCCAATAAGCTATATTTATAAATTCCTTAAGGTTCACCTTTAATTAAACGCATTAAAGTAATAATGAAAAGAATACTACAACTCATACTAACAAAGGGTTATAGTGAAGGAAATGTACCTTTTCCTTCTTAAATTTAATCAAAATCAGTATCTTTGCGGTCGCAATAAATGCCTAAAAAATTTCAATTATGTCAACAGGTTTTTTTAATGTTCCAACAGCTGCTAACGAGCCGGTAAAAAATTATGCTCCAGGCTCACCGGAACGAAAATTATTACAAGATACCATAGCTGCTATGCGCAACCAACAATTGGATATTCCAATGTATATAGGTGGTTGCGAAATAAGAACAAACGATAAAGCAACGCTTACCTCACCTCACGACCATCAACATGTATTGGGGTATTATCATAAAGGAAATCAAAATCATGTAACTCAAGCCATTGAAGCTGCTCTTGCTGCTCGTCAATCATGGGCTGCTATGAGTTGGGAACACCGTGCTTCCATTTTCTTAAAAGCTGCCGAACTTGCTGCCGGTCCCTATCGGATGCGTTTAAATGCAGCTACTATGATGGGACAAAGCAAAAATGTGTATCAGGCCGAAATTGATGCTGCCTGTGAATTTACTGATTTTCTTCGTTTCAATGTGCAATATATGACGGAGATTTACAAACAACAACCTCTTTCATCGCCAGGTGTATGGAATAGGGTAGAACAACGCCCATTAGAAGGTTTTGTTTTTGCACTAACCCCATTTAATTTTACTGCCATAGCCGGCAATTTACCTTCTAGCCCTGCTCTAATGGGCAATGTAGTTGTTTGGAAGCCAGCTAATACACAAATATATGCAGCTAACGTGTTGATGCAACTATTTAGAGAAGCGGGCGTTCCGGATGGGGTAATAAATTTAGTATTTGTTTCAGGACCTGATGCCGGTGAAGTTATTTTTAAACACCCTGATTTTGCAGGAATTCACTTTACCGGGTCAACTGGTGTTTTTCAAGATATTTGGAAAACCATCGGGAGCAATATTTATCGTTACAAAAGTTATCCTCGTATAGTTGGCGAAACAGGAGGTAAAGATTTCATTATGGCTCATGCTTCTGCCGATGTGAAAATATTGGCTACAGCACTATCGCGAGGAGCATTTGAATATCAAGGACAAAAGTGTAGTGCTGCTTCAAGAGCTTACATCCCTTCTAATTTATGGGAAGAAACAAAGTCTCTTTTGATTGCTGATTTAAAGTCTTTTAAAATGGGACCTACAGAAGATTTTAGTAATTTTATTAATGCGGTAATAGATGAAAAATCATTTCATAAATTAACCCAATACATTGATCAGGCAAAAAATGATAAAAATGTTGAAATAATTGCCGGAGGTAATTATGACAAAAGTAAAGGTTGGTTTATTGAACCTACCGTAATTCTCACAAAAGATCCACAATACACCACCATGTGCGAAGAACTCTTTGGACCTGTGCTGACTATTTTTGTGTATCCGCACGATAAATACGAAGAAACTTTAGAAATAGTAGATAAAACTTCTATTTATGCTCTAACCGGAGCCATCATAGCTCAAGATAGATACGCCATTGAGTTAGCTACTAAGAGACTAAATAATAGTGCCGGTAACTTTTACATCAATGATAAATGCACGGGTGCCGTAGTTGGTCAGCAACCTTTTGGAGGGGCACGTGGAAGCGGAACCAATGATAAAGCCGGAAGTATGATTAACCTCTTACGATGGGTTTCACCCCGTACTATCAAAGAAGTGTTCGTTCCGCCAACAGACTATCGTTATCCATTTTTAGGTTAATTATCCTTTTTAATTGGAGGTATTTGAACTTACTTTATTAAAGTATTCAAATACAATAACCGACTTTTTCTCCCCTATAACGGCCTCAAGTTCTGCAAATGAGCTTGAGGCTATTTTTTTTACTGATTTAAAATGAGCTAATAAGGCAGTGGCCGTAGTATGGCCAATTCCATTTATGTTTGTTAGTTCGGTTTTTATGGTTTCTTTACTGCGTTTGTTGCGGTGATGTGTAATTCCAAAACGATGAGCCTCATCTCGAATGTGTTGTATTATTTTTAATGTTTCTCCTTTCTTATCTAAATAAAGTGGCACGGAATCACCCGGGTAATATATTTCTTCTAATTTTTTTGCTATTCCTATAATTGCCACTTTCCCTCGCAATTCTAATTTTTCAATACTATTTAATGCAGCACTCAATTGTCCTTTCCCGCCATCAATAACTATTAAATCAGGAAGCGGCTGCTGTTCTTCTAATAAGCGTTTATACCTTCTGTAAATGATCTCTTCCATTGAAGCAAAATCGTTAGGTCCTTCTACAGTTTTAATATTAAAATGTCGGTAATCTTTTTTGCTGGGTTTTAAATTTTTAAAAACAGTCATGGCGGCAACTGGAAATGCACCTTGTATATTACTGTTGTCAAAACATTCAATATGTCGGGGCTCTGTATTAAGACGCAAATCCTTAACCATTTGTGTAAAAATTCGCTTCGTATGGCGTTCGGGATCAATTAAATCCATTTGTTTTTGGCGGTCTTTCTTATAGAACTCAACATTACGTAAACTCAAATCCAATAATTTCCTTTTATCTCCGCGTTGTGGCACAATAAATCGAATTTCGTGAGCAGCTAAATCAATAGGAAATGGAACAATAACCTCGTTCGAAGTACTGCCAAAAAGGGTTCTAAGCTCCATAAACCCCATGAGTAGTAAATCCTGATTGCTTTCATTAAGTTTCTTCTTAAGCTCCATAGTGTGCCCTTGAACAACAGCACCATTAACAACTTTAAGATAATTTATATAAGCAAAATTTTCATTTGATGAAATGGTAACTACATCAACATTATTTATTGCCGAATTAACAACTACAGATTTACTTTGATAATTTTCCAGAGCACTTATTTTAAGCTTAATCTGTTGCGCTTTCTCGAACTCAAATGCAACAGCGTATTGCTGCATTCTTTCTTTTAATTTTTTAATTATTCCTTGAATATTGCCTTTTAAAATTTGTTTTATTTCGGCTATATTCTTGTCATAATCGTCTTTACTCTGCTTTCCCACACAAGGTGCATTACAATTACCAATGTGGTACTCCAAACAAACTTTAAATTTTCCGGCATTAATATGCTTCTCGGTAAGGTGTAGATTGCATGTTCTAAGCTTGTAATTAGATTTTATTAAGTCAAGCAGTGTGTGCATCATTTTTATCGAAGCATAAGGACCAAAATAGGTTGAGCCGTCTTTTACAATTTGCCGTGTTGCAAAAACTCTGGGGAAATCTTCATTTTTTACAACTATACAAGGGTATGTTTTGTCGTCTTTAAGTAAAACATTGTATTTGGGCTGATACTTCTTTATCAGGTTGTTTTCAAGCAGTAAAGCGTCAAACTCGGTTTCAACCAAAATGGTTTTAATATCACATATTTGACGCACAAGTGATCGGGTCTTGTTATTCTGTTGCTTGTCTTTTATTAAATAAGAAGTGACTCTTTTTTTTAAAGATTTTGCTTTACCTATGTATATAATAATTCCATCAGCATCAAAATACTGATACACCCCCGGCTTATCTGGTAGATTTTTTACTATACCGTTTAAATACTCATTTTTAATCATGAGCTATTTTTTATAGAGAGGAAATTTTTTAATTTGACTCCAAAGAATTGGGAGGAGGCTGTGGTTTATTCCTCCTGTTTTTATGCTGTTGAGCTTTGTTATTTCCCTTATTTTGAGCCTCTTTATTTTCTTGATTATTTCTTCTTTTCTGCCCTTCTTGTGTAGCTTTAGGCTGCACAGGCGGTACTTGCTTTTTAGGTAATTCGGGCTGTTCTTTCCTTGTTGGTTGTGGTTTATCTACCTGGATTGTAGCTGCTTCAGGGTTTTTCTTCTTCTTTTTTTTCTTTTTCTTCTTTGCATTATCAAAACGTGTTAAACTATCCTGACCAACTACATTTTCATAGTCTGGAAGGTTTATTTCTGGAGCCTCAGTTTTGGTAATTAAATCATCTGGCTTTTTGCCATCTTTATTGAGCTCAATTATTTCTTTAACCCGCTCAACAGATAATGGAATAAAGTTACTGGGGCTATCAAAATAAGAAAACCACATAATTCGTTTAAAAATATCTGTTTTCTGATGAAATGCTCTTCCCTTGGTAGATTCTAGTTTGGTATTTGTATCCGGTAAATCTTTAAGAGCATCCATATAGCTATCTAATTCAAAATTCAAACAACATTTTAGTTTCCCACATTGCCCGGCTAATTTTAAAGGATTTAATGATAATTGCTGATAACGCGCTGCACTGGTTGCAACACTTCTAAAATCGGTAAGCCAAGTAGAGCAGCATAGCTCACGACCACAGGAGCCAATACCTCCCAATCGGCTTGCTTCTTGCCTTGCTCCTATTTGTTTCATCTCAATTTTTACTTTAAATTCATCGGCCATTACTTTTATCAACTCTCTAAAATCAACCCGGTCATCAGCTGTATAATAAAATACGGCCTTCGTCTTATCTCCCTGGTACTCCACATCACTAATTTTCATTTGCAATTTTAGCTTCAAAGCTAATGTTCTGGCTTTAAACATGGTGGGCTCTTCCAATTTTCGGGCTTCATGCCATTTATCAATATCATTTTGTTTGGCTTTACGATATACTTTTTTTAATTCAGATTCTGGTGTTTTCACATTTTTCTTTTTCATCTGCAGACTTACTAATTCGCCTGTCATTGAAACAACACCAATATCATGGCCTGGCGAAACTTCAGTAGCAACAACATCGCCCTGAAAAAGCTCAACTCCAGTTTGGTTGGTAAAAAAATCTTTTCTGCCGTTTTTAAAACGTACCTCAACTATGTTAGGAGCAGGAATATTTTTTGGATACTCCATGTGTGCTAACCAGTCAAAAACGGTTAATTTGCCACAACTGGTACATGAAGATTTTTTTCCACATCCTCCTCCTTCGTCTTTATTAGTACTACAACCTGTACAACTCATATTTGTTATTCTAAAATGGAAAACTAAATGTCCTTTTAAGCCTTAGGCTACCTTAGGAGTTTCAGCTTTTCGGTTTAATAATGTACTGATTCTAAACGACAAGTTCAGAAAAAGTATTTTTGCATTAGCATTTCGCTCTAATGAATAATGTGCTTGATTAAAAGTTTCAAGCAAATCATCAATATTATATTGATGTATAAACGGTGAAAACTTTTGTAAAGAATCTTTATGTACCGGATGTAGCTTAACCAAATCTGGCAACTGTAAATTCATCATTAAAGTTTGCCTCAACAATTTTATGGTGTGAATTAGAAAATTTTTTTGATTTTCACGCCCCTGTTCTGCCATTCTATCCACCCAGCCTAATATTTTTGGCATGTTAATTCGAAAGCAGATACGCATCCAATCTAGAAAAACATCTACATCCCTTTTTAGGAGCTCTTCCTGAACAGACAGTTTTAATGCCAGGTTAAGATTGCCTTCACTTACCGTAGTGATTTGGCGTGCCATATTTTCATCTAAATTTGTTTCACGCAGCAAGTAGGTAATTATCTCATTGTCATTAATAGGGCTAAAGCGAATAGCATGTGTTCTTGAACGTATGGTTCCAAGCAACAAGTCGGGAGTTTCTGCAACGAGCAAAAATATGGTCTTTTCAGGAGGTTCCTCTAGTATTTTTAGCAGCTTATTAGCCGTACTGTTATTCATACTTTCGGCCATCCATATTAATACCATCTTGTAAGCCCCTTCGTAGGCTGTAAGGCTAAGTTTACGAATAAGGCTGGCTCCCTCTTCGGTACTAATATTTCCCTGTTTATTTTCTATTCCTAAGCTTCTTAACCAATCGTACAAGCTAAGAAAAGGGTTTTCAAGTACATTATTGCGCCACTCTGCCATAAAATCATCAGAAACAGGATCTTTTTTAACAGAGGCAGTTGTATTTACCGGAAAAATAATATGAAAATCGGGATGGGCTAATTTTTCAAATTTAAGACATGAGGGACAAACGCCACAAGAATCATGCTCTCCTTTATTGTTGCAACTAAGATATTGGGCAAAAGCTATAGCCATGGGCAGGCACCCCGAGCCTTCAGGCCCAAAAAATAACTGAGCATGACTTACTCTCTGGTTTTTAACCTGTTGAACAAGATTATTTTTTACCCCACTATTTCCGGCAATGTCATTAAACAGCATAGCTTACAAGATGATTTTAACCTTTTAAGGTTAACCCTATTATGATACCGGAAGACACCGATACCTTGAATGCTCTGGTACTAAAAAGGTTTAGTTTACTATTAACCTTTGGGTATCAATAACGTTCCCGTTTGACTTTAAGGTAATAAAATAAATTCCTGAGGGCATGTCATCTACATTCAAATTAACACTCTTGCTTCCAGCTGTTAACATTACATTCTTCTGTATTTGTCCTAAAACATTTCTAATTTCAAGATTTGACTGACTTGGGTTTAGTGTGTAATTAACAGTAATACTATTTTTTGCCGGATTCGGGAACAAAGAATTTAATTTCGCAACAGGTGTTAAATCTTTAACTGATGTTGGAGTAGCAGAGAAATGTACTAATATAGATGCTCCATCAGTTGTGTCGGCTATATTCTCAATTCGGTAACGAATAGTGGTAATTCCATAATGTCCTTTAGGCTTATAGTCTAAATACATATTTAAAAAAGATTGGTTGGAATTTAAAATTACATTCCCTAATGAAATATTGGTTTGAGGAGAGTAACATGACTCCCAACAAAAATAGTTTTCAGTACTATCTACAACAGATATTTCTGTTCTGGTCATTCGTAGCGTTTTTGAGCTAGGGCCTATGTTCTTAACTTCAAAACCACTTAAGGAATAGGGTAAATTTCCGGTGTAATCTGTTATATCAAACCAACAGTTATAAGTTCCATTAGTATAATCTACACCATCTTTGGTTATTTGTACCTCTTGTGCAATAGTTGCACTTACAGAGGCTATGGCTAATAATAGCAATAAGAATAGTTTTTTCATAGTATATATATTGAGTGAATTATGTGAGATACAAATATACAAAAAAATTAATCCTTTTTTAACTCAACCTTTTAAAACAAGACATAATTTATCTTAATTTTTCACAAAGAATACTTACACAAGGCATCAACAATACGCTTTGAAAAGCCATATAAACCGAAAAAACAAAGAACAATAAGGTCCATATTACAGCAGGTATTAAAGTAAAGTCTTTTAAATTCTTACTATCACCAGCCTTAGAAGGGTTTTTAAAAGATATCAGAAGCAAAACCAATGTGGAATAAACTGATTGAATTAAAGTAAGAGCCGCTAAAAACACAGCAAAGAAAAATTGATATGGTGGTTCGGTATAAACATAAATTAGAGCACACAAGGTTCCGAAAATGAGAAGCCAAACAATACCAAAAGTGTTTCGAACCCACAAAATGAGGTTAATGAGCAACAATGAAAAGATAATAAAAAATATTATATCCGTTTTCTGCTGCGAGATAAGCCAAAAGAATAACCAAGCAGAGAGTGATGCACCGGGATATCCGGCCAAAGAAGTTAAAAATTTACCCATCCAATATTTTGATTTTGTTTGAGCCGCACCGGCAGTGCTGGGATTCAATGAAATAGCTACAACGCCACCTCCGGTTAACAATGAAACCAAAGCATGAGCACTTTCATGAATTAACGTATGGAAAACATTAACAAAATTGCGTATAAAAGGAATAAACCCAAGTACCAATGCTAGTGCTATGGCTCCGAAAAAATATCCATTTTGAGTTATGCAACTAATCATCATTTTACTCGATTCCCTATTTTCTGCTTTTTAAAATATTTTATACCCATACTATCCTAAACAAATAAAGAGAATCATAAATTTGAATTTTTTATAACGTATAGGGGTTATTAAACCTTTTAAATAATTTCTTTACCCTCTATGGTATTTACAATATTATAAATTCATTGTTAAATTCGTAAGTACATATTAAACTGCTTATCAATCCATAAGAAACAAAGCTTGTTCAATTTCGTTATAGGTTTTTGTTTGTTTTTGTGAGGCAGCTATTTGCATTCCCATACGATATATAACTTCTGCTTTTTCAAAGTTGCCTTCATGGGCCAGTAAGTTTCCATACTGCAAATATGTGGCTAAATAAGTCGTATGCTCGGTAACGAGTTTCTCAAAATAATATTTTGCTTCTGTATTCTTTTTGATTTTTACAAACTCCAAAGCAAGTGCATAAATTAGAAAAGCATCTGTAGGGTTTTCATTCCATAGAGTTTGAAGCTGGTCTATTCTATTCACTTGCCGACTGAAACTGATTTAAAAATCGTATATCGTTTTCAGAGAATAAACGCAAATCATTTACTTTGTATTTCAACATAGCAATGCGCTCAATACCCATTCCAAATGCAAATCCGGAGTATTTCTCGTGATCTATACCACAGTTTATCAATACAGCAGGGTCAACCATACCACAACCCATTATTTCAACCCAACCACTGTGTTTGCATACGGTGCATCCTTTAGAATTGCATATAAAACAACTTACGTCCATTTCAGCACTCGGCTCCGTGAAAGGAAAATAAGATGGCCTTAAGCGTATTTTTGTTTTGGCACCAAACATTTCTTGGGCAAAATACAGCAAGGTTTGTTTCATATCGGCAAAAGAAACATTTTTATCAATATATAAACCTTCTATTTGATGAAAAAAGCAATGCGCACGTGCGCTAATGGCTTCGTTTCTGTAAACTCGGCCGGGCATAAGAGAACGAAATGGAGGTTTTTGATTTTCCATTAATCTAACCTGCACCGAAGAAGTATGGGTGCGCAAAGCAAAATCTTTATCTATAAAAAAGGTATCCTGCATATCTCTTGCAGGGTGGTCTTCGGGAAAATTTAAGGCCGAAAAATTGTGCCAGTCATCTTCAATTTCGGGACCTTCGGCAACAGTAAATCCAATGCGTTCAAAAATTGCCAAAATACTTTGTCTTGTAATGGTTAAGGGGTGTAATGTTCCTATAGAAAAAGGGAATCCTGGTTTTGTTAAATCATTTTGAGCTTGGGTGTATGTTGTATTGCTTTGTAGTAATTGCGCTTCATTAAATTTATGCTGTGCTCTTTCCTTCAAGTTATTAATCAATACTCCGATTTCCTTTTTCTCGGACGAATCAATATTTTTAAAATCAGCAAATAAGTTATTTAATTCTCCTTTCTTACTTAAGTATTTTAATCGATATTGCTCAGCCTGTTCCGGACTCTCAATTATGCTCATCTCTATTTCTTGCAACAGAGTTTCAATTTTCTGTTTCATTTTATTTTTTATTTACAATTTCAAAATTCATGCTCATTCGAACATCTTTTACGGGACGATTGTTTCCTTCTACTTCTACAGCGGCTATTTTATCAATCACATCAAGCCCGTCAACAACCTCACCAAATACAGTGTAATTCCCGTCTAAATGAGGTGCACCTCCTATGGTGGCATAACTTAGTTTTTCAGTTTCACTAAAGGTATGCTTTTTTATAGTTTTCATTTCCTCGTCAATAAAAGGCTGAACACTTTGGGTTATGGCCATTAAACTGTCATTATTACGTGTTTGCTGAAACGCAATATAACGCTCACGTAACTGCGTATTTTCTGGGCGTCTGAGATATTTCCACAAGAGATTTTGTTTAGTTTGATTAATCATTCTATTCTCAACTATGAGCATATCGGCTTGAGAAAATTTTTTACCTTGTACTATATAAAACTGACACCCCGATGAAGCCTTTTCAGGATTTACATCATCACTTTCTCGTGCTGCTGCCAAGGCTCCCTTTTTGTGAAAATAGTTCGAATTAATTTCAGCCGGAAGTGTATATCCTATATCTCCATTGCCTAATACTTGAGTAATATCAGCCTGTTTTGAATCTGGGTCTCCTCCCTGTATCATAAAGCCATTAATAACCCTGTGAAAAAGTAAACTGTCGTAGAATCCTTTCTGAACAAGCTTAATAAAATTTTGGCGATGCAGGGGCGTATCTTCATACAAACGTACTTTTATAGATCCATAATTGGTATGAATGACCACTAAAGTATCTGAAGTACTCTGTGCAAAACTCATACATAGGGTGTTTAGAGAAACAATTAGTCCTATTAGGGTACACTTCAAAACCTTACTTTTGGGCATCATTTTTAGTCAAAATTGTATAGCAAAGAAAAAAAAATTACTTTTACGCTTCAAATTACAATTAAAATTCTTAACAAATCATAACTGAAACAGGAGCAACATATTCAAACACTTTGCTTTTTGAACACGTAAATCACAGTAAAAATTATTCAAATGAAAAATAAATCGTTTTTATTAATTCTTGGAATACTATCCATCTTTGGTATAATTATAAGTTCCTCTTGTAAGAAAACAAAGCCTGGTAAAGCCATTATTACTGTTACTGACTCACTAAATCAGCCTGTTTATGGAGCAACGGTTAATTTAAACTCTGATAACAATCCGAAACCGGGTGTTGTAAAAGACAAAAAACTTACTGATAACAATGGGAAAACATATCATGAATTTCCACTTGAGGTTATTTTACAAGTAGAGGCTTCAAAAGGTGCTAGAACAGCTCCTAAAAGTAACATTCACATTATTCCTGGCGAAACAGCAACACTTACGGTAAAGCTCAAATAGGTTTATTCGTTTCATTGAAGTTTCTAAATCATTTTTTCCGTTTCAAAGTAATTTACTACAGCCTGCCGCATTAAGTGGTGTTGCTGTAAGGGTTTTAAGTAAGGTAGTTTTTCGGTTGCTTCCCAATGCGGCCACCCATCTGTATCATAGCCTGCAAATTCATAATAACCATAAGGTGCTAACAGACTGCAAATAGCTACATGCATAAGTTCTACTTTTTGATCTTTTGAAAACTTTTGGTAGCCTTTACCTAACTCCTGTACCCCTATTAAAAATAATATAGCATCAAATTCAAGTTTTTCACCATAAGGTTCCGATAGCATTTGAACAACCTTATTCCATTTATTTTCAAATTCCTTATCCATAATTATTCATTCTCTGTAATAGCACTTATTCCCGGAAGTGTTCCGGCTTCGATATATTCTAATAAGGCACCTCCTCCGGTAGATACATAGCTTACCTGATTAGCCAAATGGTATTTATTGATGGCGGCAACTGAATCGCCTCCGCCTATTAAAGAAAATGCCCCTCTTTTTGTGGCCTCTGCAATAGCCAAAGCCATGTTTTTTGTTCCTTTTTCAAAATTAGACATTTCAAAAACCCCCATAGGGCCATTCCATAAAATTGTTTTTGAACCAACCACTACCTCAGTAAATGTTTTTACTGAAGCTTCTCCGATATCTAAACCCATCCACCCATCAGGAATGTTATTTATGGCTGACATTTTTATGTGAGCCTCGTTGTTAAAATTGTCGGCAATAACACTGTCAGAAGGAAGATAAATATTTACCTGTTGTTTCTTTGCTGCTTCAATAATATCACGCGCTGTTTCTAAGCGATCGTCTTCTACCAATGATTTGCCAATAGTACCACCCAATGCTTTTATAAAAGTAAAAGCCATACCGCCACCTATTATAATATTATCTGCCTTTTTTATGAGTTGCTGAAGAATAATAATTTTATCTGACACTTTGGCTCCGCCAATAATAGCTGTAAATGGCCTCTGGCTCTCATGCAACACTTTATTGATACTTTTCAACTCGCTCTCTATACAATAACCAAAAGTCTTTTTATGTGGAAAGAATCGGGCAATCACTGCCGTTGAGGCATGCGAACGATGTGCTGTTCCAAAGGCATCATTTACGTATGCATCACCATGTTTAGAAAGCTTTTCTGCAAAGGCAACATCGCCTTTCTCTTCTTCTTTATAAAATCGTAAATTTTCGAGTAGTAAAATTTCACCCGGTTGCAATGAGGCTGAAAGTTTGTATGCCTGCTCTCCAATACAATCATCGGCAAAGTTAATTTTCTTTTCGAGTAACTTTTCGAGTTCGGGCAATACGTGTTTTAAAGAGTATTTTTCTGTTGGGCCTTCTTTAGGTCTTCCTAAATGCGACATAAGAACAACACTACCACCCTGGTTTAATATTTCCTGAATGGTTGGTATAGCTGCTTTTATTCGAGTATTATCACTTACTTCGAATTGTGCATTTAAAGGAACATTAAAATCTACTCGAATTAATGCCCTTGTATTTTTAAAGTCTATATTCATATTGTTTAACTAAAATATTAAGTCCGCAAAATTATTGAAAAAAAAGGCTTTCTGTAACTTTTAGTGAAGTTTTTAAAACTGTTGTTAGATTCAAGGTGTGTTGCTAAAAAAAATCGTTATTAATAATATCTTATACTTGAGTTGCTCAGTTCTTAACAAACCTAGTTTTTAAAAAAGATTAATTTTTTCAAGTACTATAGTGTGATTTTAACACTTAGAAGTTATAGAAATTTATTTGTTTGATTCAATTCCAAGATGTTATTTAGAGGCGGATTAATATGGGCCGAAAATTATTTTTTAAAGTTTTATACAGTATTGGTGTTCCAGCATATCTCCGATGGAGAATGTGTCATAAGCAAAAGGTATCGGTATTGTTGTTTCACCGTATTACTTCCCAGCACGACCAATTGTGGCCGGCCATGCACCTCAATAACTTTGAAAAGTTGATAGCTCAGCTTGCAAAAACATGTCAGATTATTTCATTTAGTGAACTAGAGGTTCTCAAAAATTACCCTACAAAGCCCTTGATTATTCTGAGCTTTGACGATGGTTACGAAGATTTTTATTTTGATGTTATGCCTTTGCTTGTTAAATATGGGCTAAAGTCGAATCACAATATTTGCCCCGGTTTAATTGATACGAAAATGCTGCCTTGGACTCAAATATTATCCCTCTATTTAAGCTATGGGAACAGCTCAAATTCTGTTTTTGAAGATACTTTTAAAGCATATATAAAAAACCCGCTTAAGGAAAAACATTTTTTAAAAATATGTAGAATTTTACTAACATATACCGAGCAAGACCGTGAGGCATTGATATTGCCTTTAGCAGAACACATACCAGCACATAAAATGTATAAACTAATGAACTGGGAACAAATTAAATATATCATAAAACAAGGAGTTGAGATAGGTTCTCATGGTTACATGCACCGAAATTTAATGCAGCTTAATGATAACCTTAGCTTACAAAAAGAAATAATAGAAAGTAAAACAAAAATAGCTCAAGAAACAGGTTACGATCCTCAAATATTTGCCTTTGCAAATGCTCAAGGAAACGCCTTAAGTAAAGCTGCAGTTAGGCAAGCGGGTTATAAATATGCATTAACAGGGATGGATAAAACTTTAACTTGGGAAGCACTAAAAGGGAAAACTGGTATTGAAGTTTCACGTATAAATATAAGCCGAAACGACTGGTATGAAGAATACCTAAGGGCTTTAGGGTTTCATTCCAAAATTAAAAGTTTATTGGGGAAATAAATATCAAAAAAAACATAGTTCTATATGTATTACATGAAAAGAATTAGTATCTTAACACTCCCAAAAAAGAACGATTTGTGAATAATACTTTAGAAATTACAGACTTTGAGGAAAAATTAAAGAAAGCCGTTAGTGATACGGAAAAGGTAGATATGCTTAATATTCACTCTTGGGAGCTTAGGCATTCATTACCAAATAAAGCGCTCTTATATGCATTAAAAGCCAGAGAATTGTCGGCTAATATTGACTATAAAACAGGTATTGCCTATAGCTATAGGAGTTCAGGCGCTGCTTATGCTTTGGTTTCGCAATTTCAGATAGGACTTGCCGACTTGCAAAAATCTTTTGTATTATTTTTTGAACTTGGCAACAAAAAGGCTATACCTTCAACGTTACGCAATATAGGTAATATCTATAAATCATTGAGTCAATATGAGAAATCATTAGAGCATTACTATAATGGTTTAAGATTTGCCAAAGAAATAGATGATATAAGAAGTATGTCATACATCTATTCACACATTGGAGAATCTAAGTTTTTTCTTAAAATCTATGATTCTGCATTAGATTATATGTATAGGGCTATAGAAATACATACTGAACTAAATGATGATTTCCCGTTAACCAATGCATATATAACACTAGGAAATATTTATTTAGCTACCAACCAGCATCAAAAAGCTTTTGGCTATATTCTTCAAGCTATCAATAAAAGTAATAAGTCAAATCACTTATCAGGAATTGCTAACGCAAACAGTAGTTTAGGGAATTTTTATCGTGATCAAAAAAATTATCCCAAAGCACTAAATCAATATCAAATTGCTATGAGTGCCGCTATGGAACTTGGAGAAAAGATATTAATTTCCAAAATTTATAAAGATATTTCTGAAACCTATAAAGTTTCTGGAAATTTTGAAAAAGCTTATGAAACTTATGTTCGCTATGACGAGGTAAAAAGTCATGTGCAAAATATTAATAACGAAATTACGGTAAGATCTTTACAGACTCAATTTGAATTAGAGCAAAGTGAGAAAGAAAAAGAAATATACAAATTTAAAAACATTGAATTGGCCAATGTTAACAAACTTATTGAATCTAAAAATAAAGATATTACCGATAGTATTAAATACGCCAAACATATACAGGAAGCTATTTTACCCGACAAGAGTTATATCAATCAATACCTTCAAAATTATTTTATTTTCTATAAGCCCAAAGATATTGTAAGTGGTGATTTTTTCTTGTTTATAGAAAAAAACGGGTTACTCTATCTCGCTGCCGTTGACTGTACCGGTCATGGTGTTCCCGGGGCATTTGTTTCTATTGTAGGGGGCAATATTTTTAATCAAGTGGTTAGGCAAAATGATTTTGATGATGCTGCTGATATTTTAAATATGGTCAACAATATGTTTAACTTAACTATAAGACAAACATTTGAAGAATCAGTAGTAAAAGATGGTATGGATTTAGCTTTGTGTGTTATAGATTTGAAACGTATGCAAATAAATTTTTCGGGTGCATATAACCCACTATATCTGGTAAGAGACAAAGAACTACATATTTATAAAGGCGATAAGTTCCCCATTGGTATATTTATTGGTGATGAAGTAAAAAAGTTTAGCAGTACTATTATCCCAATACAAAATGGAGATTCAATTTATTTGTTTAGTGATGGTTTTGTTGACCAGTTTGGAGGTAATGAAAACAAAAAGTTAATGCCTAAGCGATTTCGCGATTTAATATTGGAAAATTGCCATTTGCCTATGAAAGTTCAATACTACAACTATGAATTGTTTTTTGAAAACTGGAAAGGCAACAATGAGCAAGTTGATGATATTCTTATGATTGGACTGCGCTTTGATTAACGCATTCGAGTTTTAATTATAAATTAAAGTTAAACTACCTGGTGAATTTAGTAAATTTATACTCCCTATTAGAGATCCATCCATATCATAGCGATTTAATGTACTTGTTGTGGCCAAATAAATTTGATTGCTTACCTGGTCATAAGCTATAGCAGTAATTCCGTTTTGGACTATAATGGGAGTGTAGCTTTGTAATTGTATATTAAAAATACCAATAGTGTTATCGGTACAAACAAGTATGTTATTATCATTAGTTTTTATGAGCTGTTTTATTTCTGATGTTGTATTATAAACAGGAGTAAAAATATTAGTACCAAAGGTATAGATACCTATTTGATGTGTATTCGAAATTGTTTTTGTATGCACTGCAAACAAGCCATCTTTAATATATGTCATAGATTCAACGTGATTAACCATGGCATATTCTTTAAGAATTCCAGAGGTGTTAAAATCATAAAAACTTATTTTTTTTTGCCCCGTTAAATTATATTCATGATGGTATATACCTATACCCTCATCACCAATGGCAGCACAATATGGCTGCATAGTAAAACCGGGTTGGTAAAAGTTAGCCGATACCGAAAAATCAACTGCATTATAGGCTGTGGTATAATAATTTGACTTAAGCACAAACAGCCGATTTTCATCGTATGCTATATTGTTAACAGGGCTTTCAGAATAGGACCACACTTCATCAAAATTATTTAGGTTGAACGCTTTGACAGATGTGCCAAAAGCAACAAGGGTTTTAGTTTTTGAGAAGTAAAGTGCGTGAGAATAGTTTCCAATTGTTTCGAAAGTGTTTAGCTTTTCACCATTAATGTTATATAAGTCGAAATAAGTTTTTGAGCCTTGTGTGTTTGTACATACAAAACTGGTTAACTTTAAGGGCTGTTTTTGTAAAAATATTTTTACATACTTCTTGGTTTCTAAAGTACCGTCATTAACTAACACAGTTATATAAAAAACAGAGGTGTTTATGATAGCTTTATTTAAACGAAAACGAAAGGTTTGTTCCGTTTCTTTCTGGTTAACAATAACAGTTTGAGCTGCTACGGAAGATACATTATTTTCATCATTAATTCCCACTTTTATAAAAGCAATATTCTCTTCATCTGCTGCCTTTAACGAAACAATCACTTCTTCCTCATCAAAATAATTCCTTCCTTCTTCAGGTGAAATAATTTCAAGTTTAGGGGCTTTATTTTCTATTTTCTTTTTACAAGAGAAAAGCACTCCAGTAAACAGAACGAGAAAAAGAATGTTATGAAATTTTACTGCGTACTTCATGTGAAACTATCATTCTATGACGCTAACAATCCCTATTCTGCTAATGGTTTTACCACTTACAGAAGTATAATCAATCATATAGACATATACTCCTAACGGAACTTTATTTCCTTTATAGGTAACATCCCAATTTTGACCCGCCTGATTCGTTTCAAATATTTTTTCACCCCAACGATTCCAAATTGAAAAACTATACGAAGCAGCCATTTGTGCATATATTCCTTTAGGGCCAAAAGTTTCAGAAAGACCACCTATAACATAGGCATTGGGAACATATAATACCGGCTCTTGTTCTAAACAAATTACATTACTATAGCTTTTTTCTTTAAATCCATACTGGTTTCCATAATCTTCAACTGCCTCCACAAAGTAGCACAAGGTTCCATTTGCTGGTATAATTTCGTTCACATCATGTTCATAATACTTTTGAGTACTATCTAACGTAGCAAGCAGTACGGCATTACTTTTTTGCACATCGCTGCAAACGTATAATTTATACTCTAAGACACGGGCGTCCCATTCTCTGTAATTATTCCAGTAAAGCTTGTTCGAAAAACCGGGTTCAGCCTTACCTTGTAAAAAAATAGTTGTGCCTATATTACTTTCTCCTGTTAAGTTGCCACAAGCATCAATCATAAATATTTTATATTCATAGGCTGTTTCTTGTGTTTTGGCACTATTATCATAAAAGCGTATAAAATCGTCATAAGTATCAATTACAAAAACTCCTAACGTATCGTTTGTGCCATAAGGAAATTGTCTTCTGACAACAACATAAGATGCCACATCAGCTGAAGTATCAATAAAACACTTTAATTCCGCTGTAAAATCATTTACTACGGTAGCGTAGTTCAAATAGGTAAATTCTGCCAATTGGATAACATTGGCTACAAAACATATTTCATTACTTGAAGTCGATGAATTAATATTTGTACTTACGGCCCTTATGAAAAAACAATAGTTAGCTGAACTTTCCATATTGGTATAGGTATATGTTTGAGTTGCTCCACTTACAGTTGTTGCCAAAGAATACGGTTGATTTCCTTTTTTTACATATATCTGGTAGCTGTCTATCCCATTAAAACCAACATAAGGACTCCAGGCTAAATCAACTTTACCTAAGCAAGCGTTTAATTTATAGGTTAAGAAAATAGTATGATGCATGATGCTTGCTGAGCCTGTATTATTACAAGAATCTAATGGAGCAATAGCATAGACCTCCGGGTGCAATCCGGGGTTAGCGTTCGTATCAACATAGGAAGTAATATTGTTACCGTAAACTGTATCAATTGGTGTAAACACTCCGTTAATTTCTTTCAAAATAACATACCGTGTAACTGCTATATTTGCAGAAGGGGTCCACCCTAATTGAACCCATTGATTGGAAAGAATAACACTTGCACTATCAAGGGCCATTATATCAGGAGGTGTATTGTTTATAAAAACGGAACTGTCTGTACTCGAAACAGATGAACACCCTAAAGAATCTTGCAGCTCGACCCTAAATTTTACTACTGTAGAACAGGTGGTAAAATTATCATTATAGTTTAATGATGGAGTTGTGGCAACCTGCAGCCAAGGATCATTATTAACTTGTTTAAATACTTTGTAATATGGGTAAGAGCTTGTTAATGGGGGTTGATGAAGAGGGTTCCAACTTACTGTGTAATTATTGTTTACAGCAGGTCCAATACTTAGTTTAATAGTTTGTAATGTATCTAAAGCCGGAGCAAAGATTTTTCCAAAACAACCGGAACGGCTTCTAATAAAATAAAACCTTGAGTTTTGTTGAGCACCGGCTGACACGTGTGTATAGGTGTTTTGATTGTAGGTAAATATACTGTCCACTATGGTGTAGGGGCCATTCATATTAGAGGCCGAAAAAATATGATAACTGTTAAAAGTACCTGCCGAATTATCTGGTAAATCCCACGTGAGCTGTACATCACCATTGCTTAAAACACTTGCACAATGTAGTTTTGGCGATGCAATAATAGGTATTGCTTTGACTACTATGGTAGCAGTAACAACGGTATAAGAAGGGGCTGGGCAATAATCATCACGAAAAGTAAATGTAAACGTGTGTACATTGCTATTCGTGATACACTCATTAAAGGCCGCCACGTGTTCGCATGCTGTTTGCCAATTAAAATCTACCGTTAAAGTTCCTTGTCCGGTTTGAGGTAATGGTGCATTGAGTGTGGCGCATGGCGGGTTATCACAGCCGTTGTTAGGGTCGGTATAATTAGTCCCAAACTGTCCTCCTTCGGCCGTTAAAATTAAATTTTGTGGATACCCTGTTGGTAAGTAACCATTATCGGTTCCGGTAATACTAAATGAAACCACATCTCCTGCTGTTACCGTGTCAATATAATTCGTGTATAATCCGGTGTTCGGATTTACAAATGGCGCTGTAGCATCTGGCGGTAAATTGGCACCACAGGATAAGATTACCGTTTGAATTTCACGATATATTTCAGCAACTTTTTGTCCGCACTTGTATGAAGTAGCCCTAATTACCTGAACGTAGTTACCAATATTATATACCGTAAAAGACATTTCTCCGGTAATGGGATTTAATGAAACAGGAATATTGTTGGGGTTTTGTGCAGGTCCGGGAAAGGGATTAGCCAAACTATAACCTGTTTCAAATGGAATAGCCGGTGGGTTTGAATTTGTAAATGCAGCACCGGGGGATAAGTAATCTAGGGGTGGTGCAAAATCATAACGTATAGAGTCTAAGTCAGGGTCATACGCATTTGGGTTATAGGTATATGGAGTGCCTGCACAAATAATAATACTTGGTCTTTCTTGAAAAATAGGTGATGAGTCAAAACATGGGGAAGCATTCTGTGCGTTGTAAGCAAACATTTTTGCACGCAAGGTAAATCCATTATTTGGATTACCGGGACCAGTGAAGGTAAGCAGCAAATTAGTAATAGCAGCATTACGACAACAGTTGCTCCAAGTAAATATCCAACCTTGTGCAGGAGGCACTCCGGGTAAGTTTATCGGATTTGATTTTAATATATATTCTTTTACTGCTGTATTTCCATTCGGATTAATGCAATTATAAGTAGGCCCTGCACCATTACACTGCGGTGAAATGTCGGTAGAGTCAATAATATTCATAGGAATACTTGTTACACTTGGATGGTTGTGTACTCGCAGTGAAATGGGGCCATTATTCGTTATATATACCGCAGTAAGACAATCTCGATAAACCTTCATTTGGAATTGATAATTACCACCCCCTAAGCAAGTCCATGTAATCTCGCCTCCCATAAGGTGCGTGGCTAAAGCCACATGAAAATAACTCAGCACAAAAAACAGTGTTAACCAATATCTTTTATGTAAGTCTTGTTTCATTGATTTAAGTTACTTTACATTTCATCTAACTAACAAATATACAACTTCTATAAGTTTACAAATATTTACGATAATAAATTTGGATTTGTTAATAATTACAAATACTTTTATTTTTCAAACTCAAAAATACTTCCGATGATAAAAAGATGCTTGTTTTTTTTAGCCGTTGTATTTTGCTTTCAAATCAAATTATGTATAGGTCAAAATGCACTAATTGCTTCAGAAGATTTTGAAGGTTCTGCTTATATTACTACTTTAAATGATACAGGTGTAGGGAGCAACCTGGGCTCAAACAAATGGGTTATCAACAATAAATATATAGGCGCACCTCTTTATCCCAATACAATTTCTCAAGACAGTACATTTGGAGGACTTATTACTTTTCCTAACAACAACTATTTACACATTTATGACTCCTTAGCAGCAGCCAGCAACGGAATTAGCAATGCTTGCTACGCACCTCAAAATCAAAGTGATCGTTTTACAGTAGTAAAACAGTTTTGCACCCTTGGTTATACAGGAGTAACAGCAGCCTTTTACTATTTATGTATGGGTGATACAACAAATGCCTATGGCGAAGCCTATTACAGCATTAACAATGGCGCTTGGACTGCTTTCCCTGGTGCCGTTTACCGCAATACTTACAAATGGAAATACACGGAACTTATCAATCCTATCTTTGATAATAAAAGCAATGTTCGAATAGGTTTCAGATGGCAAAATAACAACACAAACACAACCGGAAAAATATCTTTTGCCATTGATGATATTAGAATTGTAGGTAATTTTGACAATGGCATGGTTGGCATTACCATTGATTCATTAAAACTTGTTCCGGTATGTCAAAATTTTAACTTCTTAGCCTATTTTCATTTGTCAAACTCTTTGTGTGGAAATGGTTTTTATCAGGTAGAGTTAAGCAATGCCTCCGGAAGTTTCAACAACCCAACTAATTTAGGGATCTATCAATTAAATAATTTGAATTTAAATCAGGCTTTATTTTTAAATATTCCTGCAAATACACCACCAGGAACCTGTTATAAAATACGTATAACCCGAATTGATGTAAATCCTGCAGTGGTCAGCACCCTTAGTATTTGTTTTGAAGTACTCTCTTGCCCTAATACAATTACCACTTTAGAGCCGGTAATGCTCTCTAACCCTTTAGACACCATTTGCGTTGGTAGCGTTATAGATGTGCCTTTTTATTCAACCGGAGTTTACACCAACAATACGTATGTTGCCCAGCTGTCTGATTCGGCTGGTAATTTTCCCGTAAACCCCAATGTACTGGGCACTTTCCCTAATTCCGATACGTATGACCCTGCCTTAGGTTCCTTGCCCGGAACTGTGTCAGGCCTCCTGAATCCTTTATTTCACCCAATTCCTCCGGGATGTAATTATTATATCCGGGTAATCTCCATAAACCCTCCTGCTATAGGAAGTTTATATGGCCCTTTCTGTATTCGGAATTGCGACATTGAAACCAATAATCAACAAGACATTCAGGCTTGCATCACAACCACAACAGGTTATGACACAACAGCAATAATTGATGTGAATCACTTCGACTCTGTAGCAGTTTATGCACCCAATAATATGTTTCAATTACAACTTCTCTCCAGTATGTCGTTTGCAGTGGTTAATACAGGGGGCTTAGGCTCAATTAATGCCAGTAATGATACTATTATGCCTGTAAGTATCCCCAACTTAAACGGATTACTCGCCTTGGGCTTACAACCTGGCCTTTACTATGCACGTATTATTGCTACAAACACAAGCTCATCATGGAATAATTTAGGGACACTCATAAGAGTTGTTATTGGTGCTCCTGTTGATGTTCCCATAGGAGTGTATGGATACAACCCAACTAACTTTACAGGTTTTATACCTGTAACCGACACCACAATTTGCTTGGGGAGCGCCATTTATTTTACCATGCTTCCATATAACAATAGTTCAGAATATGTATGGAGCCTAAATACCCAAACAAACTGGAGTACAGATCAATACACAGGGGTATTATTTAACCAAACCGGAAACTATTCTATGAGTGTAATAGAAACTAATTACGGATGTGTTGGCCCAGGCTCAGATACTGCCCGCATTGTAGTTATAGGTCCTCCTTCTGTGTCGGTAATAGGCCCAACACAGGTTTGCGTAGGTGATACAGCAACTTTTCATGGTGTTTTACAAAATAACACGTATTATCATTGGGGAACGAGTGTTAATGGACAAATAATTGACACATTGAATAACTATACTAATGTGTACTTTCCAAATGTTGGTACTGTTCCTGTTACATTACATGCGGTAAACAGCTGTGGAGTAGCCAATGGGCTTCGAAACGTGAATGTTCGACCGCTGCCAACTGTAAATGCCGGAAACGATACAATAATTTGCCCCGGCACAAGTATTGAATTAAGCACCCCAAGCGGAAGTAATTATGATTATTTTTGGATGATTAATGACAGCACTTTTTCTCAAACCCAAAATACTGTTGTTTCGCCCCAAAATAACACCACCTATGTAATACTCGTTTCAAGTTATGCCGGACTGGCATGTAAAATGTCTGACACAATTAATGTTTCTTTAAAACAAGCCGGCCAGCACGAGTATAAAGACACTACTATTTGCCAAGGAAGCTTGGTGCAACTTAATCCGGGTGAAGGAACAAATTTTACATGGAACAATGGGTTTAATGGTCAAATATATGAGACTGAAACAGCAGGTACATACATTGTAATGTTTTATACCAACCCAGATGAGTGTGCTTCTATAGATACATTTGTTGTACAAACTATGGTATGTGAAGAACCTTTGCCTGATTCATTATTTGTACCTAATGTTTTCACTGTAAACGGAGATGGTGTAAATGATAGGTTTACTATTTTTAATACAAACTATAAAACATTAGAGGTAATTATTTACAACCGCTGGGGCGAGAAAGTAGGTTATTGGAATGATGTTAATGGAGGCTGGGACGGAACTCAGATTAATACGGGAAAGCCTTGTCCTGATGGTGTATATTTTTACGTTGGGATAGCTCAAAGTGTCAACAACACAAAAGCTCCTGTAAGTGTACATGGTACTGTTACCCTAATTCGTAAGTAGCTCAAAAAAATAGCACAATATTTCAGTTAAAAATATGATTTAACTTACGTGTTAATTTATTGATAAGGGTAGCGTTTTAGGTGCAAATTCCGAACTTTCTGATACAGCAGTGTTTTAAGAGCCTCCATATTATCTTTCTGAGTTGCTGAAATAAAAATGCAAGGATTATTTTTCTTTCCCATCCAAGTCTTTTTTAAATCTTCTAAGCTTAAATTTTCACGTAAAACTGGAGTTAAATCATCTTCGTCTTTGGGTGTAAAGGTAAAAGCATCTATCTTATTAAAAACTATTATCGTTTCTTTATCAGCAGCATTAATTTCTTGTAGCGTTTGGTTAACAACATGAATGTGTTCCTCAAAATTATGATGGCTTATATCAACTATGTGAACCAAAATATCGGCTTCACGAACCTCATCCAAAGTAGATTTAAAAGATTCTATGAGCTGTGTTGGAAGCTTACGAATAAACCCAACAGTATCACTCAGCAAAAAGGGTTGATTTTCAATAACCACTTTTCTTACAGTGGTATCAAGAGTTGCAAATAGTTTATTCTCGGCAAGCACATCACTTTTGCTTAAAAGATTCATAATTGTACTTTTACCTACATTAGTGTAACCCACCAATGCTACTCTAATCATTTCTGCACGTTTCTTCCGCTGGGTAGCCATTTGCTTATCAATAGCCTGAAGTTTTTCTTTAAGCAGTGCAATTTTATCCCTAACAATACGCCTATCGGTTTCTATTTCTTTTTCACCAGCACCACCTCGTGTACCGGTACCTCCGCGTTGTCGCTCCAAGTGAGTCCACATACCTGTTAAACGTGGTAGTAAATGTTGGTAAAGAGCTAATTCAACCTGAGTTTTGGCATGGGCCGTTTGTGCCCGAGCGGCAAAAATATCAATAATTAAGTCACTTCTGTCAAGCACTTTAACCTTCAATACTTTTTCAATATTTCGCATTTGAGAGGGCGATAAATCATCGTCAAAAACGGCAATATCTATCCCAAATTCTTGAATATAACTATTAATTTCCTGAAGTTTTCCTGCGCCAACAAAATGTTTTGAATCTGGTTTGGCAACCTTTTGTACAAAACTTCTTATTGTAACTGCTCCCCATGTATGCACTAAAAATTTAAGTTCATCAAGGTATTCTTGAACCATAGCTTCGGTTTGGTTCTGAGTTACCAGCCCCACCATTATGGCTGTTTTCTGCCTAATGGCAGTATTTATCATAAGAAAAAACTATTTTAATGTTTCAATATAATCTGCAACTGCTTCTATTTCGGCTTGTGATAGTGAGCGTTCAAAGGGTTGCATATTGTTTCTTCCTTGAGCAATAACTTGAACAACCTCCTGATGCGAAAGTATAGATTTACTCAAGTCACTAGCCCCATTGTAGCCTTTTGCACCATTTTCACCATGACAAGCCACACATTTTGCCATAAATACACTTTTTCCGTCAACAACACCTTCAGTAGTTACGATTTTAGATGCTCCTAAGTAATCCTTTTTACGTGCCATTTCAGCAAATCCATAAGCCATCAGCAAAAGAAAAACAGCAAGGCCGGCCAATACTTTATTCGCCTTTTTGAACCCGATTACAGCCAAAGGAACTGCAACTATAATTGCCACCATCTTAAAAATCTGCATCATTTTAATAGCCCCCAATAAGTAATACATATACAAACCGGTAAGCAAAAACAAGGTACTCACAATCATTTCAGGAACCTTAATGCGCTTACTGAAATTTGTAAGAGATTCATTTTTATTGCTAAACAACAAAAAGGCTTTAATAAAATAAATTAGGAGAAAAATCCAAACCGAAATTTTGTGAACAAGTAGTAAATTCATATTTTTTTTATTTGCTGCAAATATATGGTGTATAAAGCAATTATCAGAAATAAAAATGGGGTAATACTAAGATGTTGTATCAAAAATTACCATGCTCAAGTAAAAGATATTAGAAGCTCCTCTAAATTTGTGTGCTCAAATCTACTTTTCACTATAAAAACTCATGCTTGTAAAAACTGCAAAATTATCCACTTTGGGGTTGTTGTTATTCCTTTTGATAACGGCTTGCCAAAATAAAAAAACGAAACTACAAACTAAGAATAACATCAATACCGGCCAGTTAACGGATAGTTCTGTTGTTCCTGAAATGGATAATAGAGAAAGTAATGATATAGGTCGCTATATTGCAGGATTAGAAGGAACAGAGGGAAATACAATCCAACAAGAGCTTTATACTGAAAGCTGGAAGAATTATGCTATTGAGCAAAATAAAAAATGGACGCGTCTAAATAACGAACATTTTAAAAATATGCATGATTTTGCTCAAACAGAATTAAAACCTTTTTCTAATGAAAATGACACACTCTTTTATCCTTTTAGTGGCCCAGACTTTATTAATGCAACTACATTTTTCCCGGATGTCAAAACTTATATTATGATGGCTTTAGAACCTCCTGGAAACCTTCCGAATGTAAATCAATTTGATCGTGACAGCATAGGTTCTTATCTTAACTCAATTAACCAATCGTTATATGCTATACTGAATTTTAGTTTTTTCAGAACTTTAAGTATGGAAGATGACTTTGACTCAGAACATTTAAATGGGGCTGTGCAGCTTATTTCTGTTTTTATACAGCGCAGCGGACATTCTACCTTAAGTATAGAACAAATAAGTATAGATAATACTGGAGCTATATTAGCCGCAAGCCCCAACAGCACGAGTGGTGGTACGCAAGGAATACATGTAACCTGCATCAATAATACGACCAAAAAAATAAAAAATATATATTATTTTAGTTGCGATATTTCCGATATAGGATTGAATAAAAACAAAGGTCTGCTTCATTATTTAAGCAAACTCAATCATGTTAATACGTATATTAAGTCTGCTTCCTATCTGCTTCACAAACCGTATTTCGGAAGTGTTAGAAATATCATTCTAAGTAAAAGCAATTTAATATTGCAAGATGATTCCGGTATTCCAATAAAGTTTTTTAATGCAGACCAATGGCAACATCAATTTTACGGAACATATACCCAACCCATAAAATTGTTTAGGAATAGTTTTCAACAAGACCTTAGATTAGCTTATGACAGTACCGAAAAAAACCTAATAAAACCTCTTAACTTTGGAATTGGTTATAATTACAAACTGAACGAAAGTAATTTGATGTTATTTAAGCATAAAAAATAGTTGAGTACACCTTTTATTTTTATAAAACCGCATAGGCTTTTGCCTTTTATTTGGCTGTTGCTTAATTGCATTAGTTTATTTGCCCAAAAGCCAGTTACATACTTACATACAAAGATTTCAAATTCAGAGTTACTTGAAAACTTACTCGAGATAAATAGTGAAGATTTCTCAGAATACCTGCATCATAAACGGAAGTATGAAATACAGATTATTTACACTCAAGTAAATCACAAAACAAATGGAGCTGTTGAGCTTATTCAACATGCATACAATCTACAGCGTAAAAATTATTTTTACCCAGCCAGCTTAGTCAAATTACCTGTTTCGGTTTTAGCTTTAGAAAAATGTCATCAACTTCAGATTCCAACAAGCGCCACTATGATAACACTCGCATCGGGGCATTGCCAAAAATCTGTTAGTTATGACTCTACTGCTTATGATTTAAAGCCCAGTGTAGCCAATTATATAAAACGCATGATGCTGGTAAGTGACAATGATTCATACAGTAGAATTTATGAGTTTTTAGGTGCCGATTTCATTAAAAAAAGAATGCTTTCCTTAGGGTTAAAGCATACTGAAATTATTCATCGTTTTGATATGGGTTGTAATGATGCAGATAATCTGGCATTTAATCCTGTGATTTTTTTAAATTCAAAAGGAGATACCCTTTTCAAACAAGCCGCTTCTGTAAGCAGCTATTATAAAAATTACGATTTTGAAAGGCGTTCTAAAGGAGCAGCCCACTACAATGGTAAGGGTCAAAAACTAAAAGGGCCTAAAATATTTACACGATATAATGTTATGTCTTTACAAAATTCTCATGATTTTTTAATTGCTTTGATGTATCCACAACTAGTGCCTGACAGTATTAAACTTCAAATTGACAGCAGTAATTATAGTATGCTTTTGAAAGCTATGAGTAGCTACCCACGCGAAAGCGATTACCCAAAATATGATGCCAAGAAGTATGAAGATAGTTATAAAAAATATTTATTACTGGCTGATTATCATGACTCTATAAAAGAGGACACCTTGCGTATTTTTAATGTTGTAGGTCAAAGCTATGGCTGGTTAAGCGATTGTGCCTATTTTGTTGACTTTAAAAATGGAATTGATTTTTTTCTGAGTGCTGTTATTTACACCAATGCCAACAACACAATGAACGATGGCCGTTACGAATATAAAAGTTTAGGATTCCCCTTTTTATCAAAATTAGGGCGTTTAATATACGATTACGACAAAACACGTCATCGCGAAACCCGGCCTTCACTTAGCCGGTTTAAGCTCCATTAGGTAACTTAGTAGGTGAGTGATTCGCTCTGTTTTCATACAGTTTTGCATAAACTCCTTAAAAACATTAACTTCGCGCGCTTAAATAATGATCATGTCAACAGATAAAATTAATTCAGGAAAAGCCCCCGAACCTGTAGGAGCCTACCCCCATGCAAGGAAAGTAGGAAATTTGTTATTTCTTTCGGGTGTTGGCCCACGCGAGCGAGGTTCAAAAATAATTCCCGGAGTGGAATTAGATGCGCAAGGAAATATTGTTTCTTACAACATCGAAAAACAATGTCACAGTGTTTTTCAGAATATTAAATACATATTGGAAGATGCTGGAAGTAGTTGGGATAATATTGTTGATGTGCAGGTTTTTTTAACCAATATGAAAGCTGATTTTAGTACTTACAACAGTGTTTATAACGAGTGGTTTAAAGACAATCAACCCTGCCGAACTACAATAGAAGTAAATTGTTTGCCTACCCCAATTGCCATTGAGTTAAAAGTAATTGCCACAATCTAAATTTTCTGGTTACCCTAAAATTTTATTGCTTTATCCAATCAAAAAAACAAAATGTCAGCCTACAAAACATATAGTGCCCTTAATCTTCCCCAAATAGCCTCCGATGTTCAGAATAAATGGGAAGAAGAGAACACATTTGAGAAATCAATAGAACAAAGGGAAGGAAAAACTCCTTTTGTTTTTTACGAAGGTCCTCCAAGTGCCAACGGATTACCAGGAATACATCATGTAATGGCACGATCCATTAAAGACATCTTTTGTCGCTATAAAACGCAAAAAGGTTTTCAGGTTAAACGAAAAGCCGGTTGGGATACTCATGGACTACCGGTGGAGCTTAGTGTTGAAAAATCATTGGGAATAACAAAAGAAGATATAGGTAAGAAAATTAGTGTTGAACAATACAACCAAGAGTGTCGCAAAGATGTTATGAAATACACCGATGTGTGGGCTGAAGTTACCGAAAAGATGGGCTATTGGGTAGATATGGAAAATCCATACATAACCTATGACAACAAGTATATTGAGAGCGTATGGTGGCTACTTCATCAACTATTTGAAAAAAGAATGTTGTATAAAGGATACACCATTCAACCATACTCTCCTGCTGCTGGAACTGGTTTATCATCACATGAACTAAACCAACCCGGATGCTATCGGGATGTTAAAGATAAAACTGCGGTAGCACAATTTAAAATTAAGAACGACAAAAATTCTCATTTTCTTTTTGAGGAAAATGAAGACACCTCTGTATATTTCCTAGCCTGGACAACCACACCTTGGACACTACCTTCTAATACAGCTCTTGCTGTAGGAAAAGATATTGAATATGAATTGGTTGAAACTTATAATCCTTTTACCCATCAACAGGTTCGTGTTATTTTAGCCAAAGCTTTGCTCTCAAAATATTTTAATGAAAAAAATCAAGAGCTTTCTTTTGAGGCATACCAGCCAGGTGATAAAAATATTCCTTACCGCATTTTAAAAAGTTACTTAGGCGCATCACTTTGTGGCATTTCTTATGAACAACTACTTCCATTTTCCAAGCCTGAAAGCGGAGATGCCTTTAAGGTTATTATGGGCGATTTTGTAACTACCGATGATGGAACCGGAATCGTACATATAGCCCCAAGTTTTGGAGCAGATGACTTTAGAGTGGCTCGTCAGCATAATATAGGTTCCCTAACCCTTGTTGATAAAAGAGGGCGATTTTTGCCAGAAGTTCAAGATGGCGTTTTTTTGTATGGCGAAGAGTATGTAAAAGAGGCTTATTTAAGTTCTGAAGAAAAAGAACAAGAGTTTCAAAAACAGAAAAAAATACTCGAATCAAATGAAAAAATTAAAGAACTAAAAAACTATCTTAGTGTTGATGAACGCATTATTCTTAAACTTCAGGAAGAAGGAAAATTGTTTAAAAAGGAAAGCTACGAACATAGTTATCCACATTGTTGGCGTACCGACAAACCAGTGTTGTACTATCCGTTAGACTCGTGGTTTATTAAAACCACAGCCTATAAAGAGCGCATGATTGAATTAAACAAAACTATTAATTGGAAACCCGAATCAACCGGAACTGGCCGTTTTGGCAACTGGCTCGAAAATCTTAATGATTGGAATTTATCACGCTCTCGTTTCTGGGGTATTCCTATTCCAATATGGACAAGTGAAGACAAAAGCGAACAACTGTGTATAGCCTCTGCAGAACAACTAAAGCGAGAAATTGATCATGCCATTGCGCAGGGAGTCATGCATAAAAACCCACTTGCCAATTTCTTGCCCGATAATATGAGTGAAGCAAACTACAATAGTTTTGACCTTCATAAGCCCTATGTTGATACTATTGTTTTGGAACGTAACGGAAAAAAACTTTATCGAGAACTTGATTTGATAGATGTATGGTTTGATAGTGGTGCCATGCCTTATGCCCAGCTTCATTACCCTTTTGAAAACAAGGAATTAATTGATGAGAGAAAATATTATCCAGCCGATTTTATTGCCGAAGGAGTAGATCAGACTCGTGGCTGGTTCTTTACTTTACATGCAATTGGTACAATGTGTTTTGATTCTGTTGCGTTTAAAAATGTAGTAAGCAACGGGTTAGTCTTAGACAAGAATGGTCAAAAAATGAGTAAACGCCTCGGAAATGCAATTGACCCTTTCACGACCATAGAAAAGTACGGACCAGATGCCACAAGATGGTATATGATTACCAATGCAGCGCCATGGGATAATCTAAAATTTGATTTGGAAGGCGTTGCAGAAGTGCAACGAAAATTTTTTGGGACTTTGCATAACACGTATTCCTTTTTTGCTTTATACGCCAATGTTGATGGATTTGATTATTCTGAAAAAGAAATTTCTATTCAGGAACGACCAGAAATTGACCAATGGATATTGTCAGAGTTAAACACTCTTATAAAACAAACAGATGCCGCTTATTTAGATTATGAACCACATCGTGCCGGACGTTTAATTGAGAATTTTGTGGATGAATATTTAAGCAACTGGTATGTTCGCCTTTGCCGCAGACGCTTTTGGAAAGGTGAGTACAGTGCAGATAAAATAGCGGCATACCAAACACTATATACGTGTTTGGTTACGGTATCACAATTATCGGCTCCAATTGCCCCATTTTTTATGGATCGATTGTTTTCCGATTTAAATCTGGTTACTCAAAAAATCCCGGCTGAATCGGTACACCTCAGTAATTTCCCTAAAGCCGATGAGAGGCTTATTGATATTGAATTGGAACACCGTATGGAATTAGCCCAGAAGATTGCTTCTATGGTGCTTTCTATCCGAAAAAAAGAGAACATACGCGTTAGGCAACCTTTAGCCAAAATACAAATACCAGTTTTAGATACACAAACGGCCCAAAATATTTTAGCAGTAAAGGATTTAATTCTTTCTGAAGTGAATGTAAAAGAACTTCAACTTGCTGATGAAACTCAAATTGTAAAACAACTCAAGCTTAATTTTAAATCATTAGGAAAGAAGTGCGGTAAAAACATGAAGACTGTTCAACAATATGTTGCTGAACATAATCAGGATATTATAAAGAATTTTGAAAAACAAGGCTCATACACTATTCGAATAGGTTCAGAAAATATTACTTTAGATAGTGAAGATGTAGAAATTATTCCAGTAGATATTCCAGGGTGGAAAGTAGCTAATTCAGGGGCTTTAACTGTAGCATTAGACATTACTATTACGCCCAATTTAAGATCAGAGGGCTTGGCGCGTGAATTTATAAACAGGATCCAAAATCTTAGAAAAGAACAACATTTTGAACTTACTGACCGCATTAAGTTGAAAATCAAAGAGCAAAAGGAAATAAAAACTGCAATATTTGAGAATTTGGAATATATTTGCACCGAAATTCTGGCAGATAATGTAGAATTTGTATCTGAAATACCTGAAATATCAGCCTTTTCAATTGAATTGGAAGCGAATTTAGAGAGTGTGGTTCAGATAACAAAATTATAATTAAAAAACGGATGATTATGGCAAAGAAAGAACAAAAAACAATTTCGAAAGCAAAAGTTACAACCAAAAAAGGGACTAAACCAATGGCAAATAAAACAGCTAAACCAGTTGCCAAAAAGCTTGTTAAACCTGTTGCTAAAAAAGCTGCTAAACCTATTGCCAAAAAGCTTGTTAAGCCTCTAGCTAAAAAGGCGGCTAAACCGCTTGCAAAAAAGCCTGTTAAGCCTATAGCTAAAAAGGCAGCTAAACCGGTTGCTAAAAAGCTTGTTAAGCCTGTAGCTAAAAAGGCAGCTAAACCGGTTGCTAAAAAGCTTGTTAAGCCTGTAGCTAAAAAAGCGGCTAAACCGCTTGCAAAAAAACTTGCTAAGCCTGTAGCTAAAAAAGCGGCTAAACCGGTTGCAAAAAAGCTTGTAAAACCAGTTGCTAAAAAGGTAGCTAAACCTATTGCAAAAAAGCCTATTAAACCCGTAGCTAAAAAGGTGGCCAAACCGGTTGTCAAAAATATTACTACAAACATAGCTCAAAAGAAAAGCATACCTCCTGTTTTAAAATCAGAAAAAATAACTGCTTCTGCCGCTAAGTTGGCTCTCACAACAGAGGAACTCAAAGCAGCTAATAAGATTCCTTTCGAAAAGCACTTCCCTTTATCAAAAAAAGAAGCAAAACCTAAGGAACAAATTAGCAATTTTATTTCAGAAAAACCTATAAAGGCGCCCATTATTGGAAAAACTAAATTTTCTGATGCTGAACTAGCTGAATTTAAAAATTTAATAACTAAAAAAATTGATGAGGCTGTAAAGGATTATGAACTTTTAAAAGACACCTTATCGCACCGTGACAATAATGGAACAGATGACACCTCACCTACTTTTAAACTATTAGAAGATGGCTCTGAAGTGATGTCTAAAGAAGAAACCACTCAATTAGCCATTCGTCAGGAGAAGTTTATTCAAAATTTAAAAAATGCACTTATCCGAATAGAGAATAGAACCTATGGCGTTTGTAGAGCTACAGGTAAAATGATTTCTAAAGACCGTTTAAGAAGTGTACCTCATGCAACTCTAAGTATTGAGGCTAAAAGAGAGCAAAATTAGTATTAAAAACAAACTAAGTAAAGGCACAATCACTAAAATGATTTTGCCTTTTTTTATAATATCCCTACTTCTGTGAAAAAGCCATTGTTGCTAATATTTTTGATTTTAATTATTGACCAGGCCCTAAAAATTTGGGTAAAAACAAATATGTATTTGGGTCAAGAATATATTCTATTTCCTAATTGGGGCATTTTACACTTTACAGAAAATAACGGTATGGCTTTCGGTATGGAATTAGAGGGTAGTTACGGAAAGTTACTTCTAAGTTCATTTCGCTTATTAGCAATTTCGGGTTTAGCATATTATCTGTATTGGTTAGTTAAACACAAAGAGAATATAGGCTATATTTATTGTATTGCACTTATTTTTGCAGGGGCGTTTGGGAATATTATTGATAGCGCATTTTATGGGTTAATTTTTAATGAAAGTTACCATCAGGTTGCAACTCTTTTTCCAGAAGAAGGAGGCTATGCGCCTTTTTTATTTGGTCGGGTTGTAGATATGTTTTATTTCCCAATGTTTAGCGGTAATTTTCCTAATTGGTTTCCGGTTTGGGGTGGGGAAGATTTTCTTTTTTTTAGACCCGTATTTAATGTGGCCGATTTTTCTATTTCTTTAGGTGTGGGGTTAATTATTCTGAATCAAAAGAAGTACTTCGCTACTCCCTTAAAACAACCAGCCGAATCAACTACAAAGGCTTCAGAAAACTAGAGCTTACACGGTAAAAGTTAATCTAATTTATTTAAAAAAGCATATTGACTTTATGCTGTGTTTTTGGGTTGCATCTAATTTTCCAACTAAAAACTTTTTTAATTTGCTCTGCGCTTAGTACTCATGTAAGTCTTTAATCATTCTGTATAAATAAAAAAAGCAGTTTGAATAAACCAAACTGCTTTTCCTCATTAACTCATATAATAAATTTACTCTTCTTTCTTTTTATCGCTTTTTTTAGCCCTTGGAGCTTTCTTTGGCTTCTCTTCTGTTGATGAAGCTGTATCAGTCGTATCAGGAGCAGCACTATCCGTTGTGGTTTCAGTATCTGAAGCTTTCTTACTACGACTTCTTCTGGTAACCTTTTTAGCAGGAGCAACCTTAGGTGTATCTTGTATAAACTCATTAAAGTCAACAAGCTCAATCATACACATTTCAGCGTTATCACCCATTCTTGTTCCAGTTTTTAAAATTCGTGTATATCCGCCCGGACGATTAGCTACCTTTACACCTACTTCACGGAACAAAGCAGAAACAGCCTCTTTTTGCTTTAAATAAGCAAATACAGTTCTGCGACTATGTGTACTATCATTTTTAGATTTTGTAATTAAGGGCTCAACATAAGTGCGTAAAGCTTTAGCTTTAGCCAAAGTAGTGTTTACGCGTTTATGCAATATTAAAGAGCAGGCCATATTAGCCAGCATAGATTTGCGGTGTGAACTTGTTCTTCCTAAGTGATTTACTTTTTTTCCGTGTCTCATTGTTAATTTTATTTTACAGCAACTGTTTTCTTTTTAAGATTTATAAGCTGCCTTATTCTTTATCTAATTTGTATTTGGAAACATTCATGCCAAACTGGAGATTTTTAGAAGCAACTAATTCTTCCAGTTCTGTTAATGATTTTTTACCAAAGTTTCTAAACTTTAATAAATCGTTTTTATTAAAAGCTACCAACTCTCCTAAAGTTTCTACATCGGCCGCTTTTAAGCAATTAAGCGCACGAACCGATAAGTCCATATCATAAAGTTTAGTCTTTAATAATTGACGCATGTGTAATGAGTGCTCATCAAACTCTTCGGTTTCTTTTTTCTCTTCAACATCAAGAGTAATACGCTCATCTGAGAACAACATGAAATGATGAATCAAAATCTTTGCAGCTTCCTTTAAAGCGTCTTTTGGATGAATAGAACCATCAGTTGTAATATCCATGATAAGTTTTTCATAATCTGTTTTTTGTTCTACCCTGAAGTTCTCAACGCTATACTTTACATTTTTAATTGGAGTATAAATAGCATCAATAGGAATCAATCCAGCAACAGCGTTACTCGGTTTATTTTCCTCAGCTGGAACATAACCTCTTCCCTTCTCAATCATCATTTCAATTTTCAATTTAACAGAAGGTTCCATATTACAGATTACCAAATCAGGATTTAAAACTTGGAAACCAGAAGTAAACCTACCAATATCGCCTGCTGAAAAGGTATTTTTACCTGTAACATTAACTACCAATCGTTCACTCTCTGTTCCTTCAATTTGTTTCTTAAAACGAACTTGTTTTAAGTTTAAAATAATCTCAGTAACATCTTCAACTACTCCTTTAATAGTAGAAAACTCATGATCTACACCTTCAATTTTAATATAGGTAATAGCAAAACCTTCTAATGAGGAAAGTAATATTCTTCTTAAGGCATTGCCTACAGTAATACCGTATCCGGGTTCTAAAGGCCTAAACTCAAACTGACCAGTATAGTCTGTTGAATTAAGCATGATTACTTTATCAGGTCTTTGAAATGCTAAAATTGCCATGGGTATATTCGTATTAATTTTTATTATTATAAATCATTCTGGATATTAACGAGAGTACAATTCCACTATTAATTGTTCTTTAATATTTTCAGGAACTTCTGCACGTGTTGGAACTGCAATAAGTTTGCCTTCACCTCTGCTACTATCCCATTCTAACCAAGGATACGAACGATTTGATGCGGCAATAGAATTACTGATCACTTCAAGTGATTTTGATTTCTCTCTAACAGCAACCACATCACCAACTTTTAAAGTTATTGAAGGAATGTTGGACACTTTACCGTTAACAGTAATATGGCTGTGTGAAACAAGCTGACGAGCTGCCATACGAGTAGGTGCTATACCTAAACGATATACCGTGTTATCTAAACGCAATTCAATTAACTGAATTAACACCTCACCAGTTACACCACGAGCGCGTGATGCACGATCAAATATGTTGGCAAACTGCTTTTCCAATATACCGTATGTAAATTTCGCTTTTTGCTTTTCTAAAAGCTGAATTGCATACTCCGATTGTTTTGCTCGCTTTTTAGCCAAACCGTGCATTCCCGGAGGATAATTCTTTTTTTCCAGTGCCTTATCAGGACCAAAAATTGGTTCTCTGAATTTTCTTGCAATCTTTGACTGAGGACCTCTATACCTTGCCATTTTTTATATATAGTTATGTAAAATAATAATCTGTTAACACTTACTTAAACCCTTCTTCTTTTAGCTGGACGGCATCCGTTATGAGGAATAGGAGTAACATCCATAATTTCTGTTACCTCAATGCCTGAATTTGCTATACTTCTAATAGCCGATTCTCTACCTGCTCCTGGTCCTTTTACAAATACCTTTACCTTACGCAAGCCAGCTTCGTGAGCAACTTTTGAGCAGTCTTCTCCAGCCATTTGAGCAGCATAAGGAGTATTTTTCTTTGAGCCCTTGAAACCCATTTTACCGGCAGATGACCAAGAAATAACCTCACCTTTGTGATTGGTAAGAGAAATTATAATATTATTGAAAGTTGCATTGATGTGAGCCTCACCGCTTGGATCAACACTTACTACTCTTTTCTTGGCTGTTTTTACTGTTTTTGCCATGTTTTATTTACTAATTATTCCGTTAATATTTTACTTCGTTACCTTTTTCTTATTCGCAACTGTTTTTTTCTTCCCTTTGCGGGTACGAGCATTATTTTTTGTAGTTTGACCTCTTACAGGCAAGCCGCTACGATGACGTATTCCGCGGTAGCTACCAATATCCATCAAACGTTTTATACTTAATTGTACTTCCGATCGGAGTGCTCCTTCTACTTTAAATTTATCGCTTATGATGTTACGAATTTTTGTAAGTTGATCGTCATTCCAATCTTGTACTTTAGTATCAAAGTCAATTCCGGCTTCTGATAAAATTGTTTGAGCAGATCTTCTGCCTATACCATAAATGTAGGTCAAACCTATCTCGCCTCTTTTGTTTTTTGGTAAATCTATACCTGAAATTCTAGCCATGTGCTGTAAGTAATATCTGTTTAATAATTATTATCCTTGTCTTTGTTTAAACTTAGGATTTTTCTTGTTAATAACATACAAGCGTCCTTTTCTGCGTACAATTTTGCACTCAGCGCTTCTTTTTTTAATTGATGCTCTTACTTTCATTTTTTTTATTGTATTTCAATATTTCTGTATTTCAACAGATAAATTTATTTATATCTAAATGATATGCGCCCTTTTGTTAAATCATATGGGCTCATTTCCACTTTAACCTTGTCTCCAGGCAAAATTCGAATATAATGCATCCTCATTTTACCCGAAATATGCGCTGTAATAACATGCCCGTTTTCCAACTCAACACGAAACATCGCATTACTTAACGCTTCCACAACTGTTCCGTCTTGTTCTATTGATGACTGTTTGGGCATCTTACTTTTCTTTTTTTTATTTCTATTTAGTTTTTAATACTTCTTCAATATAATCAAACGTTGATAAGACATCGGCCTTTTCCTTTTGAACGGCAATAGTGTGCTCAAAATGTGCCGATACTTTTCCATCAGCCGTTTTAATAGTCCAATTGTCCTTATCGCGTATTACTTCTTTCTTTCCCAGATTAATCATGGGTTCTATAGCAATAACTAAGCCTGTTTGTAAAAGTGTTCCACGTCCTTTTTTACCGTAATTGGGCACTTCGGGAGCTTCATGAAGATGTCGACCAACTCCGTGCCCTACAAGCTCACGTACAACCGAAAATCCTGCCCCTTCTGCACAATTCTGAACAGCTTCTCCTATATCACCTATACGCTTCCCAGTAACAGCCTGCTTAATTCCTTCTGCCAAACACTTTTTTGTTGTATCCAGTAATTGCTGCATTTCTGGTTTTATGTTACCTACTGCAAAAGTATAGGCCGAATCACCATAAAATCCATTTTGCAAAACACCGCAATCAATTGATACAATGTCTCCGTCTTTCAAGATATAATTTCCTGGAATTCCGTGAACTACTGCGGCATTTACCGAAACACACAAAGCATTCGGAAACCCATCATAACCTTTAAAGGCAGCTTGGGCTCCATGGTCCTGAATAAATGTATCAGCAATCCTATCTAACTCAATACAACTCACTCCAGGCTTTATATGCTTAGCGACTTCTGCTAAGGTTTTTCCAACAAGTAAAGAACTTATTCTTATTAACTCAATCTCCTCTTTCGTTTTATAATAAAGCATATTTCTGCTTAATTAGTAACCATTGGCACTGCCGATTGGTTGCTGCTTCTTCCCATCAATCTTCCTGTCTTCATTAAGCCATCATAATGGCGCATTAATAAATGGCTTTCTATTTGTTGAAGAGTGTCTAATACCACACCAACCAAAATTAATAAAGAAGTACCTCCATAAAAATGAGCAAATTGTGCATTAACTCCTAATCTTGTAGCAAAAGCAGGAATGATCGCTATCATGGCTAAAAATAAAGAGCCAGGGAACGTAATGCGCGACATAATTGTATCTATAAAATCAGCCGTACTTTTACCCGGTTTTACTCCCGGAATAAAACCTCCATTACGCTTCATATCATCAGCCATTTGGTTAGGGTTAATGGTAATTGCTGTATAGAAATAGGTAAAGGCAATGATCATAATTGCAAAAACTAAATTATGCCAAAAACCAGTATAGTCTGATAGGGCTGTAATAATTCCACTCGCAGAACCTGAACTAGAAAAACCAGCTAAGGTCATAGGAAGGAACATTATTGCTTGAGCAAAAATAATAGGCATAACCCCAGCAGCATTTACTTTTAAAGGAATGTACTGCCTTACGCCCCCATACTGTTTATTTCCAACAACTTTTTTAGCAAACTGAACCGGTATTTTTCGGGTACCTTGTACTAACAAAATAGAAACCAAAATAATAGCAAACAAAATTACCAACTCAACTAATAATATCACTAAACCTCCTCCGGAATTCTCTAGCCGTGATACAAACTCTTGTACAAAAGCAACTGGTAAATTGGCAATAATACCAATCATAATAATTAATGATATTCCGTTACCAATACCTTTGTCTGTAATTTTTTCACCCAACCACATAATAAATATCGTTCCGGCTAACAAAATTGTAACTGCTGATATCCAAAACATCGTATCGTTATGAAGTCTAGCTTGAGCTGGAACTTGAGTAGCAATATAACCCGGTGCTTGTAATATGGTAATCAAGACCGTTAAAAAGCGTGTGTATTGGTTTATTTTTTTTCGTCCACTTTCCCCTTCCTTCTGCATTTTTTGAAATTGCGGAACTGCCATGCCCATAAGCTGCATTACTATTGATGCAGAAATGTAAGGCATAATTCCTAATGCAAAAATTGAAGCTCTAGAAAAAGCACCACCTGCAAAAATATTAATAAGCCCGGCCAAGCCAGATGGATCTCCGTTAATACTGTGTAAAACTTCGGTATCTACACCAGGTAGGATAACAAATGAACCCAAACGGTAAATTAATAAAAATCCAAGAGTGTTCAGAATCCTTGTTCTTAACTCTTCAATTTTATAAATATTTTTTATGGTATTGATTAAACTTTTCATATAGTAATTAAAGAGTTATGGCAGTTCCTCCTGTATTTTCAATAGCCAGCTTAGCGCTTGCTGAAAAAGCATGAACTTTTACCTCAATTTTAGACTTGAGTTCGCCACGACCTAAAATTTTAATTAAATCATTTTTAGAGGCCAAACCATTCTGTATTAGTAAATCCATGTTAATTTCACTGGCATTGGTTTTATCAACCAAACGCTGTAAAATATCTAAATTTAAGCCTCTATAGCTAACCCTGTTAATATTCTTGAAACCTACTTTCGGCAGTCTCCGTTGTAACGGCATTTGCCCCCCTTCAAAACCAACCTTGCTGGTATATCCTGAGCGAGACTTAGCGCCCTTATGACCACGTGTAGAAGTTCCTCCTCTACCGGATCCCTGACCTCTGCCTATTCTTTTTCTATTTTTTGTTGAGCCTTCTGCAGGCTTTAAATTGCTTAAATTCATTATTCCGTTTAAAATAATTTATAATTACTCTATTATCGTTACAAGGTGGTGTACCTTGTTAATCATACCACGAATATTGGCATTGTCTTCTTTTTCAAGAATTTGATGCATTTTAGAAAATCCTAAAGCTTTTAAAGTTCTTTTCTGACGCTCAGGGCGGTCAATACTACTTTTTATTTGCTTAATTTTAATTGTTGCCATTGTTTATTCGGTTAAAAATTATCCGTTAAATACTCTTTGCATGCTGATACCTCTTTGTTGAGAAACAGTAACAGCATCTCTCATTTGAACCAACGCATCAATAGTTGCTTTTACAACGTTATGTGGGTTGGAAGATCCTTTTGATTTTGCTAATACATCTCTTACTCCCACACTTTCTAAAACGGCACGCATAGCACCCCCGGCTATAACACCGGTACCATGTGCTGCTGGTTTCAAAAACACTCTTGAGCCACTATATTTACCATTTTGCTCATGTGGAACAGTTCCTTTTATAATAGGCACTTTTATCAAATTCTTTTTTGCATCTTCAATACCTTTAGTAATGGCATCGGTTACTTCCTTAGCTTTACCTAAACCATAACCAACTACACCATTTTCATCACCTACAACTACAATTGCTGAAAAACTGAACGTACGTCCACCTTTAGTAACTTTGGTTACACGTTGAACACTTACTAACTTGTCTTTTAGTTCAATATCGCTTGATTTTACTTTTTTAATTTGTGCGTTTGACATTATTATTGGGTTCTAATGTAGTTATTAAAAATTTAGTCCGGCTTCTCTAGCTGCGTCTGCCAATGATTTTATACGTCCATGATACAAGTATCCGTTACGGTCAAATCGAACTGCATTTAATCCTGCAGCCTGTGCTTTTTCAGCTAACGATTTTCCTACTAAACGGGCTTGTTCAATCTTATTCACTTTTTGATCTGCTATTTCTTTCACTTTTGAAGATGCTGCTACAAGGGTTCTTCCTGATGAATCATCAATAAGTTGAGCATAAATTTGTTTATTACTTCTGAATACAGATAAGCGTGGAGTTTGAGTGTCTCCTGTAATTACTTTGCGAATTCTTCTTTTTATCCGCTCTCTTCTTGCCTCTTTAGTTAAAGCCATTTTCTATTATCTTTATTTGTTTAACCTCTATTATTTTCCTGCAGTTTTACCAGCCTTTCTGCGTAACTGTTCACCCACAAACTTAATTCCTTTTCCTTTATATGGTTCAGGAGGGCGTAGTGATCGTATTTTGGCAGCAACCTGACCTAATAACTGTTTGTCAAAACTAGTCATCGTAATAGTTGGGTTTTTCCCTCTTTCCGTTAAGGTCGTTACTTTTACTTCATTAGGGAGCTGAATACTAACATTATGAGAATATCCCAAAGTGAGATCCAACATTTGACCGGAATGTGCTGCTCGGTATCCTACCCCTACTAATTCTTGCTCTACTTTAAACCCTTCAGAAACTCCTTTTACCATATTGGCAATTAAAGCACGATAAAGGCCATGTAGTGCTCTTTCTTCTTTTTCGTCACCTAAGCGCTTTACATCAATTTTACCATTTTCAAACTCAATGGTAATTCCGCTCTTAAGCTCTTGTGTTAGTTCTCCTAGTTTTCCTTTAACAGTAACAGCGTTTCCGTTTACTTTAACTTCAACACCTGAGGGAACATTTATCGGTAATTTTCCTATTCTTGACATGGTTCAATTTTTTTAAGATACATAACAAATAACTTCACCACCAATATTCAAATTTCTTGCTTCTTTATCGGTCATTAAGCCTTTAGAAGTAGAAATAATGGCAATTCCCAAACCATTCATAACTTTGGGTAGAACGGAATGGCCAGCATACTTTCTTAAACCAGGTTTACTAACTCTGGTTAAATTTTTAATGGCGCTAAGTTTATTGGTAGGATGGTATTTCAAGGCTATTTTTATAGTTCCCTGAACAGTGTTTTCTTCAAATTTGTAGTTAAGAATATAACCTTTGTCAAATAGGATTTTGGTAATTTCCTTTTTCATGTTTGAAGCCGGAACTTCAACTACTTTGTGGTTTGCCATTATGGCATTTCTAAGTCTGGTTAGATAGTCTGATATTGGATCTGTCATTTTTTTTATTATATGTTATTCCGCGAACAGAATAATTATATGAATACTCTTTTTATTTTTATTTTTTGGTTACCAACTGGCTTTAACAACTCCTGGTATTTTGCCATTTAAGGCCATTTCTCTGAAAGTGATACGTGACAAACCAAATTGTCTGATGTATCCCCTTGGTCTTCCGGTTAATTTGCAACGGTTTCTTTGTCTTGTAGGGGCTGAATTACGAGGTAATTTTTGCAATCCCACATAATCTCCGGCTTCCTTTAAAGCTGCTCTTCTTTCGGCATATTGCTGGGCAAGTTTTGCTCTTTTAACTTCCCTTGCCTTCATTGATTCCTTAGCCATATTACTTTTTAGTTTTTTTGATTTTTAAATGGAATTCCAAATTGTTTTAACAAAGCAAAAGCTTCAGCATCTGTTTGTGATGAGGTCACAAAGGTAATATCCATACCCATTATTTTGCTCACTTTGTCAATCTGAATTTCAGGATAAATAATTTGTTCTGTTACTCCCATTGTATAATTTCCCTTCCCATCAAATGACTTCTCATTAACACCACGAAAATCACGAATACGAGGCAAAGCTACAGAAATTAAACGATCTAAAAATTCATACATTTTGTCGCCACGTAGCGTTACTTTAATTCCAATTGGAACTCCTTTACGAAGTTTAAAATTGGATATATCTTTTTTAGACTTGGTTGCGATGGCCTTTTGTCCGGTAATGGTAGCCATTTCGTTAAGAGCTGCATCAATTAGTTTTTTGTCTGATACAGCCGAACCAATTCCTTGATTAATGCAAATTTTTTGCAATTTAGGAACCTGCATTGAGCTTTTGTACTCAAATTGTTTTATTAACGCTGGAACAACTTCCTTGGCGTATTTTTCTTTTAGTCTTGGAACGTATGCCATTATTTAATTACCTCCCCTGATTTTTTTGAATAACGAACTTTTTTACCTTCTTCATTTTCTTTTCTCCCCACTTTAGTAACTTTTCCACCAACAAGTAAGGCCAAATTAGAAATATGAATAGATGCTTCTTGCTTTACAATGCCGCCTTGCGGATGTGTTGCGTTAGGTTTGGTATGTTTAGAAACCAAATTAACTCCTTCAACTATTGCTCTTAACTTACTGCGATCGATTTCCAGTACTTTGCCTTCTTTTCCTTTAGAATCTCCGGCTAAAACTTTTACCGTATCACCTTTTTTAATATGAAATTTTGTTTGCATGGTTAGATTTATATTTATAGCACCTCTGGAGCTAATGATACTATTTTCATAAATTGCTTCTCTCTCAACTCTCTGGCCACTGGACCAAAAATACGCGTTCCTCTCATTTCTTCTGCTGCATTAAGTAAAACTACAGCGTTATCATCAAATCTGATATATGACCCGTCTTGGCGTTTAACTTCTTTAGAAGTACGTACAATTACTGCTTTAGAAACTGTTCCCTTCTTTATGTTTCCGCTAGGTACACTGTGTTTCACACTAACGATAATTTTATCGCCAACAGAAGCATATCTTCTTTTGGTTCCTCCTAGTACACGTATGCACAGTACTTCCTTAGCTCCGCTGTTGTCTGCTACTGTTAGTCTTGATTCCTGTTGTATCATTTTATTCTATATTTTTCTGAACAATTCAGTATAACAATTTATTTAACTTTTTCAATTATCTCTACCAAACGCCAATTTTTGGTTTTACTCAATGGGCGGGTTTCCATAATTTTAACGGTATCACCAATGCTACATGTGTTTGTCTCGTCATGCGCAACATATTTTGCAGTCTTCTTAACGAATTTACCGTACATTGGGTGTTTTACCTTACGCTCAATAGATACAACAATGGATTTATCCATTTTATTGCTTACTACTAAACCTATTCTTTCTTTGCGAAGGTTTCTTTCCATGATTACTTATTTTTTCTTTTATTAATTTCTGTAGCCAAGCGCGAAACATTTCTGCGCGTTGTTCTAATTGAAAGTGGGTTTTCTAAAGGAGAAACAGTGTGATTCATTTTCATTTTAGACAAGGTACTTTTCTCAATTAAGTATCTTTCATTTAAATCAGAATCTTTAAGTTCGTTAATTACCGATTGTTTTAGCATGGTTATTGGTATTATAATACGTTAGTTTTATACGGTATCTTCTTGGTAATCTCTTCTTGTTATAAATTTAGTGGTAATCGGTAATTTTTGTGCAGCTAACCTCAAAGCTTCTTTAGCTGTTGCCAAAGGAACTCCATCTGCTTCAAAAATAATTCTTCCGGGTTTTACAACGGCTACCCAATACTCTGGAGCTCCTTTTCCTTTACCCATACGAACCTCAGCTGGTTTTTTGGTAATTGGTTTATCAGGAAACACTCTAATCCAAATACGCCCCTCTCTTTTCATAAATCTGGTAACAGCAATACGTGCTGCTTCTATTTGTCTAGCAGTAATCCAAGCTCCTTCTTCAGCTTTAATCGCAAATGAACCCAAGGCAATTTGGTTTCCGCGTTGTGCGTTCCCCTTCATTTTCATCTTGTGCATCTTACGAAACTTCGTTCTTTTTGGCTGTAGCATCTTAATTTAATTATTAATGATAATCTAAAATCTTAATTTATATATTTACTTATCTTTTTTTCTCCCTCCGGTTCTAGGCTTGTTTCCACCTCTTCCTGATGAATTTCTTTCTGAAGTAGCAGCACCTGTTGCCGTTGATTGACCAATATTTGGTGATAAATCTCTTTTTCCGTAAACTTCTCCTTTGCAAATCCATACTTTTATACCCAAGCGACCATAGCTCGTATGTGCTTCTGATACGGAATAATCAATATCTGCTCTAAATGTATGTAAGGGTGTTCTGCCTTCTTTATAATGCTCTGTTCGGGCCATTTCTGCACCGGCTAAACGACCTGAAACGCTAACCTTAATTCCTTCAGCACCAACTCTCATAGATGAAGTGATAGCCGTTTTAATAGCTCTTCTGAAAGAAATACGACCTTCTATTTGTCGAGCTATACTGTCACTAACTAATTGTGCATCTAACTCAGGACGCTTAATTTCGAAAATATTAATTTGAATATCTTTTTTAGTAATTTTCTTTAATTCTTCCTTAAGTTTATCAACTTCTTTACCACCCTTTCCAATAATAATTCCTGGACGTGCTGTGTTAATGGTTACAGTAATTAGCTTTAGCGTTCTTTCTATGATAATTTTTGAAATACTTCCTTTTGCTAAACGTGCATTCAGGTAATTACGGATTTTATAATCCTCAACAATTTTATCGGCATAGTTATTACCACCATACCAATTTGAATCCCATCCTTTAATGATTCCTAATCTGTTGCTTATCGGGTTTGCTTTTTGTCCCATGAAATTTCTGAAAGTATTAAAAATTAATTTACTGCTGTTTTTGAATCAAGAACCAATGTTACATGATTAGAACGCTTTCTGATTCTATATCCACGTCCCTGTGGTGCTGTGCGTAATCTTTTCATTTGAAAACCACTGTCCACAAATATTTCTTTTATAAACAGGCTGCTTTCGTCAAGGCGCTGACCTTCATTTTTAGAACGCCAATTGGCAATTGCCGATAACAATAACTTTTCCAATCTGCCAGAGGCTTCTTTTGGATTATATTTGAGTAAGTAAAGAGCCTTAGCTACATTCTGCCCTCTTACCATATCAGCAACTAATCGCATTTTCCGTGGTGAAGTAGGACAATTGTTTAACTTAGCCAGACTTAGTGTTTTCTTGGCTTCTTTACGAGCCTCTGCTGTATTATGTTTTCTAACTCCCATGTTAATTCTTCTTACAAATTATTTAGACCCTTTATCTTTCTTTTGTCCGGCATGCCCTCTAAAATTTCTTGTTGGGGCAAATTCTCCCAACTTATGGCCTACCATGTTCTCAGTTGCATAAACCGGTATAAATTTATTGCCATTATGAACTGCTATGGTTTGCCCAACAAAATCAGGAGTAATCATAGATCTTCTAGACCATGTTTTAATTACTGATTTTTTTCCGCTAGCCACCATGGCTAAAACCTTTGTTTCTAATTTATAGTCAACAAAAGGACCTTTTTTAAGTGAACGTGCCATTGTTATTTTTTGTTGTGAAACTCTGAATTAAAGAGCCATTAAACCTAGTTATTATTATTAATTATTTTCTTCTTTCTAAAATATATCTGTTTGATGCCTTTTTAGGGTATCTTGTTTTAAATCCTTTAGATGGAATTCCTCTGCGAGAACGTGGATGTCCTCCAGAAGCTCTTCCTTCACCACCACCCATTGGATGATCAACCGGGTTCATTACAACAGCTCTTGTTCTAGGTCTGCGGCCTAGCCAACGAGAACGCCCTGCTTTTCCACCAATTTCCAATGCATGGTCTGGATTAGAAACTGCGCCAATTGTAGCTTTGCACGTTAATAATATCATACGGGTTTCGCCTGAAGGCATTTTAATTACCGCATATTTATCCTGACGAGCGGCCAACTGGGCATACGTTCCGGCACTACGTGCCATAACAGCTCCTTGCCCAGGGTGTAATTCAATTCCGTGAATAATAGTACCTAGAGGAACTTCACTTAAAAACAAGGTATTTCCAATTTCGGGTGCTGCTCCTTTGCCTGAATTAACCTTTTGACCTATTTTTAAGCCAGCAGGAGCAATGATATATCGCTTTTCTCCATCACTATAAAAAACAAGTGCTATGCGTGCGCTGCGATTGGGATCGTACTCAATGGTTTTAACTGTTCCTTCAACTCCGTCCTTATTTCTTTTAAAATCTATAGTACGGTAGTTCTTTTTATGACCACCGCCAATATAGCGCATCGTCATTTTACCACTTTGGTTTCTTCCTCCCGATTTTTTTACCGGCTCCAATAAGCTTTTCTCCGGCTTTGAAGCAGTAAGCTCTTCAAACGTATTCGCTATTTTAAAACGCTGTGAAGGCGTTAATGGGCGTAATTTTCTAAGTGCCATCTAATTAAATATTACTGTAAAAATCAATAGTTTCGCCTTCTTTTAATGAAACAACCGCCTTTTTATGACGATTTGTTACTCCAAAAACAGGGCCTTTTTTGGTATTACGTGTTTTAACTTTTCCAATGTAGTTTTGTGTCCAAACTTTTTCGACATTTACATTGTATGACTTCTCAACAGCATTTTTAATTTCGATTTTATTTGCTCCAGAACGAACTATAAAGCCAAAGCGATTCATACTAGAACCTGCTGCGGTCATTTTTTCAGTTATTATCGGTTTTATTAATGTTTCCATGTTGGAAAAATACATTTTATTAGTTAAATAATTTCTCAATTTCTGCCAAAGAACCTTCTGAAAGTATCAGGTTCTGAGCGTTCAAAACATCGTAAGTATTTATACTTGAAGCACTTACGACTTTAGCATTGCCTAAATTTCGAGCCGACAAATATACATTTTTATTTAATTCAGAAAGCACTAATAAAGTTTTTTTATCTAAAAGATTTAAATTTTTCATTAAATCCTGATATTTCTTTGTTTTTGGGGCATCGAATGTAAAATTCTCAACAACTGTAATTTTGTTATCTTTTGCTTTGTATGAAAGTGCTGAAGCTCTAGCTAAAACTTTAAGTTTCTTATTTAATTTGAAACTATAGTTACGTGGACGCGGCCCAAAAATACGGCCCCCTCCAACCATAGTTCCTGATTTTCTGCTACCGGCTCTGGCACCACCTGTACCTTTTTGGCGTTTCAGCTTTCTAGTACTGTAAGCTACTTCAGCTTTTTCTTTAGCTTTGTGAGTTCCTTGACGTTGGTTTGCCAAATACTGTTTTACATCTAAATAAATGGCATGATCGTTAGGATCAATTCCGTAAATATCTTTATTTAAAACAACTTTTGCAGCTGTTTCCTTTCCTTGTGTGTTATATACTTTCAGTTCCATTTTATTTTTCTACTAAAACGTAAGAACCTTTTGCTCCAGGTATTGAGCCTTTAATAATCAAAAGATTTTTATCTGTTAATACTTTTAATATTTCTAGGTTTTGAACCTTTACACGGTCTCCACCCATTCTTCCGGCCATTCTCATTCCTTTAAATACTCGAGATGGGAAAGAGGAAGCTCCCAGTGAGCCCGGTGCTCTTAAGCGGTTATGCTGACCGTGTGTTTGTCCACCAACTCCTCCGAATCCGTGGCGCTTTACTACCCCTTGGAATCCTTTTCCTTTAGAGGTGCCTACTACATCGACAAAATCACCTTCTAAAAAGATATCAATGTTTACAATATCCCCTAAACTTTTCTTGTCTTCAAAACCTTTAAACTCAACTAGTTTACGTTTTGGTGTTGTTTGTGCTTTGGCAAAATGACCCATCATGGCTTTTGAAGTATGCTTTTCTTTGCGTTCTCCAAATCCAAGTTGTACAGAATTATATCCGTCCAATTCCATGGTTCTGACTTGCGTAACAACACAAGGACCAGCTTCAACTACTGTGCATGGTATTATTTTACCATTGGCATCATAAACACTGGTCATTCCTATTTTTTTACCAATTATTCCTGACATTATTATATAATATTAAATGCTTAAAATTTTGTTTTAGATAACTACTTACACTTTAATTTCAACTTCAACACCACTTGGTAGATCCAATCGCATTAAGGCATCAACAGTTTTTGATGTAGAACTGTAAATATCTAAAAGGCGCTTATAAGAGCACAATTGAAACTGTTCTCTTGCTTTTTTGTTTACATGCGGTGAACGTAAAACCGTGTATATTTTTTTGTTTGTTGGCAATGGAATAGGTCCATTTACCACTGCTCCGGTTGCTTTTACCGTTTTAACGATTTTCTCCGCAGATTTATCAACGAGATTATAATCGTATGATTTTAATTTGATTCTGATTTTTTGACTCATGGTTTATATATAAAGAACTATGTTTTATACTTTTTCGGCTTTTTTACCCTTAACTTTAGCAATAACCTCATCAGCCACACCTCTAGGAGCTTCTGTGTAGTGCGAAAACTCCATAGTTGAAGAAGCACGTCCACTTGTAATAGTTCTAAGTTGGGTAACATAGCCAAACATTTCAGACAATGGTACCTTTGCTTTAACTACCTGAGTATTATTCTTTGAGTCCATACCTTCAATTTGACCCCTTCTTTTATTTAAGTCACCTACAACGTCACCCATATTTTGTTCAGGGGTAAGTACTTCCACTTTCATTATAGGCTCTAACAGAACTGGTTTACATTTAGGCAATGCTTCTCGGAAAGCAGTTCGCGCACAAATTTCAAATGATAGAGAATCCGAGTCAACGGCATGGTATGAACCATCTATTAAGCGTACTTTCATAGAATCCATTTGGAATCCGGCAAGTACTCCCGATGTCATAGCAGCCCTAAATCCTTTTTCTACAGATGGTATATATTCACGTGGAATATTACCTCCAACAATTTCGTTTACAAACTGAAGTGCATCTTTAGCTACATCCCAATCTTCATCAACCGGTGAAACAACAAACTTAATATCGGCAAATTTACCTCTACCACCAGTTTGTTTCTTATATACTTCACGATGTTCGACAGTTCCGGTTATAGTTTCTTTGTAAGCTACTTGTGGAGCTCCTTGATTAACCTCAACTTTAAATTCTCTTCTTAGGCGATCTACGATAATTTCTAAATGTAATTCACCCATTCCGCTAATTACAGTTTGACCTGTTTCTTCATCTGTTTTTACTTTAAAAGTAGGATCTTCCTCGGAGAGTTTTCCTAATGCAATACCAAGTTTGTCCATATCAGCCTGTGTTTTAGGCTCAATAGCAATTCCAATTACCGGTTCAGGAAAGTGAATTGATTCAAGAACGATTGGATTTTTCTCATCACACAAAGTATCACCCGTTCTGATATCTTTAAAACCAACTGCAGCGCCTATATCTCCCGCTTCAATAAATTCAACGGAATTTTGTTTGTTGGCATGCATTTGAAATATACGAGAAATTCTTTCTTTATTTCCACTGCGGGTATTTAAAACATAAGATCCGGCATCTAAGCGGCCTGCATAAGCTCTAAAAAACGCTAAACGGCCTACAAATGGGTCCGTGGCAATTTTAAATGCTAAGGCTGTAAAAGGCTCTTTTACATCAGGTTTACGAGAAATTTCCTCTCCTGTATCAGGGTTGGTACCCACAATATTGTCTCTATCTAAAGGCGAAGGCATTAATTCCATAACCAGATCGAGCATAGTTTGCACTCCTTTATTTTTAAAAGATGATCCGCAAACCATTGGAACTATTTTATTTGCTATACAGGCCTGGCGAAGAGCAGACAATACTTCAGCCTCTGTAATAGTTTCAGGGGCATCAAAGTATTTCTCCATTAATTTTTCGTCAAACTCAGAAACCGACTCCAATAACTTTTCTCTCCATTCATCAACTTCGGCTTTCATATCATCAGGAATAGGAACTTCAGTAAACGTCATTCCTTTATCTTCTTCATTCCAAATCATAGCACGGTTGTTAACGAGGTCAACAACACCTTTAAAAGTTTCTTCTGCTCCTATTGGCAATTGTAAAGGAACAGCGTTTCCACCAAGTACTTCGCGCACCTGCTTTACAACACCCAAAAAGTCAGCTCCCTGTCTGTCCATTTTATTAACGAAACCTATTCGGGTTACGTTATAATTGTTCGCCAAACGCCAGTTTGTTTCAGACTGTGGTTCTACCCCGTCAACAGCCGAGAATAAGAAAACAAGTCCGTCAAGGATACGAAGAGAACGACTTACCTCTACGGTAAAGTCAACGTGACCCGGAGTGTCAATAATATTTAATTTGTATTTATTATTTCTGTAATTCCAGAAACATGTTGTTGCAGCAGAGGTAATGGTAATTCCACGCTCCTGTTCCTGCACCATCCAATCCATAGTAGCAGCGCCATCATGTACTTCTCCCAGTTTATGGTTTACACCGGTATAGTATAAAATACGCTCCGTAGTTGTTGTTTTGCCGGCATCAATATGTGCGGCAATTCCTATATTCCTAGTAAATTTTAAATCACTCATTGTTTATTAGAGTCTGAAATGTGAAAAGGCTTTATTGGCTTCTGCCATTCTGTGGGTATCTTCTTTCTTTTTGTAAGCTGTTCCTTCTTCTTTTGAAGCAGCTACAATTTCTCCAGCCAACTTTTGGCTCATCGATTTTTCGTTTCTTTTGCGTGAAAACTGGATCATCCAGCGAATAGCAACAGCTACTTTTCTTTCTGGGCGAACTTCTTGTGGGATTTGAAAGGTTGCACCTCCTACCCTGCGGCTTTTTACCTCAACTTGTGGAGTAATGTTTGCCAATGCTTTTTTAAACACTTCTAAACCATTTTCACTGGTTCTTTGTTCAACAATATCTATAGCATCATAAAATACATTATATGCTGTGCTTTTTTTTCCGGAGTACATTAGGTTATTCACGAAACGTGTTACCAAAGTATCATTGAACTTGGGGTCCGGAAGTAATGGAATTCTTTTTGGGGTTGACTTTCTCATTTGAAAGACGTATTTTAATTATTAATACCTAAATTCTGTTATTTCTTTTTAGCGCCAGCCTTAGCAGCAGGTGCTCCGGGTTTTGGTTTCTTGGTTCCGTATTTACTTCTACGTTGGTTACGGCCATCAACACCTGAGGTATCTAGTGCACCACGCACAATATGATAACGTACTCCAGGTAAGTCTTTTACCCTGCCACCACGTATTAACACTATGGAATGCTCTTGAAGGTTGTGCCCTTCTCCCGGGATGTATGCGTTTACTTCTTTAGTATTGGTTAAACGCACCCTGGCAACTTTACGCATTGCAGAATTTGGTTTTTTGGGTGTGGTGGTATAAACACGCACACAAACACCGCGCCTTTGCGGACATGAATCCAAAGCGGCTGACTTACTTACGTAATCCAGCTTTTGGCGGCCTTTACGAACTAATTGTTGTATTGTAGGCATTTAGTAAAATTGATTAATATGGTTTATTATTATAAATTTACCCTTGATAAAAGGGAGGGCAAAGGTAGTAATATTTCCTAAAAAAAAAATAATGCTATAAAAAAATAAAAGTGATTTGTTTATCCCAAAGAAGAAACTTCCATTATTTGAGTTTTATGAATTTGATTTATAGCATGTTATATTTTATTTTAAAATAACACTTTTTTGAATTTAGCCTTAATTTATAGTTTTTTTAAGCAAAAAAGTACTAAATACAAGCTAAACGGTATTCAAAAAAACTGAAATTATGCTTAATTTAAGGAGTAAAAAATAGAGCTTTTATAAAAATGATGAGATAGGGTTCCTTAGTCTGTTTTTAACACTACGTTTTTAAGATCTTGGATAAAGCTATCCTGAGTAATGTCATCGTTATCTCTTTTAAAATACACGCCTCCCCAATTGTAACTGATTCTTTTATAAACAGTTTTTTCATCCTTTGTATTTGTGATTATTGTTTTGTAAATAAAGTAGTTTTGCCCATCCTCAGTTTCATATTCAATATTCTTTACATATATTTTTTTGGCTTCTTCCGATGCCTGTTTTCTGGCCTCAGCTTCTGCTCTTTTTCGAGCTAATTCAGCTTCTTTGGCTTCTGCCCTATCTTGGGCTTCTTTTTCAGCTTTAGCTTTGGCTTCTTCTCTTTTTTTTAATTCGGCTTCGGCTTGAGCTGCAGCACTAGCTTTAGCTTCTTCTTCTGCTGCTTTTTTTAAGGCTGCCTTTTCATCTGCTTCTCTTTGTGATTTGGCTTTAGCATCTTCTTCTGCTCGCTTTTTAGCATCGGCCAAAGCATCCTTTTTGGCTTGCTCCTCAGCTTCTAATCTGCGCTTTTGTTCTGCCTCGGCATCAGCTTTAGCTTTCAGGTCGTTTTTTTTTTGATTTCGTGCATCTTCTTCAGCCTTTTTTCGGGCTGCCGCCTCGGCTTCAGCTTTAGCTTTTGCGTCTTCTTTAGCTTTTTTGCGGGCTTCTTCAGCTTCTCTTCGCTTTCTCTCCTCTTCTTCTTTCTTTTTTTTCTCCATTTCTTTGAGCATTTTTTCCATATCCTCTCGCAAAAATTTATCGGCTGTATAGTCAAACTCTCTTGATGTTTGATTATAAAAAATATTCCCAATTGGCTTTTTAAGTACCGATACATCAAGCCCCTCTACTTCTTTAAAAATACCTATTGATATAGGGAATTTATAGTAATCAAGGGTAGCTGAATTAACATCTACATCTTTGGTACTTATGGATATAATTTTTCCGGTATATCCTATTTTGGAAGCGGTTATGAGATAATCTGTATTGGGGTCAAGAATAAACTTGAATTTACCATTTCCGGTTGTTGTTGCCGTTTGCACGGTTTGTACATTAGCCAGCGTTAATTTAACTACGACCCCCTCTAAAGAACGTTTGTTATCATCATCTTGTATAAGACCGTTTATTTCTAACGTAAAAGCTTTCCCTTTTTGTGCACTCGTTTGAAATGGTATAATAGCCGCAAGAAAAATCAGAAAAATACAGACTTTAAATTGAGGGTGGTACATAAAATAGAACTCTCCGGCCTTATTCTTCATATCTTTTGAAAGAGGGCATTAAAGGGCAAATATAAAAAAAAATTCGCTAAATAAGGTATTTGCTTCTTCGAGATTTAATTTATTGCCTCTATCATTATTATTTCATGTCATTAATTACATTAACGGCCTCTTTGATATAGGTATCTTTTTTTACTGATTTTATCCAATCTTCATTTAAAACCTTTTTAGTGCTGTCTTGAGCTATTTTTTCTAAATCTTGCGTTAATCCATAAACTTGAAGCTGTTTGCTTTCTTTTTCGATTTTTTCGAGGTAATCTGTTTCTTCACTATTCTTTTTTTGCTCTGCTTTATAAATATCATATTTTAAAGAAATAAGCGTTTTTTCTGATTGGGCCTGGTATTTTATTTCTAATTCTCTAATTTGTTTAAAAGCTAAATCCTTTTCAGTTCGATTTTTACTTTTTTTCTTAATAGTACTTACATTCCATTTTGGCTGCCATGATATAATTGGGGCTGGTTTAATTTCATCCCAAGGCATAGCAAATTCCTCTTCTCGTTCTCCTTTATATAATTTCTCAAATTTATCGGGCAGAACAATGTCTGAGGCCACTCCCTTAAGTTGAGTACTTCCACCATTTACTCGGTAGAATTTTTGCATTGTTAATTTCAGGCTTCCAATAGGAGCATAAGAAATTAGTTTATAATTCAGTTGATCGTCCATATTTAACACCCGCTGTACGGTTCCTTTTCCAAAGGTTTGTTCGCCTCCAATAATAATGGCTCTATTATAATCTTGCATGGCAGCCGCCATAATTTCGGATGCTGAGGCACTAATATTATTTACCATAATTACCAAGGGGCCATCATAAACGGTTCCGGCATGTTTGTCTTCGAGCACCTGTGAATCGCCTCCGGTAGATTTTACCTGAACTATTGGACCTTTATCAATAAAAAGTCCGGCCATTTCTACCACATCTTGCAGTGAGCCACCACCATTGTTACGCAAATCAATAATCAAACCTTTAATTCCGTTTTCTTTTAGTTTCACAACTTCATTCTTAACATCAGCAGCACACCTGCGGCCATTTGGCTTATTAAAATCGGCATAAAAGCTAGGCAATTTCAGGTACCCAATTTTTTGTGCGTCATCTATCATTAACGACTTGGCGTATGTTTCATCTAAAATCACAATATCTCTTGTAATAGCTATTACTTTAATGCTTACATCGGGCTTGCGAACAGTAAGGCGCACTTCTGTACCTTTTTTTCCACGAATCAACTGTACAGCATCATCTAGTCGCATGTTTTCAATACTTACAGGTTCTGCCTGTCCTTGGGCTACCTTTAATATAACATCACCGGCTTTAAGCTCTCCTTGACGCCACGAAGCACTTCCAGGGACTATGCTGGATACTTTTATTACTCCGTCTTTCTCTTGTAGTTGTGCTCCAATTCCTTCTAGTTGTCCACTCATTTGAATATCGAAATTGTCTTTAACTTTTGGAGGAAAAAATTCAGTATGTGGGTCAAAGGTATTGGCAATAGTGTTTAAGTAAATTCCTGCACGATCGGTTTCATCTACTTTTTTTAATCTTTTAAAGAAGTCGGTATAGTTTTTTTCTACTTTTTCTCTAGCCTCTTTTTCGAGTTCATCAAACGTTTTAGCTTTGAAAACTGTATCTTGTCTAGTTAAAGCTTTTTCTTGTGCCTCTGTAGCTTCATAAAGTCTGGTAAGGGTTTGGTATTTTAACAATTTTCGCCACTCTTCACGTAGAACTTCAATATTGGCTGCGTAGTTAATTTTTTTAGCATCTGTTTCAATCATTTCGTCTGATTTAAACTCAAATGGCGTGCTGAGTATTTCTTTATAAAAAGACTCCACATCAGCATACCTCTTATTAATAAGCTCGGTACATTTATTGAAAAAGTCTAGTTTATTGGTACGCAACTGATCGTCTATTTGCGTTTTCATTTGTTCAAGCTCCTCAAAATCAGACTGTAACAAGAACTTTTTATTTACATCTAATCTTTTAAGGTAAAGATTAAAAACATCTTCAGAGAATTTATCATCAAAAGGGCGTGATTTAAAATGCCCATTTTGCAATAAGTTGCCGAGTATATCTTCAGTAACAATAGTTTTATCTTGAGTTTGCTCATTGCCGGGCAAAAAAGAACACATAAAGCAACTTACCGAGATAACGGCAAGTGTACTTATAAACAAAATTTTATTTCTCATATAAAAAGATTACATTACAAATATAAAAGTCCCTCTTTTTTGAGGGCTGTTAATTAGTGTGAATAGGGATTTTCAGGTATGTTATTTTATTTTTTTATAATCAAGAGGTTGTTTTTTAGCTAAATGGTTAATACGAAGAAAGTATAAGGTAAGTAAAATAGTAATTACGTTTTGTTTAAAATTAATGAAATTTTAAACTTTTGCTTTTAAGTATTGAAATAATTATTTGCATCAATACCTTTTTTATGGTAGATTTGCAAGAAATTTAGATTAATTCTAAATAAGAATAACATTTTAACAAATTGATAATTAGATACTTATTATGATTACTGTATCGGAATCGGCCAAAAGTAGTGCTTTAAAATTTATGCAAAAAGAGCAACTTCCCGAAGGAACATTTATTCGAGTAGGTGTTGAGGGAGGAGGGTGTTCAGGGCTCTCTTATAAGTTAGAATTTGATTCTGTTTTAAGAGAAGGAGATCAGCAATTTGAAGACAAAGGAATAAAACTAGTAGTAGATAAAAAGAGCTTTTTATACCTTGTAGGTATGGAGCTTGATTATTCGGGAGGGCTTAATGGCAAAGGCTTTGTTTTTATTAATCCAAACGCTTCGCGCACTTGTGGTTGTGGGGAAAGTTTTTCGGTATAGAATCTGTTTTTTAATCTTTAAACCATAATTTTATGTCAGATATATTACACGAGGTTACCAGTAGCGAGTACAAATATGGTTTTACTTCGGATATAGAAATGGATACAGCCCCAATGGGGTTAAATGAAGATATAATACGATTTATATCTAAAAAGAAAAATGAACCTGATTGGATGCTTGAATTTCGCTTAAAGGCATTTGCCAAATGGCTCACTATGAATGAGCCTAGGAATTGGGCACATTTAAAGTATCCGGCTATTGATTTTCAAAAAATCATTTACTATGCAGCGCCTAAGCCTAAGAAGCAGCTAAACAGTTTGGATGAAGTTGATCCGGAATTGCTCAAAACATTTGAAAAGTTAGGTATTTCGCTCGAGGAACAAAAAAGACTATCAGGTGTTTCGTCTAATATTGCTGTAGATGCTGTTATTGATAGTGTTTCTGTAAAAACAACATTTAAAGAGACCTTAGCCGAGAAAGGAATTATATTTTGCTCCTTTAGCGAGGCCGTGCAAGAGCACCCTGATCTTGTTAAAAAATATATGGGTAGTGTAGTTCCCTATACAGACAACTTTTATGCTGCACTTAACTCTGCTGTATTTACAGATGGTTCTTTTTGTTATATTCCCAAAGGTGTTCGTTGCCCTATGGAATTAAGCACCTATTTTAGAATTAACACAGCTGGCACCGGGCAGTTTGAGCGGACTTTAATTATTGCCGATGAAAGTTCCTATGCCAGTTATTTGGAAGGTTGTACTGCTCCTAAACGAGATGAAAATCAGTTGCATGCCGCTATTGTTGAAATTATTGCACATAAAAATGCAGAAGTAAAATACAGTACCGTACAAAATTGGTTTCCGGGTGATAAGAATGGAAATGGCGGTATCTTTAATTTTGTAACAAAAAGAGGTATTTGTTTTGGTGACAACTCAAAAATATCGTGGACACAAGTAGAAACCGGATCAGCTATTACCTGGAAATACCCATCGGTAATTTTAAAAGGAAACAACTCTGTAGGTGAATTTTACTCCGTTGCTGTAACCAATAATTATCAACAAGCTGACACTGGGACTAAAATGATACATTTAGGAGACAATACACGCAGTACTATTGTATCTAAAGGCATATCGGCTGGCTTTAGCAATAACAGCTACCGAGGCCTTGTACGTGTTGCCAAAGGGGCAAAAAACGCTCGAAATTTTTCACAATGTGACAGTTTGCTTATGGGTGATAAATGTGGTGCCCATACTTTTCCGTATATTGAAATTAAAGACCCTTCAGCAGTTGTAGAGCACGAGGCAACAACATCAAAAATTGGAGAGGACCAGCTTTTTTACTGCAAGCAACGTGGTTTGGATACGGAAAAGGCAATAGGTTTAATTGTAAACGGATATTGCAAAGAAGTTTTAAACCAATTACCTATGGAATTTGCAGTAGAGGCACAAAAGTTATTGAGTGTGAGTTTGGAAGGCAGTGTTGGTTAAAACCATATTAAAAATAAGTTTAGAGAAATAAAGAAAATACATATAAATATGATACGTATAAAGAATTTAAGAGCCGGAATTGGCGATAAAGAAATATTAAAAGGATTTAACTTAGAGGTGAAGCCAGGTGAAGTACATGCCATTATGGGACCGAATGGCTCGGGGAAAAGCACTTTAGCTAATGTACTTGCCGGTAAAGAAGATTATACAGTAACCGAAGGTGAAGTTATTTTTAATGGAAAAGATCTCTTAGAAATGTCACCCGAAGACAGAGCCCGAGAGGGTTTGTTTTTAGCTTTTCAGTATCCCATTGAAATACCTGGTGTAAGCAATATAAATTTTTTAAAGAATGCATTATCAGAAATTCGAAACTACCGTGGGTTACCGCCATTGGAAGCAAAAGATTTTTTAGCCTTGATAAAGGAAAAGCAAGCCATGGTAGAATTGCAAGGAGGACTTGCAAACAGAAGCGTGAATGAGGGATTTAGCGGTGGAGAGAAGAAGAGAAATGAGATTTTTCAGATGGCTGTTTTAGAGCCCGCATTAGCAATTTTAGATGAAACAGATAGTGGTTTGGATATTGATGCCTTGCGCGTTGTGGCTAATGGTGTGAATAAGCTTCGAAATGAGAAGCGCTCATTCATTGTTATCACACATTATCAGAGATTATTAGATTATATAATACCCGACTTTGTGCATGTTATGTACCAAGGGCAAATTGTTAAGTCTGGACCAAAAGAATTAGCCCTGGAATTGGAAGAGAAGGGCTATGATTGGATTAAAAAAGAAGATGAATCTATTGTGTAACAGAAGTTTTGGATATGAGTACAACCTTACCTTTATTATCTCAACAACAAGCTCTTTCAGACGCTTTTAAGAGCGTTTCGTCATTACTTGATGAGCGTATTAGTTTAAAAACTCTCAGAAAAAAAGCTTGGGATAACTTTACTATTTTAGGATTCCCCAATAAATCCAACGAAGAGTATAAATATTCGGGAACTGAAAAATTAATTGAAAAAATTGAGTGCTGGAACCCCGAAGCTTTAACTACTGTCGATTTCGATTTCGATAAGGTACGAAAGATTAACCCTAATGCCTACCATTTGTTTCTAATTAATGGTAAACTTATGCCTGTTGTTTCTGACATTGAATTATTAGAAAAAGAATGTTCTTTTTGCTCCTTGTCACAAGCAGCTAAAGACTATCCTGAAATGTTCGAAAAACATTTGGGGCAGAGCAGTATCCATTTTCAAGATGCTTTTGCTCAAATAAATTTAGCCCTAGCCCATGAAGGGTTATTTATTCATATGAAGCCCAAACAAAAGTTGCATAAAACTATTCAAATTAATCAGATTTTTACTACAGAAACTCCTAGTTTTATTCAAACTCACCATATCATTATTGCTGAAGCACTATCGGAGGCTAATATTATAGAAACATATTGGAGTGCTGATAATACAATATTTTATTTTGGGAATCATCTTACTGAAATTGCTGTATCTGAACAAGCCCAACTTAACTACTATCGATTACAGCATGAAAATACATCTGCTGTACATGTTAGTACAATACAAGCAACCCAGCAAAAAGACAGTCATTTTGATACAAATACAATTAGCATAGGAGGTTTTTGGACACGAAATAATTTAAATATTATTTTAGAAGGGAAAAATGCTGTTTCCCATTTAAATGGATTGCAGATTATGAGCCATCAGCAACACATTGACAACCATACTTTGGTTGATCACGAGGTACCGCACTGCGAAAGCAATCAATTATATAAAGGTATATTTAATCAAAAAAGTAGTGGGGTATTTAACGGTAAAATTTTTGTACGAAAGGATGCTCAAAAAACCAACGCATATCAATCTTCAAAAAATATGCTATTAAGTGAAAATGCCACAATAAACACCAAACCACAATTAGAGATTTATGCTGATGATGTGAAATGTTCTCATGGATCATCAACTGGAAAAATAGATGAAAGTGCTTTGTTTTACTTGCAAGCCAGGGGCTTATCAACCGATAGCGCGCGGGCAATGTTGATGTGTGCTTTTGCCAATGATGTTATCCAAACAATTAGAATAGAGCCATTTAAAGGCTATCTGGAAAGTCTTATTGAAGATTATTTTAATTTGTAATTAAAACAAATGTTGCCTAACACCAAAAATAATATATTTAGTGTAGAGCAAGTGCGTAAAGACTTTCCTATTTTACAGCGCAGCATTCACTCTAAAGCCTTGGTTTATTTTGACAACGGTGCTACTACACAAAAGCCGCAGCAAGTTATTGATACTCTTACACAATACTATAGTTTTCAAAATGCCAATATTCACCGTGGAGTTCACAGCTTAAGTCAGGAAATAACAACCTTATACGAAGCAGCGCGTGTTCAAGTGCAAAAACACCTTAATGCAGCACATGCACATGAAATTATTTTTACCCAGGGTACTACTGATTCTATTAATCTGGTAGCATACTCTTATGGAAAAAAATATATTAAAAGTGGTGATGAGATCATGATCACGACTATGGAACATCACTCGAATATTATACCCTGGCAGCAAGTTTGTGAAGACCGTGGTGCCGTGTTAAAAGTTATTCCGGTTAATGCCATTGGGGAGTTAGACTTAGAGGCATTTGAACAGCTCCTTTCACAGAAAACAAAAATTATAGCTGTTACTCATGTATCTAATACGTTGGGTACTATAAATCCTATTAAATACATCATTGAAAAAGCACACCAAAACAACATTCCGGTTTTGGTTGATGGGGCACAAGCCACTCCTCATTTAAAAGTAGATGTAGCCGATTTGAATGCCGATTTTTATTGCTTTAGTAGCCATAAAATGTATGGTCCAACCGGAGTTGGCATCTTGTATGGAAAAGAAAAATGGCTTGAAGAAATGCCTCCTTATCAAACGGGTGGCGGAGTTATTGAAACAGTTAGTTTTGAAAGAACAAAATTTGCTTCACTTCCCTTAAAATTTGAGGCAGGAACACCACATATTGCAGGAGGAATAGGTACTGCAACGGCTATTGACTATTTGAACAATTTGGGTATGGATGCTGTTGCTCGGTACGAAAATGAGCTTTTACAATATGCCACTATTCAGCTTCTCGCCATAGAAGGAGTGAAAATTATAGGCACTGCTTCAAAAAAAGCATCGGTTATTTCATTTGTAGTAAATGGCTTACACCCCTACGATATTGGTATGATTTTAGACCAGCAAGGAGTTGCTGTAAGGACAGGTCACCACTGTACGCAGCCCTTATTAGAATACTTTAAAGTACCCGGAACGGTAAGAGTATCTTTTTCTTTTTATAATACTAAAGCAGAAATAGATATTTTTGTACTGGCCTTAAACAAGGCTCTTAAAATGCTATTATAATTTGAAATAAACTATAATATGAGTATTGAAGCAGCAGAAAAGGAGATTATTGAATCATTTAATATATTGGGCGAAGACTGGGAAGCGCGCTATGAGTTTTTAATTGATTTAGGCAAAAGTTTACCCTTATTACCCGATAGTGAAAAGAATGATGACCAGCTCATTAAAGGTTGTCAAAGTCGCTTATGGCTAAAATCAACTTATGATGGACAAACGGTAAAATTTAGGGCAGATAGTGATGCCATTATTTCAAAAGGAATTGCTGCAATAGTAATAAAGGTTTTAGATAATAACACGCCCGATGATATTATTAATGCTCCTTTAAATTTTATCCACCTTACCGGCTTAAAAGAACATTTAAGCCCTACTCGGGCAAATGGTTTGGTTAGTTTAATCAAACAGATAAAGTTGGATGCTTTAGCTTTTAAAAGCCAAAAACAAGTTCTCTAAAATTATTAAAATGCCTGCTGTAATTATATCTGAAAATACGGAACTATCCGACAAAATTATTGATGTATTGAAAACTATTTTTGACCCTGAAATTCCTGTTGATATTTGGGAACTAGGGTTGGTTTATGAAATTAAAGTAAATGCTGAAAAAGAGGCACAAGTTACCATGACCTTAACCTCTCCTAATTGCCCTGTTGCTGAGTCGTTACCGGCCGAAACAGAAGAAAAGATTGCCAGTATTGAGGGATTAAAATCTGCTAAGGTTGAGCTAACCTTTGAGCCCCCATGGCAAAAGGATATGATGAGCGAAGTTGCTCAATTAGAATTAGGTTTTATGTAGTACAAATTAGATGAACGAAATTGTAAATAAAGTAGCACAAAGCGGGCTTATAGAAATTAATTTGGAAGACTTTTTGGGCTCCACTTCATATTGTGTTGTTGATTTAAAATTGTTTCTTCAAGCAGTTAAACTACCATCGGGTGATGAGGCTTTTTTGTTACGTGAAAAATCGTTTAGAGAGCAAGTGGAGCAATTAAATATTGAAGAATATAAGAACAAAATAGTGCTTTTAACATGTACCGTAGATGCGTTAATACCTACCTGGGCTTTTATGCTGTTATCCTTAAAGTTGAGTCATATAGCTCAAAGGGTAATCAGTGGCACTCCTGAACTTTTATACCAGTTGCTTCTATTTGAAAACATTCAAAAAATAGATTTAGAAAAATTCAGAGACAAGCGAGTAATAATAAAAGGATGCAGCAAAAAGGAAATTCCATTAAATTCTTACACACAACTATGTACACTACTCAAACCTTACGTAAAAAGTATTATGTTTGGGGAGCCCTGTTCAACAGTACCTTTGTACAAAAAACAAGCAGTAAAGTAAGCTAGCCCCATTTCAAAGTCATCATAAAATACTTTAGAAAAGCATCAAGGTTACGTATGCCTAAATAACGATGTAAGTTAGAAACCTAAACTACATCGTTACGTTTTTACTTCGCATAATTTACAGCCCGAGTTTCACGAATAACCGTAATTTTAATTTGACCCGGGTAGGTCATTTCTGTTTGAATTTTTTGTGAAATATCAAATGATAGTTGTTCTACATCTTTGTCTGAAACTTTTTCACTCTCAACCAAAACACGTAATTCACGTCCTGCCTGTATGGCGTATGTTTTAAGCACTCCAGGATAAGATAAAGCAAGAGCCTCCAAATCTTTAAGCCTTTTAATATATGATTCAGCAATTTCTCTTCTTGCTCCCGGCCTTGCGCCACTAATAGCATCACATACCTGAACTATTGGTGAAATAAGGCTTGTCATTTCTATTTCGTCATGATGGGCTCCAATAGCATTGCACACTTCAACATGCTCTTTATATTTCTCGGCCAGTTTCATTCCCAAAATAGCATGTGGCAATTCTGGTTCATCATCCGGAACCTTCCCAATATCGTGCAATAAGCCGGCTCTTTTAGCTATTTTTACATTAAGTCCAAGCTCAGCAGCCATAGTAGCACATAAATTGGCCACCTCGCGTGAGTGTTGCAATAAATTTTGACCGTATGACGAGCGGTATTTCATACGACCCACCATCCGTATTAATTCAGGGTGTAAGCCATGTATTCCTAAGTCAATAGTAGTCCGTTTTCCAATCTCAACAATTTCATCTTCAATTTGTTTTTTTACTTTCTCAACAACCTCTTCAATACGAGCCGGGTGAATACGACCATCTGTTACCAATTGATGTAAAGCGAGTCGAGCTATTTCTCTTCTTACAGGGTCAAAGCCACTTAATATTATAGCTTCAGGGGTATCATCAACAATTATTTCTATTCCTGTTGCAGCCTCTAAAGCTCGGATATTACGCCCTTCACGTCCAATAATACGACCTTTGATTTCATCATTTTCTATATTAAACACTGTAACTGAATTTTCAACAGCATGTTCAGTAGCTACCCTTTGTATAGTTTGAATAACTATTTTTTTAGCCTCTTTATTTGCCGTTAATTTGGCATCATCCATAGTATCTTTGATATGGGCGAGAGCGGCAGTTTTGGCTTCATTTTTAAGTGCTTCTACCAGTTGCGCTTTGGCCTCTTCTGCTTTTAGACCGGCTATTGCCTCTAGTTGTTCTAACTGTCTTTTATGACCTTTTTCAACTTCTTGAAGCTTTTTGTTGAGTATTTCCTGCTGATGTCCAAGAGTTTCTTTGAGATTTTCTATTTCTTTATGTTTGCGCTGATTGTCTTCTATTTTAGAGTTTAATGATTGTTCCTTTTGCTTTATTCGATTTTCGCCTACTTGAATTGTTTGATTTTTTTCATTTATAAATGTCTCGTGTTCGGCTTTTAACTGCAAAAATTTTTCTTTGGCTTGTAGAATTTTATCTTTTTTAATCACCTCTCCCTCGGCTTCAGCCTCTTTAATTATTTTTGCACTTTTAGCCTCAATATTTTTCTTTAAAACAGTAGTAGCAATAAAGTACCCCACCGCTATTCCTATTAAAACTGCTATTATTACTAGTAATATATCCATTATTTCTTTATTTTAATTGTTTTTAACTGTTGTTTTAAATTATAAAAAAAACCCGCATACTGCCCAAAAGAAGGTTTATTAAACCCCTATAAGATACTTTAGGGTTGCTAAAATAATTCGAACGTCACCTGTATATCTAAAAAGATAAAACACCGAAGTGTTGGAGCCTGGCTCTATCTATTTTGCAGCAATTCCCCATTTTTTTAAGTGTTGAGTTTAAAAAACGTAATATTGAACAGCATGCGGGTATGCTTTATACATAATTGTTTTAAATTATGTTATACACAGTTTTTAAACTGTGTGTTTTTTCAAAGAACGAGGTTACTTAAATACGTGTTTAGGTATTTTTCGGTTTCATTTATTTGTGTACTGATACTATCAAACTCTTTAGTATTTCTTTGCAACTCCATCAGTTCGCTGGCTATACTTATGATACACATAGAAAGTAAATCCTGTTTATCTTTTACAGAAAATCTTTTTTCATACAATTCTATTTTAGTATGTATCATACGTTCTGTTTCTTTCAGTTTCAATACCTCATCAGACTTTACCCTAACCGGATAATTTCTTCCCAAAATTGTCATATCTACTGTGTCTTCAGTCATTCTTAGCAAGTTTACTGACTAAACTAATTCTTGTTTTCTTTTCTCAATACTTAACAATGTTAAACACTTATCTACATCCCGCACCAAAGCATCAATTTGTTCAAAGCTCATCACAACCTCATTAGTGCTTTGAGTTATTCTCTGAATTTCCTCTTCTTTTACTTGCTTTGATTTTACTATAAGATTCTCAATTACCCTGTTTTGCTCTTCCAATTGTGCATTCAGACTGTCTGCCAAAGCCTGAATTTTTAGATTGTCTTCAAGAGCTTTTTGATGCAAAAAAACAAGCTTTTCTACTTTTGATTGCAGGCTGGCCACATTATGCATCAAATCGTTCTTCATGGTTATTAACAACTTAATTGTTATGCAAATTTAATTTTATTGCTTTATGCTTGCAAATTTTACTGAATATTTGTTTATATTTTATTTTTATTTAAGATTATTATAAGCCACTTAAGGCGAAATTTGCGTAATGCGTTTATTTTATTTTTTATTTTTTTTTATTACACTTTGTAAGGTTGAACACAGTTTAGGGCAAGTTGTTAACTATCCGGTTAAGGATTTTATTAATCCTTTAGAAATACCATTAAGTTTATCGGGTAACTTTGGCGAACTGCGCAGTAATCATTTTCATTCTGGTTTTGACTTTAAAACCAATGGCAAGGAGGGTTATCGTGTTATGGCTGTAGCCGATGGCTATGTATCTCGCATAAAAGTTTCGGCTTGGGGCTATGGAAATGCCCTTTATATTACTCATGCCAATGGTTATGTGTCGGTTTACGGGCATTTACAGCGTTTTGACAGTATTGTATCTGCTTATGTTAAAAGTCGTCAATATGAGCTTGAGTCATTTGAGGTAGATTTATTTCTTAAAAAAAATGAAATTAGTGTAAAACAGGGACAAAACATTGCTTTTTCAGGAAATACCGGAGGCAGTGAGGGGCCACATTTGCATTTTGAAATAAGAGATGGCCAAACAGAAGAAATCATCAATCCCTATTTTTTTGGGTTTCTTATTCAGGACAGTGTTGCTCCTTCAATTGAAGGATTAGCTGTTTATCCAATTGATTCAGGAAGCCGTATAAATGAGCAGTCAAAACAAGTTTACTTAGACATAATTAAGACTGATAAGGATAAATACACCCTTAAAGAGCCTTTAAAATTAAGTGGTAAAATTGGCTTTGGTATTGTAACAAATGATAAAGAAAGCAACAATACCAATAATAACGGAACGTACCAATACGAACTGTGGGTTGATAGCAAAAGTCAATTTAATTATTGTTGCAGGCGATTTTCTTTTGATCAAACACGTTATATTAATGCTCATATTGATTATGCAAAAATGATTAACAGTAAAGTAAAATATCAACGCTGTTTTATATTGCCCGGAAACAAGCTTAAATTATACCAAAGCAATAACATTGGGGGAGTATTTGATTTTAATGACACTTTGAAGCACCAAATTCAACTTAAAGTAAGCGACTATAGTAATAATTCGGCAATTTTAAACTTTGTCAGTCAAAGTAATACTTTGCCTAAAATTAGTAAAGTTCCTGTAAGAGAAAACTTTTTTGACTACAGCAAAAAAAACTTTTTTAAGACCCCTGATGTTCAACTAGAAATGCCTGTTAATTGTATTTACGAAAGTATCTATTTTGAGTATAAGAAAACAAAAGGAGCCTCTAAATATTTCTCCGATATTCACCATATTCATAATATGGAAACCCCAATCCATAGTGCTTACTCATTACAAATAAAAGTTACACAAAAAGTGAGCGGCCAAACAGATAAACTGCTCCTTGCCAGAATAGATGAAAAGGGAAATTTATCAAGTGAGGGAGGTACTTTTGAAAACGGATATGTAAAAGCCCAAATTAGAAATTTTGGCAACTTTTGTATTGTTATGGATACCACAGCCCCAACAGTAAAATTTATGAATTACAATAAAGAAAAGGGTATGTTTACAGGTAAAAAAATAACCGTTAAAATATCTGATAATCTTTCAGGAATTCAAAGCTACAGGGGCACTATTGATGGTCAATGGGTGCTTATGGAACACGACAGCAAACAAAAAACACTAAGCTATTTCTTTGATGAAAGGCTTAATTCCGAAAAAAAACAACATTTATTTGAGCTCGTTGTGAAAGACCGTAAAGGGAATATTAAAAAATTAAAAGCCCATTTTAATTGATAAACTGCCTTAATTATTAAAAAGCTATTGTTTTACTTCATCTTTCTTTTTTTCATTCTCTTTACAAACTTTGCAAAGCCTTTTTTGTTGATCTTTAGCTTCAGCTTCAGTAGTTTCTTTAACTTCATATTTGCATTTTTCAAGCTCTTTACACAATTCATCCCAATGATATGTTTGGCTTTTTAAATCTGTGCAGATATAGGCTTTCTTTTTGGCCGGCAAAGCACTAGTCATACTTAATGCAACTAATGCAATTAGTAGTGTTTTCATGATATACTTAGTATATTAGTAGAACAAATTTAATTAATCTAATGCAACAATAAATACCAATTAAATTGTTAATTGTTAAAATAGTTCAATATCGCGGAGCATAAGCTGACGATCTGATTCGCTCCATTTTGTTTCAAAAGTAATAATGTTGGCAGCATCGGCAAAGGGAAGAGGTTTACTTTTTGCTGTTAAACGTATATAATGATGATTAAATATATTTAAAGCAATATGACAGGGTTTTATATCTCCATGCTGAATACTTCGCTGCTTGGAGCGCATATACAAATCAAAATCAGCGGCCTGAAGTCGTTCATCCCAAAGGCCAATTAAATCAATAGCCCTACGAGTAAGAAACACACTATGGCCAACAAAACCTTCTTTAACCCCATTGTGAAACAGCCTGTCTCGGTTACTGCAAAATTTTTCCCAATCTCCATACATCAGCTTGTGCATAAGTTTTAATGATTGAACAGTATTAGGAAAAAGATTAATAAAATTTTTAGAAACATTCCATCTTCTTCTTAACTTACGAGAAGCCTCCTTGTGCTCTATTTGTTCTATGCCGCATGAGGTAACAATATCCAATTTATTGTATTGAATTGTTTCTAAAAGCAATTTATCCCAGTTTGGGCACACAATAATATCATTGTTTAAAAAAGCTAATATTTCTCCTCGTGCTATTTTTATGCCTTGATTTTGACAGTATGGATAAGAATAATTGTGCTTGTTTCGAATAACCTTGGCTCCTGAGTTTTCAAAAAAATTAGCACTATCATCGGTGCTGGCATTATCAATTACAATCAACTCAAAAGGCAAGCTGCTATATTTTTTTAAGCTTTCAACAAAAAGTTTGTTCATAGCCAATTGGTTGTGTACAGCCGTAATTATGCTTATCATGAAATTGTGTTATGGAAACAAAAATAAAGCTTATATTAATTTCTTAATAATTCATTTATTGTTTCTCTTACTCATTGCTTACTTCACACTTCTATTTAACAGAATACTTATCTTTAATTTAGAATCCTGTTCCATCATCTCCCTTATATTCGTTTTCTTTATTTTTATTTTTTCTGGAATTAAATTCCATAGTTCCAAAGCGGTAATTAAAAGTTAGTGTAAAAACTTGTGTTTCCCACTTATGAGTTGATTCTTGATTAAAATTACTGCCGTTGGTAACTACTTTAAATCTACGTGTATTTAGTATATCTGTCCCCCCCAGCGTAATAGTTCCTTTATTTTTAAGTATGTCTTTTTTTAGCGCTATGTCAACTCCATACATTGGAAAAATTGTTCCTTGTGCAATAATATTTTTGGCATTATACATTCCACTGGCCTGAACCGACCATCCTTTTCCTATTAATAAATTTGTTAAAAATCGGGCATTCCAACTTAAGTTAGAGTTATTAATTTCACCATCTTGATTAGTACCTTGTATAACTGTATTAAACCCATTGATATTTGCAGTTACATTCCACCATTTAAATAGGTCTATTCGTGTTACCGTTTCAATCCCCGTATTTTCGCTAGTTCCAAAATTAGCAAATGTGACAATTGTTTGATTGGATTGATTCACTAATATATTTCGCATTATAAGATCAACTGTTTTACGATAAAAGACAGTAGTTGAAAAATTAATTTTATTAAAATTATAGAGGTATGACAATTCAAAATTATGTGTGTATTCGGGTTTTAAATAAGGATTTCCGGTTCTTAGCATTAACGGGTTGCTGTAATTAGTAAATGGTGATAGTTGTTGTGTTCCAGGTCTATTAATACGCCTTCCATAATTAAATTGCACTTCTGAATGGTCATTGAGCTTACGATTGATAAAAGCACTAGGAAACACATTAAAATAATGGTTTTTATAGGATACTGCATTATTAACCAGTGTAAAATCTGTTTGTGCTTGTTCGGCACGCAAGCCTGCTTTATAAGACCATTTTCCGAATGAGCTGCTAAAACTGGTATAGGCTGCATAAATAAACTCTTTATAGATAAATTTATTATTCAAACTATCATCAGGCAGGTAGCTATTTTGAGCAGTATTATATGTTTCGGAAAAGAATGTATTATCGATAGTGCGATTTGTGTTTTTAAGCCCGCTTTCTATTTTACCATTTTTAAACAATGTACTTTCAAAATCAATCATATTAGAGTTAATGCTGAATAAAGTTTGAGTATTGTTATTTTGGTAATTCCAGTAGGGAGTTACCTCACTATAATTATTCCATTTATTTTCCTGCTCGTATGCTGATTTTGATTGGTTCTTATTAGCCGAAAAATTGCTTTCTGCTGTTAATAAAGCTCCGGGTTTATTAAATTTTTGACGATAATTTAAGTTATAATCTTGAGTTATTCCAGAAGAAGGATCTTTTGAATACCTATTAAATGCTGATTGTAAGTCGTTTTTTGAATTTTTAATTTTATTTTCAAGTAATACGTATCTGGTTCCATCATCATAGTTCAAAGTAGCACTTCCGCCCAATGTAATTTGCTTATTCAAGTTAAAATCTACTCCCAGTTTAGCATTGTGATTACGCCCTACTCCATTGGAGTTACTGTTTTGATACATATAGCTAGCTGTATCTTCAATATAATTTATCCGATTAATACCACTCATCCCTTTACGCTCATTATATCTAAAGCTATAGTTTGAGTAAAAATTTATTTTATCTTTTCTGAAATTATAGGTTACATTAGTATTATATTTATTATGTGAACCTGCACTAATTGTGGCGCTTCCATTAGTTCCTTGCAATTTGTTTTTTTTTAGTATAATATTAATAATTCCACTCATTCCATCAGGGTCATATTTAGCAGATGGGTTGGTAATTACTTCAACCGTTTCAATAGCACTTGCAGGTATTCCAGCTAAAATTCCTGATCGTCCAGCACCGGTCATACCACTTGGACGACCATCAATTAGAATTGTTACATTGCCACTGCCGCGCAAACTAATATTACCATCAACATCTACATTAACAGTAGGTACTTGAGAGAGCACGTCTGTTGCCGAACCGCCATTGGCTATTGCTAACTTTTCAGCATCAAAAACTTTTTTATCAATCGTATTTTTAACTATATCTTGCTGCGCCTCAACAGTAACAGCATTTAATACCTTTTCGTTTGAGTTTAGTTTTAGAGTACCTAAATTATGCTCTTCTCCGCTCTTAATTCTTAAACTATCTATTATCAATGTTTTGTAACCCATAAAAGCAATACTTATTTTATAGATACCAGGTCGTGATATTGACAATTCAAATACCCCTTTTTCATTGGTTATAATACCACCTACTAAGGTATCTTTAGGCATTCGAAATAAAGATACTGTTGCAAATTCAATGGTTTCATTGGTTGCTTGATCGACTACAGATCCTATAAGTAAAGCGGGTGAAATTGAAGGGTTTCCACCGGGTTTGTTATTCCACTGCTGTGCATTACATATATCCGCGGTAATAACTACTATTAAAATTAGAAAAATAAAACTTTTAAAACGCATGCTTACAAAGGTAACTCAAAGCTAAAACTATGAATGTTAAATATTAAAAAACCGTTATGATACGATATATTGAAGCGTTGAGCATTTTAATTGGACGTTTAAGATTCAGAATCAACTATAACAACTCATTTATGGTACATTGATATGACTTTATTACTGTAGTTTTTGAATACATGCCATATAAAATCCATCATAACCTTGCGAAGGCATAACATTTTGTTGTTGTATTAGGCGATAATGATCCGCATTCTCTCTCAAAAAAAAATTAACTTGTTTCTGGTTCTCAGAGGGCAAAATACTGCAAGTAGCATATACCAATAATCCACCGGGTTTCAACATATCGGTGTAATATTGTAAAATAAATTGTTGGGTTTTCTGAAGTTCAGTAACAGCAGCTCTGTGCAGTTTCCACTTAGTATCCGGATTTCTTTTTAATACCCCCAAGCCAGAACAAGGGACATCTAGCAATAAGCGATCGGCTTTATGGTGTAGTTTTTTCAACAAATCTTCATGAACAAGCCTGGTTTCAATTATCCCAATTCCGGCCTTTTGTGCTCTTCTTCTTAGTTCCTGTAACTTTGGGGCTTCTTTATCTAATGCTAATATATAGCCCTTATTTCGCATTAGCGATGCAATATGAAGCGACTTGCCTCCTGCTCCGGCACAAGCATCAATTACATACATACCAGGTTGCACCTGAAGATATGGGGCTACTAATTGAGATGCTGCATCTTGTATTTCAAACAAACCGTTTTGGTAACTTTTTAACGGAGATAATGCTTGCCTTTTTACGAGCTTCAAGGGTGGGTTTAATTCATGATCGTTGTAAAAGCTATCAATTACTGTTTGAACCTCAATACCATCTTTATTGAGTTTTGAGATTAATTCTTGCTGATTGGTTTTTAAACTATTTAATCTAATAAACACCTCGGCTTCGTTGTTTAATGCGTTGATTTCCTTTTCCCACACAAACTCACCAAGTTCTTCAACACCCATTTGATCTAACCACTCGGGAATAGACGATTTAATAGCTCTTGAATGAACTGTACTTTTTAGTTGTTCTTGAATAAAGTGACTATTTATTTGACCAAACTCTTCCCAAAGGGGCAATTCATACCCTTTTGATATATGAGCAACAGCAAAAAGAGCGTAGTAAACAACAGATTTATTTTTAGCCTCTGGGTTAATGCAGGCCAAATAATAGCGATACCAGCGAACAATATCGTAAATATAAGAAGCTACAAACTTACGATCGCGGGAACCCCAACGTGTATCGCTTTTTAAAATATTTTCAACCACATCGGCAGCATGCCGTTCCTGCTCAAAAATTTTTTCAACTGACTGCGCAACAGCCTTTACTAAATTAGGAAATAGCCTCATATATCATACATCAATTTAATAAAGTAAATAAAATATTTAGGAAACAAACATCTTCAAAATAATGCACACGAATATAAACACTTCTAAAAAATTAGTATGTTTGTACTAATAGGTGTATTTCAATTATATAAAAGTGATTTACATTAAAATTATTTTTCTAAATACTTAACTATAATGAAAAAGATTCTTGCTCTTCTAATTGTGGTTCTTTCCCATAGTATATATGCTTATGCTGAAAAGGACAAAGAAACTACTCCACTTACCGAAACACATTGGGTGCTTACCAACCTGAATACGAAAGTAATTTCAAAAAATGAAGAAGGGATGGAAAGCTTTATTATTTTTTCGAATGATAAATCATTTAGTGGTTTTGCCGGTTGCAATAAGTATCAAGGAGTTTATAGCTCAGAAAAAGGGAAAATAAGCTGTGGTAAAATTGGTATTACGCGAATGGCCTGCGAAGACAGTAATAATGAAGAAGAGTTTATTAAATTCTTAAACAAAGTAAAAAGCTATAAAATTACTGACAAGCAACTTGTATTAAAGGGGAAAGGAAAGAAAATTGCAATTTTTGAAGCAAAATAAACAATTGAACTTTTTTTGCTTGTATTATGCTTTTGAGCCTAAATACCCTAAATAAACAGCTACTGTTCCAAGTATTACGCTAATAAAAATATAAAAGACTGCATTCAAAAAGCGGCCTTGATCTATATAAACGAAATTTTCGAAAGCAAAGGCCGAGAATGTTGTAAATCCCCCACAAAACCCAGTTATAAGTAATAACTTAGAGTATTGGGTTAAAGTTATATTTCGGCTTGAATAACCCATTAATAATCCCATTATTAAACAGCCTATCACATTTACTAATAAAGTCCACCAAGGGAAAGATGCTCCCCAAACTTTTTGAGAAAAATAAGATATGAGATACCGTAAGCAACTTCCAGTTGCTCCTCCTACTCCAACTACCAAAAGGGATTTTAACAATGTTTACTCTTATAAAATAATAAGTGATTAGAATTATCTAATCACTTATTATTGGAGGTCTCGAGCGGATTTGAACCGCTGTACAAGGTTTTGCAGACCTCTGCCTAACCGCTCGGCCACGAGACCATGTTTTATTAAGGACTGCAAAATTAATAAATTTACCAACAATACAAAAGCCCTATAAAAAATTAAGCTATTTTTCTTTATTTTAAGGGAGTACCTGCTGCATTAATTAAGCTCAAATACAAACGTTGTTTTATTTGGAAAGATAATATTTGTTACTTTGTAAAAAAATATGACACATAAGTCCGGTTTTGTAAATATTATAGGGAAACCTAATGCAGGGAAATCAACCTTAATGAATATTTTGGTGGGTGAAAAATTGAGCATTATAACCTCAAAAGCACAAACAACCCGGCATAGAATTTTGGGTATAGTTAGTACCGATGCCTATCAGATTGTTTTTTCGGACACCCCGGGAATTTTAACGCCTCACTATAAAATGCATGAACTTATGATGAAGTTTGTGTACACCGCCTTAAGTGATGCTGATATTTTATTACTAATTATTGATGCAGCTGCTAATGATAGTTTGGATGATGAGTTGCTATTAAAGCTGAAAGGAAAAGGAGGCAAAGTGTTGGTGCTTTTAAACAAAATAGATTTATTAAAGCCCGAGGCACTAGAGCAGGTTAGTCAAAAGTGGGCTTTGATGCTACCCTTAGCTGAAATTATTCCGATATCAGCTTTAGAAAATTTTAATACCGAATATTTAATGAAGCGTATTGTGGCACACTTACCTCAATCACCTGCATACTATGATAAAGAACAACTTACCGATAAACCTGAAAAGTTTTTTGTGAGTGAAATTATTCGTGAAAAAATCTTGTTACATTATGAAAAGGAAATACCATACAGTTGTGAGGTTTATGTAGAGAGTTTTAAAGACGAACCCGGCATCTTAAAGATAAGGGCTATAATTTTTGTTTCACGAGAGTCACAAAAGGGGATTATAATTGGCCACCAAGGTTCGAGTTTAAAACGAGTAGGAACTCAAGCTCGAATAGATATAGAAAAGTTTTTCGATAAGAAAGTATTCTTAGAGCTATTCGTAAAAGTTAAAAAGGACTGGCGCAATAATGATTACCTGTTAAGGCAATTTGGATACGAGGAATAAAAGATAGGAGAAAAGACCTCTGATCTTTTCTCCTATTATATTGAGGAATTTTTATCTTAAAACAAACTTAACCGGAAGTGTAAACTGAACAGAAGCCGGGCGTCCGTTTTGCTTACCAATACTCCAATGAGGCATATTTTGAATAACCCTTACAGCTTCTTTGTCTAAACCAGCACCTCCTTTTACACCACGTTTAACTTCTACATTAGATACTTTTCCTTCTTTATTGATAACAAAATAAACATAAACTGTTCCTGAAATTCCGGCATCTTTTTCCATGGCAGGATAGTTAATATTCTTACTTAAGTATTTAAAAAGTGCCTCTTCTCCACCCGGGAAAGCGGGCATTTCTTCTACTGAGATAAAAGGAGTTTCCGGGTTTTCATTAACAACGGCCCCTGTTCCTGAAGTTTCCGGAATAATAATTTCTTCATTCCCTGTTCCTTCCTGGGTTACTGTTGAAATTTGAGTTTCTGTTTCTTGAGTGATAATTGGAGTTTCTTCCTGAACTTCCTCATCCACAACTACCGGGGGCGTAAATTTAATAGTTTCCATAAGCGGTGGTGGTGGTGGTGGTGGTGGTGGCGGTGGTTCCGTTTCATCAACCGGAGGTGGGGCTTCCAAATCTATTTGAGTCATATCCATTTCTACCATTTGTTCATCGTTGGTCCTATCACTTAAGAAGGCCATTATTTTAGGAATAGATATTAATAGCACAAATGAAACACAACTTATCAAGAGTGCTGTACTTACATAAGAATTATACCTTTTACGAATATCGTAAGCCCCATAATCCTTGTGCCGCCCTTCAAAAACCAGATTATTACGGGTTTCAGAAACAACATTTTCCCAATTATCAAACATCGAATTATTTGCCATTTTTTACTTTTTTTGAATTGTTATTTGGCTCCTGCAGCAGTTACTAACTCAAACTCAGCAGGCATCATATCAACTACGGCATATTTTCCAACCTGACATATATTTAATTCATCAATCAGATCAATCACATTTCTATATAAGGCTTTATCATCAGCTTTAATAAGTACTGTTAATGCCCCTTTGCTCCCTTTGGCATTTACAACCAAACGTTTATATGTTGAATCTGCAATTTCTCTTGATTTGAGTTGTTCTGTAAGTTTATTAACTTCTTCAACAGTAGAGCGGTTTTTATCTAATAAGAGCTTCCGTAATCCATCTTTAGAAAAGTTAGTTTTTTCGAGTGTAGTTGCGGGATTCCCTTTATCATTTCCAGCAGGATAAAACTCTCCATAATAGTAATAAATAGAATTATCTTTACTCATAATAAAAGTTAGCGCATTATTAACTTTTTGGCGTTGATCGTCCGATTTCGGTTCAGCCGGAAAGTTAATTTCCATGGTTTTAGCTTTGTTAAATGTTGAAGTCATTACAAAGAATGTCAACAGTAAGAAGGCCAAATCCACCATAGGGGTCATGTCAATGCGAGTGGATAATTTTTTTGCACGCTTTTTATCGTGTTTGCCGTGGCCACCACCATCACCGGTATTTACTTCAGCCATGTATTAAATATTTTTATGTTTTATAAGAATCATCACTTAATTCGTTTTTATTCAGCCTCCTGTTCTAGATTCGTTATTAAATTAAACCGGTAAATATCTTTTTTCGTAAAAATCTTAATGATATCCTGAACCGCAATATAACTGGCTGCTCCATCGGCTTTAATAGCAAAGCGTAAAGGTTCGTATTTGAAATCTCTTCCGGCACTTTCGGCTTTGTCTTTTTCTGATTTAGCTAACTTAGCAGCCTCAATACGGCCAAACTGAATCCAATCGCCCAATTGATTATTCGTAGAATCTACCGGAATACCTGGGGACTTTACTTTTTGCCTTTGGCTATCATCAAAGTTAATATAATCCTTTAACTTGTCCATGGGTACTCCAATGCTGGTCATAGCTCCAAAGCGTTTTTTCTCATCATCATTAAATTGTATTTTATATTGTTCACCCATACGCTCCAAAGTACTAATTCTAACCTGTGGGTTACTGATATTGAAAAAAGCTTTACCAAATTTATCTATGCTTATCATCATCACATTGTCGGGTAAAATTTTATCGGAAGTTGATGATGGTGAATCTACAACTACCGGCTCAGAAACTCTAACCGTTGCAGTAAGCATAAAGAACGTAACCAAAAGGAACGCCAAGTCCACCATGGGTGTCATGTCTAACGAAGGACTAGCCTTTGGCATTTTTATTTTAGGCATATTCTTTTTGTTTTTAGGTATAGCAAAATGATTGCTTTTTGTAATTATTTATTTACGTTTACAGATTGTACAATTGTAAATCCTGCTTCATCAATACTGTATGTGATGGCATCAATTTTAGTAGAAAAGTAGCTATACATAATAATTCCTACTACGGAACCAGAAATTCCTAAAGCTGTATTAATAAGTGCTTCAGAAATACCTGTTGCCAAAGCAGTAGTATCGGGTGCTCCGGCATTAGAAAGAGCAGCAAAGGAACGAATCATCCCCAATACTGTTCCAATTAGCCCCCACAAGGTTGCAATAGTAGCACAAGTTGAAATAATAACTAAGTTTTTAGATAACATAGGTAACTCTAAAGCAGTGGCTTCTTCAATTTCTTTTTGAATAGCAGCTACCCTACTTTCTTTATCCATGTTTTCATCTTTTATAGATTGTATTTTTTCAACACCGGCACGTACTACATTGGCTAAAGAGCCCTGTTGTTTATTACATTCGGCTATTGCTTCTTGGTACTGGTTCTTAGATACCATACCTCTAATTGTTCTTACAAAAACTTCAATATTTCCTTTTCCTTTTGCTCTTCCAATGGTTAAGGCTCTTTCAATTGAAAAGATTACAATAATTAGAAATATTCCCATTAAAAGGGGCACAATAAATCCACCTTTATACATCATTCCCAAATAGTTTCCAGGCTTTGGATGGCCTTCAGCATCAAAGTTACCTGCGTCACCTAAAATTACCAAGTAAATAAGTACACCTATAGCTATGGCAACAAGGATAGCTAATGATGCAAATAACGATTTTAATCCGCCTGAAGAAGATTTTTGATTGCTCATGTTTTAATTAATTAGTTGATTTATTTTAAATTTGTTTTTAAGAGGGGCAATTTTACTAAAAGTTTTCTCAATTGACAAAACGGATTTGTTTTTAATTTATTGTGCTTGTTAAAATGTAAACAGAAAGTGCTTAAATTAACTTTTTTTAGGGGTTCTCTAAAATTCTGTTTCAATACTTAAATTAATACTGCTTATTTATTATCTTTATTTGGTGTGTAATAGTTCTAATAATTCGATTTAAAATGGGAATATAAACACGAAATTTCTATTTCATTAATAGCTTTTTTCTTTCCACTCAACTATGTCACGTATAACAACCGATGCACAAACACAACCGAAAACAGCCGGCAAATAGGAAATAGTACCAAATGCCGATTTTTTAAAATTGCTTCCATCAGTTAACATCAGTGATGATTTAAGAGGTGGTTCAGGACTGTAAACAGCCTTTATGCCACTATAAACTCCCTTATAACGGAGGCGTTTTCGAACCATAAAGGCTAAGTTGCAATTTTTTGTTTTTCCGATATCACTTACTTTTACTTGAGTTGGGTCCATTCGGCCCCCAGCACCCATGCTGCTAATTATTCTGTAATTTTTATAATACGCTGTGCTAAGTAACGTAATTTTTGGAGTGAGACTATCAATTGCATCAACAATATAAGTGTAGCGCTGCTCAATTATTTCTTCAATTTTTTGAGGTGTTAAAAAAGTCTTAAGGCTAGTGAGTTCTATATCCGGATTAATATCCAGAAGTCGCTGTTGCATGATATCTGCTTTATACATACCTGTTGTAGAAACCAATGCAGGAAGTTGTCTATTTCGATTGCTTGGGTCAACCGTATCGCCATCTACTATTGTTAATTTACCGACTCCGCTTCTTACCAAGCATTCTGCTGCGAAAGAGCCCACACCGCCTAAACCAATAACAAGAACATGAGCATTTTGCAATTTTTCAATTCCTTTTTTGCCTACGAGCAGGGTGCTTCGTGATAACCAGTCTAAACTGTTCATATATTATTCTTTTCAGAATTGGCAAAAATAATATCTTTCAATCATAATTATCTTTTCTTTAGCAATCAGCTATGATTTATAGTGCCAATTCAAAAAAGAAAGGCTGCCCAATGGGCAGCCTTTCTTTTTTGAATTGTAAGACAAGCTTATTTCTTTACAACCATTTTTTGGGTAATGCTATTGTTACCTGCTTTTACGTTATAGAAATATAAACCAGAAGCTAAGTTAGTAGCATCAATTGTTATTGTGTGAGAACCGGAAGTCATGTTTCCTTTATCGTAAGTAGCAACGGTAGTGCCTAGCATATTTACAATACTCACTGTAACGGGTGCATTTTCGGTAAGATTTATTGAAAATGTAGTTTGCTGACTGAATGGGTTAGGAACGTTATTAGTTACCTCAAAACCATTGTCTTTGTTTAGATTTTTTACACTAACAAAGTCTGCTTGATCAAACTCTAACCCGCTTACAAAATAATGTCTCATTGGGTTTATTAAATTGCCATCATTAGGCCAAGCAACAGGCAACGAAACAGTAGCCGGTATTTTATAATTAGTTCCGCTCTGTAAGGTTATATCAGAAATGTAAAGGAAGTAATTTTGGTCATCAAAAGTAAACTGTTTTGTGTAGGTCCATTTTTGATTGGTTACATCATACCCTTTACCAAAGATATTTGGTTTTCCGTTTTCTACTTGTTCATTTGGATCTGCTGCTGAATCTAACCAAAAGAAGAATAGTTTAGAACCATCATCAGAACGACTCATTTGCAAACGGGCATCAATTTCAAATTGTGCTCCGGTATCATCTGTAAATGGAGAGAAATCTTTTGCATTATCGGTATTTAAAGAGTCAACTAAAACTGCATCCCAGCCAGAAGCGGTAGTGTACGTATCAAACATATAAAATGTTTTTACAGGTGAGGTAACGTTATACGAATACGTATAATCTAATGAATCTGGGTTATTAGAATAACCGCTTACAACAGTAGAAAACACATGAAGATTGCCATTTTCATCAACAGCCACATCGTATCCTTTATCCATGCTGAACCAAGCTTTAGGTGCTCCACCTCCAGTTGTATTAGTTAAAGTTGCGCTAATTGCAGGAAGAGTTGAAAAATCAAATAAAGGTAATTGACCCCATGTTGCTCCGCCATCAGTAGTTTTAAATACTGTTGGAACATAACCAGCAGAACTTCCTGAAGCAGCAGAGCTGATTCCGTTAAATACAACATAACCTATATTACCGGCTTTGTTCCAAGCTGTATTGGTTACAGTATAAGTTCTGTTAGTTCCGGTAGCATCTTGATTAAATGAAGGTACAATTGAGTCTATTGACCAAACCAATACTCCAGCAGAATCGGGTCTTGAATAATTAAGGGTAGCTCCTCTATATCCTTGAGCAGCTGCAGTAGTTCCGTTAGCATCAAGATACAAACCTCCTGTTACAACAGTCATTGCATCAGTTCCGGTAGTACCAATTCGTGCAAATCCTTGATTCACAACACCTGAGTCAGCATTCATTGCATAAACTGGAGTTATTTGGGTGCTGTCTAACTTAGCATAAGAAAAGAAGTTACCCAACCAGCCTGATCCTTCGGTTATTGGACCAACCGCAGTAGCATAAGCATTGTTAATGTTGGTGTTTCCGGCTGGATTAAAGAAAGATCCGCTTGGATAGCGGCAAAGATAGGTACTGTGATTGGTTTGAATAATAGAGTCCCAACTAGAACCAAAGTTAGTTGAGAAAGTGCTTTGAATAAATCCACTATTATCTCCCGGTAAAACAAACTCATTACTTATACGGTGCGTAAACAACACGGCATTAAGTTGTTGGTTTGCAGTTAAGCAGTTAGATTCTGTTACAATTAAACCGTAAGCGTTACGTGAACCGGTAAATCCGGTTTTAGTTACTGCCCTATTGCTGTTTCCGGCATTTGGGTTAAAGTGTGGCTTTTGCTGTCCTAAAAAGTTGAAATTTAAGCCATCTTGCTTGTTAAATCGAGAATTGGTTCTGTCTTCTTGTTTAGGCACCATATTCGATTGTGCAAAAGCTGAAAAACAAAAGCCAACACTTAATAATAAAAGTAAATTTTTTTTCATTGTGTGCTAATTGTTTGGTTTATTTAATGTGCAAAATTAATTATTTAGTACAACAAAACAAATTCTATGTAAAAAGGCTTTGTTTTTATTTGTAACAGCCAGCAAAACAGTAAAATAACATATAAGTTTTGGAACTTAGTTTTAGTAACTTACTTAAATGCTAATGTAACAACAAATTAAAATGTAAAAAATTTTAGCTCTTTTTACTTTATTTTGCTTTTCTGTCTTCGGTTTTAATTATAAGCTCTTTAGATTTTTCGGGGCTGTTACCGGAAGAAGATTTTGTTTCTGTTTTTTTGTTGGAATTTACTGCCGTTTTAGAATCTTTTGTTTCAGAAGTTTCGGCTGTTTTCTTTACTACAAAATTTGTTTTTATCCCCGCAATTATTTTTTTAATATTATCATCTTTGGCATGAGCAGCAATAGCTTTAGCTAATGTTTTTGTAAAAATTTTACCTCTATAGCGTGGGTCTTGAGCAAAATCATATAGAAAATCTTCGACCCTTTTATCAATAGGTTTTTTAATATCTAAATTTAAGCTTTTTGATGCGGCTCTCTTTTTTGCCTCAACTTGAGCTTCTTTAAGAAAGGCTATATAGTCGGCTTTTTTGAGTGGTGGTGCTTTTTCCTCTACTTTTTTCAGATACAAATATTCAGTTGTAAAAAAAGTTTTGAATTCATAAAGTTTCTTGGATTCAACATCTTGAGCTTGTTGAGAAGTGGGAAAATACTCAGGAAATAAATAAATTTTAACGGAATCAACAGCCAGATTTTCAAAGTCTAGTGTTCTGAAATGTTCAAATCCCGAACTGTCTCTATGTGCAATAATTCTTCCTTTTTGAGTGTTAGGACTAATAAGTGTTAAACCATAGGACTTAATTTCACTGGCTATCCATTTATCCTTTTCCGAAAAATTAAAGGTAACGCTATCCTTCTCAAAATCAAATACAAAATTTTTGATCCCTTCGCTTCTGCTCCACATTTTAAAAATTGAAGGTTTCTCATCTTGTGCTTTAACTAAAAAGTGAGTTAAAGTTAGAAAAATAAGTGTAAAAAAGTACTTCATTTTTATAATAATTAAACAGTACAAATCTAATAGCTTTTAGAAAATAAGTTGTTGCAGTTTTTTTAAGTTATGCACAATAAAAAAAGTTTGAAACACAAGTATATTGGCAATTAAAAATATATTTGTTAAAAAATAAGTGTGTTTATTGTTTAAAAAATAAGAAGCTTATGACTGAAGATTTATTTCAGTATATCTGGAAGATGAAATTATTTGACACTAGTTCGTTGAATACTTGTGATGGAGAGAAAGTTGAAATTATTCATCCGGGAAGTCAGAATTTGAACTCGGGTCCTGATTTTTTTAACGCCCGAATTAAGGTTGGAAACACACAATGGGCGGGTAATATTGAACTTCATGTAAGAGCATCTGAATGGTATCAGCATAAACATCAAAATGATGAAGCCTATGATAACATTATTTTACATGTTGTTTACATTAATGATAAACCTATAATTGACAAACAGGGAAAACTAATAAGAACATTAGCTTTAAAAAATTATATTTCGCCTACTGTTTTTAAGAATTATCAAGATATAAAATTGCACAAGGGTAAAATACCCTGTGAAAATAGAATTCAAACAGTTCCACAATCGTACTTTCAAGCTTATTTAGAAAGCTTAGTTGTAGAACGACTTGAACGCAAATCTAGCGAAATAGAAAAAATACTTCAAGAAAATAATTATAATTGGGAGTATAGTTTTTATATTCAACTTGCGGCTAACTTTGGATTTAAAACTAACCATGTGCCCTTTGAAATACTGGCTCGAAGTACTCCTTTGATGGTGCTATCCAAACATAAGCAAAATTTAAGTCAGATAGAAGCCATTTTATTTGGGCAGGCCGGATTTTTGAATGAACGTTTTGAAGAATCGTATCCTATTGCCCTTCAAAACGAATATGCATATCTTCAAAAAAAATATAATTTAAAAGGTATTCCGGAACATATTTGGAAACTATCAAAATTAAGACCGGTGAATTTCCCTACTATTCGAGTAGCACAGTTTGCAGCACTTGTTCATCAGTCGTCACATCTATTTTCAAAAATAATTGAAGCCGAAAATGCGGCAGCACTCATTAAACTATTTCAATTAAAGGCCTCCCCCTTTTGGGACGATCACTACCATTTTCAATCCAGGAGCAAAAAATCAAAAAAAAATTTAGGTCAAGATGCTATCTGCAATATACTCATTAACACTGTTGCTCCTTTTGTATTTGTTTATGGCAGATATTATGGTAATGAGAATAAAATGGATCTTGCACTTCGTATACTAGATACTTTGGCAGCAGAAAAAAATCATATTATAAATTTTTGGAAAGGTTTAGGAATTAAAGTACAAAATGCCTTGCAATCTCAAGCCGTGATAGAATTAAAAAATAATTATTGTTTGCCAAAAAAATGTTTACAATGCAGCATTGGGCACTATATCTTAAAAAATAATTAATTTTGCATTCAAATTGACCTATCTAATATGATTCAGAAAATTACATCTTGGTTTGAACAGCAAACTTTTGGGGTTTGTTCGTGGTGGGGAAAGAAGTTAGGTATTAGTACTACCAAAATAAGAATGTACTTTATTTATATTAGTTTTTTTGCTGCAGGCTCTCCAATTATTTTATACTTTATAATGGCTTTTATTTTAGAGCATAAGCACTATTTTAAACTCAAAAAAAGTAAGCGAAACAGTGTTTGGGAAATTGAAGAAGTGTAGTTTTTTATGAGCTCAGTCTCCGAGACAAAAGAGGAAGGGCATACCTTAGATTATGAACTACCTGAAGAAAATATAGCTATTTTTCCCTTAGCTCAAAGAGATCAATCTAAGCTTTTGGTTTATAAGAACCACGATATCATACATGATTCATTTACTCATTTGCATGAACATATAGAATCAGACAGTTTACTCGTTTTTAATAATACAAAAGTATTTAAAGCTCGATTGTTTTTTCAAACAGAGCGCGGTGCAACTGTTGAAATATTTTGCTTAGAACCAGCATATGGGCTTGCACCTGAGCTTGCACTCACACAAAAGTTACAGAGTACCTGGGTGTGTTTAGTAGGCAAGGCAAAAAAATGGAAAAATGGGAGTTTAAAAGGTACATTTGTTTTTAATGACACTTTATGTGCTGTAAAAGCAATACTTATAGAACGGGAGAATGAGTTATTTACCATTGCATTTAGCTGGGAAAACGAGGATTTTTCATTTTCTCAAATAATAGAAATTGCAGGAGAGCTCCCGTTACCTCCCTATATTAAAAGAAAGGCTGCAAAAGAAGATGAGTTACGCTACCAAACAGTATATGCCTTAAAAGAAGGATCGGTTGCTGCACCAACTGCCGGTTTGCATTTTACGGATAAAGTTATGGCAAAGTTGTATGAGAAAAATATTGATACTGCTTATCTTACTTTACATGTTGGAGCCGGTACTTTTAAGCCCATTAATTCAGCACATTATAGCAACCATATTATGCATGAAGAAATGATAGAAGTAAGTTCAGAAACAATTCGTTCTGTTTTGAATCATTCAACCAGGGTAATTGCGGTTGGGACAACTTCTTTACGCACCTTAGAAAGTATATATTGGATGGGTGTTAAATCATATTTGAACCCAAACATTAACTTACAAGATATTGAAATTAAGCAATGGGAGCCTTATCAAATTTCTACGACAATAACCTTAACTCAAGCGCTACATTCGCTTCTTAATTGGATGGCTAAGGCACAAAAGAATGTATTAATATGTAAAACTCAAATCCTTATCACACCTCAATATAATTTAAAAGTGGCTCAGGGAATTATAACTAATTTTCACCAACCTAAAAGTACATTACTATTAATTGTTGCTGCAGTAACAGGAAATGATTGGCGTAAGATATACCAAGAAGCCCTCCATCATAATTATCGTTTTTTAAGCTATGGAGACAGTTCATTATTGATGAAGAATGGAGTAATTACATGAAAATAAAATTAATTTTATGTTATTTATTGCTTACTGTAAGTCCTATTTTAGCTCAGGAAGACTCACCTATTGAAAACCGAAAAATAAAAGAAAGACTTTTTTTTGGTCGAAGCCAACACGTTCAACTGCAATCTTTAAGTGGACGAAATAAGGTTTTTACCCTTTTAAACAAGGCTTATTATGCTGGTTATTCTCCTTTTCATTTTAAAGGATTTTACCCCTCTTTACTCATTACGTATGAGTATTTTGCATTTTATGCCCCTTGCTACCCCTGTAAAAGTAATCGTCAGGAAGCTTGGTCAGGTAAATATTTTCATTTTCTAAACTTTGGCACTGCAGGATTAAGGATTTCAAAAGAATTTTGTTTTAAAAACAAGAAAGGGAAAGAAATTGAACTTGTGATAGGCTTATCAATAGAGCGTTATTTGTTTCAAAAAACATTTATTTCAAACGTAAATAGCGAACGATTTTCATTAGTTCCATTTTCACAAAAAAATTCATTCTATTCCAATTATTTTTTTAAAGATTTATATGGACTAAGAATATACAACAGTAGTAAGTACAAGGTTACAGGGCAACTTAGCGGTGTCCTATTCAGGAATGATCGTATTTTTTACAAACCATCACTTCATGATTTCAAAAACTTTATGATGGGATTTAATGTAATCTTAAAATAGCATTTATCAGAACAAACAGTGAATTAGTTAAATTCATAAGTCATTTTTCTTGTTTTTTATAGCAAGAGAAGGTCGTAGTCGGCTTTTGTATATGCTTAAGTCTTCTTGTTTTCGTTGTGATTTTCTATATTCTTTAAGCTCTTCAGGAGGTAACTCAATAATGGCAATACAGGCCTCACTACAGCATGATTTCATTTTTTTCTTACACGACTCACATTGAATAAATAGCAAATGACAATCAAGATTAGCGCAGTTCGTGTGTGTATCACAAGGAGCACCGCATTGGTGGCAATGGCTGATAGTTTCATTACTTATTTTTTCACCCACACGTTCATCAAAAACAAAATTCTTTCCTTTAAATTTATTCGTTAATTTATTTTCATTTACTTGTCGGGCATAATCAATAATTCCACCGTGCAACTGATTCACATCTATAAAGCCTTTGTGTTTCATATAAGCGCTCGCTTTTTCACATCTAATACCACCCGTACAATACATTAATATTTTTTGATTTTCTTTTCCCTTTAGCATTTCTACTACCATAGGTAATTCCTCACGAAATGTATCTACATCGGGGCAAATGGCATTTTCAAAATGTCCTATTTCGCTCTCATAATGATTACGCATATCTACAACAATAGTACCCGGCAACTCCATTGCATCATTAAACTCTTGAGCTGATAAATGATTTCCAACATTGGTAACATCGAAAGATGGATCATCAATTCCATCAGCCACAATTTTATCTCTTACTTTGATTGTTAATTTAAAAAATGATTTTCCATTGTCTTCAATACCTTGTTTAATAGGAATTTGGAAGAACTCTTTAAAAGTATTTAAGTAGGTAACGAAATCATTATAATTTTCTTCGGGAATACTCATTTGGGCGTTTATTCCTTCAGTAGCCAGATAAACCCTTCCTAAAGCGCCTAAAGTATATAAATCTTTATATAACTTATTTCTTAGCTCCTGTATATCTTTTAGCCTAACGTACCTATAGAAAGAAAGCGTCTTTCGCTGGATATTATCATGCTTTAAGCGCTCTTTAAGTTCTTTTCGGTTTATCCTATTGTGTAAAAACATAATATAAAGATAGTCAAATTATGAAATTAATTTTTACTTGGAGAAAAGCATTTAATCATTTTAGAATGGGGTAATTAGGTGTTCATTGAAGACCAAAATTATGTTGATTAAACTTTAGTCTTCAAGTAATGGTTTGATTTCTTCAGGTTCATCATTATCCGAGTTTAAAAATTGCTCTTTATAAATCTTACTTAGTAATAAAAAATAAGAAATTAAAAGAGGGCCAAAAATTATGCCTGGAAGTCCGAACAGTTTTAAGCCCAATATTACTCCCATTACCGTTATCAATGGATGCACATCAGCAAATTTTTTCTGAAGAACAAATCTAAAAACATTATCTACCATTGAAATTATTACAACTCCATAAATAACTAGTGCAATGGCTTTATAATGATTTCCTTGAGTAAATAACATGATCGCAAAAGGAATCCAAATTAATGCACTTCCTACCATAGGAATAAAAGAAAAGACTCCCGTAATGATACCCCAGAAAAGAGCGTCAGGAAGGCCCAATAACCAATACCCTGTTGCAGCAACCAAACCTTGTAATACAGCTAATATGGGAGCCCCTAAAACATTGCTGTATGTTTGAGCTTTTAGTTCTGTAGTGAAACGTATTAATTCTGTTTTCTTTACAGGAATAAGATTAAAAATAAAAGGTTCTATTTTTCCGGTGTTGCTTAGTAAATAATATAAAAATAAAAGCGTGACTCCAATATCTCCTAATACGGATAATGACTGTCCGAGTATGTTCGTAATATAATTAGCAGCACTGCTTTGTAAAGCTTTTAAATTTTCATCATTCAATAATCTTTGACCACTAAGCTCAAAAAAATTATCATCTATATCTTGAAGCGCCTGAGTAATTACATTTGAATCAGAGAATAAGGAAAGTAGTTTCGGGATAAAAGAATTAAAAAGTACAACCATTAAACCAACCATAAGAGCTAAGGAGACAAGCATAATCAGTAATGACGCTAAGCCACGCTTCCATTTCCATTTCTCTATTAAATATTTGGTTATGGGTTTAAATAGCACATAAAGTATTAGGGCTCCAAGAAAGTCAGCAAAAAAGTCAATTAATGAAAAGAAAATAATACAGCCAACTATAATTGTTAGCAGTAAAATTGCAATTCTTTTTATGTCGTTAGAGTCTATGTTTTTAAGCATACCCATTTTATTATTTAAGATATAGTTTTCAATTTATCTTTTTAGTTTAAAAAACTTACTTAACAGCATGCTACACTCAAGTTCCATTACCCCGCCCGTCCACTTTGTTTTAGGGTGAAGTAAGTTTTTATTTATTGTTTGGAAGCCTCTTTTAGTATCGGGAGCTGCGAAGACCACCCTTTGCAGTTGTGCCCAATACAAGGCTCCAGCACACATTACACATGGTTCGAGCGTAATGAAAATACTACATTCATTAAGGTATTTTCCTCCTAAATAATTTGCTGCAGCAGTAATGGCCTGCATTTCAGCATGAGCAGTAACATCATTCAACCGCTCCGTAAGATTGTGAGCACGAGCTATAATTTGGTTATTGGCAACAACGATTGCACCTACAGGTACTTCGTCAGCTTCAAAAGCTTTTTGGGCTTCTTTATAAGCTTCACGCATAAACCAAGTATCACTATATAAACTTAGAGAAGATTCGGAATTCATAGCTTTTCTGAAGAAGAAAATGGGAGTATCAGTTTTTCTCTTAAAGCAATATGCAGCGCAGTTTGTAGTTCCAAAATATTACATTTTAAACGCTGGGCAACTTGTAAAGGAGTATGATGAATTTCGCATAACGTTATAAGACTTAATAAAAACATTAAATCACTACTCATAATTCCGGCACCTCCCTTATCGGGGTATAAATTTCTTTTGCCCAACATAGGTTCCCCAAATAAATGCCCGGGAACAATTTTATGGTTTATCTCAAACCCTCTGCACACATCGCTAAGCAAATAAACTATTTCAGCTAAGCATGAAAAATCAAGAACCGATTTATTGTCTAAACTAGTGTGGTACTCAGGATATATTTTGTAAGGGGTACGCATAATAGTACCTACCGGGAAGTTGAATCCAGGAGAGCAGTATTGCCTTTCATCACTGCCACCAACTCTAAAGTCGCGTGTGTTGGAGTTTTGATATTTTGTATCTAAAAAATGCAGCATCATTTCGTCAGCAACAGAATTGGCTTGTTTACTATATTGGTATGTAATTTTTCCGTGATCGCCACAGCAAGTAAGTACATAACCGGCTTTAATTTTTTCTTTTATTTCTAATCCAAACTGCGCTAGAAAAGCAATTACCCCAATGGTTTCGGGAGCCAAAACAAAGCGGTATGTATAATATCGGTTTTCTAGTTTTTCGATTTCACTATAAAGTAAGGCAAGGGCTAAGGGCCCTGAAAGTTCATTATTAGCCATACTAGGATGGCATAGATATGATGAAAAAAGAATTTCTTCTTGACTAGTTCCCTTCAAAACACATTGCCCATAAGTTAATGACCCATTCTCGAGAGTAGTATCAATAAAAACTTTGTAGGTTCCTGATTGGGGCAGTTGTTTAAACTCATTATAGCTTAAACAAAAACCCCATGTTTCTTTATAGTATGTAGTTAAATAGGGTATTGCATTCGGTTTATCAGGTAGGGTATGCAAGTGGGTTTTCAATTCCTCCCAACTAATCTCTTTGTTAACCGGAATACTATAGTTCATTAAATGCAAATTGTTTAATGAAAATTGGGCTACTTTTTTCCCTTCGGGGGTAATTAAATAGGCATCCTTAACATTCCACTCTTTGGGAATTTTCCAATCGAAAACAGGTGTTCCGGAGGGTACTTCATATAACTGAAAAGGGATAAGCTCTTGTAAAATACTAAAGCTTTGACGAAGCCCATCTCCCGTAATACTTCGACAAATAGGCCATAGTTTGTCAAAATAGTGTTCTAATTTGTTTTTCATAATCATGTTAATGATTTACAGTAACAAATATAGTTTATGTATGGGCACAAAAAGTAAATATTTTGTATTGCTTAAACAATTTAATTCTAATTTGTGAATTAAATAGAAAGTTTAAATAAGAGAAATGCTAAATTTTGACATTAAAGATTAATAAAATACAGATCAAAAAAGCTTAAACACCAACAATTAGGATCGGAATATTTATGTTATGTCGTACTTTATCTAAAGTTGTACCTAGTAAAAAGTCTTTAATACCCTTGTGACCATGAGTAGCCATAATCAACAGTTGTGCATTACTTTGGATAACGAGTTGAGGAATTTGTTTTTTAGGGTTTCCATACCCCAATTTCACTTCTGTTTTGTATCCTAAAGCCTCTAAATATTCCTTATATTGTATAAGTTGTTTGTAATCTGCCGTACTTTCATGATCCTTAATATCCTCACCATGTACCAAAGCCCCAACTGTTTCCACTACGTGTATTAGCACTAAATTACTCCCTTTTTCAGTTTGAACTATTGCCTGTGAGAGTGCAGCATTATCTGACTCTGTAAAATCAACTGTAATGGCTATCTTCTGATATTTTTTAACTGAGATGGTTGGTTTGTATATGGTTGCACCATGTGGTGTAATTGTGTTTTTATGTTTAATTTTAATTATAAAGGGTAGTATTGTGATATAAATTAGCACTCCTAAAGTAAATAGAAGAAAAGGAACTACAACATAACTTAGAAGTGTGTAGTATGCAGGATATTCAAGATAAAAAGCCTGAAGCTCATCAACAAGAAGTTTTACATTAAGTATAACAATAATAGCAGCACTAAGCCAAGCGAGCAATTTTACTTTTGTTGTGATTGCAAATTCGCCCATCTTTTTTTTATCACTAACAAAATGAATTAGAGGAATAATTGCAAAGCCCAATTGCATACTCAATATTACCTGACTTAGGATTAAAAGTTTGCCAGTAGCACTATCGCCCATAAAATAAATTGCTATTAAGCTTGGGATAACTGCTATACTCCTTGTCATAATGCGTCTTACCCATGGTTGAATGCGTAAATTAAGATACCCTTCCATAACAATTTGACCGGCTAAAGTACCTGTAATTGTAGAGCTTTGCCCCGCAGCAATAAGTGCTAAAGCAAAAAGGAAAGGAGCCCATTTTGAGCCCAGCAGAGGTTCGAGCAGCCTATGTGCATCTTGAATTTCGGCTATATGAAACATTCCATTTCGGTAAAAAACAGAAGCTGCCAAAATTAAAATAGCTGCATTAACAAAAAAAGCAAGATTTAAAGCAATTGCAGAGTCAATAATATTGTATTTTATGGCTCTTTTAATATTTGTACTCAGTGTTCCAATTTTTCGAGTTTGTACTAATGCTGAATGAAGATACAAGTTATGAGGCATGACTGTAGCCCCAATTATTCCAATAGCAATATATAGAGCATCTGTATCAGGTATAGAGGGAATAAGCCCTTTGGCTACTTCTGTAATTTCGGGCTGGGCGAAAAACATCTCAGCAAAAAATGAAATACCAATTAGGGCAATAAGCGTAATAATAAATGCTTCTAATCTTCGAATTCCAAAATTGATTAAAAACAATAAAATAAATGTATCTAAAACACTAATTATTACGCCAAGCATAAGTGGGAGATCGAACAATAGTTGCAGACCTATTGCCATACCGAGTACCTCAGCTAAATCACAGGCTGCAATGGCTACTTCGGCTAATGCATATAAAAAATAGTTAACCCACCTCGGGTAAGTTTCTCGTGAAGCCTGAGCCAAATCTCGTCTTCGTACAATACCTAATCGTGCGCTTAAACTTTGCAACAATAGGGCTATTAAATTACTCATTAATAAAACCCACAGTAAACTATAGCCGTACTTACTACCTCCTGCTAAGTCTGTAGCCCAGTTTCCAGGATCCATATAGCCTACACTAATTAAGTAAGCCGGGCCTAAAAATGCCAGCAATTTTTTCCAGAACCCCTGTTTTTTATTTACTTCAACGCTGGCATGAACCTCAGATAAAGATTCTGTTCCTGTATTTTTTTCTAAGCCCATTGTACCAAAATATTTTGTGTTATTTTATAACTTACAAACAAGGATGTTTTTTTATTTAATAAAAGTTTCATAGAACTATCGAAAGGAATAATTTGCTCAATTGTAATTTTCTTCCCTAAAGTCAAGCCTTTTTCTTTCAGATAAGTTAAGAACTCAGTGCTGTGTTCACACACCCCAGAAATTATTACACTATCTCCCGTTTTGCACTCACAGAGTGGCAATGCTTTAAGGTGAACGATTTTCCCATTAGGATCAGGAATAGGGTCGCCATGTGGGTCAAATTTGGGAAATCCTAAAAACATATCGAGCCTTTTAATAAGTAAATCGGAGTTTACGTGTTCCAGTTCTTCGGCAAGGTCGTGAACTTCATCCCAATTAAAATTTAATTTATGTACCAAAAAATATTCCCATAACCGGTGATTCCGAATAATACTTAAGGCTTCTTTTTTCCCTTTAGCAGTTAAAGAAACAGCCTGATATTTTTCATAATGAATTAATTTTTTTGATGCTAGTTTTTTAAGCATGCTGGTAACAGAGGCTGCCTTAGTTTTTAATACTTCGGCTATGGTATTCGTAGTTGCCCCTTCTGTAATTTCTTCAGAAAGTTTGTATATGCACTTTAAATAATTTTCTTGAGTTTGGGATAACATTTTTATATAATATAATAATTTTTTTTGATTAGTCTAAATTTATTTTTATACAAATAAAAGTATTTTATTTTATTTATTGAATTATTTTTTTATAATATCCTAAATTAAATTATCTAAAACTTCATGATAAATAGTATTTAATGCCCCATTTTGGGCATTAAATACTATTTATCATGAAGTTAGGAGCAATAATGGATCTATAAAAATAAAAAGTAATTGCTGAAAAAGATAAGAGAAAATCTATACTTTGGTTGAACCATTAGTTGAGCTTACAACTTTTTTTAACCTTAACTAATTAAGTGTTATAATATATATATTAGTGTACTACCAGTTAGTAATGTAATGTTCTTAATTAATTAGTATTTCAAATTAACTAATTAAATTACCTTTAAAGTTTAATTTAAAGAGTATAAAAATTGTAATGCTTTACAATTTGGTAAGCCAGCCATATTTGTCTGTTTGCAATCCTTTTTTCAAGTCAAAAAGATAATTATACATCTTTGTAGAGAACGTTCGTTCTTGTATAGCGGGTAAGGTCATTATTATATCCGGATGCCCGATGGTAGTAATTTGAGCTATATTAGCAGCTGTTCCAACACCAAAGGCTTCTTTAATTATTCCGGCTCGGTATTTTTCAATTAATTCCGAAACGGTAATTTTTCGTTCTTCTACTTTAACACCCCAATCACGGGCTATTTTAAGTATGCTGTCACGAGTAATACCGGCCAAAATGCTTGTCTTTAATTCAGGTGTTACCAATACATCGTTAAACATAAACATCACATTCATACTCCCCGACTCTTCAATGTCTTCATTATTTACAGCATCTGTCCATAATAATTGATGATAGCCATTTTGTAATGCCAGTTTACTCGGATACATAGCTCCTCCGTAGTTTCCGGCAGCCTTAGCATAGCCTGTACCGCCTAATGCCGAGCGGCTGTATTTTGTTTCTACCCAAACTTTAAGGGGCTCTGTATAATAAGCTCCGGTGGGCATTGTTAACACAATCAATTTATAATTTTCGGAGGGTTTTACTCCAATGGCAGTGTCCGTAGAAAACATTACCGGACGTATGTATAATGCCTGTCCTTCAGCAGTGGGTATCCAGTTCCTATCTAATTTTACTAATTGCTTTATACCATCAATAAAAATATCTTCTGGAATTTGTGGCATACACATACGTTCGGCAGAAATATTCATACGTTTAAAATTGTCTTCTATTCGAAAAAGAATTACTTCGGATTGGTTATTTTTAAAGGCCTTCATGCCTTCAAATATGGCTTGTGCATGATGAAAAACACTTAGTGAAGGGCTTACAGAGATATTGCCAAATGGAATAATTTCAGCATTTTGCCAAGATCCTTCTTTAAAATCTGCTACCAACATGTGGTCAGAAAAAATTACACCGAAAGGGATATTATTAAAGTCAACCTGATTTATACGACTGCTTGCTACCAAGGTGGTTTTTATACTCATTTTGTACAATTTAATTTGCGTATAAACCTACGTCATTTTGAGAGAAATAGAAATAAAAACTGAATTTCTTATTGTTTGTAGTACAAAGAATAACCTAAAACATAGAGTTTCAAGTAATTGAATTTTTCAAACCGCAGCTCTAACAGCAGTATGGCATTTTACATCTACAATTAACGATAGTCGGCATTTCCTGTATATTCGTCAAAGCAGCGGGTAACTTTATAATAAAATTCATAATCTGTAGCTTCTTCTACAAAGTCCTCAGTAATTCGGCAAAATAAAATAAAAGCACGGGCATCAAAAGTAGTAAGATCTACTTTTTTAACAGCAAAGAAATAGTCTAACCTTTTTTCTGTTTTTTCAAAAAATAGTTCTCTTTTATAAATTTCAACCAGTTTTTTTCGTTCTCTTCCTTCTTTACTATATTCGTAATATAAAGCACTAATTGGGCTTGTTAAAGAGGGTTGAGGTTGGTTTATAAATCGCTCATAAACACTTTTCTGATTTTCTGAAAGCTCTCTCGGATTTATAATAACCGTATTTAGATTATATGTTTTTGAGAACAAAACAATACTCCTTTTGGCTTTGAATGTAGGAAGTTCTAAAATATCTTTAGTTGCAATTTTACGAGCCACGAACCCTATTGAGCTGATGAGAATGGTATCGTTTAATTGTGCTGATAGTTCAAAGTAACCCTTGTCTGAGCAAACGGTTCCGGTACCATTTTTTTTATTCACTACATAAGCAAAAGGAATAGTGCTTATGGTATCCTTCTCTGTAATATATCCTTTAATTACTATGCCCTGTGCAAATAACTGGTTTGAGCCAGACCCAAAGAGACCGTAAACGATTAGACAGAAAAATAAGTTTTTCAAAAAATGAATTTTACGACTGCAAGTTACTATAATAGTTACTTTATGCGTGCTTGCGAATCTATTTTTTACAATTATTATAAAAATAAATCAATGAATGTCAAAGTTTAAATCCAATCTTACTTTTTAAAGTTTCAATAAAGCGTAATTCTATACTAAAATTTTTACATAGAGAAATGAGACTTACAATTTATGTTCCCATGCATGGGAAATTATAAAAATATAATTATTCCCATTTATATGTAGTCCATCATTAAGCTATAACGAAACTCAAAAAACGCATATTTGGTAAAATTATTTTCTGAGAAATTGAACCTTTGTTCAGAATGATAAAAAATGAAATTGATTAAAACTCAATAATTATACTCTTAATGCTACATTCTGTGTTTTGTATTAGTGTCAGTAATCTTAGAAAGGATACAAAGGGAGCTGTTTTTAAAAAGTCACTTTCGTATAAATCAATTACCATTGTTGAGTCATATTATCATCTTTAACCCCATTTTGATTAACGTAATAACTATTAAAATTCCCTTATTTTAAGGGTAAACTAAGCATATTAACAACGAGAGAGCGTTTTGTGAAAAATATCTCCTCTTTATGGCTTGTTCATTTTAACTAATAATAGTACGTTTGTGCAAAGCTAACCTAATCATGAGCACAGAGTTAAACGAACAAGAACAAATAAGAAGACATTCCCTTCAAGAAATAATAAAATTAGGAATAAACCCATATCCGGCTGAGGCTTTTGAGGTTAACACCACTACGGCCGATATTCATGTGAATTATGAGCGCGATAAACTGAGTTATAAAAACATTAGCATAGCTGGTAGAATTATGTCGAGGCGTATTATGGGGAATGCCTCTTTTGCAGAGATACAAGACAATACGGGCCGTATTCAGATATATATTAAACGTGATGATATATGCCCTGATGAGGATAAAACCATGTATAATACCGTATTTAAAAAGTATATGGACATAGGAGATATTATTGGTATAACTGGCTATGTATTTACAACACAAACCGGAGAAACGACTATTCATGTTTCATCGTTAAAGCTATTGAGCAAATCGTTAAAACCTTTACCTATTGTTAAAACTGATGAGAAAGGGAATACTTTTGATGCCTTTACCGACCCTGAGCAACGATACCGGATGCGCTATTTGGATTTAATTGTAAACCCTGAAGTACGGTTTACATTTATTAAACGAACGCAACTAATGAATTCTATGCGTAGTTTTTTAAATAATAAAGGATACTTAGAAGTAGAAACACCTATTTTGCAGCCTGTGTATGGAGGAGCAGCAGCACGTCCTTTCAAAACACATCACAATACATTAGATATGACCCTGTATTTGCGTATAGCCAATGAGTTGTATCTAAAAAAATTAATAGTGGGTGGGTTTGAAGGGGTTTATGAATTTGCCAAAGATTTTAGAAATGAAGGGATGAGTAGATTTCATAATCCTGAATTTACACAAATGGAACTTTATGTAGCCTATAAGGATTATAATTGGATGATGAATTTAGTGGAGACTATGGTTGAAAAAGTAGCTCTCGATTTGCATGGTACTAATGAAGTAAAAGTTGGAGAACATAACATTAGTTTTCAACGTCCATGGAAACGCTTTACCATGTATGAAGCAATACAACACTTTACCGGTATTGACATTAGTACAATGGATGAACTAGCTTTAAGAGAAGCTGCATCTTCATTAGGAATACACATTGATGCGAGTATGGGCAGAGGCAAAATAATTGATGAAATTTTTGGGGAGAAGTGTGAAGGTCAATTGATTCAGCCCACCTTTATTACCGATTATCCTGAAGAGATGTCGCCTTTAGCCAAAAAGCACCGCAACAAAAACGGTTTGGTAGAACGTTTTGAAGCCATTTGTAACGGTAAAGAAATCTGTAATGCTTATAGTGAGCTTAATGACCCCATAGATCAGCGTAAGCGCTTTGAAGAGCAGTTGGAATTGGGGAAAAGAGGTGATGAAGAAGCTATGGTATTAGATGAAGATTTTTTGCGTGCTATAGAATTTGGCATGCCTCCTACATCAGGGTTAGGAATTGGAATTGACAGGTTGGCTATGATTATGACCAACTCGCCATCAATTCAAGATGTTATTTTCTTTCCTCAAATGCGGCCTGAACACAAGCAATAGCAAGTTTTGTATTTTTCGTTGTATCTTAATTAGCACTACTTGAAGGCAAGTATTTTCTTTCAAAAAAACAAAAAAAGCATACGGCTTTTCGTGCTTTTTTTAGTGTTATTGACAAGTACTTTTTTTATTTTTCGAAATTCGATACTCAGTTGGGGAGTTCAAAAAGTTTGTGAAAAATTCAACCATAAATATCAAGGAAAGTTGCAAATCGCAACCATACGTTTTACAGGCTTATCAGGTATTGTAGCTAATAACCTATGTGTTACAAGTCCCCAAAAAGACACGCTTTTAACCTTACAACAATTTAAAGCTCATGTTCGCCTTTTACCTTTATTGTGGGGCTCTGTGAGAATTCATGATGTTTATATAAACCATACAGATGTAATGGTATATAAAACGAAACAAAGAGATAATTTCTCATTTCTATTAAAAAAGAAAGAAAAACAAGAACCTGTAAATAACGAGAAAAGCACAAATAATATTGATTTAGGGTATTTTAGCTATAACCTCATTAGCAGCCTTTTTGATGCTATTCCAGAAAAAATTGAGCTCTATAATTCAACTTTAGCATTTTACCAAGATACAGCTTATGTTAAATCAACAATTGACACCTTAGTTTTCTCCGAAGGGGCTTTCAAAGGGCAATTAAAAACTTCTGAGAGTAAAGGAAAGAGCCTGTATCTGATTAATGGAAACATCAACAGCAGCTCTCGAGCACTTTCCTTTTATATGATCTCTAAAAGTGATTCCTCAAAAACAACTTTCCCAGCACTTAAAAGCTTTTTCAATTTAGGTTTTACTTTTGACACTTTACGATTAACTTTAAAGAGCACTATTTACGAGCAGAATGCATTAACACTTCAAGGTAATGCTTATATTAAAAACTCCAGGTTAAATCATTGGCGAATTTCTCCCAGAAATATTATTTTACCCCATGTAGAAGCTGATTTTAGTTTACAGGTAGGAGCTGCGGCAGTGCAATTAGATAGTAATTCGCAAATTTATGTTCAAAACATTCGAATTAAACCTTATATAGAATACACCCATAAACCTTCAAAGAAGTTAGATTTTCGTGTAACCATTCCTGAAATGCCTTCTACAATTTTTTTTGAGTCACTCCCATCAGGGTTATTTTCATCTGTTGAGGGAATAAAAACACAGGGATCTTTGGGCTTTCAAATGAATTTTAGTATGGATACCCAAAAGCCTGACAGTGTCCTGTTCAATTGTAAAATGCCTAAGCATCATTTTAAAATTATTTCATACGGAGCTACTCGTTTAAGTATCTTGAATGAAGAATTTCTATACACAGCTTATGAAAAGGGAGTACCTGTTAAAAGTTTTATGGTAGGACCATCAAACCCCAAATACACTCCGCTTAATGCAATAAGTCCTTGGTTACAACATGCAATTATGACTTCTGAAGATGGGAATTTTTACTCTCATAACGGATTTAACGAAAATGCTTTTAGAAAGTCGATAGCTGAGAATTACAAAAAGGGGAGATTTGCTCGCGGTGGCAGTACCATCAGTATGCAACTGGTAAAAAATGTATTTCTTACCCGCAACAAAACTATTGCCCGCAAAGCCGAAGAAGCTCTTTTAGTTTGGCTTATAGAAAGCAATCGAATTGTTAGTAAAGAGCGTATGTTTGAAGTGTATTTGAATATTATTGAATGGGGACCGGGTATATATGGAATTGGCGAAGCTTCTGAGTATTACTTTAAGAAAAAACCCGAAGCATTAACCCTGGCAGAAAGTATTTATTTGGCTATGATTGTACCACGTCCTAAGTGGTTTAAGTATAATTTTGACGAAACAGGAAAGCTAAAACCTCACGTATCTGATTTTTATCGTATTATTGCTGACCATTTGCTCCGAAAAGAAATAATCAGCGAGGAACAAAAAGAATCATTAGTGCCCGAAGTAACTATTACCGGGGCTGCCAAAAATGTATTTCTCAAGAATGATACCATACCACCCGATTCATTAAGTTTACCCGCTTTGGATTTTAATTTTTCTCCATAACTAAACCATTGATTTAAAATATCAAATAGTAGATTTGTATTATGAACCTTATTATAGATATTGGGAACACACGAATTAAAGCAGGTATTTTCGAGCATAATACGCTAATTAAGTGCATTACGGAACAAGAAATTAATTCTATTTTAGAATGGGCTAATTCATACAAAATTGACAAAATAATACTGAGCTCTGTAGTAAATCTCCCTAATGAAACACTCAACCTAATAACGAAATTTGGTAAAACTATTTTATTTTCTGCCAACACCCCTACTCCCGTACATAATTTGTATAATTCGGCCCAAACATTAGGTAGCGATCGTTTAGCTGCTGCTTGTGGCGGTTATATAGACTTTAAAGGCAAACCCTTTCTAGTAATAGATGCTGGAACTTGTTTAAAATATAATTATACCGATGCTGATGGAAATTACCATGGTGGCGGTATTTCACCAGGCTTGGCAATGCGGTATTTAGCTATGCACAAATTTACAAAGAGGTTGCCACTGGTTGCGTTTGACCCAGAGTATAATTCTCTGATAGGTAATGATACGATTAACTCTTTGCGAATGGGTGCACAATTGGGTATAATTGCCGAAGTGAAAGGAATAATAGAGGAGTATAAAAAAATGAATCCTAATATTAACATAGTTTTAACCGGTGGAGATGCCCCTTTTTTGCAAAAGGCGTTAAAAAGTAACATCTTTGCCGACCCTTTACTCCTTTTAAAAGGATTAAACAGCATTCTTAACTATCAAAAATAATTTTACCAATATCTCAGGAATCCCCAGCTTATGAAACAAACAAATAAAAATATTCTTCTAATTTTGTTTCTGGCCACACTTTTTACTGCTTCTGCTGCAGAGGCTCAAAATATCACTAACAGCATATACTCTCGTTTTGGATATGGAACAGAGCGCTTTAAAGGCTTTGCTCAAAATTCAGCCTTAGGGAGCACAGGTGTAGCTCAAAGCGGCTATTGGAATCTAAATTATTATAATCCTGCTTCTAATGCAGCACTTAAACTAACATCCTTCAACGCTGGATTTACAGGAACCTACAGCAAGCAGTTTAACGATGTGGATACTATTACGAACAAAGGCGGAAATTTTGGTTATCTGGCATTGGGCTTTCCAGTAACCAAATGGTGGGGGCTTTCTTTTGGTGTGTTGCCTTATACCGGGGTTGGATATAAAATGTCTGATACTGCCAAATTTAAAAATATGGAAATAGCCAGTACCTTTCACGGGGAAGGTGGTCTCAATAAAGTTTATATGGCACATGGATTAAATCCATTTAGGATTTTCAGCGATAGTTTAATGAGAGGATTTGCTATAGGATTAAACACAGATTTTACTTTTGGCAGCATTGAGCGTCATGAATATAAAACCTTTGTACACTCCGACACTAGTTTCTATCTAAATATGCTTAACACGACACGTAATGCATATCATGGTTTTTCATTTTTATTAGGAGCGCAACAAACATTTTTTATAAATACTGATACTCGTTTTACCCTAGGTTTTAGTTATGGTTTCAAGGCTAAACTTGTGAATAATGCCAGTATTAATTCTGAGCGGTATTATAATGCCATTATTGCTTCAAATCTTGTTGATACAGCCTATTATTCACAAAGTAATGCCACAGAAGCTTATCTTCCAAGTCAATATAGCTTTGGTTGCTCTTTACAAATGGGGCCTAAGTTTGTTTATACTATGGAGTACAAGGTAATAAATTGGGCAAAGGACAGTATTGATAAAAACCTTAATGCATTAAGGGACTCGCGCACTATTACTACGGGAATCCAGTATTATCCTAATGTTCAAAATCCGGATGGTTTTTTAAAACACACGTATTACCGTTTTGGTTTCAAAAATACAGTAACTCCATTCTATCTTAATAACACACAAATTTTAGAGCAAGCTTTTACACTAGGAGCTGGTTTTCCATTACGCAAATCGGTCTCGACAGTCAATGTTGGACTGGAGTTTGGGCGAAGAGGAACAACAGCATATTATTTGGTTCAGGAAAATTATATGCTGCTCAATGTTGGGTTTACTATTAATGATCGCTGGTTTATTAAATCGAAATATGACTAAGCATTGACCTTATGTTTAGGAAGTGTAACATACCATCATCTGTTATTATAATTATAGTAGTATTCGTTACCACATTATGTATTTCTTGTGAAAACAGTTTAGAGGAGGTAAAGATTATATCAGATAAAAAATATATTCCTGTAGAGCATGGTAAAGATGTAGAAATATTATATAGTGACTCGGCAAAAATAAAAGCTCGGTTGTTAGCAAGTGAAATGAATCGCTACAGAGAAAACCCTCCTTATATAGAAATGCCTAAAGGAATAAAGTTGTATTTTTACGATGGGAATCAAAAAATAAACTCAACCTTAACAGCCGATTATGCCAAAATCATTCAATCGGGAGATAATAATATTATGGAGGCCAAACGTAAAGTTGTTGTGGTTAACGAGAAAAATGAGACACTCAAAACAGAACATTTGGTGTGGAACCAAAAAGATGAACGTATTATTTCTGACGCCTTTGTTACCATTACTACTGCTGATGAAATTATTATGGGTGATGGGTTGGAAAGTAATCAAAGCTTTACCAAGTACAAAATAAAAAAAATGAGAGGTACTATTAGTCTTAAAAAATAACCTATGAAAAATATGTTTATTGTGTTACAATATTTATGGTTGCTGGTAGCCTTGGGCTCTTTAGTAGGAGCTGTTATAAGTGCCTACCAAAAAAACAACAATGAGGCTTTTATTTTAATCGCCATTACATTTATTGGAGCTTACATGTATCGGGTAAATAAGAAAAGAATAGTAAAAACAGCCTCCAACAAATCGCTTTAATTTTGAACGAAATTTCTGTCATATTAATTTCCATTTTATGCTCTGCATTTTTTTCAGGTATGGAAATAGGCTTTTTGACTTCTAACAAACTGCGTGTTGAGCTGGATAGCAATCAAAATTTTTTACCCGCAAAAATTATTTCTTATTTTATAAAAAAACCACAACAATTTATTTCCACCTGTCTTGTAGGAAACAACATTACTTTGGTTATTTATGGTATTTATACCGCTCAAATTTTAGAACCCTTTCTAGAAATGTTTATCCAGTCGCATATTAGTGTACTTATACTAAATGTTTTTGTATCTACCTTTATTATTGTAGTAACAGCCGAGTTTATTCCTAAAGCGCTTTTCAGTATTAATCCAAATTCAATGCTCTATTTTTTAGCCTTACCTTTTTTACTTTTTTATATTGTTTTGTTTCCTATAGTTTTTATAACTTTAAATATTGCTGAATTGTTTTTAAGATATGGGTTTAGCGTTAATACAGAGAAACGTGTTCTTTCTTTTGGGCGTATTGACTTGGACAATTATGTAAAACAATTTACTTCAAACAATGCACATCGGGATGATTTTGACCATGAAATTAAAATATTTCAAAATGCACTTGACTTTAAAAGTGTGAAAGCGCGCGAGTGTATGGTACCTAGAACTGAGCTTATAGCGCTTGAAATCAATGAAGATATTTCTTTACTTCAAAAAAAATTTATTGAGACACAGTTATCCAAAATTTTAATTTTTGAAGAAAACATAGATAATATTATTGGCTATACACACTCTTCTGAAATGTTTAAAAAGCCAACAACTATTCGCGAAATATTATTGCCTATTTCAATAGTTCCTGAAACAATGCCTGCTCGTGAAATTCTTACACTATTAAAACAACAGCGCAGGAGTGTTGCTGTTGTTGTAGATGAATTTGGAGGAACAGCCGGTATGCTTACCATTGAAGATGTGATGGAAGAAATATTTGGCGAAATTGAAGATGAACATGATAAAGAAGATTTGATAGATGTGCAAACTTCTGATACGGACTATGTGTTTTCTGGCCGACTTGAGGTTGATTATATCAATAATAAATACCAGCTTCACTTACCGGTATCTGAAGAATATGAAACCCTTGCAGGCTTACTGTTACACTTTCATGGAAGTATTCCTGCACTTAACGAAGTTATTGAATGGGGTAAGTTTTCATTCACAATAAAACAAGTATCTGGCAATAAAATTATTTTGCTAGGTTTAAAAATTTTAGAATAAGTTATGAGCATTATATTATCCGTAAAGGGAGTTTCTCCAAAATTAGGGAACAACTGCTTTATTGCACCTAATGCAACTCTAGTTGGCGATGTTACAACAGGCGATGATTGTAGTTTTTGGTTTAATGCCGTAGTACGGGGTGATGTAAACAGTATAACAATGGGGAATAAAGTAAACATACAAGATGGTGCTGTAGTACATTGTACTTATCAAAAAACTAAAGTTGTTATAGGAAACAATGTTTCTGTAGGACACAATGCAATAATACACGGCTGCACTATTCACGATAATGTTTTAATAGGCATGGGTGCCATAGTTATGGATCATGTAATTATTCATCAAAATTGTATCATAGCTGCCGGTGCAGTACTTCTCGAAAATACAATAGTAGAGGCCGGATCCATTTATGCCGGTGTACCAGCCAAAAAAGTAAAACAATTAAGTGAAGAGCTTTTTAAAGGAGAGGTAGAACGTATTGCCCATAATTATTTAATGTATAGTTCTTGGTTTAAGAATGAATAATAAGCGTTTGTTTTGACTGTAAAAGCCAATTACATAGATATTCTGAATCGCTCTATTTTTCCAGTAGAAATATTTGTAGAAAATGGGAAGATAACTGCAATAAACCCCATTAACGAAAGGCTGAGAACCTATGTTTTACCGGGGTTTATTGATGCCCATATTCATATAGAAAGCAGTATGCTCTTGCCTTCTGAATTTGCCAAAGTGGCCGTATTGCATGGTACGGTTGCTACTGTGAGCGATCCACACGAAATTGCAAATATTATGGGGGTTGAAGGCATCAACTATATGATTGAAAACAGCAAAACAGTTCCTTTTCATTTCTTTTTTGGGGCTCCCAGTTGTGTACCTGCAACGTGTTTTGAAACAGCAGGGGCCGAATTAGACTCACATGATGTTGGGCACTTAATGCAAAACCCTGATATTTGGTATTTAGCCGAAGTAATGAATTATCCGGCTGTAATAGCTCGTGAACCAGAAATGATGGCTAAGATAAATGCAGCACACCAATGTGGAAAGCCGGTTGATGGGCATGCACCAGGGATTAGAGGAAAGCAAATAGCAGATTATATTAATGCCGGAATTAGTACCGACCATGAGTGCTTTACATTTGAAGAAGGTCAGGAGAAACTTAATTTGGGAATGAAAGTGATTATAAGAGAGGGAAGTGCAGCAAAAAATTTTGAAGCTTTAATCCCCCTCCTTAATTTATATCCTCAACAAATTATGTTTTGTTCAGACGATAAGCATCCTGATGATTTATTGGACGGCCATATTAATCTTCTTGTAAAACGGGCCTTATCTCTTGGATATAATTTATTTGATATTTTATTTGCTGCTTGTATTTTGCCTGTTAAACATTATAATTTGCCCGTAGGCTTGTTACAAAAAAATGACAGTGCCGATTTTATTATTATTGACAGCCTCGAAAACTTTAATATTATTGAAACTTATATTAAAGGAGTATGTGTAGCTCAAAATCAACAATCATTGATTCAAACAAATTCTTTCCGAGCCATCAATAAATTTAATTGTAACCCCGTACGCCCCCAACAACTTGAGCTTAAATTATCCAATAGCAAAGTAAAAATTATTGAAGTTCATAACAGGCAACTTATAACAACAACCGCCATTGATCATTTACCTATAAAAAATGGTGTTTTGTGTTCTGATTTGGAAAAGGATATTCTTAAAATTGTTGTCGTTAACAGATACTTCAATGCACCTCCGTCTATAGCTTTTATTAAAAATTTTGGATTAAAGAAAGGTGCCATAGCAAGCTGTATTGCACATGACTCTCATAATATTGTAGCTGTTGGTGTTATGGATGAAGATTTATCTAAAGCTATTAACTTAATTATTAGCCATCAAGGAGGCATTTCTTTAGCTGAAGGCGATACTGAACAAGTGCTACCGCTTCCTGTAGCAGGTATCATGAGTAATAAAAGTGCTGTAGAGATAGCCCAAGCTTATCAAAAAATTCACCAGCAAGCCAAAGGCCTAGGTTGCACATTAGATGCCCCATTCATGAGCTTATCATTTATGGCATTATTAGTTATTCCAAGTCTTAAAATAAGCGACAAGGGTTTGTTTGATGGCACAACTTTTTCGTTTACAAGTGTACAAGCTTAAAAGATATTTATTTTTTAAGATAAGTCATTCGAGTTTTTCTGCTTTTGGGATACTTCAAATAAGATTCTTTTTTAAAAACTATTGCAAAATAAAAATTAGACCCCTTAATAGGTCATAAAAAAAGGTGCTGCCTATGCAGCACCTTTAACCCGAATGAACATTTTACTTCCTAATGAATACTTAGTTTTGTTGTTTTCATTTGTCCATCGTCTGTGGTGGTTTGAATAAAATACATTCCTTTATTTAAAAGTGAAGTGTGAATTAAGAAATTATTGTTTCCTTGTTTTAAAGTTTCCTGCTGTTCCATACACTGTTTACCTTGAGTATCAAAAACACGGATACTAACATTTTGTTCTTTAGTGGCAGGTATCGTAATGTTCACATAATCTTTTGCAGGGTTAGGGTAAACCTCACTATTAGCATTGTTCATTACTGAAGGTAAAGAGGTAAATGCAACCATAGTTACTGTAGCATCATTAGTAATTACTGCACTATTAAAATCAAAGTAAATTTCAGCATTATCCGTTATTTGTTCTCCTACATTTAAGCTGGATAGAGCATTAACTTTATAAGAAATAAAGCCATGACTTTGTGGTTCATTATTGGTAGAATCAGGGAGCATAATATTCATAAACTTATAGGTAGTGGTGTTACCGTTTCTAATTATTTGACAGTTATGACTAGCGCTTAAAAACTGATAAGACATTAAATCTAATTTAGGCGACATGTTATCAAGCACTACAACATTGTGAGCCGGTGCGGTACCCGTATTCTGAAAATGAATAGTATAACGTATTTCTTGATTTTGGTTGATACTAGATACAAGCTGTAAGTTAGGGTTGTTGCTATTGGTTTTAACAGACAACTTGGCATTAGGATCCCAAGATCCAACAACCACTTGATGAATAGTATCCATATTGTTGTTTAAATTAATATCTATTCCACTTGAAGGTGATACAAAAACAGACTCTAAAGTATTGCTTCCTAATACAGCATTCTGCTGTGCATTAAAAGTAACCCAAATATAATAACAAGAAAAAGGACTTATTATAGGAGTTGTCCAAGTAAGCGTATGAGTGGTGGTGTTAACATTATTAGCAGTTGGGCTTTGATAATCAGGAGTGAGTATTGGGTCATATTGCATTGTAACCTCAGCAGCTACAGGAGTGTTTCCTTCATTACAAACTCCAATATAGTACCATGCTCCAAAACCAGGTGTAACTGTTGTACTAGGGTAAATAGAAACACTTATATCAACACTGCCTGGGGGTAAATACAATCCTACGTTATTATTTGCATAAACCACTCCATTTTGTGTAACATCTACAATAGTTGTACCGGTTGTAATTGTTCCAGTACTGTAAAATCCTGTTGGAGTATAACTTACAGTATAAGTACCAACCGGAAGTAAGATATTATAAGCACCGTAGGAATCAGTATATGTTGAATATGAACCAACTTGAATTAACTGATAAGGAATACCAGACTCATTGGCATCGAAAACACCATTGTTATCAGCATCATAAAATAATACACCAGATACCGTTGAGGCATTAAGGAAAATACCAAAATTCATTCCACAAACTGTATCATTTCCTGCAACTGTAAACGTGTAATAAGCACATCCGTTTGTGTTGCTATTGGTATCAACCGGTACAGTAAAAATACCATTATTATTGGTGCCCGGGTTTCCATAGTTGCACATAGTAAGCGTATAACTTCCCGCAGGAACAACAAGCGAATAAGAACCGGAACTATCGGTTACTATAGTTGTTTGATAGTTATTTCCGGTAATCATTAAATATGCAAATGGAATTCCATTTTCGCCACTATCAATAATACTGTTGCCATTACTATCTTCAAAAACAGTTCCACAAATAGATCCGTTAGATGCAGCATTACCTACCACAACCATTCCACAATAACTAGCACAACTGTCATAAGTCATGCATACATTATAAGTACCCGGTGCAATAAAGGTGTGTATAATCACATTTGATGTACTTGTGTCAGGTGATGAACCATCTCCAAACTGCCATAAGGTAAACCCACCGGAATTAGGGGCATTTGATACAAACTGATAAACTCCGGGTCCTATTTGTGTATAAGAGTATATATAATTACATCCGGTCATATAGGAATAAGTAAGACTAGCAATACATCCGTTTACATCTATGATATTTACAGTATAAACTCCGGGTCCTGTGGGTGAAATACTAGAAGTACTGTCACCTGTATTCCAATAATACAAATAAGGTGGAGTGCCCCCAATTGGGTTAGCTACTAACATTTGTAAAAAAGTATCTTCATAAATAGTACCTGTTAGGTTACATCCTGAAGAAGGATTGTAACAAGCATAAGTGCTGCACCCATTGCTATCAGTAACTGTTAAACATTGGTTTGTACCAGGAACAGCAAGAATGGTTGGCGTAGTTTCTCCTGAATTCCAGGAATAAGTAAAAGGGGGTGTACCACCCGCAACATCTGGTGTAATATAATCTTGTCCATTTTGGTTATATATTAAAAAATTCAATACTAAATTACAAGGGTTGTTAACTTGTACCGTAATTAATTGACAAGCTGTGTTGGTACAACTATCCATAGTAGTAATAGATAGACAAACTTGATAAGTTCCGGTTTGTTGATATGCATGGGGAACCGAATCTCCTGAAAGCATCGTTATTCCATCACCAAAGTCCCATTCATATTGTACAATTGGTTGAGCCGACCAGGAAGAATCCAGAAAAATGAATTCGCCATTGGGGTTCATAACATAGGTAAAACCAGCCTGGCAGGTTTGTGCATTCGACTTTACAGACAGTATAACTAACAGAAATGCTGTTAAAGAAATAAAATTTTTAAATAGTCTTGTTTTCATAGTTGGAATTTTGTAGTTAATAATGGTTTGTATTAGGGATAGGCTACGCCTAGAGTATATTTTGATGCATCAATAAAAATAGAGTCATTATTATTGCTTATATTATAAAACCAGGCTTTAAAGCTCCCTTCAATCTTATATGTCTTTTGTCCATCACTGTTTTTCTGATACGGTTCTGAATTTGAAATAACAAAAGAATTTCCTGTTTGTACATGGGGTTTATAAGGATTATAGGTACTGTATTGCTTACCATCAGGTGCTGTATAATTTACTATAATTTTTCTAAAACCCGAATCAATAGGAATAGTTGATGGAGGGACAATGGAATACGTATAGTTAAAACCAGCAGCTAATTCATTACCCGAAAAGTTTCCTACTAAAATGTCTTTTTGAAAGAAGTTACTGCAAGATGCGCTCGAAAGCGAATCGCGTAAAACAACTCGATAAACACCCGGCTGGCTATAAATGTAAGTGGTATTTGCTCCACTTAGTTGCCATGCTGTACTATCTCCAAAATCCCAAATATATGAAGGGGCGCTCCCGGTAGCTATAAACGAAACTAATGTTTGGCTCATAGATTGATTAAATTGAAAACGGCAAGCAGTATCTGTGGTTATTATGTTACAAATGGTTTTAGAAGGGATACCTGCCTTACTTACAGTAAGACATACATTATAATCGGCTGGTTCCGCATATTGATGTACCGGATTGGCCAAAGTAGAAGTTGCCCCATCACCAAATGTCCAATTAAAGGTATAGTTTGAGCCAGATGGATTAAAAGCATAAAAATTAAATATGCCACCGGTTAAATTTAAGTTACTGGTATCGGTTCCATTATGAAAGGAATAATTCCCGGTTTTTAAAACATCTTCCATATTGCTTACTAAAATACTGTTACGAAAACGGCTATCGCGGCAAACAATAGAAAATTCATGATTGCATTTTTCACAGTTTTCAGACCGTAAATTGCCCATAAATAAATTAAGCCCTAAAGCATCCATTTGATAGGATGTAAACATATAGTATTGGTTTTTCCCAGCAGCCATACTTACAGCATTTCCGTTAATAGTAGCATCAATCATAAATACGGGATTGCCATTGTTTGCCTCCGGAATATCTTTCTTTTTACAAGCTTGCCATTGCATTGCAATGAGTACAATTAAAACTATTTTACTTCCAATTTTCATACTTTCTTTATTTTACTTTCCTTCCATTATTCTGAAACAAATATTGAACACCTATACGCATATTAAAGTTTCTATCTTTATTATTTGTGGGGAAATAATTTTCTTTGGTTAAATCCGTAAAGCCTTTTTGAAGCATTAAATTAATCCAGAACTCATTATATACATTAAAGGCATAATTAAATGCGGCTATTGACCCAAAGCGATTAAAGCCCGAAACATAACCCCACTGATTAGGTTCAAATTGCTGACTCCCAAATTCTTTAACATCACTCTTCACATTGATTAAGTACTCGGCACCAAAACCAACACTAACTTGATGATGATGCACTCTGTATCCTATTAAAAGCGGAAGTTCTGCAAAGACTAATGATTTATTATGAACAATAAATTCATCAGCATTTTGTCCAAAGTCATATTCTGTTTTAGAGGATTGCATGTTGGTATTCACAGCCCCTCTTGAATAAATTAAAGGTTGTAAGCCAACAAACCAGTTTTTATCAATTTTGTAAGCCATACGATAGCCAATAAAAAGGGCTAATCCATTTTTGGAGCCCGATCCGTTGCCTTCAAATCCACGGCTACTTCCTATTCCGGCAACAGCAGCGTACATCCAATTAGTTTTATTTTGATTATCGCAGGCAGCAACAATATTCGGATCAATATCTCGAGCAGAGCCAGAGTTCTTTATAATGGTGGTATTAGGCTGAGCTCTTTCCAAGGCAAGGGAACTTTCTTCTTGTGCAAAAACCGACTCATTAGAATTTGTTAACTCAAAACCTTCTGAAGAGGCTATTTCTATAGTATTATTTTGCTGGAGAACTTTCTTGCTTGTTTCAATAAGCTCTTGTCCAAACTTTTCGTTCTCAGCCTGAGGAGTTGAATTAAGGGATTTTTTTAGGTTCTGAATTTTATTTTTTAGAACTGGACTTGCTTTTGAAACAGGATGAGTTGTGAGGTCTATTTCCGGTGCTGCAACTGAATTTTCTGAAATTACGGAGTGTTCTTGTACTACCTGTGTAATAGGAGTAGCCGGTTGATTCCTAATATCACTCGATGCTTGATTCTCCTGTAAGTGTACTTTTTGATTCTTAGTTATAGAACTATTTTCTTGCATAGTGCTATTCCACTGCCATATTAGCGTAGTAACACCGGTCAAAAGCAACAACAAAAGAGTCCTGCGAATAAACTTACTAAAAATTGTCTTTTTAGATTCTTCCTTTGTAATCATACTTTCGGCCTTTAGCCAGTATGCCTCTTCGTATTTGAATTGGCTTTCACTTACCTTTTGCCTTAAAAGCGCATCAAAATTTTCATTTGTGTCTTCCATAATATTAAGCTACTTTAATTTTTTTTTGTGTGGTTAACTTTTGTTTCAAAATTTTTCTGGCTTTATGCAGGTGCCACCTCGAAACCTCTTCGGTTATTCCCAGCATATCGCTAATTTCTTTATGGTGATAGCCTTCAATAATGTTAAGATTAAACACTTCGCGTGTAAATTCGGGCAATTGCTGAATCATTTTCATAATATCATCAGCAGCCATTTTACTGATAACAAAATTGGTACTTGCCGGCTCATAACCATAAAATCCTGTTTTATAATCTTCACTTAGGGCAACATGCTCCTTGTATCTCTTATTCTTTCTAAGCTGGTCAATTGCTGTATGCACCGTAATAGTAATGATCCAGGCATCAAAACTTTCATTTCTCCTATAATTAGGCAAATTATTTAAAATTTTTAGAAATGATTGATTCATGATGTCCACTGCTTCCTCATTGTTATTAACATATCGCCTGCAAATACGAATTAATAAGTCAAAACAATTCTTGTACAACTGCTGTTGTGCTAAACGATTACCTTTTAAGCAACCTTCTAGTAACTTATCATCAATGATAATTTGCAAGCCAAGTAGGTTATTCCTTCATTTTTATCTAAAGTAAAGCTTTTTATTAAAATACGATTAAAAAGAATGTTTGTGAGCAGAAAATTAAAAAAAATAATAAATTTCTGATACCGCATAAAGAAAGGGTATAAATATCTTTACCTTTGTAAAAATCATTTTTGCTTTGTTTACCGGAATTATTGAAGAGAAAGCCATAGTTATAGAAGCAACCACGAATCAAAAAAATGTTGACTTTGTATTCCAAAGTCCTATTGCTTCCCAATTAAAAGTAGATCAAAGCGTATCGCACAATGGTGTTTGCCTTACCGTTACTGCTGTTGACAAAGCCCAGAGTTCTTATAAGGTAACAGCAATTAATGAAACTATAAAAAGAAGTAACCTAGGCTTATTATCTCCTGGTGACGAGGTAAATATTGAGCGTTGTTTGAGCTTAAACAGCTTGTTAGATGGTCATCTGGTACAGGGTCATGTTGATGTTACAGCACGTTGTACCGCCATAGAGGAGCATGATGGGAGTGTCATGTTTTATTTTGAGTATGCAGAACAATGCAACCCCGGTTATATTACAGTTGAAAAAGGATCAATAACAGTAAATGGAGTTAGTTTAACTGTTGTAGGCTCTGGTTCTAATCAATTTTCGGTAGCCCTTATTCCCTATACATTGGAACATACTAATTTAGGGAAACTCGTTGTGGGCAGCATAGTAAACATTGAGTTTGATATTGTTGGTAAGTACGTTGCAAAAATCATAAATAAAAGGGGGAGTTTGTGATATCTAAAAGGGTTCTTTCTTTTGTACTTGTTTTTTTACTTATTGTTTCCCCTATAAGGGCTGGTCACGAAAATATTTGTCGCGAGTTGTTAAACGATATGATAGCCAAAATCAATCGCACTCAATCTGCTCGTTATTTTTTACATTCATCTGAACGAGTTAAAGGGAAAATTCTTCGAGCAGATTCACAGGTTAAACTTCACGTAAAACCCCGGCAGATTTATTTTAAAAACAACTCTGGAGTTGAAATCTTGTATAATGAACTTATTGATAAAAACTATGCTTTAGTAAACCCTAATACATTTCCGTATATCAATCTAAAATTAGACCCGTATCGTAGTATCATGCGAAACAATCAACATCATACCATATTTGAGCTCGGTTTTGAACAAATTGGTAAAATTGTTCAAAATGCTATACGGCAAAGTGACAATAATTTTGGGCATTGGTTTACTTATATGGGAATTATTAAGTATGACAACCGCGATTGCCATAAAATATTCTTTGAATATCCTGATTATAAATATGTAAAATATACCGTTCACTCAAAAGAAACGATACAATCTATTGCCGAAAAATTGGGAATTGGAGAATATCGTATTTTGCAATTAAACAGCAATATTTCCTATACCGATTTTATTAAAGAAGGAAGGGTTTTAATTGTTCCTAATGTTTATGCCTCTAAAACCCTAATGTACATTGATAAAGAGCTTAATCTACCCGTTTATATCAAAGCTTTTGATGATCAAGGTTTTTATGAATCGTATGAGCTTTATAATCTAAAAGTTAATATTAATTTTACTCCTAAAGAGTTTGACAAATCATTCAGAGATTACGGCTTTAATTGATATATTCTCAATAGAAGATTTGTTTTTTCGACTCTAACTTTTAAAACTTTGGCAGTATTTTTGCTCTTAAATAAAAATTATGAAAAAAATAATTTTAATCTTTCTAATTTCTGTTGTTCAAACAAGTTTATTTGCACAAATAAATATCAATAACAAAAGCTTAGAAAATGTAATAAACAACGCAACTGGGCAAGTACAGAACAGCAATGGAAGTAATTTGCCGGAAAGTGAAATAACCAAAGGCCTGAAAGAAGCATTGGATATAGGTACTAAAAATGCTGTGGCTTTAGTTTCTAAAACCGAAGGGTATTATAAGAACCCCAAGATAAAAATACCTTTTCCGCCCGAAGTAAGAAGGGTAGAAAGTACGGTAAGGAACTTGGGGATGAATAAAGAAACAGATGAATTTATTAAAACACTAAACAAAGCTGCTGAAGATGCTGCAAAAAGTGCTATTCCTGTTTTTTCGGAAGCTATTAAAAAAATGACGTTAACAGATGCCAAAGCAATATTACAAGGTAGCGAAACGGCTGCTACAGATTATATGAAAAGTAAAACGGGTCTTGAATTAGCCTCTACGTTTAAACCAATTGTGCAACAAAGTATGCAAAAGGTTAAAGTAGCTCAATATTGGAGTCCTCTAGCAAAAGCTTACAACCAACTCCCACTTGTTGAAAAAGCTAACCCTGATTTGAACAAATATGTAACGGAAAAGGCTATTGAGGGATTATTTAAAATCATAGCTGAAGAGGAGATAAAAATAAGAAAAGACCCTGCTGCTCGTATAACCGATATTCTTAAATCGGTATTTGGCTCATAATTTAGGGCTGTATATTTTTAATTAGAAAATAATGCATTGATGCTCCAGGCGGAGACAGAAGCGAACAGCAACTCGTTTTTTTATTACCTTTGTTTACTAATTTTGCTTTACGCTGCATAGGATTATCTTTTTATCTCAAAATAATTAAGGTTTATAACTGTTTTAAATTTGTGTTCTTAGAATAAGCTTAAAAAACATTTACAATAATGATCACTATTTATCATAAAACAACTTGTAGCACCAGTAATAAAGTGCTTAATTTAATTAAACAATCAGGCAAACCCTTTAAAATTGTTGAATATGTAAAAACCCCATTAAGTGCTTCAGAAATTAGAGCACTTTTAGCAAAACTGGGGCTTAAAGCCGAAGATATTATTCGAAAAAAAGAGCCTCTTTTTAAAGATAAATATGCAGAAAAACAATTAAGTGAAGAAGAGTATATTCAGCTCTTAGTTGAAAATCCAAATTTTATGGAACGTCCCATTCTTGTAAAAAGAACACAAGGTATAGTAGGACGCCCTTATGACAAAGTTGAGAAGTGGATCTAAATTAGTAGAAATTAGTTTCCGCCCGTAGCCGGAGGTGTTGAAATGAGCTGAATAAATCCATGCAAAGTTTCGCTGATATTCCCTTTAAGTTTTAAGGCCGTGTATCGGCAAATATAATAATACACCCCATCTGAACAAGGTTGCTTACTATCCTGATTTTTTCCATCCCATAATATATCAGGATGGGTAGAGCTAAATACTAAATTTCCCCAGCGGTTATATATTTTAATATCAACTTCAGTTATATACTTGTAGGGGAAGGGTCTAAAAAAATCATTGACACCATCGCCATTAGGCGTAAAAACATTCGGCAATTGATAATCCGGGCAGTTATCTGCACATACCGTGTCGCTCGGTACACTTTCATTGGCATTACTATCGAGTGCCGTTATATAATAGCATCCGGCTATAGAAATACTGTCTTTGTTATGAATAAAAGATAAATTACCATTATTATCAAAAGTAGCAATTAAACTAAAATCGGCACTGTCGTTGGTGCTATAATACATATTATAGTGTATTACATCTTGGGCACAGCTTAAGTTGGGATTAGTCCATGTTAGTGTGTTAATTATTGAATCGCAGTTAGGTTTAATTGTTAACTCAGGGGCACAAGGGGGTATATTGTCAAAAGGAACACCACATGCCTCCTGTGAGAAATTTAGAATGGGCTTAATAATACCCGCTTCGGTATAAAAACCAGAAGAGCGAATTTTATAGCAATAAGTCCTTCCATTTGTTAAATTAATATCTATATATTGAGCTGTGTTGCTCATTCCTATTCTTTCAAAATCGAGAGTTTGTGGATTCTGTCTGTAAACTGTAAAAGTATCTTCTGTCCAGGGGACATTTGAAGTCCAGTCCAGAAACAGTGACTTATCGCTTGGGGTAATATCTAAATAAACTGATGATGCACAATGGGAACTTCCAATATACTTACGAGGATTTTCATTAAAAAAAGCAAGACGGTAACTGTTTGAATTGTTATAAGTGTCTATATTTAGGTGGTGATACATTGTGTCACTACTGTTACCGGGAAGAGTTACCTGACTTATAGAGTCAATGGCAAGCATATTATTGCAATTAGAACCAAAGCTTCTGTAAATAATGTATTTATAGGGCCCCGGGAAAGTAATAGTATCAATATCACTGCGTTTAGGTGGCGACCAAATAATGGTATTTTTTCCTTGAGTGGCTGTGCTATCAACCGTAACGTGTGTTATAATAGGAACATCTTTTTTTAAAGAAACACAATCTTCATTTGATGCATAACTCTCTGCTCCATCATTAAAAAAAGCACAAATCATGTAACAATAGTCAACTCCGTGTATCAGTCCTTGTCCATTATCATTATCGGTATAAGTGTTAGTATTACTACCGGTAACAGTAGCAATAAGCGTGTACCCGGTACTTGGCGGAACTCCGGTTTGACATTGAGCCGGAATAAAGCCAGAAGGACCATTTTTACGGTAAATTTTATAGCCCATAGCCTGAGTACAAACTGTAGGTGTCCAATTTAATATTATGTTGGTTCCTTGCGGAGTTGCCGTTAAGTTTGTGGGTGGCGGTGATACAACGGTTATTTTAATTGTTTTGATGTCGGCTAAAGCCTGATCATTAGAACTAGAAGGGACATCAAGCGCTTTGAAAGAGACTTGATACGGTGCTTTTTTTACCTGACTACATTCTGTTTGCCAAATAAAATTACCCGTTAAAGGTGAAGGCCCGGTTAAGTTTTGAGGAAATGTAGGCGGGTTAGGATTTAAGTTAAAAACAGAACCCGTAGCTGATAATATTATGTACTGATTATCCGGGTCTGTGGCAGTAACAGGAAGGTTTAGTAGTGTTCCCGCATCAACACAAATGTCCTGTACATCCAGTTGGGGAGGGTTATTGTTGCAGCTTCCATCAACAAGAACCTGCATATCACGAGTAACGGTATCTATAGGCATACCATTGCGCCAACTGATAATAAGAATAACAAAATTAAACTCGCCTTGAGGCGAAGGGCAATCCCAAACAAAATCACCTGAAATAGGGTTTAATGATACGCCCGATGGCAGCGAGTACCCCACAATATTATTCCCATTGGCTCCTTTACAAATTCCAAGTGTAAATGATAAACTATCGTTATCAGGATCTATAGCATTAGGGTTATGCACAAAACGTTTGCAAACACATGCATTATCAATAGGTGGGTTATACAATACCACTCCACTATTGGGTCCTAAAAAAGGGCTAAGTGTTACCACAGTTTGTACATAAAATGGAACATTCACAGAATTTGGAATGTTAATGATGCCATCGTTTCGGTTGGCATCGGCAACTGAAACAGTAAATACCCCTCCTCCGGCATAGGTATGAACACATTTATATACATTTTTCTTAATTCCTCCTTGTCCTCCGCTTGCACCAATCAATACTTCTCCCATTTTTGCCGGAGATGGGCAAGAACCACTGGGACCATTTTGTCTTACTGCAACGCAACTATCTCCATCGCCAAAATAAAAGGTTAATTGACAACGGTCTGCTTGTATTTGTGGCCCTATATTAGTATATGTTGTGAGCGTAAACTCTAAAGTATATGGGCTACTTCCTATTTGTTGATAGGTAATTTCTCCGGCTCTATTATGTGTAGCAAGAGCCTGATGACCGACAAAAATCAAGGTAAAGAAAAGAGCAAATTGGATAATTTTTCCCATCTCAATGTGAACTAATAAAGCAAAGATAAGTATAACGTAAATAACATGTTCACATTGTTATAGTTTTCCGGCTAAAACAAAACTTTTACGCACTTTGTGCGAATTCCCTTGAGTATCAAAATACTCAAATAACAAGGAGTATATTCCTATATTCCCTTTTTCGTTATTTTCTGTAATCCCATCCCAACTAAAAGAACCTGAAGTTCCCAAAAGTACATTTTTCATTATCTGATTTATGAAACGGCCTCTGGCATCATAAACATAAGCATTTCCTACAAATCCGGGTTCAGAAAGTTTATAGTTTGCCATAAGTACATCGTTGTAACCATCGTTATCCGGTGAAAATATTTCATTAGAAAAATTAAGGATATCATCTGCCACTGCATCATCCATATATTGTGAATTTTTATATCCCGGAGTAGCAAAGCCAACTTGTTCGGCAGCTGAATGCCAATTCGCCATATCAGTACTTGGGCGCTTAAAGCTGATGCGTTCCAATGAAACTCCTTTTTTATCTCTGATAAGTGGGTAATGCATATTTTCGGTGTACATTAAGCCATCTAAAATAGTATCGCTGTTTAACACAAGTCCAATGCTTCCATCACCTATATTCATAGTTGGCATTTTTATTACGTTAATAAAATTCTTTTCGTTTGCAGTGTAATATTGTTTCTTAACCAAATCAGCTCCCTGGCTTATAACATAATATTCATTCGGAAAAATTAAATAGCCTAAAGAATCAATATAATTCAAATTGGATATTGTTTTATTTAGCGTATCTACATTGGCTAATTTTATAGTATTCAATGTTAAAACCTTATTGCTGTAGTTATACATTTCAATAAAATCATAACCTCCCGATTTGGGGTTAAAAAGCAATTCATTTAAAATAATATCACCCGGATTTATCTTTTGTGGAATGGCAAACTTACTGGTTATTAACGTGTTTATTATATTTCCTGCACAATCGCTGAGCCCTCCATTTATTTTCAGCGTATAAATGGTTCCTGTTTGAATAGGTGTATTGAGTATAAGGCCTATTTTTTTATAATCGGGCAAATAGGGCACAACAATTGAAGGGTTTCCAATACCATTATCAATATCATAACTCATGGCGTCAAACACTGTTGCAGCACGAAGGGGTTCAGAAAAATAAACCACTATATTGTTAGGGCTTATATACGCTATACGATTTATTTCTGGATCTTGAATATCGGGATTGGTTGTGTTAATACTATTCACTCTGCCTGGGGTTCCTCCTATTCCATCATTGCTGGCACTCCAATTAGAAGCTCCTGCACAAGGGTTTAACGGGTCTTTCTGCTCTAAACTCCACCCTCCTGCTGACTTTTGGGTATTCTCATACCAGGAATTGGAAAATGTAACAGTGCTGATAATAGTACCCGTTGAAGAACTTAGTGTAATTTCAGCACCACTATTGGTTAGCGAACTAAAACTTTCGGCTATATAAGCATTTCCATAAACTGATTCATCAGATGAACCTGATTTTTGCAAAACGGTAAAGTACTCACCGGGTTGAATACTGGCGCAGGTAAAATTTGTTGTACTACTTCCTGTTTTTAAATTGTACCCTTGCAGGTTTACAGGAAAGGTGGTTTTGTTGTAGAGTTCAATATACTCTGTTGGAGGGAGTCCCACAACGGGTGTTTCTTGTGCCATAATTTCATTAATAAGCACGTCATAGGCTTGTATTTGATAGTTTGAAAATTTTTGTGATGACCCAGTTTGCAATATGTTTCCTGCACAGTCTTTTAGAGTTCCGTTTATGGTTAAAGTGTAAATTGTATTGGGAATAAAATTACCAGAAAAGTTGAGTATTACCTGATCATAGATGGGGCCAGAAATAGTTACAGACATGGGTGTTCCTATTCCATTATCTACATTATAAGCTAAATTATTAATTAATGATGTACTGTCTTGTGCTTCGGTAAATTTAACCTGAATTGATTGTGCTGAAAGCAAACAAATTGCTTTTATTTTTGGGGCTATATTATCCGGATTAGAAGCTGCTATACTATTTGCTGCACCCGGTGTACCCCCTAAAATACTGTTTGATGCTCTCCAGTTCTTTTTATCTCCACAAGGGTTCAATATGTCAATTTGTTCCAAACTATATCCACCATTTATTTTGTTGGCGTCATTATACCAAGTGTCATTATAATTAACGGCATGAATAACACGCCCTAAAGTATCTGCAATAGCTAAGGTAGTACCGCTATTCGTAACAGCACTTGATGACATTCCGGGCACGACTATTACTTTGCCGTAGTTTTTAAGGCTAGGGTAGGCATTGCTATAACAAAGAATAACATACTCAGCAGGGTTTATGGTAGCCGCAGGTAAGCTTTTTGAAGTAGTTCCATATCTGAACTGCCACCCTGCCAGATTAATCGGGAATGAAGAGCGGTTGTATAACTCAACGTATTCATAAGCCGGTAAACCAACCACTGGGTCAGGATCGGCCATAATTTCATTTATAAGCACATCAAACGGTTTGGCATCATATTGTGAAAAAGAAGTTGTTAAGCTCCCGATACTATTATTACCGGCACAATCACTTAAAGTAGCACTCAAAGTGAGGGAATAAATAATATTAGGTTGTAAAGCTGTAGATAAAGAGAGGAGTACCTTAATTGCCGGACTTCCAACAAAATTTATAGTAGCCGGAATACCTACACCATTATCAATATTAAACTGGGCAGCATTAAGGGAGCTTTGATTCACTATAAACTCTGTAAATTCAACTTCAATTTGGTTGCTATTTAAAATACGAACACTACCGAGTGAAGGTGGAACAATATCGGGGTTAGGTCCATAAACAGAATTTCTTCTTCCGGGTGAGCCTCCATCGGGATTTACGGAAGCTGTCCAATTGGTTCCAGCAGCACACGGATTTTCAGGGTCAATCATTTCTAATGACCATCCTCCGGAAGCCTTAGTAGCATCGTTATACCATTGGTCACTATAAGTAACTTCGTGCAGAAGCACACCATTGTTGTCCTTAATCTTTAATGTGGTTCCTCCATTAGTTAAAGCGGTTGTGCTTAAATTTGCAAGAGCCACTACGTTACCATAGATGCTCATATTTGCTAAATTAGACGAACTTGTTAACACCAAGAAACTATCTGCAGGAATCGTTGCATTTGGAAAATTTCTAATGGTAGTTCCATGCTCCAAAGTCCATCCGGAGGTGCTTATATTATGAGTTGTTTTATTATAGAGCTCAATATATTCGGCATCGGGCAAGCCTATTATTGGTGATGGGTCAGCCATAATTTCATTAATAACCACATCAAAGGGGTTGGGTAAAAAATAAGAGAAATTAGAGCTATTTTGAGTCATATTGTTGCCAGAGCAGTCACTTAAGTTTGTAGCCGTTAGGGTGTAGGTGGTATTCGCTTGTAATGTGCTACCCAGTTGCATGGAAACACAGTTTCCGGCTATGCTAAGCGTTACAGGATTGCCAATACCATTATTGATACTAAAATTTGCCGGAATTAATTGTTGTGCTTGTAAAGGTTCGCTAAAGCAAACGTTGAGTGTTGTGCTGTTCGGTGTTTCAACACTCGTAATATTGGGTTGAATTATGTCGGGAGTATTGTTAAATACCGAGTTTGTTTGTCCAGGAGTTCCTCCTGATGGATGGTTGCTGGCAATCCAATTGGCACCTCCTGCACAATTTGATGGAATATTGGGGTTTATTAGTTCTAAAGTCCAACCTCCTACTGCTTTTACAGCATCTTGATACCAAGTATCATAATAAGCAACGCTATCAATAAATATCCCATTATTGTCTTTTAAATAAATTTGGTCGGAGGCATTGGTCAATGTAGGCCAGGAACTAACACCTATTACGTTTCCGTATGATTGGAACAAGGGTATTGAAGCATTAGCGCACAAAATTAGATACTGACCGGGCATAATAGTATAATTGCCAATGGTTCCATTGGTATTATGGTTGCTTATTTTCCAACCCGTAAGGTTAAATGAGTTTGAAGAACGATTATAAAGCTCTACAAACTCGGCATTGGGTAAAGCTATTAAGGGAGTTTGGTCAGGGTATAACTCATTAATAACTAAATCGCGAAATTGTGCCGTTGAAGGAACAGCAAACGTGAAGCTAACATTGCTGGCAGCGCTAATTACATTTCCGGAAATATCTTCAATATTATTTACTGTAAGTGCATACGTAGTGTTATTAGTTAAATTATTGGAAAGCAGCAAATGCACAAGCGACTGATTGGTATTATCACGTGTGGCAGAGGAAATGGTAATTCCATTATTGATACTATAATTGCTAACATTTTCGGCTGTTGCTATACTTACTGGCTCGCTGAAGGTAACATCAACTGCTGTTGCATTAAGAGCAAGGGCAGATGAAAGTGCAGGTGGTGTTACATCAATTACCACAGGACCTACCGCTATATCATCAAAAAAATGTTTCTGAAAAAAAGACGATGTAGATTGGAATATGGCAAAACCAAAATAACTACTCGTCAAAAAAGTGGCATCGTTAACACTACCTTCGGCTGCATAAGAATTACCGGAACCACTCATATCGCGAAAAAGAGTCCAATCGTTGTTAGAGGTTCTTACAACTTTTATTTTAGCTACAGTGTTCGATGAGTTTGTTATTCCGTCTGTTCCATCTATTATCAAAGTTGCATTTCCAGTACTTTTTTTGTACAAACAAATATCATCTTGTGTACTTCCTATTCTTACAAAATATCCATTGTTTCCTGAAGCAAAAAGATTGCTGCTATCTGAAGTCAGATACACATCAACATAATTTACTCCCGAAGTATTAAATTGTAATTGTACAAAAAACTCCCATTGACAATCATTTACCAAAGAACTAGGTGTGGACAGATAAAAACTTGTGTTAGGAATGGTTTTATTGGAACGTAGCTGATAGTTACCTAATACCTGAACTGTGGTAAATACAGAATCATCACCGGTCCATTGAGGGTTATTTGTAAAATCACCATCGTCAAAATTTTCATTTATTTGTGCCTGTGCCCAACAAAAGGCAAGCATAAATAAGGCTGTTGCAAAAAATCTCATACTAGATGTTCTCCTATTTTGTAAACGGTAAATATAGGAAATTCTTTTACAAGAAGTACGGTTTACAAAAAACCTAAATAACTCTATAAAGCAGCTCGTTAGATAATTTTTAGATCAAGGATACGTAGCGTTAAAAACTGCTTCGTTGGTTTGAGACCTTTCCTAATCCTTTAAAAAACAGGAATAATGTCACAACAAACAGAAGAATCCCAAAGCTTAATAAATACAAGCCCGTTTCATGTTGTTGCTCAATGGTAAATGAACTACATAGTAAAATAGCAAAAGTTTTTAATACAGCCCCTGTAGCTATTAGCATAGCCGAAAGCATGAGTAGAAAAGCCATCTGCACTTCAAACATAATATTTCTGAATACCAAAGAAATAAAAAAGCCTACACCTACAATATGCAGATGCATTACTCTGTTGAACCAAGGGTAAACAACTGTTAAATCAATAGAACGTGGGAGCATCCAAAACATTAATGAAAATAGTGCTAAAATAAGAATAGCTATTCCCCATGGAAGATTGGTTATATTAATGTTTTTGTTTTGATATCCTATAAAAAGTCCGATAACCAACATCAATGGCAGTTGTATGAGTTGATGCCTTGGCATTGTTTGAGAGAGCCAATGATTTAAAGGAAATGAGAGGATAAAAAAAAGAACTCCTAAAATACCAATCGAAAGTATAAAAGTTATTCTTTTAGACATAAATAAAGTTGATCTATAATGGCTTGGTTACTTTCTCGAGTAGGATCAAAAGTACGAACTATTTTATGTTCTGGAGATATTAAAAATAAATATACTGAATGATTGATAATTGTGCTTCCGGGTGTTGATTTGGCCCACACGCCTACTTTTTGCAGGTAGCTTTCCAGGTCATGTTGTTTCATTTGCCAAGGCAGGGCAAAAGTCCATCCTTGTATTGAGTTATTAAAATGATTTCGGTAATTTTTAATTTTTTGAACATGGTCATTCTTTAAATCAAAACTCACCGTTACCAATTCTAATTTAGTTGGAATTACTCTATTATCTATGGCCAAGTATATATCTTCTAAGCGATTATTTATTTTATGGCAAACATAAGGACAATTCAAATATACAAAATTGAGAAGTATATACTTATTCTTATCTTCTATTTGAAAAAGTGCACTGTCTTGGTCTATCATTTTTAAATTAGGAAAACTTCTTGGTAAATCCCCAGCACGGTCTAAAGTATGTGAGAAAACAGTGAATGCACTAAACCCCAAAGTCCATTTCCAAAAAATACTAATACAAAAAACTAAAGCAAGTACAGGAGGAAAAAAATTCTTCATAAGCCTTGCTTTAGTATGTACTAATAAAAAAACAAATCAAACATAGCAAGCTATTTACTTGCCTTCAGTAATTTTGAGAACAAAGAGCCATACATTATGAGCAAACCAATAAGTACAATTATGACAAAACCTCCGGCTGTTTTAGCTAATAAGGCTCCCGTTTCATGAACATTTCCAATATCAATGCCGGTATAGTCGGCATACCGTCTTGGAACGCTTTTCATACCTCCCAAATAAAACATCAGTAAGAATCCGCTGGCACCAAAAACAAAAGTCCAAAATCCTAATCCGGGCTTTACGGCATCTCTTTCTTCTTTATTATTGTGAGCCAAATAAAATAAAAAGCCCAAAATGAATAAAACAACACCCAAAAGCATATAGGTATGGAAGTGGGCTGGCACCCATAAGGTATTGTGCAGTATTTTATTGATTGACATGGTGGAGTCAACAACAGCTGCAAAGCCCCCAATTGCCCATCCTGCCATTCCTAAAAGAAATGCCATAGGAATGATACTCCATTTTATTTTAGCATGATACACTTGAACAATAAGGCCAAACATTGTTACTACAGTGGCTGGAATAGAGCTCATATAGGAAGCAATTTGACCAGCATAGTGTAAAGATACCGGTTGTACAAAATCCATGTATAAGTGGTGAAAATAGGCAAACATGATAAATATGAATGTTCCATTCCAAGAATATACTACTACTTTATTCACCTTCCAGTCTCTTTTTGTAAATTCTGGTAATAATACATATACCCATGCCACACAGCAATACATAGTTACATTAACTAAAGTATGACCAAAAAAGAAAACCATATTTTTTAACAATAAGGGGTCAAATGTTAAGCTTGCCTCAAAATGTTGCATCAGGTTCATTATTAAAAACACAGCTCCTACAATAAACGATAATATAGCCGGCACTAAACTTGCAGTAGTAATTAAAACAATTGATGGGAGTTCTTTTTCAGGTTCTGTTTTTCCTAAATATTGCCAACCCATAAGATTTGAGAAACTCCCATATTCTTTAGCTAATGCATAAACCACATGTAAACTTCCCAGTAACCATGCTACTCCCAAAATAATTAATGAAACTATAGTAAGACCGGTTGACCATCCAGTCCAACTAACCCCTTTAAATGGCAGTGGGTAAAGTAAATACCAGCCGGCAGCAAACTTGCCTATTAAGCTGGCAATAACCAGACCAACGGTTCCAATCAACACGAGCAAATAAACCAAATAACCTAAACCAATGTTTAGTTTAATATAGCGTGTACCTATTAAATAAAACAATGCAGCCCATGAAAAGCTGAATAAAACTCCAGCCATACCAAGTCCATGTAAGGTCATTAAAGCATAAAAAGTGCCCGGGTCAATCTTAAATACTTCACCTTGGTTTAAACGCATTAAAAGCCCAAGGGCAATAAGTACCGGAAATAAAATCAAAAAAGTAACACTCCAAATTACGATAAGTTTTTTATGTCTTTTTTGTTCTGCTGGGTTCTCTTGTAACATATATAATAGTATTTAGAAATTAAAATTTTTTAAAGGATTAAACAGGATGTTAGTTAATATGAATTTTTCCTGTCATAAAGCCATGGGGCATACCGCAGTATTCCAAACATAAAATAGCATATTCACCGGGCTCAGGAAATGTATAGTATAATTGATTTTCATATTCCGGCATGGCTTGTGTTTGAGCAACCAAATCACCTTTACTGTTGTATATTGCAAAATTATGGTTCACATCCATTGAAGAAACAACAAACTGTATAGACTTATTGGCAGGTAGTGTAATTTCATTAGTACCTACAAAATCATGAGGGCTTAATGTTGAAACCCCCTCTCCCATTTTCCAGGTCCATTGCATAGCAACTACCGTCACAATTTTATCAGCCGGAGTTGTTTGATTTTTAGGATAAGGTAAAAACTGTAAAGAAGAGAAAAAAAGAATAACGGCTACAGAAGCTAATCCAATAAAATAACGCTTGCGAGCTTTATATACTTTTTCTTTTACTTCATGTTTATCTTCGTATGAAGATGCCGATGATATTAAAAAGAGCACAACAGAAAGCACTACTATTGCGCCTATCAATGATACAATACCGGCAAAATTTTGTACTGTAATTAGAGGTACGATTAAGTTCATATAGTTTTATGTTTAAATTAATTTTTTATATAATTTTTTATTGTAATTCTATCATAGAAATTGGCTATAAATCTCAAAAATAGTCCAATAACTTAATTTTTACAACTTCAAGTGACGCTGCAAATATAAAATATTTTATATTACAAATAAAAAAGTACTGAAATACTTTTTATTAAAAAATAATTACCTTTGTTCCATTATTAATGCAATAAAAAAAAGATTATGTCAACAACAGAAGAAATTATTATCAGAGTTCAAGAAATAGAACCACGATTAAGACATGCTACCATATTTCAAACCTATGAAAACCTAAATAATGGGGAGACTTTTATAATTCATAACAACCATGATCCCATGCCGGTTTATTATCAGTTACAGCAAATGCACGGGGATACCTTTTCATGGGAATATATTCAAGAGGGGCCAGAGTGGTGGGATATTCGTGTAACCAAAAGAGCTGCATCAGCTCCAAGTATTTTTGAAAATGAAAATGGTAATATTGTTGTTAATGTACCAAACATTGAACCCCGTGTAAAACATGCTACCATTTTTAAGGTTTTTGACTATATACAGCCTGGAAAAAGTATGATAATACATAATGATCATGACCCTAAACCGGTGTATTATCAGCTTATAAACGAACGGGGTGATATTTTTACATGGCAGTATTTACAACAAGGGCCACAGTGGTGGGATATTCTGATTACAAAGAAGCAGCAAACACAAACTGGCTCTGAAAGCTATAATTCAGAAATTGAAAAAGACGCTCATGGAAACCGAATTATTAATGTGCCTCAATTGGAACCTCGTTTAAAACATGCTACAATTTTTAAAGTTTTTGATGAGCTTAATGAAGGTGAAAGCTTGGTTATTCATAACGACCATGATCCGAAACCGGTTTATTATCAGTTATTAAATGAAAGGGGTGATATTTTTACGTGGCAATACCTACAAGAAGGACCAGAATGGTGGGATATTAAAGTAACAAAAAAGTATATAAGCAGTAATGAAACAGTAGGTGAAATTGCCGCAAAAGATTTAAGAAAAGTTGAAATATTTAAGAAATACGGAATTGATTTTTGTTGTGGCGGTCGTAAAACAGTTCGTGAAGCCAGTATAGAAAAAGGAATTGACCCGGCAGTGGTAGAAAAAGAGTTACAACAGCCTGTACAAATCGCTACCAACAACCACACAAATTACAATGAGTGGGAGCTTGATTTCTTATCTGATTATATTATAAACATACATCATAACTATGTGCGGAAGTACGCTCAAGAGATAAAAAATTATGCGGCTAAAGTTGCTCAAGTTCATGGTAAACAACATCCAGAATTACATTCTATTAATAAATTAGTTGAAAAAGGAATTGTGGATTTGAGTGAACACATGATTTCTGAAGAGAAGCACTTGTTTCCACTTGTCAAAAAACTAATTCATGCAAGAAACAATCAAAGCACTTATACCAGACCCGAGAATTTTAATTTGAAAGCTTTTATCGAAAAGCACGAACAAGAGCATGACAGTGCCGGTAGAGATTTTGCTGAGATTAGAAAAATTAGTCAAAATTTTGCTATTCCTGATGATGCATGCACCAGTTACAAACTCTTGTATAAAATGTTAGATGAATTTGAAAATGATTTACATCTTCATATTCACTTAGAAAACAATATTTTATTCCCTAAAGCCATAGCGTTAGAAGAGTTAATAGCTAAATAAAAAGATGGTTTAGGAATTAATAACATTGTTTTCGGTATTAATCTGCTAATTTTGGATAACCGCAAATCTTCAATAGTAAAAACAGCAAATAAGAAAGTTTATGCTTATAAACGAACAAACAAAAATAGCTGCCTTGTTAAAGCATAACCCCGATGCGCTTGAAGCTATAATAACCATTAGCCCTGATTTTAAGAAACTCCGTAATCCCATTCTAAGAAAAATAATGGCCGGAAGAACCAGTATTTCTATGGCTTCGAAAATTGGAGGTTGCAGTCCTGAGGACTTTTTCAGAACCTTACAACCACTGGGTTTTGAAGTAGATAAAAACAGGATAATAGAAGAAGAAAAAGAACCCGAAAATAAAGCACTGCCAGATTATTTAAAAAACTTACCCCCCGAAAAACTTGTTGCTTTTGATGTACGGGCCATGCTTGCTGAAGGGAACGACCCCTTAAAGTATATTCAACAAAAAGTTAAAGCTTTGGAAGTTGGTCAGGTATTAAAAATTATCAATACGTTTGAACCTATACCCTTAATAAAATTACTTGAGAAACAGGGTTTCCAGTCGCATGTAAAATATATTAATGCAAGTTGTATTGAAACCTACTTTTATAATGAAAGCAAGCAACAAGGGGCAATAAATTTGGATACTGAAACCGAATCATCGGGTGACTGGGATATTTTATTAAAACGCTACGAAAACAAACTAAAAGAAATAGATGTTCGACATTTAGAAATGCCGATGCCTATGATGACTATTTTAGAAAATTTAGAACAACTTCCTGATGACATGGCATTATATGTCAACCACAAACGAGTTCCCGTTTTTTTGCTTACTGAATTAAAAGACCGTGGTTTTGATTACAGAATTAAAGAGATTCAAGAAGGGGAAGTGTATTTGTTGATTTTTAAAAGCTTATAGCCCTTTATTATGTTTCCAGGTGCTCCTGTTAATTTACAACAAACAACATCGTTTAAAGTTGTTTTACCCTTTTATGTTTATGCGGCTTTTTCATTTTTTATCGCAGCTATTCTTTTAATTTCAAACACCAACATATTTAATCAGCATTATTTTCACCCGCACACGCTTGCCCTTACGCATCTTATGGCCTTAGGTTGGGGCACCATGATTATTTTGGGGGCTTCACATCAGCTTCTGCCCGTAATTATTGAAGGAAAGCTTGACAGTATTCCATTGGCTTATTTAAGTTTTGCTTTTTCCGGTATTGGTATTCCTTTTTTAATAATTGGATTTTATATTTTTCATACCGGATGGGTTTTGCAAACGGGTGCAGTATTAGTTAATATCGGTGTTCTTTGTTATTTGCTAAATGTTTTAAGCAGTATTTATGAAAGTAAGAAAAGTATTATTCATGCTTGGTTTATTGGGTTTGCCGCTTTGTGGTTGTTCAGCACTACTTTTTTGGGTTTGCTATTAGTGTTTAATTTAACACATAAACTACTCCCAAGCGATTCACTTGAATATCTTACGCTACATGCTCACTTTGGAATTATAGGCTGGTTTTTAATGCTAGTAATAGGCGTTGGTTCTCGTCTAATTCCTATGTTTTTAATATCCAAATACACGAACAACAAAATACTTTGGTGGATTTTTTCGTTACTGAATATAGGACTTATTTTATTTATACTTATAAAGATTTATGCCCTTCCGTTTACATTCTATTATTTACCGGTATTTCTTATTCTTACAGGTGTAGGAATGTTTGGGTGGTACTGCCGAAAGGCCTATACCGTACGCATTAGAAAAGGGGTTGATGAACAAATGAAAATTTCTTTAATATCGGTTGGGCAAATGTTGCTGCCTATTTTTGTATTAGTTGTTGTGTTGCTTCTTGTGCCTTCTCAGCCCTCTCTTAATTTAATTATGTTGTATGGGTTTTGTGTGTTTTTTGGATGGCTTACAGCCATCATATTGGGCATGACTTTTAAAACGCTCCCATTTATAGTATGGAATAAAGTATATCATAAAAAAGCCTATGCAGGAAAAACACCGGCTCCAAAAGAGCTCTTTAATGAAAAAATATTTACCGCAATGATGCATTCGTACCTTACAGGTTTTGTTCTTTTTATTATGGGTGTCATTTTTCTCCATTCTTATTTACTTCAAGCAGGAGCTGTCTTAATACTTGTTTCCTCTGCTTTATATCTAACTAATATTGTAATTATTTTACTTCACAAACCTTCAAAACAATGAATGTTAAAACCAATGATGACATTAAGTGCAATTTTGCATTAACTGATTTGTATAATGTTGACGATCCTGAGATTGGACTGAATGTAGTAGATTTAGGATTGATATACGAAATAACTTTTCATGAATCAGAAAAAAAGCTGGATGCTGTGATGACCTTAACCACTCAGTTTTGCCCTATGGGAGAAAGTATTCAAAGTAATGTTACACAATCGTTAATGAATTCTTTCCCAGAATGGACAATTAACGTAAACTTGATTTTTGAACCACCTTGGGACTATTCTATGATTTCACCCGAAGGACAAGAATTTTTAGGCCATTAAAATATGCTAAGTTACACCTGCAAAGTAGCCATTAAAGCTGTCATTTATTTATCTGCCAAAAGTGCTAAAAATGAGAAATCGAGTATGCGCCATATTGCTGAAAATATTAATGCCAGCGAGCATACACTTGGCAAGATACTGCAAACGTTGGCACGGCATCGCTTAATTAATAGTGTAAAAGGGCCTTCTGGTGGTTTTTATCTTACCGAAAACCAGCAAAAGCAACCTGTTTTACATATTATTGAAACCATTGAAGGGAAAGAGGTTTTTAAAGAATGTGGATTGGGGCTTACGCGTTGTTCAGAAGTGCGCCCCTGCCCTATTCATCACGAATATAAAGTGGCACGCAATATGATTGAAGATTTGTTTTCAAAGAAAAGAGTTAAAGATTTAAGAGATTCAGTAAGTAATGGACTAGCTCATTTAAACTAACTGTAATATTAGCTTAGTAATCAAAATTAACATACAATACTATGGAAGAACATGCTATGTACCCCAAAACAACCAGAGAATTAGCAGAAAAGAAAGCGGCTCTAGCTCCTAAAAATATTGAAGCTTGGAGAAATTTTAGCAAAACTGTATTTGAGCCGGGCGCTCTTGATGAGAAAACAAAACAGCTTATTGCCGTAGCCATAGGTCATGTTACACAATGCCCTTATTGTATTCGTGCCCACACGCCTTTAGCCATGCGAAAGGGTGCTACGCAAGAAGAAATTATGGAAGCCATTTGGATTGCAGCTGAAATGCGGGCGGGTGCTGCTTATGCACACGCAACAATAGCTATGGAAGAGATTGAGAAGTTTAATTCTAGAAACAAATAATTTTTACTCCCTAAAATTTTACCCTATCGTGGAAAAGAAAAGATTAAATTATGCTGCCGTTGCGCCTGATGCCATAAAAGGGCTTCTTGAAATTGAAAAATATATTGCCGGTTCAGGTCTTGATCAAAAAATTTTTGAACTAGTAAAATATAGAGCATCTCAAATTAACGGTTGCGCCTACTGTATGGATATGCACACCAAAGATGCCCGTGCAGCCGGAGAAACCGAGCAACGTTTGTTTTTACTTTCGGCCTGGAGAGAAGTAGCCTTTTATACCGAGAAGGAAAGAGCCGCGCTGGCATGGACAGAAGCCTTAACTTTGGTAATGGAAAATGATATTCCTGATGAACTGTATCAGAAAGTAAAAAGACATTTTGATGATATGGAGTTAATTGCCTTAACCATGACCATAGTTGCCATAAATGGCTGGAACAGGCTTTCTGTAGCATTTAAAACTCAGGCAGGGTCGTACGTTCCGGGGCAACATTAAAAAAAATTGATTTATGATATTAGAAGGAAAAACTGCAGTAGTAACCGGTGTTAGTTCAGGATTGGGAAAAGCAATAGCTGAATCACTCGTAAAAGAAAAACTTTTTAAAATATATGGTATTGCCCGTAATACCGAAGCTCTGTCTGCTCTTCATCAAGAGCTTGGTTCTTTCTTTATACCCGTAGTTTTAGATATAACTGATGAAAAGAGAGTAAGAGCTTGGGTACAACACACTTTTGATAAAAGTCATGTTCCGGATATTTTGATAAACAATGCCGGTGTTGGGGCTTTTGCCCGGATAGATGAAATGTCATCTCATGATTGGCTCAACATTATCAATACCAATATTAATGGGCTTTACTTTATAAGTTCTGAAATTATAAAGTTATTGCGAAAGAAAAAAGAGCCTTCACATATTATCAATATTGGCTCAATTATGGGAACTACCACACGCCCTGAAGGTTCAGCCTATGGCGCTTCAAAATTTGCAGTAAATGCCATTAGCGAAACATTATTTAAAGAACTGCGTGAAGATAATATAAAAGTAACCTGTGTAAACCCCGGGTCTATTGAAACTGATTTTTTATTACGTTCGGGAATTGCACCCATCATAACATGCTGCAAGCAAAAGATATTGCCAATACGATTATTCATGTTTTAAAAACACCCGATAATATGCTCATAAATGAAATTACCATGAGGCCTTTAAATCCTAAAGCACCCGAGCAATAATTTGTAAATTTGAAATTTTTTAATGTTTTTTATTTAATTCATTGAGTTGTTGATCTATTAGGGCCAATCCTTCTTTAAAAGTTTTGGGCTTAAACCCTAGTACGTTTACAGCTTTATCAATAACAAATCCAGTGCGAGGAGGCCTTTTAGCCGGTTGATTTAAGGTGCTTGATGAAACAATTTGAATAAGCTCCTTATTTAAGTTCCAATATTCGGCTACCAAATATACTAACTCTAAAATACTGTATGTTTTACTGCTACTAATATTAAAAATACCTTGTGCTTTTTTCTCGGCAATTAACATACAACCTTCAGCTAAGTCCTCAGCTAACGTAGGTGCTCTATACTGATCATTTATTACTTTTATTATTTGTTCTTTTTCCAATGCCTCTTTGGCCCATAATACTAAATTAGAACGGCTCAAGTTATCTACAACACCATATACAATAATAGTTCGTACCACAGCCCAGTTCAGTTTACTTTGCTGCACAAGTAATTCTGCCTTATATTTTGAATGTCCGTAATATGAAATTGGATTAGGTTGGTCGCTTTCTGAATAAGGGCCTGCCTGGCCATCAAAAACAAAGTCGGTACTTAAATGAATAAAATGGGGGTTGTACCCTGGGTTATCATATTGTAGTTTCTCCAATGCCTGAATTTGATAGTTAACGGCATGAATGTTAACTGCATCACACGCCTCAGGTTCTGTTTCACATTGGTCAACATTGGTTATTGCAGCAGTATTAATTACAACATCGGGCTTATAAGTTGTAAATACTTTTGAAACCGCTTGAGAGTCGGTAATGTCTAAATTTAAATAGGTATAGCCCTCTTTTTGGGTAATCCTATTTATTCCTCTGGAACAAGCTATAATCTGGTATCGGTTTTTACTTTGAGCGTTACGTTCGCGCAACAAATAAACTAACTTCTGCCCCAGCAAACCATTGGAACCTGTAATTAAAACACTTGGCATAAATACGCTTTTAAGAAATTTATTATAAAATGATGGAACAAAGATAACAGCAAAACAATGTTCGTTTCAATTAGAATATGTACATTTGATTAAAAATACTAAAACTCCATAATATGAAAAAATTACTCTCTTTTTTGATGTTGGCATTTGTGTTGGTCTTTTATGCCCAAGCTCAACCTACTTTAACTTTTTCAACTTTTAGTACCGGTTACAGTAAAGTTATTGCTATTGAAAATTGTAATGACAGTCGTCTGTTTGTGGTTCAGCAGGCAGGTAAAATTATGATTTGTGATAGTACCGGAACAAAGCTAACAACTCCATTCTTAGATATTACAGGAATATGTTCTAATCCCTCTGGAGTTGGAGATGAACGTGGTTTATTAGGTTTAGCTTTCCACCCCGATTACAAAAACAATGGTTATTTTTATTTAAACTATACGGCTGCATCGGGTGGTGCAACAAAAATAGTTAGATATAGTGTAAACCCTAACGACTCTAATTTAGCCGACCCCAATAGTGCCGAAATTTTACTTAGCATATCACAACCATACTCAAACCACAACGGAGGAACAATAAGATTTGGGGCTGATGGTTATTTGTATATTGGTATGGGTGATGGCGGAAGCGGAAACGACCCGGGAAATAGAGCGCAAGATAAAACACAACTCTTAGGAAAAATGCTTCGCATAAATGTAGATAGTGTACAAGCTCCCTTAGCCTATGCAATTCCTCCTGACAATCCTTTTGTAGGAACTGCAAACCGTGGTGAAATATGGTCTTATGGCTTACGCAATCCATGGAAATGGAGTTTCGACCGTATATATAATGATTTATGGATAGGAGATGTAGGACAAAATGCTTGGGAGGAAATTGATTTTGAGCCCTATGGAACGCCCGGTGGCCGCAACTATGGATGGAGATGCTATGAAGGTATGGTTACAAACAATTCTGTAAGTCAAAGCGGATGCCCAGCTTTTAATACAACCGCTCCTCCAATATTTGTTTTTGACCATTCTACGGCTTGCTCTGTTACCGGTGGTTATATATACCGAGGAGCTAAAAACGGCTCGTTATACGGCTATTATGTTTTTACAGATTATTGTGATGCAATTTTCAGACTATTGAAAAGAGAAAATGATGGAACTTTTACAAGCTACAATTTAGGTCAGGCAGCTGGTTCAGGAGATTATGTTGCTTTTGGTGAAGACTACCGTGGTGAATTATATTTAGCTGATGTGGGTAGTAATGCCATAAAAAAAATAAGCACTCCTGATTGTTTGCCCACAGCTGCTATTATTTCGTTGCAAGATACCATTACCGTATGTAGCGGAGCAGCGTTCCCTGTTTTAAGCAGTATCTATCATCCTGAAAACTCTTACCAGTGGTACAAAGATGGGGGAGTTATAAATGGAGCAACTGCTGCCACCTTCGCTTGTTCCGAGAGTGGTAGTTATACAGTAGAAGTAACAAATCCTTCTGCGTGTACCAATTTATCAGATGCGGTTGTGGTTCAACAAAATATATTTCCAAACGTTTCTTTTACGGGATTAGATTCGGTTTACTGTCATCTTGATTCACCAAGTACGTTATCAGGAACACCAGCAGGTGGAACTTTTAGTGGAAATGGAGTCAATGGAAATACTTTCGAACCGCAGACAGTAGGAACTGGCTCTTATGTTGTTACCTATACATATATAAATAATAATGGTTGTGATACCAGTGTTACACAAACTACTGAAGTAACTATTTGTGGTGGGTTAATGACCAAAAACCCTATTTCATCTCTTCAATTATTCCCTAACCCCAATCAAGGGCAATTTAATTTAGAATATGTTGCAACCGAAGCATCTTTACTTACGCTATTTATTACAGACATTACCGGAAAAGAAGTTTACAGCCGGGAAATTTACAGCAACAGCGGCAACAACACACTAACTCTTAATTTAACGAGTCTTGAAAAGGGCTTTTATATGCTAAAAATAAATAACTCAAAAGCACAAAATAATAAAGCCTTTGTTATTTACTAATAGCTTAACCATAAGAACCAAAGAGGCTGCTCCATAAAATGAGCAGCCTCTTTGGTTTAGAAACATAGTATAGTAGTTCTCTGAGTATTAATTTTATAAAAGAATGATTATTCTTTAGCAACAGTCTTTCCGTAATATGAGTTATTAAATGCTGTTTTTGTATTTTTATCCCACTCAAAAAAAACTCTTTTGACCTACAATAAAGACGCTGTTTATTTTCCATTGCTTGATGCCACAAGGTTTGTCGCATTTATACCTGTTTTCTTAACTCATTGCTTTATTACCTCTAATGTTGAAATTGAAAATGCGCTGTGGTTTAAACAAGTTACTCATTTTCTAAACATTGGGCTGCTTGGACTTGACTACTTTTTTGTATTGTCCTCTTTCCTGATTACCCGAATTATTATTGAGGAAAAAAATCATTTCAATTCTTTTAATTTTAAGTTTTTTTTTGTGCGAAGAAGCCTGCGAATATGGCCACTATATTTTTTAATGATTCTATTAGGTTATATAACCTATTACTCCGGAATATTAAATAACTCACTACCTCCTTTTATAAGTTTTGCAAGCTTTACACTTAACTTATATATCAGCAATCATGGGTATGATTTTCTTTTTTTTCTAGTCATTCTTTGGAGTATTTCTGTTGAAGAGCAGTTCTATATTTTTTGGGGCGGTTTCCTCTATTTCCTATCATTTAATAGCATCTCTATTTTTAAAGCTATTATACTTATTGTTGGGTTTCTGTTTATTTTAATTTCACTAATGTATCGTTATACACACAATCAGAATGAATTACAGCTTTATTTTCATACCTTAAGTGTTATGGGTAATTTTGGCGTTGGTATAATATTGGCTTGGCTTAGTGTATATTCAAAGGTTTTTTTACGCCTTTTTGATCAATTCACTTCACTTCATATAGGTTTTATAGTCTTTGTAATTGTTTTTTCAATAGTGTTCTACACCAATATTTTCATTTTCCCATTAGCTGTTTGGATAGAGCGCATGTATTTCTCTATTATTTTTGCGCTTATTATTGCTGTTTTGTGTTTTTCACCCCGGGTTAAAGAATGGCAAAAATTTTTTAGCCCATTTAATTATTTAGGCAAAATTTCATTGGGGTTGTATTTTTACCATGCTGTTGTTATTACTATTTTTTCAAAACTCATGATGCATTTTCATATTGCAGAACATAGCTGGCAAGTTATGTTTCTGAATCCAATATTTATGTTAAGCCTAAGTATATTATTAGCCTCTTTAAGTTATAATTACTTCGAAAAGCCTATACTTGCATTGAAAAATAATTTTTACAGAAAAGATTAGGGTTAAAATGATAAAAAAACAAATTCCTAACATCATTACTTTACTCAATTTGCTATGTGGTTGTTTGGCTATAGTGAGCACTTTTCATAAAACCTTTGATTTAACAGCCATATTGGTTGTACTAGCTGCCATTTTTGACTTTTTTGATGGTTTTGCAGCTCGAATTTTAAAAGTTCATTCTGAATTAGGAAAACAACTGGATTCATTAGCCGATATGGTAACTTTTGGAGTTGTACCCGGCTTTGTTATGTATCAGTTAATTATTTACACTATCGGTATGAGTGCAGTAAACACTTTGTCTGATGCACCTATATGGTATTGGGCTTATGCTGCTTTCAGTATTCCGGTTTTTTCGGCCTATCGCTTAGCTAAATTTAACCTAGATAGCCGCCAAAGTACCAGTTTTATAGGGCTCCCCACTCCGGCCAGCGCTTTATTCTTATGCTTTCTGCCTTCATTAATGATGTTTGAAGGCGATTTTCTATTTCCCTTTCTTTTTAAGCCTTACATATTAGTTGGGCTTTGCTTATTAATTTCTTATTTGATGGTTGCCGAATTACCTATGATCGCTTTAAAATTCAAACACTTTAAGCTAAATGGTAATAGATGGCGCTATACATTAATTTTGTTGTCCCTTATTTTACTTTTTATTCTGAAACAGAAAGCAGTGCCATTAATTATTATTTTATATGTAATTTTGTCTTTTATTCAAAATATCTTCAACAAACAAAATACTGCGCCAACTCATCATGAAATTTAGAGCCGAAATTGACATTATGCCTTTAAAAGCACTGCTTGATCCACAAGGGAAAGCAGTAACTCAAAGTATGAAAAACATACATTTATCCGAAATTACCAATGTAAGAGTAGGTAAACATATTAGTCTTGAAATTGAAGCACCAGACAAAAAAACTGCAGAAAGTAAAGTTGATGAAGCTTGTAAGAAATTATTAGCAAATCAAATTATGGAAAGTTATGTTTTTGAACTTTCTGAGCTCTAATAACTATATTTAAGGCTACTTACCCCCTAAATACATATTTAAAATATTTTATGGCCAAACCAAGTTTTGACAATATTTATATGGACTTAGCCCAAAAATTGGCATTACGCTCACATTGTGTAAAAATGCAGGTAGGGGCTGTTTTAACCAAAGATACGCGCATCATATCGTTAGGATACAACGGTCCTCCGGCCGGAACACACAACTGTGATGAGGAATGGCCTGATGAAGGTTGCCCTCGTGATAGTAAAGGAAGCTGTTCCTTAGCTCTTCATGCCGAACAAAATGCTATATTGTATGCCGCTAAAAACAAAGTAAGTGTTGAAGGTTCCACCTTATATGTTACCTTATCGCCTTGTATTGCTTGTGCCCGTATAATTTTCTCAACCGGAATCACAAAAGTAATATATCTGAACAGCTATGCCGAATACAAAAAAATACCCAGTGATGAAGGTGTAGATTTTTTACGAAAGTTTGGAGTTGAAGTTATTTCATTTAAAGTTTTAAATGAAAACTCGTGATTGTTTACAGCTAATTGAACGTGGAGAATAAGCCCAAGCCCCAAAATCCTTTTCTGCCTTTATTTTTTGCCTTAGTATTGGTTATAGGTATTTTCTTGGGCATACGGTTAGCCCAAAAAAGTCAGCAAAACAAAATTCTTGAAATCTTTTCTAACCGTAACTTTAGCAACAACAAATTAGATGAGGTTATGAACTACGTACTTCGTGAGTACGTAGATACTTTAAATCAAGACAGCCTAACCGATGAAACTATTGAAGCGCTGCTCAACAGCCTTGACCCTCATTCGGCTTATATACCTGCCAGTAATTTGGAAGCTACTAACGAGCCCCTAAATGGAAATTTTGAGGGCATTGGGATTGAATTTAATATTTTACATGATACCATTTATGTTGTTACAGCCATTCCGGGAGGCCCTTCGGAAAAAGCAGGAATAAGAAGTGGCGATAAAATTATTATTGTTGAAGGAAAAAAAGTAGCCGGTATTGGAATTACAAATGATATGGTTTTTAAAACATTAAAAGGGAAAGAAGGCTCTATAGTAAACATTGGAATTCTTCGGTTTACTACCAAGCAAATTGAATACTTTAAGATTACCCGAGAAAAAATTCCAATTCATAGTGTTGATGCTTCGTATATGATGGATAGCCTTACAGGATATATTAAAATAAGCCGTTTTGCCTCCAATACATATCACGAATTTAAAGAATCGTTGGCAAAACTGGAACTGCAAGGAATGAAACAAATTATTATTGATTTAAGGGGCAACCCGGGGGGCTTTTTAGATGCCGCTATAAGCATTAGTGATGAGTTTTTGACACAGGGAAAAAAGATTGTTTACACACAAGGAAAAAATCGTCCACGAAGAGTTTCTATAGCATCCGGGAAAGGAAGTTTCGAAACACAACCTCTTGCTATATTAATTGATGAAAACTCGGCTTCGGCCAGCGAAATTGTGGCAGGAGCAATTCAAGACAACGACCGAGGTATTATTGTTGGGCGTAGGTCTTTTGGGAAAGGGCTGGTTCAAGAGCAAACAGAATTTAAAGATGGGTCGGCTATGCGTTTAACCATAGCCCGATATTATACTCCCTCGGGAAGATCAATTCAAAAACCTTATGAAAAAGGAGAAAAAATTGAATATTATCATGAAGAGTCTTCTCGTTACACCTCGGGTGAATTGGTAGATGCTGATAGTATAAAAACAAATAAAAAGCTGGAATATAAAACATTGAGTGGACGTATAGTTTATGGTGGTGGTGGTATTATACCCGATTATTTTGTTCCGATAGACACTTCGCGTGTTGGTTATTATGTTGCGGAATTAATGTATAAAAATATCATAAATGACTTTGCATTGGAGTATGTAAACAAAAATCGAAATAACCTTAAATTCCACAATGCTTTTGATTTCAACAAGAATTACCAAGTAAGCGAAGCACTGCTGCACGAGTTGAACAGCTATGCTTTAAAAAATAAAATTCAGTCAAAGGCTGCTAACAGTACTAAGGGAATGGATTTGCTGAATACACAGCTAAAAGCGTATATTGCTAAAACTCTTTTTAATCAAGATGCTTGGTATTTAGTAAAAAACAGCCAAGATGAACTATGTAAGGTTGCCTTACATAAATTAAGAAATAAGCCCTTATTTGAAAATCGTTCAAAAGATTAGGTAAATGTTACAGCCCTGCTGAGCGACATCCTTTAACCTTCTTTTCTATTTGAAATTTAATTCCTGCTTTTATGCAAATAGTTTTGTTCGTTATTTGAAAAGCTGTTTGGCTTAAAGCCCTGTCTATGTCATGATCATACCCAATTTCCAATATATACAACCAAGGACGGTGGTATAAAAATTCAAACCCAACACCGGCATACATGCTTAAATGTATTGGTTTAAAACCGCTAACGCCATTCTCTGTATAAAGGTACTTGAGTTTGGGCCCTATTAAAAAATAAGGCGTCACATCATACAATTCTTGTCTGAGTTTAAAAAAATTATTGAAGCAAAAATAATTGGTACTAACCGTATTTCGACTTATTTTACTATTGCTGCCCTCCTGAAAGTATTGCAACTCGGTAATCATACGCATATAGTCATGCCGCATATATTCTACAAACAAACCTACATGCCCTCCAAATTTATATGATTGATTTTTGTTATAATGTATGCTGTCTAATTGCCATCGCTGGTTGCTCAAATTGCCTCCCAAGGTAAGCCCAACTCCTTGAAAAAACTGAGCCCTTGCTTTTAAAGGGTATAAAAAGTTTAAGGGTACTATAAACACAATAAGCATCAATAGAGGCATGGAAAGAGTATTTTTACTTCTTAAATAGTTTTTTCGATGACGAATTTTTAAAAAATTAATCATTCTTTTGTGTTGTTTGAGCAATAGTATTGGTAAAAAACAAGAAAAAGTACGATAAATATAATTATTTTCTATAATCATTGCAGAGTTTGACCTAAATCATAGGAAAAGTCAAGCGCTTTGATTACTTTTGTAATTTACATCCTATTTTATAATGGCATCAAACGTACACAAATTTCATATCCCAGTAATGGGAGTATCATATACTATTGACACCCCTATTAAGGTAGCCCGGTTTGGAATTTCTTCAGTAGTATCCATAATTGAAGATTCGTTAATTGAGCGTATGCGCGAATACTACTACAATAAAAACAACAAACCATTTAAACCTATCACTAAAAATGAAAGTGATTACAGAGCCAAACGCATTACCGACTACCTTAACTTAATGAATCAAATTGTACACGAGCAGTTTGAAAAAATAAAATCATTAGCCTTTGAAAAAGGGTCAGAAATTGTTCAGTATTTTGAAATGTTGCCTAATGACAGTAAATTAAAGCAAGCATATCTTTTAATGGCCAGCACAGAAGATGAAGTACAAAAATTGAAAATGCAGGATGACCTACGTATGCAAATGAAGCCCGGTAGAATTGATGTGAATATTATGGTAAAAGTAGATAATAACCGACATACAAAAGATGGCTTAATTATTGAAGACGGCTCAGATGCAGTTACTGCTTTGCGTGGTTATGCTAACAGTAATCTTAAAAACTCAGCCATCGTTTTTTCAGCCGGTATGAATCCTCGGTTGTATAACTATCTTGAAAAACTGGAAGAATTTATTGCCCAATCTGATAATCCTGAAAGTAAGAAAATTATTATTAAAGTAAGTGACTATCGGTCGGCTTTAATTCAAGGAAAATATTTAGCTAAAAAAGGAATTTGGGTATCAGAGTTCAGAGTGGAGTCAGGCTTAAACTGTGGTGGTCATGCTTTTGCTTCTGATGGTTATTTAATGGGGCCTATTTTGGAAGAATTTAAAGAAAAAAGGGAAGAAATTTGTTTAGAATTATATACATTATATTGCAAAGCCCTTGTAGAGAAAGGAAAACCCACACCTGCACAAATGCCTAAATTAAAAATTTCAGCACAAGGGGGTATTGGAACCTGTCAAGAAAATGAGCTTCTGCTTGATTATTACAACTTAGACTCTACCGGGTGGGGAAGCCCAATGTTACTTGTTCCTGAAGCTACAACTGTTGATGAACAAACACTAGAAAAACTTTGTGAGGCCGGTGAACAAGATATTATTCTGAGCAATCATTCTCCATTAGGTGTAAAGTTTAACACACTTCGTTTAGCTTCAAGTGAAAATGAAAAACAATTGCGTATTGGTAAAGGTCATCCGGGAAGTCCCTGCCCTGAAAAACTACTTGTTAGCAATACTGAATTTACAAAGGAACCCATTTGTACTGCTTCGCTTAAGTATCAAAGACTAAAACTTCAGCAAATTAGTGAAATGGAGATAGAAGAAGCAGAACGCAAGAAAATGATTAAGGGTGTTACAGAAAAAGAATGTTTATGTGTGGGATTAAGTAATGCTGCTACAACTGTTTATGCACAAAAGCCCTTGCTGCACACAAGCAGTGGAGTAAGTATTTGTCCTGGACCTAATTTGGCCTACTTCAATAAGGTAGTAAGTTTAAAAGAGATGATTGATCATATATATGGACACACGAATATCTTAAATCAAAGCTATCGTCCGCATTTCTTTATAAAAGAACTTCAATTGTATATTAATTATTTAAAGGAAGAAATAGCTACGCTAAAAGAAGAACTAGACAAAAAAACAAACAAATATTATTTGGGATTTTGTAACAACTTATTAGACGGTATTGCCTATTACAAGCAAAGAGCTGATAAACTTAAAATACCTTCGTTTAATATAGAACGTGAATTAAAAACTGCTGAAAATTATGTATTAAAAACCATAGAGCGTTTCAGTATTCCTAGCGTTGAGGTTGTTCTTACATAATTGATATAATTACGTAAAAGTTTAATCAATCGAGATAAAAAAAATGAGGTAGAAAAATTCTACCCCATTTTTTTATGTGTTCAAAAAACTATACTATTCTACAATAAAATGTCCTTTCATCATTGCTGAGTGACCTGGGAATGAACATAAAAATTCATAAGTACCTTTTGCAGGAGCAGTAAACTCTACAACTGCAGTTTCGCCTCCACCAATGGTTTTGGTATGCGCAATTACTTCACCTTCTTTTCCTTTTGGTATATAATCATTGTCTTTGGCATCAATTGCAGCAGCAGCAAAAGCTGCTAAATCAACACCTTGGTTTAATAATACAAAATTATGCCCCATAGCAACTGCTGGTGCTTTTCCGGAGTGAGTTAGAGTTAATTTTACGTTTGAACCTTCTTTTACGGTAATTTCTGTTTTATCAAACTTCATGTCATCACCGCCACTAATGGCCACCTCAACAGTTTCGCCAGCAGGTGTTGCTGCTGCTTCAGGAGCTGCTTCTTCTGTTGCTGGTGCAGCAGTTTCAGTACTTTCAGGTTTTGGGTCATTGTTACAAGCCGCAAAAATCATAGCTGTAGCGGCAAATGTTAGAATTGATTTTTTCATTTGTTTAATTGTTTTTGTTTGTGTTTGTGATTATTAAGTTAAGGTGTTGTTATTAAATTTTTTTCAAAAGTAATTGATTTTGGGAACAAAATGTTATTTTCTAAATGAATATGTAAATGTAAGTCATCTTCAAACTCTTTTAACATAGCTAAAGTTACCCTATAGGTGTTGCAACCATCCTCAGGAGGTGTATAATTATGAGTTAACGAAGCAATAGTACGAAAGCGCTCTCCTTCCGTATCATGTTCGTGCATCATAGCTGCTATGGGGTTTTTAACGGAGCCAAATGATGCATTTACATTTGTTTTATTCATTTCAGCCTGAACCATTTTGCGAATGTATGGAAATAAAATTAATTCTTCCTTTTTCATATGTTGCGCTAATTCGCCAGCCGATTCTTTAAAAAGAACACCTACTTGTTCCAATTCAGGATGACGCCCCCCATGAACTCGAATAATTTTTTCTAAAAAAGGAAGTATTTCCTGCGTTTTTGTTTCTACGTAACGATGATGTTTTTTTTCAATATAATCTGCCAGCAAATCTAATGGCCATGAACTATAATCAGTGGCTGAATTATTGTTTTGAGTAAATGCTTCCTTTAAGTTGCTTACCAATTGTTCGGCATCTATTCCCGATTCATTGCAGGCATCAGAAATACTACGATTTCCTTGGCAACAAAAATCAATTCCGTTTTTCTTAAAAACTGTGGCTGCTCGGTAGTCTTTGGCTACCAACTCCCCAATCATATCATTCTTTGTAATTTCCATAATTAAATAAATTAAATTAGTATTAAATTTTTTCGGCAATTATTACGATAGCGTTCATTTGTTTTTCATATTTCTGAAAAGTGCTGCGCATCTCAAAAACACGCTTTCTTGCTTGAGGTTGGGTAAAAATATTATATCCAATTTTAAGTGTTCTTAAAAATCCTTCGTCATCAATTATACGATTCAGTTTAAGCAGGTGCATTTTATTCGTAAAAATTTTTCTTACTTTAAAACCTTCCTTTTCAATGAGTTTCTTCCACTCCTCTTGGGTTAATGGCCGAGCATTTACTTTAATTGACAATGCAAGGTCTTTTTGAATATTACTTTTTACATTTTCATCTACATCAGTAAGCCCCAATTCATGAATAGCATAAACTCCACCCTTTTTTAAGATACGGTGTGCCTTTCTAATAATTTCTGACTTTCGGTGATCGGCATGCATGGTTAGCATAGCTTCTCCATAAACTTTTTCTTTAGAGTTATCCTCAAGGCCAGTTTCAGAGGCATTCCCAAGTAAAAACTTGATGTTATTCCCTTTTATTTGTGCCTTTAATAATTTCACCGCATCTTCATCAGCATCTACACCAACGTAAGTTTTAGGATGGGCATTCAAGGTCAAAGAAGCGGTGTACCCCAATCCTGGGGCGAACTCTACTATATTGTCTTGAGTGTTTATCTCTAAAGCATCTACAAGTTTTTGTGTAAGTTCTTTACCGCCAGGTCTAAGAACTCGTTTTCCCATTTTTGCTAAAATCCAATGTCCTTGTGCTTTTGTAAAATCTTCTGTGTTCATCTCTTTAAACAATTAGGTATGCTATTCTATTTTTTTACTATGAAGCAATTCTGTCTTTTCTTACTAATATTGATTCTCCTGAATTAAATTTTGTGGCCAACTCAAAAATGGTAGTTGTCTCCAACATCTTTTTTAACTCTTCTCTAATCTGTACAAAATTTTCATGCATAGGGCAGGGTTCTTGTGCATTACATTCCGTTAGTCCCAAGGCACAACCATTGTAAATAGAATCTCCATCAATAGCAAAAACAATTTCACTAATTTTAATTTCTTTCATTCTTTTTATTTCAATATCAAAGCCACCATAAGGGCCTTTTAAAGAATTAATGATATTGAATTTGGTAAGTGTGCCTAAAATCTTGGCTGTAAAGGCACGTGGTGATCCTGCTTTTTCTGCTATATCATCAATTTTTATACGTTTCCCTTCTAAAGATTGTGAAGCAATATAGATAACTGCTTTAAGACCGTATTCGCATGATTTTGAAAACATATTTTCAATTTGGCGCAACGAAAGTAGGAAGATTTATTATTTCAGACAAATTTATCTTAATATAAGTTTTAAAATAACATTCCTGACCATTGGAATGAACTTCAATTTTACAAATCATTTATTTTATAACAAATAGATAATCATTTGTATATCATTATTTTATAAAATTTATAAAAATAAAAAAGAGGCGTTTTTTAATAATATATGTTCTTAAAAATGCACTTCTATTTGGCAATAATTAACAGCTCTTATGTACTCATTTTGATGTGCTTTTATCAATTATCTTAGATAAAAATCAAAGCCTTAACCATAACTTAATAATGAGATAAACTACTTAACATTGTGTAATTGTTACCTTTGTTTAACTAAAATAGTTGAATGAAATTTCCGAAAAAACAAAAGAAACAAAAAAACAAAGGCCTTCTATTAAAAGACATTACGGCCGTTTTTAATCATAATTCACGTAAAGAATACAATTACAAACAGGTAGCTGCAGAAATAGGAGTTAACAGCGAGGCAGAACGAATTGTTATTAGTCATTTGCTTATGGAGCTTAAAAATCAAGACTACTTGGTAGAAACTGAAAGAGGAAAATACAAATTAAAACAAGTTGAAAAGTATTTAAGTGGTCGTATTGAAATGACGAATAACGGCAGCGCCTATGTGATTTGTGAAGATAGTGAAAAAGATATTTTTATTGCGCCACAAAATATAAGAGGAGCCTTTCAGAATGATCTTGTTAAAGTAACGGTCTATCCGAGTCGTAGTCGCAGGCCCGAAGGTGAGGTAGTTCAAATTATTAAGCGTAGCAAAGAGGAATTTGTAGGTCTGGTAGAAATAGCGCCAAAATTTGCTTTCTTGGTTAATCCCAATCAAAAAAATGTACCTGATATTTTTATACCATTGGCTAAGCTTAACGGGGCAAAACATGGCGAGAAAGCAATAGCTAAAATTACCTTATGGAGTGAAAATGGCAAAAACCCCGAGGGCGAGATCGTTCGTGTTTTAGGCAAGCCGGGCGACAACAATACAGAGATGAATGCCATTATGGCTGAATATGGCTTACCTGTTGATTTTCCACAAGAAGTTGAAGAAGAAGCTAAAAAAATAGCTGTTGAAATAAGTGCCGATGAGTTACAAAACAGAAGAGATTTTAGAGCGAAAACAACATTTACTATTGACCCCGTTGATGCCAAAGATTTTGATGATGCACTTTCCATAGATAGAATGCTTGATGGAACCTGGGAAATTGGCGTTCATATTGCTGATGTAGCTCATTATGTGCAACCCGGCAGTATATTAGACGATGAAGCCCTGAATAGAGGAACTTCGGTTTATTTGGTTGACCGCTGTGTGCCCATGTTGCCCGAAGTGTTAAGCAATTTTGCTTGCTCGTTAAGACCCAACGAAGAGAAACTTTGTTTTAGTGCGGTATTTCAAATGGATGAGAATGCTGATATTCTCTCACAATGGTTTGGTAGAACCGTTATAAAAAGCAACAGACGATTTAGTTATGAAGAAGCCCAAACAATTTTAGATACAGAAGTAGGCGATTACTGTGAAGAGTTAAAAACATTAAACACCTTAGCTAGAAAGTTACGCGACAAACGCTTTAAAGAGGGTTCCATAGCTTTTGAAAAATCAGAAGTAAAATTTACTTTAGATGAAAATGGAAAACCAACCGGAGTGTACTTTAAAGTAGCAAAGGATACGAATAAACTGATTGAAGATTTTATGCTGCTGGCCAATCGAAAAGTAGCCGAATATTGTGCAAAGCCTAAAAAAGAGGAAAAAGGGAATCAACATGACTCATCAAAAAGGGTTATGGTATTTCGCATACATGATAACCCCGACCCCGATAAACTTAATGATTTTGCAGGATTTGTTAGTCGCTTTGGTTATAGTTTGAAAACAGGCAGTAAGATGCAAACTGCAAAAAGTATGAATAAACTGCTAAGCAATGTAGCCGGAAAAAGAGAAGCCGGAATGATAGAACAACTAGCTATTCGAACTATGGCTAAAGCAGTATATAGCGCAGATAATGTAGGGCATTATGGTTTAGCTTTTGATTATTACACCCATTTTACATCGCCCATTAGACGATATCCGGATATTATGGCTCATCGCCTTTTAAATTATTATTTGGCTTTAGATCAAGGGAAGCAAAAACCCAAGGATGCTAGAGATTTATTGCAATACGATCATCTGGAAGAGTTGTGTAAACATGCTTCAGACATGGAAAGACTGGCTGCTGAAGCCGAAAGAGCATCAATTAAATATAAGCAAGTTGAATTTCTGTTAGATAAAGTAGGGCAAAATTTTGAGGGTATTATAACTGGTGTTACTGAATGGGGCTTGTACGTTGAAATTATTGAAAACCACTGCGAAGGCCTTGTTAGAGTAAAAGACATGACCGATGATATTTATATTTTTGATGAAGATAACTTTTGTTTTCATGGACGTAATTCACGCAAATTTTACCAACTTGGTGACAAAGTTCTGATTAAAATAAAGCGAACTGATTTAGTTCGCAAACAAGTAGATTTTATATTAATAAAGAAGGTGGAAGCAAAAGTATAAAATCTTGCTTTACTTTGATTATACAGTAGGATTTTGGTATGTGTTACGATTATTTTTGACACCTCTCAGGAGTTCATCATAATTTTGCTTCACAATGGGCAACTCAGGGCATTTATATAAAATTGGTTTTGTGGGGTTAAGCTGCATAAATGTTTCCTGCGTTAAGCTGTAAAACCATTTTTTATGCAGCAGGTAGCTTGCCAAATACTCTTGTTCAAATTGTCCGGGTGTTGGAATTAAAACAGCCTCCTTTCTCCAAATAACTAAATCCATAATAGTACTATAGCCACTACGTGCGACAATATATTGGCATTGTGTTACAAGCTCTTGTAATTGCTTTATAGTACAATAATCATAAACCCTTAAAAACAACCCATCTTCTACCTCCTGCTTAGGTTTATTGGTTCCTCGAACTAATATAGCAGCATGTTTTTGTGTTCTCATTTTCTGAACTATTAATTCTTCAAAAATACTGCGCTGAGGTTCTACACCCGATAGTAAATACAGCACCGGTGCATTATCTTTAATATTTTGAGTAAGTGGTAAAGCCCGGCTAAGGGGCCCAATAAATACCTTTTTTTTAATTTTGGAGTATTGGCTTAATTCTCCGGCTAATGAATGTTCTATTGCAGCATAATCAGGAACCCAGCAGGCATCAAATTGATTTATCAATAAGCGGTTAATTGCATTCAAAAAAAAACCTCCAAACGGAACTTTTATACTTAATTGATGTCCTATAAAAATGCTTTTTACATTTGCATGATACATACCATACCTGTTGTCTGAAATAATATACTCAAAAGCATATTTTTGTTCGAGTTTCTGGAGTAGCTGATGTTCCCTATAAACTTGCAGAAACATAGCGGGCAACTGCCCTAAGAGTGTAAGCATATTTCTTGGGCGTGTGGTTGCATATTTTACCGAAAACGGAATATCTTCTACATAATCGCCATTAGGAAACTCTTTTTGCATGAGTTCAAGCGCCTCACCATAAGCACAAATAACAACATGATAACCCTGTGCATATAGCTGAAATGCTATAGGTAATAGCCTTGCTGCATGTCCCTTTCCCCAGTTTAGAGGACTTAATAATACGTTCTTAGTCTTAATTTTCTTACAATTTGATTTCACAAATTAAAAACATTACAGAGATTTGTGATCATTTTAAGTAAAAAAAATTGGCTAAACATAAATTAAAACAATTTGCAGAACTCAATACATTTTCCAATGTATATCATCATGTCCAAACTCAATATCATGTTCCCGATTTTAAACTAAAAGGACAATGGGGGAAAAAGCACTTTAAAAACGAAAACCCAATAGTGCTGGAACTTGGCTGTGGCAAAGGAGAATACACCACAGCTATGGCACAAGCTTTCCCGAACAAAAATTTTATTGGTGTAGATTTAAAAGGGAACCGTCTTTGGACAGGGGCTAAAAAAGCTCTAGAACAATCGCTAAGTAATGTTGCCTTTCTAAGAACACGAATTGAAAATATTACAACTGCTTTTGCTCCCCACGAAATAGATGAAATTTGGATTACATTTCCAGATCCGCAACCTGAAGAAAAACGGGCAAAAAAAAGACTTACTGAAATATCCTTCTTAAATCGCTATCGAGAAATTATTAAACCTAGTGGAATTCTTCATCTAAAAACAGATAGCCAGCCTTTATATACGTTTACTTTAGACGTCATACAGCAGTATGGGCATTGCCTGCTGCTAAGCACACCTAATTTGTACCAAGAGCCTAATTGTTTTTTAGGGGAGCATCACGAACTGCTGGTAAATATCAAAACGCATTATGAGAAAAAATTTTCAGCTATGGGCTTTAACATAACCTACATTCGTTTTCAATTAAAATAAGAAAAGAATTTGTAAGTATAAGAACTTGAAAAGCTAATGAAGATTACTTTTTTATTGTTTCCAAAGCCTGTTGAATGTCATCAATAATATCATCACTATTTTCAACCCCAACAGACAAGCGAATCATTTTTTCGGTAATAGACAATTCCTGTTTTAGCTTGTAATCCACATCAACATGGGTCATCGTAGCCGGGTGCTCTGCAAGGCTTTCTGTACTTCCTAGGCTAACAGCCAGTTTAATAAGGCGTAAAGCATTCAAGAACTGAAAGGCCTCTTTCTCACCTCCCTTTACATCAAATGAAATCATAGCTCCGTTAGTTAAACATTGCTTTTTTTTGATTGCGTATTGCGCAGCATTGTCTTCAGTAATGTTTCCTATATAATAAACCTTTTCAATTAAGGGGTGCTTGTTTAAAAATTGAGCAACTAGTGCCGCATTATGTGCCTGAATGTCCATTCTGGCCTTAAGTGTTTCTAAACTTCTTAAAAGCAACCAACCGGTCCATGGACCAGCCATATTGCCTAAGAATGTACGTAGCGTTTTTACACGTTGTATCAGATTGGCAGCCCCTAAGCAAGCCCCGGCAATTACATCGCTATGTCCGCCAATATATTTTGTAGCTGAGTATAAAACTAAATCAGCTCCGTGTTTTAAAGGGTGTTGCCAAAGAGGCCCCATATACGTATTATCAACAGCTAAGTATATTCTTTTTTGAGGGGTTGAAAAATGAAGCGCTATTTTTTTACTTCCTTCTATGTCAATCAAATCATTAGTAGGGTTAGCTGGAGTTTCAATATATATAAGAGCCAATTTTTCAGCTTTTCCGGTAGATTCCACAATGCTAATAATTTCTTCCATACTTTGCCCTACTTTAAATTCAGCCACTTCTATCCCGAATTTGGTCAGTATTTTTTTTATAAAGTAATCGGTTCCTCCGTATAATGGAGAGCTGATTAAAAGTAAGTCGCCCGGTTTTAAGAATTCAAGTAACACAGTACTTATAGCCGACATTCCGCTTTCAAAAACAGCACAAGCTTCTGCCTCATCCCATAGGGTAAGACGATTCTCCAGTATCTCCAAGTCAGGATTGTTTATTCTACTGTAAATTAATCCTATTTCTTCATCATGCCTCTTGGGGCGATGACCATAAGCTACTTCAAAAAAAGCCTTTCCTTCTTCGGCACTTTTAAAAACAAAAGTAGATGTTTGAAAAATGGGACTTTTAACTGCCCCTTCAGACAGTTCAGGCTTGTAACCATAAGACATCATAAGGCTTTCAGGTTTCAGTTTTCGTTTCATGATATATATTGTTTTATTGGTAAATTTCGAAATAATAATTGGGAGCTGAAAGTAATTTGTTAAAATAACAAGAAAACAAAGTTCCTTTTAAAACTTCTAATCCATACTTAAACAAAAGCCAAAAATCAGTAAAAATTAGATTTAGAATAAATTTATCCGCTTTAATAGTGCAACTTTAATATAAATATTAAGGTACTAAAGTTTTAGGTTGGTAAATTGAATCGATTATAACCTTAGCAACAAGGGGTCTGTAATGCGATGGCTCGTAGTAATTCTTATAGTTTTTAGTAATGCTGTTGATTCCCGAAAAGTCAAAAACATTTTCAGTCCCAAAAAGTGTGCACAAATAATCTTTATCCAATGCATTTAGTTTAATTTGATCGTATAAAGGATTGATGATAACTTTAAAATGAGTATGATTATTTCTAAGTATTTGAGCTATATGGGTCAATATTATTTGTTGTTGCTTAAAAATACTTTGAGGATAATATTTTTGAATGGTAGTATCTTGTTTGTAAAATATTGAATGCTGTCGCCTTAAATAATAATCTGTCTCATTCTTATGAATAGTGTTTTCAAGACTATCAAAATTTAGCTCATTACTTATTACATCATAACTTTGGGGTAAATTTTCAAATAAAACATTCTTTTGCATATTCGAACTAGGTTTTCCAGATAGTTTATAGTTAAAATAAGCATAAAGAAATTTAGGATTTATAAAGGCAAGGAAGAACGTTTTGTGGAATTCAAAAAAATTAGCATTATCAAGTAACTCAGGTGGCATAACAAATAGATGCCCGGTGGGTAGTTGGGTTTGACTTAGGGCAAAGTAATCTATAATAAAAAGAGCATGGTCTATTTTATGACCACTTTTCACGATATAGTCAAGCTTTTTCTCTATCCCTAATAACGACTCGTTAAAAGCATCAAAATGAAAACAAACAGTTGAATTAGGTAAAACTTTTTTCCAATCGGAAATGCGATAAACTAGAGCTCGCGAGTTTCCAAATATAAAAGAGTTGTAATCGTAATTTTGTTTATTTTTTATATACGTCATTGTACTTATAAAACCTCTGTTAAGTGGCACATTTGTTTCAATATAAGAATCATATTTATACAAAACTTTAAAAGGATCATAATTGAAATAAAGAATACCGGAAATTGCCAAAAACAAAATTCCGGCTAATGAAAAACGCAATAAACTGTTTATAAAACTTTTCATCATCTAAAATTGAAAGTAAATAAACTGTTCGGGTTTACCGCCATAATAAAATAACATTACAATTAGTATATAATACAGAGCATAGCGCATCGGTTGTGGCCATTTTAAGCCAATTTTTTGCAAAGCATGTTGTTGCTCTCTTCCAATCCATTCCACGGCAAAAAATAAGGCAATAACAAGTAAGAGATAAAAATCACTTCGCCAATATAAAAAATTATAACTCTCAGCATAAGATGCTTTATTAAGCAGGCCTAAAAATAAACGCTTGCAGTAATCAATAGCTTGTGAAACACGCTCCGACCTAAAGAAAATCCAAGCTACTGTTGTTAAACAGAAAGTAGTTGCCATATTCCATGATTCTTTAAGTGAGGGCCACAATTTACCTTCTGCTATAGTATTTAAATAAATCCTGTTTTTTTGGCGTAACAAAAGAGGTAAAAAATAAACTGCATGTAATGCCCCCCAAAAAATAAAAGTCCAGTTGGCACCATGCCAAAAACCACTAATTATAAAAATAAGAAAAGTGTTGAGAATACTTTCCCCAACAGAACCTCTACTGCCTCCCAAAGGGATGTATAGATAATCTCGAAACCAACTAGATAATGAAATATGCCAGCGTCTCCAAAACTCAGCAATATCTCTCGAAAAGTAAGGGAATGCAAAATTTCTTAACAAGTTAATTCCAAACAATCGCGCTGTACCTATTGCTATATCTGAATATCCTGAAAAATCGCCATAAATTTGAACAGCAAAAAAGAATGCTCCCAATGCCAGTGTACTGCCCGAGTATTGGGTTGAGTTATTAAAAATTTCATTAGAAATGGTAGCGCAATTGTCTGCAATTACAATTTTCTTAAATAAGCCCCACAATATTTGCCGTAAGCCATCAACCACAGTTGTATGTGTAAAACTTCGGTTTTGTTTAATTTGTGGCAGCAAGTGTGTAGCTCGTTCAATAGGACCAGCAACAAGCAGCGGAAAGAAGCTAACAAAAACGGCATAGTCTGTAAATTGATATTCTGCTTTAATTTTTTTGTTATAAATATCCAGTATATACGATAGGCCATGAAACGTGTAGAATGAAATCCCAACAGGTAAAATAATTCGTAATGTATAGGTATTCGCTTTTAGTCCTAAAAGGGCAAGAAAAGTTGCAAATGAATCAACAAAAAAATTATAATATTTAAAAAAGCCCAATAAGCCCAAATTAATGGTAATACTTAACAGGAGCCAGAATTTTCTATTTGAACTGTTGTTGCTTTCACCTATTTTAATCCCGGTAAAATAATCTAAGGTAGTTGAGAATAGAAGTAAAAATAGGAATCGCCAGTCCCAGCAAGCATAAAAGAAATAGCTGGCCAGTAAAAGAATTAAATTTTGGAGTTTCAATTTTTGGGGTGATGCAGCCCAATAAAGAATAAAAACAACAGGTAAAAAAACAGCAAAGTCGGTTGAGTTAAAAAGCATAATTTGTTTCTATTCAGATTTCAATTTTTAACTCCTTGCAAAGCCCATTTCTAATAAAATTGCATTTTTTTATAAGTAATCTTTTAAATGAGGTTGCATTTCAGTTTCAATACTTTTACGCAGTTGAATTAATTTGAGGGCGTACTGCTCCAGATGTTTATCTTTTTCTGTCATGGGTTCCCATTTTTTTACGGGCTTAGGGGTTCCTTCTTCATCAACTGAAACAAAGACAATAACACAATGCGTTGTTTTGCTAAATTCAAACTCTGATATTTTTCGTGAATACACATCAACTGCAATATGAATACTCGTATTACCCGTGTATATTACTTTAGCCATTACCTTTACGAGGCTTCCTATTAAAATGGGTTTATAAAAACGAATACCTCCGGCATAAATAGTAACACAATAGCCCTGAGCCCATGCTGAAGCACAAGTGTATGCTGTTTGGTCTATCCATTTCATAACAGCACCACCATGCACTTTCCCTCCAAAATTTACATCACCGGGTTCGCTAATAAACTGAAAAGTAATCTTGTTTTCCATGTGATACTAGTTTAGGCAGCTTATGTATGAGTTGTCATTATACTTTCAAAGATATAAAAAAGGAAATAAAACAAGTTGTATGCTGCCTTTCCCTTCTTACACCATTTTGTAATACGTTTTTATAAAGTATAAAAGATATTAATAAAAGGAGGTTTATAATACTTTTTATTATTCTAATTTTTAGTTTGTAGAATTGAGGCTGTTTACTTATTTTGTCGCTATTTAAAAAAAACTTTTTGAAACGATTAAAACGAGAAATAGACCGTTCTGAAAAACTTCGCAGAGTTTTTTATTTCTTTCCGGTACAGTTATTTTTGGTACATCTGAAAAAGAATCAGATGATGCTCTTTTACTGGCTGATTTTATTTGGATTTATTTTACGAAAAATTGCACCTAAATATGGGATTCCGTATTTATTTCTGAATCCAGAATATCTGAATAAAGTTAATTTTTGGTCGTATCTTATTATCGGTGTGGCGGTGGGTGGCTTCATTATGGCTTTTAATATATCCAGCTATATAATGAATGCCTTTCGCTTCCCTTTTTTAGCCACCACAGCAAATCCTTTTTTAAAATATTGTTTGAATAATTTTTTTATACCGGCTGGCTTTGTTGGGGTTTATTGTGTTCAAATATATAATTTCCAAATTAAGCATCAGTTTCTAACCGTCTCACAAACTTTGGTAGAAATAATTGGTTTCTTACTCGGTATTTTTCTTTTTCTCTTTATTTCCATTAGCTATTTCTTTAAGACGAATACCGACTTATTTAAAATGTTTGGAATAAGAGTTGATGAACATGAAGAAAATAAAGCCAAATACAAAACCAGCAGGGTAGCACTAAAGAAAAATATGGACTGGCGAAATATTGATAAGAGCCAGCGCGATTGGTATGTTGAAACGTATATGGCTTCTCCTTTTAAAATAAGAAAAGCACGTGATTTTCATCACTATGATAAAGAGATGCTTTTTAATGTTTTCAGGCAAAATCAAACCAATGCAGCCTTTTTTGAAATACTGGTTATTAGTAGTTTGTTGATTTTAGGCTTTTTTAGAGATAATTCCTATTTTGAGATTCCGGCAGGAGCAAGTATTCTGCTCTTGTTTACCATGTATTTAATGATGAATAGTGCCGTGTACAATTGGTTGCGGGGTTGGAGTACTACAATATTCTTTTTGCTGCTGCTTATTATTAATATAATTTTTGCTTGGCAATTTTTTTATGTGTCGGATGGTGCATACGGTCTAAACTACAATACTTCAAAAGCACGATATACCAGACAAGAGCTTCAAAAATTTGAAAAGAATAAAAAGCAATTTGATGAAGACGTAAATAAAACGATAGAAATTCTGAATAACTGGCGTCTCAAAAATACCGAGAACAGTATTGAGCTTAAAAAGAAACCCAAAATTGTATTTATTTGTGCAAGTGGTGGTGGACTTCGTGCAGCTTTATGGACTTTTTATTCGCTGCAGTATTCTGATAGTATCTTAAACGGAGAATTGTTTAAACACACCCAACTTATAACAGGAGCCTCAGGTGGCATGTACGGTGCTGCCTATTTCAGAGAGCTGGCTTTACGAAAATACAATAATAAGATACGCACGCTTTACCGGACCTCTTACCAAGATAATATCTCAAAAGATATCCTTAACCCTGTTGTTTTCTCGATGGCCGTAAACGATATGTTTTTACGCGTATCCAATGTTAAAATAGGAAATAACAGCTACAAAAAAGATAGAGCTTATGCCTTGGAATCAAAAATGAATCAGAACACTGGTTATATTTTAGATAAAAAGCTATTAGATTATGAAATTCCCGAAAAAAAAGGCATTATTCCTATGATGATATTTACCCCTAGTATTATTAATGACGGGAAAAAACTCTTTATTTCCAGCCAGCATATTTCCTATATGGTGCAAAACAATGCTACAGAAAATATCCATAAATTTAACCTATCTGAAGGTATTGAATTTCGCAGATTTTTTAAAGATCAGGAAGCTGACAGTCTTTTATTTACCAGTGCCATTCGAATGAGTGCCACTTTTCCGTTTGTAACTCCGGTGGTTAGTCTTCCAAGCGATCCAATTATTGATGTAGTTGATGCCGGGGGGCGTGATAACTATGGAGTAGAAAGTACCCTTAAATTTATTTACACATTTCGAAATTGGATAAGCACCAACACGAGTGGTGTTGTTATTGTACAAATTCGTGACAGGAGAAAGCAAAAACAAGAAGAATCAAAAGGGAATCCAACGCTCATACAAAGTATAACAGCTCCTGCACAAAGTTTGTATGATAATCTATTTGCCGTTCAGGATTTAAATCAAAATGAATTACTTAATTATGCCAGCCTCTGGTTTGATGGGAAAATAGATGTAGTAGATTTTGAATTACGAAACGAAAAACCAGACAATATTTCGTTAAGCTGGCATTTAACCAAAAGAGAAAAGAAAAAAGTAATGGAAAGTATATACCTCCCCGAAAATCAATTGGCTTATAAAAAATTACAAGTTCTTTTGGGCAAGTAGTTCCTTATTCAAATAAATCTTGAGAGCTTTTCATATTTTCGTAGTACACATCTGGAGCTAAATTTTTTCCCATTGAAGCGATTACTGCTAACTGGTCGCAGCGTTCATTCTCCACATTATTAGCATGGCCTTTAACCCATGTAAATTTTACTTTATGCTGGCGATACACTTGAAGAAACCTTTTCCATAAATCAGGATTTTTCTTTTTAGCAAAACCCTTTTTTTCCCATCCAAAAACCCATCCCTTTTCTACAGAATCTACAACATACTTGGAATCTGAGTAAACTGTTACTTGAATGCCTGGCCTTTTTAAGGCCTCAAGCCCAATTATTACGGCTAATAGCTCCATTCTATTATTAGTGGTTAGTCTAAAACCCGCACTCAGTTCTTTTCTGTGTAACTTATTTAACAGCACCACACCATAGCCCCCGGGTCCCGGGTTTCCGGTTGCAGCTCCGTCAGTATATATAATTACTTCGTTCAATTTTTCTAATAAGCGAGTGGAATGCCGGAGCTTACATTAGTTCTGAATAACTTAACAGCAATAGCCAACAAAATTACACCAAAAACCTTACGAACAATATCTATACCACCTGGCCCCAACATTTTTTCAATTCGTAAGGTGTTCTTAAGTACCAAGTACACTAAAGCAACATTAAGCAAAATCCCCATCAATATATTTTGAATAGCATAAGCTGCTTTCAACGAAAGTAAAGTAGTCATGGTTCCCGCTCCGGCAATTAATGGGAAAGCAATAGGCACAATAGAAGCCGTTTTAGACTGACTGTCTTTGTATATTTTAATCCCGGTAATCATTTCTAAAGCAATAAAAAAAAGAATCAAAGCTCCGGCTATAGCAAATGAACCTACGTCTATCCCTATCAGATCCAATATAGAATCACCTACAAACAAAAACAACATCATTAAAATAAACGAAACTAGTGTTGCCTTTTCAGAATGGATATGACCCACTTTTCTGCGTACTTCTATAACTACCGGAATAGACCCAATAATATCTATAACCGCAAATAAAATCATAGTTACGGTTAGTATTTCTCTCAGGTTTAACGACATAATAATTTTTTTTAGGCTGCAAAGAAACTACAAAGAGTTCTTATATTTTCATAAAAGCATTGAAATAATAGTTAACTTTAATTAACGGAAACAAATGCAGCAAACACTGCTAATATTGCGTTAAGTATAAAAACAAATAAACTGGTTGTTATGGATAATATTAATATTTTATGGGCAGATGATGAAATAGATTTGCTAAAACCGCACGTTTTATTCTTAGAAGAAAAAGGCTACAAGGTAAGCACTGCTAATAGCGGAAATGATGCTATAGATATGCTTCAAAAACTAAAGTATGATTTGATTTTTCTTGATGAAAATATGCCCGGATTAAGTGGATTGGAAACACTTTCAAAAATTAAAAATTTGCATGCAGATATTCCGGTGGTCATGGTTACAAAAAGCGAAGAAGAGAGTATAATGGAAGATGCCATAGGCTCCAAAATTGCCGATTATCTGATAAAGCCCGTAAACCCCAACCAGTTACTCCTTTCTATAAAAAAAAACCTAGATAAAAAGAGACTTATTAGCGAGAAAACCAATTCTGCTTACCAACAAGATTTCCGAAATATTAGTATGCAACTAAGTGATAACCTGTCTTTTGCAGAGTGGTGCGAAGTGCATCGTAAATTGGTTTTTTGGGAGCTGGAGTTAGAGAAACTTCGTGATAATGGTATGGTTGAAGTACTGAATATGCAAAAACGTGAGGCTAATTCTCAATTCTGTAAATTCATTGAAAAAAATTATTTATCATGGGTTAACGGAACATCAAAAGAAACTCCTGTATTATCGCATACCCTTATTAATAAAAAGATTATTCCCAGTTTAACAGAGCCCAGCCCCCTGTTTTTAGTCGTAATTGATAATCTGCGTTTCGATCAATGGAAAGCCATTCAACCCTTATTGAGCGAGTACTTTAAGTTGGATAACGAAGAGTTGTATTACTCCATTTTACCAACGGCTACACAGTATGCACGAAATGCTCTTTTTGCGGGATTAATGCCTTCACAAATTGAAAAACTTTTTCCGCGTTTATGGTTAAATGATGATGATGAGGGAGGAAAGAATATGCACGAAGAAGAACTGCTTGCTGAACAGTTAAAAAGAGTAGGAAAAAATATTAAATTCTCATACACTAAAGTAACGCATATAACTGCCGGGAAGAAACTTCCTGATAGCATTGCCAATATGATGCAATATAAACTAAATGTTATAGTTTATAATTTTGTAGATATGCTCAGCCATGCCCGTACTGAAATGGATGTTATACGTGAGCTGGCAGATGAAGAACCGGCTTATCGCTCTTTAACGGTATCCTGGTTTGAACATTCGCCTTTGTTTGAAGCCCTGAAAATAATAGCCGAAAAAAAGGGAAGAGTGATAATTACTACCGATCACGGAACAGTACAGGTTAAAGAACCTTCTAAAATTATAGGCGACCGTAATGTTAATTCAAACTTACGTTACAAACAAGGAAAAAGCCTGGACTATAACAAAAAAGATGTATTTGAAGTGCGAAACCCTGCTGATGCTTTTTTACCCAAAAACAATGTGAGTACAAGTTATGTTTTTGCCAAGGAAGATAAGTACTTTGTTTACCCCAACAATTATGCTCAGTTTGTGAATTATTATAAAAACACATTTCAGCATGGCGGTATCAGTATGGAAGAGATTTTAATACCATATATAGTATTGTCTCCCAAATAGTGAAATTATTTCTGAGAGTTACTTTTTTTCAGTAATTCCTCAATATGAGCAGCATACTCAGCACTGTCATCAAGAAAAAATTCAAATGTAGGCACAATTCGAAGCTGTTTGCCTATGCGGCCTCCCATTTTGCCTCTTATTTCTTTAGAAATTTCTTTAATTTTATCCATAACCAGTATTTTGTTGCTATTCCCAAAAATACTCAGATACGCTTTTGCATGAGACAAATCAGGGCTAATTCTTATTTTTGTTACAGCAATAAAAGCACCAAAAAGCTGATGACTTAATTCGCGCTGAAACATTTCTCCCATTTCTTTTTGCAGTAAGCGGGCAACCTTTAATTGTCGTGTACTTTCCATATAAGCTATTCGTTTCTAATAGGCAAAGGTAACTTATAAACATTATTAATGATAATTATTTACATTAGGCTGTAATTTAAGCAGAATTCAATAATTTTGAACCGTATTTATTTAAAAAAACTATAAAAATATGGGATTCATTAGTAGTATTTCAGCCAGACAAATTTTAGATTCAAGAGGCAATCCAACCGTTGAAGTAGATGTTATTACTGATACCGGAGCTATTGGGCGTGCAGCAGTTCCATCGGGGGCAAGCACAGGAACTCACGAAGCCGTAGAGTTGCGCGATGGAGATAAGAATGCCTTTTTAGGAAAAGGAGTTCTTAAGGCCGTACATCATGTAAACACCACTATTCGCGAAGAACTTACCGGGCAGTATATTTTTGATCAAAATTTAATTGATAATAAAATGATTGCTCTTGATGGCTTTGAAAACAAAGCTAATTTAGGAGCAAATGCCATTTTAGGTGTTTCAATGGCCGTTGCCAAGGCTGCAGCGCAAGAATCAGGACAAACCTTATTTCGTTATTTGGGAGGCTTTAATGCCCACACTTTACCGGTTCCTATGATGAACATTTTGAATGGGGGTTCACATGCCGACAACAGTATTGACTTTCAAGAATTTATGATAATGCCAACAGGAGCAAGCTCTTTCAGCGAAGGACTCAGGATGGGAGTTGAAATATTTCATCACTTAAAAAGTGTTCTTAAGAGTAAAAATTATTCTACTAATGTAGGTGACGAAGGAGGTTTTGCCCCTAATATAAAATCTAATGAAGAAGCTATAGAAGTGGTTTTGCAATCTATTGAAAAAGCAGGCTACAAACCAGGTGTTGATGTTTTTATAGCTATGGATGCCGCTGCATCTGAGTTCTATAAAGCTGATGAAAAAGTATATCATTTTCATAAATCAAGTGGTGATAAATTAAGTTCTTCAGACATGGTAAACTATTGGTTTGATTGGTGTAAGAAGTACCCTATTATATCTATTGAAGATGGATTAGCTGAAGATGACTGGAGCGGGTGGAAACAAATGACCGAAAAAATGGGCCATAAAATACAGCTTGTAGGTGATGATTTATTTGTAACCAATGTAAAACGTTTGCAACAGGGTATTGAAAACAAAGTTGCTAACTCCATATTAGTAAAAGTGAATCAAATTGGCACCTTAACGGAAACAGTAAATGCTGTAAGTTTGGCTAATAACAATGGTTATACGGCTGTAATGAGTCATCGTAGTGGGGAAACTGAAGATACAACCATTGCCGATTTGGCTGTAGCATTAAATACCGGCCAAATAAAAACAGGTTCTGCATCACGTACTGACAGAGTTGCAAAATACAATCAGTTAATAAGGATAGAAGAAACTTTAGGAACAACAGCAGTATATCCTGGTAACAATCTAAAATATGTAAAACAACGTTAAAGTTAAAGAAACTAAAAAGTGTTTTATATACAGTTCTTTGCTTTGTGAACTAGTATATTTACCTTCGTAAGATAAATAAAACCAATTGTTTTATTCAATAGTTTTAATTAACAATAATATCAATTAAATCATAAGCATTATGGATACATTAAAAGAGAAGTTTAAGAGTATAGCGCTTCCTATGAAAGATGAAGTAAAAGCATTAATCAAAGAACATGGCGATAAAAAACTGGGTGAATATACTGTTGCCTCTGTATATCAGGGAATGAAAGGAATGATAGGAATGGTTACGGAGACTTCAAAACTTGATCCTGAGGAGGGTATCCGATTTAGAGGCTACTCTATTCCTGAAATACACGAAAAACTACCCAAAGCCCCTAAAGGAACAGAGCCTCTACCTGAAGGAATTTTTCACCTTATGCTTACCGGAGAAATTCCTACTTATGAAGACGTATTGAATATCAGTAATAATTGGGCACGTAGAAGCATTGTTCCCAAACATGTTTTTGATATATTAGAAGAACTTCCTCTAAATACGCACCCCATGACTCAGTTTTGTATTGCCATTACGGCACTTCAAACAGAATCGCTTTTTGCTGCCGCTTATCGTAAAGGAATCAGCAAAAAGAATTATTGGGATTATACTTATGAAGATGCTATGAATTTGATTGGACGATTGCCTCGTGTTGCAGCCTTCATTTACCGCAGAGTATATCATAACAATGTACATATTGAACCGAATCCAAAACTTGACTGGGCAGCTAACTTCGCCCACATGTTAGGTTTTGAACAGATCGATTTCAGACGATTAATGCGCTTGTACTTAACCATTCATGCCGACCATGAAGGTGGCAATGTATCGGCACATGCCACACATTTGGTAGGGTCTGCCCTTTCTGACCCTTATTTAGCTTTTACAGCAGGAATGACCGGCTTAGCCGGGCCTCTGCATGGCTTAGCAAACCAAGAGGTAATTGCCTGGATATTGAGTATGCGTGAAGAATTAGGTGGTGGCTTACCTACAAAAGATCAAATAGCAGATTATGTAAAGCGCACCATTGAAGAAGGAAAGGTCATTCCAGGATACGGTCATGCTGTGTTACGTAAAACAGATCCACGTTTTACAGCTCAACAAGATTTTTATTTACGCTATATTAAACCTAAAGGGGAAGATGATTTGCTTGAAATTGTACAAACTATTTATGAAGTAGTTCCTCCTATTTTGGGCTCCATAGGAAAAATTAAAAACCCTTGGCCAAATGTTGATGCTCATTCAGGTGCTTTGCTGATGCATTATGGATTAAAAGAATTTGACTTTTATACAGTATTGTTTGGGGTATCTCGCTCCTTAGGGGTTCTTTCCTCCTTAATTTGGGACAGAGCTCTTGGACATCCATTAGAAAGACCAAGCTCAATTACCACTGATGGTATAAAAAAGAAAATAGCGGCTATAGAAAAGTCAGCACAGAAATAAACCTTCAAATAGGTAATATAAAAAAAGCTGCACAGGTACTCTGTGCAGCTTTTTTCGCTTAAAGAACTATTACTTAATAATTCTTTTGGTTACCATTTCATTATTGCTACGTAATGTTATGATGTAAACGCCTTCGGCCATATTATCTAAATTCAATTTCACAGTACCGCTTTTACCCTCAAACTCTTGCATAGTTGCTACCATTTGTCCTAATGCATTAACTATTTGGATACTTGCCTTGGTGTTTTCAGCAAAATTAAATACCGCAAAATAAACTCCATTTCGAGTTTGAATATCCATATATGAGCTGCCGCTATTAGCTGTTGCTTCTGAAACAAACAACAAACGACTTTCTGTTTCAGAACAATTCTCTTTTTGCTTAGTTAAACTAACAGTATAAGTGCCTGCTTGTTTATATTGGTAAGAAACATGAGCAAGGTTTTCTACAATAGTGCCATCACCCAAATCCCAGATTAAGTTTTCGTTTTTATAACTCAAAGCTTGTAGCTGAATAGGTTCATTTATAGAAACTTTATCAGAGGCTAATTCAAATTTTGCATCTATTGTTGTTTGTGCTTCAATATTAACCGCTTGTGTCAAGTCGCCACAAATTCCTGAGTTACTAAACCGCAATAAATAACTACCAGATTTCAAGTGTGAGAAGCTGTAGTTTTGACTAATTTCAACATCTTCAATAATCCTACCCTGATCGGATAATAATTGTACCTTCCGGGTTTGATTATCGGGGTTAATTAATAAAATAGCACCGTCATTATTGTTACTGCATGATGCATTTGAAATATAACGTTTTAGCGGACTGGTTATATGAATAACAAAACGTGGATCTTTAAACCCAACCGTTGCCGTAAAGTAATATACTGAACCTTCGGTCATAATGGTTTGCTCGCCAGTCTTTAAATCTTCAAGAACCAAGCAAGTACCTGCTTCAAATTTGTTTAAGCCTTTCCAGCTTATTTGATACATTCCATTGCTGCCCACTGTTACACGAACCGGAATGCTTTGTGATGAGCCACTAAAAGGCAATCCGTTTATAGATAAATCTTTACTGTTGCAAATGCTGCTGATGGATGGATTACCCGGGTCATTACTAAACATCTTAAAGGCATCATGTGTGCCATCAAATTGTTTACTGGCCGATTCTGATAAATAAATAACCGTTTCATCATTTAAGCTGTCGGCAAGTCCACTTACTTTTAATCGTAGCACATTATTAGGGTCAAACTCTTTAAAGAAAGTAGGATTTGTTGAACTTTTAGCATTTTCACTTATAGTTAAAGCAGGTGAAGCTGCATTTGCATGTACGTAAAATCCTTGTGATGAGGCAATATAGCGTGTAGCACCGTTTGTTCCAATACCGTTAATAAATGTAGCATATTGCCCATTATCTGCTTGATACATATATATAGCATCATCAATATTTGTTTTTGTCCATGAGCCAGATAGCCAATCAATAGCACTTGGATACGGGTTGGCAATTAAATTAAATCCATCGCCTGAGTTAGCACTATTCGTAAAGCTCGGATTAAAGTTAAAGTTACCTATTGTTGGTTGTCCGGTTACATTAAAAGTAATGTCAGGAGTAGTAGTTGTGTTAGCCCCACCTGCACCATAAGCACCTAAATATACCCAAAACCCTTGACCAACCGTAGTAGGATTGGTAATATTTGTAGCAGCCACATAAGAGCCTGCAGCATCCATATCACCTGCCGGTGTTTCATCATAAGTATAAACTGAAACAAAGCCCCCCATTGAAGGTCCTTGATAAGCCCCGGTAAATCCGGTCATTGGAAAATCGTCAATCCAATGCGATAATGTAGCACCCTGTATATTAGTCCCAATTAAAGCCCATCCTGTCGAGCCTCCAGGAGCGTAACGTTCCATAGTTATATTTCCAATATAGTTAGCACCACCGCTAACCGGTGCTATATGGGCTGTAGAAGTTGAATTTGATTTAAAAATAAAACTTTGAGCATTATTTGTGAATACCCCATTAGTAAGCGTAAGTGTATTCAGTAATTGAGCATGATAATTTAAATTTAATCCTACGCTACTGTTTAACTCTAAATTATAAAACTCTGTAGTAACGCTATTTGTACTCGTTATTTGATGAGCCTGAGCAGTAATTCCGGCACAATCTAAAAACTCAACTTTACCAACACCAGCATTAAAATCACCATTGTTTGTAAATTTGCCATAAACACTTAGCGTATTTCCAGAATTTACTGTAAGTGTTGCCCCATTTTGTATTTCGATATTAAAGCAAGAAACTGCTCCGTTAATTTGTGGGTCATTGGGAGTTCCTGAAGGAATGATGGCAGTTGTTTCATTATCAGGAATTCCATTATCCCAGTTACCCGGTGAAGAAGCACTCCAATCGCTTGTTACCCCCAACCAGGTAGATACGGGCCCTGTAAAGTTTACAGTAATACTATTAGAGGTTACAGATGCTGGAATAGGGCATGAAGCACTTGATGTTAATACACAAGTAATTATATCACCATCCAATAGGTTGTTGCCTGAGTAAGTGGCTGAGTTGGCTCCTGAAATATCATTTCCGTTACGTTTCCATTGGTATCCAGGTGTTGCACCACCATTTGTAATGGAGCTATTAAACTGCATACCTAGGGTGCAAATATTGGTTTGTGAACTACTAATACTGATACTTGGTGTAACTACTGGTGTAACAGTCATGCTGATGGAGTTACTTGTTGCTGTAGTTGGTGAAGCGCAGGCTAATGAACTCGTCATAACGGTATGAATAACATCAGCATTACTCAAAGTAGATGACACCAAAGTGTTGCTAATGCCTTGTGATATTCCATTAATAAACCATTCGTAAGTGGGACTTCCTCCACCATTAACTGGGGTTGGAGTAAAAGTAACCGTTGTGCCGCTGCAAATACTTGCAGATGGGCTGGCATTAATACTTACTGCAGGAGTTAGTAGGGTACCTACTGTCATGGTAATTAAATTGCTGTTTACAACGGTAGGCAAAGCACAAGCTTCACTTGATGTTAACACGCAAATAATATCATCACCATTAATCAAAGAGGTGTTAGTATATGAGCTTGAATTTGTTCCCACGTTAACTCCATTTAATTTCCATTGGTATGTTGGGAATAAGCCTCCATTAGTTATTGAAGCATTAAATGTTACCGAAGTCCCATCGCAAATACCGCCTGGAGGATTGGCTGTTATACTTACAGTAGGAGCCGAAGTAGGATTTACCGTTATAGTAACATCGGCACTAGAAGCAGTGTTTGCTGTCCTGCAAGCTGCATTACTGGTTAATATACATTTAATTACATCGCCATTTGCAGGTGTTGCTAAGGTGTACGAAGGGCTGTTTGTTCCAACATTAACCCCGTTTTTCTTCCATTGGTATGATGGACTGGCTCCCCCGTTAGCTATTGATGCATTAAAAGTAATGGGTGTTCCCAGGCAAACATTTGAACCGGGTAGTGCACTAATCGAAATACTTGGTGTAACAGATGGAGTTACCGACATAGTGATAGGATTACTAACAACCGGATTAGGATAGGCACCTCCCAAACTGCTGGTTAGAATACAGGTCACAACATCATCATCAACCAAGGCATTGCTGCTGTATGTAGTACTATTTGTGCCCACATTGACACCATTTACTTGCCATTGATAAGATGGAGTTGTTCCTCCATTTGTAGGTACAGCGGTAAAAGTTACATTAGTTCCGGAGCAAATAGTGCCTAAAGGGCTGGCAGTTATAACAACAGATGGGGTATTCTGAAACTCTCCACCGGCACCCGCTGTATAATCACCCACTAAATAGTTTACTCCTGTTAAAGTAATCGTATTGGCCGAGGTGTTAACTGTTCCCGGAATACCTCCTAATGGGGTCCACAAAGGAGTTAAAAATCTTCCTGCTACATAAGCCGCTTCAGACCCTGTAACATCAGCTTGTATATAATTATAAGTATGTGTAACCGTTAATCCTGAGAAGCCCGTTTCTAAAACTTTCCAATAAAAATTTAACTGTGTGTTAGGTACTAGTGTTGTATTGGGATGTTTTCCATTAACCGGTTGTATATTTATTGTACCCGGGCTCGAATTGGCTGTAATATCGTAGTTTACAGGTGTATAACGACTTGCTGTTCCAACAGGAAAAGTAAAATTAGCTGTCCCTGCTGCAAATTCTTTTTGAACCCCTAAGCCCGATGCTAAACCATTGCCCTGAATGTATCGACTTGCTGTTACACCGGTAATTGTTGTATTTAGCCCTAAAAATAATCTCCGGCTGTTTAAAACAAATCTTCCATTTATAAATTCCAAATTATTATCTATAATGGCGTTTTGTGCTAAACCAACATTGGCATTATTATTTACCTTAATATTGTAGAAAGTGGTTATTGTAGAGCCTGAGATAGGCTGTATAGAAGTTCCGTTAAAAGTAACATTAGCATTATTATGGGTAAACACTCCGGAGTTTGAAAAGCTAGTAAATAAATTTAAATCTCCTGAAGGGGCTTCAAAATTTCCTTGAGTAATATTTAACCCTCTTATAGACCAGTTTGTTGTAGCATTAGCACTTACGTTTCCAGCTCCTTTATAAACTACAATATTAGGGCTTCTTGGGGCAGCTGCATCAACCCAATAAGTTTGATTAGCAGGCCCGTTAAAAATAAAACTACCAGTACCCCCATCTGACCCTGCATTAACTATTAAATTATTTTGTGTACTGGCTAAACCATTAAATAGCCCATCATTATGAATAAGGTCAGCAATTGCTTTTATGGTATCACCGGCTGCTGTTGTAAGGGTGGCATAGTAACCACAGTAATTTAATCCATTAATACGCACATAATTAAACCATGTTGCTGGAATAACATCAACCATAAAAGTTGTAGGAGTGCAAGTACTACCACTAGGTGCAAAAACCACAGTGCCGCTGTTATGATTAAATGTTCCTGAAGTATGCGTAAATATAATTGACGCTCCTTGAGAACCTCCAATATTAAAATCTCCAGAAGGGGCAATAAATGATCCTTGAAGTAAACTAAATTTAGTTAAATACAATTCGGTTGTACCGGAACCCGGACTTAAAGTATTAGCTGTTTTGTTTACTACTAAATGAACTGTTCGTGGTGCAGAAAGTGCTATATTATATGTTTGGGCCGATGTTCCATCAGCAATAATTTTTCCAGAACCTCCATTAGCACTTGCATCTACATAAAGATCTCTTTTAAATTGAGCTATCCCATTAAAAACACCATCGGTATGGGTAAAATCATTTGTAGCATCAATTGTATCACCAACGGCAGTAGTAACCACAGCATTATAGCCGCAATATTGTGGGGCATTTATTTTAACATTAAAAAATGCAGTTGAAGGTATAACATTAAGGGTAAATGTATGGGTAGTACATGAACTTCCTGTTGGGTCAACAATCAGGGTTCCATTATTGTGGTTATATGTTCCTGAAGTGTGGGTAAATATAGTTGATGTTCCTTGAGAACCCCCTACGTTAAAATTACCACTCGGTGCGGTAAAACTACCTTGAAGTAAAGAAAATTTGGTAACCTTTAAATTCGTTGTTCCCATAGCCGGAGTGAAAGTTCCTGATGTCTTATCTATGATAAGTTGAGCGGTTCGTGGTGCTGATGAAACAACGGAATAGGTTTGCGCACCGGTACCATTGGCGCGGAGTATTCCTAATCCGCCATCAGCGCCACTACTAATAATTAAATTACCTTGAAAATTAACTTCTCCGTTAAAAACACCATTAGTATGTGTAAAATCGTTCTGTGCCACAAGCACATCACCGGTTGAGCTGGTAACTACTGCATTATAGCCACAGTATTGTGGGGCATTTACAGTTATACTATAAAAAACGGTAGCGGGAATAACATCTACTTCATAAGTATGTGTTCCGCATGTACTGCCTGTGGGGTCAAAAACAACAGTTCCATTATTATTATTGAATGTTCCCGATGTGTGCGTAAAAATGGTACTGCCCGGCTGTGAAGCTCCTATTTTAAAGCTTCCGCTGGGTGCGGTAAAGTCGCCCTGAAGTAATGAAAACCGGGTAACACTTAAATCTGTGGTTCCCATAGCCGGAGTGAAAGTTCCTGATGTTTTATCAATTATAAGTTGAGCGGTTCGTGGTGCTGATGAAACAACGGAATAGGTTTGAGCACCGGTACCATTGGCGCGGAGTATTCCTAATCCGCCATCAGCGCCACTGCTAATAATTAAATTACCTTGAAAATTAACTTCTCCGTTAAAAACACCATCGGTATGTGTAAAATTATTTTGTGCCACAAGCACATCACCGGTTGAGCTGGTAACTACTGCATTATAGCCGCAATATTGTGGGGCGTTTACGGTAATGCTATAAAAAACGGTAGCTGGAATAACATCTACTTCATAAGTATGTGTTCCGCAGGTACTGCCTGTTGGGTTAAAAATAACAGCTCCATTATTATTGTTGAATGTTCCGGCTGTGTGCGTAAAAATGGTAGTACCCGGCTGCGAACCCCCGATAGATAAATTCACTTGAGTTGAGGTGAAAGTACCTCCTGATAAGTTAAATGTGGCTCCGTTTATGGTTATATCTCTTGTTCCTCCCGTAAAAGTTCCGGAGTTTTGTGAAAATCCTCCATTCCCTATTGTGATATTATTTCCAGCCTGTACAATGGTTCCAAGATAGCCATTAATCTGTAAACCCTGTATATTAATATTCCCATTAATATTACAATCTCCATTTGCTGCATTATCGAAAATTGCTATATCGGTGTTGCCTGGGATTGATGCACCACCTGGTCCTCCAGAGCTCACACTCCAGTTTGCGGTGCTATTCCAAATTGTTGGAGTTGTTGCTACCCAGAATCGGTTGGCAGCAAAAACTGTTGTGTTGAAAATTAGTAGCACAACTATAATACCGAGCCTTTTAGCTTTTCTAAGGTAAATCTTTTTCATATTTATAAGCTTAAAATCATTTATTCTATAAAATTAACCGATCCAAATATACAAAAAAACAAGATAAATAATAGTTTTTAACATATAAAGGTTAACTTTTACTGTTTAAAGTTTTTTAAGTGATATTAGGTTAGATCGTAAAACTGTAGCATCTTGCAAAAATTATAATACTAACTTAAATCCATATTTTGTTTTTAGAAATGTGTTAATTAAAAATATTATTTTTCTGACTCGATTAATTTAATTAGTAAATTGAAACCCGATTATTCATAAATTATAACTTATATGATAACTTTAAACAGTGTTTATAAACACCATTTTTCTTTTACTCAGCAAGATATCATAAAATTTGCTGAAGTTACAGGAGATAAGAACCCTGTACACCTTGATGCTGCCTATGCTGCCACTACAATGTTTAAAGTACCCATTATGCATGGCATGTTAGGTGCCTCTTTGTTCAGCAAGGTATTTGGCACATTGTTTCCGGGTGATGGGACAATTTATCTTAAACAATCTTTGAACTTCTTAAAACCCATGTATGTAGATACCGATTATGAAGCTGTATTTACCGTAAAAGAAATATTTCCAGAAAAGCATAGGGCTATAGTTGAAACTGTAATAATCGAGAAATCGAGTGGTACGGTTTGCACCAGCGGTGAAGCGACTATAATGAACGTAAAAAATATTTAACTATTAAATAAATAAGGTTATGGATAAACAAAACAACAGGCTTGTACTGGTTACCGGTGCTATTGGTGGGCTAGGTACGGCTATGTGTAAGGAATTGCACAAAGCAGGGTTTCATGTTATTGCCAATTATCGCAATAAAGAAAAAGCAGAAGCATGGAAAGAAAAAATGAAATCAGAGAACTTTGATATTGATTTGTATGAAGCTGATGTTACTGATTTTGATTCGGTAGGTAATATGGTCAAAAAAATTGAAGCCGAAATTGGACCAATTGATACCTTGGTAAACAATGCGGGAATTACGCGTGACGGCCGTCTTTCTAAAATGAGTAAAGATGATTGGGATGCAGTCATATCAAGCAACTTAACGAGTGTGTTTAACTGTACACGCCATGTTATTAATGGAATGATTGAGCGTAAATTTGGACGAATCATCAATATATCTTCTGTTAATGGACAACGGGGGCAGTTTGGGCAGGCAAACTACTCTGCTGCCAAAGCCGGGATGCACGGTTTTACCAAAACACTGGCCATGGAAGTGGCAAAATACGGAATTACAGTAAACACCATTTCGCCCGGATACATTGCTACAGATATGGTTATGGCAGTACCTGAAAAAGTGAGAGAGCAAATTGTTTCACAAATTCCTGTTGGACGGCTTGGTGGCACACATGAAGTGGCACATTTGGTAACATTCTTGGCCTCTGATTGGACCAATTTTATTACCGGTGCAAATTACTCTATAAACGGGGGGCAGCACGTTTATTAATACTTTTTTAGATGATGGTAATCTTTCTAAAAAGTAAGTTACCTTCAAAAAAGAAACCTATAAATAAAAGCTCAATAACATTTTTGTCTCTTTCTTAACAAAGCAGGAGTAATATGTATTAAGCTACAGACTATGGGTAAACTTAAGTTTGACTAAACAACTAATTCAAATACAGCTTGGTCAAGAGTATCTTGTGATGGTTTTCGTAACTTTGTAAAATGGAATTTGAAATTGTTTCGCATTATAAACCCACTGGAGATCAGCCAGAGGCTATTAAACAGTTGAGTGAAGGAATACAATTAGGAGTAACCAATCAAACATTATTGGGAGTAACCGGATCGGGCAAAACATTTACTATTGCTAATGTTATTGAAAAGGTTCAAAAGCCAACCCTTATTCTTAGCCATAATAAAACCTTGGCGGCCCAGCTTTTCAGTGAGTTTAAGCAGTTTTTTCCTCATAATAAAGTTGAATATTTTGTTTCGTATTATGATTACTATCAGCCCGAGGCTTTTATACCTACTACCAATACGTATATTGAGAAAGATTTAGCCATTAATGATGAAATTGAAAAGCTTCGCTTAAGCACAGCCTCTACCCTGCTTAGCGGAAGGCAAGATGTTATAGTGGTTTCTTCCGTATCCTGTATTTATGGTATGGGAAACCCTGACGATTATCACCAAAACGTTATTCGTATTCATACCGGTATGGTATTAAGCCGAAACAAGTTGCTTCATTTGCTGGTAAGTTCTTTATACTCGCGTACCGAAACCGATTTTGTAAGAGGTAAATTTAGGGTTAAAGGAGATACTGTTGATGTTTATTTAGCTTATTATGATTATGGTTTTCGGATTGTTTTTTGGGGTGATGAAATTGAATCTATCGAATCATTTGACCCCATAAGTGGATTACGAATTGAACGTTTACAACAAGCTATAATAAGTCCGGCAAATTTATTTGTTACTACTAAAGACAATATGCTTCAAGCTATTTTTCAAATACAAGAAGACCTGTTAAAGCAGATTGACTATTTTAAAGAAGTTGGAAAACATTTAGAAGCCAAAAGATTAGAAGATAGGGTTACGTATGACCTTGAAATGATGCGAGAACTTGGTTATTGCAGTGGAATTGAAAATTACTCACGCTATTTTGATAAACGAAAACCCGGAACGCGTCCTTTTTGCCTTATTGATTATTTTCCCGAAGATTATTTAACTGTTATTGATGAAAGTCATGTAACCATTCCACAAATTAGAGGGATGTACGGGGGCGATCGTTCACGTAAAATTAATTTAGTGGAATATGGGTTTCGTTTGCCTGCGGCTATGGATAATCGTCCTTTACAGTTTGACGAGTTTGAATCTTTAATGCACCAGACTATTTATGTAAGCGCGACTCCAGCCGATTTTGAATTAGAAAGAAGCGGTGGTGTTGTCGTAGAACAAGTTATCAGACCTACAGGCCTGCTTGATCCGGTAATAGAAATACGTCCTAGTATTAATCAAGTTGATGATTTGCTTGATGAATGTCAAGCCCGAATAGAGGCGGGAGAACGCATTTTGGTTACCACCTTAACCAAACGTATGGCTGAAGAGTTAACGAAGTTCATGGGAAATCTAAATATAAAATGCCGGTATATTCACTCTGATGTGGAAACCTTAGAGCGTGTAGAGATTATACATGATTTAAGAATTGGGCGCTTTGATGTATTAATTGGGGTTAACTTACTTCGCGAAGGGCTTGATTTACCAGAGGTTTCACTAGTGGCTATTTTAGATGCCGACAAAGAGGGATTTCTACGCTCGAATCGCTCACTTACTCAAACCGCAGGACGTGCTGCACGAAATATTAACGGCAAAGTGATCATGTATGCTGACACCATTACACAGTCAATGCAAAAAACGATTGATGAAACGGAACGCAGACGCGAAAAGCAAATTGCATATAATACCCAACATGGAGTTACTCCTAAACCAATTGAGAAATCAACAGAGCAAATATTATCCAATAACAAGCGAGATGCTCGTGCTGGCGATTATAATTATACAGAACAAGAACAGGCCGGAGTTGCTGCTGATCCTGTGGTACAGTATATGAGTAAAGAACAACTTAAGAAGGCTGCACAAGCTACAAAAAAACAAATGGAGGCAGCCGCAAAAGAGCTTAATTTTGTTGAGGCAGCCCGTTTGCGTGATGAAATGTTTGCTCTTGAAAAATTGATATCCGAAAAGTAATGGAACATAAAATTAGCTTCTAAAAAATTTCGCCATGAAAAATTATGTGGTAATATCTATTCTCTATGCAGGCCTTATGGTTATGCTGAGTTCATGTCTCTCCACCACTTCTGTGCAAGTACTTAAACCGGCTGAAATTACACTAAATGATAATATCATGAAAGTTGGTATTGTAAACAGAACCTTTCCAACAAAACAAAATAAGGCTTGGAATATTATTGAGGGGGTATTAACCGGTGAAGGAATAGGAACTGACCGTAGAGGTTCTGAGGCAACTGTTGATGCCTTGATTGAGGTAATGAAGCAATCGCCTCGTTTTATTTTGGTAAAGTTAGATATGGCCCCTTTAAAAGGAAGTGGAACAGGTCAATTTCCGGAACCTTTAACAAGAGCAAAAATAAATGAAGTATGTCAGCAAAATGGACTGGATGCCTTAATTTCATTAGAGGTTTTTGACTCTGACAACAGCCTTCAATTTAATCCGATTACCATCCGAAAAAGAGTAAGCAAAGACACTTATAAAGATGTTCCTGGAATTAGAGTGGACTCCAGAATGAATGTTACTGCTGGATGGCGTATATACAATAATAAAAGTGAGAATATTGCTGATGAATTTAGAAGTACAGATTATCTTAATTTTAGCGGGCAAGGTTTTACACAAGCAGAGGCTTTGGCAGCACTTCCTCCAAAGTATGATGCCTTAATTAAAACCGGTATAGTAGCCGGACAGCATTACGGAAAAAGAATAACCCCATTATGGGTTATCGAAAGTCGTGAATATTATAATAAAGGCAATGATGAACTAAAAAAGGCAGCCCTAAAAGCACAACATAAAAATTGGCAAGAAGCGGCAGAGATATGGAAAAAAGAAGCCTTAAACAGTGACAAAAAAATAGCCGGAAAAGCTTGTTACAACATGGCTGTGTTTTGTGAAACAAATGGGAATTTTGATATTGCTTTAGAATGGGCACAAAAAGCCAACAAAGAATTTGGGAATAAAAAAGCCAAACAATATATTAAATTAATTAAAGAGCGCATGCACCAGCGCTATATTCTAAAACAACAAATGGCTCCGGTAGATAAATTAAACACCGAATAAATAAAATAGAACCTTTTTCAAGTGCAACACGCGAGACTTATGATAAACTTAGTGCTTATCTGACTTAGAAATGAGCAGGAAAAAGGCCCCCAGTGGAAAGCATATACTAACGCAAAATAACAATACAAAAAAATTAGGGATGCCTGCCAAACTCTTCCAAGCACTAAAAGCTTGATAGAACAACATAAATTCAGATAAGAAAAAGCCAATTGAGAAAAGCAATAAGCCCCAAAAAACATTTTTTTGATTCTTTAAAATTCTTTTTTCTATAAAAAAGTGAAAAAGAAAAAAACTTACCACACCCAACATAACAATATGTAAATAAGCAATAATTGAATTGCGGTAGGTATAAGAGGTAGTTGCAACAGCTTGTATAGAACCCATAAGTTGCATGAGGCATTTTATTATAAAAGAAACAGCACTTACTCGAAACAAATAGCGGCTTAGCTTGTTAGAAAATAAAGTAATGGATAAGGGTATAGTAAAAATACCATAAGCCGAAAGGGTTAAAAATATACCTATAATTTGTGCTAAAGCCCCGAAGGCAGCAAATACATTAAATAGCAAACCCGGATTAGACCATAAGAAGGAGCCAAAAAGTGTAAACACACAACCAAGCACCATCCAACGGAAACCGGCCAAACTTTTTTGTTTATTAGCTTTTACTATCCCTTTTTCGAGCCGATTGAGTAATAAAGCAATTAATGCAAAAATAAACCAACCATTATACTGAAAATGAAGATAAAAATAAATAGCATCGGGATACCAAACCGTGGTCGTCATTTTCATAGCCATAAGCGGCCCCATGGCATACGGCCCTAAAGACGAAAGGCATAAAAAAACTAAAGCTGCCTTAAGGTATTTTGCCGCTATCGTTTTCTCTTTAACATCGCTCCATAATTGATAACTTAACATATACGTTCCAATAACATATATCTGACTGAAAGTAATGCTATACAAAGCATAACCCTGAATGGGAAAACTCAATAACATGCCACCTATACCAAGCAAAGAAACCCAAAGAACTTTTTGATAAGGCTTAAAGGCACTTTTAGTGTCTGGTACAAACGCTGTTAATAGAGCTGAAATTAATGCCAGATAAACCCAAGCACCCATTGCAATATGAGAGTGGGTATGAACTATATTTTTAAAATTCAAAAAAGGGAGCGACTCAAACTTCATATACCTGAGAATTAACCCTAAAACAGCCGCTACAAAAAGCCCCACAAGCGATATGCGAAAAATAACTTTATTCATTTTCATACAAAACAAGTTGATTCAATTATCAACCATCAAAAAAACGACTTTTTTATCTTAAATACTTGTAAAACTTTAAAAAAATCACTTATAATTTTAAATAACATTTAATAGTTTGTGTATGAAAAACAAAAAAACTATTTCTTATACTATTTTCTTGTATTGCATATAAAAGTTTATTTATGCTTCAAATATGCGCCTTATTTAGGGGAATGAAAAAATGTGCTCAAATAACCTTTTAGTTTCATTTTTATAAAAAAGCGATATGCTCAAAGTTTATCAAATAATGAATTGATATTTGTTCTTTGGGCAAAAAGGCTACTTCTCAAAACAGATAAATTGATGTTTGCTTATCGGGAATTTAATCTGTAAATCAAACTTGATTTCCCTATGTTATCTATGTCTCTGCGCTAAAAAGGTATTTTTTTAATAATTTACTTTACCCAGAAATAATTTTTTGCTATCTTTGAAATAGTATTTAATTTGTTTATAAAACTCTAATGCTGTTTTCAGTTTGAAAGTAAAACCAGTAAAAAACATTGTCAATTATAATTTAATTAACATGAACACTAATAAAAAAATTGGAATTTTAGCTTGTGTACTATGCCTTTTTGTAGCATATTCTTGTAAAAAAAGTGATGATAATCAAAGCAATAACATTCAATCTACAGTACAAAACAATGCCCAAAGCGGTACTTGGAGAATTGTAAAATTCATAGACTCAGGGACGGACGAAACAAATCATTTTACAGGTTATAACTTTTCATTTAATGCTTCAGGGCTTTTGAATGCAAAAAGCGGGACTAATAATTATAACGGAACTTGGAGTATTACAGATAGCAACAGCAAAGACAATAATCAAGATGATTTAGACTTTAATATCAATTTCAACTTAACTAATTCTTTTGAAGATTTAAATGACGATTGGGATTTCATTTCTCAATCCTCAACAAAAATTGAACTTATTGACGTAAGTGGTGGGAATGGTGGAACAGACTATTTAACATTTGAAAAAAATTAAAAGACAGTACACTGCAGCGTGCAAGTATAGTTCTGAAACTTATTGACATCAAAAACGTCAGCAAAAGGGTTTCAAAATAAAAATGAAAGAATACCTCAACATAATAATTACAATTTTCTTGACTACTTGTGGGGTTAATTTGATAAACAAAAAAGAAGTTAACAATTATACTACAATAAAAGATACAACCTCTAGTTGGCAAACCATGCTTGTAAATGACTTTGTTGCAGGTAATGACACGGCCGATTATGACTATGCAACTTTCTTTATTGTTATTGCAGACACAAGTTCAAATTATTATTTACTTCACAAAAAAATGTTTGACCTTAACAAACAACTAAATATTCCTATCGACACTATGGGGCGCTTATACAATAAGGTCAAAAATCTTATTGCATTGCCCGACAATGACGAAGATGAAATTTATGCGGGAGACTATTTCCCAAGACGATTTCCTTCTGAAAATTTAAGCATAGAGTACTTAGACTTTTATCAAAAACAATCAGGCGAAAAAACCATGGCATTGGTAACCGGAATTTACGAATCGGAAAAGAGCGCAGATAGCGCCCTGGTTGTTATACAAAGAACCGAGAAAATAGTGTTTAAAATTAAAGCTGAGATTTATTTGGGTTGTTTGCATTGACAAAAAAAAGTATAAGTAGCCATTTACACACCCAAGTATTATTCTCAATAATTAAAAGTAAGCTATGCTTAAACCAATAAAGTAGTTTATAGTTAAAACATCAGCAAAAATTAAGGATTTCTGAAAGTTTAAAAACTCATTATGTATTTAAGTACCACCTCTGCCTCGCTCTGGCTACGGATAACAGCAGTTCGTCTAACAACTCAGAACGAATTTTCTGAGAGTTGAATATATAGTTTTTCAAGATAGGACTACGAAGCACTGAACCGCTAATTTTGCTAACCGATTCTATTTGCTGGTGTTCTTGTCTTTCGTATGTTTTTGTCCTTGTTACGCTGTTGTTTTTTTAATCTTCTTCGACTTCTCTTTTGTAAAAAGGTCTTCCGTATATTTTTCGTAGAGTTCAAATAAAAACTCCATGCGGTTGGTTTCGCTGGTAAAGGCTTGAGAACGGTAAGCCAAGTCCACCGCTTTGTCTAACTCGTTGTGTGCTTTTACTAATGCAGGTGGCATCATCAACGGGTCATACAAATCAAACAACGAACTTTTCGGAACTTCTGCTCTTGCATCTAAAACTTTTTGTGCGGCTGCTTCAATGGCTTTAACTTGCTTTTCAGTTAGGTTTTCGGGCCAAGGATAGTTGTTATAAACAATATCTTTTGAGTAACGAAAATCGCTTTTTAATCTTCCACAAACCGATTTAACCCAAGTCATGTGCATTTTAGACATCAATATTCCGAAATGAAACAAATTAGCATCAGAAATTAAATACACACTATTGCTTGGTATATAGTCTTTATTCAAAAATGCAAAAGGAATATACTTTCTATTTTCTGAGGTTGTTGCCGGGATAACAATGAACGTTTCTGGATTTTTTAAATCTCTAAATTGATAAGGTCGTTCAGCAAGCTTTCTGGTTTCAGCAAACGAACTGTTTAATCGCATTCTCTTACAATTTTTTATTCTTTCTTGTAATATTGGCAACTCTTTAATTTCATTAAATGAATCTATAATCCAAAAGCAATATCTATTTATACCGTTTAAGAATTCACGGCCGCTAACTAAATTTTTTATAAATTTTTTGCCTTGGGGCTCATGTAATAAGTATTCGTTTTTTTCTTCTTCTGATAAAATTAAATATCCGCCATCAGTAGGTTGATTGCCTTTAAATATTTGTGGAACATCACAAATTGGATTTGTTCTTCTCTCTATCAAAATATCTTTAGCATCCACCAAATAAGGATTGATATTTTTTGCTCTTATTTCGTGGGCTTCGCCTTTAATATTTTCGTAATCAAAAATTAGTTTTTCTTCTGTATTGAAATTAGCAAAACCAATAATAACACAATACACAGCAGCATTACCTTTGGCTTCGTTGCTCCATTTAAAAGTGCGATGTGCAAAATGAATTTTTATGCCGTATTTGTTGAGCATTTGCCCCCACAAAATACTTGTTTGTTCGCCTTGCACAATAGAGTTTGTAGAAACAAAAGCCACTTTGGTTTTTGTACCTTGAATGTATTTTGCTGCTTTTATATACCAAGCTGTTACATAATCCAAAACTCCGCTACCTTGTATATGATCAAATTCTTTTACAACTTGGTCTCGCTGGTATTGCGACATTATTTTTGAACCAATAAATGGTGGATTACCTAAGATATAATCAAATTTCACTTCTACATTTTCTTTCGGTTTTTGACCTTTATGTATTTCAAATGTTTCTGTCTGAACATTTACCGTTTTATATGCTGCTTGAGTGTCCTCAACTAAAAAAATATTTGCGTGTTTGGCTATTACATTTATTTCGTTAACTGGATTTAATAAACTTTGCCAATTGGTTTCTAAAGCATCACCATGAATAATTTTAGCTGATTTCTTTAAAGGTAAACGAACAAAGTATTGTCCAAACTCTTTGCTAATTTGCATATTCATTTGGTGGTCGATAAGCCACATGGCTACTTCGGCAATTCGTGCAGGAAATTCTTCATATTCAATGCCACACATCATATCAACGTCAAGCCAAATAATACTTTCGATACTAGTGGCGGTTTGATTTTTATATTGTTGTCTTAAAATTTCAATTTCAAGCAAGCGTAATTCTCGGTAAGTAATCACCAAAAAATTTCCGCAACCACATGCAGGGTCAAGGAATCTGAGCGTGCTTAGTTTTTTATGAAATTCAGGAAGTTTGTTTTTGTTGTCTTTTATTTTTTCAAATTCTTTCCAAAGCTCGCCTAAGAAAAGCGGTTTAATCAGCTTTAAGATGTTGGCTTCACTGGTGTAATGTGCTCCTAAGTTTCTGCGTTCTTTGGGGCTCATTACGCTTTGAAACATAGAACCAAATATGGCTGGAGAAATTTTGCTCCAATCTATGTAACAACAATTGAGCAAAGCCTGCCGCATTTTGCTGTCGAAGCTTGCCGTAAGCAAAATTTCTTCAAACAATTTTCCATTTACATACGGAAATTCAGCCAATTGCTCATCAAGGTTTTTAAAACGGTTTTCTTTGGGCGTGTTCAATACTTGAAACAATTCTTGCAATTTAGCTGCAAGGTCGCTTCCGTCTTCGGCTGTCCGCTGTTCTAAATATTCTTGAAATTGCTGTTTCAGGAAAATGGCAGTGTCTTCGGCAAACAAGCAAAACAAAATGCGTACCAAGTAAACCTCTAATGGGTGTCCGGTGTAGCCGATTACTTCAAGCCTGTCGTGCAATTTACACATCAACTCTGCTGCTTTAATATTTGCAGGGTCTTGTTCTTTGTATATTTTTTTCGGGTAGCCTAAAATAAAATTAAAGTGCTGAACATTTTTTACAAGTTCTTTGAGCTTAAATTCTACGGTTTTATCTTCGTCAAGGTCGTAAAGTCTAAAATTTTCAAAGTCGCACACGAGAATGTATTTCGGCAGTTCGTGTTCTTTTAATCCGTGCGTGTATTCGATGGCTTGTGAATAGGCTTTGTCAAGGTTTTTGCCCCGACTTTTCATTTCAATTAAAATTGTTCCTTTCCAAAGCAGATCAATGTATCCGTCTTTGTCGTCTAATTTTTTTACTCTGTGCTCAAATGTCGAAACACGTTTACTGCTCATGCCAAACACATTAAAGAACTCAACTAAAAATGGCTTTGCGTCTGCTTCTTCGTTTGAAGTGCCTACCCATTCTTTTGAGAATTTTAATGCTCTATCTTTTATTTCGTTCCAACTTAATGCTATTTTTAAATTGTCAGGTTGCTAAGATAATTATTTAAAGTCCAAAGGCCATTAGGTGTGTTGGCAAAAAATGGCTCTTTAGGTTTTACAAAGGGTCGGTAATTAGAGTCGGCTTACTCGATGTCCGATTTCAAAATGGTTTGTATATTTTTGGACACTTGTCAAAATGGTTAACTTTTTATATTCGGTCTGTCGGTGTTTGTTTTGTTGTCCTATACTCTTGCACCTAACACAAACTATTCAACTAAATCGAGCTAATTCCTATATGCCTAATTGTACTATTGATTAATGGTTAAATTAATGCCTGCTTATTATACAAAATCATAGTATTGATCATAAATTTTTTCGTTTTTATAATTAATTGAAATTATCATTCCATCCTATTTTTTTACTTCTATTAGGCGGCCATTTTTCTATTTTTTGTACTCATATATCAAATTTATTTTAAAAACAGGCTCTTCAAATAAAATTTTTATTACTGATATTCAGTAACTTAAAAAATATTTTAGTTCTATGTGATACATAGTACATAATATTACATATATATTTGCATCGTCAAGTACTAATAAATAAAAATATCCTAATTAAAAATCAAATCTCAAGCACAATGAAAAGTACAAAAAAATTATTATTGGTATGTCTTTTTGCTCTTACGGCACATATTAGTCTGTCGGCTCCTAAAGCATATCCAAGCAAAACCATAGAAATGAAATTCAGAAAAAAAATTATTTCTCAACTAAAATTTCCCAAAGAAATAGTAAATGCCGATGGGGCTGAAGCTAAGGTATTCTTTACCATTGATGAAACCTATCACCCACAAATTATTACCGTTGAAAGCAATCATCCTGAAGTAGAAAAGTATATCCGTCAGGATTTTGAGCGAGTACAAGCTCCTGAGGAGTATTGCAGCCCACATGAAACCTATTTTATACGCATTAAATACAGGCTCGAAAAGAGCTTATAACCCAAATATATGAACCCTATGAACATAGAAAACAATAAAGCACAAATGCGTAAAGGAGTCTTAGAACTTTGTATTCTATCTGTCTTATCTGAAGGAGATGCCTATCCTTCAGAAATTATAGAACGAATGAAAGACTCACGCCTACTGGTAGTAGAAGGAACCTTGTACCCCTTGCTTACCCGATTAAAAAATGACGGTTATTTAAGTTACCGTTGGGAAGAATCAAACAGCGGGCCACCACGTAAATATTTTAAACTAACCGAAAAAGGAACCCAATTCTTAAAGGAGTTGAAAATTACGTGGCAAGAACTTGTAAGCGCTGTAAACAAAACGATTAACAATATTCCATAAACTTTAATACGAAACAACATGAATAAAACACACACTATCAATATCAGCAGTATGGTATTTCATATTGATGAATATGCCTACGAAAAACTAAAAGTTTACCTGAATACAATTAGGAGCTATTTCAATAATAACGAAGTACGCGATGAAATAATGGCTGATATAGAAGCACGTATTGCTGAAATATTTAGTGCTAAAATTAATTTGAACAAGCAAGTCATTCTTTTGGAAGATGTTAATGAAATGATTGCTATAATGGGAAATCCAGAAGTGTTTAAAAATGATGATGATGCCCAGGGCAACGCACAGCAAGCAAATGAAAAAGAATGGCAATATAATGGCGGAAATGTTCGTAAAAGAATTTTTCGTGACCCTGATGATAAAGTATTAGGGGGTGTTTGTGGCGGTATTGGTAATTATATTGGCATTGACCCCGTTTGGTTAAGACTACTCTTTGCTGTTCTGTTTTTCTTCTTTGGATCTGGATTTTTATTTTATATCATTCTTTGGATAGTTATTCCGGAAGCCAAAACCACAGCAGACAAAATAGAAATGCGTGGAGAGCGTGTTAATATAAACACCATCGAAAAAAATTTTAAAGAAGAAATGGAGGGGCTAAAAAAAAGGTTTAAAGGTGAACCTGGTAACCAAGGAAGCAGCTTAAGTGCAAAATTTAAAACTATTATTAGCAGAATGGTTGATTTAATGGCTCAGTTATTATCAGGACTAGGAAAGGCACTACTAAAGATTATTGGATTCTCATTTGTATTCTTTGGGATTATCTTTTTAGTTATTGTTATGTCTTCCATATTTGGGAATAGCACATTTTTAAATATAAACAGCAGTGGAATAAGCAGTATTGCTTATAATGAATTGTTTCAAAAGATATTTAACTCCGCTTTTCAAATTATTGAAATAAAAACTGCCTTATTCTTACTTATCGGAATTCCTTTACTTATGTTTACTTATGCGGGAATTAAGATTATTTTAAAGCTTAAAACAAAACACAAATGGCTTAATTATACGAGTGTAATATTGTGGCTTATAGGACTTGCTTTATGTATTCATGTATTAGGCGAAATAGATTATGATTTTAGACAGAGAAGTGTCTCGAAGCAAAGCCAAAACTTACCTGTAGCCAATTTAAACACACTTTATTTGCAAATGCCCGATGATTTTAGCTGGGGAGGTAGTCATGATGAAGGTGATGAGACCTGGTGGTACGACAATCAAAGGTCGTTGAAAAATTATGCATATAGCAGTGGTGGTTTAAATTTTAATCGCCCGCTTGTTGATGTTCAAAAAAGCCTGACGGATAGTTTTGAAGTTGTAGTTATAAAATCGGCAAAAGGGAAAAACAAAAAAGAAGCCTTGCGCAGAGCCGAAAAAATATCTTATAGCTACTTCGTAAAAGATAGTATGTTAATATTTAACCCCCGCTTTGAGATGGCTGATAATGAGAAATGGAGAGCACAAAAAGTAAAAATTATTGTAAAAGTACCTATAGGGAAAGCCGTATTTTTAGATAAAAACGTAAGGCCCTTAATTTATGATATTGATAATGTTACCAATACTTATGATGGAGATATGGTAAATCATACTTGGGTTATGAGAAAAGAGGGTTTAAGTTGTCTGGACTGTGGTCAGATAAACGGTTATGAGAGAAAAAGCCAGTCAGATAACAGCGAGGATGAAGAAAATAATTTTTAGCCCATCATAGCCTCGTAAGGAACAACAGATTGCTTCATGATGTATGGAAAGACTTGCAAATTAAAAAACATCAGGATATTATGAAATTTTGAAATCTAAAGTTACAGTAAAATCTTAAATTTGCGACCACTAATTAGCTCCTGTTTAAAGGTTTCGTAGTTCAACGGATAGAATAGAAGTTTCCTAAACTTTTGATCCCAGTTCGATTCTGGGCGAGACCACCAAAATAATACACGCCCTATAATAAATTCTTTAAAGCCTCTGGAATTAAGGGATGTATATTTCCGCCATGATGGTGAATGTCCCGAACAATTGTTGATGTTATGTGCATGTATCCGGGGTCGGTAAGTAAAAATACAGTCTCCGTTTCAGGAGTAAGTACTCTGTTGTTTTGAGCTATATTTTGTTCAAATTCAAAATCAGTTACCGAGCGTAAGCCTCTTAAAATAAACCGAGCACCTACTTGTTTGCAAAAAGAGGTAGTTAAGCCCTCAAACACAGCTATTTCAACTTGAAGGTAGTTTTTAAAAGTTTCTTTCAAAAAAAGTTGCCGTTGTTCTAAGTTAAAATATTTCTTTTTCTCGGTATTATTTCCAATTGCCACAATAACCTTATCAAATAAGGGCAACGCTCTTTTTACAAGGGCTTCATGGCCTCGAGTTATAGGGTCAAATGATCCCGGAAAAACAGCTATTTTGGGTATGTAATTATCCATCAAATTAAGATTAGGAATATGCAAAAATACTGAAAGTTATTTTCCCATAATTTCTACTGCTTTTTAAATTGGGGTTAAAAGCAAAATTATGCCCTGTTTCGTGTTCTAAAATAAATAAACCAAAATCGGTAAGAAGTTTGTTTTCAAATACCAAAGCAATTAAACGTTCCTGCTCATGCATCGTAAAAGGAGGATCGGCAAAAATAATATCAAATTTTTCTTGCATCTTAGGTAATAGCTGAAACACATCAAAGTGTATAACTTTTATTTGATTGAAACCAAACTGAATGGCTTGCTTTTTGACAAAAGCAGTACATTTAGAAGCATTGTCAACAGCAATAATATTGGACACTCCACGCGAAGCAAATTCAAAACTAATGTTTCCTGTACCGCAAAATAAATCTAATACCTTTACCGATTCAAAATCAATTCGGTTTTGCAATATATTAAACAAGCCTTCTTTGGCAAAATCAGTAGTTGGCCTTGTCGGTAATCCCTGAGGCGGAACTATTTTTTTGTTTTTATGTGTGCCGCTTATAATACGCAATGGGCTGCATTTATAATGTTAAAAAAGAAATGACTGGGTAAGGGATTAAATCCTCCGCTAAACTTATAATTTCGGTGGCTACTTATAAACTCTATGTTTCGGATATATTTGTACAATAAACTGTAAACAGTTGATTTTTTCTCGATTTCGCCACACAGCTTTAATGTAATTTCTTCAGGATTAAATTTTAAAGTTTCGTAAGCCATAAGGGTATAGTAAGCCACATCTTCGGTAGATACGTATTTGAATGAATTAAAAAATACCATTTTATGATTAGCTACAGCCATCAGCTCAAAGTTTCCGTTTTGAATGTGTGCCAAAATAATATTTTCACTGCTGTTTTTATATTCTATCATTCCTTGTGCAATTAGCACCTCAGCGTGATTCAAAAAAGTAACCTTGCCAAAAAGTTTTGCAAAACCCAGAACATAATTATCTGGAACAGCAAATAATAAATAACTATAAATACTACTAAGCAATCGGAATTCAACTTTCGAATTATCTATAGCACCTACAGTAAATGTTAATATGCTTTGGGCATTGTTTTGGTCAAACAAAGCCTGAGGAACTAAGGTAAAAGATTCTGAAATTACCACTACTGTTACGGTTTTAAAGGACAAATTGAAAAAAACCGACTCTTTATAATATTTCTCAAACAGTTCAAAGCTCGTGGCGTAGTTTTGATTGTTCATAAAGTTAATTTGCTCAACGGCTGCGTAGGTCTGGTTTTTATCGTTAATTAAACAACATGATGCGCCTTTTAAACCTATGCTTATAATAAGATGGTAAGTTAACGGAGTATTTCTTTCCAGTTCCTCATCAATAACGCTTAAAGCCGGTTTTGTAAAAAGTGCTTCCAAGTGTATCTATTTTTGATATGGTTAAATTCTGTAAATTATTTTATTAATAAAATATCATAGTAGCTATAGCCAAAAGCGCACCGGCTATAATAACCATAAATTTTTGCATATTAAAACGGTGGTTTTCTGACGACTCAAATAATATAGTTGTTGATATGTGCAGAAATATACCGATAACTACTGCCATAATTTTTTGATAATAATTACTTAAATCAAAGGTTTGAACATGATTAAAAAAAGCACTAAACATCATGCCCAATGGGGTCATTAATGCAAAAATACTCAATAAAATTAAACTTTTGGTTTTTGATATACCGCTTTGTGACAGCAGGCTCATAAGAGCCAAAGCAATTGGAATATTATGGATCACAATCCCAAAAACCAACATATCTGATGTATGCTCATTATGTGTCCCTCCAACAGGCATACCTTCAAAAAAGGCGTGAATACATAAACTGAGTAACATGGTAAAAGGAATTGCAGCCTTTTCGGAATGGGCATGTGCATGAATATGCCCGTGCTCAATTCCTTCTGAAAAATAATCTAAAACAAGCTGCAAAAAAAACCCCAGTAACAAAAATATGCCTATGGAATGGTCGCCTCCTGCATATACCTCGGGCATTAAATGTAAAGCTGTTATAGAAAAAAGATAAGCCCCGCTTAAGGCTAATAAAAGCTTTAATTTATGGGTATTCCACGAAAGCATATAAAAAAGCAATCCGCTTAAAATAGCCGATACAAAAATGATTACTGCCTCGGTTATATGCATACTATTGTTTTTGAACAATCATAATTAGACGGTCAGAACTTTCGGGGTCAAAAGCATCAAGAGTATAGTTCCCGTATGTTTCTTTTAATACTAACCCAGCACTTTTAAAATAGTTTTCAAAGTCACTCAAACCCAGCAAATGTACTTTTTCATGATAATGATGCGTGTGCCCCTTATCGTGTACAGTAATTTCTTTAAAAACATGGTTTTGACGCAACTCCTTATTCCATATAAATTGTATATCCTGTATAACTTTGGTTTGCTCCTTAGCCGAAAACTGTTGTTGTATTTTATGGCTATTAAAAAAATCTATTACCAGTGTTCCTCCGGGTTTCAGGTTTTTTTGAGCAGATTTTAGGGTGTTCAGCTCATCACGACTTGTATTGAAGTAGCCAAAACTTGTAAACAGATTTAAGATATAATCAAAATAATTGATCCGAAATGGGAAGCGCATATCATGAACAAAAAAATGCAACTTCTGATGGGCGTTAAGCTGTGCATCGAGAATATTGTTTTCAGATAAATCAACCCCCGTAACATCAAAACCCTTATCTGCTAAAAATTGAGCATGTCTTCCGCGCCCGCAAGCTAAATCCATAATTCTGCTACCGGCCGGTGGTTGTAGCTTCATTAAGAGGTTTTGCATAAAATGATGCGCTTCTTCTTGATTGCGATGACTGTATAGTAAATGATAATAAGGTGAGTTAAACCAATCTTCAAACCATTCCATAAAAAGAATAAACTAATTGAGTACTGTTTCAAAAACGGTAAAATTACTAAAGTAATCTGTGTTTTTAGGATTCCCTTCAAAAATTCCATAAACAGCCGACCCGCTTCCGGTCATACTGGCATATACAGCACCGCTTTTGTATAAATCATATTTAATCTGGGCAATAATCTGGAAACGCTTCACCACGGCTTCTTCAAATGCATTAAATATAAAATGCTTCCATTCGGTAATTGGTTTCTGCATCAGTGATTTTAAACTTTCTCCTTGATCGTTTGGAATTATCAAGCTATATGCCATTGGAGTACTTATATGAATTGCCGGTTGTACAATTACGATATGCCACCCCTTTAAACTTAAATTCAGTTCTTCAAGTTCTTCTCCCTTTTGGGTAGCTAAAGCTGGTTGCGGGCGAATAAAAAATGAGCAGTCACTCCCTAATTGTTGGGCGTAGCTTAAGCAATCTTTTTCGGATAAATTTAGAGCAGCTATTTGGTTTAAAGCCTTAATAAAAAAGGCTGCATCAGAAGAGCCTCCGCCCAAACCGGCTCCAATGGGAATTTGTTTATGTAAATGCACCTGTACTGCCGGTAACAGATAATCTTGAGCCAGAAGTTGATACGCCTTAACACATAGATTTTCGCGTTGTAAACCGGGTATCTCAATGCCCGTGCTTTTAAAAGAAATAGTGCCTTCTTTTTGTTCGGCAACAAGATTTACTTCCAGAATATCCGTAAACGGTACCGGATAAAAAACACTTTCAATATTATGAAATCCATCGTTGCGTTTTTGGAGCACACGCAAGCCAATATTAATTTTACAAGGCGGATAAACAATCATGGAATTCAAAAAGAAAGCTACTAAAATAAAAAAATCTTTCCCGTTATGAGAAAGATTTTAGTTCTAAAGTGAATAATTTATTCTTATGCAGTTGCTTCTATAGGCAATACCGATACAAATGAACGATTGTCTTTTCTGCGCTTAAACTCCACAATACCATTTGTTAATGCAAACAAAGTATGATCTTTGCCTATACCAACGTTATTTCCTGGATTATGCTTTGTTCCTCTTTGGCGAACAATAATATTACCGGCTAAAGCCGCCTGTCCGCCATAAATTTTTACACCTAATCTTTTGCTATGACTTTCGCGACCGTTCTTGGAACTTCCCGCACCTTTTTTATGAGCCATGTTTTAATTTTTTAATTTGAATGAATAAAAATTGGGATTACCCTTTAATACTTTCTACCAAAACTTGAGTTAATTGCTGACGGTGTCCGTTTGATTTTTGGTATCCTTTTCTGCGTTTTTTCTTAAAAACAATTACTTTATCGTCTTTAAGGTGTTGAATAATTTTGGCGGAAACCTTAGCTCCGCTGATAACTGGGGCGCCAACATTCACTTTTCCATCGTTGTCAATAAGAAGCACTTTATCAAAATCTACTTTTGAGTTAAGGTCTCCTTCCAAGCGATGTACGTAAAGCTTTTGGTCTTTTTGCACTTTAAACTGCTGCCCTGCTATTTCTACAATTGCGTACATGGTATGTGTTTTAAATAATTAATGGGCTGCGAAAGTACGCTTTTTTTTGGGTTCTGCAAAAAATATTCTTTCTTGCTTTTGGAAAACAGTCAATTTTAATTAATTAATTGCTGATTATAAGCATTTTACAAAATTTACAAGAAGAAATAAAGAATGCAATCAATCTTTTAATTTAATTCATAGTAATTGTTTAAGTCCGGAATAACGACATCGGTATAGCCTCGCTCCATCAGCTTAATTTTAAAATCATACATCACATCTTCATTGCCATGTACTAAAAATATTTTCTTTACCTTTTTCTTATCCTGACAGGCTAAAAACTTGAATATCTCCATATAATCAGCATGAGCGCTATAGGCGTTAATAGATTTTACCTGCATTTTAACATGATGTATTTCACCAAATATCTTTACCTCTTTATCGCCTCGTAACAATCGGTTTCCCAGAGAATTGGGAGGCACAAAGCCAACAACGAGTAAAGTACATTGTTCCCGTCCTATATTGTTATGTATATGATGCTTGATTCGTCCTGCTTCCATCATTCCTGATGAGGAAATAATAATACAAGGTTCTTTGCTTTCATTTAATGCTTTAGAATCTTCAACATCACGTATATAGGTCAAATTTTTAAACCCAAAAGGGTTATCATCTATTTCCATATACTTTAAAATATCATTATTAAAGCATTCTTTATAATGCTGCATGACTTCGGTAGCATTAATGCTTAAAGGGCTGTCCACATAAACCTTTACCGGAGGTAAAAGCCCATTGGTATTTAAACGATCTAAAGTATATACTATTTCTTGTGTTCGCCCTAAACTAAAAGCAGGAATAAGGAGTTTTCCTTTTTTTTCAATACATGTTTCTTTTACAATTTGCAATAATTTATCGGAAGCTATTCCGGCATCATCGTGTAAACGATTGCCGTATGTTGACTCGCAAATAATATAGTCTGCCTGTCTGAAGTTTTCCGGGGCACGTATAATCATATCGTTTTGACGGCCAATATCTCCGGTAAAACATAAATAAATCGTTTTGCCCTCTTCTTGTATTGATAAATTTATAACAGCACTACCTAAGATATGTCCGGCATCTGTAAAAACAAAGCTTACTTCTTCGTTAATAGTAAACTCATTATGATAAGGTACTGTATAGAAATGTTTCATACACTTCTTTACATCTTTAGCTGTGTAAAGTGGTTTTATAGGTTTTTTACCTGCAATTTCTCTGCGTTTGTTAATAAATACAGCATCACTTTCTTGTATATGTGCACTGTCTTCGAGCATAATTGCACATAAATCGCGCGTAGCCGGAGTAGCATAAATTTTTCCAATAAACCCTTGTTGTACCAACTGAGGGAGATTTCCAGAGTGGTCAATATGAGCATGAGATAGAATTACGGCATCTATTTCGGCCGGATTAAAGCCCAAATGGCGGTTTAACTCTTCATTGTCCTTGGCACTATTTTGATACAATCCACAGTCGAGCAATATTTTTTTCCCTTTTTTGGTTGTAATAAGGTGTTTACTTCCGGTAACCGTTTTAGCTGCACCTTTTATTGTAAGTATCATAATTCATTTTTTTGTGAAGTTAAAAATAAATTCTGAAGCATCGGTCAGTTTTTTACTGGCTGCTAAAAAGCGAAATTTATAAGTCGGTTTATTTGCCGAAAAAAAAGAAAAGTTAACGCTAAGGTTTTTTGATGCGCTTTGCAGCTTTGCAGAGCTGCTCATACCATTCAGTTCCAAACTTTCTAATTAAGGGGTCTTTCAAAAACTTGTAAACGGGCACTTGTAATTGCTGTCCTAAAGTGCAAGCACTATCACAAAGCTGCCATTTATGGTAATTTATAGCGGTGTAATTTTTATACTTTTTAACTCGCACCGGATATAAATGACAAGATATAGGTTTTTTAAAATCAATTACGTTATCGTTATACGCTTTTTCAATGCTGCATTTAGCAATTCCTTGTTCGTCAAAAAACACAAAGGCACAGTGTTTATTTCCTTCTACCAATGGGGTAACGTAATCACCATCTTCGTCAATAACATACAGGCCTTGGGTTTCAATAGCTTGAATCCCCGATTCTGGAATGTAAGATTTTATTTTATCGTAAGTTTGCTCTAATATTACCAATTCTTCTTCCTCCAAAGGAGCCCCGCTATCACCCTCTACGCAACAAGCTCCTTTACAAACGTTCAGGTTGCAAACAAATTCAACATCTACTACTTCATCTGAAATCAACATGTCGTCAATAGCAATCATAAGTTATCCAAATAATAAAGCAAAAACATCTTCTATTTTTACTACCGGTATAATCTTAATTTTCGTGTCATCTTTGCCCGATAGTTTATTGTATTTTGAGATAAAAATTTGTTTAAATCCCAAGCGTTCAGCCTCCGCAATTCGTTGCTCAATACGGGTTACCGGGCGAATTTCACCACTAAGCCCTACTTCTCCGGCAAAACAAATGGTAGCTTCAATAACCACATCTTCGCCCGATGATAAAATAGCGCAAACCAAAGCCAGGTCAATAGCCGGATCTTCTACTTTTAAACCTCCGGCAATATTTAAAAAAACATCTTTAACACCTAAGCGAAAGCCACACCGTTTTTCAAGTACCGCCAATAACATACTTAATCTTCGTAAATCATATCCCGTAGCCGAGCGTTGAGGGGTTCCATAAGCAGCTGTACTTACTAATGCTTGCGTTTCAATAAGCATGGGGCGTAACCCTTCAAGTGTTGCTGCAATGGCAACTCCGCTAACTGTTTCTTCACGAGCAGTAATCAGTATTTCAGAAGGGTTGTTTACCTCTCTTAGCCCACTGCCCTGCATTTCATAAATACCTAATTCATTAGTACTTCCAAAGCGATTTTTAGTAGTACGCAGCAAGCGGTACACATGGTTTCTTTCTCCTTCAAACTGCAAAACAGTGTCAACAATATGCTCCAGCACTTTAGGACCGGCAATAGTGCCATCTTTGGTAACATGACCTATTAAAAAAACCGGAATATTTGATTCCTTAGCCAAGTTCATTAACTCGGCTGCACATTGTCTAATTTGCGAAACACTACCGGGAGCCGACTCCATCAATGGCGAAAACAATGTTTGTATAGAATCAATAATTATTAATTGTGGTTTAATTTCTTCGGCTTTGGCAATAATATGGGCTGTAGAAGTTTCGGTTAAAATATAACATTGTCGGTTTTCTAAGCCAATACGCAAGGCGCGCATTTTTATTTGCTGTACACTTTCTTCGCCCGATACGTACAACACTTTCAGGCCTTTCTCCTGCAAAGCCAATTGCAACATTAAAGTAGATTTTCCAATACCAGGCTCTCCACCAAAGAGCACCAGCGACCCCGGAACAATGCCACCTCCTAACACACGCATCAACTCTTTATCGAATAGAGGTATTCGAACCTCACTCTTATCTCCTACTTCATGAAGCGGTATAGCAACTACATTTTTTTTCAGGAAAGAAGTATTGGAAAGTGCATTTTTGGAGCTTGGTTCATTTTTAGAAACAAGTTCCTCGGTGTATGTATTCCACTCATTACAACTGGGGCACTTCCCAATCCACTTAGGAGACTGCGCCCCGCAATTTTGACAAAAATAAACCGTTTTGGGTTTCATGTTGCTGCAAAGAAACAGAATATAAATAAAAGCTACAAAGCAAATTCCAAATATTAATGTTTCGTAATAGTCACAAAAAAACTGCAATTTCTAATGTGCATATAAAAGCAATTTTGCTTTTAAAAGAAAAAACTTTAGGTTTGTTCTCCTTATAAATTAATATACAGAAAATTATGCATTTTGAATATACCGAAGAACAATTAATGATACAAAAGGCAGCACGCGATTTTGCCAATGATGTTCTAAAACCCGGAGTTATTGAGCGCGATGAGCATCAAAAATTTCCTGCCGCTGAAGTTAAGCAGCTTGGCGAATTGGGCTTTTTAGGAATGATGGTAGATCAGAAATACGGAGGTGGTGGTTTAGACACAGTTTCGTATGTTTTGGCTATGGAAGAAATTTCAAAAATAGATGCATCGGCCAGTGTGGTTATGAGTGTAAACAACTCGCTTGTGTGTTGGGGGCTTGAGCAGTTTGGCACCGAAGAACAAAAACAAAAATATTTGGTTCCTTTAGCTAAAGGTGAAATTATAGGCGCATTTTGTTTAAGTGAACCTGAAGCCGGATCTGATGCTACTTCACAGCGTACTACAGCAATAGATAAGGGCGATTATTATTTACTCAACGGCACTAAAAATTGGATTACCAACGGAAGCTCTGCTTCTGTCTATTTGGTAATGGCGCAAACCGATGCAGCAAAAGGTCATAAAGGAATAAACTGTCTTATTGTTGAACGTGGTGCTCCCGGATTTCAAATTGGAGCCAAAGAAAACAAAATGGGGATAAGAGGTTCTGATACACACTCACTGATGTTTACCGATGTAAAAGTGCCTAAAGCGAACCGAATAGGTGAAGATGGTTTTGGATTTAAATTTGCTATGAAAACTTTAAGTGGTGGGCGTATTGGAATTGCCGCTCAAGCGCTGGGCATAGCTAGTGGTGCTTATGAGCTTGCTTTGGCCTATTCTAAAGAGCGTAAAGCATTTGGAAAATTTATTTCCGAGCATCAAGCTATTCAATTTAAACTTGCCGATATGGCAACCGAAATAGAGGCTGCCCGACTTTTGTGCCTTAAAGCTGCAGTTCTTAAAGATAACCATGACGATTATGGAACAGCAAGTGCTATGGCCAAAGTATATGCCTCACGTGTAGCCATGTGGGTAACCACAGAAGCAGTTCAAATTCATGGAGGTTATGGCTATGTTAAAGAGTACCATGTTGAACGTCTGATGCGTGATGCTAAAATTACCCAAATATACGAAGGAACAACGGAGGTTCAGAAGATCGTTATTTCAAGATCTGTATTGGGCTAAAGCTTGTTTTTCTTTGGGCTGAATTGCGTAATATTCTATAGCCTTTTATGGGTTAAAGAGATGTATTCATGATTCTATACACTTTGATTTATCAAAGCATATTAAAAAAATCAAATACCTTTCACTCTTTTACTTGAAATTAGAGCGGTATAAAAAACAAGTAAATTTTACGCTACTTTTGCGTGTAATTAAGCCATTTGTTTTTGTAATAAACTCTAAAATCGTCTTGTTTTGATAAGCAGATTACCTATTGACCAATTCATTAAACAGCTTAAAACTTACCCTATAATTGACGCCAGAAGCCCGGCCGAGTTTGCCCATGCTTGTGTTCCATGGGCAGTAAATATTCCGTTGCTAAACAATGAAGAAAGGAGTTTAGTAGGAATTACATATAAAAATCAGGGCAATCAAAACGCAGTTGTAAAAGGCTACGAGCTTACCGGGCATAAATTCAGTTCCTACATTACTAAGGCCCTTGAACTAGCACCCAATAAAAAGATTAATTTATATTGCTGGCGTGGCGGTTTACGAAGTCAAATTATGGCTTTTTTACTACACTCTGCCGGGTTTGATGTTTATTTACTTGAAGGAGGATACAAAGAGTTTCGCAAGTGGGTGCTTTTCACATTAAGCCAATCTAGAAATTTGCGTATTGTTGGGGGCAAAACCGGCTCCGGAAAAACTCTAATTCTGCATGAATTAAAACAACTAAACCAATACGTTATTGATCTTGAAGAGTTAGCTTCTCATAAAGGCTCTGTTTTTGGAGGCTTGGGACAAAAAGAGCAACCCTCGGTTGAAATGTTTGAGAATAAACTAGCTTTACAATGGCATGATGTTCCAATGGATAAAGTGCTCTGGCTTGAAAATGAAAGTCGCAATATAGGCCGTATAAGAATTCCACAGCCTATTTTTAACGCTATGCAGCAAGCCCTTGTTTATGTTTTAGAATCAACACAAGAAAAGCGTGTACTGCACATAAGCAAAGAATACGGCACTTTTGACTATGAATTACTTAAAAATTGCACCCGTAAGCTCGAAAAAAAACTTGGCAACTTGCGCATGCAACAAGCTTTAGAACTTCTAAACCAAAATAATTTGAACCAGTGGATCGAGATGATGTTAGTTTATTATGACAAGTCCTATATTTATGGAAAACAAAAAAGAAAACAACAAAACACTATTTCAATAAATACCGAGAATAAAAGTTTTAAAGAAACAGCCCAATTACTTTTAAATTATCTTCAAAAAGAATATGAGTGCAATAAAACTAACACAATTTAGCAAGGGTTCCGGATGTGGGTGTAAAATACCTCCCGATCAGTTATCACAGTTGTTACAAAATAGTAATCACGAAATACAAGACTTGAATTTGCTAGTAGGTAACAAGACCAATGACGATGCAGCCGTTTACAAAATTAATGACAGTATAGGAATAATTAGCACAACCGACTTTTTTGCCCCAGTTGTTAATACGGCTTATGATTTTGGCCGAATTGCTGCGTGCAATGCAATTAGTGATATTTATGCTATGGGTGGAAAGCCTATTATGGCTTTAGGTATTTTAGGCTGGCCCTTAGATAAACTGCCGCTTGATGAAGCGCGTCAGGTAATGGATGGTGCCCGAAGTATTTGTTATGAAGCCGGGATAAGTTTATGCGGTGGACATAGTATTGAAACAACAGAACCTTTATTTGGTTTGGCGGTTACAGGTTTTGCGCCCTTAACAGATATTAAAACCAATGGAAAAGCCCAAGAAGGAGATTATTTGTTTTTATCCAAACCCTTAGGATTGGGTATTCTATCAGCAGCACTCAAAAGGGAAATTATAAAGCCCGATGACGAAGTAAGAATGACTCACATTATGACCAGCCTCAACACTCTTGGTTTGGCTCTAAGCAAACTTAAAGGGGTTCATGCCCTAACAGATATTACCGGGTTTGGATTAATTGGACACTTATCAGAAATAGCAAAAGCTTCAGCAGTTTCAGCCGTCTTAAATTTAAAGCATATTCCTAAAATTGAAGGAATTGAGTTTTACACCCAACAATTCTGTTACCCGGGCATTACAACAAAAAATCTAAACGCTTTTAGAAGTACCACTCAGGGATTGGAAAATGGGTTAGATTTTTTATGGCTTTGCGACCCGCAAACTTCTGGAGGCTTGCTAATTGCAGTTGCTGAAAGTGCTTTATCCGAATTTAATGAACTTTGTAAAGCACACGATCACTTCAAATGTTTGCATCAACCCATTGGCCGTATTGTTAAACAGTCATCAAGTCTAATTACACTTCATTCTGAAGATTAGGAAAGCAGAGGTTGACTTGATAGGAAAGTCTGTTTAAAAAATTTGACTATGGCTCGGGTTTTAATGTCCAAATAATAGCCTTTTCTTTAGTTGCTCTAAAAATTGTGCTGTGTTTCTCTTTGGGCTCATCAGCATACTTCCAAATAAAATTACTTTTATTCATAGTCGTGAAAACTGACACCAGTTCACGTGTGTAAGCATAAATTTCAGGTGTATTTGAACCTGCAAACCATAACCTTACCTTGCTTGCCTGAAACTTTTCCAAATTCGACTTAGCCCTGTTTACCAAATAATGGTTATTCCACCATAATGATGGGTCAAAAGCAATATAGTTTTTAAACATTTCGGGATAAAGAAAAAAGGTTTCCATTACAAAAAGACCGGATAATGATTCTCCTATAATACTTCTTTCACTTGTTGTTCGGTAACGTCTATTAATTTCAGGAAAAAGTTCCTCCTTAATAAATAACCTAAACTTCTCCGATCCTCCTACAACAGGTGCAATCTCTTTATCTTTTGCTACTTCGGTAATACCTGTTAAATCTCTTCTGCGTTGTGTATTTTCAATGCCCACCAGAATTAAAGGTTTAATTTTTTGTTCGTTTATTAATTTATCTAAAGTATGAGCTATATGTGGAAAATCTTCTTGAATGCCTCCATCAGCCATATACATAACCGGCAATGAATCTTTAGTGTTTTTATAGTTTTCGGGAAGCCACACATTTATGGTTCTTTGTTCCCCTACGTGTTTAGAAAACACCGTAAAAGTATCATGTTGAGGAACTTGTTCTTTTGCCTCAGCAGGACGCAATAATGCTATAAGTATCAAAAACAGCATACAATAGTTACCTTTCATTTTGCTTAAAGAAATTAAGTTTTTCAATCTAAATTCAAAAGTTATTTAAGTTGCCACAATCAAAAAATAATTTTTCTTGCCTTTTTGAATCACTATATATTTATCTTTTATCAATACCTGATGATTCACTACAGTATTTCCATCTGTAATTTTAAGCTTGTTAAGCGAAACGGCACCGGCTGTTATATTTTTTCGAGCCTCTCCTTTTGATTCAAAAATACGACTGTGAGTAGCCAATAATTCAATTAGCAAAATTCCTTGTTGGAGTAATTGCTTCTCAATCTTAAAGATAGGCACTCCTTCGAATACCGATAAAAATGTAGCTTCATCTAATTTAGCAAAGGACTCTGAAGTAGCCTTTCCGAATAAAATTTCAGATGCTTCAAGAGCCATTTCATAATCTTCTAAACTATGCACTCTTACAGTTACATCTTTTGCCAGTTCTTTTTGCAATAAGCGTAAGTGGGGGGCTTTCCGATGCGCTTCAATGAGCTTATCAATTGTTTCTTGATCAAAAAGAGTAAATATTTTAATGTAATTTTCAGTATCTTCATCACTTGTATTTAGCCAAAATTGATAGAAGACATAGGGTGAAGTTCTATTTTTATCGAGCCAAATATTACCCCCTTCGCTCTTTCCAAACTTTGAACCATCTGCTTTTTTAATAAGCTGGGTTGTTAAAGCATAAGCCTTACCTCCATCCTTTCTTCTTATAAATTCAGTACCGGTTGTAATATTTCCCCATTGGTCACTACCTCCCATTTGTAATAGCACTTTATGGTTTTTCCATAAGTAGTAAAAGTCATATCCTTGTATGAGCTGATAACTGAATTCTGTATAGGACATTCCCTCTCGGTCTTCACCACTAATTCGCTTTTTTACCGAATCTTTAGCCATCATATAATTAACGGTTATATGTTTTCCTGCATCTCGAATAAAATCTAAGTAGTTGAAATTTTTAAACCAGTCATAATTATTTACCATTTCGGCTTTGTTCGCACGGTCGCTAAAATCTAAAAATTTCAATAATTGATTTTTAATTCCTTCCATATTTTTCTGTAGTGTTTCCTCATCCAGTAAATTTCTTTCTTGTGATTTTCCGGATGGGTCACCAACCATTCCGGTTGCACCACCTATAAGAACAAAAGGTTTGTGCCCGGCTTGTTGAAAATGCAACAGCGTCATTATTTGAGCTAAGCTGCCTACATGCAATGAGTCGGCTGTGGGGTCAAACCCAATATAACCGCTGGTCATTTCACTTTTCAGTTTTTCTTCGGTTTCGGGCATTATGTCGTGCAACATGCCTCTCCAACGTAATTCGGCAACAAAATTTTTAATCATCTTACAGTAATAAAATATAATAAGTGGCAAATATAGTGCTAATATTGCAGCCTAAAAGTAACTTTAAAATAGTTTAAGTTTTTCGTCATGATATTAGTTACCGGAGCTAGCGGATTAGTTGGAAGTCATTTGATTTTAGAATTGGCACGAAGGGGAAATAAAATTAAGGCCTTAGCCCAACAAGAGAGCAGTGTTGTTAAGGCCCTTCAAACCTTTAAAGCATACCAGGCTTCAGATGAAAAGCTGATAGCGCAAATACAATGGGTTTATGGTGATATTACAGACTCTGAATTTATTTTTGAGATCTTGAATGATGTTGATTATGTCTATCATTGTGCAGCCCTAGTTTCTTTCTCACCGGCTGATACAGAACGGATGAATACGATCAATGCAAAAGGAACCGAGGTGCTTGTAAATATGTGTTTGTTACAAGGTGTAAAAAAAATATGCCATGTAAGCTCTGTAGCCGCTTTAGGTATTTCTGTAAACAAACAGAAAGTAACAGAAGAGAATTACATCGTGCGTCATAACCAAAGCACTTTTTACGGTATTTCTAAGTATAATGCCGAGCGAGAAGTTTGGCGTGCTTCTGAAGAAGGCTTGGATATGGTTATTGTAAACCCCAGCATAATATTGGGAATAGGTGATTGGGAGGGCGGAAGCAGCAACATGTTCCGAACGGCTTACCAGGGATTAAAGTATTATAGCCCGGGAGGTACCGGATTTGTTGATGTTCGTGATGTGGTGCTGATTATGATAAAACTAATGGAAAGCACCATTAGTAAACAACGCTTTATTGTATGTGCCGAAAATTTAAAATATCAAGTTGTTTTTGATTGGATGCACGATGGTTTCGGTAAAAGGAAAGCGTATATCAAAGCCGGGAAAATACTTGCCGGTTTGGTTTGGCGTTTCGAAAAAGTAAAAGCATTGGTTACCGGTAAAAATCCACTTATCACAAAAGAAACAGTTCATGCCGCTTTTACAGAAACGCAGTACTCTAACAAAAAAGTTACAACTGCTTTAGCGTATCAATTTATTCCAATTAAGAGCAGTATAGATACATTCTGTAAAATATTCTTAAAACAACTTGAAGAGAGCAAATAACTTAACGCTTAAAGAAAAGCAAACGATCAAAACCTTCTTCTTTTTTATCTCTAAGAATCATCTCGTCTTTATACATTTTAACAATATTATATTTATACTCGGTATGGTTTAAGGTGTCTTTTAAAGTTAAATCACCACCGGTCAACTCCCACAGCCAGTTTAACACATTGGTACCATAATTATTAATATCCAAGCTAAACGTATCGGCATCAGCAGCATTATAGTCTTTTCGGTCAAAAACATATACCTGATTTGTTCGGGCTTCATTTATAGCTGTTGATTTGTCGGTGTATGTTTCCCATTGTTTTACATCTTGTACAAAGTAATAATACCACACGCCCATTAAATCATCTTTAGTAGGTGCTTCTACAACAATAGATTTGGTATTGCTGGCTTCGTCTTTTTCTTTTTTATTCCAAGCTGTAAGTACAGCCGTAAATGTGCCGGGTTTGGAGTAGGCATATTTTTGCTTCCTAGAGTCATTCCTTTCTATACCATCTCCAAAATCCCACTTCAAACGGTTGGCATTTGTTGAGTTGTCTGTGAAAGTGACCTCTTGTCCAAGCTTTACTTTAGCGGGTTCTGCCGAAAAATCAACACTAGGCTTCTTGTTCCCACAGGCGCTTGTAAGTACAGCTATTGCAGCAATAAAAAAGCCTAAAATCAATCCTTTTGTTTTGGATTTAAAGCTCATACTCTATTGACGTTCGATTAATTTGTTAATACGCAAATATATATAAATTCGTTGGGGCTGAAATTTTTTATCTTTTAATTTTTGTTTCCCATCCATTTAAAAGTAAAAAGCTGCCGCTTTTTTATACTCCTAAAAAAACTGCTTTGTTTTGCTAAACTCAATTGAACTAAGCGCTCCCTAAAAGTAAAAGCTTCGTAGAAACACGGCATGAGTATTTTTAAAATTCATAAACCTTTTTTCATAAAAAGCATGAATTAAACCATTTAAATCAAAATTAAATTTTTTCTTATTTTAACAAATTAAACATCTAAATTAGCGTACAAATATTTGAGCTTTAAATAAAGAGAGCTTTACTTTGATGCTTTAAGAGATATACATTATTCCTTAAAGGCAGGATTTAAGCACATATTGGTATGAAAAAACGCTGGAGTTTACAAGAAGATGTTGATCGTGGTATAATTGGCTTACTGAGTATGCAGCTTGGCGTAAAACCATTACTTAGTCGTATCTTATACTTAAGAGGAATTAAAAGCTGGGAAGATGCTAAAGCATTTTTTAGACCTAATATGGAACAACTTCATGATCCGTTTTTAATGAACGGCATGGATATAGCCATTAGCAGAATTGAAGATGCTATTAAATCCAATGAAAAAATATTAATTTATGGTGATTATGATGTTGATGGGACTACCGCAGTAGCATTGGTTTATTCGTTCTTTAAAAGTATTTACGGCAATATAGATTTTTATATCCCCGATAGGTATAGCGAAGGCTATGGAATATCTTTTAAAGGAATTGACTACGCTAATGACAATAATTTTAAACTCATTATTGCCTTAGATTGTGGGATCAAATCTATTGATAAAATTGAGTATGCTAATGAAAAAGGCATTGACTTCATTATCTGTGATCATCATTTGCCTGGAGAAAATATTCCTGATGCAGTGGCTGTTCTTGATCCAAAAATTGAAAATAATAAATATCCATTTAAAGAGCTTTCGGGCTGTGGTGTAGGCTTTAAACTTATACAAGCTTATGCGCTAAAAAAAGGAATACCACAAGAAACTCTTATTCCCTATTTAGATTTGGTAGCCGTAAGCATTGCTGCCGATATTGTGCCTATTGTGGGCGAAAACAGAGTACTGGCCTATTATGGTTTGCAAGTTTTAAACAGCCGAAAGCGGAAAGGTTTTGATGCCATATTAAAGCTTGTTGGATTTACCAAGCAATTAACCATTAGCGATATTGTATTTACTATTGCTCCGCGCATAAATGCTGCCGGAAGAATTGCAAACGGTAAAACAGCCGTAGAACTTCTTATCTCTGAAAGCCCTGACGAGGCGTTGATATCGGGAGAAGAAATTAACAATACCAACACCGAACGAAAAACCTTAGACCAAAACACAACTAAGCAAGCCCTTAGTATGCTTGAGGAAGACCCTAATAACCACCTAAAGAAAAGTACGGTACTCTATAATCCAGATTGGCACAAAGGAGTGGTAGGGATAGTAGCCTCTAGGCTTACCGAAAAATTTTATCGTCCTACGGTTATCTTAACCTCATCAAACGGAATGGCAACAGGGTCGGCCCGTTCGGTTAAAGATTTTGATGTATATAAAGCATTAGAGTCGTGCAGTAATGTTTTAGAACAATACGGAGGGCATAAATACGCGGCAGGGCTAACACTTAAAACCGACAATATTCCGGCCTTTATTAGCCAATTTGAAAATGTTGTAGCACATACAATTGAAGACCACTTACTGACCCCAGAGGTAGAAATTGATGCCGAGATTCAGCTTGCTGATTTAGACTCAAAATTTTTACGCATCTTAAAACAACTTGCCCCTTTTGGACCGGGTAATATGTCGCCCGTTTTTTTAGTGCGTGGCGTAAAAGATAAAGGATATGCACGGGTGGTAGGAAACAAACATTTAAAATTGGATATTTACCAAAATGAACTGAAGCAAAGTTTTCCTGCTATTGCCTTTAATATGGGCGATCGTTATGATAAGTTACTCGAAAAATCAAGCTTTGATATTTGTTTTACCATTGAAGAAAATGAGTTTAACAATAATGTCGTTTTGCAGTTTAACATTAAAGATATTAAATTTGAATACCAAAAAACATTAAGCCCCAGTAATACCAATTCATAGATTTTACTAAAAAAATACAATATATTATGGAAGACTCCATTTTACTCGAGAAGTTTCAGGAAAAGATTGATAAAGGGATAAAAATAGAACCTAAAGACTGGATGCCTGAAGCATACAGAAAACAATTAATTCGTATGATGAGCCAGCACGCTCATTCTGAAATTGTAGGGATGTTGCCCGAAGGAAATTGGGTAACTCGTGCCCCAAGTTTAAAAAGAAAAGCTGTGTTATTAGCCAAAATTCAGGACGAAGCTGGTCATGCTTTATATCTTTATAGTGGTGCCGAAACGCTTGGAATAGATCGTACCGAAATGCTGCAACAACTTTTAAGTGGTAAAGCCAAGTACTCTAGTATTTTTAATTACCCTTCGTTAACCTGGGCTGATATGGGTGCTATTGGTTGGTTGGTTGATGGTGCTGCTATTATGAATCAAACCATGTTAGCCAAAGGTTCGTATGGCCCTTATTCCAGAGCCATGGTGCGTATTTGTAAAGAAGAAAGTTTTCATAACCGTCAGGGATATGAAATTATGCTTGCTATGGCAAATGGCACTCCAGAGCAAAAAGCTATGGCACAAGATGCTTTAAATCGCTGGTGGTGGCCGGCAGTTATGATGCTGGGACCTAGTGATAAAGACAGCCCTAACTCAGCACAATTAATGAAGTGGAAAGTAAAAATGGAATCTAATGATACCATTAGGCAACGCTTTATTGACCGTACCGCCCCACAAGCCGAGTTCTTAGGATTAACCATTCCTGATAAAGATTTAAAATTTAACGCTGCTACCGGGCACTATGAACATGGTGAAATTAATTGGAAAGAATTTTTTGATGTTGTTTCAGGTCATGGCCCTTGTAATAAAAAACGTTTATCTGACCGTATTAATGCTGATAAAAACGGGGCTTGGGTAAGAGCTGCTGCCCATGCTTATGCCCATAAAAAAAATGCCAAAGCAGCATAACATAAAATAATAAAGTTAGCTATGTCAAAAAATGCAATAGGTTTAGATAAAAAGAAAGCCAAAGAACTGGCTGTTAAGTTGGGTATTCTTTTAGCCGATTATTCTGTGTTTTACCAAAACACACGTGGGTATCATTGGAATATTAAAGGAGAAAAGTTTTTTGAACTTCATGTAAAATTTGAAGAGTTATACAATGATTTATTCTTGAAAATTGATGAAGTTGCCGAAAGAATATTGACTTTAGGTGTTTCTCCGGAGCACCGTCATTCGGAGTACCGAAAATTAGCGCAAGTAAAAGAGTCAGAATATGTGAGTGATGGGAAGAAAGCTGTTCAGGAAATTTTGGAAGCATTCTCTATTATCATTTTATTACAACGCGATTTATTAAAATTATCGGCCGAAATTGATGATGAAGGAACCAATGCTTTAATGAGTGATTACATAAGAGCACAAGAGAAACTGGTTTGGATGTATAACGCATATTTACACTAAAAAAACAGAAAGCAAGAACACAGAATTGTGTGTTAATTGAATTTCTTTTGAGGAACTATTTTGCAGCTAATGGCGTAATGATCTGAAAGTTTCTCTTTATGAGTAGTAAACTCATACGATTGAAAATATTTACTGTGAAGTATATAGTCAATTCGGTAACTTGGAAATACACCAATATAGGTTTTCCCCCAACCTGTTCCTGATTCTAAGAAAGTGTCTGTTAATTTCTTTGACAAGGTATTATACGCATAAGACACTGGCGTATCATTAAAATCGCCACAAACAATAACCGGATAAGGTGCTTGAGACATGCTGCGCGCCACACTGTCAACTTGCTCGGCTCGCTTAATAAAAGCACGTTTCAAACGTCCGACAATTTTTCTTGACCCTTTATACTCATCAACACCAGCACGGTCGCTGCCTAAGTCGTTTAAAAAGGTATAATCTTCTTTACGTAAATGTATGCTTTGCAAGTGCATATTATATACACGAATGGTATCATCGTTTATTTTCAAATCAGAATAAATACATACATTACTGCTTTTCATTCTGAAATTAACATGGCCTGACCCCACAACCTTATATTTGCTAAAGGTAGCAATACCCCAGTGATGTTTATTTCTTAGGGTTAATGTGTATTCAAAATCTTCGTAAGGAAAATGGAGTATCTTTTTAAGCGAATCAATATTGAGAGCCTCGTGGTCATCATCTGTATAAAACTCCTGAAAGGCAATTATATCGGGGTTTTCCTTTTTAATAAATTCAAAAATTGCTTTTTGTGATGCCTTATTTTTACTCCAATTATATAAATCAAATAAGCGTACGTTAAAACTCATAATCTTAATCGCTTTAGTATGCTCAGGCACCTTTTTGGTGTTCCAAGGAAAGCGGTAAACCGAATTAAAATACAAAAGACCCAACAGCATAGCTATACCCGAAAGCCAAGCCCGTTTTCGGAGACGTAAAATCCAATACAAGAAAAAAATAAGATTTAGGCTAAAAATGTAGGGGTAGGCTAATCCTAAAAATGACAATGGCCAAAATAAAGCAGGGCTGATGTAAGGATTGAGATAGCACAACAAAAGCAACAAGAGTACCGGAATATTCAGCAAAAAAATCCCTTTCCTGATTAAAGTCATGCTGTAATTTTAGTCTGTTTCTTTAAATATCCTGCTCTTGTTCAAACGAAACAATTTGTTTTGAATTAGGCAAGAAAAAAACTTCACTTGTAACTGTGTGCAGGTTTATTTGAAGAGCCCTAATTTGCTATCTATTTGAGCTTCATTTCCTGTATCAGGTTAGTGGCACCGGCATACTTATCAATAATAAAAAGTACATAGCGCGCATCAACACAAATGGTACGCTTAAATTCAGGATCAAAAACCAAATCACCGGTCATGGCTTCCCAGTTACCATCAAAAGCAATCCCTATAAGTTCTCCTTTGTCGTTCATAACCGGACTTCCAGAATTGCCACCAGTAATATCATTATTCGTTAAGAAGGCAACATGCAGTTGTCCGTTTTCGGTATAAGGTCCAAAGTCTTTACGTTTTATCAAATCTATCAAACGATCATCAGCATAAAATTCAGATGTTTTATCTTTGCTGTACTTTTCTAAAATTCCATCTGTTGTGGTGTAATAGCTGTAATATACGGCATCTTTAGGTTGGTAACTTTTCACGTTGCCATAAGTTAAGCGCTCGGTGCTATTAGCATCGGGATAAAATTTATGGTCTTTTTTAAACTTCATCAAACCTTCTAAGTAAAGGCGTTTAAAATTTTCTGACTGTGTGGCATATTTTATTTGTACGGGTATATATGTTGCCATACTATATTGCATGAGTTCGTTCATAAATACAACCAGAGGATCTTTATCAAAAGATTTAGCATCAGGTTTTTGCAGCCATTTATTAAATTTTTCGGGCGAAACAAACATACTCTTTGCAAATAGTTTAGTGGCCCAGCGATTTATTTTATCAGCGTTGTTTTTCCCTTTTCCATCTAAAATTTTCTTTATAGGAGGTGGTAATTGAGCAAGCGGTATATCATTCACATAAAGTTGCAACATAGCCGTAACTACATGATAATCGGTTTGTGTGTTGTAATCTTTATAAAACTCGTTGGCTTTTTCTTGTGCCTCTTTAGTTAATTCGGCCAGTGCAGTAGAGTTTCCGGAGCTTTGATCAAGGGCTGACTTTAGGGCTTCTGCCGGTCTGATTAAGGCTGTAGCTTCACAACTTTTTCCTGCAAAATTTAAATAAAAAAGCTGATCGAGAATTTCTTTAAACGGATTAATAGCTTGTTCATAATCAGACAACAAATTTTCATATTTACTATTATCGGGGCTGCTTTTTGCCCATTGTGTAAAAGCATTTTCTTCTGACTTTCGCTTTTTTATCACGTCCAGGCGCTCCAATCCTTCGTTTTGCCCAATATAATATTTCCATGAGTTGGCATAAGTTGCATATTTAGCCGCATATTGGATACGAACTTTAGGGTCGGCATCCATATCCTTTTTCCATGTTTCCAATTTTTTACCAAAAAGTTTAATCTGAGTAGGATTAATATACTTCATTTGAAGCTCCATCCCTGCTGAGGTTATATAGCGGTTGGTACGTCCGGGAAAGCCCATAATCATAGCAAAATCGCCTTCTTTGTATCCCTTTGTTGAAACAGGAATAACATATTTAGGTTTATAAGGCACATTATCTGCAGCGTATGCGGCCGGTTTATTGTCTTTATTGGCATATATCCGTAACAAGGCAAAATCTCCGGTGTGTCTAGGCCACATCCAATTATCGGTATCACCACCAAACTTGCCTATTGACTCAGGAGGTGCACCTACTAATCGAACATCTTTAAAGGTTTCGTAAACAAATAAATAATACTCGTTTCCGTTAAACATGTCTTTTACAACAGCTTTATAGGCACCGTTTTCAGAGGCATTTTTACTTATTTCTTTGATGGAAGCGGCAATTATTTTATCTCTTTCGGCAGCATCTTTTTCGTCTTTAATATCTTTTAATACGGCTTGCGTTACATCCTCCATGCGTACTAAAATTGATGCTGTTTGGCCGGGTATGGTAAGTTCTTCTTTATGTGATTTTGCCCAAAATCCGTTGCCTAAATAATTATGTTCTAAGGTGCTGTTTTCTTGAATGGCACTATAAGCACAGTGGTGGTTGGTAAGCATAAGCCCATTTTCTGATACAATTTCGGCTGTGCAAAACTCCAAACTCACTATGGCATCTTTTAAAGCTGCATTGTTCACCTGATAAATTTCATCAGGAGAAAGACGAAAACCATGTTTGGCCATATCTTCGGCATTCAGGCGTTTAATGAGCAGGGGCAGCCACATCCCCTCATCAGGTAGTGCCCAAGCCGGCATAATACAAAAAGAATAAATTGCAAAAGACAGTAATAACAGTTTTTTCATGATTGTTGATTGGTTTATATTTGGTTGGGTATTAGATTAGAACAAACCGTTAATTTCAGCATCAATTTTACTTACTATATAACCTAAGTCTTCATTTGATTCGGCAAAGTTCAGATTATCTACATCAATAATTAACAATTTTCCGTGATTATAGGTAGAAATCCATGCTTCATAGCGCTCATTGAGACGTTTTAAATAATCTAAGCGTATAGAGTTTTCATAATCTCTTCCTCGTTTTTGGATTTGATTTACTAAGGTAGGTACTGATGCTCTCAAATAAATTAACAGATCTGGCGGTTGTATAAATCCGTCCATCAAATTAAATAATGTAAAGTAGTTTTCAAAATCGCGTGTTGTCATTAACCCCATACTGTGCAGGTTAGGCGCAAAAATAAAGGCGTCTTCATAGATGGTGCGATCTTGAATTACATTTTTCCCACTTTTTCTTATTTCTAGTACTTGATTAAAACGACTGTTTAAAAAGTAAATCTGAAGATTAAAGCTCCATCGCTGCATATCCTCATAAAAATCATTCAAATAGGGATTGTCATCGGCATCTTCAAAATGAGCTTGCCATTTATAATGTTTAGCAAGCTGGGTAGTTAAGGTAGTTTTCCCCGAACCTATATTTCCGGCAATAGCAATATGCATATAATACAATCTTTAAAATTAGCCGACTAAAGTAGCAAAATATTTCTGCTAAAAATAGGTAGTCCTATTGAATTTTAAATTTTTCGAATCTTTAATAGAACATTTTAAAAAGAAGAGTAAATTTATGAATTTGTAGTTCTGATATCATACAACAATTTCAAGTAAACGCTCAGCGCCAAAATTTTCTTTTTTTATTTTAATACACAGATTTTTTGCTGTGAAACTCCATAAAGTGTTTGCACCCAAACAAAATAAACACCAGTACTTAATTTTGTTGCATCAATATTAATTTTTTCATTAAAAGGGGCATTTTGTTCATAAACTTTTTGCCCCTGAGCATTATAAATATACACTTGCTGCACCTGCTGAGGTGTTAAAAATACAATTTGTAGTGTATTAAAAATGAGATTAGTTGCCAACCAAAAATCAGATGCTTTTGTGTTTTTTACAAGTGAATTGATGTTTATGGTAAAAGGATCTGACTCGGCAGTACATCCAAAAGCATTAGTTACCATAACTGTATAATCGCCATTGTTTATGGGTAAGTAAGTTATGCTGTTAGCCCCTTGAATAAGTGAATTATTAACATACCACTGATATGATTCGGCTATTGTTGAAGTAAGCGTAGTACCGTCAAAGGTTAAAAGTGGTATAGCAGGTAATGGATTCACGGAAACAGTTATACTACTACTGTTGGTGCATTGGTTAAAGTCTGTTACCGTTGCGGTATAGCTGGTATTAACTGTGGGACATGCAAGCGGATTAAAAACAGTACTATCATTTAAGCCCATAACAGGGCTCCATAATATATTTTGAATGTTTCCTCCAATAATTGGGGTTAACGTAATACATGAATTTTCACAAAGAGCTGTGTCAGCAGTAAAATTAATTGAAGGCGGTGGATTCGAAAATATAATTACACTATCAGTCCCAACACACCCCGAAGCATCGGTAATAGTTAAGTGATAGGTTATATTTTGAGTTATCAGAGCGGTAGGGTTGGCACTTTGAGAATCGCTTAATCCGGTATCAGGAAACCAACTGTATGTGTAGCCGGAAGGTGCAATAAGCTGCATACTTGAATTCTCGCAAACAGAGGTATCCTGGTTTAAGTTTAAAGGTAAAGTATTGGAAACAGTGGCCACATAAGTATTAGAGAAAACAGGAAATACATTCAAGCAATTTAAGCCAGACAACATACTAACTTGTACCGTATCTCCATCTTGAAGTGCGCTTGTTTGCAAAATATTAGAATTGCTGCCAACTGAAATTCCATTAATAGTCCAATTGTAAACTGGGTTAAGCCCTCCAGCAAATGGGCTTGCTGTAAAAGTTACGGAACTACCAGCACAAATAGATGTTGGTGCATTATTGTTTAAAGTAACATCGGGTAAAAAAGAAGATTGAATGCTTATATCCCAAGCATTATCAACCCCAATTGTTGCCGGATTTGAAGCGACTACCCTAATTCTATAATTATTTCCGGGAGCGGTACCCGGTGGGATAGTGGCATATATAATTCCGGATTGATAGGTATAGGGTGTAGCTGTGTACGTGCCAATATTTACAGCATTTGAAAAGTTGCCAAAAGCATCGCTAAGTTGTGCTGTAAAAATATTAGAAGCATCATAAAAGCCTCGTGCATAATAAGCTACAAAGAGTGTACTTCCGGCACAATATTCATTTACCGAGGTATATGTTCTATAAATTTCTCGTTGTTCGGTTTGATGAATAACTCCGTTTAACCCCCCTACACAATAGCCATACATTCCTCCCTGAGTCATACTGATACTGTTCATTGAGGCATTATTGGCTAAACAAGCCGTAGAGGTACTTCCCATACTTTTACAACTGTCGGTAGTCATACTTTGGCTGGAGTTTTTAGCAAAATACCCCAGGCTGTCATTGGCAAACCACATTTCAGAAATACCGGCATTTCCACTTAGATTATTTGCCGCAAACCAACTTAAGCCACAGTCGCTTGTCCAAATAATTTTACCAAACGATCCGGCACAATACCCCAACGAGTCGTTGGTAAAAACAATATCCTGGAGGCTACTGGCTATGGCTGATGTATGTGTATTCCAGGTTAAACCACCGTCATAAGTACGTTGAATTTTATTTCCACCGGCCACAAAGCCAGTATCTGCATTAATAAACCAAATGGCTCTATCCGTTTCTGTTGCACCCGTTACAATAGAATCCCAGGTTTCTCCGGCATTACTTGTTTTAAAAACAAGCCCCCCGCTTGCTGATGCAAACCCCCTATAGGCATCAATAAAACACATATCTGTGAAACCTCTTTGAGTATAGGTTGGCTTTAAAACCCAATGTTTACCGCCATCTGATGTTTTCAAAATACGACCGCTGTCGCTACACGCAAATCCTACTTGATTACTTGTAAACAAGATTTTATTGATAGCACTCGAAAAAGCCTTAGTTTGTTGAAAATAAGACACCCCTCCATTTTCTGTTTTGAATATTTTACCCTCATTCCCCCCGGCATAAGCAGTGTCGCTGTGGCTTGCAAAAACAGTATATAGTGCAGTACCTAAGCCTGTAATTACATTTTCCCAGGTAGTTCCTCCATCGGTGGTTTTATTAATTCTTCCAAGCTCACCGCCAATAAAGCCGGTATTGTTATCTATAAAAAATAGTGCTGAAAAAGAATCATATACTCCGTTTAAGGTTGTTGTATTTTGCCATGTTAGGCCTCCATTAGTTGTTTTATAAATTCCCTCGCCACTCACCGAAAGATAACCTGTTTGAGGACTGGTAAAAAAAATACGTAATATGGGGTTTGCTGCACTCGTTGTTATGGGAAACCAAGACAAGCCCGAATCGCTTGTTTTATATAGATTATTGCCACTCGATAAGAAGCCCGTATTTGAATCAGCAAAAAAAATATCATTAATACCTCCGGCACCGGTAGTAATCACATTCCAATTAGTTCCGCCATCAGCAGTTCGCAATATCTGCCCATTCCCGCAGGCTATAAAGCCGATGTTGTTATTTACAAAAAATATTCTTCTCAGTGCCGTTGTTACACCACTTGAAATCGTTTGCCAGCTTGTTCCTCCGTTAGTTGTTTTACGCAAAATACCATTATTTCCAACAACAAAACCATTATTTATGTCTTTAAACCAAATATCATTATTTCCAGAACCTACTCCTGAGCTTTGTTGAACCCAGGTAACACCACCATCAATGGTTCTTCTAATATCTGATGAAGAGCCTGTAATCCAGCCTGTAGTTTGATTTACAAAATGTATAGCATAAATAGCGCTTGTATTTCCGGTGTTCATACGAATCCAATCTTTTCCTCCATTAATGGTTTTATACAAACCATGGCTAACTGTACAGTTTCCAATAGCAGGCGACTGGAACACAGCATAACCATTATAACGGTCAGTAAAAGTAATATCGTTAATAGTAGTTCCTACAGGTGCCATATTACGCCACTGCGCAATAGCAATATGGGATAATAACAGAGAGGCATATACTAATGACAAGCGTAATTTCATACGTTATTTTTTAAAATGAACTATAGCTCCAAAAGTAATTATATTTTTGTTTGTTGTAAAAAAATATAGAAGTTTTGAAATAAGGCTCCCCGGTGCATATCGTGTACTTGCGTGGGGTATGAAACACGCAAAACCTTTCTAAATCATATTGAAACATATTTTGTCTAACATTTTTTACCTGAATAATACGGTATCATGAATAATATTATCTTACTTTTGCATCGCTATTAATACCCTCATCATGCTATTATCCTGTCTTTTATTCTTGAATTTGGGAGGATCAGAAATTATGCTGATTTTACTTGTTGTTTTATTGTTCTTTGGGTCAAAGAACATTCCCAACTTGGCCCGTGGTCTCGGAAAAGGAATGAGAGAATTTAGAGAGGCTTCAGAATCAATAAAAAGAGAAATTGAAAAAAACACAGAACCATTGAAAGACGAAATGGAAAAAGCCAGCCGAGATATTCAACAGCAAATAAATGATCACAAAACAGACCCCTCTTAATCGCTCCATTTCTTGAAAAATATACTCTCGGGAACATTGCAATTAGTAATTCCCTGCCATTATGGGTTTGAAGATTTAGTAGCTCAGGAACTTCTTGAGATAGGAGCAGAACAAATAGAAGTTCACAACAGAGCTGTTTCTTGTAAGGGTTCTATGGGGCTGGTATATAAAATTAACTATACTTCAAGACTGGCGTTACGTGTACTTGTTAAAATAGCTGCTTTTGAAGCGTCAGACAGCAATACTTTGTATGAAGAAATTTATGACCTGCCCTGGGAAGAGTTGTTAAAGCCCAACGGCACTTTAGCCATAAACAGCATCTGCAATCAATCTGCTTTTGACAACAGCATGTTTGTTTCAATGCGAGCCAAAGATGCTATTGCCGATTTTTTCAGACATCGTGCAGGGATCAGGCCTTCGGTAGATAATGAAAACCCTGATTTAAGAATTCAAGTTCATATTTTTAAAAACCAGGCTACAGTTCTCCTTGACTCTTCTGGTCATTCGCTACACATGAGAGGGTACAGAACAGGGGTTAATAAAGCACCTATTAACGAGGTACTGGCAGCCGGCCTAATCATTAAATCGGGTTGGACTAACGAACAAGCATTTTACGATCCTATGTGCGGTTCCGGAACCTTTTTAATTGAAGCAGCCATGATGGCAACCAAAACCCCAGCCGGCTTTTATCGTAAAGGGTTTGGGTTTGAGCACTGGTTAATTTTTGATGCTGTTGCTTATAAGATGATTGTTCAAGAAGCTCTAGAACAACGTAATCTGAAAATTAAAACCCACATACAAGGAAGCGACAGTGCCCAAAGAAGTTTGAAAACGGCACGTGAAAATATTAAAAATGCAGGTTTGGGTAGTTGTATTCAAACAACTTTAGCCAATTTTGAAAACACTGCTGCTTTGGAGCTTCCCGGAACAATAATTCTAAACCCTCCGTATGGTGGCCGTTTAGATAAAGACAATGTAGAAGCACTCTATAAAAGTATAGGCGATACTTTAAAAAAGAACTATACGGGTTCTACTGCCTGGGTCATATCGGCCAATAAAGAAGCTGTAAAACATATTGGGCTTAATGCTTCAAAAAAGTATATCGTTTTTAACGGACAATTAGAATGTCGTTTTTTAAAATACGATATGTATTCGGGAACAAAAAAAGTATTTTCACAAGCCTAGCTTTTCCTTAGAAAAATAGAGCTCCCCTGCACAAAAAAGGGCGCTATCTTACATGAGGCTTTCGTTTTAATAAAGTTTGTGGCTTACGCTGCAATACCTCAGCAATTTTTCGCATTTCTTCTTGTATTAAAGTAACACTTTTGTTTACTTCTTCCTCTTTATTTTGAACAGGCTCCGGCATTTGTGTGCTGATATAGTTAACAAACTCCCACACTTCTTTAATATCGCCTATGTTCACTTCGTAGGGTTCATATACAAAGTTAAGTGATTTAAGGAGTAATTTCTTTTGACTCTTTATATGATTGTAAACAACCTTAAAAACAATGCCATCATCCTGCGTTAATAAAATATACGCATAACCATCTTTTATTTCGTTCCAGTTCTCGAGATACTGAGCTGTTACAAATGACTTGTCGGGTATGGGCAACATACTGTCGCCACTTATTTGAAAAGTACGGTACTTTCTTTCTTTACTTAAAAACGGCAGCTGAAAAGTAGGCAAAGCACTAATAAATTCCGGATCATTATAGCCTGCTGTATAACCTGCACGGGCTTTGTGTGACACCAATTCCACATTTTCGCGGTTGGCACTATCAATGGTTGTAGCCAATATACGCAACTTACTACCTTTAATATAGACATCATGACCTAACTCTAACTCACGCAACTTACTTTCAGACATAAGAGATAAATCTTCATTGATTAAAAAATCAATACTGATGCCAAAGTATCGTGAAATGGCCGGTAAAGAATCAATGCCCGGAAAGGCGTATTCATTCTCATAGTTATTTACCGAACTTCTTTTAATACCTAAACCCGATGCAACTTCTTCTTGTGAGCGCTTTTTACGCTTTCTTAGAAATTTAAAATTACTGCAAAAATACATAATTGACAATTTTTAAATCAATAACAATGACTTTATTTTGGTCAAAGATAAAATAAAAATATTGGTGTTTCCAAATCTAATGGCAAAAAAATTAGGGTACCACGCTTTTCACAGTGTGTTTTATACTACTTTACTCCTTAATAAAGTAACCCTCAAGTGACCTGCATCGCATTCAAAAATAAAAGGAAATTAGATAAAAAAAATCAGAGCTTTAGTGCTCGCTTTCACGTTGCACATAACTCTGATTTTGTACCCGGAGCCGGGGTCGAACCGGCATGGAAGTGAATCCACTGGTGTTTGAGACCAGCGCGTCTACCAATTCCGCCATCCGGGCAAATGGATATTATGGGGCTGCGAAAATAAGGATTAGTTTATTCTCAACAAAATTTCTTTTCGAACATATATTGCTTTATCTTTCTGCTGCCCTTCAATAAACACCACTTGTAGTTGAATACATAGGTTTTAAAAAGCGATAAGCTCCCAAACTGGAGTTAGGCCGGTTCTATAATAAAACTACGTTCGCTAAATGCCGGAAGAGCAGGCGGTGCTTCGTAGAAATACCGAATAACATCAGCATTATCTGCCAAGCCTAAGCTATACAGTACCGGTACAAAATGGTCGGGTGTTGGGGCGGCCAGTTTACCCAGTTTATGGCTTTGTTCGTATTGTATTAAATTTTTAAAATTACGTTGCTCTATTTGTGTTTTAAGCCAAAAATCATACTCCAACTCCCAGCCATAAGGTGTCAGGTCATTATCGCGCATTTTCTTACCGGCCAGCGAAAGGTTATGAATTAATGAACCACTTCCAATAATAAGAATACCTTTCTGGCGCAAGCTTTTTAGCTGTTTCCCCAATTCAAAATGATAATCGGGTTGGGCATAATAATCAATACTGAGTTCAAAAACCGGAACATCGGCTTCCGGAAAAAGATGCATGAGCATAGGCCATGCCCCGTGATCGAGCCCCCATTCGGTAGTTTCGTTAACCAAAGGAACTATTTTTTTAATCTCGTGTGCTATTTCAGGGGCACCCGATGCTTTGTATTGTACCGTATAATACTCGGGCGGAAAACCATAGTAATCATAAATTTGTTTTTGTTCGGCTGTAATATTCACATAAGTACCGCGTGTGCACCAGTGTGCCGAAATAACAACAGCCGCTTTTACCTCATAATGCTCTTTGAGTTTTTTTCCTAACTCATATAAGGTTTGCCAAAAAGGTCGTTCTTCACGACTCATCGGAATATCCATAGGATTTCCATGAGAAGTAAACAACACGGGCATTTTTAATTTTTGTGCCCCTAAGGTATCGCTAAACGCTTTTAAACTTCCTAATGATCCTAAGGCCATCATTCCTAAAGTGGTTTGGTAAATAAAATCTTGACGCTTCATTTTGGGGTTTTAAATTAACAAAGACACCATACACATTCTGCTAAAAATCACAAAAAAAGAAAGCATTCTATCCTTTTACGTTTTTAGCTTTTCTGCTTCTTTGCATAGGTATTTCGTCCCAATCGCACCTTAATACCTATGCCGGGTATCATGGTAAACCCTTTTAATGTGGTGTAACTACCATTAAGTAACAAATACTGGCCATAATTTTGATAAAAAATAGAAAATGATGGCACTAAAAAAACATACTGATAGCCTATTTTGGCATTAATAAACAAACCGTATGACATATATTTTTGAGTATACTGTTGGGGGGTAAGAACTGTTTTGTTCAGGTTATAAATATCTACCGGGGTCGATGCGTAATTTATTATGGAGTAGTTGGCCGCCAAACCACATGATAAAGAGCCGTATTTTTCTTCGTTACCCAGAGAGAAACTAAACAATAAGGGCACTAAAAAATCTTTCCGGTTAAAGGTATAGCCCAACCTGTCTTGAATTTGCGACAACACCGAAGGGAGCGACTGGCTTTGGGTAGTAAATTGCAAGCCTATACTGCCATAAATTCTTTTATCTGTTTGATCTTTTATATTTCCGGTAGGTCCTAAAAACTGAAACTGTGTCTCCAAACCTTTTGCATTACCGGCAATTTTAGCACCAATGTCAAGTCTTTTTATAAGCCCATAACGCAAATAAAGTTCATTTCCGCTGGCAATAGGATCTAATTGATAAGCAACAGCCGCCTTATTAATAGTATTAAAATTATCGTCAAACTTTATACTATCGCTTTTGGCAAGTGCCGTAATGTTATCTGTTAAAAGCCCCTTTAAAAGCACTACCGACTGTGTAGAGGTGTTAAATGAAGTGTGATATCCGCCAACAAAATTTCCTTTTGGAGTTACCTTTCCTGAATTGGAAATAACACGGGGCGCCATACACGATGACAAACCGGCTGCTAAAGCAAACAGCAAGAAATTTTTTATATGTGAAATTGGTGTTCTCATAAGGCAAAGAAACAAATTAAAACCGAGTTATTTGTTATTGTAGGTCAATAATGATTGCTGCATTTAGTTACCTTTGCCACAATCAGCATAAAATGAAAATAGAAAATAAAAAAACAAGTCCCAAATTTAAGCCCGATTATAAAGTTTTAGCAAAAAATTTAGCTCTCGTGTTAAACCTTGTCATGTTTGAGGGTATGCATTTTGACAAAGCCCTCGAAAAAATTATGAAGGCCAACAAAAAATGGGGTGTAAAAGACCGTACCCTTCTTTTTGAAACGTGTACCGGCATAATTCGATACTGGCGTTTGCTGGCCACTGCGGCTGAGATAGATAAAACATTTAAAGAGTCAGATTTTTATCGGATTTATGCCGCCTGGTTTATTTTTAAAAATAAAGAATTGCCCCGCTTACCGGCCTTTAAAGATATAAATACCGACAAAATTGAATTGCGCCTAACCAAGTACAAAAAAATTTCTAAAATATGGAACTCGTACCCCGACTGGCTTGATGATGTAGGTCGTAAGCAATACGGGGTATTATGGGAAAAAATTGCACTGGCCTTAAACCAAGAACCCAAAATGGTTTTGAGAACCAATACCCTTAAAACTTCTGTTCAAAAATTACAAGAAATTTTACTGACACACCGCATTGAGAATAATACGCTAACATGGAGCCCCTGGGCTGTTGAACTGGTGTACCGCAGAAATGTTTTTAGGCTTCCCGAGTTTAAAGAAGGACTATTTGAAGTTCAGGATCCGGTTTCGCAAATGGTAGTTCATTTTTTAAACCCACAGCCGGGTATGCGGGTTATTGATGCCCATGCCGGCAATGGCGGAAAAACATTACAACTGGCTGCTTTTATGAAAAATAAAGGGCGCATTATTGCTTTTGAAAATCAAACGCAACACCTAGAGGAGCTCAAGAAAAGAGCCCGAAGGGCCGGAGCAACAATTATTGAAACCAAAATTAATGACAGTACCAAAACAACTAAAAGGCTCGCCAATTCGGCCGATTGCTTACTTCTGGATGTGCCTTGCTCGGGATTAGGGGCACTTAGGCGTCATCCTTTTTTAAAATGGAAACTTAAAGAAAAAGAGCTTCAAGAACTTATTACGCAACAACAAAAAAGCCTGGAACGTTTTGCTCCTACTGTAAAATCAGGAGGGCGTATGGTTTATGCCACATGCAGTATTTTGTCAACTGAAAGTGAAGATCAGATAAAATGGTTTCTGGAAAAATATGGCCACGATTGGGTTTTGGAGGGCGAAAAAAGATACTCCCCGGCACAGTTTGATGCTGATGGTTACTATATGGCCTTACTGACCAAAAAATAAAACACCCGGAATAGTCTATATAGCAGCATTAAAGGGCTTTAAAAGATAATTAACACTCTTTTAATACGTACTTCTATGTAATTCTGTTACCTTTGAGAATTAGAACATTAATTATTCATTTATTAAATACTTTATTATGGCTTTTGAACTCCCTAAATTGGCCTACGCTTACAATGCGTTAGAGCCCCACATTGATGCACGCACTATGGAAATTCACCATACCAAGCATCATCAAGCTTACATCAACAATTTGAACGCTGCTATTGCCGGTTCTGATGCTGAGAAACTGAGTGTTGAAGAAATTTGCACACATATATCAAAATACCCAACTGCGGTACGCAATAATGGTGGCGGGCATTACAATCACTCCCTGTTTTGGACTGTTATGGCTCCTCAAAGCGGAGGTGCTCCTTCCGGTGTAGTAAGCGATGCTATTAATGCCGCTTTCGGTTCGTTTGATAAGCTTAAAGAAGAATTTAACAAAGCAGCAGCTACCCGATTTGGCTCGGGCTGGGCTTGGCTTATTGTACACAATGGAAAGTTAATGGTTACTTCTACTCCTAATCAGGATAATCCGCTTATGGATATTGCCGAAGTTAAAGGAACTCCAATTTTAGGGCTTGATGTATGGGAACATGCCTATTATTTGCACTACCAAAACAGAAGACCTGATTATATTGGTGCTTTTTGGAATGTGGTTAACTGGAACGAAGTAAATAAACGTTTCACCGCAGCCAAGTAAATGTATTAATGGTTCCGCTCTGTTTTATGGACTTTCATCATAAAACAGAGCGGTTTTTTATCTGTTCATGTGATACAAAAAACAGGCCTACTGCTTCTATTTACGCTTTTCTTAAACCCTCTTTTTTTAAAAGGGAACAACATCTTGCTTCCCTTGCCTCTGGATAGTTTTCAGGAAGAAATTTCAACACTTCCGCTAACACCCGGGAACCTATTACCTCTCGAAAAATTCAGCAAAAGCAAACTCTTAAAAATTCTGCAAAATACCACGCAGGAAAATAAAAAGATAATTGCTGCCACCCTAACCATTACTTTAGGTATGTTGGGTGTTCACCGCATTTACTTAGGTACTGCGCCTTATATTCCGGCTGTTTATTTATTTACTTTTGGGGGTGGCTTTTTTGTATTGCCCGTTATTGACTTAGTGATGATTATTTGCACGAATGATATCAGTAAATTTGAAAACAATCGAAAAGTGCTGATGTGGGCCAATGAATAGTTAGGGCAAATAAATTCCGCCTCCTGTATTATCTTTTATTGCCCCTGTTACCTTGGCCAAAGCATTTACCTTATGGTGTAATCGAAGCCAGCCCAATAAAGCAAATATAAGAGCCTCTTTAAAATTAACTATTAGGTCGGGGGGCATTATAATTTTAGCAGCAACTCTTTGGCTTAAACACTGCCTTAAAAACGTATTATGAGCCCCACCACCACTCACTAAAACATCACCTTTGTGTTTTATTTCCTGGGCTATTTGAAGGGCTATAAATTCGCAGGCTGTTCGCAGCTTATCAACGGTGCTTAAAGTGCTTTGCTGTACTATTGGGGCTAAGTAGTTTACATACCATTCGTAGCCTAATGACTGCCGGTGGTAATGTTCTTTATAAACATCGGCTAATTGGCGCAATAGGGGTTCATTTAAAGTTCCACGTTGTGCTGCTGCACCATCTTTATCAAATGGTAAGTTTAATTCGTTGGCTAATTCGTTAAGCATCATATTACAAATACCAATATCAAAGGCCCTTCTTTTTCCCTCTTCGGTATACGATATATTACTGATGCCCCCTAAGTTTAAGCAATAAGCATAATTGCTAAAAAGCAGCTCATCGCCAATAGGAACCAGTGGGGCTCCCTGACCCCCATAAGCCACATCAGTACTTCTAAAATCGGCAATAGTAGGAATTCCGCTTCGTGCTGCAATATGAGCCGCATGACCTAATTGAAAAGTAAAGCCCTGTTCGGGTTGGTGAAACAGTGTATGGCCGTGCGAAGCAATATAATTGGCCTGAATGGCCTGTTCTTTACAAAACAACAATACTTTTTCGCCTATAAAATCACCAAAGCGTGAATGTTCGGCTAAAAGCTCTGAAGCGGGTAAATGAAAAGCTCTTTTTAAACGCTCTTTTTCCTGTTGTTGATAGGCATAAGTATGAGCAGCAAGTATGCGATAGTGTAGCTGGTCATTATCTTCCCAAAACTGGCAGGCTGCTATATCTATACCATCAAGTGATGTTCCGCTCATAACACCCAAAATGGTGGTCGGTAAAGAATGTGTCATGAGTTTACTAAATGAATGAGCAACATAATTAAAAAAGCAAATAACCCCATACAGGGTATTTGGTTTATTTTGTTTGTGACCATGTTTTATAAATTTCCTGTTGTTTAGGGCGGTTTGCCTCTGCTTTGCGAAGAGGCTCACAAGGTTTTAAATGGGCATAACATTGTGCCGGTAATTGTTGGTATAGTGCTGTGCCTCGGGTTTTCCACGAAATCATTTCATCACTTACATCTTTAATTACTTTTGCCGGATTGCCCACCACTACTTTTCGTGCTTCAATAACCATATTGGCAGGTACAAAGCACAAGGCACCAATAATACAGTTATCGCCAATACACACATTGTCCATAATAACGGCATTCATACCTACCAATACATTTTTACCTATGGTGCCTCCATGTACAATAGCCCCATGGCCTATGTGGGCACTTTCTTTTAAAGTTACCGTAGTGCCCGGAAACATGTGAATGGTACAGTTTTCCTGAACATTGCATCCATCTTCAATATGTATTTCGCCCCAATCGCCCCGAATAGCCGCACCAGGGCCAATATACACATGGCTTCCTATAAAAACGTTTCCGGTAACAGCGGCCTGCGGATGAATAAAGGCCGTAGGGTGAATAACCGGTTTATAACCATTAAATTCATAAATCATACTATTCCTTTTTAAATTTTAGTTCTATTGCTTACCACTCTTTACCGGTTCGGTAAACCGTGCCCTTAAACAAAGCTATTGTTTTTTGCTCTTGGTTTATTATTTTAATCATATACAGGCCTGTTTTGGTGTTCCAGTTAATTTCTTCAGACTGTGAAATGAGCTCATCGCCCGCATACACTTTTGCCAAATGAGAAATTGACGTTTCTATACTCACGCTCTGAATTCCTCTGGAGTTTGAGGCAAAAGCCAAAGTACTGTCGGCTAACGAATACGAAATACCGCCATGGGCAATGGCAAAGCCATTGAGCATAGTAGGCTTAACACACATTTTTAAGCTGCAATAGCCTTCATTGATAGACACCAATTGCATATCGAGCAATTTGCTGAATGGGTCGTGATCATACATCAGTTTAAATATTTCGAGGGGTGTTTTCATATTCTCATATTTTAAGGTCTATTCAATTAATTGGTATCTTTTACCGGGAAGTGAACGCACTACAGCGTTAAACTCTAAATTAAGCAGGAGGCCCGATACTTTGCTCATGGGGAGCTTGGTGGCATAACACAGTTCATCAATGGGAGTATTCCCTTTCTCTTTCAAATAGTCCACAAGCCTTTGCTCTTCATCCGATAAATCAACAAAAAGCTTTGCCTGCCGGGCGGCTTTTACTTCTTCATGCTGCCAGCCCAGCAAATAAACAAGGTCAGCATACGACTCCAGGAGTGCTGCTTTATTAATTTTTATTAATTTATTGCATCCGGCCGAGTAGGGATCGCCCACTCTTCCGGGCAGTGCAAAAACATCTCTGCTGTATGAATTGGCAATATCTGCAGTAATTAAAGCACCTCCGCTTTCTCCGGCTTCTACAACAAGTACAGCATCACACATGCCGGCTATTATTCTGTTTCTTTTCGGAAAATTCTCTCGGTCGGGTGCAGTACCACTCATAAAATCAGTAATTAAGCCCCCCTGTTCCATCATTTTTAAAGCCGTACTTTTATGTTGTGCCGGATAAACCATATCCAGTCCATGCGCCATAACGCCTACCGTGGACATTTGGTTTTTCAAACTTTCTTTATGTGCACAAATATCAATACCATAAGCCATACCACTTACAATTAAAGGGTTAAATGGAACCAACTGCTGCATCAGCTCGGCACAAAATTGCTTCCCGTATTCGGTAGCTTTTCGTGTTCCCACCAAACTGATTATGCGGTTGTTGTTCAAATCGGCATTCCCTTTAAAATACAGCATTACCGGACTATCAGCACATTGTTTAAGGCGTTGCGGGTACTTTTTATCTTGATAAAATAAGGCTTCTATTCCGTTTTTTTCGATATAATCAATTTCCTGTTGGGCTCTATAAAAAACATTTTGGTTTAGAACGGCATTTGCCGTATAGATTCCCACTCCGTCAATTTTAAGCAAGTGCGCTTTTTTTGCCCGAAACACTTCTTCTGCGCTGCCACAAGCGCCAATCAGCTTTTTGGCCTGAATATCGCCAACCCCATCAATTAAAGTAATTGCTATTTTATACAACAAATCGTTTTGCATTTTCTAAAAAAACTTACATTCGCTAAATTACAATTAAACACGCTACCAAAAATAGACAATGAAAAAATTATCGCTGCTTACCCTTTTTTTCTTGTATTCGTGTGCATCTCTTTTTGCACAAAACATTTCTGTAAGAGGCACGGTAACCGATGCTTCAAGCAATGAATTGCTTGTTGGGGCGGTGCTTCGGTTTGGAAAAGACAAGGTTGCCGGAACCAATCTTGACGGAAACTTTAGTATATCCTTACCCGAAGGCAGGTATTTGTTAAACATTCACTTAATTGGTTATAAGCCCTGGGCGGACAGTGTGAGTATCAATGCCCAAACAATTCCATTCAAATTTAAGTTACAAAAAAGTGTTCAAGAGTTAGACCAAGTGGTAGTAAGTGCCGGAAAATATGAGCAAAAAATAAGCGAAATAACCGTTTCAATGGATGTGATAAAACCCAAACTGGTAGAAAACAAAAATACCGTAAACCTTGAAACTGTTGCCGATCAAGTGCCGGGCGTTACTGTTACTGACGGGCAGGTAAGTATTAGGGGCGGCAGTGGGTTTAGTTATGGTGCCGGCAGCAGGGTTTTACTGTGTGTTGATGAAATGCCCATGTTAGCAGCCGATGCCGGTGATATTAAATGGAGCTATTTACCGATCGAAAATTTAGAACAAATAGAAATTATTAAAGGAGCCAGTAGTGCCCTTTTCGGCTCTTCAGCTTTAAATGGGGTCATTAACATACGCACCTCCTATCCTAAAGAAAAGCCCGAAAGTAAAATTACTTTTTTTGCCGGTATATACGATAATCCTGCACGTGGTAATTTAAAATGGTGGAAAAACAATCCAAGCACCAACGGGTCAAGCTTTTATCATGCTCAAAAGGCCGGAAACCTTGATTTTATAGCCTCGGGAAATATTTATAATGATGAAGGATACCGGAAAGGAGAAAATGAGTTAAGAGCACGGTTTAACATCAATTTAAAATATAACTTCAAAAAAATTAACGGGCTTTCAATAGGGCTTAACAGCAATGCTATGCAAACCGAAGGGGGCTTGTTCTTGCTCTGGCAAAATGCCGATTCGGGGGCTTATATACCCCAGACCGGAACCCTTAGTAATTATGTTACTACACGAAGCAATTACGACCCCTACGTGACGTATTTTGCTAAAAACGGGGATAAGCATATTTTGAGAACACGGTATTTTAACACCACCAATAAAAACACCACCAACCAAGAATCAACAGCTGAGCTGTATTACAGCGAATACCAATACCGGCACCTGCTTAAAAATGACGGAGCCATTAATTTAGGAGCGGTAGCTACACGTTCGGTAATTATTTCTGATTCCCTTTACGGGTTTCATGATGGGGCTAATTATGCGGTTTTCGGGCAAATAGACAAGCGTTTTTTCAATAAATTATCACTCTCATTAGGGCTTAGGGCCGAGTATTTTAAAATTGACAAGGAAGAAAGCATTACCGATATAAATATATTTACGGCAAGCGATACCATTACCCTCTTAAAAGCCGTAAAAATGCGTCCGGTTATGCGTATAGGGTTAAACTATCAGGCCTGGGAATATACGTTTATCCGAGCATCATTCGGACAAGGATACCGCTTTCCAACAGTAGCCGAAAAATACGTAAAAACCAGCGTGGGGGCCTTAACTATTTTCCCCAATCATAATTTACAAGCCGAAACCGGAACCAGTGCCGAAATAGGTATAAAGCAAGGATTTAAAATAGCCCAATGGAATGGTTTTATTGATGTAGCAGGCTTTTCAACCACCTACCGAAATATGATGGAGTTTGCTTTTGGGGTTTACTTTCCCGACACTTTTCCGGTAAGCCAGCAAATGTATTTAGGTAATAAGTTAAAATATTTGGGCTTTAAATCAATCAACATCAGCAATGCCCGTATAAACGGCATAGAGGCTACCATGGCAGGCAATGGCCAAATAGGGCCTTTTAATATTTCGTTGTTTGGCGGCTATACCTATACCATGCCTATAAATTTAAACTACAACCCCAACTTAGATACTTTAAAATCAAAAAATGCCCATATTTTAAAATACCGCTTCTTTCATAACGTAAAAGGCGATATGCAAATAGAATACAAAAAATACGCTTTAGGCTTAAGCTGCCGATATAACAGTGCCATTATTAACATTGATGAGAGTTTTGAAAAGCCGGTTTTTAGTTACCTTATTCCGGGTGCTACTTTTGGCCCTACTATACTCCCCGGCTTAGCGTATTATCGAAAAATTCACGATACCGGAAATCTTTATTTTGACTTTAGAGCAGCCTATAATTTAAACACAAATAATAAAGTTTCATTAATTGTAAATAACGTAATGAATGCCGAGAATATGGGACGCCCGGGCGATATTCAAGCACCACGGCTATGGATTTTACAATACACAACTAAATTTTAACAGCACCTTAGTTTGTATCTTTTGGGCTTTACCTCAAGCATTCTGCATTGTTTACTTCCATCGTAAAAGCGATGCACCCCTTCGCTTTCGGTTAATTCAGCAAGTTGCACTTGCTGCTCTTTCAAATAACCTTACTGCACTTTCAAACCGAGCTAAGCTCTAACAATTAAAAAACACGAAGCGCCCCTTCGCGTTTACAACAAACAAGGAGCAAGTTGTACTTGCTGCTCTTTCAAATAACCTACTGCACTTTCAAACCGAGCAAAGCTCTAACAATTAAAAAACACGAAGCGCAGCTTTGCGTTTACCCCACTGTAAAAGCGAAGCTCTGCTTCGCTTTAGATTAATTCAGCAAGTTGTACTTGCTGCTCTTTCAAATAACCTTACTGCTCTTTCAAACCGAGCAAAGCTCTAACAATTAAAAAAACACGAAGCGCAGCTTCGCGTTTACAACAAACAAGGAGCAAGTTGTACTTGCTGCTCTTTCAAATAACCTTACTGCACTTTCAAGCCGAGCAAAGCTCTAACAATTAAAAAAACACGAAGCACAGCTTCGCGTTTACACCAAACAAGGAGCAAGTTGTACTTGCTGCTCTTTCAAATAACCTTACTGCACTTTCAAACCGAGCAAAGCTCTAACAATTAAAAAAACACGAAGCGCAGCTTCGCGTTTACCCCCACTGTAAAAGCGAAGCTCTGCTTCGCTTTAGATTAATTCAGCAAGTTGTACTTGCTGCTCTTTCAAATAACCTTACTGCACATTCAAACCGAGCAAAGCTCTAACAATTAAAAAACACGAAGCGCCCCTTCGCGTTTACAACAAACAAGGAGCAAGTTGTACTTGCTGCTCTTTCAAATAACCTTACTGCACTTTCAAACCGAGCTAAGCTCTAACAATTAAAAAAACACGAAGCACAGCTTCGCGTTTACCCCACTGTAAAAGCGATGCACCCCTTCGCTTTAAATTAATTCAGCAAGTTGTACTTGCTGCTTTTGAAATACCTCCGGCATTATGAAACCGAGCAAAGCTCTAACAATTAAAAAAACACGAAGCACAGCTTCGAGTTTACACCTTCACGTAAAAGCGATGCTCTGCTTCGCTTTAATTAATTCAGCAAGTTGTACTTGCTGCACTATAAAATTCAGCACCTTGTACTTGCTCATTTTAAAATAATCTGTTACACGATGAAACCGAGCAAAGCTCTAACAATTAAAAAAACACGAAGCGCAGCTTCGCGTTTACAACAAACAAGGAGCAAGTTGTACTTGCTCCTTTTGAAATAAATTGCTGCACTATACCCCACACGTAACAGCTCCGGATAGTATCAAAAACAAAGCCCCGAAAGCGATGCTTTCGGGGCTTGTTTTCGGAGAAAGGTTAATGACTTAACCTTATCGCCATTTTTACTGACGGCTTAGGTAAACCTTATCGGTAAACAATTTGTTGTTGCTTACAATCTTAACCATATACTGACCGGCAGCTATGTTTGACAACTGAATTTCTTTGTTGCCTTTCATAGGTACTTGATCTAAATGGCTGATTACTTCGCCTAACATATTGATTACTTCAATGCTTCCGTTACCTTCCAATTTGTTTCCAAACTGAATAGTTACTTTATCGCCCAATCCGTAAACTTTTAGGTCTTGTGCTGCTAGAGCTGTTAAACCTGTAGCATTGGTAACTTCAAGTGCAGTTGAAGCTGTTGCGGTACAAGAACCGTTGCTGGCTTCAAAACTTACGGTATAGTTACCGGCATGAGTAAAGGTGTGCGATACGTTGGCAGGACCGTTAGTAATAACAGTACCATCGCCAAAGTTCCAGTTAAAGCTTGTAGCACCTTGAGCTGTAGCTGTAAAGTTTACAGTAGTATTTGCAGCCATATCAACGCTAGAAGCGCTGGCGCTCAAGTTAGCATACAATGCATTGCTTCCGCCTACAGTAAAGTAATCGGTAGTAGTATAGAAATTAGGAGCTACACCGAAAGTCATTTCGGCAGCATAATTTCCGGCAGCCAGGTTGTTAACAGTAACAGCACCTGAAACATTGTTTAATGTGCTCACTACTGCACCGGCAGCATTTTTAATAACTACGTTTACAGTACTTGAAGCCGGGTAGTTAATCATTAACTGACCATCGTTACCAATACAAGTTTCGTTAACAGCATTCAATTCAACAGCTGGGTGGAAGTGAATGAAGAAACGGTTGTTGATAGCACCAGCAGGTAAAGTAACACTGTATGCAGCAGCACGTAAGTTAGTTACGGTACCGGTTTGTACATCTTCAAGATAAGCAATTACCGAAGGGGCAAAAGTGCTCATATCTACATTACCGAAAGTATATGTTCCGGCTGTTTTGATGTTTACACCTACTGGAACTACTTTTTCCATGTTTAAAGCACCCATAGCATTAATACTTAAATGCTCGTTACCGGCTAAAGTATAAATACTTGGAACACCTTCTACCGGAGAGTTCAATTTAGTTGCATCATTATCAAAGGCATCAGAGCGAGAATCGCTAAAATATACCGCCATTTGGTCGGTATAACCGTTACCGCTAAAATCTAAGCGTAATAAATCAGCAACATAGTTGTAACCGAAGAAAGAAGCTATAACATCAGCAGGGCTAATTAAGCGGTTGGTGTTAGCAGCTGTTACAGTGGTATTACCTAAACCTGTAGCGAAAAACGCTTGCGATGAGGCAATACGATCGGTAACACCTAAAGTACCGGTAGAACCATCCCAGGTTCCGTAGTTACCTACATAACCTCCTGAGCTTACAAAGGCTTTGTAGCCCGTTGTAGCCAATGCAGAACCATTTGTTGTTCTAAATAAGTTCCAGCTTATTGGCGAAGGATATGGGTTACCCAACAAGTTTAATCCGTTGTCGGTTAATGTGATGCTGTAAGATGGAACGGCACCATTATTTAATGGACCAAACACATCAACTACAGTATTACCCGGTACCACACAAGCAAAACCTTTTAACGGAGTTATAGGGTCAGTAGCACTTGTAGCTGATACCCATCCGTATTCAGGAATTGGGTTGTTTACAAACTCTTGGTACTCCCACACGCTTGGTAATTGTGAGTAAATTTGGCCTGGAATAAACACCATATTGTCTAAAGCAGCCAAAATGGTAAAGTCATCACGCCATCCGGTAGTGGTATTGTTAACATTAGCACCGCTAACGGCAGCAGATAAATAGTGGTATCCCGAAGTAGAACCAATTTTACGCTCTACGCTGGCATCACCTGTTATGGTTCCACCACCGGTTGGGTCAACTAAGGCAGCGGTATTTGCTGCTGATGAGCGTAATACTAGTTTACCACCGGTGGTTAAATTACCCGAAATGGTTTTCAACACACAATTTACTCCGGTTTGGCTGTTTATGGTTAATCCGGCAGGGTTGTTTAAAGTAAAGTTACCAAAATTGGTTTTACCCGAACCAATGGTTTGAGCAACTGGTCCATTAAAGATAACATTTCCGCCACAGGTAAAGTTAGCTGATCCGTTAGCCGGAATCATATTCCAGTTACCGGCAACACCTAAATCAAAACCATTTAAGTTAATACCCTGAGAGATAAAATACGGAGGTGCCGCATTTAAGGTTACTCCACGAACAGCAGTATTGGCTGTTAAACGAGGTTTTACCACACTACTTGGTACAAAAATAGATTTCAATGCAGATGGAGTGGTTAATGCTGTAGCATCACCTGCTTGCCAGTTTTCTGCTAATGAAGCATCATCACCATTGGTAGGTGCCCAAACTAAGTGGCTGGTTACAGCCATTTGAGCTCTTCCTACTTCGTTAGGCGAACCGGTTACACCCGATACACGAATGTAAACAGTACTACCCGGAGTAGCTTGTGTAAAGGCATAGGTAAATTCGCCCGGTCCGGTGTTTCCATCACAAGCGGTATTACTTAATCCGGTACAGCTCGTTGAGGTAAACAAGGCTACTTTGGTAGCTGTTAAATCAACGATATCGGTTCCTTTTTGTTTTGTTACCACATGCACCTCACCACTTGATGGTACGGTTGTTTTGTACCACACCATACGGGTATTTACACCACCGCAAGGTAGTGGTACTCCTTGCGGAGCTCCTAAGGTGTTGATATCAAAGAATGCCAAGCCGCTTGTGGTGTTTACGTTAGCCGCAGAGCAAGCATCGTTTGGCATACCGCTAATATCAACGGTAATGGTAAACGGATGCGATGCCGAACAGCCATTAGGTGCTGTTGCTACTGCCGAGTAAGTAATTGTTGACAATGGAGCAAAGTATTGCGTTACGTTGTTAATATTGGTGTTTGCCACGTAAAGCGCTGTTGTATTATTATCAACATAGATACCCGAAGCCGGAGTATAGGTAACTACGCTACCCGGAGTTATGGTAGAGGAAACCAATGGTAATGGGTTAAAACTAAACGGTGTTGGCGCAAAAGTTTGGTTTGATGGCCCTGTAATAGTTGGCAATGAATTAATGGTTGCCACTACCGGTACACGTACGCTGTTACAAGTAGAAACATTGGCCGCAAAACGCATATTAGGACGATTGTTATTCAACACATCAACCGGGTCGTTTGCACCACAAAGGTTAATTCCATCTTGATAAATACCGCATACCGAGTTAAAGGTGGTTTGCGTGTAACGTACTGTTGATGAAGTTGCCCAGCCCGTACCATAGTGGCAAATTTCAATTATCAGGTTGTCGGTTCCATTCCAGTTGAATGGGGCACTAAAGCTAAATGTTTTCCAGGCATTAGCGGCCGGTATAGGCTCACTTGGTGTAGTATAAACTGTGGTAAAGGCACTGGTTGCAGTTCCAAAACCTAAGTTTAAATTAGCAGCCGTAGTGGTAGCTAAACGCATGGTCATGTTTTGCATAGCCATACCGCCCGGAGTTGTTACGTAAAATGCTAAGCTGGTTAAATCGCCACTTGTAATACCGGCATTATTTAACTCTGATTTGCGCACCAAATAATACTGACGGTGCGATTCCCATAGTGTTGAAAATGGAGTTACAATAGTAGCGTTACTAGCATTCACAGAGGTACCAATATCGGCCGTTGGAAGCAGGTTTTGTGCTTGTACATAATAGGTAGTAGTGGTGTTGATTACCGGAGTTGTAAAGCTAGGTCCTGTACCAAGTACGGTTGTACTTAATGGAGAATCGTACCATACTAATGTAGCCGCAGCCGGAGTTTGGTTGGCACCTAAAGTAAGTGAACCCGGGCCACAGTTTGAAGCCGGAGTTGTATTAGCCACAGTTGGGTCGCTTATAACAATACCTACCGGTGTCCAGGTGGCAGCAATAGGCGAGCCGTTACATAAGGTAACAATACGGTAAAATCCGTTACTTGGTGTAATGCCCATAAAGGTACTGTTGGCTTGTGGTGAACCTACCGGAGAATAAGGACCGGCAATGGCTGTTGAAAACTCTAAGCGATAGGTAATACCGGTAGCTACAGGAGCTATAGGGGCTTGGGTAAAGTCAACCAACTGACCGGTACACACCAATGGGGTGGTGGTGCTGGTGGTGTAGGTAGATGCCCAACTTGCTGAAGTACAAGATGGAATAGGAATTACATTAAGGGTATAATCCTCATATTCACCTGTTGTTATAGTTCCGCAAGCAGTTGGATTCATGGATAACCAGTCGAAAACAATACGCACGCGGTGTGCCCCAAGAGGAGCCGACACAGGTACGTTAAAAATAGTATTGGCCTGGCCGGTGTATAGGTATGCATTACTAGAAGCAATCCACTCTCCTACATCATCAAAATCAAGGTCGTTGTTCCAGTCAATATAAACACTTAAGCCGGCACCGCCCGGTGAAATATAGCTTAAAGTAATATTAATATCCTCGCCCGGATACTGATTTACAGCTACACCGGTAAAATCTTGATAACCGCCAGCCTGATAGGTAGAGTTATTGTTAATATTTACCAGCGCATTTGTAGTAGTTACGTTGGTAATATAGTGCGTGTTGTAAGTAGTAGCTGCTACCGGGCAATAACTGGTTACAAATGGGAAAGTTACCCAGTCGCTATAATCGGCACCACCACACCAGGTACGTACATGCAAGTAATTGATAACATTGGCTGTAGCCGTTACGTTATTTACCGATAGGCCGCCTGTGGCTGTTCCGGAACCCGGAGGGGTAGCCGAGGTTGAAACCCAATACTCATAACCCGATGGGGTACCTGATAAAGGAAGCCCCCAGCTAATATTTACATCTGTAGGTGTATTTACAGCAACAGCCGGGTTAGTAGGATCAAAACAAGTAGGCTCTTTTATAGTTACCTGATCAACTCCAATACCATAGCCATAAAATGCTTTTCCTTCAAAGGCTATATAATAATCGCCCGTTGGTGATGGTAAAGCTAAATCGCGTTTTGTCCAGGCCGAAACATCAGTAGTGTAGGTAGCTAATAAGGTCCAGGAACCTAACAAGCTGGTTTTGTAATACACACGCAGCTCATCCTGATCGCCTACCCAACTTGGTTGGGCATGATAGAAGGTAAGCTTAGGTGCTGTCATACTACTTAAGTCAAAGGCCGGAGATACCAAACGGGTGGTATTGCCTGCATAACTAGGCGAGTAAAACTGAGCGTTGGTTGAACCCATATAAGCAGTTGTAACCGGGCCAAAACCGGAGCCGGAACCGGCACCGTACGTCCAGTTTACAGTACCAGTTACATAATTATTTACAGTCCAGCAGTTGCGGGTAGGGCTGCTTGTTTCAAAGGTTTCGGTAAAAGGGAAGGTATTTACTGCGTTACAAGGTTGTACCCATGGGCCCCAGGTAATCCAGTTGCTATAACCCGAACCACCGCAATTACTGCGTACATGCAAGTATTGGGTGGCACCCGGTGTAGCGGCTGCTCCGGCTACAGAAACAAATGGCGTTGGTGTACCGGCTCCTGAAGGGTCGGCTGCGGTACCATCTATTACATACTCATAACCATTTGATGGTGGTGTAACAGGGGCTGTCCAGCTAATGGTAGCTGCACTTGGGCTTGATGGAGTGGCGTTTAATGCCGATGGAGCCGAACATGCAGGAGGTGCCATACTTACTAATTGTAAGGTATTTGCAGAATAATACCAACCGTTAGCAGACCCGGGGTTGTTGGGGTCATAAGGTGTATTGTCTCTATAAGTTATAAGAGAACGGCCATTGGGTACTAAACTTGGGGTATCAAAAATTCCAAAGCCCGGAGTACAATCCCATCCTACTTGGTTTTCGCGAACGGCAATCGCTATATTATCCGTACCGTTCCACAAAAATGGGGTGTTTAATATAAACTCAACCCAGTTGCCCCCACCCGGAAAGGTAACGGTTCCGTTAAATACCTGAGTAAAGTTAGAGTTTGCAATCCAGTCGCTGGCTCCGGTAAATGATGGCTTGTTGGTATGAGCCATCCATATAGTCCAATTGTTATAGTCGGTTGGAGTTAAAGTAGCTGTACCATAATAATAGCGAACTCTGGTAATATAAGGCGTTGTTCCGCCATTGGTAGCGTAGTTTAACTCGTTGGTATAATATAAAGTTTGTGAGTAGCTGTAATCCCAACAACCTTGAATAGGCAAAGCATTCGAATATTCAATAGGACCAATTTGGCCTGCCGGTGGCATATAGAATGAGTATGTAGCCCATGCGCTAAAGCCATTAACCCCGCAGTTGCTGCGTACGTGCAAGTAATTGGTTACTCCGTTAGTGGCGGTAACACCGGCCACACTAAGGCCAGCTGTATTGGTTCCGGAAGGCGGAGGTGTAGCGCTGGTGCTTACCCAGTACTCGTAGCTTGAAGGTACCGGTGCTGCGGCTGCCCAGCTAATATTAGCGGTAGTATTGGTTACCGGGGTAGCTGTTAAGCTCGAAGGTGTAGGTGGGTTACACAGTGGCTGCTCTTCAATAACAACCTCATCTATAAATATATTTGCCCCCCAATCCGAATAGGCATTAAAAATAACATAACGCCCGGCTCCCATAGAGCCCCCAGGGAAGTTAAACTGGTAATCATACCAGCCATCAGCTCCGCTCTCGGCAGGTGCCTGGGTTCTTTCACGTCTGATAGTACCCAATAAGGTAGCCCCCGTTAAATTTGGTGCTGTATTGTAATACACTTTTATTTCATCATCGGCACTATAATACGTATCGCGGTACATTTTAAAACGTACACGGTAGTTGTTACTTGGTAAATTAAGAGAGCGTGATACCAAGTTGGCTGAAACTCCAACAGAATACGACCAGCAATTAAAATAAGGCATACCGGCACCTATTGGGGTAACTGTTGGGTTAGCACCTGCGGCAGTACGTTGCCACAAACCGGTACCGCTAACCTGGTTATTTTGCCAGCATGTAGGGGCAAAAATTGGTGAGTTAAAGGTTTCGGTATGCGGGAAAACCGAAATATCAACACAAGATGTGATAAATGTTCCGGAAGCATTATAACCGTTTGTACCGTTACCTCCGCCAACAGGTGGTACGTGCGACCACAAACCATCGGCACTTGGCTTACTGCTTTGAACGCGCACCTGATATGAAGTAGATCCGGTTAATCCGGTTAAAGTTGCTGATGTTCCTGCAACGGGGTTTCCGGTAAAGTTAGTCCAGTTACAATCACCCGTAATGCGGTACTGCACATTGTATTGTGTAGCATTGGCCGGGGCGGTCCAGCTTATGGTAGCTGTGGTGCTGGTAATTCCGCTAACTGCTGCAAATACACGTACAGGAGCCGGGTCGCTAGTAAGTGGCTTTTTCCAGGTAAAGGTTAAGCCGCTTGCCGGTTTTAAACCAGCATTGGCACTGTTAAAATAAGCGGTATTGCTATTGGCACGTCCGGTTACGGCATTAGCCCAGGTACAACCGGCATTTGAACCAACATTATCAATCATGATGTTATTGATGTCTGTTTGCCAGTTACCAGCAACCTGACCGTTGGTTTTCCAACCCACTTGCGGGTAAGTAGTACTAGCAGCAGGAGTCATGGTGCCATACACAAACTTAATATCACCGGTGCTGGTGTTTAAGCGCACCTGAAAGTTAAGTACATCAGAATATCCGTAGCGGTTCATGTTTTGCCACTCAAATACTACCTCGCTACCTATAATTTGGTAATACATATTACCCCCCAGGTCTGAGTTTAAGTCGCGGCCAAAAGGAGCAAAAATAACGTTACCGTTAGCCATAGCGGTACTCAATGGGGTATATTGTCCAGATGGTGTAGGTGCTGCACCACTAAACAGGGCCAACCAGCCATTAGAGCACATACGGGCATTGCTGTAGTTTATGCTGTTAATGCTGATACTTGGCGTAAAGCTCAGGTTAGTGGCCACATCATCGCCATCAGGAACCGAAGTTCCGGTACCACTAATAGAGGTATAGGTACCCGCACTTATGGTAAGGGGGTAAAGTGGGGCAAGCTGCGCTTGGGCAGTGCCGGCCCACAAAAACAAAAATCCGGCTACCCAGGCAGTAAGGCGCAGGTACCAGCTTTGTTTTGCTGTTTTAATACGTGTTTTTATTGACTTCATATTTATTTAGTTTAAGTTAATTATTTAGAAGCAGGAGGGCCGTTGTTGCCCGAAGCATTAAGTTTGGTTTGCAATTGCTCCATAGCATCGTTTAAAACAGTCATTAAGTCGTTGCTCAAGGTATTTACTTGATCATCGTTTAATTGTGTTTTTGCGTTATTAAGGGCATTTTGCATGAGGTTGTAGCCTTGTTTTTTAGCATTATCGTATTGTGTAGCCGAGGCTGTTACATTACTTAAGTCATGCTTAAATTGCGTTACTACCTGCTTAGCGTTAATTACCACTTTTTTGGTTGTTTTGCTTGGTGCAGGTGTTTTAGCAGGGGCCGTTTCGGTTTTAGCCGGGCTTAATGCAGCGTTGCCCACCTTAGTGGCCGGAGCCGGAGCAGGTCTTGCTTGCTGTTCTTTTTTAGCTTCCATTTTAGCTTTTGTAGCTGCCTGGTCGGGGCTAAGTCTTTGTTCAGTGGCGCCCTGTTTTTCGGCCTTTTTTTGTTCGGCAGGGGTCAGGGTTTTGCCATCAGCATCTTTCACTACGTTAAACGTAGTTCCCGGGCCGTTGATCGTGGTACCGCTTGTAGGGGCAGCACCGCCAGCTTTGTTTTCCTGAGCCCAGGCCTGTGAGCTGTAGGCACCGGTAAACAGTGCTAAAGCGCAGCCTAAAGTCAGTTTAAAAAAATCTGTTTTTTTCATGTTGCTTGTTTTGGTTTATAAATTAATTAATGGTTAATTTTTTTGTAGAATGGCAGCTTACTGTACTTCGGCTGCAAAATTCTTTGATTTAGCTGGTGTTGAATTGTTTTTTTTGTTTGTTCATAGGTTTAATTTTTATGTTTATGATTTGTGTTTATTCTGTAATGATATGTTAAGAGGCTTATTTTACTATGGTTTTAGTGTGTTTTTTAAAATTATTTCGGGACTTGTATTTAGGTATTTCGGGTTCATATTCGTTAATTATTTTAACACATTTTTACCATTTGAATGAGCTAATGTAGAATTTTCGAAAATAAGAAACAAGTTTTTTTATGTTTTTTTTTCGACTTTTTTAATTTTCTCTTAAAAACGGGCATCAAAAAAGGGTTAAAAAAAATATTTAACATTTTATCTATTTGATTTTCAAGTTTTTAATTTTCTTGTCTAATTTTTAACATTTTAATAAAAAAGCAGGAATAAAAGTGTTGAAAAAAGTTTCGTTTTTAAAAAAGGAGCTAAAAACAATAATTATCGTTTAATCTTTTTAATTCATCGTTTTTTTCAATTAAAAAGAGTGCCCTGAGGTATCTGTTTAAAAAGCAAGAACAAACGATTTCCATAAACACATATGTAAAAGCGATGCTGCGCTTTAGATTAAAGGAGCACCTTGTACTTGCTCATTTTGAAACAACCCTGTAAAAGCGATGCTTTGCTTCGCTTTAGATTAATGGAGCAAGTTGTACTTGCTGCACTATCAAATAACCTTACTGCTCTACCAAACCGAGCAAAGCTCTATCCATTAAAAAAACACGAAGCACAGCTTCGCGTTTACACTAAACAAGGAGCAAGTTGCACTTGCGTAGGTTCTGTAAAAGCGATGCTTTGCTTCGCTTTAGATTAATTCAGCAAGATGCACTTGCTGCACTATAACCCACACGTAAAATGGAGCAAGTTGTACTTGCTGCACTTTGAAATAACATGCTGCTCTACCAAACCGAGCAAAGCTCTAACCATTAAAAAACACGAAGCACAGCTTCGCGTTTACACCAAACAATGAGCACACGTAAAAGCGATGCTTTGCTTCGCTTTAGATTAATTCAGCAAGTTGCACTTGCTGCACTTTGAAATAACATGCTGCTCTACCAAACCGAGCAAAGCTCTATCCATTAAAAAACACGAAGCACAGCTTCGCGTTTACACTAAAACGTCAAAATGAGCAAGTTGTACTTGCTGTACTATAAAATAACTTGCTGCACTATAACCCACACGTAAAATGGAGCAAGTTTTACTTGCTTGGAATTAGAACAGCTATTATTTTTGAAAATAAAATTCAATACTATGTCAGAAAGTTATAAAATTGGTGAAGATGGTCTGTATTATGTTACTTTTGCTGTTGCAGGTTGGTTGGATGTTTTTACGAGGAGGATTTATCAAGAAATTTTTACTGATAGCATAAAGTTTTGTCAAAAAAATAAAGGTTTAAATATTTATTGCTTTTGTTTGATGCCCAATCACGTGCATTTCATTGCTGATTCTTATGATGGAAGTCTAATTAATACATTACGATCGTTTAAATCGCATACTGCAAAAGCACTGATTGCTGCTATAAGTGAAAATCCTCAAGAAAGTAGAAAGGAATTATTTTTGCACCAATTTAATTATTTTGGTAAAAAAAGTAAAAACAATGAAAATCAATTTTGGAGGCATGATAGTCATCCTTTTTACCTTTACAGCAATGCAATGATAGAACAAAAAATAAATTATATTCATAACAATCCTGTTGAAGCAGGTTTTGTAAATGAGCCGCATGAGTGGAGATTGAGCAGTGCAAATCCGAATTTTGAAATTAAACTTGCTGCACTATAAAACTTCTGTAAAAGCGAAGGGGTGCTTCGCTTTGATTAATGGAGCAAGTTTTACTTGCTCATTTTGAAATAACCTTACTGCATAAAAAACCGAGCAAAGCTCTATCCATTAAAAAAACACGAAGCACAGCTTCGCGTTTACACCAAAACGTCAAAATGAGCAAGTTGTACTTGCGTAGGTTCTGTAAAAGCGATGCTTTGCTTCGCTTTAGATTAATTCAGCAAGTTGCACTTGCTGCACTTTGAAATAACATGCTGCTCTACCAAACCGAGCAAAGCTCTAACCATTAAAAAAACACGAAGCACCGTAAAAGCGAAGCTGTGCTTCGCTTTCTTTAATTCAGCAAGTTGTACTTGCTGCACTATAACCCACACACGTAAAAATGAGCAAGTAAAACTTGCTCAATTTAAAATAACATGTTACACTACCAAGCCGAGCAAAGCTCTAACCATTAAAAAACACGAAGCACAGCTTCGCGTTTACACCAAACAATGAGCACACGTAAACGCGAAGCTGTGCGTCGCTTTAGATTAATTCAGCAAGTTGCACTTGCTCATTTTGAAATTACTTACTGCACAATAAACCGAGCAAAGCTCTAACAATTAAAAAAACACGAAGCGAAGCTTCGCGTTTACCCTGAATTTCAAAAATAACATGCTGCACTACCATGCCGAGCAAAGCTCTAGCAATTAATAAACACGAAGCACAGCTTCGCGTTTACTGTGTGTTGCTCCTAGTCAAAAAGGGCAAAATAAAGCCCAATTATTTTTTATTTGAATATTATTTTGTTTACTTTTGTAACTATGTATAAGCTGGGGCTAATTTTATGGAGTGTTGTTTATACCTTTATGGTATCGGGCATTTATATGCAATGGCATTATTGCGAGGGGCGCTTAAACTCGGTATCTTTTGCAATTGCAGCACCTCATGATGAAAACTGCTGCGGCAGCAACATGCCGCAAGACGATGACTGCTGCCATAACCAACACCAGTTTTTAAAAGTTTATGACAGCCACCAGCAAGGGCAGCAATACAAAATTGCCAAGCCATTTTTTGAGTTTGAGACTGTGTTTGCCCAACCTATTTTTTCTTTAAGTACACCCCGTGCTGCTGTCTTGCGGCTGCCGGTATATACCCCGGGGCCACCCGTCAGTTCAAAGCCTGCCCTATACCTCCAAAATCGGGTATTTTTAATTTGATTTTTTATACACTGATACATCAGTGATGTAAACGGGCCGTGGGCGGTTCATTTTCACTGTGTTTTATGTGCTCGTTTGCTCTTTGTAGTGCATACCCAGCCCTATGGCATTAGACAGTGTTATCAGAGCGGCATCGAAGAGCATCAACTGTGAATTAATACTATTACCATCATTTAAAAAATCAAAATTATGAAAATCCTATCAATTATAATCAGTACCCTATTTCTGTTAACATCTAGTGCTTATGCTCAAAAAACAAAGCCGAGCGAGCAGGGCGTAAAAACAAGTATCGAAAACGGAATTACAACAGCCACCTTTAAAGTGTGGGGTAATTGCAGTATGTGTAAAAAAACCATCGAAAAATCGTTAAAGGTTGAAGGTGTTACAAAAGCTAACTGGAATGTAGATAGCAAAATGATAAGCGTATCGTACCAAGCCGGTAAAATTACCCTCGACCAAATTCAAAAAAACATTGCTGCCGCAGGTTATGATAATGTGGCTTACAAAGGTAACGATAAGGCCTACGATAAACTGCACGAATGTTGCCAATACGAGCGTAAAAAGTAATTTGCTAAAAAAGAGCATGAGCCACACCTTAAAGGGGTGATACAACAAACTAAAACTATATTTTAATTTTGAACCAAAATTAAAAATAAAGGGGGTTTCCGAGGCTTTGTGTTTGCTAAGAACAGAGCCGTGTGTGTACCTGCTGCAAAAAAATAGTTTCGTTTTACTTTTTTTAAAAAGCTGCAATGAAAAAAGGGGAAAAAATAACCATAACCAAAGCTTCGGGGGAACGTGTTTTATTTGATTATGAAAAACTACGTCATTCGCTTCTAAAATCGGGGGCATCAAGCACACGGGTAAATACTATCATGAATGAAATAAGCAGGCAGTTGTATGCCGGAATTTCAACACAAAAAATTTACCGCTTAGCCTTTACCTTACTTAAAAGTTTTTCGCAATCAGAAGCTGCCCGTTATCATTTAAAGCAAGGTATTATGGCCTTAGGGCCTTCGGGCTATCCTTTTGAAAAATTTGTAGCCGAAATACTAAAACACCAGGGGTACCAAGTGCAAACCGGGCAATACCTGCAAGGGCATTGTGTACAACATGAAGTAGATGTGGTGGCACAAAATGACCATACGTATTTTATGATTGAATGTAAATACCATAACCAACCCGGAACGGTTTGTGATGTTAAAGTTCCTTTATACATTCAATCACGCTTTAAAGACATAGAGGCCGCCTGGTTAAAGCAAAAAGAACATAGCGGTAAAAAGCATGAGGGCTGGGTGGTAACCAACACCAAATTTAGTACCGATGCCATTCAATATGGGCATTGTGCAGGGCTACAACTAATGGGCTGGGATTATCCTCAAAAAAACAGTTTAAAAGCCCTGGTTGACCAAATGGGATTATATCCTATTACCTGCCTAAACAGCATAACGCAACAAGAGAAAAGCAACCTGCTGGAACAGGGCTTGTTGTTGTGCAAAAGTATAGCCGAGCAGGTGCCCTTATTAAAAGCCCAGGGCTGGAGCGAAAATAAAATACGTAAAGTGTATGACGAAGCCCTGCAATTATGCACACCTATACCCTAAATTAATGAGTAGAATTATAATTAAAACGCTATTGCATGATAACTAATTTTATTACCTGGGCATTACGAAACAGAATACTGGTATTGCTGATAGCCACAGGGGTAACCCTATACGGAGTTATAGCTGTAAAAAACACCCCGGTTGATGCCATTCCCGATTTATCGGAAAACCAGGTTATTATTTTAACCGAGTGGATGGGACGTAATCCGCAAATTATAGAAGATCAAATAACCTACCCGCTGGTAAGTAATTTACAAGGTATTCCAAAAGTTAAAAACATACGGGCCAACAGTATGTTTGGGATGAGCTTTGTATTTGTGATTTTTGATGATGATGCCGAAATATACTGGGCTCGGACGCGAGTTTTGGAGCGTTTAAACTATGCCCAGCGCCTGCTTCCCGAAGGGGTAATACCTACTATGGGCCCCGATGGCACCGGGCTGGGACATGTATATTGGTACACTTTAAACGCTCCGGGTTATGATTTAGGCGAACTGCGGGCCTTGCAAGACTGGTATGTGCGCTTTGCCTTGCAAACTGTTGATGGGGTAAGTGAAGTATCGTCATTTGGCGGCTTTCAGCGGCAGTACCAGGTAGTAGCCGACCCCAACAAACTGCGCTATTACAATATTCCTTTGGTTGAGTTAAACCGGCAAATAGCCGCCAATAACAACGATGTGGGCGGGCGTAAGTTTGAACAATCAGACATTGGGTATATCATTAAAGGGTCGGGCTACATAAAAGGGATAAAAGAAATAGAAAACATACCGCTAAAAACGGTTAACGCCAGCCCTATATGTGTAAAAGATGTGGCCACCGTACAAATGGGAGGCGACTTGCGCCTGGGTATTATTGAAGAAAACGGAGCCGGAGAAAAGGTAGGTGGCATTGTGATTATGCGCTATGGCGAAAATGCGAAAGACCTTATAAAACGGGTAAAAGCAAAAATTCCGGAAATTGAAAAAGGCTTGCCCCCGGGGGTTACTATTAAAACCGCCTACGACCGATCGGACCTGATTGATGCTACCATTGCCACCTTAAAAAATGCCGTTATTGAAGAAATCATTGTGGTTGCTTTGGTATTGCTGTTGTTCTTTTTGCATGTGCGTAGTGCCTTAATTGTTATTGTTACCATTCCCCTATCGGTACTTATTTCGTTTATCATGATGAGCTGGTTTGGCATTACCTCTAACATTATGTCGCTGGCGGGTGTGGCGCTTGCTGTAGGCGATTTGGTTGATGCCGGTATTGTGATGGTAGAAAATGCAATGAAATCATTGAGTGAAGAAGTAGAATCATAAAAAGAAAGGCTTATGTTAACTAACGAAGAAAGAGAAAAAAGAATAGAAAGCTCGTCAAAACTCATTGGTAAAGCGGTTTTCAACTCCATATTAATAACCTTAGTATCGTTTTGCCCCATCTTGTTTTTAACCGGACAGGAGCATAAATTGTTTTCGCCATTGGTATTAACTAAAACCTTTGCTATGATAGGTTCTGCCTTAGTAGCCCTGTTTTTGGTTCCGGTACTGATGTCGTTGTTTTTAAAGGGCAATGTGCTTCCGGAACGTAAGCACCCGGTATCGCGCTTTTTTTTGTGGTTGTATAACCCCATTATACACTGGTGTTTAAAATGGAAAAAAACGACTATAGCCTTAAGTTTGGCTCTGGTGCTGGGTAGTGTGCCGCTGGTGCTCAACTTAGGGTCAGAATTTATGCCCCCCTTAGATGAAGGCTCTATTTTATTTATGCCCGTTACCTTACCCGATATATCAAATGCCGAAATAAAACGCATTATGCAGGTGCAAGACAAACTTATTTTGAGCATTCCGGAGGTGCAAAATGTACTGGGTAAAGCCGGCCGCGCCAATACCGCAACCGACAATGCCCCCATGAGCATGATTGAAACCATTGTTTTGCTCAAACCACAGAAAGAATGGCGCAAAGGGCTTACCAAAGAAGATATTATTAACGAACTAAATGCCAAGCTGCAAATTCCGGGTGTTATTAACGGGTGGACACAGCCCATCATTAATCGTATTAACATGCTGGCTACCGGCATACGAACCGATGTGGGGGTAAAAATTTACGGCCAAAATTTAGATACCATAAATGCTTTGGCCCAACAGTTTAAAAAAGAATTGCAAGGTATTGAAGGGGTTAAAGATTTGTATGTGGACCCCATTATAGGAGGGAAATATGTAGATATTGCCATTCGTAAAGATGAGATAGGGCGCTATGGTTTAAGTGTTGATGAGGTGAATATGTTTATAGAAACGGCTTTGGGTGGTATGAATGTAACTACGACTATTGAAGGCAGGCAGCGCTTTTCGGTAAATGTTCGCTTTGCACAAGACTTTCGCGATAAAATTGACAAGTTGAAAAAGCTTCAAATTCAAACTATGGATTATGGGCCCATTCCCTTATCAGCAGTAGCTTCAATAAAAATTACCGAAGGCCCGGCTATGATTGCATCAGAAAATGCCATGCTGCGCGGAACCCTGCTTTTTAATGTTCGTGATCGCGATTTGGGAAGTACCGTAAATGAAGCCCGGCAACGACTGCAAGAGGTTGTAAAAAAATTGCCCAAGGGCTATTTTTTAGACTGGAGCGGGCAGTACGAAAATCAGGTTCGTGCCAAAGAGCGCTTAACCCTTATTATTCCTTTGGTGCTGGTTATTATTATGGTAATTCTGTACTTTACTTTTTACTCGATGCGTGAAGTGCTTATTGTGCTCACCGCCATACCGGTTGCCTTGGTGGGCGGGGCTTATTCGTTGCACTTTTATGATGTAAATCTTTCGGTAGCTGTGGCCGTAGGTTTTATTGCCCTGTTTGGAGTAGCCGTTGAAACCGGAGTGCTTATGCTGGTGTACATGAACAATGCTTTACATAAGAAAACTTTGCGTTGTAGAGCCGAAAACAAAGCAGTGCTGCAACACGATGTGGAAGAAGCCATATATGAAGGGGCTGCCCTGCGTTTAAGGCCAAAACTGATGACTGTGCTGGTAGATATTATTGGGCTTATGCCCGTACTCATGGCTACCGGAACCGGTAGTGATGTGATGAAACCCATTACCATTCCGTTTGTGTTTGGGCTGGTTACCTCAACCCTTTTTGTATTGATTGTACTGCCCGTATTATACGCCCTGGTACGATCGTATGAATTAAAGAAGAACGGAACCTTAATAGTTCGTGAATTTGAAGACTAACGATATGAAAAAGAAAATAAAATACACGCGTATTGCTGCCCTGCTGCTTTTGTTTGCAGGGTATGCTGTTGCCGGCTTTGCACAGCCTCAAAGTCTGGAAAACATTTTACAAGAAATTGAAAAGAACAATATGAATTTAAAAGCCTATGACGCCCAAGCGAAAGCCTATGAGAGCTATACCCAAGGCGCTCGTGCCCTTGATGCCCCTGAAATTGGGGCCGGCCTGTTTATGACCCCCTATCAAGCACACCTGTGGAAAGCCGATAAGGCTATGGGCAGTTCGGGTATGGGTTCCTTTATGGTATCGGCCGAGCAGATGTTTATGAATCCTAAGAAAAGGCAAGCTAATGCCAGCTATATGGGCAGCATGTCGGCTATGGAACAGCTTATGAAAGAGAGCATGAAGAATGAGCTTTTTTCGATGGCCAAAATGAATTATTATAACTGGATTATTTTGAAAAAGAAAACCCACTTGCTGAAAGAAAGCGAAAGTATATTAAACTATTTGATAGCCTCTACCGAACTGCGCTATAAATATGGTATGGACAAACTAAATGCGTACTATAAAGCCAAAGGGATGCTGGGTGATATACAAACCATGATGGCCATGACCGAACAAGAAATAAGCGAAAGTATTATTGGGCTTAATACCTTAATGAACAGGCCTAAAAATACCTTGTTTGAGATAGACACCCTGATACAATTTAAAGATTATGAAAAGGAGCCCACAGACAGCAGCCGAATCATGCAGTTTCGAAGTGATTATAAGCAATTAAAACAACAAGAATCTATTTTAAAGCTAAAGCAAAGCTATGAACAAAGCAAACTACTGCCCGATTTTGGCATAAAATACGACCACATGGTAGCATTTGGGAAACAACCCCAACAGTTTAGTTTGATGGCTATGGTAAGCATCCCCTTAGCGCCTTGGTCGGCAGCTATGACTAAGAGCACGGTAAAGGGATTAGCGTATGAACTGGACGCTGCACGCCTGAAACAAGGTGCCTGGCTGAATACCATAAACGGAAATTTGGAGCAACTTAAAGTTAAAATAAAGAACAAAAAACAACAAATTGAGTTATCTGAAAAAATGGTTATTCCGGCCATGAAACGCAACTATGAAACCGCCCTGCTGGGTTATGAACAAAATACCGAAGAACTTTTTATGGTGTTAGATGCCTGGCAAAGTTTAAAGCTTATGCAGTTAACGTATATTGATCAGCTTATGGCATTGGCCGAATTACAAGTTCAATATGAAAATGAATTAGAAATAAAATGATGAAAAGAATTGGAATTTTAGGGGTGCTTATACTGCTGCTCAGTTCATGCCACCTCTTTACAAAAGACGAAAAGCAACAGCATGAAGCTATGAAAGCTCCTTCAAATGTGCTTTACACCTGCCCTATGCACCCCGAAATTGTACAAGACCATCCGGGCACTTGCCCTTTGTGTAAAATGGATTTAGAGCAAAGTGCAGCCGTAACACAGGCCCCTGTTTACACCTGCCCCATGCACCCCGAAATTGTGCAGGACCATCCGGGCACCTGCCCCTTGTGTAAAATGGATTTGGAACAAAGCGCAGCCGTAACACAGGCTCCCGTTTACACTTGCCCCATGCACCCCGAAATTGTGCAAGACCACCCGGGCACCTGCCCCTTGTGTAAAATGGATTTGGAGCAAAGCGCAGCCGTATCACACGCTCCCGTTTACACCTGCCCCATGCATCCCGAAATTGTGCAAGACCACCAGGGCACCTGCCCCTTGTGTAAAATGGACTTGGTTCAAAGTGTACAGCAGCAGCACCATGAAACTGAATTTGACCGGCTTACTAAATCGGCCAATCAATACGTAATGGCTGCGGTAAACACCGTAGAAGTGAAACAAAAGACTTTAACAGCAGAAATTCCGGTAACGGGTAAAATAAGTTATGACCCGCGCGAAGTTTTTACCTTATCAGCCAAAGTATCGGGCCGGGTAGAAAAGCTGTATGTAAAATACCTGTACCAGCCCATAAGCAAAGGGCAAAAACTAATGGAGCTTTACAGTAAGGAACTGCTTACCGAACAAGAAAACTATATTTACTTGCTTAAAAACGACCCCAGCAACCAAACACTGCTCAAAACTGCCGAAGAGCGTCTTCTTTTACAAGGCCTAACACCCGAACAAATTCACAAATTAAAAAGCGAGAAAAAGGCCATTCCCTATATTACGGTCTATAGTCCAATTTCGGGGCATTTACATAACTTAAGAGGCGAAAATTTTGCCGGAAGTTTGGCTATGAACAATACCGAAAACCTATCTGAAGCACTTATACGCGAAGGGATGTATGTGCAAAAAGGGCAAGCTGTTTTTTCTATTTACAACACCCATAAATTATGGGCTTTATTAAACCTTTATGCTCCTCAAACAGCGCTGGTAAAAGCCGGACAAGAAGTGCAACTAAATGTTGACGGGCGTGTTGTTCCGGGAAGCTATAAAATTAATTTTATTGAACCCGAAATTCGAAGCGGGCAAAATATGCTTACAGCACGCGTATATATTTCAAACGAAAATGGCTCTATAATGATTGGAGCTAATGTAAAAGGCCAAATTATGGCCGGTGAAAAAACCGGATTTTTTATTCCAACATCATCGATAGTTGATTTGGGGAACAGACAAATGGTGTTTCTTAAAGAAAAAGAAGTGTTTCGGGCTCATCAGGTACAAACCGGAAGTGTACTTAACCACATGGTTGAAATTATATCGGGCCTAAAAGAACATGATTTGATTGCAGAAAATGCCCAATTCTTAATAGACAGCGAAAGTTTTATTAAAACCGATTATTAAAAAAATTATGAAGACCCCCATTTTATATGTACTTATTATTTTAGGGCTTACTGCGTGCCAACCTACAGGCAACCAAGCTCAACGTGATGTGTTTTACACCTGCTCTATGGATCCGCAAGTTATTGAATCAAAACCGGGCAGTTGCCCTATTTGCAAAATGCCCTTAACTGCCGTAAAAAAAGATGCCGCACAACGTCAAAGCGGCTTGATGTTGAGTGACCAGCAAATACAATTAGCCAATATTCGAACAGCCCCACTGAGTAATCATGAAATGGGGAACGAAATACAGCTTACCGGAAAACTAAGTGTTGACCAAAACCGCCAATGGACTGTAAGCTCGCGTGTGATGGGACGTATTGAAAAACTTTACTTTAAAAATGCCGGAGATATCATTCGCAAAGGCGATGTGGTTTATGAAATTTATAGTGAAGATTTGAACCTTGCCATACGGGAGTACCAACTCGCTTTGAATAAGAAAAACAGCTTTAAAACAGAAAAGTTTGATATGGATAGAATTGTGCAAAGTGTGCGAAACAAAATGAAACTTTATGGCCTGAGCGAAAGCCAAATAGAAAAAATAACGGCACAAAGCGAACAAAGTAATGTGGTTAAAATAACCAGTTCTGTTTCGGGAACAATAGCCACTATTGACCTTAAAGAAGGCGACTATGTAATGGAAGGAGGCTCTGTTTATCATCTGGCTGACTACAGTACACTATGGGCCGAAGCACAGGTTTTTATTGATGATTTGCCTAAAATTAAAGAAGGGATGCGGGTAGGCTTAAGTTTTCCGGGGCTGGTTGAAAAGAAATCGAGTGGGCTTATTTCTTTTGTAAATCCTGAATTAGGAGCCGGTTCGCAAATTAATTTAGTGCGTGTAGAGGTAAACAATGCCGATGGTCTTTTGAAAGTTGGAATGCAAGTTGATTTCTCGGTTTTACTCCACACTTTTAAAGCACTTGCTGTTCCTACAGATGCTGTTCTTATAGACGAACACGGGGCTACCGTTTGGAAAAAAGTAGGGAAAAATCATTTTGAAAGTGTTGCGGTGCAAACAGGTGTAGAAACCAGCTCCTATACCCAAATAACAGCAGGTTTAAATAATGGCGACACTGTAGTTATATCGGGAGCTTACTTGATGAACAGTGAGTACACCTTTAAAAAAGGTTTTAGCCCTATGGAAGAATCTGATGCTGCCAAAATGTAAGTGCACAAGAGCATACTGAAGCACTTTAATCAGACCTAAATTTTCATTTAAATAACTGAAAAATAAATACATAAGAAATTAGACCGGGTAAACAAATGATTTTTTTTTGCAAATTACTTTTAAAGCCTATATTTGCAGTCCCAAAAATAACCAAGGGAGATTAGCTCAGCTGGTTCAGAGCACCTGCCTTACAAGCAGGGGGTCACTGGTTCGAACCCAGTATCTCCCACTCAAAAGGGCAACAATTATTAAATTGTTGCCCTTTTTTATTTGAAATTACACTCCGGCTTGTACTCGCAAAACCCACCTACAAGGGCGACATTCTATAACTAGAAAAGCCATAAAATGCAAAAAAGTATATTTTAATAAAAATATTGTTTATTATCGTTGCCTGATTAACCAAATTAAATTAATACCCGTAACGTTTTTAAACGCTTACAGAAACATAACATATAAAAACCGTATGCATAATTTGAAAACAATATCTTTATTTTTTATTCTTTTTACAGGTACTTTTTTATCTCCGGTATTTTCAGCCGAGCCTTTATGGCAAAGGATTTCGGCCGATAAGGTTTCGGGTTTAAAACCTGCTATTTCGGCTCATAAATACAGTTTGTTTGAGCTCCAAACTTCACTTTTACAAAATTTGTTAGCTTCCGAAAATGCTTATTTTGAACTTCAAATACCGATGCCTGACGGCACTTTGCAACGCTATCGGGCCAGCTTGGCTCCGGTAATGGCACCGGCTTTAGCTCAAAAGTATAAAGCCATTAAAACGTTTAATTTACAATCGTTACATGAAGCCGGAGTATATGGCAAAGCCGATTTTACTCTACAGGGCTTTCATGCCATGATAAAACGAGGCAGTGAAACTGTTTTTATAGACCCTTATGCACAAGGGAATACCCAATACTACATGGTTTACAACGTGAGCGACTTTGATTCGCGTGCTAAAAAAGCGGCAGCCGCCTGTAAGGTATTTGAACATCCTGATTATGTTCCTTCTACCTCAGATAAAAATCGTTCGGCAGCTTGTGTGGGTGAGGAATTGCGTACCTATCGTTTGGCGGTAGCTTGTACCCATGAATATGCTTTGGCGGCTACAGGTTTATCGGCTCCAACTAAAGCCGAAGTACTGTCGGCCATTGTTACTTCTATTAACCGTGTAAACCAGGTTTATGAAACAGAAGTAGCTATTCATTTGGAATTAATTGCCAATGAAGACACTATTATTTTCAATACCGCAGCTTCTGACCCATTTACCGGGAACAACGATGGGGGTATTTTGATTGATGAAAGCCAAACCGTAATTGATGACCTAGTAGGAAATAATAACTACGATATTGGGCATACATTTAGTACCGGAGGTGGCGGGTTGGCCTATTTTCAAAGTGTATGCGACCCTTACTATAAAGCCCGTGGTATTACCGGTGGCTCATACCCTGTAGGCGACCCCTACGATATTGACTATGTATGCCATGAAATAGGGCATCAGTTTGGCGGGAGTCATACATTCGCTTCTAACACCGGAGGGTGTAATGGTAATGGGAATTCAGGGACACGTGTAGAACCCGGAAGCGGTGTCACTATTATGGCTTATGCCGGTTTATGTGGGGCCAATGATTTGGCTGTTCACAGTATTCCTTATTTTCATGCCGTTAGTTTTGATGAAATTGTTGATTTTTCACAAAACAACGATGGTAACAATTGTGCTGTTATTAGTGCAACAGGGAACCATCCTCCAAGTGTTACAGTAAACACTCCTCTTAGTGTTATTCCGCTCGGAACACCATTTGTGCTGAATGGCACAGCTACTGATCCGGATGGCGACAGCCTAAGCTACCAATGGGAAGAAACCAATGTAGGCGTAATGGGGAATTGGAATAGTGGTGAACTGCCCTATTTCAGGTCGTACAGCCCGGTAGCTACCGGAAAACGGTTTTTTCCAAGAGAAGATGTGGTTTTGAGTAATAATTACACCGGAACCATTGGAGAGTATTTACCTAATATGGCAAACACTTTAAATTTTAGGCTAACAGCACGTGATAACAAGCCCGGGGGTGGGGGTGTTTGCAGTGCTGAAACCGAAGTAGAAGTTGACTTTTCGGGGCCCTTAGAAATTACCTATCCAAGTACTGGCGTTACGTGGTACAGCGGAGGGCAAGAAAATATCCTCTGGAATGTAAACAGCACCAATTTACCTCCTGTAAGCTGCCAGCTTCTGAATATCTATCTCTCAACCGATAATGGTGTAACCTACACCCAACTGACTGTAAATACAGCGAATGATAACAATCAGATAGTTAGCGTTCCTGTTCAGGGGGTAACACAAACAAATTGTCGAATAAAATTAGAGAGCGTTAATAATATTTTTTACACCGTTAGTAAAAAGTTTACTATTTCGTCCAATCCGGCAGCCATAAACGAGCGTGTAGTTTCGGGAAATATTCAAATTGGCGGTGCTCCAAATCCATTTAAAGAGCAATTTACTTTAGTATGCAGCGGATTAGAAGAAAACTCACTTACGCAGTTTATTTTAAGAGACCTTAATGGGAAAATTATACTTGAAAATTCCTACACTTCTACCGCGTTAGAACATCTTGTAATAGACACACAAGCATGGGCTATGGGTATGTATATATTAGAGCTTAGAAATGCGAAACAGCAAGCTTTTTATAAGATGATAAAACAATAATTGCAAAAGGAAAGTGCAATTTATTAATCTATTTTTATCAATTTGCCCGAGCCTTCTCTAATTTGGCTCACCTGAGCCGGGTTTCCCTTGTAGTAGATGCTTCCTGAATACTGGATATGTGCATCGAGTTCATTTTCTACCCACAAGTATTGATTGCCCGTACTTATATTCCGGGCAAAAGCACGCTTACAATTAAAGTTTTGAAGGCGCAAAACACCACTGTTTTGGGTATAGGTATATAATTGCCGGCAGGAGCCCGTCAGCATTAAATCGGCCACACCGGTGTGAATGTTCGCAAAAACCGTATCGGCCTGTAACTGAAGCTTAACCGTATCGGTACCATCCCAACTATTAAACGTAAAAACAGAACTTTGCAGGGTATTTAACGAACTTACCGGCCCCGATGCTTTGTATAGCAACTCATGAAGCGCAGTGAGATGTACAAAAACTTTAATCTTTTTTTTATAACTACGGGTAAAATTGCATGTATTCTTGTTTTTCAGAAACAAGGTCTTGTTTTCGACCCTTGTTTCGATTGCCGGGAGCAAATTTTCGCCCCCTTCTAAAAGAATATAATTGAGGGTGTCTTGAATTAAAAAGACCTGCATGTTGTTATGCACCTCCAGGATATTAAAATCAGGCAAATCTCTTTTTTGTGTACTTATTTTTCCTGTTCTTTTAAAACAATCAAAGCCTTCTGATTTTCGGCATCCGTAAAAAACAAAAAGGCCCAAAAAGCTTCCTATACAAATACATTTTAAGCCCATTTTCATTCTCTGGTAAAATTCCCCTGGTTTTTGGTTTATACTTTCATAAAACTACGAGCCTGATGTACCCGTGCGATTTACAATAACTCATAAAACAAAAATAAGACAAAAAGCGTAATCATATCGCGAAAATTACATTTTCTGGATTCGTTTCCAAATGCGATTAAAACAAATCATACCATAAAAAGTTTATTTACTGATTGATGTTTCAAGGTTTAAGCCCCTTATTCCTTTTTAGGTTAAACCTTACGTTTAAAATCGAACCAGTATGCAGCCATTAGCACACTTTACTTTTGATAATAAAAGCTAAAGTTATGGTGTCAATTTGTCATACAATCATAAAATATGTACCTTTGCTTGTTGGAATGCAAACTAAACTGCCGGGTTGTTTCTTTAATTCAAGTAAGTTGAGTAAGACAAGCACCATGGCTTTTGAAAACTATTTTTATTGAGATAACAGCAAATGATTGGAAAAGACATTGATGAAAGCAGGCAAGGTGAAGTGCTTGATATGCCAGCCGAAGTTCAGGGAGAAGGGAAAAAACTATATTTAGAGAGTTATGGCTGTGCTATGAATTTTTCGGACAGTGAAATTGTAGCGGCCATTTTAAAAGAAAAAGGCTATACAACAACTACCGCCATGGCCGATGCCGATGTGATATTTGTAAACACCTGTGCAGTTCGAGATAATGCCGAACAGCGTGTGCGACAGCGCTTAAATGATTACCGTAAAATAAAGCGAACAAAGCCCGGATTAATTATTGGGGTATTGGGCTGTATGGCTGAGCGCATAAAATCAAAAATTTTAGAAGAAGAAAAGCTGGTAGATATTGTGGTGGGTCCTGATGCCTATCGTGATTTACCCAACCTTTTAGAAAGTGCCAAGGACGGGCGTAAAGCAGTTAATGTAATTTTGTCGAAAGAAGAAACCTATGCCGATATTTCACCGGTACGCTTACAATCGAACGGAATTACTGCGTTTATTAGTATTACACGAGGTTGCGACAATATGTGTACTTTTTGTGTAGTGCCTTTTACACGAGGCCGTGAGCGAAGCCGCAACCCTGAGACTATTGTAAAAGAAGCGACCGAGCTTTTTGAACAAGGGTACCGAGAAGTTACCCTGCTGGGGCAAAACGTAGATTCCTACTTATGGACCGGAGGCGGATTAAAAAAAGACAATCTTAGTAAGGAAGAGTTAGCACAGGCAACAAGCTTTGCCCAACTTTTAGAGCAGGTTGCTCTTATTCACCCTGATTTACGTGTGCGCTTCAGCACCTCACATCCCAAAGATATGAATGATGATGTACTGCATACCATGGCCCGCCATGAAAATATTTGCAATTATATTCATTTGCCCGTGCAGTCGGGGAGTACCCGTTTGCTTGAGATGATGAACCGTGGGTACACCCGGGAGTGGTATTTAGAGCGAATTGAAGCTATCAAAAACATTATACCGGACTGCTCCATCTCTACCGATACGATATCGGGCTTTTGTTCCGAAACAGAAGACGACCACCAAGACACTTTGCGCTTAATGGAAGATGTAAAGTATCATTTTGCCTATATGTTTTCATACAGCGAAAGGCCCAAAACTATGGCCGAGCGTCAATTTGATGATGATGTTGCAGAGGAGGTTAAAAAGCGCAGATTGAAGGAAATTGTGGACTTGCAACTCCTACATTCAGCAATACGTACACGTGAAGGTTTAGGCAAGGTACACCGAGTACTTATAGAGGGGGTTTCAAAAAAGTCAAAAGAACAATTTTTTGGCCGAAACTCTCAAAATACGACTGTGGTATTTCCTAAGGGAAATTTGAAGCCGGGCGATTATGTTAATGTTCTGGCCACCTCCTGTACATCAGCCACATTAATTGGAAAAGTGGTATAACCCAACAAAAAAGTAATGACAATTCAAGAAATAAAAAACAGATTTGGGATCATAGGCAGTGCGCCTAATCTGGATCGTGCCATAGATATAGCGGCACAGGTAGCTTCAACCGATTTAAGTGTGTTAATTAGTGGTGAAAGTGGTTCGGGGAAAGAAGTCTTTCCGCAGATAATTCATACCTTAGGAGCACGCAAACACGGCTCTTATATTGCTGTAAACTGTGGTGCCATACCTGAAGGAACTATAGATTCTGAATTGTTTGGGCACGAAAAAGGCTCATTTACCGGAGCTCATGAGGCTCGCAAGGGTTATTTTGAAGTAGCCAACGGAGGAACTATTTTTTTAGATGAGGTGGCCGAAATGCCCATGGCTACCCAATCGCGCTTGCTTCGTGTGCTGGAAAGCGGAGAGTTTATCAAGGTGGGTTCTTCAAAAGTGTTGAAAACAGATGTTCGGGTTGTAGCAGCCACAAACGTAAACATACCACAGGCTATTGAAAAAGGGAAATTTCGCGAAGATTTATACTATCGTTTAAATACTGTTCCCATAGTTGTTCCGCCCCTACGGGAACGTAAACAAGACATTTTTTTGCTGATGCGAAAATTTGCAGCCGATTTTGCTGCCAAGTATCGTATGCCCATAATAAAGCTTGATACGGAGGCCGAGCATATTTTGGTAAATTATTACTGGCAGGGCAATGTAAGGCAGTTAAAGAATATTACAGAACAAATTTCGGTCATTGAGCGCAATCGAGAAATAGATGCCGAAACACTACTCAAGTACCTGCCTGCTGTTGCCGGCAGTCAAGGAAGTTTTCCGGTGGTTTTGAAAGGCGAAAGTACAGGAAATGATTTTTCGGAACGTGACCTGCTTTACAAGGTATTGTTTGACATGAAGCGTGATTTGGCAGAACTAAAAAAATTGGTTGTAAATATTATGCAACATGGAGATGCACTCCCTTCTAACTTTTCAGGCGAAAGCAATCAATACCTGAAGCAAATTTACCAGGAGGTTAATCAATTAGATAACGAAACAGCTTTGATACATCCGGCAGCTAAGCCTACAATGCAAACCCCCATACCTCAAGCTATTGATTTACCTGTTGAAGAATCATTATCGTTGGAAGAACGAGAAGTAGAACTCATTAAAAAAGCGTTAGAGAAAAATAAAGGGAAGCGAAAAAGTGCAGCTAAAGAGTTGGGTATTTCTGAACGAACTTTGTACCGTAAAATTAACGAATACCATATAAAGAAGTAAATTGAGAAAGATAAAATACCTTATATTATTTTTTTATCTGAGCCTCAGTATGGCATTCCTGTCGGGATGTAAGGTAAGTTACTCGTTTACCGGTGCTTCTATAGCTCCTGATGTAAAAACCGTATCTATACCCTATTTTTCGAGCTATGCTCCATTAGCTAAACCCACATACAGTCAGTCTTTCACAGAAGCACTAAAAGATATTTTTGCATCGCAAACCAATTTATCATTTGTTCCGAAAGGAGGCGATTTAGAGTTTGAAGGGGCTGTAACCTCCTACAATGCAGCTCCTGTAGCTATTCAGGGAACCACAGCAAACGGATTAAATCAGGCTGCTCAAAATCGTCTTTCAATTACGGTAAACGTTAAGTTTGTGAACAATAAAGACGAGAAACAGAATTTTGAAACGACTTTTACCCGGTTTGCAGATTTCCCCACTACTAAAACCCTGGCTTCGGAAGAAGAACGGCTAATAAAGGAAATTAATGCCCAATTGGTTCAGGATATTTTTAATAAAGCGGTAATTAACTGGTAGCATGAACAGAGAGCGTTTTATCAGCATTATTCACAATCCTGAGCTGCTTAAAGCAGAAGATGCTCCCTTGCTGGAATCGGTTTTGCAGGAGTATCCCTACTTTCAGGCTGCCCACTTATTAGCAGCACGATGCTCTAAAATTAGCGACAGCATACAGTTGCAAAACCAAGTTAAACGTGCTGCTGCTCATGTTGTAAACCGTAAGGTGCTCTATTATTTGTTAGAGACCCCTTTGAAGCCGCAGAGTACCGCTGTAAATGAAACGAAAGAAACGGCTGTAAACAGTGCAAAAAATGAAGCAACCGCCTCAGTCAGCGAAATAAAAGAAGTATTTTCATCACCTCCCCTTGTAGATGTAACTGTGGGGCAGAAAGAGCCGGAACAAACAGCAAAACAAGAGGATGTACTCCCTGCTTTAGTGGAACGTGTTGAAAGCTTAACAATGCCACTATCTGCTTCAGTGACGAAAGAAAATGGAATAGAGGGCACAGAAAAATATGCCTCTTTTGAACGTTCAAAAGAGGTTGATTCTTTACCCGTTTTAGAATCTATTACAAATGCAGAACAGGAGCATACCAGCCCGAGTAAAGAGCAGCCAGTTCAATCTGACAACATAGCCGATAAAGCGCAAACGGAAGCAGAGAAAGCAAATTTAAAGGTGCCGTTAGAAATTCCTATGGAACAAGAAATTAAGGAAGCAACAGCGAGCTTAAAATACAGTCAGGAATTTGAAGAACAATTTGCTCCTGTTCCAGATGCCCAAGCTCTTCCGGCACCCCAAAATAGTGAAGTAAAAAGTGACGAAAAATCTGAACACACCTCAGCACATCCTGTGGGATTTGTGGCCTGGTTAAAAGCCTTAAATACAAGTGAAAGCAAGATAACAGAATATTTATCCAAGGAGGCAACGACAGAAAAAAGCATTTCAAAAAAAATGGTAGAAAATTTTGCCAATCAGCATCTTAGCCTAAAAAAGCCTGAAAAGCAAGAATTTTACAAACCTTTAAATATGGCCAAACAAAGCGTTACCGATAACGATTTTTTTGTAACCGAAACATTAGCTAAAATATATATTAAACAGGGCAATTTAACCAAAGCCATTAAGGTATATCAAAATTTAAGTTTGAGTATTCCCGAAAAAAGTTCTATATTCGCAGCCCAAATAAAAATTTTAAAAGAACAACTTCAAAATAAAACAGGAAAATGAGTGGATTATTGACAGTATTGGTTATGTTGGTAGCAGTACTACTAATTTTGGTCGTATTAATACAGGACAGCAAAGGCGGTGGATTAGCCTCTAACTTTTCGGCTTCCAATCAAGTAATGGGGGTACAAAAAACTACGGAATTAATTGAGAAAATTACCTGGGGGCTTATTGTGGCTCTTTTTACTTTATCAATTACACTTTCATTTGTAGTAAAATCGGGAAGTGGTACCGGTAAAGCAAAAGATACCGAGCTTCGTGAGCGTATTAACAATATAGCCACTCCGGCTCCGGTTAAAAATGCTCCGGTAGCTCCTATTGAAGGTCAACCGGCTGAAGGCTCAGCAAATCCTACAGAAGCTAAGTAAATTAAATCTTCGTTCAAAAAAGAGGCTATCTCCAAAATGTGGATAGCCTCTTTTTTTATATTCTGTTTGATATTTTACTCCCTTTTTCATTATATACCGCTCCATTTACGCATTAAAAAACAGGTATAAAAGCATACGAATACCGCCTCAAATCTATACTTTGAATACCTTTGTTTTTAGCAGAGGGGCTCTTGGGTTATTTATTAACGTACTGTTGGGCCCTTCTTAACAAATCAATTCTATCGCTCTGTATTACGTATGATTCCCCTCCAAATTTAATTTGTGTACCTTCTGCCATACCCTTTAAAAACTGTAAATCTTCGTGCATGGTATGTATCGATCCCTTTGTTTTATAGGCTAACCATAGGTAACTGTAATTGAAAAGCCCAAATTGTGTACCGCATAACACAACATGAACAGGAACTTTTATTTGATCTAATAATTTATAGTCACGCATACCCGCATAATTATCAGCAATCAAGATAATTTCTTTTGAATTAGGGAACTCATTCTGAGCATTTAAAATGGCCTCTACAACATTTTCAGCTATGTCGCCACTACAGCCCTTGGAAGTTGACTGTCTTAATAATCCATAAAAACTATCATAATTATTTGTTTCCATACAATATATCCCTCCGGTAGCACCATTTATTTTCTTTTTATCAGCAATACCATCACCGTCATTAAAAAAAACAATATTCGTTTTTCCATTTAAACTAATCTTATATAAAAACCACAATGCCATTTGGCAAACATAGGGGCTCATGCTACAAGTTACATCAGCTACAACCGTGGCGTTATTATTCCATTTTTTATGCCTTCTAAAAACAGCAATTACCGTTGAATCAGCTAACATTTTAAACTTTTTTTCTATTTTAATATTTCTGCCTTTTTGAGTTTCACCCGGTTTTAATTCTTCATATTTCTGCGGCAAGGAATCATAATTACTCAATTCACTTAAATAATATGCCCCATTCGTTTCTGGAATATAGTAAATCACAATACCATGAAAATAAGTTTTTGCCTCTGCCTCTGACCTGCACTTCATTTGCCGGACTAATCTCCACTGAATTGACTCATTATTAATCAAGGTGGAGTTTACCTCTAATGCTTTATTAATTCTTCTTCGATTTAATTCTTTTAGGTCAATGCCATTAGGAAAATCGGTGTACACTAAATCCACTTGAATAATTTGAGCTTTTCTCAGGTTTGACTTATCCATTACAGAAATAATAGCCTCTTGTCCATAAGTCATATTGATTACAACAGCCTCCAAAAAACCAGCCCGATAAGTATAGACCGAGCTTTTTGTTTCTTTTAAATTTAAAATATCTTCAATCGTTCTGGTATCTGATTTAGAGTATGCTGTAATGGCATTACAAAATAGCATTAGGGTTAGAATAAGTGCTTTCATAATAACGATTATTTTTAATGAACAATACGAGTTGAATTATGAATGTAACGGCTAAAAAAAGAAACAAGTTTTCAATTTAACCTATTTTATAATTAGTAGCTTTTTATGTAATGAGGTGTCTTCGGTGCTTAAAATACGTTGAAAGAGATGATGCTGCAGCACTTTAGTTTAGCTAAAATATAGGCCTGAGTATGCCCGGTCTCTTTGGGTAATGTTTGTGTTTTGTGGATTTAAACACCAGTATGAAAAGAATAAAATTTAGCCGAACAAACTAATTTAATTGATTTAATAGGGCGTCTTTCTTAAAAAGCTTCAAAGGAGTACTAATATTAGGCATTATTAATAAAGGTATTATTCCCAATAGACAGCTTCATTGATGATAGCTGTAAAAAAAAGCCCCCTGAAAAATTTCAGAGGGCTATTAACAAACAAATAATAATTTACTGAGTTTTTACAAATCTAAATGTTCTTCGTTTGTTTTTTTGATTCGTAGCTACCATAATATATGAACCTTGAGCAAAGGATGAACCTATGTTTAGCTTATTATTAGAAATAATTTCTTGACTGAAAACAATGTTGCCGATAACATCATATACTTTAACGTCAAAAACTTCATTGATATTTGTGTTAATCAATACGGTAGTTTCTTCATTAAAAGGGTTAGGCATTACCATCAGATCGAAGCTTGTTGCGTCATTTGCTATGTCATCCAATAATGCTGCTGCTTCATTATTTGTATCATCTTCTCTATTCATACCAATAATACCAATTAAACAAGGTGTTCCGAAAGCACCCCAGGTACTTGCAATACGTGCTCTTACTCTTACATTATATTGTGCCGGGAATGATAAAGCAGGGCTAACCGTATTCAAGAACAATACATTATTTGTTTGTAGTTTTGTTGCTACTACGGCTCCACTTATGGCATCTGAGAACTCAAACTCATATTGAATTGCTCCTGAAACAGGATTTGCAATTAATCTATTATCGGCATTAATTTTATAGTTTTGTTTATTGCAATCTTGTATTCTGAGTGTAGTTTGAGGCACACCGTAAATACTTGGATCTAACATTATTCCAATGGAGCAATCGGAGCTGTATGGCCCCACATTATTACCAATTTTTGCACGCACCTTAATATTCCAATTGGTTCCCCAATTTATTATAGGGCTTACACTATGAAGTAATATATAACTGGTAGTGGTTATTTTTGTAGCATACACCCCAAAGCTATTGCTAAATTGCCATTCGTATTGGGTAGCTCCGCTAACCGGTAAACATGATATTGACGAAGTTTTAACATAGCTCATATTACCGCAAACGCCATTACTCATTTGTGTGGCAGGAACACAGTTCGTACCGGCTGATATGGTAATTGATGTGCTTGCACTACATCCATTCAACTCAGTAACTGTTAAAGTATATGTACCTGCAGATGTTATATTCGTGTTGAAGCTTGTCCCCCCATTGCTCCATACATTTCCTGTAATATAATTACTGTTTAATACAATGGTTTGACCCGGACAGATACTCGTTGAACTTGCAGTAATTACTGGTGTTGTATTGCAAGGTGCACTGATTACCGTTATGTATTCAACATCAGAACAGGTGCTCCCATTACTTGAAATAGTTACCCTGTAATTACCCGGTGCTAAGCCTGTAAATTGTGTACTGAGGACCTCCGTATAAGTTGTTAAATTGGAGTAATTGCCTGAAGATATTTCAGCATCAAGTGCTATTGAAACTATTCCGCAATAAGTACCTGCACCGTTTACGTTGATTGTTCCGTTGTTACCATTTGACGGTGTTGATGTTATGGCGGCAATATTTAATGTACAGGTTTGTGGCAGTACAGTAAAATCATAAGTACCCGTGCAAAAGCCATAAAGTCCCGAACCTCCATCAATTGTGTAATTACCCGGAGCTAAATTATTGAATTCAAAAGTTGGCGAAGTGTTCATTGGCCACGAATGAAAATCAATAAAGTCACCATTTAACCATAAAAAAACAGAACCATTGCTGCACATATACCCTGAAGGTGTAAAGCTTACCTGAGCAAGAGTACAACTATCGGAGCCCGAAACGTAACTTACCTGAACATTGTTAATGCTGATATTACATGGATTAGGAGTAATGCTAAATGATTCTGTAATAAAATCCGATTCACCAAAATTAATAATATAATTTCCAGGGGCTAATGCGCCAACTGTAATACTTTGGTTGCCACCACCAGTATATGTAGAAGAGTAAACAAGATCATAAGATTCGTTGTAAACCTCAACTCCGGCAGCGTAACAAATTTGTCCATTTACAACAAAATTTACTGTTCCTTCAGTGCATGATGAAACACCAATTGAACTAGTGGTTATATTACTAATTGTGTAAAGGGGGGCTACAGGGTCAATTGTAAAACTCAACGTATCGCCACAAGTAACATTTAATAAATTATTTACTGCTACTATTGAGTAGTTACCCGGTGCTATATTATCAAAATATAAACCTGTGCCATTACCTGTAGTCCAGTTTATCGTATTTAAAATGGTTCCGTTTTGAATTAGTGCCACAGCGCCTGTACCGCAGGTAGTTCCTGTAACATCAAAATCTATTTTGCCTTGAACACAATTAGACACCCCTGTTGATGAAACAGATGAATTAGCAATATTAATATTACATGCTGCGGGAACTACTTCGAATGGATAATCAATTTCGCAGCCAGCACTGCTTAAGTGTAAGTTATAATTTCCTGTTGAAGCGATGTATATTTCTGTACTCACACTTCCTGTTAAGTAATATGTTTCGAGAGTTGAACCATTCTGATTTAAGGTAAGAACACTTCCGGGGCAATTGCCTAAATTTAAATCATAGCCAAATGCATAATAACAACCATTGGTTTGTGAAGGGTTAATGGTTACATTGTTAAATTGCAAATTGCTGCAAGGAGCCGGATCGATACTAAAATTATATGTTTCGCTGCATGTTCCCGAGGTGTTGAACACTTTTAAAGTATAGTTTCCTACAGGAATGTTTTCAATAGTGTTGGCTACAATGCCATCAATACTTGGAATATTGCTTTGATACACCACTGTTGAAGTTGTATTATTTGTTAACCTTACAAATGAAACAGAACAATCGGTGGAAATTACATAATACGAAAGTTTACCTATGGTGCAAGAACCAGCGCCTACAAGGCTTACTGTTTCATTATACAAATTGATATCGCAAATAGGGCTAATCGTGAATGGGTAATTAAAACTGCAACCGCTCGCATTAGTAACTTGTACACTGTAACTTCCAACATTCAAGTAGTTGAAATTATAATCACCTGCTGCATTAATTTGTACTATTGAAAGAACTAATCCGGTATTGTTTAAAAGTTGCATTGATGTATTATTACAAATATCACCGGAAAGGTTAAATGCAATTGCTCCATTATCATCTTCATCACAAGCTTGTGTGAATACTGCATTACTAATTGCAATATTGCAGAGCGAGGAAGCAATGCTAAATGTTGCAATAGCTCCACAATAGTGACCCGCATCAACATAATTTGTAATGGCCTCTATACTGTAATTACCTGCAGGTAGTGGGCCAAAGTTAATTGTACTTCCTGGTGTCCATGATTGTTGACCAATATTATTATTTAAACCATCATACAGAACTACCTGATTTGTAGTACCGCATTGAGTTCCTGTTACATTAAATGAAACAGTTCCGGCACTGCATGAAGCAGGTGTTGTGCTTACATTATTAATTGCAATATCGCAGGGCGATGAAGCAATGCTAAATGTTGCAATAGCTCCACAATAGTGACCGGCATCAACATAATTTGTAATGGCCTCTATACTGTAATTACCAGCAGGTAGCGAACCAAAGTTAATTGGAGCACCAGAAGTCCATGATTGTTGACCAATATTATTATTTAAACCATCATACAAAACTACCTGATTTATGGTACCGCATTGTGCCCCGGTAACATTAAATGAAACTGTTCCGGCAGTGCATGAAACAGGTGTTGTGCTTACATTATTAATTGGAATATCGCAGGGCAAATTGGTTAATGTATAATTTACTGTTGATAAGCAAGTGCCTGAGCCAGTATATGACAATGTAATTACATAATTGCCTGCACTCAAATTCTGAATAACTTCAGCAAGTGGTGCAGCAGATGAATAGTCGGCAATCAGAAGATTTGAACCGTCTTTAGTTATATTTAAAATATAATTATTCCCATAGGCATTGCCACTCATGTTTATTGTTAATGAACCATTTGAACAGCCATTATTGGGGTCAATATGATTGGTAACACTTACATTTAAGGTGCACGTAGAGGCCCCTGCAGTAATGGTAAAATCTTGAGTAACTTCACAAATACCGTTGCTAAAAACAATTTGATAATCATCGGGCGGAAGACTTGAAAAACTTACCGGAGTTGATGAACCCGATGGTGTAACATTATTTGAAAAATACGCAAATCCATCTTTCATAATTGTTACTGTATAGCCGGAGCATTCGGCACCAGACACATTGAAATTGGCACTCCCCAAATAACTAAGATCGGCAGCAGCATTGGTTATAACCAAATCCGTAATTGCCAAATTACAACTACTTGGAGGGTTAACAGTAAAATTGCTTTCAACAATGCAAGTGCCCGGTGTTAAGTGATCTGCATAAGCTACTACAGTATAATTTCCGGGTTGAAGATATGAAAACCCTATTAGCCCGGTACCATAAGATTCATAAATTGAGAATGATTGTATCCAAGTACCATCCATGTATAGATCCACTAAATATTGTCCGTTGCAGGTTATTCCATTTATTTGGGCAGTGTAATCTGTCCCGCTGCATCCAGTGTTAATAACTTCATTAATTATTGATAGATTACATCCGTTATTGGGTATAGTAAAACTACCTGTTATCGGGCATCTTCGCTCTGATAAAGCTGCTGTATAGGATCCTATGGTATAAAAAGTGTAGGTGTAATTCCCAGCAGGAAGGTTTACTTCAGCCGTTACATTATCTCCCGCAATATATGATGTATTTAAAACTCCAACTGTATCACCGCCATTAAAAATATAGCCAATGTATGTTTGAAAAATACAGCGTTGAGGATCAACAATGTTTAAGGTAAATTTTCCATTACTACAATTGTTTGAAGCGGCTTCTGTTGTGGTACTTAAAGTATAAGCATCGCAATAATTTAAATACACGTTAAATCCTGTTGTGGCTGCACACAGATCTACAACAGCAAGTGGTCCGCTTCTTACTTCATAAGAGCCATCAACGCCTGTATTAAAAACTACAGTTCGCCCACCAGGTGCCCCAAAAAAAGTTGGATGTGGTTGCCACGGTCCGCCATCAACACGGGATTCAAATTGGTAAAGAGTTGAAGGATCTGTTGCATCGGCTACAACTGCTGTCACTACTACATAACCACAAGGAGCCAAACTGGTATCTAATGAAACCGAGATATTACCAACAGGACAAGGGTCAATCAACAAAAATCCGTACTCGTTAAAACAAGTATTACCCACGTTTTCACCTGAAAATGCTTGTATTTGATACAAGCCGGCACCCAGATTTTGAAATTCAAAAACCGGACTAGACACAGGTACTACCTGACTTGTAATAAAATTACCGTTATCAAATAATTTTACTAAATAGTTTCCGGAACAAGTTGTTCCGGTAACAGTACCCGTAACTGCACCATCATGGTTTCCGGTAATTGAAACTTCAGTTAATACTGGATTAAGAATGAGCACATCGCAAGTTGTTTCTGAAATACTTATACTTTGCTGTACTGTACAGGGGGTTGTAGCGTCATCACTTAATGTTATTGTATAAACACCAGCAGGTACATCATATATTTGTACAGCCGAGTAGGTTTGGGTTTGTGTGGCGTAAAAGCTGCTAAAATAACTGCCATCTTTTTCAATTAACACATAATAATTACCATTAGCCGTATTGCCACTTGCATTAAAGTAGATAGAACCATTGTTGCAACCGCTCGAAATATTGTTGGCAGTTAATGAACTAATTGCAACATAGCAAGGCAAATTGTTTAAAGTAAAGAATTGACTAGTAACACAAGTTGAACCATAAGCTGAGAATAATTTTAGCTCATAAGTACCCGCTTCTAAACCCCAAATTGTTTCTGGGCCTGAACTACCAGTTACTGGAATATAATCTGTGAGTTGAAGCACTGATTCTTTATATAGCTCATAGTAATAACTTCCTCCACAATTTGAACCTTGTGCATTAAAAAAAACTTTTCCGTTGTTCCCAACATTTATTGTTGGTTCGATAAAACTAAAGTCTGCAATTGTTGTATTGCATGTTGGCTCTGTAAGGGCAAATGTTTGTGTTGCAATACAACCTACAGAACCGTTAGTAATTTCGATGGAATAACTGCCCGCAGGCATTGATGTTAGATTTAAAGTTCCGGCTCCTGCTGTTTCACTGGGATAATAGTCTCCAAAAAAGTTACCATCTTTTGAAAGAGAAACAGTATACGAGTTGTTGCAGGTAATACCTGTGAATACCGCATCTAATGCTCCATCATTACAGCCAGCCCCACTTAGATTTGTTGGTAGTAGATTAGAAATGGAAATATCACAGGCAGGATCTTCTATGGCAATTACTTCTTCATGTTGGCATTCATAACTGTTAGGGTCATCATTATTTAATACACTTACGTAATAAGTGCCAGGGGCTAAATTATCAATTTCAAATACTCCTGCTCCGTTAGTTTCATAAGCATAATAGATGGCTGGAGTACCCCCGTTAAAGTTTATTTTTACAAGATAAACACCAGCTCTAGATTCTCCGGTAATATCCAAGGTAATTTTTCCATTATTACAACCATTTGCACTAGGCTGAATTGTTGATGATGTGAAATTCATATCACAGGGAGGTTCTCCTACAGTAATATTACCTGAGTAAAAACAAGCACTTGGATAAGACATATTGCCACCATTAGTAATTTTAAGGGTGTAATTACCTGGGTGTAAGTTGGTTTGTGTTGCAGTTAAAATACCGGGGGCAGGAGCCGGTTGTCCTAAAGCGTCCGTAATAGTACCTGAGCTACTAATTAGGCTATAAAACCAATTGTCTAAGCATGGATACCCGGCAGTAAAACTAAAGCTTATCGCTCCATCAAAAGAACCATTGACTGAAGAATTTGTAACATTTATATCAGGCAAAATGGCTGGGCAGGGCGGTTGATTTATTGTTACATCAGTGGTTCCCGTACAGCCCGATTCGGTAACTACAAAAATCCTGTATGATCCAGCCATAAATGATGCTAAATGTATTGAACCAGGAGCTTGAAGCCCCCCATATGAAGCAATTATACTTAAATTAAACAAGGGTCTTATTTCCCATGAATACCACTCAGCAGTTTGTGGTGTAAAATAAATTTCACCATCCATGCAACCGGGGTTATTTACATGTACAACGCTTGCAACGATGCTAACCGTACATGCATCATCTTGTAATTCATCCTTTGCATTAGCAAACTCAAAATTAAATATTTGCATTATCAACAAAATTGGAATTACCATCTTTCGATTAAAAAAACAGACTGTTCTTTTAATACTTTTTTCGGGTAAATTAATTTGGGGCAACCTTTTGTGGTCATCTCTGAGGCTAATGCTATTTGAATTATAATGTTCAAATAGTTTTAATAGATTGGCTACTTTCATTGTTAATAAATTTTATAAATTATTGTCAAAAATATTGTGGATACCCCTGTAAGTAAAGCTAGAATTAGTGAAAGGGGAAATAATAACAGTAAGTTGCCCCCAATGAAAAATAAAAGGGAATTTTGATAGTATTTTAGATATTTTCTTTAATATTGCTAATAATCTATAATAAGGCTCAACATAATTTACTATGTTAAAAAATACACTTTTTTATCTTATGTTTTGCCTAATAACTTGTGTACAAGTTAGAGCTGATGAGCAACGTGAAATAGATTCACTTGAATTGCTTTTAAAAAATAAATCAGCAGGTATTTATTTGGAGCCATTAAAAGATGTTAAAGGTATAGATACCTCAGAAATCAAAATTTTACTACGGCTTTCAGAACTCTACCGTGAAAATAATCTCAATAAAGCTATTGATTACACCGCAATTGCTTACATTATTTCAAAAAAGATTAATTACAAACTAGGAATTGCCAAATCATTAAATTCTAAGGCAAGTAATTATTATTATCAATCAAACTACGAGGAATCCAATAAAACCTATTTAGAAGCAATTGCATATTGTAAAAAACATGCCTTATTTGAATTAATGGTAAAGTCCTATAAAGATTTGGGAAGCAATTACATTGAATTAGGAAAATATCCAGATGACTATAGCAATTATATGCTTGCTTTAAGGGCAGTCGAAAAGCACCATTTAACAAAGAGAAAAGCTGAAATAAGAGTGAGTTTAGGTTTATTTTATTATTACCAGCAAAAACTTGATTCAGCCTTATTGTATATTAAAAAAGCACAAGAAATTTTTATTCATAACAACAACTCTAAGGAAGTGATGCGTACTAATTTTTACATTGGTGCCATTTATTTCGCATGAAAACAATATAATGAAGCTATTTATCAATATAAGAATGCACTTGGCATAGCCAAAGAAATAAATAATTTGCCCAAAATTGCTGAAACATATAACTACCTGTCAATGGTTTATATGAAAATGGAAAAACTAGATACCGCTTTGGCAATGCAGCTTAACGCATTAAAAATTAGAGAGCAATACAATAACATAAGTGACCTGAATAATAGTTATAGCAGTCTGGGTATGATTTATTTTGCACGAGGAAATTACAAACTAGCCGACAAGTATCTGAAAAAAGCATTAGATAATGCAAAAATAGCAGGCAACTTGTTTACTATGAATAACTGTTATTTGTTTTTAATATCCAATGATAGTGCAATGGGCAATTATGCTTCTGCTCTCTCATATTTGAGAGAGCAGATTAAAGTAAGAGACAGTTTATATAATAAGGCTAACACAGAAAAAATTCTACAAACTAAAATACAATATGATTTCGATAAAAAAGAAGCTGTTGTAAAAGCACAGCAGGATCTTAAAGATGCCGTATCAAAAGTAAAAATTAAGCAGCAAAAAATTATCATTATAGCAATTCTTTTAGGGAGTAGCCTATTACTTATGGCATTATTATTATTCATTAATCGAAGAAGAAGTAAACATGCCCTAGAAGTGAATAAACTCGAAAATAAAACTTTACGTTCACAGCTCAATCCTCACTTTATCTTCAATGCTTTGGCTTCTATCCAAAAATACATGAATGAAAACCCGGAAAAGGCTGAAAATTATTTGGCCAAGTTTGGAAAACTCATGCGTGAAGTGCTCGAAAATTCAGAGCGCGATTACATTACTTTAGATGATGAAATTGCTATGCTCAAAAAATATATGGATCTAGAGAAACTGCGTGTAAGCAATGGCTTTAATTATCAATTCAACATTGCTGAAGATATAGATACAGAAGCGTTTAAACTTCCTCCATTGTTGCTTCAACCCATTGTTGAAAACGCCATTTGGCATGGTGTTGCTAAAAGTGAATCATTAGGAGAAATTAATGTAACCGTTGAAAAGGAAAATGAATATATTAAAATTGAAGTTGAAAATAAATCTGAGTCTCCACCTAAAAATTTAATTGAAAGCACAGCCTCCGAAGCTGGGAAACGAAAGTCATTCGGACAACAAATTGTAAAAGAGAGATTGAGTTTATTATCTAAAGAAAAGAGCAAAAAATGTAAGATTGAAATGAATCCTACTCCCAAAGGCATGAAGGTAGAAATCCTAATTCCCCAAATTTAGCCAAGCTCATTATATGATAAGAGTTATTATAGTAGAAAACGAACAAGTAATTGCAGATAACTTTGTTAAGTTAATTAATAAATTATTTGATGATATCGAAATAATAGAAGTTTGCAACTCCGTAAGTCAAACAATAGTTTCAATAAAAAAGCATACTCCTGATTTGATATTTTTAGATATTGAACTAAATAATGGCGAATCAGGTTTTGATATATTAAAACAAATACCGCAAATCAATTTTGAAATTATTTTTGCAACAGCGTATGATAAATATGCATTACAAGCAATTAAGTTCAGCGCCCTTGATTATATACTCAAACCAGTTACTGAAGAAGATTTAACAGATGCCGTTTATCGCTTTAGACAGAAAAGAGGGACTATAAATACGCAACAATTGCAAATATTATTTAATAATCTTCAACGTGGCCCGGCAATGCATCAGGTGGCATTACCAACTATGAATGGGCTTGATTTTGTACCGGTTGATCATATAATTTATTGCCAAGGCGAAGGAAGTCAAACTGCAGCCTACCTCAAAAATCAAAACTTACCCACCATACTCAGTAAAACTTTAAAAGATTGTGAAGAGCTATTTCACAACAATGGCTTTTATCGCATCCATAAGTCGTACTTGGTCAATCTTAATCATATAAAAAAATACCTGAAAGGAAAAGACGGGCAGGTAATTATGAGCAATAATAAAACACTGGAAGTTTCACGTAATTATAAAGATGCTTTTTTAGACCTACTCAGAAAAAGTTAGGTTACATCAAGCAATAGTGTGCAAACACCTGCCACATACAACATTGAATGTTTATTAATAGTACTTTTATAGAGAAACATCATTTGTGAATACAAGCTTTATTTATTTTCCATTTTCTTATTTTTTAAACTAAAGAAGGCTTGATTTTCTGATAGCTATTATACATCAATAAGCATAGCAATAAAAGAAGTAAAACTTGAGGCACAGCTATTTACCACTCAAGAACAATATTCAAAACAAGCAAAAAAGATTCACCATTGTGGCTATACATTTTTTATTTTTAATGAGCATAGGGGTGTATTATTTGGGCTGTATAAGTCGTACTTCAATATGTTGCGTATGTTTAAACTTAAAATGCGTTTCCTCAAATGATGGGGCTGAAATTATTGGTTTCTTATTATTTGAGAATGCGTATGGTTCTTCGGGGATTCCAAAAAGATTACGATTGCATACTCCATCACCGTTAACATCATGATACAAAGCCACGCTATAGTGTCCCTGTGGCAGGTTTGTAAAAACACAGGATAGGGCCTGTTGGTCAACCGGGATACGCACTTTTCGATATGCCTTTTCATCAATTAAATAATCTTTTTTGTTGTTAAATATGGAAACTACAATAAAACCTTGTGTTTTTTTTATATTACTAACCTGAATAACTAATTGAGCGGGCTGTATCATTCCCTTAAACAATAATCCCATACTCATAAGCAGAATGATTGAGAAAGCCGAAAAAATCTTACATTTCATAAAAATGTATAAACGTAAGTTAAGTATATAAATTGTATAAAACGGATAAATTAAGTTTCTTAAATTTTATGGTTATGCCTGTTTATTTTTTACTGTTAATTAACAAGAGTATATAAAAGATTGTCCTTTAAAATAGCCTAAAATCGTTCTATAATCTTATTTTTGTAATATGATTCCGAAAGATACCGTTGCCAAAATTTTAGATGCAGCCGAAATAATAGATGTTGTAAGTGATTTTGTAGCCTTAAAAAAACGTGGAGCTAATTATTTGGGTTTATGTCCTTTTCACAATGAGAAAGGTCCCTCATTTACGGTTTCGCCCGCTAAAGGTATTTTTAAGTGCTTTGGTTGTGGTAAAAGTGGCACCCCGGTTAACTTTATTATGGAGCACGAAGGCCTAAGCTATCCCGAAGCCTTGCGCTTTTTAGCACGGAAATATCATATCAAAATTGAAGAGATTGAGCAAACAGCCGATGAAATAAAAGAGCAAAATGCCAAAGAAAGCATGATGTTGCTTAGTGCTTATGCCCAACAACAATTTACAAAAAATCTTTTAGAAACAGAGGAAGGCAAAAGAATTGCTTTATCTTACTTTAAAGAGCGAGGTTTTTCTGTGTCCACCATAGAAAGATTTCAGTTAGGATATAGTTTAGAAAACCGAAAGGCCTTTTCTGATCAGGCATTAAAAGATGGTTATCTGATTGAGTATTTAGTAAAAACCGGATTAACCATAGAAAAAGAAGGGCGCTATTTTGACCGCTTTGCTGCCCGGGTTATATTTCCAATTCTCAACATCAGCGGGCGGCCTATAGCTTTTGGAGGGCGTATTTTGACAAACGATAAAAAGTTGGCCAAATACTTAAACTCTCCTGAAAGTGAAATTTACCATAAAAGCAATGTCTTATATGGTTTGTACCAGGCTAAAAAAAGCATTGTTGAACAAAACAACTGCTATTTGGTTGAAGGTTATACCGATGTGATCAGCTTATCACAAGCCGGAATTGAAAATGTAGTAGCATCGGCAGGCACATCACTTACGGTTGATCAAATTCGCCTTATCAGACGCTTTACATCGTTGATTACCGTAATGTATGACGGAGATGCTGCTGGTATTAAAGCATCTTTTAGAGGTATTAATTTAATTTTAGCCGAAGGGCTTCAGGTTAAAGTATTGTTATTTCCGAATGGCGAAGACCCTGACTCATTTTCCAGAAAGCATAGCAGTGACCATATACAGACTTTTTTACAGGAACAAGTTACCGATTTTATAAGTTTTAAAACAAAGTTATTGCTTGATGAAAGCAAAAATGACCCCATAGCAAAAGCCCAACTAATACATGAAATTATTGAAAGTATTAGTCAGATACCCGATGTCATTGCCCGGTCTCTATACATTAAAGAATGTAGCCGTCTGATGCAGGTAGAAGAGCAAATGCTGATTCAAGTATTAAACAAAGCCCTATGGAAACAAAAAAGCAAAGACTTAAAAGAGTCCGAAGGCCATACTGATGTAGCTGCATTTGAACCTATTGTTACGCTTCAAAACAGTCAAGATCAAAAATATCTGGAACTTGACCTCATGGAACAAGAGGCCGAAATTATTCGCTTATTACTAAACTATGGAAATCATGAAGTGGATTACAAAGAAGAATCTGAAGGTCAAGAAGTGAACTTTATTAGAATGCACCTCGCCTCATTTATATGTGGGCATTTGTCACAAAATGGTATTGAGATGGAAAATCAAAGTTTTGCGACAATTTACAATACTTATTTTCAGAAAATGGAAGAATTCGGAACGATTCCAGATATACAAGAATTTATTAGTCATGACAATGAAGAGATCAGAAATGCCGTTACAGAAGCGCTGGTAGAGCCCTATCAATTAAGCCCAAATTGGAAAAGCCGCTTCAAAATAACACCACGCGAAAAAGATACAGACTTACTGAAAGTTGCCGAGACAGCTATTGATAGACTAAAGCAAAAACACGTTATTAAGCATATTCACAGCCTCTATGAAAAAATTAAAACGTGTACAGATGAACATAAGTTGGAGGATTTGATGATTGATTTAAAAAAATACCAAGAATCGAAAGACCATTTTTTTAGAGAAACCGGTACAATTATTTCACACTAAATTATATATGAAAGGTTTTTTATGGAGTTTATGTACAGGCTTATTGCTGAGCATGGCATGGCCCGTAAGTGGTTACTTCCCTCTTGTTTTTATTGCCTGGATTCCATTATTAAAAGCCGAAGCCGACTTAAACAGCCCTAATAAAACGCAACCCGTGTTTTATATGTATGCTTTTGCAGCCATGTTGGTTTGGAATATCCTTACTACTTGGTGGATAAAAAATGCTTCATTTGGAGGGGCAATTTTGGCCATAACAGCCAACAGCCTATTAATGGCAATGATACTTTACCTTTTCCACTTTGTTAAGGTAAAGAAAGGACCCGTTACAGGGTATATTGCTTTTATCGCTTTTTGGATAAGTTTTGAATATATTCATTTACAATGGGATATTACATGGCCTTGGTTAACATTAGGAAATGTATTTGCCGGACATATAGAAATAATTCAATGGTACGAATTTACGGGAGTTTTTGGTGGTAGCTTATGGGTATTAGGGCTAAACCTATTTATTTTTTTATTGATACAACATTGGCAGGAGCGCATTTTACGAAAAAAACTAAGTATCCTAATTAGTGTTCTGATTGTATTTCCTATAATGCTCTCATTAGCCATTTATAAGAGTTACGAAGAAGTACATAATCCCATGCAGGTAGTTATTGTACAACCCAATATTGACCCTTATACCGAAAAGTTTGACAATATGACCTCGGCCGAACAGCTCCACAAAATGTTTGCTCTTACACAAGGGTTTATAAATTCTACAACCGACTACTTGATATGCCCTGAAACTGCTATTGTAGATTATATTGTGGAAGATCGCCCTGAGGAATCTGAAGATTTAAAAATTATTGATTCACTCTTACACCAGCATAAAAGGCTAAACATTTTGATAGGGGCTTCAACCCTTAAATTTTTTAAACCTAATGAACCGCTTTCGGTAACGGCACGTTCATACGGCAACGGAAATGAGTATTATGATTCGTACAATACCGCTTTACAAACCGACACCTCAGGGCAGTTGCAGTTTTATCATAAATCAAAATTGGTACCCGGAGTAGAAAAAATGCCTTGGCCGGGTGTTTTTAAATATTTTGAGCGTTTTGCTATTGATTTGGGAGGTATAAGTGGCAGCTTAGGCATGCAAAAAGACCGAGTTGCCTTTTTTACAGCCAACAAAAAATTTGCTGCAGCTCCTATTATTTGTTATGAGTCTGTTTATGGCTCTTATGTAGGAGATTATGTAAAAAAAGGGGCTAATTTTTTAGCTATTATCACCAATGATGGTTGGTGGGGCGACACTCCGGGGTACAAACAGCACCTTAAGTACGGAGCCATCAGAGCCATAGAAACACGCAGATGCATTGTACGATCAGCCAATACCGGGATATCGGCTATAATCAACCAAAAAGGAGAAATAAAACAATTCACTGCATGGTGGGAAGAAGCTGTAATTACAGGAACAATCAACGTCAACAATAAAATTACTTTTTATACACGCTTTGGCGACTATATTCCCTTATTTACCAGTATAATTTCAATAGTATTGCTGTTTTCCCTTTTTCTAAAATCCTACACAAAACTAAAAACACCTTTCTAGTTTTTTCTAATATTAAACGTCAAATACTATGAGAAAGTTAAGTAACTCAGAGCTTAATAGGAAAACGCCTGAGGCTTTTAAAAAGGCATTAAAAACCCCTCTAATTCTAGTTCTTGACCAAATACGAAGTCTTAATAATGTAGGCTCTGTATTTCGCACAGCCGATAGTTTTTTATTAGAAGGTGTTTATTTGTGCGGAATTACCGGAACTCCCCCGCACAAAGACATCTATAAAACCGCATTAGGAGCTACCGAAACAGTACATTGGAAGTATTTTAGCAGTACTTTAGATGCTGTAGAAAGTCTTAAAAGTAATGGATACCGAGTTTTTGCTTTGGAACAAGCCGAGAACAGTATTCTTTTACAGCATTTTAAAATAGAAAAAGAGCAAAAAACTGCTTTTATTTTAGGAAACGAAATATACGGAGTGGCACAAGAAGTTATACATCACTGCCACGGGGTTATAGAAATACCTCAATCAGGCTTTAAACACTCTTTAAATATAGCTGTGGCTACGGGAATTGCCTGTTGGGAAGTTTACCGGCAATTGCTCTTGCATGATGAATTATAGTTTTAATTCTTACCTTTAGTTTCCGGATTTTCATTACCAAAACGGCTTTGCACTGTTATGGACTCGTCATGTATAATTTGATAAATAGCTTTAATAAAATTTTCGCTAAGTCCTGTTGTTTTTCCGTTTTGAATTTGCGACTGAAGCGTTTTTTTCCATCGGCTAAGTTGAAGTATGGCTATATTATGCTCAAATTTATACTGCCCAATTTCTTTAGAAAGTGCCATCCGTTGAGCTAAAAGGTTAACAAGTTCATCATCAATAATATCAATTTTATTACGTAAAATATTTATCTCTTCACATTTACGTTCCGATTCTTCTTCTGATTGAGATACTCGGATATTAGAAATGAGTTGATGAAGCTCTGCAGGAGTAATTTGTTGCTGGGCATCGCTAAGTGCTTTAGCAGGTAGGTGGTGGGTTTCAATCATAAGCCCATCCATAGCCAAATCTATAGCCAATTGCGTAATATAAGGAATCAATTTTTTGTTTCCTGTAATATGGCTTGGGTCACAAAATAAAGGCAAGTGGGGTAATTGTGTTTTTAATTGGATAGGAATATCCCAAGCCGGATTATTTCTGAAGTCTCCATTTGAGTATTTGTGGAAGCCTCTATGAATAGCCGCAACTAAATTTACTCCGGCTTGTTGAATACGTTCTATGGCTCCTATCCATAAGTTAATATCGGGGTGTACCGGATTTTTAATGAGTATAGGAATGTGACTCACTCCTTTCATAGCATGAGCTAATTCCTGCACTGAAAAAGGATTTACAACCGTGCGAGCTCCAATCCATAGGGCATCGGCCTGATGCTTTAAGGCTATTTCGATGTGCTGTGGAGTAGCCACCTCAACCATAAACCGCAATCCCGTTTGTTCGCGCATGGCTTTAAGCCAAGCAAAAGCTGAAACACCGGCTCCTTCAAAGCTACCCGGTCGTGTACGTGGTTTCCACACCCCGGCACGGTACAAAGCTTTAGGATAATGCTGGGCTATACCCTGGGCTGTTTCTAAAACCTGCCTGGCACTTTCAGCACTGCATGGCCCTGCAATCAGAAAAGGCCTTCCGGACTGGTTTAACCAATTTAAAAAATCATTTTTCACTTAGCGTACATTAATCATACTGCTGCTCATCAAAAAAAGCAATGTTATAAGCAGCTTAAACAGAAACAATAGGTTTAATTTATATCTATTTAGTAATCGGTTTTGATTTTTTTGGAGTATTCTATTTACCAGCCGAGTATCCAAGCGAACATTAAAGGAGCAACAATAGTAGCATCACTCTCAACAATATATTTTGGTGTATGAATATCTAACTTACCCCAAGTAATTTTTTCATTTGGCACAGCCCCTGAATAAGACCCATAACTAGTAGTAGAATCACTTATTTGGCAAAAATAAGACCAAAAAGGGACATCATGCCAGCCCAAATCTTGATACATCATAGGAACCACACAAATAGGAAAATCTCCGGCTATGCCTCCTCCAATTTGAAAAAAGCCAACACCCTTTCCACCTGAATTATGACGATACCAGTCGCTAAGCCAAACCATATATTCAATACCGCTTTTCATGGTGTTTGCTTTGAGCTCATTTTTGATAACATAAGAAGCAAAAATATTACCCATGGTGCTGTCTTCCCATCCCGGTACCACAATAGGTAAATTACGCTGAGCTGCGGCTAACATCCAACTGTTTTTAGGGTCTATTTCATAATATTGCTCCAGCTCACCACTCAACAACATTTTATACATATACTCATGCGGAAAATAGCGTTCTCCTTGGTCATTTGCCTCTTTCCAAACTTTGTGGATGTGTTTTTGCAAACGTCTGAATGCTTCCTCTTCAGGGATACAGGTATCGGTAACTCTATTGTAATGATTCTCCAGCAACTCCCATTCCTCTTGTGGTGATAGGTCACGGTAATTAGGCACTCTTTTGTAGTGGCTGTGGGCCACTAAATTCATAATATCTTCTTCCAAGTTAGCTCCGGTGCAACTGATTATATCCACCTTTCCTTGACGAATCATTTCTGCTAATGATTTTCCTAACTCTGCCGTACTCATGGCTCCAGCTAAAGTAATCATCATTTTACCTCCGTCAGTAATGTGTGTTTCATAACCTTTAACGGCATCCACAAGGGCTGCAGCATTAAAATGTAAAAAATTATTTTCGATAAATTGTGAAATAGGTCCTTTTTGCATTTTCTATAATTTTTAGAGCGGGTAAAGGTAGCTTATTCCGCGGTTAGAAAAAATATTCAATGCTATTTGCTTTAAGAAAAGACTTGCTGTTTTTGTAAGGAAAGAGCTATCAGGATTGAAAATTTCTGCTATTATAGGTCATTGTTAAAAGTTGAAACCTTGATTAGAGGCTAAAAAAAAGATTATATTTGCCTCAAATTTAAAATTGAAACAATGAAAAAAACTTTACTTGCTATTACTATCATTACTTTAAGCCATTTTACATTGCAGGCGCAAAATCCTATTGCTCCATGCAGCGACTTGTTTATATCAGAGTATGTAGAAGGCACTAATAATAATAAAGCACTGGAGCTATACAACCCTACGCTAAGTCCTATTTCGCTAGCAGAATATCGTATCATTAGATGGGATAATGGAAATGTTTATGTTGACCCTTTTCCAGCGGAGAATGTACTTAACTTACCGGCAAATATTACCCTACAACCTAATACTACGTATGTTATTGCACTCAACCTTACCGACCCTACAGGTACCGGACAGAGTGCCCCTATTGATGTGGCTTTGCAAGCTGTAGCCGACACCTTGTTATGCCCGGGTTGTGCCACAGGAACAGGAGAATCACGAGTAATGTGTTTTAACGGTGATGATGCCCTTTCGTTGCAAAAATTAAAGAGTGGCACCTGGGTTGATATAGATATTTTTGCCTGTATTGGTGAACGTCCATCAAATAGCGCAGGCGGATATAGCCCAACAGCAGGATGGACTATACTTCCACCCTACTCTGCAATGCCCACAAATTATGACGCATCAACACAAGGGCCCTATTTTTTTCAATACTGGACTCAAGACAAAACCCTTAAACGTAAATTCTCAGTAAAAGCTGGTGTTAATACAAACCCTTCTCCTCAAACATTCAATGCCTCAGTTCAATGGGACTCTTTACCGCAAAATACGTATACCGGACTCGGTTCACATTCTTGTGAATGTTATCCTCAAAACATCAGCAATAATTACATAAACAGCCGTACCCAAGTTTATCCTAACCCTTCTTCAGGGATTATTACTGTAAATACCCGTCAATTCAGTGGCTTTGTGGTACTCACAAACATAGCTGCTCAAACAGTAAAATCAATTGAAATAAGTTCACTTACGGATTTCTTCTCTATGGATATTTCAGATTTACCAAAAGGGGCTTACACATTAACCTTATTATCTAATCAAAAAAGTACAGCAACACCGCTTGTTCACAAGAAAGTAATTCTACAATAACAGATCAAAATTTGATTTTTAAGGAGCTTGTTTATTTAATAAGCTCCTTCTATTAAAAAATATTCTGCCTTTTTATGATCAGGTTTCTATTCTTTATAACAGCTTTTTTAACCCATTCAATATTGCTTGCTCAAAACAGCGGTATTACCGGTCAAATAAGCGATGTTACTACCGGTGAGTTGTTAATTGGGGCTGTAGTAGCTGCTGAAAACGGGAAAGTGGCTGCCACCGATTTAGATGGGCATTATAAATTAGCTTTAGAGCCTGGCGAACATGTAATAAAGATAAGTTATGTTGGCTATCCTGCTCTGGAACGCAAAGTTGTAGTTCCCGAAAATAAGTTTATTCCCTTGATTATTGCTATGGAAACAAAGGTTTTACGTGAAGTAGAGGTTGTTTCGGATATTGCCATTGCCCGTAAAACTCCTGTAGCCTTCTCTAATATCCCTACTCAAAAAATTCAGGAAGAATTGGGTTCGCAAGATTTGCCATTACTTTTAAATTCAACCCCAGGGGTGTATGCCACGCAACAAGGTGGTGGTGATGGAGATGCACGGGTTTCTATTAGAGGCTTTAACCAACAAAATGTTTTGGTGCTTATTGATGGAGTTCCTATGAATGATATGGTAAATGGTCGCGTTTATTGGACTAACTGGTTTGGACTCGACAATTTGACTAAAGGAGTGCAAGTACAACGTGGTTTAGGATCGTCCAAATTAGCTATTCCTGCCTTGGGCGGCACTATTAATATTCTTACTTCGGGCATTGAAGCTACTAAACAAGTAGTAATTAAAGAAGAGATTGGTAACAATTTTAATTTCCGATCTACGGTTTCGGCTAGTTCAGGTCGTTTGAAAAAAGGATGGGGTGCTACCGGGGCACTTTCGTTTAAGCGTAATGATGGCTATGTCGAAAACTTAGGTTCCCGAATGTTTTTTTACTTTTTAAAAGTAGATAAATTAATGGGTAGTCATGCCCTCAGTTTCTCTGCTATGGGAGCTCCACAAACCAGTGCCCAAAGAGATTTCAGAACACAACAAAGGTTATCGGTTTACAGTCGTAGTGAAGCTAATAACTTAGGCGTTGACACGAGTGCTACTTCAGACAAAATAGAGCGTGGTATCAGATACAACCCAAGCTGGGGGTATTTAAGAAGAACACGTGATAATCAGTATGGAGCCCCTCAAGAAATAGTAAACACCAGTGTTAATCAGTTTCATAAACCCATTATGAGTTTAAAAGATTTTTGGACGGTTAACGACAAAATAGCCATTTCTAATATTCTTTATGCTTCTTTTGGGCGCGGTGGCGGTACACAACCCAATAACAATATCCCTAACTCCGTTAAAAACTTAAATGGCGAGCAGGATATACAAGGAGTTTATGATGCTAACGCCTTTAGCCCTATTAATGCCGGTATTATTCCTGAACATCCGGATTTAAGACGATCAACTAATTTTTTAAGAAAAAACTATAACGAACATGATTGGTACGGTTTGCTTTCTACTCTTAATTATGCTCCTACAAACTCCTTAGACATTTCTGGAGGGTTTGATTTAAGAACTTATCAGGGTCGTGTATTTAGCCGTATTCATGATTTATGGGGAGGTGATTTTATTCAGTCAAATATAAACCCTAATGAAGAGTCAAATGCCCTAAAAAAAGAAGGTGATATTATTACACAAAACATTCATCGTCATGTGCGTTGGGCCGGTGTTTTTGGAACAGCCGAATATAAAGCCGAAAAGTTTACTGCGTTTTTAAATATAAGTGCCAGCATGAGTGCTTATAAACAAACAAACTATTTTTTAAAGAAGCAACTGGATTTGGGTGACACCACCTTGAGTGTTGGCTATAACGACACCATTCAATATCAGGGCAATACTTATACCCGAGATGCAGCCAATCTTAAGTACAACACAACCGACTGGAAAAAACTTTACGGATATGTAAGTAAAGGCGGATTTAACTATAATTTAACGGAACAAATGAATGCCTTTGTTAATATTGGGTACTTTAGTCGTGCCCCTTTAATTGCAAGTGTTTTCAGAACCGATAACAAAGAATTTAAAAATATTAAAAACGAAGAAATAAAATCCTTAGAACTGGGGTACTCATTCAAATCAAAAATGTTTTCGGCCAACCTCAATGGTTATTATACCATTTGGGACAACCGACCTACTCGTGCCAACTTTACCGTAAATGGAGAAGCTATAACAGCAAATGCCGAAGGTATGCGAGCCATTCATAAAGGCGTAGAACTTGATTTTGCCTTTAAGCCAATTAAGATAGTTACGCTTGAAGGAATGGTTTCTTTGGGCGATTGGCGTTGGGCCAAAGCTGCTACAGCCACTATCTTAGCAGAAGATGGCTCAGTCTTAGCAGAAACCAAATTTGACCCTTCGGGAGTAAGAGTAGGAGATGCCGCTCAACATGTATATTCAGCCTCTATAAGGATAGAACCCATAAAATATTTATATTTTAAGCCACAATATACCTACTTTACACATAATTTTTCCAATTTCTCTCCCGAAGATTTAGTTATTACTGATATCTCAAAAAACTGGGGACCTAATGTTGGAAGACAGAGCTGGAGAATGCCTGATTACGGGAGTTTAGACATAAACTTGGGTTGGGGATTTTATCACAACAAAGTAAAATACGATATTAGAGGTACTATTCTTAATACTTTAGATACTTTTTATATTACCGATGCCCAAAACAACAACTCAATTGGCGGTGGCTATAATGCCGCTTCGGCAACTGTAAACGTAGGAATGGGACGTAGGTGGGTTACTTCAGTGTCTGTTACTTTTTAAATGAGAAAGGCTATGAAAAAGTATAAAATATTACTCTTCACTTTAGTTGTGGCAACGTCTTTAATTTGGAGCGCATGCAGTAAGGAACAAAAATGGAGTGATAAGCTAAAAGGGAAATGGAATGTTGAGGCTATTAAATTAAATAATACCACAGATGTTGACCTATCTGATGCAAAACACACCATTGAATTTTTAGGCGGGAAAAGAGCCTACACGGCTTCTTTTAAAGGAATTTATACCATTGACTATAACGATCAGTTACTAAAAGACATTTCAGATACTTTTCGTTATGATATTAAAGATAATCAAATAGCCATAACCAGTACCCAAACGACTAAAGTAAGAACCCTAATTCGTTTCCGTTATATTTTGGAAACTCTAAACGGTTCTGAATTATTCTTTAATAAAACACCTTTAGATACAACAACAGCTTATTTAAAAGCTAACCGATAATAATTAACCTTATAAGCAATGACAAAAAAAATTTCTTTATTAATTTTAGCCCTTAGTATAAGCTTGGCAAAATTGTTTGCTCAGGCAAGTATTCCAACTTCATTCGATTTTGAAGATTTTAGTGCTATTCCGGCTGGTTGGACAATAACAGATATTAGTACTTCTGGAGGGCTTACCTATACCGGACCTAACTCATGCGGTACGCAGGCGTTACGTTTAGATGCAAATAACGAAGCTTTAACCATCTGGTGCGGGCTTCAACCAGGGCCGGTTACATTCAGCATCAGAGCTACAGGTCCGTGGAATAATGGCAAATTTAATATCCAGGAATCAATTGATGGAACGAGCTATTCCAATTTATTGACTTTTAACTCTGCAAACCCTATGCCTAATACCAGTTGCACTACACTTACTGCTATTCCAAGCAATGCAGCTATTCGTTATATCCGTTTTTTTTATGAGCAAAAAGTATCCGGAGCTAATACTGCTATTGATGATGTAAGTATTGCTGCTCCATTAATTACAACTGCCACACTGGGCATTCAAGAAAACGGTAATGCCATTTTCAACAATACTTTTGCCAGTCCGGTTACAGCCGCTGTTGGAAGCAGTACACCTATTGGGATGACGATGTATAATATTGGAACAATAGATACTTTACAAATTGATACAATCTTTTTTAGTGGTGCTGATGCAGCCGATTTTACGCTCGTAAATCCATCTGTATTCCCATTCAGTATTTTACCCTCAGGCAACTCCGCATTAAATTTGAATTTTACACCAACAGCACCCGGAACTCGATTAGCTGATTTACATATTTTAAGTAACGATACGCTGCATCCGGAATATAAAGTTAAACTTTATGCTGCTGGTGATGGATTGGCTACAGAGCCTTCGGCACAAGCAAGCTCTCTTACCTTTCCGGTAAACAAATCATATCGCATTATCGGAAGTTTTAACACCGCCAATCCGGCTCCTGATAATCTTGGAGGGTATTTAATATTGCGACATGATAACACACCCGGAACAGACATTCCTATTGACGGAACAGTTTATCAAAGAGGTCAAACTATAGGTACATCTAAAGTGGTTTATGCCGGTTCTATAACCGGAAATACCTTTAGCTTCCGTCCTACCTGGATATTAGCCGGAAAAACATATTATTTCAGTATTTTTACTTATAACGGAAATGGAACCGTTACCAATTACAGAACATCTGATCCCCTAACAGGAAATGTTACTACACCGTCAACTATGGTTGCTGCTAACGAGTATAACACCATAAATACAACTGCACCAACCTTTGTATCTGACCTAAGTGCATTAATAAATCCACACACATCCAAATTTTACTCAACCTACGCCCCTACTATGATTGCTTTATTCCAAACACGAGACACCTTTGCTTTGGTTGGGGCTAATACCTTTACCAAGGTAATTACTTGTGCCTATAGTCAGGAAGAAAAACTTTATAACGAACCTTTTGACTGGGGTGCAACCGGTTACAGCAGAGAGCATACGTATGCGCATACTTGGATGCCAACTTACCCGGCTGATAATCCTGAAAAACCAGAATATAACGACCAGCACCACCTCTTCGCTACCCGTCAGGCTAATGTTAATGCTTTGCGTTGCAATTATCCATTTGGTGAAGTTGTAAATGTTATTGGTAATTATATGGAAGGAAAATTAGGAACAGATATTCATGGAAACCGTGTGTATGAACCTTCAGACAAACAAAAAGGGAGAACGGCACGGGCCTTAATGTATATGGCTACTTGTTACAACGGAATAAGTGGTAACAGCTGGGCTTTTAAAGACAGCATCGGAAACTGCTCAGGCTTCAACATTAATTATGGACAAGATCAGAATTTATTAAAAAAATGGCACTATGAATTCCCGCCTGATGCTTTTGATATGGCTCGTAATGACTTTTTAGACTCCTTGCAAAACAATAGAAATCCTTTTGTAGATCACCCTGAATACGCCTGCTATATCAATTTTGACAACATGACTTATATTGCTAACCCTACAATCCCATGCAATACATTAGGGATTCGTGAAAAGACCGGTTTTAGTCAGGTATATATAGCCCCTAATCCTGTTCAAGATAACTTTCAGGTTTATATAAACGTTGCTGAAAAACAACAAGTACAAGTAACCCTTACAGACATGACCGGAAAAACAGTCATGGAAAGCAATTTACTCCTTGCTCCTGGAAACAATCAAAAAGAAATATCAATAAATCAGTTAAATAAAGGAGTTTATACTTTACGCATTAAAGGTGCGAATCAATTATTTACTCAAAAAATAATTAAACAATAAACCTGAGGTATTGTGATGCAATTAAAAATATATCGTTCAACATTATCGAAAGATTTTTTAAATGACCTTATTTTTTAATTGTAAAATAGTAAACGTTCAGAAATATAAAGTTTAGAAAGATGGTAAAAATTTTAATTACAGGTGGTGCTGGCTTTATTGCCAGTTATCTATCGGAGAAACTAGCTGAAAATCCGGAAAATTATATTGTTATAGTGGACAACTTTGTAACTGGTGTAAAGAGTAAAATTCCAAAATCAACACACAACAATATCAAATTCATAAAAGCCGATTGCAATGATTTTAGAGATATTGCCGGAGTATTTTACAGTTTTCATTTTGATTATGTTTTTCATTATGCCGCATTGGTTGGTGTACAACGAACATTAGAAAATCCCGTAAAAGTGCTTCAAGATATTACGGGGATCAAAAACATTTTGACACTCTGTAAAAACTCGGGTGTTAAGCGTGTTTTCTATTCTTCATCTTCCGAAGTATATGGCGAGCCGGTTGAGTTTCCACAAAATGAAGACACCACTCCACTTAACTCCCGGTTACCTTATGCCATAGTTAAAAATGTGGGAGAAGCTTATCTGAAATCATTCAAACAGGAATATGGGTTAGATTATACGATATTTCGTTTCTTTAACACCTATGGCCCAAAACAAAGTAAAGATTTTGTAATCTCTAAGTTTATTTTTAAAGCCTTAAAAAATAAACCTATTACTGTTTATGGTAATGGCTTGCAAACGCGTACTTTTTGCTTTGTTGAAGATAATATTACAGCCACAGTAAACGCCTTTTACAAAAACATGTATATTAATGATGTAGTTAACATTGGAGGAGAAGATGAAATTACCATATTAGAATTGGCCAATATTATTTTAAAACTTACCCAATCTCAATCAAAAATTATACATCAAGCAGCTCTTGAAGAAGGCGATATGACTCGAAGAAGACCAGATACTAAAAAAATGAAAAAGCTGCTTAATCGTCCGATGATTCCATTAGAAGAAGGAATGAAAAGAGTTTTAAATCAGCTTGACTGGATTGTGTAAGCAATAACAATTGGGCTTTCGAATAATAAGATGAAAATAATAAGCCCTCCGAAGATTATTTCCCGTTTGTATTATTCTATGGAATGGGAAAAAACAGTCATGGGAAGAAAACAGGTGTACCTTACCTTTGATGATGGTCCTACGCCCCAAGTTACTGATTTTGTATTGAATCAGTTAAACCAACATCAGGTTAAAGCTACTTTTTTTTGTGTTGGAAAGAATATTGCCTCTGAACCTCAGATTTTTGCAAACATACTAAATGAAAAACACCATATTGGCAACCATACTCAAAATCACCTCAACGGCTGGAAAACTTCTTGTTCTTCTTACATTGCTGATATTTTAAAATGTACCGATACGATGAATCTGCAAGGATACCTGCCTGAAAATAAGCCTTTATTTAGGCCTCCTTATGGGAAAATTACACGGGAACAAATAAAAGCTCTTAAAGATCAATATCGTATTGTGATGTGGAGTATACTGGCCTACGATTGGATGCCTCATAAGTCGCAGTATTATTGTTTAAACACAATTTTATCTCATTTAAAAAACGGGGCCATAATAGCCTTACATGATAGTCATAAAGCGGCTCCCAATATTACTAAAACACTCCCTTTAATGCTGCCTGCCATTAAAGATAAAGGTTATGATTTTGCATTACTTTAAGTTTCGAAAACATGAGTCAAATATATTGTTTGCCCCCTAAAAATTTTACAAATTATGAATTACTCGATTGCGGTAATTTTGAAAAATTAGAACGATTTTCAGATGTTATTACAATTCGCCCCGAGCCGCAAGCTGTATGGAGCAAGCAATGGGATAATAAAGAATGGTTAAAACAGGCTCATTATAAATTTATTCCTACTTCTAGTTCATCAGGCCAGTGGAAACAGCTTAAAAATGCTCCCGAACAATGGGTTCTCGAATATCTGTTAAGTTATAAAAACAAACAAAGTGCCATCCGCTTTCGCCTCGGACTTACCTCTTTTAAGCACGTAGGTGTATTTCCTGAACAAGCATCAAACTGGGACATTATTTACGAGCATATTCAAAACTTCAAAGTATCGGGGCTTGCCACTCCTAAAGTACTCAATCTTTTTGCTTACACCGGAGGAGCTTCTTTGGCAGCAAAAGCTGCAGGTGCTGATGTTATTCATGTGGACAGTATTAAGCAAGTAGTTACCTGGGCAAACGAAAATAGCCAGCTATCAAAACTTGATAATATTCGTTGGGTGGTAGAAGACGCCTTGAAGTATGTAAAACGTGAATTAAAAAGGGGAAATAAATACCACGGTATCATCTTAGATCCTCCGGCATTTGGACATGGCCCCAATGGTGAAAAATGGAAACTTGAAGAACACATTAATGAAATGGTAAGCCATGTTCTGGAACTTTTGGATCCACAAAAACATTTTTTAATCTTAAATGCCTATTCATTGGGTATGTCGAGTATTATTATTGAGAATTTATTAAAAGCCAAAGCTACAGACTCACTCCAAATTGGAGAACTATACATATCGGCCGCATCGGGAGTTAAACTTCCTTTGGGAGTATTTGGTCGTTTTGTAAAGAACAACCATTTGTAGTGCCTTATTTTTTATAGCGTGTAACACTAATTTAATTCGTTTGCATTTTGAAAAATAGAGAATATTTATTTGATTTGGGTTATGAAACATAGTGTTGTAATTTTATTTTTTGTCGCTGTTTCGCTTTTCACTTTTGCCCAATTCGCTAAAGGAACTAATCCTCAAGACAAGCCTCAATTTAGTTGGAAAAATAATTTGTATAGTCTCAGCTCTTATTCACCCGATATTTGCTTTATAACTATTAAAGAAAGACCTATCGATTCCGGAAAAATGCACAATTGGGAGCATTACTACACCAATCAAAAAGTAGGTAACGGATATCGCTACTCCCAAATGCTAGGTTGGCAAAAAAATAATAAATGGGCTTTTGAAACCGGTATTGAGCTTTTGCAAAAGATTATGTGTATTGATTTTACCAATTTTAAAAATATACCCGAGGTTAAAGTAAAGAATAACCACTCTGATCCAGATTTTTTTCGTACTCGTATACTCGCCTTAAATATTCCGTTACGAGTAGTCTATACACAAGGAAAAAATAAGCTTAAGTTTTTTAGCTACTTTGGTATTAACAAAACCTTTAGTTTTAATATTTCTCAAGAGCGACTTAATTATAATTCGCAAAACAAGTTGTATGTTGTAGAAGAGAATACAGGGCATACTGAAATAAAAAAAGTATTTTCGGCATCAGATTGGGGTGCTGGCATAAAGTACACCCTTAACAACAAAAGCCATTTACGTATGAATGCTGCTGTGCAACGTAGTTATGCCAGTTTAAAATCATACCATAAAAAAATTCTTTTTTGGAATACCGGACTAGCCTTAGCTTGGTGCTATGTATGGTAAAAATTTTTTATCTGGAAGTGCCCCATGAGAGCTTATATCCTAAGCCCACTCCGAATATTGCCGAAGGGTAAATATGTGTCCCTTCATTATTTATACCTAAAATTAAATCAGCACCTATCAAATCTCCCATATCTTCAGGAGTATTGTTTTTAACTACATATACATCTTTATATCTCAAACCTGCTGCTACAAATAAATCAATAAAAAAGTTACTGCTGGGAAGTATTACTAAATACCCAAATTTTAGATGCCCAACGAGTGTGTTTATTTGCTTTTGCATCAAATATAACTCGGAATAACTACCTCCTTGTCGGGTAAAAAATCGATTTTCGAAGCGACTATAATTATTCCAAAATAACTGAGCCCCAATGTAAACATCCGGCAGCACAAAGTATTTTAACTCGGTATTTATTTTAAACCCCGAATTATATTTCATATTATAAATAGTGTAATCACTTATACGAAATGAATAAATATATCCGGCTTGTATTTCGGCATAAAGCTTTTTTTGCAATTGCACCATTATTCCGGCTGTTGCATTAGTTGTAATAGGATTAATTAATCCCAAAGGCTTGCAGGTTAAATTAAACTTCTTTAGAGAAAGGCTATCTTGTGCCTGCAATAAAGAGGTATTCGTAAAAAAAATAAAAATAATAACTAAGGCTGCACGCATAGGATCAATACAAACTAAAGGTACTCAAATAATGGGTTTGCAAGGGTTGCGAATAGTTAAATAATTGATAATCTGTTTTTGTTGACACTATCATATACGGGTAATTGAGAATAATATCTCGGGGGTCCGGAATCATAATAATTCCCTTTTCTTCAGGTTCTTTTTTATTTGTGGTATCATATACTATTATTCCTCCCTTACCGGCATCACATACAAACAGCCATGACTCTTCAACAGCCAAGCCATAAGGCTCACTAAGTGAAATTGCATTTAGCTCATAAGCTTCAGTTGGGTTCGACACATCATAAACAACTAAGGCACTCCTGGAATTCCCCGAGCCACATGCTGCCCCCATACGCTGTGTAGAGTATGCTATGTTATTTTGAACCACTATTGGATCGCAACTAATCTGATGTGTTACTTTTTTGACTAATGACGGGGTTTCGGGCAGGGTAATATCAATAATGTACATTCCATCAGAAGCACCCATATATAAATAAGAGCCGTAATCAAAAATAGTTTCTATCCCAAAGCCTACTTTAAGTGCGCCTTTTAAAATAGGGTTATCATTATTGCTGATATCAAAAACCTTCAATAGGTTAAAGTCAATGGCATACATATAATGGTCTTTTACCAAAAAGCGAGTTAAGGAACCGTTTTTACCATTTATTGAGTTACTTACTGACAAATCTGAAGAGTTCTTATCACATGCTGTTTGAATAAACATAAAGCCCAATAATAAGAATGAGTATTGGAGTTGTTTAATAGTTTTCATTTTCTGCATTTTGGGTTTGTAATCATTTCTTTCCTCCAGCCAATAAGCCATTGTTCATTAGTATAGTTAGCACATTCAAAATAACCGTTATAATCTGGCGGGGTAAATTCCGAAGGTTGAAATACATTTTGGATACGTTCAATTAAGACAATGTTATTTATTTGTGAAATATCAAATACAAGCAAATCAGGGCCATTATCACAATATAATCGATTATTTTGAGACGTTACATCCTTGTTCCCGGGTATTCTTAAAAATGATATTTTCTGAGGTTGCAGGGTATCACGCATATCAATAACGTGTATACCTTTATTCAAGTCAACTAAAAAAAGATATTGATTATGCCAGAGTATCTTACCCGCATTCTCAATGGTTTGTGGAGGTAATTGCGCAACTATTCTCAAATCATTTCTATTCATATAATAGGGTTTCATACCTTCAAATTCACTTGGTATTTCTTTGGCACACGACATCAGAAATATCGATAGCAAAATCACACAAAATCCTGATTTATTTGATCTTAGGCGGCACAATACTTATCGTTATAAATAAGAAAAACAATAGTCAAATATAAAAGAAATACGCATAGTGGCGTGTTATTGTTAGCAAATATTTTACCCGTTTATATGGTAATCTGCTGTAATTAATGCCATCATGGGGATAAAAAATGGATAAAAATTTGTCCAAAAACTTCCCCTATTTTAACATTCCTTATTTACAGTCCTTTTCATTAAAACCAAAATATAACGATATTCGCAAGCTATTTGCCCTCATGATAAAAAATAAGCGAGATACAAATTTTAGCCTTCTGCATAAGCTAAAAAATAAATATCGGCTTGTTATAATGAATGATAATACTTTTGAAGAAAAGGCTTCGTTCGTTGTAACTCCTCGTTCGGTGTTCGTTACTTTGGTTATTTCTGCTCTATTGTTAATTATTGGTGTTATTTACTTGATTGCTTTTACTTCATTACGCGAATATATTCCAGGTTATGCTGATATCAATACACGCAGAAATGTCATAAAATTGCTGGCTAAAACAGACAGCCTTTCACAAGAAATAAATGCTCGCGATTTGTATCTAGATAACTTAAAAGCTGTACTCACTGGTAATTTTAAAGATACTACTATTAGTCCGGAAGTATTAAAAGACACTTCGCGTAAGTTTGAAAATATTATTATTAAACCCTCTGAAGAAGACTTAGCTATGCGTAAACAAATTGAAGAAGAGGAAAAAAATTCACTTTATTTTACCGAAAAAAAAACACCAGCAACAGGAATTAGTTCATTCTTCTTTTTTGTTCCTTTAAATGGAATTGTAACCAATCAGTTTAAAGCTACTCCCGACCATTTTGGTGTGGATATTGTTTCGCAACGAAATGAAGCCATAAAAGCTGCGCTAGATGGAACAGTTACCTTGGCCTCATGGACTACCGATGCCGGAAATGTGATTCAGCTACAACACGATGATAATTTAATAACTATATACAAGCACAACTCGGTTCTGCTTAAAAAAGCCGGACAAAGGGTAAAAGCCGGAGAGCCTATTGCCATTGTTGGCGACTCAGGCGAACAGAGTAGCGGCCCACATTTACATTTTGAACTCTGGTACAATGGAAAGGCCATGGACCCACAAGATTATATGAGCTTTTGATTATGGAAAAAATGGGAAAAAGGAATATTGCCATTTTAGGTTCCACAGGCTCTATAGGGACACAAGCAATTGAGGTTATGCTAGAGCAAAAAGAGTACTTTGATGTCACATTATTAGCTGCCTTTAATAATGCCGAATTACTTATTAAACAAGCTCTACGAGTGCAACCCAATGCTGTTGTTATTGGAAACGAGCAGAAATACAAACAAGTTAAGGAGGCCTTAATTCCTCATGACATTAAAGTTTTTGCCGGAGCAGATGCTTTGGAACAAGCCGTTGCTATGGATAGTATAGACACTGTGCTTACCGCAATGGTTGGTTATGCCGGATTAAAGCCTACATTAGCTGCTATACAAGCCGGAAAAGATATTGCCTTAGCAAATAAAGAAACACTTGTTGTTGCCGGTGAGTTAATTACCTCTATCGCACACCAAAAAGGAGTTAATATCTATCCTGTTGATTCTGAACATTCGGCTATTTTTCAATGTATTGCCGGTGAGTTTGACTATACCATAAATAACCAAACAGCTATTGAAAAAATATATCTGACTGCTTCGGGAGGGCCTTTTAGAGGAAGAAATAAAGATTATTTAGCACAAGTTAAAAAAGAAGAAGCCCTAAAACACCCCAACTGGGATATGGGGGCTAAAATCACTATTGACTCGGCTTCACTCATGAATAAAGGGCTTGAGGTAATTGAAGCACATTGGCTTTTTGGACTTAGTGCTGAGCAAATTGATGTAATTGTGCATCCACAATCTATAATCCACAGTATCGTGCAATTTATTGATGGGAGTATGAAAGCACAAATGGGATTGCCCGATATGAAACTCCCAATACAATACGCTTTAGCTTATCCATACCGCATGCCTGCTTCTTTCAAAAGGTTTGATTTTATGCACTATCCATCATTAACTTTTGAGAAACCGGATACCGAGAATTTCCCTAACTTGAACTTGGCTTACGAAGCATTGCGTCAAGGAGGCAATATGCCTTGTGTTATTAATGCCGCAAACGAAGTTGCAGTAGCCTATTTTTTGATGGATAAAATTAGCTTTCTAGCTATGAGTAAACTTATCGAAATTTGTATGCAAAAAGTTTCTTTTAAGAAGAATCCTACTTTAGACGATTTGGTTCAAACCGACAAAGACTCTCGTGCCATAGCACACGAATTAATAAAAAAAAACAACTTGTAAATATACCTATCTATTCATGGAAATACTCATTAAAGCTTCTCAATTATTAGTTAGTCTATCTATTTTAATTATTTTACACGAATTGGGACATTTTATCCCCGCCAAGTTATTTAAAACCCGGGTAGAGAAATTTTACCTCTTTTTTGACTGGAAATTCTCTTTATGGAAGCATAAAAAGGGAGAAACAGAATACGGCATAGGCTGGATACCTTTAGGAGGCTATGTAAAAATAGCCGGAATGATTGATGAAAGCATGGATAAAGAACAAATGAAACAAGCACCACAACCATGGGAATTTAGGAGTAAACCAACATGGCAAAGACTCATTATCATGATAGGTGGCGTTACTGTAAATGTACTTCTAGCTATTGCTATTTACATTGGTATGATGTTTTACTATGGCGAAGAAGTATTGCCTACTGCGAATTTAACATACGGAATTAGTTGTGACAGTTTGGCTTTAGAAATGGGGCTGCGTAATGGTGATAAAATTGTTTCCATAGATGGTAAAGAAGTAGAGAATTTTAAGAAAGTTATTCCTGAAATAATTATGAATGAAGCTCGAACTATTCAGGTTTCTCGTAACGGAGCAATTGAAAATATTGTTATTCCTGCCGGTTTTATTGGAAAAATAATTAATCAAATAAAAGGCGGGGAAATTATTGCTCCACGCTTTCCTTTTGTAATTGAAGATTTTGGCCCCGAGTCGGCTGCTAAAGTTGCAGGAATTAAGGTACAGGATAAAATTGTTGGTTTAAATGATATAAAAACTAATTTTTTTGATGAATTTAAAACCGAAATTCAAAATCACAAAGGTGAAGTAATTCAAGTACACTTATTACGTCAAGGCCAAGAACTTACTATACCGGTAAAAGTAAGTAAAGAGGGTTTTATTGGTGTTGTGCCACAATCTTTAGACCACTTTTTAAAAGTTGAAGATAAAAAATATAGTTTTTTTGAAGCGATACCGGCAGGTACACAAAAAGCATTTAGCACAGTTTCTGATTATGTTGGTCAAATTAAGCTCATTTTTAATACCGAAGTGCAAGGCTACAAACAACTGGGAGGGTTTATTACGTTTGGAAAAGTGTTTGCTCCTCATTGGGATTGGATGCGGTTTTGGAGCCTCACAGCCTTTTTCTCCATTGCTCTTGCAGTTATGAATTTACTCCCAATTCCTGCATTAGACGGTGGTCATGTACTATTTCTACTAATTGAAATGATTACTGGACGAAAACTTCCGGAAAAGTTTTTGGAATATGCCCAAGCAGTAGGTATGATTTTGTTGCTTGCCTTGTTGTTATTTGCCAACGGAAATGATGTAATTAGATTGTTTAAGCCTTAATAAACAGTTATTTAGGCTATTTCATTTAATTTATCTTATAATGCTGTTCATTACTTTTCAACAGTCTGTTAGCGCTATAAGATATTGAAAAATAAACTCCTAATTGACTTCTCAAATTTATACTGTTTTTATATCTTCTAAGTTGGTAATTTTGTGTTTATATAAATAATTTACGTCATGAATAACGAGAAAAAACCATCTGTAACCCTTAAGAAAAAAAACATACAAAATTTGTTGGATTTTTGTTTAGACACTAAACAAGAATTTACTGTATTGCCCAAACAGGGCAATGATGAATGGACAATTGAAATTAATATAACAGATATTTTTAAAGCGATTTCCTTTGGTATGTTTTTAAAAGAAAATAAAATGGAAGCAAATGGTGTTACACCCTATATTTCTCCAGCTAAAGAAGCAACAGCTAAATCGAAAGTAGAAAAAGCTACAGATATTAAGATTTTAAAAGACGCTCCTATTGTAAAGGAAGAAAAAGGAACCTTACTTGATTTAGAAACACCTTCCTTTGCATTTGATGATGCTTATCAGAAGTAACTCCCATTGAGATTATTAAAATGTTAACTAAAAAAAGCTGAAACAAATAAGTTTCAGCTTTTTTTATGCAACAACAGTTTTTTTCAGTTGGTCATTTATAAGCAAAATAAGTCATCTTCGTTTAGCTTATAACAGAAGCAATTATTTATCTTTAATTGGAAGTATAATTTTTTTATCTATTAAAAAATGAGTTTTATATACGGCTGCTATGGTTATGGCATCGGTAATTTTTCCCGTATTAACCCAATCAAAAAGCTCCAAAAAAGGAATTTTTTTTAACTGCAATTCTTCGGTTTCTTCTGGGTGCGCCAGCCCAAAACTTAAACCCTGCGCAACAAATACTATAGCCTCTTCATCACTGGCTGAATTGCTTAGGTGCATCCGTAAAATCTCAGTATATTTTTCAGCTGTTATGCCGGTTTCTTCATGTAGTTCGCGGGCTGCCGATTCTTGATAAGGTACAGTAAGCACCCCACCACCTTCGGGTATTTCCCAACTGTAACAGTTAATCGGGAAACGATATTGCCCCACAATCCAAGTATTAAAATCAGCATCCAAAGGAATAATACCTATTGCTTTATTTTTAAAGTGAACGGTACTGTATGTTCCTGGGGTATTGGCAGGGGTAATAACCTCATGTTTATGAACTCCAATCCACGGAGATTCATATACTTTTTCAGAATGTACTACTTTCCAGGGATTCTTGTCGTGTTTCATAAAAAAAAGCCGAAGCAAATGCTTCGGCTTCCAATAAAATTATTAATTTATTTCATTAAGGTCACAGTTCCATGAAGCTGTTCATTTTCGCCCTTTAGATTTACTAAATCTACTATATAAAAATAAACTCCAGGTTCAGAATTTCCTCCATCCCAGCCCTGTTTTGGATCTGTCCACTCATATACTTTTTTGCCCCAACGATTAAAGATTTGACCTGTAAAACTTTTTACGCTTAACCTATTTATCATAAACTTATCGTTGCTGCCATCACCATTGGGTGTAAATATATTAGGAACTTCACCATCAACAACTATAGTTAAAGTATCAGAGGTAAAGCACTCGGAAGTGTTGTAGGCAGTTAATACAACTTGATAACTTCCCTGCACTTCAAATATATGGCTTGGCGACATAATAGAACTAGAATCACCATCACCAAAATTCCATTGATATGTTAGTGCACCAGTGCTATTATTTGTAAAGGTAACATTAAGTGGGTATTGCCCTGACATTGGGCTTCCTTCAATTGAAGCCACAACCCCAAGTACCTGCGGTACAAAAACAGACTGAGTAGCGGTGCAGTTATTGGCATCAGTAACAGTAACAGAGTATGTTCCTGATAATAAATCGGAAATAGAATCGTTGGTTGAGGCTGTGGCATTATTCCATAAGTAGGTATAAGGTTGGTTGCCCCCAGTAACACTAGTTGCTACTGCAGTACCATTTTGCTCTCCACAGGTTTCGGCTTGAGCCAAAGCTAGATATCTAAGGTTTACCGTATCGATAACAGCCGAACCGGTAATAATTCCCGGACAGGCTCCTGTATCATTTAAGGTTACAATATTAAATGCTCCCGGAATGCTATCTTGGTAAACAAACGGAGAACTAATATTATTAACAGAAATGGTGTCGCCACCTACAGTGTATGTTAGGTTAAAAGGACCGGCTCCGTTCATTGTTAATGTAACAGGTGCGCTTGTTCCATTAGGACAAGAAGTGCCAGTACCGGTTTGTACTACACCACCTCCTGCAAATGAAACTGTAGGAGCCGGAATAATAGTTACAACTGCCTGGCTCATTACACTTGAACATGGAGCCGGGGCAACAGCACTAAGCGTAAAATTGACACTTCCGTTTGTTATGTCAGCCGCACTTGGTGTATATTGAGTAGAAACAGACGTTTGACTCGTAAAAGTACCCGAACCATTAGTAATCCATTGATAAGAACTTACTGTACCACTTGTTACGGCTGTTAAGTTAATATTAGAACCGGCACAAACCGAATTAGGGATTTGTATAGAAATAGTGGGTTGTACACTATAAGTAACCAATAATGAGTCTATGGCCGGAGGACAATTTCCAGAAGAAGGTGTGGAAGTAAAATAAATAACTACACCACCATTAGTAACATCATCAGCACTTGGTGTATAAATGGTGCTTAATGCATTGGCGTTCCCAAATGATCCGGTACCATTGGTGGACCATGTCCCACTAGTACCTAAGCCGCCCACAATTCCATTTATAGTTATTGGAGCAGGGTTGCCATCACAAAAATTTTGGTCAGCACCGGCATTGGCAAGTGCGCCTATTTCAACAGTTATAGGAACTTGATCAAAAACAGTAGGGCAAGCCGCTGTTCCGGTCATGGTGAGTGTTAAATTTACAAATGGAACACCTGCGTCATTCAAGCCCGGGTTGTAATAAGTTGTATCGTTATTGGGACTTGTAAAAGTACCTGAACCGCCCGACCATGTAACACTGCCACTATTTGGACCGGTAGCAAGCCCCTGAATCAACACTCCGGCTCCTGTGCATGTACTAATTGGGGGGCCCGCTTCAATAAGTTGTTGTGCTATTGTCACTGTTGATGTATCTACAGTTGTTGGGCAGCCAAAACCTGATATAGTGTTTGTAATAGTATAGGTTCCGGGAGCACTGTTAGCAACATCTATTTCACCTGTGTTTGCATTGTTAAACACTAATCCGGCAGGGCTACTGGTAAATAAACCGGCACTTGCTCCTTGTGTAAAAACCGGAGCAGGTACAATACCACCCTGACAATAGACAGCAGAAGAATAAGAATGATTAGGATCTGGGGCATTTGTTATGGTAATTTGCACTGGAAGTGTGTCTATACATCCTCCAGGATTTGACCCAACTCTAATAATAGTGTAAGTCCCCGGTGTGCTAGCTGTTAAATCTATTTCTCCGGTAGTGTTATTTGCAAACACCAAACCTGTTGGGGATGCACTAAAATCACCTACTGAACCGACACCTAAAGTTGGAATAGCATTAGTACTGCCTGCACAAAAAGTTGCAGAAGGGTACACAAAAGATAAATCGGGTGTAGGAGCTGCATTAACATTTACAGTATCATGATAAGTAAAACCACTGCATAAGTCACTTATTGAGGCTACATAACTAGTAGGTACGGTTGGTGAAACTGTAATATTAGAACCTGTTCCTATATTACCTCCCCCGGCTACACTCCAAGTAATGGTTCCCGAAGCACCTAAGGTTACCGGTGAAAAAGGAATATTGGTAATAAAATAGTTATTAGGGTCGTTAGGATCTGGGTCAAAACGTGTTCCTTCATTGTTGGCAGACCACTGTACACCTGCATTTCTTCCGGCATTCACAAAGGCAATAGTTCCATCAATATTTTGGATGCCGTGTATGGCTTGGCCAGAATTCCAGGTACTGCAAATAGGCTTACTGATAATATGAGATTCAATTTTGTTGCTTCCTTCAAATAATTGAATTTGTGATGAAAACTGCATTTGCAAGCAGCTGTACATAGGAACATTACAATATTCTACCACAAAAATCCTATTAGGGGCTGTGCCTGTAGTAGCATAACGAATAACCCCCCCATTTACTGGTTGAATATCTTGCCAAGGAGCCATAATAGCATTCCAAGTATTGGTAGGGCCACCGGGAATTGGCCCTGTAATAGACCAAGGCGAACCGCCACCCGGATTACCACCAGTACCACCAATAGTAAATGTAATGTAATTATTAGTAGATACTAAACATTGGCTATAAGTATTTCCAAAGTAGGTAAAGTTAAATCCTAAATTGATAGCAGTAGAATCAAATTGATCATCATTCAGTGTTTGACCTGGGTATGAGGAAAGAATTATCGGGTTTTGGTTTCCAATTGATGCGTGTAAATTAGCCGTACCCGGCAAGCAAATTGCAGTATCCAGACCAGCATTAATAATCCCCTGAGCATTTACAAAATTACCTATACCAAGGGAAAAACCGAGACACAAAAAAGTTATTAGTTTCTTCATTTTTATGTAAAAATCATTGTTTAAGGGTTCAAAAGTAAAAAAAAAATAATACCTCCAATAAAATAGTTGCTTATTCCTTGGCAAATGTTAATTTATTTATTCTTATTTTCCTTGTGATTTCGTGATAATTTATTTCCGTAATGGTATAAAAATTGTATTATTTTTTTGTTTTCCTGAATTATACTTTTAATATTGCGTGATTATATGACGTTGTAAATACTGTAAAAAGCACATCAAACGATGAAAAAAATACTATTTATACTAGCTTTGTTAGTTCATGTTTCTTTACTTAAAGCAGGTGAAATTACATTAGAAGGAAATTTTATGAATAAGAATATTTTTGTTACAAACCCTTACGCATCAAGCAATAATGTAGGTTATTGTGTAACTGAAGTATTTGTAAACGGAAAGCTAACTACTGATGAAATTCAACAAAGTTCATTTGAAATTGATTTAATTTCACTGCAACTTGTAGTAGGTCAAAAAGTGGTAATAAAAATAAAGTACCGCGATGGATGTAAACCCAAAATTGTTAATCCTGAAGATTTAAAACCTAGAGCTACATTTGAAATAGTACCTGGAAGCATGAAAGTAAATAAAGATGGAAGTTTTGTATGGACAACTAAAGGAGAAACCGGAAAACTTGATTTTATTGTAGAGCAGTACCGCTGGAATAAATGGGTTACTGTTGCCAAAACCGAAGGGAAAGGAACTGCAGATCAACATTTTTACACAGTGAAATATGATCCTTTTAGTGGTGAAAACAGAATTCGAGTTAAACAAGTTGATGTAACAGGTTCAAAAGTATCTGAACCTATAAAATATCGTTCTATGAGCCCCGTAATAACATTTACACAGGGGAAAGATCAAAATATTGTATTTAGTTCCGACACCAAGTGGGAGGTGTACGATATGTTCGGTAACATTGCCAAACAAGGAAGGGGGAATGAAATTGATGTAAGCGATTTGAAAAAAGGGAGCTATCAAATGAATTACGACAATAAATCAGGTGATAAGTTTTCAAAAAAATAACCCTCTCTTTATAACAAAAACAGGCCTTAGTTTTTTCTGAGGTCTTTTTATTTTTAAACAAAGTGAATAAAATTGAACATATAGGGATTGCTGTAAAAGATATTGACCGTGCAAATAGTTTATACAGCCAACTATTAGGAGAAGACCCCTATAAAACTGAAACAGTTATCAGCGAAAAAGTTATAACCTCTTTTTTTAAAAGTGGTCCCAACAAGATTGAACTATTGGCTGCAACAGAAGTTGACAGTACCATTGCAAAATATATTGAAAAAAAAGGTGAAGGCATACATCATATTGCCTTTGCTGTAGATGATATTGTTGCTGAAATGAACCGTCTAAGAAAAAATGGATTTCAGCTACTTTCTGAACATCCTAAAAAAGGGGCTGATAATAAATTGGTGTGTTTTATTCATCCAAAATCAGCTCATGGTGTGCTCGTTGAACTGTGCCAAGAAATTAAATAAGAGTTTTGTGCCATTATGCCCAAGCTGTTAGTAATCCGTTTTAGTTCTATTGGTGATATTGTTCTTACATCGCCTATAATTAGATGCGTGCAGCAACAAATACCAGATGCTGAAATCCATTTCCTCACCAAAAAAGCTTTTGCTCCTATTGTAGCGCATAATACACACATCAGTAAGGTTTACAGTATCCAAAAAAGCATTCATGAAGTAGCCCCATTGTTGCAACAAGAAAAGTATGATTTTCTAATTGACTTACATCATAACATACGCTCCAAACAAATTATTTGGACTTTACACAAACCGGCCAAAAGCTTTCCAAAACTAAATTTTAAAAAATGGTTGTTGGTTAAATTTAAAATAAATAAAATGCCTCTTCAACATATAGTAGAACGTTATTTTAAGCCTATTGAAACACTTTCTGTAAAAAATGATTTTAAAGGACTTGATTTCTTTATCCCATCTCAAGATGAAGTTTTGTTAAACACCTTGCCTTTTGATCATACAAAGGGATATATTGCATTTGTGATTGGAGCACAACACTTTACTAAGCGGATGCCGAATCATAAAATTATTGAATTGTGCCAGCAAATATCGTTTCCGGTTGTTCTTATTGGGGGGAAAGAAGACATCTCCAATGCTGCAGCTATAAAAAAAGAGGCCGGGAAGCATGTTTTTAATGCCTGTGGATTATTTAACCTTTTTCAATCGGCCTCTATCGTGCGGCAAGCTCGCTTAGTGATCAGTAACGACACAGGAATGATGCATATAGCGTCTGCCTTTAACAAGAAAATTATTTCGGTATGGGGCAATACTGTTCCGGAGTTTGGAATGACCCCCTATATGCCGCAAAATGAGCAAAACAGCTATGTTGCCGAAGTAAAAGGATTGTATTGCAGACCCTGTTCTAAAATTGGGAAGAACAAATGTCCTGAAGGGCACTTCAGATGTATGAATGAAATTAGTATTCCTGAAATTTTAGCTCAAATAACAAGATTCTGTTCCTGAATTAGTGTACCTTTGTACACTATTTGAGTCTATGAACGAGAATTTAAATCCATCATCAGATAAGCTAAGTCATACGGAGCGCGAAATAGAAAAAGTGCTTCGACCGGTAGAGTTCGAAGATTTTATGGGGCAGCAAAATGTAGTTGATAATCTTAGAATATTTGTAGAGGCTGCCAAACAAAGAAGTGAAGCCTTAGACCATGTTTTGCTACACGGACCTCCGGGATTAGGGAAAACTACATTGGCCAATATTATTGCTTATGATATGGGTGTTAACATTAAAACAACATCGGGTCCTGTGTTAGATAAGCCGGGTGATTTGGCCGGTTTACTAACTAACTTAGATGCTAATGATGTTTTATTTATTGATGAAATACATCGGCTTAGTCCGGTAGTTGAAGAGTATCTATACAGTGCTATGGAAGATTACCGAATTGATATTATGATTGACACGGGTCCTAATGCACGATCGGTTCAAATCAACCTGAATCCTTTTACTTTAGTTGGTGCAACCACACGCTCCGGACTGCTAACCTCTCCATTAAGAGCTCGCTTTGGGATAAACGCCCGTTTACAGTATTATGATGCAAAACTGCTAACTCAAATAGTTGAACGCTCGGCCACCATATTAAAAGTTCCTATCAATGAAGTGGCGGCATTTGAAATTGCCCGAAGAAGTCGCGGCACTCCACGTATAGCCAATGCCTTATTAAGAAGAACTCGTGATTTTGCCCAAATAAAGGGAAATGGCAGCATTGATGTAGCTATTGCCCAATATGCACTAAATGCTTTAAACGTAGATAAGAACGGCCTTGATGAAATGGATATCAAAATATTGAGTACCATTATAGATAAGTTTAAGGGGGGGCCGGTAGGTTTAACTACAATATCAACAGCGGTAGGCGAGGAAGCAGAAACTATTGAAGAGGTATATGAACCTTTTTTAATTCAAGAGGGTTATTTGAGCCGTACTCCACGGGGAAGAGAGACAACCGAGTTGGCTTACCGTCATTTGGGTAAACTCAATGCTAAAGATAAAGGAACTCTTTTTGAATAATTTATTTTATTTCATAAACGCTTTTTCCACGAAGCAGTGCATCTAAATTACCTTTTCCAAACTTATTTGTAACTTCCTCTACTTGCTCAATCATGAGATCTTCATAGCAGGGTCTGTTCTCAGAATAAAATACTCCAAAAGGGCGCGGTAAACTGTCGTCTGATGGATTATCAAACATACGAACCAATATATTAGCCTTGTTTCGGTCTTGCTCATCATGTATCCACAAGTCATTAGTTGACGTGTTTTCAAGATCCACTACACGTGGTGTAGTGCCCTCTAAAACAATTCCTTTATTATTACTTTCGCCAAATATCAAAGGTTCACCATGAGTAACAAAAAGTGTATTGCCTTTTTTGGTGGTCTTTTCTGTAAACACTTCAAATGCTCCATCGTTAAACACATTACAGTTTTGATATATTTCAAGCACAGCAGCCCCTTGGTGTTCGTGTGTGCGTTTCAGCATTTGGCGCAAATGCAATGGATCTCTGTCCATGCTTCGAGCCACAAAAGAGGCATCGGCACCTAGGCACAAAGCAGCCGGATTAAAGGCATGATCAAGTGCACCGTAAGGGCTTGATTTGGTTACTTGTCCGGTTTGTGTGGTGGGTGAGTATTGTCCCTTTGTTAAGCCATAAATTTCGTTGTTAAATAAAAGAATATTCACATTAAAATTTCTGCGCAGGAGGTGAATAAAATGATTTCCTCCAATGGAAAGTGAGTCACCGTCTCCAGTAATTATCCAAACACTCAAGTCATTTCTAACCGATTTTAAACCCGAAGCAATAGCTGTAGCACGCCCGTGGATACTATGCATACCATAGGTTTCCATATAGTAAGGAAAACGGGAAGAGCAACCTATTCCGGAAATAAACACAATATCTTCTCGTTTAAGGCCTAACTCTGGCAAAACTGTTTGAACTTGTTTTAATATGGAGTAGTCTCCGCATCCCGGGCACCAGCGCACCTCTTGGTCGGTAATTAAATCTTTAGCTGTAAAATTATTTATATCTGTACTCATAATAATGTTCTCTATTGGTGGTCTGGTTAATTACAGACTAAATTTTCACTATGTTTTTTTAAAATTGCATATACGGCATTTTTAATGTCGGTCGTATAAAAAGGTAAACCTTGAATTTTAGTAAGGCTTTGGGCATCTATTAAAAATTTGTCACGAATAATTTTTACTAGTTGTCCGTTATTCAGTTCAGGTATAAGAATGTATTTGTGTTTTCTTAAAAGGCTTTCCAAATTTTTTGGGAAGGGGTTCAAATAGGTTAAGTGTGCATGAGCCACGCTTAGACCTTCGGCCAGCAATTCTGAAACGGCATTTCTAAGGGCTCCGTATGTGCCCCCCCATCCCAACAATAGCACATCAGCGTTTTCAGCACCTTGGTCAATTGTTTGTAAAGGAATGTAAGAAGCTATTCCCGCAATTTTTGCTGCTCGTGTTTTAACCATTTTTTCATGATTATCGGGGTCATATGAAATGTTTCCGGTAATATCTTCTTTTTCTATCCCTCCTATTCGGTGTTCTAATCCGGCAACTCCAGGAACAGCCCAAGGTCGTGCCAGTTTCTCATCTCTGAGGTATGGCATAAATTTATCGCCTTGATTTTTTTCTTTAGCAAAGCTTACAGGAATCGCTTTTAAATCGTTAGCCAAAGGGAAACGCCATGGTTCTGCACCGTTAGCAATATAGCCATCACTTAAAAACATAACCGGAGTCATAAACTCAAGGGCCAAACGGCAAGCTTCAAAAACCATATCAAAACAGTTGCTCGGAGTTTTGGCAGCCACTACCGCTACGGGAGCTTCTCCGTTTCTTCCGTAAACAGCCTGAAGCAAATCGGCTTGTTCTGTTTTTGTTGGGAGCCCTGTAGAAGGCCCTCCTCTTTGCACGTTTACTATAACCAAAGGTAATTCCAGCATAAGAGCCAAACCAATTGCTTCTGTTTTTAAAGCAATTCCCGGCCCTGAAGAGCCTGTTACTCCTAAGGCTCCACCAAAAGAAGCCCCTATAGCCGCACAAACAGCAGCTATTTCATCTTCGGCCTGATAGGTTTTTACTCCAAAATTCTTGAATTTACTCAACTCATGTAAAATATCGGAAGCTGGTGTAATAGGATAGGTTCCATAAAACAAATTTAGTCCAGATTTTTCAGCAGCAGCAATTAAACCCAAAGCAGTTGCCTGGTTTCCCATAATACCCCGGTACATTCCTTTAGGCATAGGAGCCGGTTTTACTTCATATCTTGTTCCAACTGCCTCACTCGTTTCTCCGAAATTAAATCCGGCATGTAAAACTTTTAAATTGGCTTCTATGATATCCGGACGCTTTTTAAATTTCTCCTCTATAAATTTAATTGTATTATCTAAATTGCGATTGTACATCCAATAAATAAAACCAAGTACAAACATATTTTTGGAGCGTTCGGCTTCTTTGGTTCCTAAGCCGCTATCTTGCAAAGCACTTTTAGTGTGTTTGGTAACATCAATTTCATATACTTTAAACCCTTCAAGAGAACCATTTTTTAGAGGGTTAACACCCTCAGGATATTTGGCCAATTTTAAATTTTTAGGGTCAAACCCATCTGTATTGGCAACAATAATTCCCCCTTTTTTTAGGTTCTTTAAGTTTACTTTAAGTGCGGCAGCATTCATAACTACCAGAACATCCAGTTCATCGCCCGGAGTATTCATTTTTGCACTTCCAAAATGGAGCTGAAATCCTGAAACTCCGGCAACCGTACCTTGTGGGGCACGAATTTCGGCTGGAAAATTAGGGAAAGTACTGATATCGTTACCAAAAAGAGCAGTGGTGTCTGTAAATTGTGCACCTGTTAATTGTATTCCGTCACCGGAGTCACCGGCAAACATGATAGTTACATCTTCTTTTACCTCTGTTGAAAAATTCATTAAATATTAAATTTTGAATTGATTACAAAGATACTGATTATAAGCACTAATAAGCTACAAAGAGATAAGAATTTTCATTATTTATTTTGGTTTTAAATTGTTTTATTTTTGGCGTTCCGGTTTTATTAAAAACACGTTGAAACAGCTATTATATAAGGTTCTTGAAGTATATACCTAAATGTACTCAAAGTCGTAATAGAACTATTAACCATTTTTTGCTTTTGAATTATTTATTTAAGCTACTTTTGTTTTCTTTCAATCTATCTTAAATGCGCCAGTTTTTTAAATTCATATTTGCCTCCATGATTGGTTTTGTATTGGGGGGCATATTGCTTTTGTTTATTACAGGAGCTATTATATCAGTAGCCGTTAATTCACTAAGAAAAGAGGGGACTACAGAAGTTAAAAATAATTCCGTATTGTTTTTGGACTTTAAACAGCCAATTGTGGACAGGGCCTCTAAAAATCCTTTTGAAAATTTCAGTTTTACTAGTTTTGAAACTAATGGAAGCACTGGGCTTAATCAAATTTTACAAAGTATAAAAAAGGCACAAACCGATAAAAATATTAAAGGAATTTATCTGGAATTAAGCACCTTAAACTCTGGTATTGCTACTGTTGAGGAGATACGAAATGCATTGTTGGATTTCAAAAAATCGGGAAAACCCATAATCAGCTACAGTGAAGTATATACCCAAAAAACGTACTATTTGGCTAGTGTTGCAAATAAAGTTTATTTAAACCCCAAAGGAGCCATGGAGTTGAAAGGTTTGAATGCCGAAATAATGTTTTACAAAGGATTGTTAGACAAAGCTGATGTGGAGGCACAAATAATAAGACATGGCCGGTATAAAAGCGCAGTAGAGCCATTCTTTATGGATAAAATGAGTGTTGATAACAGAACTCAAACCAGAGCTTTTATGCAAAATATATGGAATTATTTGGTAGAGAATATAGCCCAAGCTCGTCAACTTACAGTTGGAGAAATAAATACCCTTGCTGACAATTTAAGAATACGAGAGCCCGAAGATGCTTTACAGTATAAGTTTGTGGATAAGCTTATGTATAAAGATGACGTTATTGAAGAATTGAAAACACTTACCGGTAAAACAAAAAAAGATGATGAACCGGAACTTATTTCATTAAAGAAATACAGTAACACGCCAGATACAGAAAAGAAGAGCTTAAAAGACCCTCAGGTTGCTGTAATATATGCCAGTGGTGAAATTGAAAGTGGAGATGGCGCTAGTGACAAAATTGGTTCTGAAACAGTTTCAAAAGCTATTCGTGAGGCGCGTTTAAATGATAAAGTAAAGGCTATTGTTTTACGTGTTAACTCACCTGGTGGAAGCGCTTTAGCCAGTGAAGTTATTTGGCGCGAAGCGGAGTTGGCCAATAAAGTAAAGCCTGTTATTGTTTCTATGGGAGATGTGGCTGCTTCGGGAGGGTATTATATTAGTGCTGCTGCTCGTAAAATTTATGCGAGCCCTAATACGATAACCGGATCTATTGGTGTTTTTGGCTTGCTTTTCAATACACAGAAACTACTTAACAACAAATTAGGAATTACTATTGACACTGTTAAAACCAATCGTTTGGCTGATTTTGGCTCTATGACTCGACCTTTAACTGCCGAAGAAAAACAAATTTTTCAAGAAGGTGTAGAGCAGGTTTATGATACGTTTACCAAAAGAGTAGCTGAAGGTCGTAAAATGCCTCAAGCCAATGTGGACAGTATTGGTCAAGGTCGTGTTTGGAGTGGTGTAGAAGCTAAACAAATAGGATTGGTTGATGCCTTTGGGGGCTTGCAAGACGCCATAACAGAGGCCGCTAAATCTGCACAGCTAAGCAAATATCGTATTGTTGAACTCCCAAAACAAAAAGACCCTTTTAAAGAATTACTATCAACCATTGGTGAAGAAGCCGAAACTAAATACCTAAATTATAAATTAGGCGATGAGGCCAAATATTTTAATAAATTAAAAGAAGTGCTCAATATGCAGGGCATTCAAGCCAGAATGCCATATAATATTGATTTCTATTAACTCCACAGGGTTATAGGAGGCGTTGCACTTTAAAAGAAGATTTAAAATATAAATGACATTTTTACTTAGGGCACTGCTTGGTGTTATTGTTATTTTAATTATAGATATCTATTTCTATCAAGCCGTAGCATTATTAATAGCCAATTTAGGGCCAGCCAAAAAAATCATTATCCGTAATGTTTACTGGAGTTTTACGGGGTACACCATTTTTATGGGACTTATGATTTTAGTTGTTCCGATACATTCGTGGTGGCCTTTTGCCCGAGTGTACCTTTTTTCTTTTGCAGCCATTTTATTTATAAGCAAAGTAATAGGCATATCATTTTTACTGATTGATGATATACTGCGCGTATTGAGATGGGTATTTCAAACTTTTTTTGATTCCAAAGCCGCTACTCACAGTCAAAATGCTTTTGGAATTTCTCGGTTACGATTTCTCAATGAAATGGCTCTTGCTATGGCCGCAATTCCTTTTGGTGCCTTTATTTATGGTATGGTAAAAACAGCAACAGATTATAAAGTACGAAAGATAAATTTAATTTTACCCAAGCTTCCAGTGGCTTTTAATGGCTTAAAGGTTTTACAAATAAGTGATATACATATTGGAAGTTTCTTAACACAAGAACCCATACAAAAAGCACTACAATTAATAAAGGCACAAAAGCCAGATGTTATATTTTTTACCGGTGATTTAGTTAATACTCTTACAGAAGAAGCCAATTCGTTTAAAGAGGCATTAAAACAGATTCAGGCCCCTATGGGCGTATTTTCAGTATTAGGGAATCACGATTATGGTGACTATGTAAAATGGCCAACAGCAGAAGCGAAGCGGAACAATTTAAAGGCTATGGTTGATTTGCACCAAGAGTTGGGATGGAAGTTACTTTTAAATGAACACACTACGATTCAAAAAGAAGGAGCTGAAATAGCACTTATTGGAGTTGAAAATTGGGGTGCTGCACTTAAGTTCCCTAAATATGGTGATCTGGAAAAAGCTTATCGAGGTGCTGAAAATTATCCCGTTAAATTTTTGTTATCGCACGACCCCTCGCATTGGGACGCCCAAATACGAGTTCAGTTTCCGGATATAGATGTTACTTTTAGTGGACATACCCATGGAATGCAGTTTGGAGTAGAGATTCCGGGTATTAAGTGGAGTCCTTCTCAATATTTTTATAAGCAATGGGCGGGCTTATACCAGCAAGGTAATCAATATCTGTATGTTAATCGTGGCATGGGGTATATTGGTTATCCCGGGCGGGTAGGTATATTACCTGAGATTACTGTTTTTGAGTTGCATAAATCCTAAGTTTCAGATAGCGCTTCCTTTTTACTTATTTCATTCCTTTATTTATTTAGTATAATAAACTCTGTTCTGCGGTTTTTTGATCTTCCTTCGGCAGTATTATTATCAGCTATAGGTTGCGTATCGCCAAATCCTTTAAAGCTTATGCGTGATTTGGGTATATCTTGTTGTAACAAATAATCCATTACAGTAAAAGCCCGATCGGTGCTTAAAGCCTTATTGGAAGTGGGATTGCCAACGTTATCTGTATGTCCACGTATTTCAATTGCCAAACTTTTATTTTCTTTTAAGTAGGCAGCAAACTTTTGCAGTACTACTTTGCTTTCTTCTGTAATATCGGCAGCATTTGTTTTATAATTAATATTATTGATCGTAAAGGCTGCCCCCTTCTCAACTGGTTTTACATCCATATTTATTTTTATAGGTTTCCCTATTGTAGTGTCGCCCGCTTTAATGTAGGTACTGTAAAAACCATAATCAGGCTTTTTAATAGTTAATATGGCATCTTCTTCTCCTTTAAGAGTAACAACTGTGGCATATTTCCCACTTAGTGAGTCAACCTGAACAGACGTTGTTTTTTTGGAGTTAACTGTTTCTATTTCTATTTTGGTATTGGTAAGTAAAGAGCCTGTTTCGTCTCGCAACTCCCCTTTAATAAACAAAATTTTTTCGGGGCGTGCCTCTTTATATAGTGGGAATGAAAATATATCCCAACCCCCTACTCCTTTTCCTTTTAAGTCTTTGGAACTGATATAGCCCAAATTCCCATCAGTACTTACAAAAAAGCCCACTTCATCTTTTTCGGTATTGATGGGCATTCCAATATTTTTTGGGGTAGTCCAGGTACCATCTTCTTTTTGTTTGGTGTAAAAAATATCATAGCCTCCAACACCCGGCCATCCATCACTGGTAAAATATAGGGTTTGACTGTCGCTATGCAGAAATGGTGATTTTTCATTTTTTTCGGTATTAATTTGACTGCCCATATTTTTAGCCGGTTGCCACTCTGCATAAATATTTTCACGTTCTGATTTATATAAATCCATTCCTTTTCCATCAGCTCTGGCTCCGGCAAATATTAGTGTTTTCCCGTCAGAACTTAAGGATGGTTGTGCTTCCCATCCATCAGGAGTATTTACATTAGGTCCTAAATTTTTTAAAGCCTCCCACTCTCCGTCACGATTTATTTTAGAGGTATAAATATCACAATTCACATAACCTTTCTTGTCCGGTTTGCATACGGTAATGAAAAGCTGTTGGTTATCTAGCGAAAAAGTTACACCCCCATAATTTTCACCGGGAATATTAAAGGGGGCTTCTAAGGTTATCGGTTTTGTATATTCTCCCTTTTTTTTGGTTGATTCTACCAGTTCTTCTACTTGTTGTGGAAAGAGGAGATCTTTACCTTGCTTCATATAGCGCTTGGTGAAATATAGTATCTCATTGTCGGGAGTAAGCATGGGTAAAAACTCATCTTCAAAGGTGTTGATGTTGTTAACGGGTTTAGGATCAAAGTTTACTTTATTTTTATAAATCTGTTCAAAAAATTTTGCCTTTCGTAGCATCGCAATCGCTTTATCAAAATCTTCCGGCTTTTTAGCATTCTCAGGATTATGAGTAAACTTTTCCATATAAGTTACTGTTTTTGAATAGTCGCTAGTTCCAAAGGCAATTTGACCCAAATAATAATAGGCATAAGGGTTTATTTCGGGACAAAGCTCTATGGCTTTAATCAAATATTTTTCGGCTGGTTTAAAGCTGGTCCCATTTCCAACAGCCAAAGTAATTTGCATGGTTGCCATTTCATATTGTGCTTCGGCAAAATCAGGATCTTCTTCAAGTGCACTTTTAACATAGCCTAAACGCTCATTAAATTCATATTTCTTTTTATTACGAGCTTTTTCCAAAAAGGCTATAGCCTTTTTACTATTCGATTCGGGGCAGCTTGTTTGCTTTTCTTCCTGCGCTTGAAGCAAGTATGAACTTAGCAAAAAACAAGTGAGTAAAATGTTCCGAACATACCGTATTTTATCCCAATTTCTCACTGTTGTTATATGTTGTAATAATTACTTTCCAAAAAGTCCTTTAAGCTTTTTTTCTGCTTCTTTTTTAGCTTTTTCTTCAGCTTCCTTTTTCAATCGGTCTGCCTCGGCTTTAGCTTTAGCTTCTGCTTCTTTTTTTAATCTTTCGGCCTCGGCTTTGGCCTTAGCTTCGGTTTCTGCTTTGGCTTTATTTAATGCCGCTTCTGCTTCTTCTTTTTTCTTATTTATCTCCTCTTTTGCCTTCGCTTCCAATTCTGCTTTTTTCTTGTCCAGTTCTTCTTTAGCTTTATTTTTCAAATCATCACTTACCTTATTCATGGCATCTTTCAAATCTGTTTTAACTACAGGTTTTTGAGCTGTACCTGTAAGTAAGGCATTGAGTTTAACTCTATCACCAAGACTAAAGCTAGCTCCTTTGCTATTGGCCTGAGTTACAAGGCTACTGAGCATGGTATTTGCTGCTGCACCAAAGTCAGCACGAGCAATATCAAATAGTAAATTATAATGAATAGTTTGATCAAAATTACTGCGACCGGCAATGTTTAGCTTACTGTCACCCAGTTTTACATCAAAAGGATCTACGTCAATTCCACCATCTTTAAATTTAAAACTGATGTTTGTATTCTTTAATTCTAAGCGTTTATATTGATTCATTTTTATTGCATCGGCTACTTTGTTAAGCGGTTCATAATTTGACAATACTACATTTTGGGTTTGTAGTTTTCCCGAACCATTCAAGCTTTTCAACACGGGATCCATTTTTTCATCAAACATACCTGTGAAAGCCAAATTACAATTAAATTTACCTGTAGCGTATTGTGCAATGCCGGCCATTTTTTGTACGGTATTAAATGTTTTGTAGGTTTTTGGAATATCAAAATCTTTAATAGCCATAGCAAATTCAATATTGGGTTGCTTAACATTTTTAGTTCCGTATAATCCATTTAATATCATGGAGCCATCAAGTAGTTCCATATTCACGTTGTTCATTTTAAGTTCACTATCTCTCATAGCTAAATTTCCATTCACGTTTTTAATTTCCATATTGTCGTAAATGAGTTTGGCAAAAGATGCATTTAATATAAAATCAATATTAATCGGAATTTCAGCAACTGACATAGCAGCAGTGTCAGGTGTTTTAGACGAGGTGGAATTTTCATCATCAGTCATAAATTGATTCAAATCAAAGTAAGCAGAATTGAGGGAAAGCACGCCTGAAAGTTTTTCGTTATTGAGGGCATAAGGCAAGTAATTTTCTATTTTCCCTTTAGCCTGTAAATCAGATTTTCCTAACAAACAATTGAATGATGTTAAGTCGAGATACTGTGGAGTAAAATTTAAAACCGCTTTGCTTATACTAACTCCATAAGGTGTGGTATTACTTTGGTATTGCATATGCTCTACAGTCATGGAACCGCTGGCATTAAAATCTTTATATTGTTTTTTCTCAATGGCTGACATGCGACCTTTAAGAGTAACATCAGCAGTAATAACGCCATTCATTTTTTCATCGGGCTCAAGAGGAATAACATCCTTAATCGTGTTTAAATCAACACGCCCTTTAATCATACCGTCAATATTAGCATCAGATACCGGAGTGCTGATGAGCATACGTAAATCAATCGGGTTTCCGGCTATATCAATATGAAACTTTTTAAAGTGGATAATGGTGTTATCAGGAATACCATTGCTGTTGCTTACCGCCAAATCAATATTAATGTTTTCTACTTTTTTAGGGAGTGCCGGGTATTGAAACATGGCATTATCGACTTTTAGATTAAGCCCAAAAGCCGGCATGGTTTTATCGCTATAAATTCCCTTGGCAAAACCATTGAATGCTAAATTTCCTGATGTTTTTACCTCTGCAAAATCTTTGGTATAAATTCCCGGAATCAAAGAAAGAAATTCTTTAAATGAAGCTTTCTTTGCTAAGAATTTCAAATCCATTTCAATATCTTCTTTAGGTATAGCCACAAAACCATTTAATCCAAAAACCAAAGCATTCAATTTAAATTCATTTTCCTTAAAGGTGTATTTCGAGTTCTTCATGTCTATATCCAAATCAGCCTTAATTTCGGTATTAACCTTTTTTAGATAGGCAATTCCATCGCTATAATAGTCAAACGAAGCAATTTGGGTTAAGGTGTTCATTATAAAATTGTCTTGTGTAAAATCACCGTTCAGCTCATGATTCAATTGGCGCATTTCAACACGCATGGCCGATTGCATATCGTTATAAAAAAGATATCCGTTTTGAATTGTAAATTTTTTTAAACTTAACTTAAACTTACCCGACTCTTCAGGTGTTTTTGTAGTATCATTATCGGGTTTGGTAATATCCCAATTCGCTTTCCCATTCTTTAATACCAATGCTTTAATACGAGGTGATTCTAAATTGATTGCATGTATTTTTATTTGATCTCCTTTTACAACACTCATCAAATTCATTTGCAGCTCCAAATTTTGTAATGAAAGAAGGGTGTCTTTTTCAAAGTCATTAACTCCAACAACCGATACGTTGTTAATACTAAATGTAAAATCAGGGAAGCTTTTTAGTATAGTCAAATCAAAATTTCCAAAATCAACTTTTGCATTCAGGTTTTTATTCACCTCTTCTTTAACCAACGACACTAATTTGTCTTTAAACAAGAAAGGTGTTGCTATTAATCCGATTATTAAAATGGTTAATACAATACCGCTAATTTTAAGTGTTTTTTTCATAATAATATACCTTTCTGGAATTTATACAAAGGTAATATTCTTCGGCTTATGTAGTATCGAAGTAGGGCTGTTAATAAACTCAAACAGAATAGAAAAACATAGTTGCTTAATATGACTTACTTCATAAGCAAAAAGATGATGATGAGAAGCTTATATGAATGTTGTGAAACGCTGCTTGTAGAACCGTCACAGCCAGCTGTGCCACGTTAGTACATCTTAAAATAACTTTCCATTTCGGCAGCCGGAATAGTTTTATAATCATCTTCCAAACTAAATTCTTCGGGAGCGGCTCCCTCAGGTGATACAGTTTTTGCAGTGAGATCCATAGTAATTCCGTAGCGTTTTACACGATATTTCATTAACATCCCTTGAATAGGTTTGTAATGATTAAACCAATTGGCTTGTTCTGTCTTGATGCCCTGTGTATAATAAACTTCATAGTTAATTATGGCTCCGCTTTCATCAACTGTAGTGCATTTTGCCTTTTTACATTCGTATCCGGCAATCGTTTTTTTTGCCTCTAAAAACTCCATTTTCAACTCAGGCTCAGTTTTATTTATACTGTCAATTTGTGCATCGTTAAAAGAAATTTTATATTTTTTTCCGAGTAGATTTAATGTTTGAATTATCGTTTTTTTGTTTGAATCGGTGATTACTTTAGTTTTCAAGGCTCCCAAGCCGGCCGAAATCTCGGTACAAGTTTGGGTTGTATTAAATTTATAAATTGCCGTTTTAGGCATTAAATCCATGCTCATAGTAATTTCGCCCGGATTAGGGTAAGTAATTGTATACTCTATGGTTCCATGACTTATTTCTTTATTGGTAAAACTTTTACACGCACTAAAGACACTCCATATAAGTCCTATCGCAAAAAGCAGGAGTATTGTTTGATTATTTTTTATGCTTTTGAAATAGGTCATTTATGCTTTATTATATGCAAATGTATTATTTTTATTTTGCCGCTTCTTAATTAAAATTTGCCCCTATACTTTCATTTTACTGTAATGAGGCTAACTTACTGTGTTTTTTACTGTACCCAAAATATAAAATTAATCCCACCATAAGCCATAGTAAAAACCCAATCCAGTTTTTTAACCCTAATTCGCTCATCATATACAAACAACTCATCATTCCTAAAACCGGAATTAAAGAAAAAGCGTGTTTGTAGCTGTAAAAAGTAATTACTAAGGCTATAATTAGAAACACCCAATAGGGTATATGATGTTGAAATACCTGCCATCCTGTTTTTAAGTATTTATGTGGTGCTATAGCGGCTTCTTCAAAATAACGTTGTACTAAATCATTCTCTGTATTATTTAAAATTACGGTACTTACATCTCCCTGATTGAACCACTCAGGGTTTATTATCTGGTGTTTCATTGCCGCGCTTTGAAATTTGAATTTATCTTCATAATCAAGCAAAGTAATTATTTCGGTTTTATCTTTAAGTTGTTGTGCTTTAAGAAAATTAATGGTTCCTATTTTATTAAAACTAAATGATAATACCACAGCTCCTATAAATAAGAGAGGTACTATATACTTTCCATTGATATAGGGTGTTTTAAACTTTCTGTCGGGAGCTTGAGGGTCTAATTGCAAGCGTAATACACCTCCACATACCAGCACAAAAGCAAATAAAGTACCAATGCTGCAAATATCTGCAACGGTACTCAAATCCATAAATAAAGTAGGAACAGCAACAACAAAACCAGCTACAATAGTACTAAAGCCGGGGGTCTTAAATTTGGGATGTATTTTAGCAAACTTCTGAGGCAACAAACCATCTTTACTCATGCTCATCCAAATTCGGGGTTGTCCCATTTGAAAAACAAGAAAAACACTGGCCATAGCTACCACAGCACTCATAGCAATTAGGCCCGATAATCGGGTAAGATGTAATTTTTCAAAAACAAAAGCCAAAGGGTCACCTACATTCAGTTCTTTATAGTTTACCATTCCTGTTAAAACTAAAGCTACTGCAATATATAAGACCGTGCAAATAATTATGGCATACATCATGCCTTTAGGTAAATCGCGCTGTGGATTTTTACATTCTTCAGCAGTTGTACTGATTGCATCAAAACCAATATAGGCAAAGAAAACTGCCGAAATTCCTTTTAGTACTCCGCTTATTCCATTAGGGGCAAAAGGATGCCAATTAGATACATCAATATAAAAAACACCTACAAAAATGATAACAAGAACTACCAGCAGTTTAATTAGCACCATAATGTTACTGGCATTACGGGTTTCTTTCATACCCCGATACACCAATGCTGTAATTAAGATGATAATACATAAAGCCGGAATATCAAGTACCAGATGAAAGCTGCCAAGTAAGGGGGCACCTATCCAAGCTTGATATTTTTCGAGAAGTGCTGCATCTAAAGTCATTCCCTGAGCCAGTAAATGAGTAGCTTCTTGGTATCCATTTCGAGCGGTAAAATAATCCATACAAGCCCATTCCGGAATATGAACACCATTAATACCTAAAGCCGGTATTTTAATGACTTTGAGGAGTGATACAAAGTAATCGCTCCAGGAAATAGCCACTACAATGTTGCCAATGGCATATTCCATAATTAAAGCCCAACCGATTATCCAGGCAAAGAACTCACCAAATGCCACATACGAATAGGTATAAGCACTCCCACTTACAGGAACCATTGAAGCAAACTCGGCATAGGCAAAGGCTGCAAAACCACACGATATGGCTGTAAATAAAAATAAAAAAATAACAGCCGGGCCTCCATCAGCACTAGCCTTTCCAATGGTGCTAAAAATACCGGCACCTATTATAGCAGCAATGCCAAAAGCCGTTAGATCGCGTACCCCTAAATGCTTAGATAGTGAATTTGAAGAATCAGTTTGACGGTCTAAATCGTTTAATATTTGCGCTACTGATTTTTTACGGAATAGGTTTTTATAACTCATAGATACTTGTTGTCACAACCTTAGTATTGCTCATTAGCATTTGGAAAATCTTTTTGTTTTACATCATCAACATAGGTACTTACGGCTCCTTGTATTTCTTCAAATAAGTTCAAATAACGTCTTAAAAAACGAGGATTAAAGCCCATATTTAAGCCCAGCATATCATGTAAAACAAGCACCTGTCCATCAACTCCGCTACCGGCTCCAATACCAATGAGCGGTATTGAAATTTCTTTTGCTACATAAGTGGCCAATGAAGCCGGAATTTTTTCAAGTACAATGGCAAAACAACCTGCTTTTTCTAAAGTATGTGCATCTTGTATTAAACGCTTGGCTTCTTCTTCTTCTTTGGCTCTAACTGAATAAGTGCCAAATTTGTAAATAGATTGTGGTGTTAATCCCAAATGTCCCATAACCGGGATACCTGCTGATAGAATTCTTTTTACAGATTCCTCAATTTCTTTTCCCCCTTCAATTTTAACAGCATGGGCACCTGATTCTTTCATAACTCTTATAGCAGAGGTTAAAGCTTCTTTTGAATTTCCCTGATAAGAACCGAAAGGCAAATCAACAACAACTAATGCTCGGTTAACACCACGAATTACAGATGCTGCATGATAAATCATTTGATCTAAGGTAATGGGGAGTGTGGTTTCATGCCCGGCCATTACATTACTTGCACTATCTCCAACCAATATTACATCAACGCCTGCAGCATCAATAATACGTGCCATAGAGTAATCATAAGCTGTAAGCATAGCTATTTTTTCACCTGTGCGTTTCATTTCTTGCAAGGTGTTGGTTGTAACCTTCTTTATTTCTTTATGTACCGACATTTGTTTTAGAAACTTTAAATAAAAACCTACTCAAACATACTTAATTTTATTGATTCAACATGTTAATCGTTTTTTCAATATACGTCAATCCATTTTGCAATTGCTTCAAATCGGGCCAACCATAGCCTATGCGCATGTATCTTTTCTCAGTCTCAAACCAATATCCTGGGGCTACCATTGTTTTATAATCTTGATATAGTACATCATAAAATTGATTATAATTAATTTTTGGAACAATACGTGGGTAGCAAACTACTCCGCCTTGTGGCTTTATCCATTCCAAGTTTTTGCTCTTATTGATGTGTTTTTCAAGCAAAGCAAAGTTTTGATCAATATGCTTTTTAATAGGGTTAAAAAACTTTTTTTTGTTTTGCATGAAATGCAAGGCCAAATGTTCGTCTAGTACTGAGTTACTAATAAAAATCTGTTCTTTAGCCGCTAAAAATAGTTCCATCAACCTGCGGTTTTTACAGGCAATCCATCCTATCCTAATACCCGGTAATCCATACGCTTTACTCATAGAGGAAACAGAAATCACTTTATCGCTATAAGTTGCTGCCAATGAAGGGGAGTTATGAAAAGCCAAATCTCGATAAGTTTCGTCAACCAGTAAGAAACTCTGACTCCTCTCTGCTATTTCAATACACTCCAGTAGTTCTTCTTCAGTAAGAACCATACCAGTAGGATTATGCGGTGTTGTAATACTTATTAAAGCGGGTTTCTTTTTTGCCAATATGGTAAGCTTGTATAAATCAAACTGATATTTCTGCTCAAAAAGCAAATCAATATAGTTCATCTCACACTCTATAAGTCGAGGTGTTTCAATATTCGTAACATAGTTTGGACGTTGAACAATAAACTGGCTTTGTTTCTGAAGTATGGAAATAGCAACAATAAACAAGCCTGCAGCTGCTCCGGGAACTATTAGTATCTGGTCTGATTTTAGTCCATGTTCTTGAGCCAGAAGTGCTCTTAGCTCCGGTAACCCACGGTGATCTCCGTAGCCGAGTGTAAGCTCTTGGGGCTTAAATTTGAGATCTTGATATTGAATATCAGTAACTGAACTTTCGGCCAAATTGCATATTAAAGAAGTGTACCCCCTTTCTTCGGGAGACTCGGCTTCAATTGGCATCCGTTTAAATTTCATAACCTTTTTACATGAAAAGAAACGAAATGTAGTTAATTTTATACAAAAAGCAGTTAAACGTCTCGTAATTTAACGCTATACCTAAAAAGAATATGGTTGCAATTTAGACACTACGAATTTTATCGGCAGCAATTCTAATGCTTTTTTAGGCCGTAATGAATTGTCCCAATCAGGATTTATTTCCTGCAGTACGTAGTCCGTAAATGCGCTCAATAATATCTACCACTTTAAGTCCTTCTAGAGCATTGGTTGTAATGGTAGTGCGTCCCTTTAATGTATCTATAACATTGTCAATAATGTATCCATGGTTATTGGCTGATCCTTTATAAGTGCCATAATCATTGGCCGGATTAGTAGCCGGGAGCTGAGGCATAGAATAATCTTTAATGTGGCAATACTCGACTTTATCCATATATTGCCCACCTATTTTTATACTTCCATTGCTTCCTATAACTGTTAAAGAGCTTTCTAAATTAGAATCCCAAACTGAAGTGGAATAATTGATTGCTCCCATACCTCCATTTATAAAATTAAAGTTTACGAAACCACTGTCTTCAAAATCGGTTAATCCGGCATGGCTAAAATCTTTAAACTTTGCCTGAATATCTTTTATATCGCCAAAAAGCCAATACATTATATCAATAAAGTGCGAGAACTGTGTAAATAAGGTACCTCCATCTAAATTTTGAGTTCCTTTCCAGCTGCCTTTTTTATAATAGCGTTCATCTCTATTCCAATAACAGTTTAACTGTACCATATAAATATCTCCGATAATTTTTTTCTCTACAAGCTCTTTAACCCAAACCGATGGAGGAGAATAACGATTTTGCATGACACAGAAAACATTGCGGTGCATTTGAAGTGCTTTATAAATAATTGCTTCACAATCATGTTTATGCAAGGCCATTGGTTTTTCACATACAATATGTTTTTTTTGTTGCAGAGCAGCCAAAGAATGTTCGGCATGAAGACCATTAGGAGTACATACATTTAGCACATCAAAATCAATCCCTGAGCTAAATAAATTTTCAAGATTATTAAAATATGGGACTTCGAGTTTGTCTATACCAAGTTCATCGGCAGGCTTAATATCACAAACAGCTATTAGTTCTGCTTCCGGATGTCTTTTAATCATTTCGGCATGACGTTTCCCTATATGCCCGGCTCCTACTACTGCAAACTTTATCATATTTAACTTTAGTTAAGTTTTGTTACTTTTCCGTTGAGTAACTGATATTTTTCCTTTGATTCGGGACATTCTGCATATCCTTCTTTAAATTGTAATTTATGACCAAACTCGCTCATCCAGCCTATTTGACGAGCAGGGTTACCTACCCATAAACTATAAGGAGGGATATTTTTTGTAACTACAGCTCCAGCACCTATAAAAGCATAAGCGCCAATATCATGCCCACATACAACCGTAGCGTTAGCTCCTATGGTTGCCCCTTTTCCTACATGGGTCTTAGCATATTCGCCTCTGCGATTAATAGCACTTCTCGGGTTTATGACATTGGTAAATACCATTGAAGGGCCTAAAAAAACATCGTCATCGCAGGTTACACCCGTATAAATACTTACATTATTTTGCACCTTAACGTTTTTCCCTAAAGTTACTTCAGGTGATACCACTACATTTTGCCCGATATTACAATTTTCACCAATAATACTAGGTGCCATAATATGGCTGAAATGCCATACTTTAGTACCTTTTCCAATAGTGCTCCCGGCATCAATTACAGCACTTGGATGCACAAAATATTCTTTTTCCATATTGGGATATTTGTTGCAAATATAAGGTTGATTAGCAAAGGTAAGCGAACAACATAAATTATTTTAAAAAATTACAGCCGCATTCACTTTTCTAAAAATTGCCATACTTCTGGTTGTACAGCCATATTCTATGCATACCTAATTTTGCCTACTTTTTAATTAATGGCTTTACATGAACGGTATTGCTTTGATATATTTTCACAATATAAAAACCACTTTTCACATCACGAATATCTATTTGCTCTACTGTTTGCGCTAAACTTCCCTCCTTTGCTATGGAGCCATCTGCAGCCACAATCTGAAATGATATTGCCGATAGGGCATTAATTACAAAGTAATCATTGGCTGGGTTGGGATATAAATTTACTTTCTGCTGATCAAGCTTACTTATTCCAACAGGAACACAATTGAAACACTCGTTAAAACATACTATAGATAAAACAGTATCATTATCAGGAACATGCAATACCCGATTGTAGCCGCCAAAGCCATCATCAACACCACAAGTTGCATTAACACTCTCAAAAGTGCTGCCATTTACAAATTTATAATTGATGGTAGCGGTGGTGTCTAAACTTAAAGTTAGTTCGTAAATATTATTCCCAACCAAAATCATACTATCGGCTGTAGCACTAAATCCATTAAAGCTCCCTGCTAAAAATACCCCTTGTGCCGAAACAGTTTGCTGCGCCATATTCACCTGAAAGGTAACATCTGCAAAACCTGGGAGAACGCAGTTACTGCACTCGTTAAAACAAACTAAAGATAAAACAGTATCATTGTCCGGAACATTCAACACCCGATTGTAGCCGCCAAAGCCATCATCAACACCACAAGTTGCATTAACACTCTCAAAGGTGCTGCCATTTACAAATTTATAATTGATGGTAGCGGTGGTATCTAAACTTAGGGTTAGTTCGTAAACATTATTCCCAACCAAAATCATACTATCGGCTGTAGTACTAAATCCATTAAAGCTTCCTGCTAAAAATACTCCTTGTGCCGAAACAGTTTGTTGCGCCATATTCACTTGAAAGGTAACATCTGCAAAACCTGGGAGAACGCAGTTACTGCACTCGTTAAAACAAACTAAAGATAAAACAGTATCATTGTCCGGAACATGCAACACCCGAT
>CAUJCU010000003.1 GCA_963169745.1 Bacteroidota bacterium
AATATCTTTTCAGTTAAAAGCACCATAGAGCGGTTTGAAAACTACTCCTATAAGTCGTATTCGGTGGGGCTACCACCATCTCATTGAAAGCATGTTAAAGAACTTGATAATTTATCCTCTATCTTCGAGGCGCACTGTGCCAAAATGCGGATGGCTGGCTCGTTAGTCTGTTGTTGCTGTGTCCCGTCATGTTTGCAGTGCCCCTTTGCTTGCCTATAACTCTTAAATACACGTATGTTTGCAATTATTGATATAGAATCGTGCAGCCCAATTACAGATTCGCGCAAAAATAAAATCATTGAAATTTCTATATTAATTCACGATGGTCTGGTTGTAGTAGAAGAATATACTACCTTGGTAAATCCGGAATGTACGATCAGTTCTTTCTATAGTAAGTTCTCTGGTATTACAAATCAAATGGTTAAAGATGCTCCTAAGTTTTATGAAATAGCCAAAAAAATTATAGAAATAACAGAAAACAAGATATTTGTTGCGCATAATGTAAAGTTTGATTACCATGTAGTAAAAAATGAATTTGAAGCTCTTGGCTATGAATACAAAAGAAAAGAGTTATGCACCGTTAAACTTAGTCGAAAACTTTTACCGGGGCTGCCCTCATACAGCTTAGGAAACTTATGTATGCACCTTCAAATTAACAACCAAGCTCGACACAGAGCCTATGGTGATGCCTTAGCTACAGCCCAGCTCTTTGATATGCTTTTGAAACAAAAAAGTCAAAATCCTAAATACAAAAACAAAAATCTAGAGCAACTAATGGAATACAAAAAGACAAAGTTTAATGGAAATCAATTCTGATTTCAAAAAAACAACCCTAATTAATTTTAGAACTTAACAAATGCTAACTTATTGTTACTAATTAGTGAAACTTTACTCCAAATCTCTGAATTAGGGTAACACTTACAGACATGAATCTATTTTCTTGTTTTCACTGTTTGTTGAAATTTGCCTATTTAATAGTATGATCCTTGTCTTTCAATCCGAGAAGTTTTTCCTTAAGCAAGCGTAAGTATGCAATTGCTTGCTCACGTCTGTCATCAAACATTTCAGGACTTTGTTCAAGAAATTGTTTAGCCCCTTGTATCGTAAACCCTTTTTCATTAATTAGTTCATTAATTTTACGTATCGCTTCAATATCTTTACTGGTAAACATACGATTCCCATTTTTGTTTTTGTGAGGTTTAATCGTATCAAAGTGCTTATGCCAAAAGCGAATTTGCGATGTGTTAAGGTTAAGTATCTCTGCTACTTCGCCTATAGTATAATACAGTTTTTCAATATCTTTTTCTTTATATGGCATAGGGGTAAAAGTACAAAATAATTTAAACACTGATTTTGATTCTTTTTAAATGACCTATATGTTCTGAAAAACACTCGTTTTATGGATGCTGATGATGAACAATCAAAAATTAAAATATCAAGGTTAACTTCGTAATTAAAAGTATTTTCTAAATCCACTTGCAATACTTTGTGAAAATAAGTTTTAAACTCTGTAAAAGTTTTAGAAATTTGCATTCCGCTATGAAACCATAAAAAATATGATGAAACACACTTCAATAAAAAGTTTATTAAAAGGAGCCCCTGATACTCCTAAGGATGTTGTTGTAAAAGGCTGGGTACGCACCATACGAACCAGTAAAAATGTTGCCTTTATTGCACTTAATGATGGCAGCATTATTCATAATATCCAATTGGTAGTTGACAGTAGTTCAGAGGCCTTTGAGGCTTGTAGTAAAATTAATACAGGCGCCTGCCTATGCGCTGAAGGAACGTTGGAATCTTCACAAGGAAAAGGACAGTCGGTAGAAATTCACTGTAAGAAAATAATCGTTTATGGCACTGCCGATCCGGAAAAGTTTCCGCTCCAAAAAAAAGGCCATACCTTAGAGTTTTTACGAGAAATAGCCCATCTCAGAACCCGCACAAATACCTTTGGAGCCGTTTTCAGAATACGTCATCAAATGGCTTTCGCCATTCATCAATTTTTTAATCAAAAAAACTTTGTTTATATTCATTCACCAATCATTACAGGTAGTGATGCCGAAGGAGCCGGAGAAATGTTTCGTGTAACTACTTTGCCCTTAGAAAATATTCCACGCAACCCCGATGGCAGTATTAACTTTATGGAAGATTTTTTTGGGAAACCTACCAATCTTACCGTTAGCGGGCAACTTGAAGCAGAGCTTGCGGCCTTGGCTTTGGGTAATGTGTACACCTTTGGCCCTACTTTCAGAGCCGAAAATAGCAATACCCCTAGGCATTTAGCCGAGTTTTGGATGATTGAACCCGAAATGGCATTTTTTGATATTTATGACAATATGGACTTAGCCGAAGAAATGCTGAAGTATCTAGTTAATAATGCACTGCAGAACTGTTCGGATGACCTTGAATTTTTAAACCAAATGTATGATAAAGAACTTATCACTAGATTACAAAACGTTGTAAATACCCCCTTTGTAAGACTTACTTACACACAGGCAATTGATATTTTATTGGAATACAACCAAGAGTTTGAGTTTAAAGTTAGTTGGGGCACCGACTTACAGAAAGAACATGAAAATTTTTTAGTGGCCCATCATGGCGGTCCGGTTATATTAACCGATTATCCAAAACAAATTAAAGCTTTTTACATGAAGCAAAATGAAGATGGAAAAACCGTTAGAGCTATGGATGTGCTGTTTCCATGGATAGGCGAAATTATTGGCGGTTCACAACGAGAAGAAAATCTTGAGAAACTAAGTAATAGAATGGCCGAGATGGGAATTGACGAAGATGAACTATGGTGGTATATGGATACCCGTAAGTTTGGCACCTGCCCTCATGCTGGCTTTGGCTTGGGTTTTGAACGCTTAATGCTTTTTGTTACCGGTATGACCAATATCAGAGATGTTATCCCTTTTCCACGTACTCCTAAAAATGCAGAATTTTAATTTTGTAAATTTGTCGTATGCTTAAACAAACGCTTCAACAAAAACTTCAGCAGCGCTTATCGCCACAGCAAATACATCTTATGCAATTGCTGCAAATACCTACAGCCACTTTGGAGCAACGTATAAAAAAAGAACTGGAAGAAAATCCGGCCTTAGAAGAAGAAGAAAATGATTTAGAAAGTAAAAACAATCAAGACGAAGAATTCAGCAATAACGAAGATGATGCCCTTGAGGGATTTGAAGATAAAGATCGTAATCGGGAAGAATTTGACTTAGATCAGTATATTGATGATGATGAAGTTCCAGCCTACAAGCTGCATGTTAAGAATGTTGGCCCTGATGATGAACGTAAAGAAGTTCCTGTTAGTTCATCATTAAGTTTTCAGGATTATTTGAATGACCAATTGGGCTTGTTGGATTTGGATGAACGTCAAATGCAAGTAGCCGAATTTTTAGTTGGAAATATTGATGATGATGGCTATATGCGTAGAGAATTGGCTGCTTTAGTAGATGATTTGGCATTCACACTCAACATCCACACAAGTGAAAAAGAACTTAACATTTTATTAGGGCATATTCAGGGTTTTGACCCTCCGGGTATTGGCGCCCGTAATTTGCAAGACTGTTTAACTATTCAACTGAAACGCAAGTTGAATGAAACACATGATCCGGTTGTAAAAATAGCACTGCTTATTGTAGAGCAGTATTGGGAAGAATTTCAGAAAAAGCATTTTGAAAAAATAGCTCAGCGTGTAGGGCTTGATGATGCCTCAGAAGGTGATGATATTCTTATGAAAGATGCCGTAGGGATAATCTCTAAACTCAATCCGCGCCCAGGAGATTCAATGGTAGAAGGGCAAAAAAGTATTCAACATCTAATACCCGACTTTATTTTACGAAATAATGACGGTATCCTTGAACTGAACATAAACTCTCGTAATGCCCCACAATTAAGGGTTAGCAATAATTATATTGAAATGCTGGATGAGTATTCTAAAGCTAAAATAGCTACTAAAGATAAGAAAGAAGCCGTTCAGTTTGTTAAACAAAAGATAGATGGAGCCAAATGGTTTATTGATGCTATTACACAACGCAACAATACCTTGCTTACCACCATGCAAGCTATTATCAACTATCAGTATGAATATTTTTTAGAAGGTGATGAAACGAAATTAAAACCTATGATTTTAAAAGATATTGCCGATAAAGTGGGCTTGGATATTTCAACGGTGTCGCGCGTCACTAACAGTAAATACATTCAAACTCCATTTGGTACTTTATTGCTGAAATCCTTTTTTAGCGAATCATTGTCTAACAGCCAGGGAGAGGAAGTATCAACCCGTGAGGTAAAAAAAATACTGGAAGACTGTATAGCAGCTGAAAAAAAGAATAAACCTCTTACCGATGACAAACTAACTCAAATATTAAAAGAAAAAGGCTATAACATTGCTCGTAGAACGGTAGCTAAGTACCGCGAACAACTTAAAATTCCTATTGCCCGTATGCGAAAAGAAATTTAATTTTCATTGCGTTGATTTTCCCTTTTTCCAATACTCATTTTTGTAATCTGTATTTCTCACTTCAAATAATCACTTGAACAAAACAGCTCAATTTCTTTCCTTTGCGTTACACCCGGTACTCATGCCTCTTTATGCAGTTTTTCTTATGCTGCAAAGCCTTACTTTCAAATTAAACCCTACTGCCCAGCTTCTTATATATGCACTGGTTTTTTTAAACACATGTTTACTCCCTGTTTTTTCGGCTTTCGTTCTCAAAAAAATAGGATTGATAAGCAGTATGTACATGCCTCTTAGAGCCGAACGAAGTGTTCCTTATTTTATAACTGTTTTATATTATGGCTTTACCTGGTGGTTGCTTTATAAAGCACCCGTTCCGCCTATCTTAGCTCAGTTAATGATGGGTGCTGCTATTGCCGTATTAGGAACTGCACTTGTAAATTTTAAATATAAAATTAGCGCACACTTGGTAGGTATTGGTGGACTTAGCGGATGTTTTTTAGTGCTTGGGTTGCATGGGTCACAAGATTACACTTTACCTTTTATAATTGGTATTTTAAGTTCCGGAATTTTAGGCTGGGCGCGTTTGCAGTTAAGTGCACATAGTCCCGTAGAGGTATATTCCGGATTTTTATTGGGTTTGTTATCCCAGTTTATTGCTGTTATAATTTTTAGGTAGAAGATGTAGCTCAAAACTGTAGAAAAAACAAAAAAAGCGCATCTGTCTCCAATACTTAAAAAAAATTAGAAGTTTTAATTACAGCAGGGCTAATTGTTTATTTATGGATTTCTTTTTCTAATATACTTAGAATAGAAGGAATTAGAGCCTTGCTTTCTGAAGAAGATTTGACAGCTTTTGCAAATTTAATTTTAGAATCGCTTCCAACAATAATTATATAGCCAACATCGTTGCAATCTCCCAATTCCCATGCTTTTGATAGGGCACCTTTTTCATCAACTAAAATAATGGAGTTCGGATATCTACTTTGTTTCTGCCTGCCGGCATAGCGAATTAAGGAGTTAGGCAACCAGGTTTCATTACAATTGGCAATACCAATACCCTTGTATTTATCTGATGAAAAAGCTTTAGCTTTGATAGCATCTGTAAGCGCATCATTAATATCTTTAACATCTGGATCGGTATAAAAAACAGCAAGTACTTTAGAACCCAAAAAAGGAATTTCAGTTTCTTTATCGTTAGGTGTTTTTATTTTTACGTTAACAACAGATTTCCCTACGTTTAACTGTGCTGCCCATAGCGTTCCCATAGCAAATAAACCCAATAAGGCAATGGTGGTTTTCTTGAATTTTATGCGAGTTTTCATGGTAAAATTATTTTCAAAATTCAAATAAAAGTAGTAAAAAAGATATAATCCTAATACTAACCAGGAATACGACTAAGATATTTATCCATTTCCTTTATTTGCTTTATGATTTCTTCCGACTTTGGCTTGCTTGCTTTGGCTTTATTAAAAAAATCACGTGCCGCTTTATTCTCCCTGCGTCTTAAATAAATTTGAGACATAGCCAAATAGGCCATAGCAGCACTGTCTTTATCGGGCAATCCCATTCTAATAGCTGCTTTCACATGCTTTTCTCCTTCTTTAAAATCACTTCTTTGCAAGGCCATCATACCCATTTGTAAGTTGTTGGCTGCATCCATTTCGGCATTAACACCACCTAATTTTACACTCTTTTTTAAATTAGCTTCGGCAGCAGTGTAATTTTGCTGTGCCATATCCATATTAGCCTTTAACGTGTAATAACTGCTGCGTATGGGTTTAAGTAAAAGATTGGGAAACCATATTGAGGCTAAAATCTTATTTACTTCCTCAATATTACCATCTTCCATAGGTTTTTGAAGCAAACGCATAGGTCCAATCAAAAAATGTGATAATAAAGCTATAAAAGCTAAAGAGTATAAAAGTATCCCGGTCCAAATATCAATAGTTAGCTGGGCTATTATTCCCAACGGAATAGCCAGTAAACCGAGCCAAAAACGGTATCTAATTAAAAAGTTATAAAATTTCATGAAGTAGTGTTTGTATGCTTAAATAAATTATTATTTTTTTGACTGGTATATTTTTTTCCCTTCATCCAAAAAAGCAATAAACTTTTCGACATTAGGATCGTAGCCGGTTGGCGTGTTTAGTATTTGTTCATCGTGGTCGAGCAAAACATAATACGGTTGTGAGTTCGTTCCAAAACGTTCTGTTTGCATATCGCTCCATTTGTTTCCAATTGTTTTTATTTTATTACCTGTGGTTTTGCTTATCCCCTTTTCAGATTCTGGAAGTGCCGTTTTATCATCAACATATAAAGACACCAAAACAAAATCATTCCGTAAGCGCTCCAGTACACGAGGGTCCACCCAAACATTATCCTCCATTTTACGACAGTTCACACAACTCCAACCGGTAAAATCAAGCATTAATGGTTTTTTAACCTGGCGCGCATAATCTAATGCCACTTTATAGTCATGAAAACAATTCAAATTATGAGGGCAGTGTTCCGGGTCTGTTCCGGGAATAATCTTGTCTTCCTTAAGAGTAACTATACTTTCACTTCCTAGAGACCACCCTTCGTTATAAAAATTAGGAGGTGGAAATCCACTTATGATTTTTAACGGAGCACCAAACATTCCGGGTATTAGGTAAACAACAAATGAAAATACAAGTATGCCAAACATAACGCGAGGTATAGATATATGTTTCAAATCACTATCGTGCGAAAACTTCAATTTCCCCAATAAATAAAAGCCCAGCAAACTAAATATTACAATCCAAATAGCAATAAACACTTCTCGGGTAAGAATTCCCCAGTGATAGGCTAAATCAACATTTGATAAGAATTTGAGCGCTAATGCTAACTCTAAAAATCCCAATACAACTTTTATGGAATTAAGCCAACCGCCCGATTTTGGTAATGAATTAAGCCAGCCCGGGAAAGCTGCAAACAGTCCAAAAGGCAAAGCTAAAGCCGTTGAGAAGCCTATCATCCCAATGGTAGGACTTAAAATATTACCACCAACAGCAGCTTGCACCAACAAGGTTCCAATAATTGGCCCGGTACATGAGAAAGAAACTAATGATAGTGTAAAAGCCATAAAAAATATACCTATTAACCCGCCCTTTTCGCTGGCAGAATCAGCTTTATTTACCCAACTGGCTGGTAAGGTTATTTCAAAAGCTCCTAAAAATGAAGTAGCAAAAATTACGAATATGATGAAAAAGGCCATATTTACAAATACATTACTTGCCATTGCATTTAAGGCATCGGGCCCTAACGATAGTGTTATTAACATCCCCAGGGTTACATAAATCAATATAATAGATAATCCATAAATAACGGCATTGACCAATCCTTTTTTACGAGTTCCACTTCGTTTGGTAAAAAAGCTAACCGTGAGCGGAATCATAGGAAAAACACAAGGTGTTAACAATGCCAATAGGCCGCCAATAAAGCCGGCTACAAAAACTCCCCATATACCTAATGCAGCTTTTTCTTCGCCTTTATCTGTTTGAACTTTTTCTGAGGTACCCGGTACCACTTCCTTGCTCGACACCACAGTATCTGCAACACGAGCTGTATCATTTAATACCAATCTTTCTACTTTTTCTTCGGGTTTGATCTGCTCTATGGCACCTGTTGATGATACACAAGGTTTACCCGGGGCATCGGTTAATTGAAATGTAAAATCCACATCTTCGGGTGGTAAGCAACGGCTTTCATCACAAACCATAAAATTCAGATACCCCTTTACCTCAAATTTTTTAAGGTTGTTAATTTTTATTCTCTGTTTAAAAGTAGCCTCATTATCAAAAAACTTAAGCTTCATTTCAAAATTTGGATCATACTCTTCCTTGGGCGTACCTTCTTCTACCTTTCCAAGCGGACTGTAGTCTGAGCTCTTGTCGAATGTGAAAGATGTTGCAACAGGCCCATCATTATTCTCTAAAAATTGAGAGTAAACATGAAACCCTTTATCAATTTTAGCTTTAAAAATCAACTCGGCCTCACAGTCATTTATTCTATTCAAGTTAAAGCTCCATTTTACAGGTTTTAATATCTGAGCCTTAGCGATAGCTAAAGAAAAGAATAGAAAAAATAGCGATAACAGGCCATTTTTACGGCTTATTTTTATAGTCATAGCGGCAATTTAATGAAGGAGCAAAAGTAAATCTTTTACAACAACTTATAAAGCCCAAGAAACTTAAATAATGCAAACGCACTTAATTGGTTTCCAGCACCTGTAAAAGCTCGTCCAATTTTGGAGTTAAAATGATTTCGGTTCTTCGGTTCTTTCTGCGTGCCTGTGCGGTGTTTTCAGTGTCAATAGGAAAATATTCACCATGTCCTGCAGCGGTCAAACGTTTCGGATCAACTGTGCTATTAGCTGTAATCAGTTTTACAATAGAAGTTGCCCGCAATACGCTTAAATCCCAATTGTCCTTTATACCTCCACTTGGACTAGAATACGGAACATTGTCAGTATGTCCCTCTACCAAAACATTAATATCAGGGCTTTGCTCTAAAACTTTTGCCAAACTCTTTATGGCCTCTGCGCCTTTAGGGTCAACCGTGATGCTGCCACTGGCAAAAAGCAATTTCTCTTCAAGCGATACATAAACTTTCCCATTTTTTTGTTCTACTGTTAATCCACTGTTCTGAAAGCCAAGTAATGCGTCAGATACTTTGTTTTTCAATGCCTTTACCGTAGAATCTTTTTGCGCCAATATTTTTTGTACTTCATTTAGTTTTGCTTCACGTACTTTAAGTGCTTCCTGAGCCTCTTTTAGCTCATTGGTCAACTTATCTAAAGTATTTTTTCTATCTTCCAACTCTTGCTTCGTTTTTTTCAGGGCATCTTGTTCGCGTTGTAACTGCTCTTGTGAAAGCTGATAATTAGACACTAACAGCTTGTTTTCATTGGCATTCCCCTCTAATAACTCTTTATTTTTTGCCAAAAGTAAATCGTAAGTCTGATTTAGTTTATCATAATTTTTTGATAACAATCGCATAGAATTACCCATAATCAATGTGTCATTTTGTAAATTCCCAACCTTGCGTTTAAGAAGTTGTACATCATTTTCGCATTCTGTTAACTTGGTGTTGCAGCTTAAATCGGCAGCCTTCATTTCGGCCAATTCTTGAGCACATTTTTTTTCTTTATTCTTTAGTTCTTCAAATTGGCGCGCAGGGACACAAGAGGTAATAAAACTTATACCCAACATAACCCCCAATGGCAATATATACGCTTTAATGTTTTTCATTCTATATACTATTTTTTTGTTTCTGAAATTAATTTTTGAAAGTAAATATCGGTAAATTCAATCTTATCAAAGATAATTTCCTCGACACGCAAAATTATACTATAAAAATGTAATTTAATAACAAATGCTTGTGTATAGTGTAGCATACTTATTTCTGATGCAATGTTATAATTAATGTTAAACCAAAAACTTATGAATTTGATAGTCGTATATACAGCACGTTTCCTTTTTGTAGGCAAAAGAAAGAGCTTATATCCATGAGGCCAAAAAACAGAGTTTAAACAGATTATTATAACTAACAAAACCTTGTTTATAATTTACTGTTGATATGCCTTTGAAAAGCTTTATGTAAAAGTACTTTAGCACTAAATAAAAACAGAAAAACTATGATATTATCGCTGATTTTGCAAATTAGTGAGAATGTGAGTAATGCTGCAGCTAACATACCTGCTATGGCCGAACAACACGCCAAAGAAGACACACTCTCATTGCTCGATTTAATTATGAAAGGAGGTTGGATAATGGTTCCTATAGGACTATTATCCGTCGTAAGCATTTATGTATTGATTGAAAAATACGTCAATATAAGAAATGCTGGAAAAATAAGCAGTGGCTTTATGCAAAGCGTTATTGAACAAGTTAAGAAAGGAAATTTAGATGGAGCCGCTTCTCTTTGTAAATCAAACCATGCAGCCGTTGCAGCCGTTGTTGAAAAAGGTATTTCACGTATTGGGAAGCCCATTAAGGAGATTGAAAGCGCTATGGAAGGTATCGGTAAATTGGAAATTGCCAAGATGGAAAAAAACCTAGGAATCCTTGGAATTATTGCCGGTATAGCTCCTATGTTCGGATTTATAGGAACTATTTCAGGGGTAATTAAAATATTCTATAACATTTCATTAGCCGACAATATTAGTATTGGATTAATTTCAGGGGGCTTATACGAAAAAATGATTACCAGTGCAGCCGGTCTTGTAGTAGGTGTTTTCTCTTTTGTAAGTTACCACTATTTAAATTTAATGATTGACCGAAACATTTATAAAATAGAAGCAAGCTCTATAGAATTTATTGATGTATTACAAGATACCAAATCATGAACCTAAGGCGCAACAGAAAGAGATTTGAAGCTGAAGTTGGAGCATCGAGCATGAGTGATATTATGTTTTTTCTGATGCTCTTTTTTCTTATTGTTTCAACATTGGTTAATCCAAGTGTTATAAAACTTATGCTACCCAAAGCTAGTTCTTCTCAATCGGTAAATAAACAGCAATTTACTCTTGAAATGTCGCTCGATAAACAATTTTCATTAAATGGCCAACGCCTAACCTTTGAAGAGATTGAACCTCAACTTACAACTCTTGTAACCGGAATTCATGAGCCTACCGTTGTGTTACGTATTGACAACGGTTTAAGTGTCCAGGACTTAGTAGATGTTTTGGCTATCGGAAATAAATTAAAGGTGAAAATGATTATGGCCACACAAGCACCAAAATAATTATTTATTCGTGTTTATGGAATTAATAACTCTTGTGCATCTTCCTAATAAAATAAGCTTATGAATGGAACTGAAAATATTCAAAAAGAAAAGTGGGTTGCACTAGGAGGAACCATACTTTTTCATGGATTATTATTCGTGCTATTCCTGCTTGTCATCTTTAAAACACCTATTCCTCCTTTTCCAGACACCGGAGGAAACGGCATTGAGGTAAACTTCGGTACTTCTGATGATGGAATGGGAACTATTCAGCCTGAAGAAGCGTCAAATCCCGCTGAAAATGTTTCAACTGCCGAAGAGGTGAGTCTTGAGCCAATGAAAATTTCTACCCCGGTACGCCCGGTAGCCAACAAAATACTTACTCAAGAAACAGAAGAAGCACCACCTATAACTAGTACTAATAATACCGAAATAGAAAAGAACACCGCTGCTGAAGAACCTAAACCGGAGCCTCGTAAACCAAAAGCTGCTGCTTTATATCCCGGAAAAAAAACCAATGGGGGTAGTACCTCACAAGGAGAAGGGGAGACACAGAAATCAGGTGACCAGGGATCTAAAGATGGCAGCCATTCCGCTACTTACCACGGCCCTGGTGGAGGAACTGGTAATGCTCCCGGAAATGGAACAGATGGAAATGGTGGTGACGGGCGTGGAGGACCACGGTATTCATTAACGAATCGTAAGGCTGCAAGCTTACCCGTACCTCGTGCTGCATTTCAAGAAGCAGGAAAAGTAGTGGTTGAAATTACCGTAGATAATAAAGGAAATGTTATTAAAGCTAAACCGGGTGTTAAAGGCTCTACTACTTCAAACCCTACTTTATTGGATATTGCCCAAAAAGCTGCACTAAACGCTAAGTTTAATGCTTCTGCCGATGCGCCCGAAGAACAAAAAGGCACCATTACCTATAATTTTATTTTGAAATAAGCAGTAAAGCGACTTTAAGGATGAGAACCTATAAAGAAACGCTGGCTTATATGTTTGAGCACTTGCCCCTTTTTCAAAGGGTGGGGAACGCAGCCTACAAAGCCAATTTGGATAATACTTTAAAACTTTGTAATGCACTAGATAACCCGCAAAATAAATTTAAAACCATTCATATTGCCGGTACTAATGGAAAGGGATCTACCAGTCACATGTTGGCAGCAGCCTTTCAGCAAGCAGGATACAAAACAGGGCTTTACACTTCTCCACATTTAAAAGATTTTAGAGAGCGAATAAAAATTAATGGAAAAAAAATATCACGAGCCTTTGTAATTCAGTTTATAGAACAAAACCAAGAACAATTTGAAATTATTAAGCCCTCCTTTTTTGAAATGACAGTAGGTATGGCGTTTCAATATTTTAAGGAAAAGGGAACCGAAATAGCCATTATTGAAACCGGTCTAGGAGGACGCCTAGACAGTACCAATGTAATAAAACCACTGCTCAGTATAATCACCAACATCAGCAAAGATCATACAGCCTTATTGGGAAATACACGAGCACTAATTGCACAGGAAAAAGCCGGAATTATCAAATCGCATACCCCAATAATTATAGGTGAAACCCAGCCTGAGGTTAAAAAAATATTTATTCAAACAGCCCGGCAAATGGAAGCACCTATTTATTTTGCCGATAAAAATTTTAGTTTAATGAATACCCTTAAGCCGGGAATTTTTGAAGTAAAACACCACAAAAACACCTATATAAAACATCTTAAACCCCAGCTTAAAGGCTTTTATCAATCTAAAAATATTGTTACTGTACTGCAAGGCGTACAACAAGTTAATGAATTAGGTTTTTTTATAAACAAAAAACAGGTAAAAGAAGCTATTGAAAAAGTTTGTAATATAACCGGACTACAAGGTAGGTGGGAAATTCTTCAAAAGAAACCTTTATGTATTGCCGATACGGGGCATAACGAAGCAGGAATAAAAGTAGTTTTGAAGCAATTAAAAGAAACACCTTACAAACAATTACACATTGTTTTGGGAATGGTTAACGATAAAGATATTTCAAAAATATTAAGTATGTTGCCTAAAAAAGCCATTTACTATTTCTGTAAGGCAGCTATTCCAAGAGGTACAGATGCCCATGAGTTAGCTTTAAAAGCTGCCGATTATGGATTAAGTGGAAAAACATACAAAAGCGTTAAAGAGGCCTTTATGGCAGCAAAAAAAAAGGCTACATCAAAGGACTTGGTATTTGTTGGAGGCTCTACCTTTACCGTAGCTGAAGTAATATAATTGCAGCACAACTACGATTTAATCTTGTATCTAAATGAATATCAACAGTATAACAAGGTTGAATTAATCGAGAATAACTTCACTGGGCTATCTTTTTTTCTTTCAGAACTTTAGTATTCTTTTCAGTTTTCTGATTACTTTTGCACCCTTATGGAAAATATCAGAAATTTTTGTATTATCGCTCACATTGACCACGGCAAAAGCACCCTAGCTGATCGTTTGCTTGAATATACCAATACAGTATCTAAAAGAGAGCTTCAAAATCAGCTTCTTGATGATATGGATTTAGAGCGAGAACGTGGAATTACCATTAAAAGTCATGCCATACAAATGGACTATGAATTACATGGGAAAAAGTATATTTTTAATTTAATTGATACTCCAGGGCACGTAGATTTCTCTTATGAGGTATCTCGCTCAATTGCTGCTTGTGAAGGTGCTTTACTTGTTGTAGATGCCGCACAGGGAATACAGGCTCAAACTATTAGTAATTTATATTTGGCCCTAGAAAACGATTTAGAAATAATACCTATACTTAATAAAATAGACCTCCCAAGCGCTAATCCCGAAGAGGTAAAAGACCAAATAGTAGATTTGCTTGGCTGCAAACGAGATGATATTATGGTTGCCTCCGGAAAAACAGGAGCAGGTGTTCATGAAATACTTGAAGCGGTAGTACATCGAATACCCCCGCCTAAAGGAAATGCTGAGGAGCCTTTACAAGCATTAATTTTTGACAGTGTTTACAACAGTTTCAGAGGAATTATTGCCTATTTTAAAGTAAAAAATGGGGTAATAAAGAAAGGGGAGCAAGTAAAGTTTGTAAATACCGGTATGGAATACTATGCCGAAGAAATAGGAACCTTGAAGCTAAAACCGGAACCTAAAGCACAAGTTTCTGTTGGCGATGTAGGGTATATCATTTCGGGAATTAAGTCGGCACGTGAAGTAAAAGTTGGGGATACCATAACTCAAGTTAATCGCCCATGCAGTAGTGCTATTCAAGGTTTTGAAGATGTTAAACCAATGGTTTTTGCCGGAATTTATCCAGTAGATACTGAAGACTTTGAGGAACTTCGATTCAGCATGGAGAAATTACAACTGAACGATGCCTCTTTAACTTGGGAGCCTGAATCAAGTGCAGCTTTGGGCTTTGGCTTCAGATGTGGTTTTTTAGGGATGTTGCATATGGAAATTATTCAAGAACGTTTGGAACGCGAGTTTAACATGACAGTAATTACCACAGTACCCAATGTGAGCTATCATGCCTATACAACAAAAGGAGAAATGATTACTGTAAATAACCCTTCTGATTTGCCCGAGGTTAGCCGTATAGATCATGTTGAGGAACCCTATATCAAAGCTCAAATCATTACTAAGTCTGAATTTGTAGGGAGTATAATGACTTTGTGTATAAATAAAAGAGGAGAACTTCAAAATCAAGTTTATTTAACTACCGACCGTGTAGAGCTGCAGTTTGATATGCCCTTAGGAGAAATTGTATTTGATTTTTATGATCGCTTAAAAACCATAAGTAAAGGCTATGCCTCTTTTGACTATCATCCCATTGGATATAAAACTTCGGCCTTAACAAAGTTAGATATTTTACTGAACAGTGAACCTGTAGATGCCCTATCTGCCCTTATTCATCGTGATAATGCTTATGAGTTTGGCAAAAAAATATGCGAAAAACTAAAAGAACTTATTCCACGACAGCAATTTGAAATTCCTATACAAGCTGCTATAGGCGCCAAAATTATTGCACGCGAAACCATTAGAGCCCTTAGAAAAGATGTAACTGCTAAATGTTATGGAGGAGATATATCTAGAAAACGTAAATTACTCGAAAAACAAAAAGAAGGGAAAAAAAGAATGCGGCAGGTAGGAAGTGTTGAAATACCGCAACAAGCCTTTATGGCTGTTTTAAAACTCGATTAAGAAGTAAGCGTAACTGCAATTTACAGGGGATAATTTTCTGCCAATAAGTTTTTCTCGCTACTTCCTAAGCCCACTAATTTGTGTAGGTATTTTTAAAAAGTAATTGGCTCTATGGCTAAACTACTATAACACATGCTTCATATAGAAGTTATGGTTAAGCATATTTGTTCAGCACAAAAAATTGAGCTGTTTAATTAGGTAAATAAAAAACCTATTTGACTCAATTACTTCATTCCTAAGTGTGGTACTTTACTCCAAAAAACTCATTAGAAATAATAAGCATAGAAACTAAAAAGGGGTTGTGAAAAATAATTTTTCACAACCCCTTTTTTTAGAAATAGCAACAATTAAAAGCAGTATTTGTTTTCGTTTATCAATTTAGCAGCAATAGTTCTGCGTGCCTCTTTGCTATTAAAAGGTTCGGTTTTGGTAAAACGTTTTAGTCCCATTAACATCATACGTAATTCATCACCATCAGCAAATGAGTTTATAGCCTCTTTCCCATTTTTATTTATTCTATCTGCTGCATCGTGTATAAAAACACGCATTATAGCCAATTGTTCTTGACATTTTTCTTGCCCCCTAATTCCACATAATTTCTCAACTCGCAGCATAACACTTTCTGCTTGATACAAATCAATCAGCATATCTGCAATATTCATCAATACTTCTTGTTCTTTCGAAAGCTCCATCATTAGTTTTTGAGCAGCACTTCCGGCTACCATCAATATGGCCTTTTTAAAATTAGCAATATATTTCTTTTCTGTGCTAAACAGAGTAGTTTCTTCAGTACCAAAATCAGGAATACTCATAAGCTCTCCGGCAACTTTTTGAGCCGGCCCCATTAAATCTAACTCTCCTTTCATAGCTCTTCTCAACATCATATCTACAATCAGCATTCTGTTAATTTCATTCGTTCCTTCAAATATCCTGTTTATACGACTATCACGATATGCTCTATCCATAGGGGCCTCAGCACTATATCCCATACCCCCATATATTTGAACGCCTTCATCTACCACATAATCCAATACTTCACTTCCCGCTACTTTTAATATAGCTGCTTCGGGTGCAAACTGCTCTACTCCTTTTAATATAGCTTTTCCTTTATCTAATCCGGAGGCAACAAAACTGTTAATGGCATCTTCAATATTTTGTGTAACACGGTACAACGCACTCTCAACCGTATAGTTTCTGATGGCCTGTTCGGCTAATTTGTATTTTATGGCACCGTATTTTGCTATAGGGCGGCCAAATTGCTGACGTTCATTAGCATAGTTCACAGCTAAGGTTGCCGTTCTTTTGCTTCCTCCTAAAGCTGCGGCTGCAAGCTTAATGCGTCCCATATTTAAAATATTAACCGCAATTTTAAATCCATTTTGTCTTTCGCTCAGTAGGTTCTCAACAGGAACCTTACAATCATTAAAAAACACCTGTCGGGTGCTGCTCCCTTTAATTCCCATTTTATGTTCTTCAGGATTTAAAGTAACTCCACCAAAGCTTTTTTCAACTATAAACGCACTTAAATTCTCATCATCATCAATTTTTGCAAACACTGTAAAAATCTCTGAAAAGCCTCCGTTTGTAATCCACATCTTTTGGCCATTAAGAATATAGTGCTTCCCGTCAGCACTTAAAACAGCCTTTGTTTTTCCACTGTTAGCATCAGAACCTGAATTGGGCTCTGTTAAGCAATAACAAGCCTTCCACTCACCGCTAACCAACTTAGGAATATACCTCTTTTTCTGCTCTTCATTTCCGTAATAGAGAATTGGTAAAGTGCCAATGCCGGTATGAGCTGCAATGGATACCGCAAAAGAATGTCCTGCTCCAAGCACCTCTGTAGCTAACATTCCGCTAACAAAATCATTCTCATAACCCCCATATTCTTCAGGAACACTAAGCCCTAATAAGCCCAATGCGGCTGCTTTATCCAACAAAGAAACAGTAAGTCCTTCTTCTTGTTGATCAATACGTTCTAAGTTAGGCCATATTTCTGCCGCTAAGAAATCATGACAAGTTTGTGCTATCATTTGCTGATCCTCGTTCCATTGTTCAGGAATAAAAATATCATTTGCTTGTGTTTCGCGGATTAAAAATTCACCGCCTTTTAATGGATTACTCATAAGTTTTAATTTTTGTCTTCTCAAAGTAACGGCTTTTATATTAAATTTAAAAGTGCTTATCAATTTAATGAAGCAATTACGAATTAAAATATATCAAAATAAGATGCTATTTTTGTATTCTATTAATCCCAATAATTTTGAAAACAATATTTATTACCGGGGCTACATCCGGTATCGGTGCTGCTTGTTCAGAGCTATTTGCCCAAAATGGATACCGTTTAATTATTAGCGGACGCAGAGCAGATCGTTTACAGAAACTGGCTCAATCACTAAAATCACAATACAACTGTTCGGTATTGCCTTTAACTTTTGACGTATCGTTATTCAACGACTGCGAAACTGCTATTCAGTCAATTCCCGATGAGTTTAAGACCATTGATGTACTTCTTAACAATGCCGGATTGGCTGCCGGTTTAGCATCTATTCAAGATGGTCATATTAACGACTGGGAAACCATGATAAATGTTAATTTAAAAGGATTGTTGTATATGACACGACTAATTAGCCCTATAATGATCAAACAGAAATCTGGTCATATAGTCAACATCAGTTCCATTGCCGGCAAAGAAAACTATGCAAATGGGAATGTATATTGCGCCACAAAGCATGCTGTGGATTCACTCTCTCAATCAATGCGTATTGATTTACTTGCCCATGGTATTAAAGTAACCAATATTGCTCCGGGCATGGTAGAAACCGAATTTAGCCTGGTGCGTTTTAAAGGTGACGAACAAAAAGCAAAAAACGTATATATTGGATTAACTCCATTAAAACCACAAGACATTGCTGATGCTATATGGTGGGCTGTTTCACGCCCCGACCATGTTAATATTAGTGATATTATTATAACCCCAAAAGCACAAGCAAACGCATCAACTACAATTCGTAAATAGCCTCGCATGTCACTACTTCGGACTCTTGTTTTATGTTTAATTATTTCGATATTTTTTGGAATGTCGTGTAAAAGCAAAAAACAAGTTGATCAAATTTATTATCATACAACCATATATACGGTTGATTCGGTCTTTTCCATCCAAAAAGCAATGGCTGTTAAAGATGGGAAAATTGTAGCTACCGGAACCCAAGAGTTCATTTTTGAAAACTTTGAAGCAGCAAATAAATATGACTTAAACGGAAAAGTAATTATACCCGGTTTGTATGATGCACACACCCATTTTTATTATTATGCTCTAGGCTTACAAGAGGCTAATCTCAAAGGAACCAAGTCGTTTCAGGAGGTTATTACATCTTTACTTCATTTTTCTAAAAACTCTAAAACCACTTGGATTAAAGGAAGAGGTTGGGATCAAAACAATTGGAAAGAAAAAGAATTTCCAAATAATGACACGTTAAATTTTCTTTTTAATGATCGCCCTGTTTTTTTGTCGAGGGTAGATGGCCATGCCGCTTTGGTAAATCAAAAAGCACTTGATTTAGCCGGAATTACTCCCGATACACAGATAGAAGGGGGCTTGATTGGAACTAAAATTGTAAATGGGAAAAAGAAACTTACGGGAGTTTTAATTGACAATGCAATGGATCTGGTAAGTAAGCATATACCGGAACCTAATGCAGAGCAGAGAAAAGCTTTACTAATGCAAGCCCAACAAGATTGTTTTGCTTTAGGGCTAACCTCTGTTGCTGAAGCAGGTATTCCTAAAAATGTTGTAGATTTTATTGATAGTTTGCAAGAAGCAGATATTCTAAAAATAAAAATATATGCCATGCTTAATCCTTCGGATGAAAATCTTTCGTATTACCTTCCAAAAGGGCCTATTTTTAAGCCCAAATTAACAATTAGTTCTTTTAAAGTATATGCTGATGGGGCTTTAGGTTCTAGGGGTGCATGTTTATTAAAACCCTATAATGACAAGAAACAGGAACAAGGCTTTTTAATATCATCTCCGGAAACACTAAAGTTAATTGGCACTAAAATTGCTGCTTCTGCTTTTCAAATGAACACGCATTGTATTGGCGACTCGGCAAACAGATATATTCTTAATTTATATCATGACTTATTGGGAAAAAGCACAGATAGGCGCTGGCGTATTGAGCATGCCCAGGTTATTGACGAAAATGATTTTGCTAAATTTACGCCAAACAACATTATTCCATCTGTACAACCTACCCATGCTACCTCTGATATGTATTGGGTTTACGATAGGTTAGGAAAAGAGAGGACCAAAAATGCCTATGCCTATAAAAAACTGATAAATGCTGCAGGACTAATTGCCGCGGGGAGTGATTGTCCGGTGGAAGACATCAATCCTTTTAAGGGAATATATGCAGCTGTTACCCGTCAGGATTTAAAGAAAATTCCTGCTCATGGTTTTGAGCCCGAAAATAAAATAAGTCGCCAACAAGCTTTAAGGGCATTTACTATATGGGCAGCATATGCCGGCTTTGAAGAAAAATCAAAAGGAAGCCTTGAAAATGGGAAAGCCGCTGACTTTATTGTTATTGATAAAGATATTATGAATTGCAATGAATATGAAATTCCTTTTATTCAAGTAGTCAGTACCTACAGTAACGGACAAAAAGTATATGAAAAATAAAAGCAATATAAGTTCCCATACAAAATTATTTTTTTCAAGACTCTTGTGTCTCTTTTTTGCAGCTTTCGTTTCTCCGTTAAGTAGCTTAGCTCAAGAACAATGGACTTCTGCAGATTTTAAAAAATGCAATACTGCCAAAGACATTGCTTACTTAACTAAAAATGAAAAAGAAGTTATTTTTTATCTTAATTTGGTTCGAAGCAATCCGAAACTCTTTGAACAAACCTATCTAAAAAATTATCTTGATACTGCAGCAATAGAGCGCACTCCCAATGTTGAAAGCCTTATTGCTGAATTAAAAACAATGGTTCCTGTAAAAATCCTAAGCCCTCAATTTGATCTTTTTGAAGTAGCCAAGAATCACGCTACTGAGATGGGTATTTATGGAAAAACAGGCCATATAAATATCAAAGGAGAGAGTTTTGAAGTTAGAGGAGCAAAGCTCAGTCAAAAATATAAAAGTGTAATGGAAAACTGCCAATATGGGTACAACAAAGGCCTCAGTATTGTGATTGATTTGCTCATAGACGAAGAGATTCCAGACTTTAGTCACAGGAAATCTTTACTCAGTAATAATATTAAATACGTTGGAGCTGTAATAAGAAAACATAAAGTATATAATTACAATTGCGTTATTGAGCTAAGTGGCAGTATAAAATCTAACCCCAAATAAAAATTATATTTATTGTCTTTTATTGTTTTCATTTGGGAGTGAAAGCCTATGCGTAATACTTTTTTTTAGATATTAGCAACTTGTTTTTATGAGCCTCCTTTTCAAAAATATTCCTTATGGAAAATAACAAATTGTATTTTCCTGGCCTAGATGGATTGCGATTCTTTGCTGCATTTGCCGTAATTGTAACCCATATTGAACTAGTCAAGTCTTTTCAAAATTTACCTTCGTTCTGGGTGCCCGATAGTGGCTCTGAGCTAACCTTTAAAAACTTACTCCAAAAAATTGCTTTTGAAGGAGGTTCGCTGGGAGTTTACTTTTTCTTTGTATTAAGCGGCTTCCTTATTACATATTTATTACTGGCTGAAAAAGCAAAAACAGGAACCGTAGCCGTAAAAAAGTTTTACTTGCGAAGGGTTTTAAGAATATGGCCGTTATACTACCTTATTGTAATTCTTGGTTTTTTTATCATCCCTTTTTTTACACTAGGTGGGCTTCACTTTCACGATAAAGAACTGGACGCTAATTATGGTATAAATTTATTTTTATACCTTATAATTTTTCCCAATATCGCCCATTCTATTTTTAATCCAGTTCCGCTTATAAGCCAAACATGGTCTATTGGAGTTGAGGAGCAATTTTATTTGATTTGGCCGGTATTGGCTAAAAAGGCAAAAAACATCTTTAAAATGTTGATAGTTGTTTTTTGTGTTATGGTAGGGCTCAAAGTTCTTATACTTTTGGTAATTAAAATGGGCTATGGCAATGAAATAGTATTGGCTGTTAAGAAATTTTTAGCAATGAGTAAGATTGAATGTATGACCATAGGTGGAATGGGGGCTTACCTTTTGTTTACATATCCCGAAAAATTTAAAAAAGCAGCCTACCATCCTTTTGTACTCCCTTTTTGTTTAATTGGAATTCCAACCCTTATGTTTTATACTCCCGATAGGGTTCAAGATGGCATACATTTGGTTTACAGTGTCATTTTTCTTGGTATTATTGTTAATGTATCTGGCAATCCAAAGTCAATAATAAAACTCGAAAATAAAGTATTCCGCTTCTTAGGCCAAATTAGCTACAGTATGTACATGTATCACTTTATGTTAATTCCATTAGTGTTTTACTTTTTCAAAAAAATCGGCATGCCGCCTTCCAATGAAATTCTCCCTGAAATACTTATATACATTAGTGTTACTTTGCTTACTATTTTAATTTCTTGGCTATCTTATACGTATTTTGAGGGATGGTTCTTAAAACTAAAATCAAGGTTTACCATAATTAAAAGTGGCCATTAATAGCATAATATTTAGTGAAAAATTTTAAATATTTTTTATTTGCATTGTCTTTTATAGAGGGCGCCTCGGTTATGAGTGCCGAGCTTATTGGCGCTAAAATGTTGGCCCCTTACTATGGGTCTTCTTTATTTGTTTGGGCAACGGTAATGGCTGTTACCTTGGGAGGCTTGGCTTTAGGGTATTTCTTGGGCGGCTTTTTTTCAGCAAAAAACAAATACAGTAACTTCCTATACTATATTGTATTGCTAGCTGCTGCTTTTACCTCTCTTATGCCATTAAGTTCAGGAATGATTATTTCTTTTACTTCAGGACTTTCAATGCTGCCCTCTATTGTTGTTTCTTCTTTATTAATTCTGATGCCCCCTGTTTTTCTAATGGGCATGGTTTCACCATTAATTATTGAGAAACTCAGCTCTACCGGGAATCATGCCGGCAAAACTTCAGGAAGCATTTATGCCATTTCAACCTTAGGTGGGATTATTGCTACTTTTACTATGGGCTTTTATATTATCCCAAATTTTGGCCTTAGCAAACCTGCTTTATGCACCGGTCTATGTTTATCTGCTTTACCCTTGTGGGCTATTCTTAATCACAAAAAAGTGGCAAGTGGTTTTATCCTTTTTTTTATTTTAATTTCATATATCCTTTTAGCCCCAAAAAATAATTTTTCGGATATTAAAATTTTAAGCCAAAATGAAGGTATGTTAGGACAGCTTATGGTTGTTGATTATCCCGTATATCAAACAAAAGAACGGCCCGAATACTACATTCGTATGATGTTGTTTAACCGCGTAATACAAGCGTTTTACAATGCTCATGATAGCAGCAACAAATATTTCCCTTATGTATCATTAATGACGCAAGAAATTAAACATCAAAAAGATTCGGGAAGAGTGCTTTTATTAGGCCTTGGCGGTGGCTGTGTAGCCAATGAATTGGTTCAAAATAAATTTTCGGTTGACGCAGTTGAACTTGACCCCAGAGTAGTGGAAGCTGCCCGAGAATTTTTTAACTTAGATTCTGGTATAGGAGTTTATGTAGATGACGCACGCAGATTCATAAATCAGTGCACTCAAAAATATGATATTATCATTTTTGATGTTTTTAAAGGAGAAGAAAGTCCATCACATCTTATAACGCTTGAAAGTCTTGAAAAGATCAAAAAAACTCTTAACCCTAACGGAATATTAGTAATAAACGGCTATGGATTCAGAACAGGAGATAAAAGCCGTGGGATAAAGGCAATAGTTCATACCGTACAAAAATCGGGGTTTTATACTCAAACAGTTCCAAGCACTCCCAAAGAAGAAGAAGGTAATTTGTTATTATTTGCCCGAAAAAATAAATTTAACACACTAACTGCCTCATACAATTTTACTCCTGAAGAAATAAGCCAGGCCCCTTTATTAACCGATGATAAGCCTCTTTTAGAAGTACTTAACACCCCGGCTGTAATAGCTTGGCGGAGTGCATATATACAATCTGCAATTACTGATTTTAATAAAAGAAACATACCTTTGTTTGACTAAAATTATTTTTTTATTTCATCTTATGAATACCTTTATAAACACACATAAAGAACGCTTTTTAGAAGAGTTGTTTGAGTTACTAAGAATTCCATCGATAAGTGCCGACCCACAATACAAAGATGCGGTAATTAATACGGCCCAAGCTGTAGCTGATTCTCTAAAAAAAGTAGGAGCCGAAAATGTTGAAGTCTGCTCCACTGCCGGTTATCCTATTGTTTATGCCGAAAAAATTATAGACCCTAAAAAACCTACTGTTTTGGTTTATGGGCATTATGATGTGCAACCTCCCGACCCACTTGATTTATGGGAGTCGAAACCTTTTGACCCTGTTATTAAAAATGGGAAAATATTTGCCCGTGGCGCATGTGATGACAAGGGACAAATGTTTATGCATATAAAAGCTTTTGAAACGATGATGCAAACTAATTCACTGCCTTGCAATGTGAAGTTTATGATTGAAGGTGAAGAAGAAGTGGGCTCTACAAATTTGGGCATCTTTGTTAAACAACATAAAGCCAAACTAAAAGCAGATGTAATTCTAATCTCTGATACCGGAATTATTGCGAATGAAATTCCTTCTATTACCGTTGGATTAAGAGGACTGAGTTATATTGAAGTAGAAGTTACAGGCCCCAATCGTGATTTACACTCTGGTCTATATGGGGGTGCCGTGGCAAATCCAATAAATATCTTATGTGATATGATTGCTAAACTTAAAGATTCCAACAATCACATTAGCATTCCGGGGTTTTACGATGATGTAGAAGAGCTATCTGATTTAATACGCAAAGAAATGGCTAAAGCTCCCTTTAGTTTAGAAGCCTATAAGGAAGCTTTAAACATTGCCGATGTTCATGGCGAGAAAGGCTATAGTACCATCGAAAGAACTTCTATAAGACCTACCTTAGATGTTAACGGTATTTGGGGTGGTTACACTGGCGAAGGTGCTAAAACGGTTATACCCTCAAAAGCATTTGCCAAAATTTCTATGCGTTTAGTTCCTTTTCAAAGGAGTGAAAAAATAACACAATTATTTACTGATTATTTTACAAAAATTGCCCCTCCTTCTGTTCGAGTAAAAGTAACTCCACATCATGGTGGAGAACCTGTGGTTACACCCAGTACTTCAATTTCATATTTAGCAGCAGCTAAGGCCATGGAAACTACATTCGGGAAAAAACCTATTCCAGTACGTAGTGGTGGCAGCATTCCAATTGTGGCTATGTTCAAATCGGAGCTAGAGCTTGATTCGGTTTTGATGGGATTTGGGCTCGATTCAGATGCGATCCACTCTCCAAACGAAAGTTATGGTGTTTTTAACTTTTATAAAGGAATTGAAACTATACCCTATTTCTATCATAACTTTACTGAACTTTATAATAAATAATATCTATGAAAAGACGAAATTTTATCAAAGAATCAGGACTTGGCGTTATAGGCCTTACCTTGTCTGGTAGCCTTATTAATGCAACCAATATAAACCAAGTAAATAACAAACACATTATTTTATTAATGAGTGGTGGTATTGATGCCCGTGATGTATTATTCACCCCAAACAGTTCTTTCGATACTTTGTATAATGTTAAACGTAAAACGGCTGTTGTATGTAATACAAATATCAAACATAGTGGCAAATCTTTTGAACATGCCGAAAGTGCTCTTCACGCCTTATCAAACTTTCCCTTTCATCATCATAAATCACTAATCATAACTTGTAAAGAAAGCGAACTAGCCGCTAAAATTAAAACCCAAAACTTTAAAACTGAAATAGAATTTACAAGTGTTTCAAACGAGTACATGCCTTGGTCAAGAGATGCTCAGGTATTTAATGCACTACTTCAAAATCTTTATACATCTAAATATAATACACTTATCTTAAATCTTGAAGATACTGATATAGCTCATTCTAATATACAAGAATACAAACATGTGTTAAGCTTTTACAACAAGCAAATAGAGCTTTTGAGCAATGCTGTGTTAACTGCCAACGCAACCAATCGAATTACTATCTTATCGGCTTTAGGACGTAATGCGATATATTCTGATGAGTTCCAAAACCAACATCATTATGAAGAAGGTTCAGAAAACTTATTTTGTTATGACTTGCAATACGCCCAAACATATTCTTTTACAAAAGATGAACGTTTAAAATACAGCCATCAAATATTATCTGGTCACGATGCGCTCATAATAGTCTAATCTGAACAATTTTGTTTAACATTTCTTATGTGAATACTAAGGTTTAATTGTAACCTGCATGGCTAATATGCGTATCGCCTATAAAAGAAGTCGGTATGAAAATCAATTTAAAGCAGTACTTGTTTGTATGCCTCATACTACTACCTATTATCATGCTAAGTTCTTGCACATTTCAGGAGGTAGAATTTAAAAAAATTGAGTCATTCAAACTTATTAAGGTAGAGAATACAGGAGCACTGGTGGAGCTAAATGTTTCACTCAACAATCCCAACCGGATAGCTTTTACGGTGCATGATGTTGATATGAATGTTTTTATTAATCAAACCAATATTGGCAAAGTAAATCTTCAAGAAAAAGTAAAAATACCCGGGCATAGTTCAAAAACGCACCGCTTTCTAATCAAAGCTAACTATGGAGATTTGGCTGTAGGTGGCTTTTCCTCTATCCTTTCGGCTGTATTATCAAAAAAAATCAACTTCTCCTGTCAAGGTAATATTAAAGGCAGTTCATACGGAATTTCCAAAACAGTACCGGTGAATTACCAAGGAGATGTTCCCTTAGGCTTTTTAGGCAACAAATAAATAAAAAAACACATTTTTCTTTTTTTGTTGAATTTTATTTTAGAAATTGGCTGAACAAAAAATAAATTCTTATGAAGCCTTTTAAAATAAATAAAATACTTGTTCCGCTCGATTTATCGGCAAACAGTATGCTGGCCTTGGAGCATGCCACTTTTATGGCTAAACTATTTAAAGCCGATATAGTTATTGCTCACGTTATGGAAACCATGGTGTTGAAGCTTAATTTAGGTACGTTTACCGCTTCCGATAAAAAGCAAGCTGAAGAAATTATCAGAGAAAAACTGGAGAATCTGACTACAGACCTAAGAATTAAAACTGGTGGCAAAGTTACTTATGTTATAAAAACAGGTCGTATTTCTCAAGGAGTTACCGAAGCTGCTACCGAAAATAATGTTGATATCATAATTATGGGAACTCACGGTGTAAGTGGGTTTCAGGAGTTTTTTATGGGGAGTAACTCATTTCGAGTAGTTACTGAATCAAAAATACCGGTAATTACTGTACAAAAACAAGCTTCTAAAATAGGTTTTAACAATATACTTTGTCCTATAGACAGTTCAGAGCCATCTCGAGAAAAAGTACGCTATATTCGCGAATTGGCTAAAAAATACAATTCCAAAGTTCATATTCTTGGAATTTTAAGTATTGATGACGATGATGCTGCGTTTAAACTAGATAAGAAGTTAGAGCAAGTAGAGAAATACTTTGCCAATGCCGAAATTAAATTTACCATGGAAATGGTTGAAGGAAGCAATTTAGCAGAAGTAACTAAAAAGCAGGCAAAAAAGAAAAAGTGTGATTTGATTGTTATTATGACTGAACAAGAAGAAAATTTTACCGGAATACTTTTAGGCCCTTTTGCACAACAAGTGGTAAACCATTCTAAAATTCCTGTTATGAGTATTACTCCCGACAATGCTGATTATTACTTTAATGTACAATCAGGTGGGGAATAATTGTTTTATTAATAAAATAATAAATCTAATTTAATTTAATTTTATATATTTGAGCAACAATTTAAACCCTTTCCTATGAAAAAAATATTATTTAGCCTGGCATTTCTTACATGCCTTTTTACAAGTAATTTGGTCTCGGCATCTAACTACAAGTTAGACAATGTAGTTGTTGATGAGCTTTTTGCCAGTTCAGAAGATGTAACTTTTGTACTTGCCGATCAAGTTCCCGCATTAACCAGTGCCCCTATGTCTTCTTTGGCCAGCGGTTCTCAAACTGTTGGAGGATTTTTAATTAGAGCATTTTTTTGCGGTGGGTTTGCCTTACACCGCTATTACATGGGAACAGGCGGAAAGCAATTGTTTTGGTATTATTTCTGTATCCCTGTTGTAGGCGGTGTTACCGGATGTGTTGATTTTTGGTGGGTCGTATTTCAAGGGAATGATGCCATGATGAAATTTAAAGACAATCCTAAATTTATGGTTTGGACAGATAATTAAAAAAGTAATTTTTTCTAATTATAAAAAAAGCACCCATTGGGTGCTTTTTTTATTTAACTAATCTTAAACCAATTTGAATGTATTATAAAATCATTACAAGAAATCATGTTTTGCAAAGAGGTCATATAATATTTTTGTAACTTGCAGCCCTTACTATTTTGACCGAATTAATGAATATGAAAGATTTAGTAGCCGCTTTTCCGGCCCAGTTGCAAAAAGCCCTAGTTATTGCAAACTCTGCAAATTTGAATAAAAGCGCAAACCCTATAAAAAATGTATTTATTAGTGGCTTAGGCGGCTCAGGTATTGGAGGCACTATCGTAGCCGAACAAGTAAGTTCTAATGCTGCATTACCCATTATTATTAATAAAGATTATACAGCGCCTAACTTTATTAACTCTCATACACTAGCTGTTATTTGTACCTATAGCGGAAATACTGAGGAAACTATTCAGGTACTCAAATACTGTATAGCAGCCGGAGCAAAAGTTACTGTTATTACTTCGGGTGGCGAGGCAGCTCATATTGCCGAAATGCAACAACTCGATTATATTTTATTACCCGCAGGTTTTCCGCCTCGTTCATGTATTGGTTATTCTGTTTGTCAAATACTAAAAATACTCCATTTTCATGAAGTATGCTCAACAAACTATTTAGCTGAGGTTGAAAATGTTATTTCTTTATTAGATAATAATCAAAGCCATATTAAAGAAGAAGCAGCAAAAGTTGCCCAATTAATCTTTAATAAAATACCTGTTATTTATACTCTTGGGTCCACTGAAGGTGTAGCGGTACGCTTCAGACAACAATTAAACGAAAACAGCAAAATGCTGTGCTGGCATCACGTTCTTCCCGAAATGAATCACAATGAATTGGTTGGTTGGACTCAAAAAAATGATGACCTTGCAGTAATTGTTTTTAGATATGATAACGACTACTACCGAACTGTTAAAAGACTTGAGGTATGTACTGAAGTGTTTTCAAAATACTGTAATACGGTAATAGAAATTAAGGCTAAGGGAGCCACATCATTACAGCAAGCAATATACATGATTCATTTAGGAGACTGGATTAGTTGTTTAATAGCCGATATTAAAAATATTGATGCTATGGATATTTCTATCATTAACCATTTAAAAACAGAACTTGCTAAATTAAATTAATTTTAATGCAAAAAAACACTCAGGTAATCACTCAGGACTTAGGACTCATAGACTATAAAAAAGCCTGGGACTATCAGGAATCTGTTTTTGATAGTATTGTTCAAAAAAAAATAGCTCAAAGAAGCCATCCCGAAACAGCACAGCCAACTTTAAATTACCTGCTTTTGTGCGAACATCCTCACGTTTACACAATAGGGAAAAGCGGAAAATTAGCTAACTTATTAGTAAATGATAAGGACTTAGCGAAAATTCAAGCTTCATTTTATAAAATAAATCGTGGAGGTGATATTACTTACCATGGCCCTGGGCAATTAGTTGGCTACCCAATACTTAATTTGGATAATTTTTTTACTGATATTCATAAATATTTAAGGTTACTCGAAGAAAGTATTATTTTAACCTGTCGTTACTTTGGTATTGAAGCCGGGCGATATCCTGGATACACGGGAGTTTGGCTTGATCCGGATGACAATAAAAAAGCACGTAAAATTTGTGCTATGGGGGTTCGTTGCAGTCGTTGGGTAACAATGCATGGCTTTGCTTTTAATGTAAATACCTCTTTAGATTATTTTAAACATATTGTTCCGTGTGGAATTGATGACAAAGCGGTATGCTCACTGCAAACAGAATTAGGAAAAGAAATAGATATAAACGAAGTAAAGCATGTTTTTCTAAAAAGTTTCGAAAGCGTTTTCATGTGCTCATTGCAACCTCAACTCAAAAACCTAAGCTTTTCTTAAAAAGAATAAAAAAGCCTCTGTAGCTGAGCTACAGAGGCAATAAACCTGGTAACTAAATATTTTTATATCTTCTTAACGTTAACCGCGTTTAATCCACGTTTACCTTCAGTAAGGTCATAAGATACACTGTCATCTTGCTTGATTTGATCTACAAGCCCGGTAACATGCACAAATACCTCCTCATTGTTGGCATCGTCTTTAATAAATCCAAATCCTTTAGTTACGTTAAAGAATTTTACTTTTCCTGTTTTCATATTTTGAAATTATTTTAATAAGGTGCAAAGGTAGTATAATTCTTTAACATCCTTTATATATCACAAAAAGTTTTCTGCTTTTTTATTCCTTATTAAGAATTGGGTTAAATAATTTTCTTATTTTTGCACCGCATTGGTTTTTTACGATACATCTTTTGTGTCAAAAAATTAAAAGGAAATACTGTGTAAATCAGTAACAGTTCCCGCTGCTGTAAGCTTGAACTACTTTTTATAAAGTAGTTTTTTTCGGAATCTATAAGCCACTTTTTAGACATTTCTAAATGGGAAGGCTCCGATAAAAGCAAGTCAGAAGACCTGCCATTGCAAAAACAAATTGACCAACTTCGGGAAAAAAGTTGAGGATAATAGATCGTAAAATATTCTAAATTTTGCGCCTTATTTTACTCTATGCTTACCTGTTTTGGGGTCAAAATTATTTTTTAAAATTTAATAACAACCCAATAAAAACAAGCAACATGAAAAAAAAATTTACGTTTACTTTTACCTTAATTTTATGGGCCTTTACTTCGCTGCAGGCACAAACTCTTATTTCTGATTTTGACTCCTTACCTTTATCATCAGCACCCTATTGGAATGGAAACGATCATTCCGGTGGATTTGCCAGTGGAAGTGTTTATTTTAACAACTCCTATGATGATTCTTTTGGTGGTTATTGGGCTACAGGATTTGCTTATTCATCTGTTGTTGACTCTAGCACATCTGGATTTGGAAATATGTATGCCGCAAAGGCAGCATCGGGGTATAATAACTCATTAGTGTATGCTGTAGCACAACAGGGTGCTATTTGTAAAATTATTACCCCACAACCTGAGCTAACAACCGTTCAGGGTTTTTATGTAACCAATGGCACTTATGCTTATAATACCATGCGTGACGGGGATAGTTTCTCGCGTAAATTTGGAGACACAACAGGTACCCATAGCGGACTGCCTCAAGGAGCCTTTCCTGACTTTTTTAAGCTTACTGTAAAGGGTTATTTTGGAGGCCAATTGCTTCCAGATTCCGTTGAGTTTTATTTAGCTGATTACCGATTTGCAATTGATAGTTTGGATTATATTGTTAAAACATGGGAATGGGTGGATTGTTCTTCGTTAGGCGCTGTAGATAGTTTGACATTCCTTCTTGCTTCTTCAGATATGGGTTCTTTTGGAATGAACACTCCGGCTTTCTTTTGTATCGACAACTTAACGCTTGACTATACCGTTGGAAATACCAATAAAAACTCATTTAGTACACTCGAGATTTTCCCAAATCCTGCTCAGAACTTCATTAGCATTAATGGTTCTATAACGGAACAACCGGTTCATGTAAAAGTATATAGTACTACTGGGCAAATGGTATTAGATTTTATTAATGTAACACCTCATCAACAATTAAACATAGAACAATTACCTTTGGGTATGTACTTGGTGCAGGTTCAAAATAACTCAGAACAAATTACCCTAAAAATATTGAAGCAGTAACTCAATAATAATAGGTAAAATGAGTACAATGAAAATAAGATAAATTCCAGAAACTGGTTAAAAATATAGTATTTTCTTTGAGAAAAATTATACCTGTTTTGGAAACCAAATTATCAATCTGTTTTTTTTATAAAATAAGAAGGCTAAACCAGTAGCCTTCTTATTTTTTTTGTACCTTGTGATTAATTAGATATAAAATGCACCATGCCGAAGAGATACGAAATTATTGCCTTCAAAAGGTTGGAGTAACCGAAAGTTTTCCTTTTGATGAGTTTACCCTAGTATTCAAATTGATGGATAAAATATTTGTTTTGCTTGCCTTAGACAGTAAACCTATACGTATTAATGTAAAATGCCATCCTGAAAAGGCCATTCAACAAAGAGAAGAGTTTCCAAATACGGTACTGCCCGGCTATCACATGAATAAAAAGCATTGGAACACCATCATTTTGAATGACTCTATAAGTGCTTCACAAATACAATTATTTATTGATGAGTCGTATCATTTGGTTTATAATACTATCCCAAAATCAAAACGACTACTCCTTTAATTTTCCTATATTTTTTTTACATTCTTCTTCGGTTTGCCGGAGTTTTCCTTTGCAAAATGCAATTAACTCATTAGCCCTCTCAATACTTCTCGATAGCTCTTCCAGCAAAATATGATCTTGTTCAATCGACTGAACAATGGTACTTAATTCGTCAAAAGCATGTTCATAGGTTAATTCATTTTTCTTCTTCGTCATCATAAAGCAAGCATCTCTTTTTTTTCTTCATTAGAGAGTGAAAGTACTCTTTTTTAAACACTAAGAAAAGCTTTTATAAATTTATTTTCATAGGCTTAATTTTACTCCAATAAAGCAGTAAATTTGCTTTTTAAACTATTTGTAACATGTCTAATTATTAAGTTTTGGGTGTAGCATATCGTTTTTATACTTATACCTTAACATTTACCTCTAAAAACAGATATAAGGTGAACCTAAACAGACATTGTAAAAATACTCAAGTAACAAAACCAAGGGTCCTTCATTTAATCTTTATGGCATTATACCTATTGCCATCATTTTTTATTACATCCTGCCAACAGGTAAAAAAAAGCAGCACCCCAACAATCGGCTTCTTAGATGCTTTTGTTGATGAAACCATAAATCAGGCTAAAATAGGCTATTTTAAAGCTTTGGAAGACAGCGGATATAGTGAAAAGAAAAAGACAATAACCATCTTATATCGAAATGCACAAGGAGATATTCCAACATTAACTCAAGCTTGTGATTTTTTTATCAGTAAGCATGTTGACGTTATAGCAAGTAATACTACCTTAAGTACTATAACAGCTATTCAAAAAACATCCACGATACCGGTGTGTATGATGGTTTCACCAAGCCCCAAAAATGCTCTTCTTACAGACAGCCAAGACCATCCTCCTAGTAACCTGTTTGGAGTTTATGAAACCTTGGCTTACATAGATACATCAGTATTGCTGATAAAACAATTTTTTCCACAAGCGAAACATCTTGGAGTTATTTACAATCAGGCCGAGCAACAATCGGTAAACGCATTACAACAAATTCAGACAGCTTGCAAACGCTTATCCATTCAGTTAAGCGTAGTTTCGGTCAGCAACTCATCAGAAACACAGTTAGCCATACAAAGCCTTATTGCTAAAAATGTTGATTGTTTTTTTGCCATGCCCGATAATAGTGTATTTGCCTCGTTTGAAGTTATTGCATTAGCATGCAAGCATCGTAATATTCCAGTATTTACCAGCGAGGCCGGTTTGGTTAAACGAGGCGCTCTATGTGCTTTTGGTGCTGATTTGTATGCTTGGGGCTATCAGGCCGGGTTACAAACGGTAGCCTTTTTAAAAAGTAATAAAACTCAATTACCCCCATCGGCACTTGTAAAAAAAAGAGTTCGTATTGTTAACGAAAGAGTAGCCCAAACATTAGGTTTATCAACAATTGGAAGCAACTTTATAAGGCTCTAAAAATCAAGATAGCGATTATCTAAGGCAGTACTAATTCCTAACTGAAAAAGAAGCGATTTTTTTGTTCCGTTTACGTTTTGTTCTATTCGTGGAATAATCATTCCTTCTACTCTGCAATTGTATGCGGTATTAATTAAATAGGAAGCTTTTGCAGTAGCAAAAATAAGCTTGGTCTTTAAACCTTGTGCAATTGAATTCCCGTAAATACTGGGTCTGTAATCATATAAACTGTATATATTTTGTCCGTAACTTACAGTACTTTTATAATCTAAACCAATAATTGCATAAATTAGTTTTGTTGCTACAAACCAACGCTTGTATTTATAATTAAGTGTTGTCATGCTTTCGTAAAAATTAGCCCCATAAGGATGTGCCAGGGGTTCATTAAAATGACCATAGTTTTGCAGCGTGTTTTTATGAGAATAAGTGTAGGGTCGAACAACATTTACTTCGGTCAAAAAATTCAAGTTTTTTATACCTGCAATATTAAATATTTTAACTCCTAATTGCCCTCCTTGTTTGTTGTCCTGCCATCCATTGCGAGCTCTTATTTCTTTCAGAAAAAATTCATCTAATACAACCTGGCCGTATAGTTGTATGCGGGCCGGTAATTTTATTTTAAATCCAGCTCCCATTAAAGCATTATCGCCCGAACCCATAGCGTATTCAACCGGACGGAAGAAAATAACGGGGTTTAGGTAATTAACGTCAAATGAGAAAGCATTATTTTGTTGACGACTCTGGAAAACTATGGCTTCAAAGAAAGTAAGATTCAGCCATTTCAGGGCATTCCAACTTAAATAATGCAAAGTAGCATATTTATTCTTATGCAGTTCTGGGTTACCCGGTTTTGTTCTAATGTCTTTAAACTCTGCTACCATACTAACATATTTGATATGCCAAAAATGAGCCGAGGTTTTAAAAAAGGGGTAACTATAGGCATTGTCGCTTAAAAACAAAGAGCGATAGCCATCGCCCCAAAAATTTTTGCCATAACCAGCCTGAAAATTAAAAGTAGCATTTGGTGAATAAGACAAATAGCCATTATTCAAATTACTGGCGTAGCCCAATGCAGTTGGTGAAGCAAAATTTCCACCGGGTACTACTGAAGTTTTTTCAATTACAGAATCTACATAGCCGGGGTAATCTGTATTAAAACTTTCCATCTTAACTTCAGCAAACAATTTCTTCCCTAACTGGAGTTGCGTTCTGAAACCAATAGAGGTTTGAATAAGTTTATCATTAGCATCAAGATCGTATCCTCCAATCATTGAAAAAACGGGGTCGGCATTTAATGAAATTTTTTTAGATTTAAGAGTCAACAAGTGGTTGTTCTGAAGCAAATCAATAAGAGGCCGAGCATGAGAAACTGAAGTACTCGAATCTAGTGTAGTAGCAAGTAAATTAATGTTTTCAATTTCGCTACGTAAGTATGGCCTTACACTAGTGTGAAAAAAATAAGGGTTACTTTGTGCTGCATTGGTTATACCAATGTTGGCTTCACGTAGTAAAGATAGGTTTTCGGGTTGTGCAATTAAAACCTGAATAGGAACCAATAAAAAAAAGAGGCTCCAAAGTGTCTTTATAATATATTGTTTTACTACTCTCAAAAGAATTAAGTTTCTATAGTATTATCAAGTTGCGGGTTAATTGCTTCGGTTTTACTTTTCTTTTTTAGCACATAAAAAGGAATCAAACACAGTATAATTGCTATTCCTACAACGGTGAGTAAGGCAAATGTTGGATCTAAATATTGTGTTAAGTAGGCAACAAATATTATCAATACTGTTGCTGCATAAAGTACTGTTGAGGTTTGGCGGTGAGAAAAGCCAACATCTTGTAACCGGTGGTGGATATGATTTCTGTCGGCATGGAATGGAGATAGTCCGTTTAATGCTCGGTATATAAAAATACGCATGGTATCAACTAATGGATAAATCAGAAACGAAACTGCCAATACGGGTTTTGTAATTATTGTCAATGGATATATCATAGAAACACGATCAAACTCAATAAGCTTTATAGCCAGTACCGACATGATCAGACCTATTGTCAATGATCCGGAATCACCCATAAAGATTTTAGCCGGTGAAAAATTATAATACAAGAAACCCATTAGCGCCCCAGCCAAAGAAAATGCCAAACAACTCATAACTAAATCTTTTACAAGCAGAAACCATAAACCAAATGCTAAAGCAGCAATAAAACCAAGTCCGGTAGCTAATCCATCTACCCCATCAACCAAATTAAAAGCGTTAATAATAACAATAATAGTAAAGAGCGATAAAAATATGCTTGCCCAATATGGGATTTCATACAGCCCAAATATTCCATGAAAGCTTTTTATACGAATATTGGCCATAAGCACAATAACCAAGGCACATAAAATATGAGCTATTAATTTCTTAATTGGTGCGGTTCCAATAATATCGTCTTTAACCCCAACAAAAAACATAAGCAGTGTGGTAGTTACTATATATTTAAAATCGCTGGCATCATCCGTTGGCAACCATAAGGCATAAGAAAACAAGGTTGCAGCATAAATAATAATACCTCCTATAGTAGGCACTTGACGTTGGTGTAATTTTCTTTTCGCATCCGGGGCATCTGTCAGGTTCTTCAACTCGGCCACCTTAATTAAAGATGGTGTAAAAAACAAAACAACAAGAAAGGCTGTAAAAAATGAAAGTATTGTTAATCCCATAGGAAAGTTTTAGCAAGTGTGCAAATTACGTAAATATTAAGCATTTTTTTAGAAATCATAATATTTGTTTGTGATCGTGGTTCCTATACTCAAATAGAAATAATGCGTTTGTAAGCCTCCCAAAGCACCACTCTGGTTACGCAAAAGGGCACCTGCTGCAATATTTAAGTTGGAAGCCTTATTTACAACATAACCTAACTTCAAATCTGTATATTGAACAAGGGCTTTACGAAGCATGGTGTTTGATTGCATCTCAGATAGTAAGTAGTTTTGCATAATATTGTTGCCGGCAAAATATTTAAGTGTATCTTTTCCGTAGGTCATTAAATTAAGTTTAGCTGCAACAAAAAAATCTTTAAAGCGATAGTTTACCAAACCCACAATTTCATTGAAATTAGCTCCCAAAGGATGCGCCAAAGCTTGATTGTAATGTGTAAAACTCCGAAATGCGTATGGATATGAATACGTATAAGGATTTACTTTATTATACTCAGCTTGCAGGTATAAATTTTTAATCCCTCCTACATCAAAATATTTAACTCCGGCTTGTATGCCGATCTTTTTATTTTTCCAATCGTCAATCACAAACTGGCTATAAAAATTAATATAGGAGGTTATTTTAATGTTCAAATTAGCTCCTAGTATAATATTGTTTCGGTAATACAATCCATATTGAAAAGCATGCGAGAAAATAAGAGGATTTAAAAGATTGGGGTCAAAGTTATTGTTTCGCTGTGTTTGCTCTTGCCACATTACTCCCTGAAAAAAACCTAACTCTATTCGCTTAATAGGCCTGATTGTAACGTACTGAAAGGTATATGCTTTTTTAGTATAAATTGGTTCGCTGAGCTTATAAAAAACAAAACGACCGTTTTTTATTATTTGAAATGATGCCCAAGCGGCCGTATAAGACCACCGAGAACCATGAAAATTAATTTTTAAATAGGGGTAACTAAACGCATTATCACTTAATAGTAATGAACGATAACCATTTCCTACAAAAAGTTTTCCGGAACCGGCCATAATATTTAAAAATCTAATAGGACTATACGAAAAAACTCCTGTAGATTGGGCAAAATCAAAGCCGCTTTGCTTGTATTTTTTTACACGTCCTTGCCCCGGAACTACTTCATTTTCTCGAATAAATCTTGACAAATAATCAGGAAAAAAAGCTTGATTTTCAAAAAATGCAGATTCAAAAGCTAAGTTCTGACCTAAACTCCCACGCAACAGCACCCCTCGGGTATTGGTAAAGTATAAGGAATCGCTATACTTCAAATCTCTTCCACCTTCAAAATAAAATAATGGGTCTAAAGCCAATTTAAAAGTAGGACTATCAACATGTATTAAGCTCTCTTGTTTTAGCTTTCGAAGCCAAATGTTTTTATAACTCTTTACATTATGACATTGAAAATATAAAGAGTCTAATTCCTGTTTATTGTAATTTACTCCATTTACAAAGGGTTTTACTCCGGCATTCCAGGTATTATTAATAGCTGCAGCCTGATGTTCAACATCTTGAGAAAAAAACTGGTTGAGTTGATGGAGTACTGGTTGTGCTTGAATATTATTCGCTATTAAGCCTAATAGAAAGGAGAAAAAAAAGATGAGTCTAACTTTATTCAATTGTATAATCACAAGTACTGTAATTAAAGATTAAAAATATTCTTCTCAAGCACTTCTTTATAAACTGATGTAATTCCTTCGGTTAATGAAATTTTGTATTTCCATCCTACTTGCTCCAACTTACTTACATCCATTAATTTCCGAGGAGTTCCATCGGGCTTGGAAGCATCAAATTTAATACTTCCGGTGTATCCTACAATATTTTTAATAGTTTGTGCTAACTCTAAAATTGTTACATCCACCCCACTCCCAACATTTACTAATTGCTCTCCATCATAGTGTTGTAACAAATAAAAACAAGCATCAGCTAAATCATCAACATGCAAAAATTCTCTACGTGGAGTGCCCGAGCCCCAAATTTCAACAAAGTCAGTTTGCTGAACTTTTGCTGTATGAAATTTACGAATTAAAGCCGGTAAAACATGTGAATTATTCAAATCATAATTATCGTTAGGACCATATAAATTAGTTGGCATAGCCGAAATAAAGTTACAGCCATACTGCCTACGGTATGCCTCGCACATTTTTATCCCGGCAATTTTTGCAATAGCATAAGGTTCGTTTGTTTCTTCAAGTGAACCGGTAAGTAAATACTCTTCTTTTAATGGCTGAGGAGCCATTTTAGGGTAAATACATGAAGAGCCTAGGAATAATAATTTCTTTACGCCATGAACATAACTCTGATGGATAACATTATTCTGAATCATCAGGTTTTCGTAAATAAACTGCCCGCGATAAGTGTTGTTAGCCAATATTCCACCTACTTTGGCTGCTGCTAAAATAACATACTCCGGTTTTTCTTCAGTAAAAAA
>CAUJCU010000004.1 GCA_963169745.1 Bacteroidota bacterium
TTTTAACTCAAATTATTCTTGCTTTGTAATTTTTTTTAAAAAATATTATGCAACAAAAAAAAACAAACAATCGCCTTTGTTCCTTTGTTTCAACAGTTTATAAAACAATCAGCCGGCGGCCGCAGACGAACGTCATCTGGCAAAAAAATAACCAATGGAACAATTACGGGGTATCGTTACGCATTACAATTACTGCTGGCTTATGAAAAAGAACACAATCTGCAATTAAGAATTTGCTTACTTCACCGGGCATCACTTCGTTTGTTGAAGCAGGAGAAAAATTATTGGTCTCGTTTTTTTCAATCCTTTTTGAGTTTTTTGTTTGTCAAGAATGGCTATGCAGACAATTACGTATCAACCGTTCTAAAAATTATTAAAACATTTTTCAACTATCTGCAACATGATAAGGGGTATGTAATTGGGAGCTTTCATAAAAAATTTAGGATTCCGGTTATGCACACAACCCCGGTTGTATTGACGCCGGAGCAATTGCAGTTTCTGATAACAGACAAACAATTTGAAAACAGCCTGAGCATTATGTTGAAGAAAGTAAAAGATATTTTTGTGTTTGGCTGCACCGTTGGGCTTCGTATATCCGATCTTATGAGTCTAAAGAAAACAAATATCATAACTGCAGATGGCGCCGTATTTTTATCGGTAATAACAAAGAAAACCGGAGCCGAAGTAAGGATACCTTTGCCTGATTATATAATTGAGATTATTAAACGCAACAAAAGAAAAGCAGGTAAGTATCTGCTGCCAAGACTATCGGGCACTAATCTGAATATTCAGATAAAGCAATTAATAAAAGTTGCCGGGTGGAATAGTGTATTGCCAAAATATTTAAGTCGCAATGGAAAAATTATTGAGCTAAAAACAGAAGCCGGTAGCAGTTGGCCATTTTACAAACATATAACGGCACATACAATGCGAAGAACAGCCATAACTACGATGTTGATAATGGGAGTGCCGGAGCAGGTAGTGAGAAAAATGTCGGGACATGCCGCAGGCAGTAAAGAGTTTTATAAATATGTAAACCTGGCACAGGATTATATGAGCAAAGAACTGAGTAAAGCATATCAAAAATTAGTAACGATGACCAAAAGCTAAGACCGAGATCGTTAAGTAAAAGATGTAAATAATGGCATTTAATTATTGTCAAATTTAGAATATAAGGCTAAATTTAGGGCCTATTTCAAAATCGTGAAATCTTTTCGCCATACAGGATACAGCCAAAATCATTACTATCCGTTCGGGTTAGTAATGGCCGGGATAAGTTCCAAAGCTTTAAACAATACACCAGCGAACAAATTTAAGTTTGGAGGAAAGGAATTACAGTCAGGCGAGTTTAGTGATGGCAGTGGATTGGAAACGTATGATTTTTTAGCAAGGAACTATGACCCACAAATTGGCCGTTTCCATCAATTAGACCCGTTTGCTGAAATAAGCAGAAGATGGAGTCCATATGTTTATTCTGCCAATAACCCAATTAGATACAACGACCCTGATGGAATGGTTTGGGGCGACCCTGACAAGGATGGGAAGATTGCTAAGAGACTACAAGACCGTATTACTGAAAGATTAAAAGAAGAAAATGGAAACCTTGCGACAGCTAATAAAAAGGTCACTGACATAACAGCCAAAATTGCGAAAGACGGTACTTCTAAAAAATTAGAAAAGCAATTGCAGAATGCGAAGGACGATGCTGCAAGTGCAAGCGGAGCTATTTCTGAATTAACTGCATCTTCAAATGAATTAACGGAGATGGGAAGTGCAGATACTAAACAAGTATTTACGTTCAAAGAAATTACGGGGAGTGAAGGCGGAACTGAAAAAAGGGCTGACGGTGTTATTGAAATGAGTATAACAAGCGATGCAAATGGTGTGCATGAGGCCAAGCATGGCTTCATTCTACATAAGGAAGGCCCAAGAACCAGAGATAATTTTTACTCACACGAAGTCAGGGCATATACTGCACAGTACGCTTTTGATGCAGGCTCAGTACAAAACAATGTACCATCTTATTGGGGCAATATTAAGTCTCCGAGCGACATAACAATTAATTGGGTTATTGGCATCCATAATGGAAGTGGAGGAACTATTGGAGACTTTATTTATGCAAAGCAGTTAATGGGAGCTTCCTATGACCCTAAGTTTATCATGAAGTTTCTTGATGGAGAACAAAAAAAGAAATAACCCTATGAAAAAGCACACACTATATTTATTGTTCATTTTTTTATTGACCAGTTGTTCAAATAAACTTTTTATTACAGGGCGGTATGCGTCAAAGAATAGCCCATACGGATTTAATTTAAATCAGGACTCTACTTTTGAGTATAAATTTTATCAGTTTCATGCCTACGAGTACTCAACAGGAAAATGGCGGAAAAAAGGAAATAGGACAATTATTTTAAATAGCACCCGTAAGGATATTACAATACCTCTTGAGGCAACAGAATCATCGGAATTAAAGGACGAAAATCTAAATAGATTTTCTTTTGAATTTACAAGTAATGGAATAGCAGCTAAGGATTGTGAATGTGCTATAATAATAAATGACACAACAAAAGAGATTAGAAGATGTGATTCATTAGCTTTGGTTGAAATTAAAATGCCTGTTCATAAGCTTTTAGTTGAAGTCAGGAAATCCCCTTTATTAATGACATCGCTTCGTTTTTCATTAGACCCATTAATTACGAATAGTTTTTTTGCCGCTAAGGAGTATGGAAGTCTTACGAAATTTAGAATCACGGTTAATGATTCTCTTTTTTCATATAAGGTGTTTGATGAGCGAAAATTGAAAGTAAAAGCAAATGGAGTTTATTTTTATGATGATAAGGGAGATAGAAAGCATTGGATACCGAGATTTAATGAGCAATGAGGCCGTTTCAAAAGCAAATTTGATGCGGCTTCTTGCTTTTTAATTTTCCGAAGTTATTTGTTTGGGGGTTAGTTATTTTACACTTTTACTGTCGACATCCATCATTTTCCACTCTTACATTCTTTCCCCTCCATGTTATGCCATGCAAGCAATAGTACATTGTACAGCTACAAAGCACTTCATATTTCCAATTCCTAAAAGCCACACACTACTACCATTTTTTTAAAACCATTCACTTCC
>CAUJCU010000005.1 GCA_963169745.1 Bacteroidota bacterium
TTCAGGAAAAATCACAGAAAACCCTTTCAACACTTCGTTATAGAACATTTGCAATAGGGGCTTATTTTAAAAGACTAGCAATAATCTAAAACGCAAAATCGCACTCCCTTAGAAACGCAGAAAATGGTTTGCCGGTCTATGTGATTACCCTATTGATTTAAACCCAAAAATCCCTATTGCATAATATGAGTTAAAATTTAATAGCTTATTTCCGTGCTGTCGTGCTGGTGTTGTTCGGTGTTCGCTTCTACTTTCTCCAAATCCATTTTGCAAACCGGGCATGATCCGGTTGTTGTATAAGCAGTATCGCCTTGGCACTTCATGGGACATTGAAACTTTTCAACAGCGTCTGCTGAAGCAACAACCAAAGTTATTTCACTTTTCTCTGGTTCGCTGGTTTTATCAGAGCTACTGCTGTTGCAAGCAATTAGTACAGTAGTCGCAAGAAGTAATGTAAATGATAGCGTTCTTTTCATATAATTTTATTGTTTGATAAATTTTTGAGTATAAATTTTATTATTGGTTTTCATCTGAATAAAAAATAGTCCATTACTCCAATTGGCAATTGGCAATTTGAAATTTGCTGCTGCAGTAGCCGAAAAAACTTTTTCTCCTAATGAGTTAAAAATAGCCAGTTCATAGTCTATGTTTTCGGGTGATGCAATATACAACTCATTCGTTGCCGGATTGGGATAAACAGAAAAATAGTTATCGGAATGGGCTTCAGAAATACCGGATGAGGTGGTATCAATAACTACAAAACTTCCCATCATTCCCTCGTCTTCATGATGCAACATGTGGCAGTGATACATGTATGGAGTGCTCTCGCTCGCATAGGTTTCAAACTTAGTAATAAACTCTACATATTGTTGTGGCATTATCAATACTACATCTTTTTTTCCTTGCATATAATTGGGTACCGGATTCCCATTTATATTCAGTACATAAAAGTACATATCATGAATGTGCATAGGATGTGCAATTCCGGTATTGTTAGTAAAACGCCATTTTTCTACTGTGTTTAGGTGAATGGTATCGTTAATTACATTCATATCAAATAATGACCCGTTAATGTTAAATGTTCCTTCAACTTGACATTCTGCACACGTTAAAGAATCGGGACTTAATTCAAAATTTCTGGAAACGGTATAATTGGTCCATGGGGTGTTTGTTATGAGCGAAGTAGGCATTGTGGTAACAGGGTTTCCTGTTTGAGCAACAACATTTATACGAAGAATGTCAAAATCAGCACCATTTAATGGATTGAGATCGTAGTCAGGAATGGTTCCACCCAACAATCCAACTACTGAATCAGCTCCATAAATTCCATTAGGCAATTCGCTGCTAAAGCTTTTCAGGTTAAGTGTTTGACCGATCATTCCCTGCAAGTCTAAAAGTATTTCGGCACGTTCACCCGGAGCCAGTCTAATGCGAGTAAGTGTAATGGCGCTATCGAGTAAGCCCGAATCTGTGGCAATCATTTTGAAAGTAGTATTTGTAGCAAATCCAAAATTAAAAGTTCTCATACTGCTTCCGTTCAACAATCGCAAACGTATTACCTGTGCAGGTGCGTCAAGATAAGGCTTCACAGTTCCGTTTACCATAACAGCGGTATCTTCCTGAGTAGAAATGGCAATTTGGTTCAGCACATCAAAAGCTTTGGTTTGTACTGCCAGCGGAAAATCATCAACGCCATAAGTACGTGGTAAAGTAAGCGTATTTTCGATACTGTCTTTTACAATAAAAAATCCGGCAATCCCCTTACTTACGTGTAAATCGGTTTTATTAAGACCATGTGGATGATACCAGCATGTTCCAGCAGAATTCAATATTTGAAACTGGGGGCTCCATGTTGCTCCTTGTGCAATTACCTGATGGGGTCCGCCATCATATATTGCCGGCACATGCATACCGTGCCAGTGCATGGTGGTTGAGTTTCCGGAACCTGTAAGTGAGTTGGTAACATTTATGGTTACCATATCTCCTTTATTAACTACTAATGTAGGGCCAAGTATATTGCCGTTTACCCCATAGGTTGGCGTGTTAATACCAGGGTAAAACTGTGTTACTCCATTTTGAACATTCAAATTAAAGGTAGTACCTGTAAGCATTGGTGGTATGGCAACCGGGTTTTGTGCAACAATAAATTTATGGAATAAAAAGAGAGGAAGAATAAAGAGTAATTTTCTCATGCTATTTTTGAATTAAAAGTTGTTTTGTTTGATAGATTCTGTTGTTCACAACAATGGAAATACTGTAAACTCCTGCATCCCAATTAGCAATTGGCAATGCACAAGTGGAATTGCAATTTTCAGTATAAACAAATTTGCCCAAAGCATTGAATATTTCAATGGAATACTTTTCAGAAAATGTTGAATTAATATTGATGAAATCTTTAGCTGGATTAGGGAAAATATGGAAAACATTGGGGTTTTCTAAATCGGCAATACTTGAAGTGTTATTTACAGTATGAACGAAAGTAAGCGTATCTTTCACTAAAGCATTTGCTGTATCCCATACTGCATATTGTACAACCGCTGTTCCGTAATTGGTGTGCGGTGTAATATGTAATAATATAAAACCATAATCACCGGGCACAACTGGATTCATCATGCCGCTATCCAATAAAGAGGTATAGCAATTTTGGTTGTCGCAAACAATGGCTTCCCAAAATAACGGAACGCTTTCGTACACTTTTTTCCATTTCAATTGAAGGGTATCCGTAGAAATATTTACCTGCTGAATTGAAAGTGTTTGTAAGTCTTCTAATGTTCCTATAAGGTTAATACTATCATTCGGGACAATTGAATATGATTGAGAAAAAGCCATATCGGTAGCCGTTATTAATACGACTAAACATACAACTATTTTCTTCGTGAGTTTCATTTTTAATGTGTTACTGTTAGCCTCTGTACCGAGGGCTTTCCGTTTGTAAAAACCCTTATCAAGTAAAATCCATTAGGTAATTGTGCTGTATTGAATTGTTTATTGACGATGCCACTTTGTTTTTCATCTGAAATCAACGCAACCTGTTTCCCATTTATATCTGCTACATCAATAAGTAAATTTGTTGTTTCTTTCAAACTAACTTTAATTGAAACCTTATCGCTTGTGGGGTTGGGAAATATATTAAAAGCTGAAACATGGTCTGGCAGATCATTGATTCCTGCAGGGTTCAATAAAGCTAAAATAGAATCTCTCATAATGGTTGTGTCGCTTGCTGCAAAGCTTAAGGTTGAGAACATCACACGTCTATTCGGGTATGCTCCCCCAAGTAATACCACTGTTGGCATTCCAAAGCCTCCGTAGTTGGCAACTTGAACGGCACCACTGTCATAAGGGGCGTAGAGCGAAAGGCCATTGTTACTTACCCAGTTAGCTGTTGTTGTGCAACTGTATGAATTTGTAAAACCTAAGGCATAGCCTGTTATCATTCCCGGATAGGTTGCAAGAATATTATTTGCCATTGCCTGTATTTTTTGTGCTGGTGGCGGGCATGATGCACATGTCATAAAAAAGTGAAGTAATACGGCTTTCCCCGCATCAAGGTCAGCATAAAGGTCATGTGGCACTCCATTGCAATCATCGCCCGAAATTTGCATAACGGTTTGAGCTTTAGAAGTTGTAATAACAAGCATTAGAGCAATTGACAGTAGAATTGTTTTTTTCATTTTGGATATTAATAATTTAAAGATTATGAGTTTATTTTAACAAAGATATTATATGTTGGGCAAGTAAACTATTCTTATATAACTGATGTTTCACTAGTACGCATCAAAATGATTCTGTTCAACAAAGCACACAAAAGTAAAATAATGAAATCCCAGCGTCATTTCCCAAGGTGTAATACCTAAATTTTTCTTTTTGTTATTTGTCCCTTTTTCTTCGAAAAGTAAGATATAAAGTTAACAAAATTATTTATAATTTATTTTCCTTTTGTTTAATATCAAAAACGAGAAACCCCCAAAAAAGCTGTTGGCAATAGCAATTTACCTTGCTTTTTTTTAACTATCTAAGCTAAATTTTAATTTATTTCAAACGATTCGGATTGTCATTAATAAAGGCCTGCCAGCCTGAATAGCTTTTTTTCCCACCCTTTTGGTTATTTTGAAAATAATGGCACAAAGCAGCCGCAAGGGCATCAGTAGCATCAAGGGTTTCGCCTTCTAATTCGTTTTTTAGATTTAATATGCTTTTAAGCATAGCTGCAACCTGCTCTTTTGATGCATTCCCATTTCCGGTTACCGATTGTTTTATTTTACGGGGTTGGTACTCTGATACCGGAATATTTTTATGAACTGCAGCCGCAATAGCCACGCCCTGTGCGCGCCCTAATTTAAGCATTGACTGTACATTTTTCCCAAAAAAGGGGGCTTCTACAGATAGTTCATCGGGTAAGTATTGCTCAATCAGGCCCAAAACACATTCAAAAATTTTTTTAAGCTTGAGCGCGTGATCCTCATACTTGCTTAATTGAAGCACACCAAGGGCAATAAGGCAGGGTTTATTGTTTTTAACCAACAACAGTCCATAACCCATAATATTGGTTCCGGGGTCAATCCCTAAAATAATTCGCTCTTTATTAACTTCTTTAGATACCTTAGCTAACATAAACTTTATGAAAACTGCGTAAAATTAATATAATTGTATTGTCCCTAATGCAAAAGGTTGTTTCTGTTTTAAAATCAAAATATTTTAGTTGGGCTATTCTAGCAGCAGCTTTTATTTTTTTAATTTTTAAATTTAATACTTATCGGGATAAAAATTTTGGTCAGCTTTTTACATCTCTTCTTTCTGAAGGGAATAAGGGGTATTTTTTAACTGCCTTTTTTCTTACTTTTTTAAATTACTCTATTGAGTCCTTGAAATGGCAAAAATTACTTAGCTGCTTACAAAAAACATCTTGGTTATCCGCCTTTCAATCGGTACTTACAGGGATATGCACCAGTATATTTACCCCTAACCGATCGGGTGAGGTAGTAGGTAAAGTTTTGTATCTTGACACGAATGAGAAAATGAAAGCTGCATTATTAAACTTTAGTGGCGGAATGGCACAAATGATTTGCACCTTTATTGCTGGTATTTGGGGTTTACTGCTTTATACACAATACTTATCGAACGGGAGTATGGTATTGCCCTATCCTGAAATAATATTTGCATTTGCAATTATTGGTACGGTGTTGGCTTTTGTTGTTTATTTTAACCAACACCTCTTTTTTAACTGGCTTAGTCAAAAAAGGTGGGCACAAAAATTGGAATTAAGGTTTACTAAAGCTCAAGAAGTAACACGTATTACCCTGCTTCAGGTTCTCTTGTTGTCCATGAGTCGTTATCTTGTTTTTTCAGGGCAGTTGGTATTGTTGCTCCTGTTTTGCCAAATTGATGCCGGCATAGGTATTCTCTTTTTATTAAGCTGTATCTTTTTTTTACTGGTATGGTTTCTGCCCTCGTTTGCTTTACTTGAGTTAGGAATAAGGGGTTCTGTTGCCTATTTTGTATTTCAAGCTGTAAGTGCCGATCTGGAAAAGGCTTTATTATCAGTAGTTCTATTATGGATTATTAATGTTGCTTTTCCTGCTTTGGTAGGATGCTATTTTGTTTTTGTATCAACACAAAAAAAGAAAAATAAGTCATGATTCTTTTTATTACTATCTATAGTTTTCTTTCAGTAATGCTTTATAGCCTTTTGCTCCTTTACTATTGTAAGGGTATAAAAAACACGGCTCTTGTATTAAACGACAACTCTATTAAGCCTTTGTTTATAAGTATAGTGGTTTGTTTTAGGAATGAAGAAAAGCATTTACCCGAGTTACTGGATGCCCTATTAAATCAAGATTATCCTTCTGATAAATATGAAATCATTTTGTATAATGATGCGTCTGATGATGGGTCTGTAGCCATCGTAAAAAACTATACCGCAAAATACCCTCAACATCGAATTATACTGCGTAATGTTGTTTTGAAGAATGGGCAATATTCGGCAAAAAAAGTAGCCATAAGCGATGCCGTTGCATTAAGTACTGCCGATTGGATATTAGTTACCGATGCAGATTGTTCTCCTGCCCCATCTTGGGTTTCGGTTATTAATCAAGCTATTGCCAACTCTCGAGCACAACTTATTGCCGGGCCTGTTTTTATTCGCCCTGAGCGTCATAGGCTTAATAAAATTCAATACACCGAACTGCTTACCCTTAATGCTGTTAGTGCCGGCTCCATGGGCTTACAGGTACCCCTAATGTGCAATGGGGCTAATTTAGCTTTTAGCCGAGACATGTTTATTGCCTTGCAACCCTACTCAAACAACTATCATATACCTAGTGGAGATGATATGTTTTTACTGCTTGCCGTACTTCAACACCAAAACTACAAAACAACTTATTTAGCTCATGAACATGCCCTTGTTTACACTCATGCACAACGCAGCTTGGCCGACTATATGAATCAAAAAACTCGTTGGGCCTCCAAGTCAAAATACTATGCGGCAGCTTCTATAAAAAGAACTGCACTTATTGTTTTTAATGCCAACTTAGCCCTATTATGTAGTTTATTATTATTGCTGAATGTAAACTTATTTTTTGCGGTAGCTGCCATTCTTATTATTAAAAGTTATGCTGACTGGGTATGTGCTAAAACTTTAGCCGATAAAACACAAACTCCAGTACTCTCTTTTGTTGATATGGCAACGATGCAATATGCCGAAGCTTTACTAACTATTGTTGTTGCTGCTAAGTCTGTTTTTGGCAGTTATATATGGAAAGGTCGTAAACAACAAATTTAATTATAAATCCACTGTGCCGGATTTAACAATACCGATCCTTTCCAAATTTCAAAATGCAGCTCACTTCGCTCCTCATCACTTTCGGCCACACTGCCTATAACTTGTTTGGTCTTTACTTTATCTCCTTTGTTAATATTTACATTTCCCAAATTTGAGTAAACGGTAAGGTATTCGCCATGTCGAATAATAACTGCTTTTCCTGCCCCCGGTATGCTGATAACACCTGTTACCTCCCCATCAAAAACAGCACGGGTTTGAGCCCTATTTCGAGTGCTGATATCAATGCCATTGTTTTTTACCTTTATCCCTTTAAGCACCGGGTGGTCATGCTCACCAAAACTACTGCTAATTACACCCTCCGTTACCGGCCATGGAAGTTTTGCTTTGTTCGCAGCAAAGTTATTTGAAAGTTGCTGTGCTTCTGGTGTTAATTTCAGTTGGGTATCTTCTTCATCTTTAACCTCAGTAACTGTATTTTTAGTACTTGTATTTTTGGCCCCCTTTTTTAAAGCAGCTTCCTCATTTTCTTTCTTCTTTTTGGCCCTTGCAGCTTCGCGTGCTGCCTCTCTGGCCTTCCGAATTTCTTCGTCAATTATTTTCTTTATAGCAGCATTTAATTTATTTGCGTCTGATTGCTTTTTGGCAAGCTGTTGCTTTAATTGCTTTTCTTTGCTCTGAAGTTGGGTTAACACCTTTTCTTTTTCCTGCTTTTCTTTCGTTAGGGTTTGTTTTTCATCTTCTTCGGTTATAAGCAGCGTGTTTTTTTCTTTCTTTTTGTCCTGTAATTTTAAATTTTGTTCTTGTATTTTCTTTTTAGTACTATCAATAAGAGCCGCCTGGTTTTTACGATAATCACTATATTGCTGAAAGTATTTTATTCGTTTAAAGGCCTGATTAAAATTTTCTGAAGCAAAAATAAACATAAGCTTACTATAACTACTTTGGTTTTTATAAGCCGAATAAATCATGGCTGCATACTCTTTTTTTAACTTATCCAGTTCGGCTTGCAAATAGGTAATGCGCTCTTCATTGTCACTAATTTGAGTGCCCAATAAATTAATTTCTGAACCAATTGTATTAATTAGCTCTTCTCGTATTGTAATCTTCTTATTTAGCGCAACTAAAGCATTTAATGAAAGTCTTTTGTTTTTCTTAGTTTCAGTAAGTAGTTTGTTGGTTACTTTTATTTCATTTTGCAACTTTGACTTCTTGCTCTCAAGCTCTTTTTTATTTTGAGCCTTAGAAGGCCAAGCCAGCAAAAGCAAAATTCCAACTAATATAACTTTATCGAATACGTTCATACTTAGTAGGAATATTAAAGGGCATAGATTGTGGTTTGTCGAGAACTACTTTGCTATAATTTAACTCAACCGAGGTTTGTTTTTGTGCTTCAATTAAAAACTCAATTTTGTATGGAAAATAACTCGAGTCAACGGCTTGGAAATTACTGTAATTTGCTGTAAAAGTTCGTTTGTTGAGCAGGTCGTTAAGTACGATTTTATTAATTTTAAAGGTTAGCGGATTTAACCAAATTCGTTGCACTAATTCTTTTGAAGAATTACTTTCAATTTGTTCTTTTAGTATTTTTTTAAGTTTCCTTTTTTTAATGGTGCTTAACAAATAATAGATACTGTCTTTACTAGCCTTAAGCTTATCGTCTTCATCATAAAAAGACATACTATTTCCGGTTAAAACCGACTGTATTGTTTCAAAATCTATGTCTAAGTTCAACAAGCTACTAAGATACCGGTAATCACCAACAAAAAATTTATTGTTTATTTTATCCATAAACCGAACAGAGTCTTGTGTAATAAGCATTCGCGCACCTTCAATTCCTAAAAGAGAGGCCGAAATCCAAATGGCACTATCTTTTTTAGCTCGTAAAGAAACATTAAAAGATTGCTTATTTGATTCTGTAGTTATTTCTGCATTAAATTTTCCGGTTATCCAATCAAAATGAAATTCATTTTGACTTAAGTAATTCGACAACACTCTAGGGCTTTTATAATCTAGGTGTTTTACCGCTGACTCATCAGGAATTACAGGAGGTTTAACTGGTTTTAGGGTACGGCATGAACTCAATAAAAACACGAGTATTAAGCTTCCTATAATAACGTTATTCAGATGTTGTGAATTTGCATTTACGATCATCTCCTAAAAGTTATTCAATCAGTTTTTTTTCTGTAATTTTTCTTTCTAAAAAATCACTCCCTTTCCCGGCATTCTTTGCTTTTATCCAATAATCAAGGGCCTTACTGTTATTGTTAAGTTTATAAAAAACATCGCCTAAGTGCTCTAAAATTACAGCATTCCCCGATGCGCCATTTTCAATAGCTTTTTCAAGCCATTTTTGTGCTTCTTCATATTTCCCTTGTGCATATAAAATCCAGCCGTAAGTATCGTTATACGAAGCATTATCCCGTTCTATTTCATTTGACTTTCTTGACATCTCTTCGGCTCTATCTAGATTTACGTTGCGTAATGATAAATAATAGGCATAATTGTTTAACACATACGTATCGTTGGGGTTAATTTTTAAGGCTTCTTCATACGACTGGTCTGATAAATCCATTTGTTTGGTGCGGTAATAAGCATCTCCCAAATTGGCATAAAATTGCCCCAATAAAGCCTTGTTGTCAATAACCAAGTTTTTCCCCTGATTTAGTACTGTTACTGCTTCTTTTGGCTTCTTTTCCTGTAAATAAGCTATTCCCGCTAGTAAATAAAGTGATGGTTCATTAGGAAATAATTCTAACGCTTCTTGAGCCGTTTTTTCCATTTCCTGAAACTGCTGCATTTCGCTCTGTAAAATTAACAGCTGATTCCAAATAACAAATTTACTTTTATCAAACTCTAGAGCTTTTGAAAAGTATTCTTTCGCTTTTTCCAGTTTCTTTTCACGATAATAAAAATCTCCGGCAATACTGTATGCCTTAGCATCATTAGGATATAGCTTTATTAATTTATCGCAAAGAGCCAAACTATACGATTTCAGTTCTTCTGACTTTTCGCTGATGACATAATAGCTTAATAAAATTTTTACCTTGGTATCAATATCTAAGCTTTCCGATTCAAAAGCTTTCCCTAAATAAATAAAGGCTTTGGGATAATCTCTTTGGTGGCGGTAGTATTCAGAAAAAGACAAATTAATAGTTGCGTTTTCGGAGTCAATTTTTAGGGCTTTTTGATATGTTTCAACTGCTTCGGTATCCATATTATTAGCTGCATATAGCTCTGCTAATACCGCATAATACTTGGCTTCTTGAGGAATTGCGGCAATCAGATTTTTTATTTCTTCAACCGCTTTGTCAAGTTTCCCCATTCGGATATAAACCTTTTCTTTTTGTATAGAGAGCTCTTCATTTATTCCCTGTTTTTTCTCTAAATTGTTATATACCTTTATAGCTTCAAGTGGCTTATTCATCCGTAAATAACAATCAGCATAATCATAATAATACTCCTGTCTGTTCGGGAAGTTCTCTATTAATTTCTGATATATCGAAATGGCCTCTGAAAACTTTTTGTTACGCTGCAAGGCTTCAACGTATAACAAGGCATACCATTGATTAGAAGCATTTAAATTATAGGCTTTTTTGCCAAACACCTCAGCACTCTGAAAATCATTTACACTCAGGGCAATTTTACCAAGTTCATAAGCTGCTGCTGCATTTGTTGGATCAACTTGCAAACTCTTTTTGAACAACCTAATAGCATCTTCTGTATTGCCTAAAAGTTTTTCTTTATTGGCATTTACAAAAAAGTAATTTTCTTCTAAATCTTGTTTACTGAAAAGCTTTTTTTCTGTCTTTTCTGTAGCAGAAGTTATTTGGGTCTTTTTGCTTGTTTTACAACCAAGCAATGTAAAAGCCAAAACAAAAGCCAAAATACTGAAAAAACCTTTTTTCAATCTTACAAGTAATTTTAATATTCGTGCTAAGTTAGGTAAATAAAACTATTGTGATGGTGTTAAACTTTGTAAACAGAGTAGTCGCTTATACTTAAATCAATTGCGCTTTGTTTTACTTCTGAAAAAGCTCCCAACATACTATTTTCTGCTATCGTATTTTCAATAACCACATTTTGCTGTACAATGCTGTTGCGAATATTAGAGTTCGTTATTTGAGTATTATCCCCAATTGAGGCATAAGGGCCAATTATTGAGTTTTCTAGAACTACATTTTTACCTATATAGCAGGGCTCAATAACCAAAGAGTTACGGCTAACCAGCAAGGCCTTATTGTTTGACTCGGTATGGTCAAATGATAAAATGCGAGCGTTTGTATATACGGTAGCATCTTTGTTTCCACAATCAAGCCATTCTGTAATCTTTCCGGGCGAAAAATTAGCTCCTTTTTGCTTCATATTTTCTAAAGCATTAGTGAGCTGAAACTCTCCTTTTTCTTTAATATTATGGTCTAACAAATACTGTAATTCATTTTTAAGCGTATCTCCGTCTTTAAAGTAATAAATACCTATTATGGCTAAATCGGAAACAAAAGTTTGCGGCTTTTCAACAAAGTCGGTAATGATATTTTGTTCATTCACTTTTACGACACCAAACATGCGAGGGTCATCAATTTTTTGCACCCAAATAATTCCATCGTGCTGTGCCGTTTCAATTTTAAAATCGGCTTTAAATAGGGTATCGGCAAAGGCCACAATAACCTTACCGGTTAATGCACTTTGAGCACACATAATAGCATGTGCTGTTCCTAGGGCTTCTTTCTGATAATGAATGGTTCCTTTGGCGCCAAGGCTTTCAGCAATAGTAATTAGTTTTTGTTCGGTCTCCTTGCCAAAATCTCCAATAACAAAGGCTATTTCATCTATTTTTTCGTCAATAACTTTAGCAATATCTTCAACTAAGCGTTGTACAATTGGTTTTCCGGCTACTTGAATTAATGGTTTTGGAACTGTTAAGGTATGTGGGCGCATTCTTTTGCCCATTCCGGCCATTGGAACTATTATTTTCATAGGTTGTTGTTTTTCTATTTAGAACCAGTATGACCAAAGCCACCTGCTCCTCTTTCTGTTTGTGATAGCTGCTCAATAGCTGTCCATGTTATTTTCTCAAAACGGCTAATAACCATTTGAGCAATACGGTCGCCATTATTAATTTCAAAATTTGTGTCTGATAAATTTACAAGCAATACTTTAATTTCTCCCCGATAGTCGGCATCAATAGTGCCCGGGCTGTTAAGCACAGTAACTCCATGTTTAAAAGCTATGCCGCTTCGGGGTCTAACTTGCGCCTCTAACCCTTCTGTCAATTCCATAAATAGCCCTGTAGAAACAAGCACTCTTTGCATAGGTTTTAACGTTAGTGGCTCCGATAGATAAGCCCTTAAGTCCATTCCTGCTGAAAGGAGTGTTTCATAAGCCGGCAAAGGATTAGATGACTTATTTGTTATCTTAATATTCATCGCTATAAAATTAGCGTGCAAAGGTAAAAAAATTACTTTAATCTTACAATTTACCTGAATATCAAGAAAAAAATCAACCTTTTATTAGCGTACTAAGGTAATATTCCCTTTAATTTCGTCAAATGAGCCATCATACTTTTCGTACTTTAAGTAAAAAGTATAAACGCCCGGCACCACAGGTTTGTCGTTAAAAGTACCGTTCCAACCAACTTTTTGGTCAGATGTAGTAAATACGATTAAGCCCCAACGATCATATACGTTTAAAGTAAATTCTTTAATACCCACTCCTCTTACAAATAAATCATCGTTAACCCCGTCAAAATTAGGAGAAAAGGCTGTTGGAATAAATATACTAAACTCGTTGCTCACATATATTTTTAGCGTATCATATCCTACACAGCCCGTTTTTAAATCTGTAACCGTTAAATAATAATCTATTGATTCGTTAGGACTGGCATCTGTACTTTCACAAATATCACATACCAAAGCGGTAGCAGGTTCCCATAAAAACTGTGGGTTAATTGCATTTGTAACACCGGTAAGAACAGTACTCTGTCCGTTAATTATAGTATCTGTTGCAGCTGTAGCATTTACTGTAGGGGGCAAAGCAACATGTATGGGTAACCCGCTCGAGGTAACGGTATTGCTTCCGTTAATACACGGATAATTTGAGCTCATAATGACCGTAACAATATCACCATCAAAAAATAAACCATCGGTATAAACAGGATTAGCTCCTGATTGCACTGCTACTCCATTAACCTGGAAACTAAACTGAGGGTTTGTACCTCCAAAAACAGGATTGGCTGTAATGCTTATTGGTTTACCAATACAAGCTGTGGCAGGTTCAGCAGATAAGGTTACTGCAGGTGTAGCATTGTTCATAACATTAACAGTAATTGTATTAGACGTAACCACGGTAGGGTTAGCGCAAGCTACTGTTGATGTTACCTGAAAAGAAATTACGGCATTTCCGGTTAGTGTATTCGAGCTGTAGTTCAATGAAGTTTCTCCTGCAATAGGTGCTCCATTCATCATCCACTGCATGCCCGGATTGGTACCGGCATCATTAACAATTGCTGAAAAAGAAATTAATGTTCCCTGACACACATTAACGTCTGTAGAAGTAATTGTTGCAACCGGTGATACTGATGGGTTAACAATAACTACAATTTCGGTACGTGGGCTTTCGCAGCCATTTACAGACTGACTAACGTAATAGCTGGTGGTACCATCAATAGCTGTTGAAGGAGTAAGGGTTGGAACCCCGGTGCCTCCCGTTGGGCTTGTGTACCAAACTAAACCTGTTCCACTTGCTGTAAGTGGGCTTGCAACAGCTCCTTGGCAGTATGAAACGGGGCTTACCACTGATGGAGCATTCGGCTGTGCACTCACAATAACGTCAATTTGTGCGGTTAAACTTTCACAGCCGCCTTGCGTTTGAGTAACATAATAAGACGTTGTTCCGGCTACTGATGTTGTTGGAATAGGTGCAGTGGCACTTCCAGAGCCTCCCAAAACGGTGTACCAAAGAAGCCCGGTTCCGGTTGCTGTTAATGCCACTGCAGTTGATCCTATGCAGTAAGTTACAGGCGATACAACAGTTGGAGCAGGCGGTGCAGAAGTATTTGTAATTTGAATTGGAGCAGAAGATGCAGTACAGCCTTGCCCATCAGTAATCGTAAGGGTATAAGTTCCAGCTCCCTGATTACTTAAATTAGCTGTACTTGTGCTGGTGCTTACAACTGTTCCTAAGGCATCTGTCCAGGTATAGGTTAATGTGCCTGTACCGGTAGCACTTAAGCCACCAATAGCCCCGTTGGTTTGTCCGCAACTATTTGGTGAAACGTTTGGTGTTCCTGAAATTACCGGAATGGCATTAATTTGAATCGTGATTTGTGCCCGTGTGCTCTCGCAGCTTCCAGTTGATTGTGAAACATAGTAGCTTGTATTTCCTGCAATGGCTGTTGATGGAACTGGTGCAGTAGCACTTCCGGTACCTCCTGTAGGAGTGGTGTACCACAATAAATTATTGCCCGTAGCGGTTAAGGCTGTTGCTGTTGCTCCTTGACAATAGTTAATGGGCGATACAACAGAAGGAGCTGCCGGTGTAGCCGTTACAATAACATCTATTTGCGAAGCAGGACTTTCGCAACCACTTGCTGTTTGAGTAACATAGTAACTTGTTGTACCTGCAACAGCAGTTGTAGGAGTAGGAGCTGTGGCACTTCCTGTGCCTCCGGGAACTAAGTACCAAAGTAAACTTACACCGGTAGCAGATAATTGAGTTGCAACATCGCCCTCACAATAATTTACAGGCGACACAACGGTTGGTGCTGAAGGTCCTGTATTGTTGGTAATTTGTGCCACACTTGAGGTAACACTACAGCCTTGTGCATCGGTAACTGTTAGTGTATAAGACCCGGCAGGCTGGTTGCTTAAATCAGCATTTAATGTACTGGTGCTAACTACCACCATGGCCGCATTTGTCCAGGTATAGGTTAAAGTCCCGGTTCCTGTAGCGCTATAACCTGTAACCCCACCTGTGTTAACGCCACAATTACTCGGAGTAATAGTAGGAGTGCCGGAAATAACCGGATTAGGATTTACCTGAACTGTAATTTGTGCTCGAGAGCTTTCACAGCCTCCAATTGTTTGCGAAACATAATAACTTGTGCTTCCAGTTGTAGCTGTTGATGGGGTTGGGGCAGTAGCACTCCCTGTGCCTCCCGTTGGGACAGTGTACCACAATAAACTGCTTCCTGTAGCAGTTAGCGCATTAGGCGTTGATCCTTGACATAAATTTACCGGTGTACTAACTGTTGGAGGCGATGGAGCTGCTGTAACAATAACATCAATTTGTGCCCTTACACTTTCGCAACCACTAACTGTTTGTGAAACATAGTAACTTGTGGTGCCGGGTGCTCCTGTTGATGGAACGGGAGCCGTGGCACTTCCTGTGCCTCCCGAAGGGGTGGTGTACCAAAGTAAATTGCTCCCTACTGCTGTGAGCGCAACCGCTGTAGCACCTTGACAATAATTAACCGGAGAGCTTACTACTGGTGCAGCAGGAGGTGCCGCTGAATTAATAACTACAGGTCCATAACTGTTCGTGCATCCGTTAGCATCTGTAACAGTTAACGTGTAACTGCCAGCCGGTTGATTGTTAAGATCGGCATTTAAATTGCTCGTGCTAACCACGGCCGGAACTGAATTATACCAAGTAAAGGTAAAAGGTAATGAACCACTCGCAGTTAACCCACTAATTGACCCATCTGATCCTCCGCATGAAGCCGGGGTGGCACTTGCTCCACCACCAAAAGTAGGATAAGCGTTAACAATAACATCAATTTGTGCTCTTGGGCTTTCGCATCCACCAATTGTTTGAGACACGTAATAACTTACTGTGCCCGGGGTGCCCGTTGATGGTGTAGGAGCTCCCGTAGGTGTACCTCCTACCGGAACGGTGTACCACTGTAAGCTTGAACCTATAGCCGTTAATACACTTGCTGTGGCATTTTGACAATAACTAACAGGGCTGGTAACAGTAGGTGGAGCAGGTGGTGGCGTTATAGTTACGGCTTTCGAGGCTGTAGCTGTTTGTCCACAGGCATCGGTAACTATACAGTATATGGTGTAAGGACCGGCCGTAGGGAAATTGATATTTGCTGTGTTTCCGGTACCTACCGATGGAGTTCCTGATGGTGATAAACTCCAGTTTACGGAGTAAGGAGGAACACCATACTGAGTGCCTAACAAGGTAGTTGAGATATTGCCTCCTTGACATATCGTTGTTGTTGAAACATTAAATTGATTGGGGGCAGGGTTCGTAAAAGAAACGGTTTGACCCTGAATGGTAATCGTCCATGGGCTGGCTGCTCCAATACAGTTTCCATTACATCCGGTAACTCCCCAGCAGGACCGGTAAAATTTGAGCCCGAAAGTTAATGATTGTGGTGAACAAGAGGGTAACGGTAAACAGGTGTTTAGTTCATTATAAACAGAAATTCCGGTTCCATAGCAAGTTCCCGAAAAGAAAGGATCATTACAAAACCAGTAATACCCTGTTTGGTTAGGGCTTATACAGCTTCCTAAAGTTATACGCATAGCGCCATCGGCCATCACGCAAATACCCTGCGCTATGTAATCAAAATCAAATAATATATCGGTAAAAGTAGCAGCAGTTGGTGTGTTTACATTTAAGGAGTAATCACAAGAGTTCGTAAAATCACATGTTGCATTATAACGCGAACCGGTTATTGCTCCTTGTGCTAATGTGTTAGAGCTGCTTACTAAAGGATCAATAATTACCGTTCCTTGACTTAATGCATGGCGCAACCAGTTTTGTGTTATTACAATTCCTATTTTATTTTGGTGAATCTGATATTCAGGCAAATAAAAAGTTTCCTTAACCTTATTTTCAACATAAGCAATGGCCTCACCAACTTCAACTATAGGTTTATTGTTTGTAGATTTAAAAATAACTTTTCCGGCTCCTGTTGATTGATCAGAAAAATCTTTAAACTGCATAAAGGCATCAGAAGTATTAAGTTCAAAAGCATCTTTTAAAATAAACCCCTTATAAGAGCCCTGAGGCATTGAGTGCACAATAAAACTAGTTTTAATTGAACCTCGTAAAACCATCATCGTTGCATCTATTCCCGTAAATATGTCTTTTACATACACCCCGTCATCTCCTACAGTAAACTGATTCCATGAAGCTACAGCAATACGTGTTTCGCTGTTATCATCGTTTATCCCATAAAGCTCCCAGCGGTTAAAAGTTACCTTTCCATCTGGAGTATTGATATATGTAAATCCATCTTGAGTACTTATTCCAACTGGTTCCGGTTGTCTTTCAGCTTCGTAAACACCCTTACCAAGACTTTGCAAATGAGGGTTAATCGTTAGCCACTGATTCCCTTTTTTAAAATGCAAATCGCCCACCGACTTTTGAATAAAAAACTCACTTGGCTTTTGTGGATTAATATAATATCGCGAATCAACTTCACGTTTATTTAAAACTTCAACCAAATCTCCTTTGGGTGCATTATAAGCATGTACACCGTATTCTGGATGTTGTTTGAATTCGGGATTGAATAATGCCCAGCTATCTTGAAACTGACTAACTTGAACTTTTGAAAGCGAAGTAAAATTTTGCTTATGCGAAGTCATTTGTTGATTTTGAACATTAACAAAAGCCGCTTTTTGTGCCCATGTTGAAGTATTCAAAAAGCTCAAAAAAATTAAATATAGGAGCGATTTGAGTCCTGTTTTTTTATACGAGAAAGATAGATTCATGTTTTTTTAGATAAAAAAGCTATCAAATCTATTAAAAATATTGTTAAATATTCTTGTTTTTAGAATTATTTTAGCATAGCCTCCGAAATATATTTTACCGGGGCGCTTCCAAAACCTAAAAATTTTTCATGAAATTTTTTCAATTCAAATTTGTCTCCCTCTTTATTTTTCAAGGCTTCGCGCAAAGTATAAATTTCTGTAAATCCGGTAAAATAGCTGCATAACTGTACCTGTGTTAAACTGGCTCTTTTGTACTTTCCTTTCGCTTCAGCCTCTTGTTGAAAAGCTTCATCTATCAAGAGATGCATAGCCTCTTGATAACTCATGTTATTTATATGCAAACTATAATCCAAGATGGTGTTACAAACAGAGCGCAAATGCCACTTATAGTACATCAACCACATTTCGGGAGCATTATTTCCATATCCGTTTTCAAGCATCATTTTTTCGGTATAAACAGCCCAACCCTCAATCATAGCGCCATTGCCCAATATAGCCTTAATTAGGCTTGGAGCCTTATTGCTGTAAACCAATTGTGTGTAGTGACCGGGTATAGCCTCATGTATATTTAGTATTTGTAATATATAATTATTGTATTCGCGCAAATAACTCTCAGCCTCTGCTGCGCTATATGAGGCAAGGCTGCCTACGTTGTAATAGGTATTGCCATTTTTGTCGTAGGGGCCGGGCGATGAAATAGATGCTCCGGCTACTCCCTGCATATATGCGGGTTCCTTACGAACAACAAGCGGTTTTGAAGGATCAATATAGAGTAAGTCTTTGTTTTTTACAAAGGTGACTAATTCCGGTATTTGTTTTTCAATTTCTGTTTGAAAAGAATCACGACTAACATGCTGTAACGAAAGTTTATCAATCATTTTACGAATAGTCCCTAAAGTATCTCCCGGCATTTTCTCTTGTTTAAAATACAAAGGCCACAACTGCGTACTTAGTGCATACATTTCTTGATGCAATTCTTTTTTGCGCTGTAAGGCTTTTTCATAAATTTCTGATGCCGAATATTGGGATTGAATATCGAGTTCAAATTTTTTGCTAAACCACTCTTTACCTATGCTAAACGGACGAGGATGCTCATTTTTTAGATTTTTTAAAAAATCAACAAAAGCAGTAATGCTACCTATTGCCGTTTTGCATTTTTGCTCCATATCTTCTTTTTCTGTGGCACTTAATGAACTTTGTTTTATGGCCTTAAGAATGTCGGTGTCGAATACACTAATAGATCCCGTTATTTGATCAATAGCCAAAGCCGTATGTTCACGAGTAGGATTATTTATGTTTTTTGATGCGGCTTCGTAATAGGCCGGTATCTTTTGTATTTTAAGGGCTATATTTTTTAACCGCTCTTCGAGCGTTAGCTGAGAAGAATTTAATATTTCTGAAAAAGCTCCGCCTAAATTATATACCGATGGATCCCAAGTATCACTCCTAAATACTTGAGCATACCAAAGTGTGCTTTCTAAAACATTTTTAATCAAATAATAATCTGTTTTATTATTTATTGTAAGGGCACTTAGATTAAATTTTGAGAGCGAGTCGGTGTAAGCTCGGCAAAACTGTATAGAAGCGTCTCTTTCTGCTTCATTAGGAATAGTCAGCACACTATCATACTTATGAAATCCCACACTGCTGGCCCATCCCGGATACTTTGCCCAAAGTGCTTCAATAAAGTGTTCTTTAAAAGCCTCAAAACGCACCTCTTCATTTTGAGTCCGACTTTCATTTTTGGGACTATTACATGCGCCTACTAATACTATGAGGCATAAAATAGGAGTAATTTTTCTCATGATTTTTATAGATTTTAAATTTTAAGGTATGGGGTCATGACCGTGACCGCCCCAGGGATGGCATCGCAATATGCGTTTAAGACCTAAAAAGCCTCCTTTAAATAAACCATATTTTTGTAATGCCTCAAGCATATATTGAGAGCAAGTGGGTGTGTACCGACAAGCATTGGGTAATAAAGGCGATAGTACCAACTGATACACTTTTACCAAAAAAACAAAAGGCAAAATAATTATTTTTTTAAAGCTGTTTGCCTGTTGATTCATGGCATAAAGGTAAATATTTTAGCCATATTTGTATTTTGATTTCAACTGGGTTTACATGATTCATTTGGTTTTATTAAGAGGCTTACCGGGAGCAGGAAAGAGTGATTTTGCAAAGCTTATTTCTGAGCAAGGGAAATACCCTTTTTTTTCTGTTGATGATTACTTTACGGATAGTGCAGGACAGTATTTTTTTGAGTTTTCTGAAAACCATAAAGCCTACAAATACTGTTTGCTAAAAACCGAAGAAGCCTTATCAATGGGCTTTGAAAAAGTTATTGTTCATAATACTTTTACCATGATGTGGGAAATGGAACCCTACTTTAAACTAGCAGAACAGTATCGGTGCAAAATTTATGTTCTTACTGTTGAACATTATCATAACCAACAGAACACACACCAAATAAGTGAAGAACAGATTAGAAAAATGGCTGACAAATACCCGATAAAACTATTTTAATGATTAAAGCAGCCTCTTTTACTACCTTTGTACTAAAACTTAATTAAATTATGGCACGAATTTTAACAGGTATTCAAAGCAGTGGGGTTCCACATTTGGGAAATATTTTAGGGGCAATTTTACCGGCTATTCAAATGAGTAAAGACCCTGCCAATGAGTCGTTTTTCTTCATAGCCGATTTACATTCGCTCACTACCATAAAAAATGCCGATGATCGTAAGCATAACATTAACGCTGTAGCTGCCGCATGGATTGCCTTTGGGTTTGATACCAATAAAAATTTGTTGTATCGGCAAAGTATGATTCCTGAAGTGTGTGAACTTACCTGGTATTTAAATTGTTTAACGCCCTACCCCATGCTGGCCAATGCCCATTCCTTTAAAGATAAATCAGAAAAGCTTTTTGATGTAAATGCCGGATTATTTACATATCCTGTGTTAATGGCAGCTGATATTTTATTGTATCAAGCCAACCGTGTACCCGTTGGTAAAGATCAAATACAGCATATTGAAATTACCCGCGATATTGCTCAAAAATTTAACACCCAATATGGCCCAATATTTACTTTACCTGAAGCCGAAACCAATAATGATGTTATGATTGTTCCGGGTATTGACGGTCAAAAAATGAGCAAATCATATCAAAATTTTATTGATATTTTTCAAACGGATAAAGAATTGCTAAAAACCATAAAATCTATTGTTACTGATAGCTTGCCTCTTGAAGCCTCAAAAGACCCCTACACATGTAATGTGTTTAACATATATAAACTTATTGCCAGCCCTGCTGAAACAGAAACCATGCGTCAAAATTATATTAACGGGGGTTATGGTTATGGACACGCCAAACAAGAATTATATGAAGCTATAATTAGGAAATTTAGCTCGGCACGAGAAGAATATCTTTTTTTAATGAATAACTTAGGGGCCTTACATCATATACTTGAAAAAGGAGAAGAACGGGCTCGTATATACGCCCAAGACACACTTCGTAAGGTTAGAGAAAGGCTGGGTTATTAGTACCCATTTTGTGCTAAATACTCATTACAAAAATTGATTTTACAAATTAAAATTAAGTTCAAAAAAGATACTGCATCCCTTACATCAAGTTTTTAAAAAATTAGGTCTAATTGTTCAAGAAAAACATCTCCTAAAAAAATTGTTTCGCGTGTATTTAAACTGCTTAAAAGAAGAAAATCATTGCATAATGATACGTTTGGTTTGAGTATCGTTTTCGGTTGACACTTGTATGAAATAGACTCCCGGAGTAAGTTCATTTTTAAAAAGTGTTGCCGAATTGAAAATATTACTTTCGCTTTTTAGTAAGCGACCCGAAACATCAAACAAAAAGAAACTAAATTTTTGTCCCGGTGCAGCAATAGTTGTGCTTTCCCTAACTGGATTTGGGAAAACCGAAAATAGATTTTTATTTGCGGTTTCGTAAATTCCGGTAGTACAAGTATAGCCGTTGTTTTCAAGGCTTTGGCTTACAAACTGCCTGCGTGCTGTAACAAATGGTTTTAAACCTAGTATTGTAAAGCCGGGTTGTTGATTCATGTTTTGCGTTAAACTGTTATCAAAATCAGCGTTGGTAAAAAACTTTTTGGTATCGGTATATACTATGCTTTGAATGGCACTGTGAAGACTGTCCATTTTTGGAAACAGATAATATTCATTAAAAACAAATTCAGCTAAGTAACACAAATACTCCTGATAGTGACTTTTGTAAATGGTGTTATTGAGCATTTTTCCAATTAGTGGTTTCGGATTCGAAGGCATCGAATAAATATCTAATTGCTCTAATTGTGTTGGATTCATTCCTGAACTAAAATTACCGAATGATTCATTTACATCCCAATTTATCCATTCAAATACATGACTCACACTGTCATGGTAAATATAGTAATTGTGCCCGGTTCCAAGGTATGAGTCAAGGTTTACAAACATCATATAATTGGCCCAGCTTTTAATAAAACTTTCGGTATTCAAAACTTCTTCAAGTGCATTGTAAAAATTATTTACAGGAGTGTTGTTGATTATATCTATCAGGTTAATTAAGTCGCTCCAATCATTTACTGTTTCATTTGTTTTTAGCTCGTAATCATCTTCATAAGAAGCTTGTAAATTCCCCTGCCAATTCAAAGTCCCATGCGGGTCACCTTTAAATAAATTTCCTGTATTTTCATCGAAATGCTGTTCCAGAAATTTTTTATTTACTTCTTCAACAAGCATATACAAGCCCCAAAATGTTCCATTAATAAACAATTTTGCATAGGTGCATCGTGGGGCTGGAATTCCTTGAGCATTCAAAGCATCAAGAGTCAGTTTTTCACGCAAAAATGAAGGGTCTTTAAACCCATTGTTGAGATTCAGTCTTTTAAGTCCATCGTATTCCTGCCCTGAAACAAATTCATTGAAATCTATTTTAAATGATTTTTTATCACTGGGGTTGTTGTATGAAGAATTGCCCTTAAATTTTATACCCACACCCGGAACTAAGGTTCCGTTTATTTTTACTTCTCCAGGCATATATACATCATCAATATAGTTTTGCTCTAGAGTATCCCAATAATTTTGCTGCAAAAAGGTAAATTCAAAAGTGTGTATTTGCGAAGAGTTGAAAAGCGATGCACCTGCCGTTTGTGCTTTTGCTGTAATACTAATAATAAAAAATACGGCTAACACAAAATGTTGAATCGCCCGAAATTTCTTTATTATACGCTTTCGGCTATCTTGTCTGTTTGTTGTATTATAAGTAGTTGCTGGTATCATTATATATTCTTTTATTTGACAGGCAACATTAAAAAAGGTTTAAACAAATGCTGAAATCCGTATATAAAAAACATTTGCTTGGGTTCTGTTTGCCCCAAAAAAAGGTTTTGGTTTTTAATTGTGCTTGCAAATTGCGTGGGCTACTCCAGTTTTATGGCTTCATATTCTTTTTTGCTTAAACTAAATTCAGGGTCTATTACTTTTACTTCGTCATAAGTGAGTTCGTAAAGTTTGTAAACTAAGTTGTCGATTTCCTGCTCTAAGGAAGTTGTGTCTTTTCCTTCAGCTCTTCGCTGTTGAATGTTTTTTGAAAGTTTAGATATTTTTCCTTTTGATAATTTTATTGGAACTTCTTTTAGGTATTTTATCGGAATTTTAGGAAACAACTCCTTTGCATTTTTGAAAAAATTACTGAAAAAATAGTTTACCCCTTTAGAATTGATAATTCCAAGTATCTCGTATAAGTCAATTTTATTTGATTTAGGCAACAAGTTATATACATCACAAACATTGTAGTAATTTTCTGTGTCAAGATATGCAATGATTTCTTTTCCAATTCGTCTTACAAATATTTTGGGGTTTTCATAAATGGCTTTAGTTTTAAAATTAGATGTGTCACTAAAATCTACTTCTACAAATTTATTGTCAAATTGTAATTCATAACGATTAAAACATCTTCCAGCAATCAAAGGTTTTCTATTTCTTCCTTTGCTATCATATACATAATCAGAACTATAACCAAACTCTATTCCCCTTGCGAAATCAATAAAATCAGAAAGTTTATTAGATGCCTTTGACTGGATTTTTTCAATTAAGTCTGATGTTTCTGTATTAATGTAAAAGTTGAAAATGTTTTGAGGAGTTGTCAAGAAATACTTTTGTTCAAATAAATTTAACTCGCTCTCAGCTAAGTCTCGGCTTGAGATTTTACCACATCTTAATTTTGATGAATCAATCTTCTGATTTTTAAAAGCGAAAATACACGAATCAACAGATGCACTTTCAAAAATATTTGAACCTAAGTCAATTATCATTTTAAGTGAAAAGTTTTCTAATGTGTGCTTACGTATATTGTTATAGCTAGGGTTTGTAGAAATGTTACTTGGAATTATATACCACAATGCACCTTTATTGCTCTGCAACCTACCGCCTAATTCAATAAACAAAATATAGCTTTCAGTTTCAGAGTCTTTATTCTTGAATCTATTCTTAAAAAACTGTTTGTCAATTTCTGTAAATCTTGCACCGTAGGGAGGATTTCCTATAACGATATCGAATCCATATTTATCGGTTATAGCAGAATTTAGCACTTCGGGAAAGTCCAATTTCCAGTCAAAGAAATGAAGTGGTAGTTCGGGTTTGTTTTTAAGTTTCTGCAAGTCTTTTATGGAATTCTTCCAACCAATAGTTTGCAAGTAAATTTCTGTTTGCTTTGCAATTGTTGCACCTGAACCTGTTGGCTGCTTCTCAATTCCTTTGGTGCTAATCATTAACTCCAATTGCGTTATTAGCAAATCAATTTTCAGTTTGCGTATGTTGGCTGCTAATTTTTTCTTGTGGCTGTCGGGGTTAAAAAACTCCTTTTGCTCTTTGCTTATCTTTTTAAGCAAGTCGCCTTTTTGTTTTGCCAAGTCTGCACCAAAAAGCCCGTGGCTGGTTTCGTTTAGTGTCCAGTCAATATCAATAATAGCATCGCCTAATTTGCTTACCAGACTATTACCAACTACAATTTTATAATCGAGGTTCGGCAATGCCTTTGGTTTTTCTTCGTCAACAATCAAGCTTAACCAAAAACGCAATCGGGCAATGTCCACCGCACCTTTTTCAATGTCCACTCCGTAAATGCTGTTTTGTATGATGTTGAGCTTTACAGCACTGGCATCAAAGGTTTTGGTATTGCCGTGTTCAAAGGTGTGTAGGGTTTGTTTAGCTGTAAATATTTCGTGCAGCAAACCCATAGGGAAAGCACCCGAACCAATGGCAGGGTCGCAAATTTTTACACTGTCTAAAGCATTGTGAAATTCGGCAGAATGTTTTTTGATGAGTTTTTTATCATCATCGTCCAATTTCTTTTTTAGTAGTTTTTCAATCAGTATGCGGTCTATCTGTTTGCCTGTGGTTTTATTATCGGCTTCCATAACCAATTGTCCTTTTCTGCCTTCGTTTGCTGAAAACAGTTTGGGTTGGTCGGGTTTATCAAAACCAATATAGCCAACTACTTCGTAGCCTTTGTTTTCAAACCAAGTAGTGAGGTATTCAATCAAACTCTCCTGGCACATATAATGCACAATTTCCTTTGGTGTGTAGTATGCACCTTTGTCTTTGTTGTCTTCGAGTAAGTTTTCAAAAATATGCCCCAACATTTCAGGGTCAACTGCTACGGTGTGGTCGTTAGGGTCGTCTTCATAAATGGTAAAGTTGTATTGATTAAAGAAATCAAACAGGCTTTTGAACAAATTGGCAGGAAAAATAAGGTTGCGGTGTTTCTTGTCGTCTTCTTCAAATAAGCCACCGTTTAAATACGGAATACGGCAAGGTTCGCCTTTTACCAGTTCAATTATGTCGTCTTTGCGTTTGGTGTTGAGTGTGTCAAAAAACAGTTTTGATAATAATTCAGAATAAAACAGGTCGGGGTTTTTTGTATTCTTAAACAGGTTGGATAAAAAATCAAAATCTCCTTTGCCCCAATCGCTTTTTTCAGGCACACCTAACCAACCTTTTTTCTGAATGAAATACAGGAACACAATACGTCCCATTAATTTTTTGTTGAAATCACGAATGCCTTTTTCGTCACCGTTAAATATGGTTTGCCGAATGTTTGGTTTTGAAACCATAAAGTCGCAAAAAATATCATAGTGCTTTTTGTATTCGTCAAAAAATGCTTTTGAAAGTTTCTCTACCGAGAAGGCTTCTTTTACATCATCTAAAGTAGCTTTGCTGCCTTTGTTGGCAATAGCTGTAAATCGTTCGGCTGCTGTTCGTGTGCTTTCACCTTCGCCCAATACATAGGTGTAGCGTTTGGGTTAGGTTTTAATTTTTACAAATTCTCCGTCAGCATCATAACCTGTTAATTCTGAAACATAAGTAAAACGCCAATTGCCTTTTTCGGAATTGTGATAAGTAATAAAAGCAGCATCAATATCTTTCCAGTATTTGCGAAGCAAATTTCGTAAGCCTACACGGTTGCGTTCCAAAATAATACCTTGTGCCAAGGTAACTTCAAACACGGCAATTTGGCGTTCAATACCGTTTTCGTTGAGTGTAATGTAACCCAACTTTTGCACCTGTAAAGCTACACTGGTATCAATACCTGTGAGTATTTCAGGTGTTGCCAACAAACGAGATTGGGTAAATGCTTCGCCCAAAAATTGTTTCCAATTGTTTTGGTTATAGCGTTGCTTGAATAAGTTATGAATTTGTTCGTATGTCATTATTCCTTTTTTTTGCCACGAATGCTTTTTAATTAGTGCATTAGTGGCTATTTTTTTATTTTATGCCATGAATACACGAATGTATTTTATTAGTGCATTAGTGGCTATTTTTTACAATATTATTCTTTTATAATTCATTTTTAATTCTCCAAAGTTTACTATTAAAGCAAGTTTATTTTGTGATACTTTTAAATAGTTTAAACCTTGTGCAATATGCTCATCTGCAATTCCTGCAATTCCCTTTACTTCTAAAATTATTTTATCAAAAATCACAAAATCAGCATAAAATTTATGAGGCAAAATCACACCCTTGTAATTCACTGAGTATTCTTTTTCTCTTTCAAATTGTATTCCTGAGTTTTTAAACTCCCACTCCAAAGCATCTTTATACACTATTTCTAAAAAACCAGCTCCAAGGTTATTATGCACTTCCATACATATTCCAATTATTCTGTAGCTTTCTTCTTTGTAAATTATATTGTCCATACTAATTTTATTCGTGTATTAGTGGCTTCTTTTAATATTATCGTTTTGGGTTGTATCGTTGCTTGAATAGGTTATGTATTTGCTTGTATGTCATTACTGGTTGAAATATTTATTAATTTTATCACTAATTTCTTTGCTGCTTGGTAGTAAATTTTGATAATTTTTAGGAAGTTTTTCGGATGTTGTATAAGTGGCCACACCAATAGGCATTGCACTTGTTTTTAAAGAATATTCTACAATGGTTCTGTCTTTGTTTTTGCAAATTATAATTCCTATAGCTTCATTTTCATGTGGAAGTTTGATGGTGTTATTTAACACCGAAAGATAAAACTCCATTTTACCTTTGTATTCAGGTAAAAACTCGCCAATTTTCAACTCAATTGCAATAAGACATTGCAGTTGGCGATGATAAAGTAATAAATCAATAAAATATTCTTTATTACTTACTTCAATTTTATATTGATTTCCAATAAAAGTGTAATTATGACCCAATTCAGTTAAAAAACTACGAATATTGTTGATTAAGGTTTGTTCCAATTCACTTTCAGAATGTTCATCGGCAAGGTTTAAAAAATCAAAAGTATATTCGTCTTTTACAGCTAAATAGGCTTGATTCTTAATATTATGTGGTAGAGTATTTTCAAAGTTGGTTTGGTTTAAAAGATATTTTTCAAATGTTTTATTTTCAATTTGATGGATTAAAACATTCTTTGTCCAACCAAATTTTTTGGTTGAGAGTATGTAAAACTGTCGTTCTTGATTGTTTTTGCATTTATTTAAAATGGCGATATGTTTTGTCCAACTGATTTCTCCAACCAGTGGTTGGAGAAATTCAACACCTTGATATTCATTGTAAAATTGTGCCATTAACCAAAGGTTTGTAGATGAAAACCCTCCAATATTTGGAAACTCCAATTGAAGTTCTTTTGATAAAGTAGGAACAATGGCTTTCCCCCAACTTTCAGATTGTTTTTCTGAAATTGATTTACCAATTTCCCAGTACAAATTGATGAGTTGTGTATTTACAACTTTAAGAGCTTCGTATTGGGCTTGCCTAACTTTTTGCTTTATTTCGGATATAAAATTGGCTTGAGTTAGTTCCATTATTCAAAGGATTCTGAAATGATTAAAACCGGTTTTTCTACTTTGCCTTTTTTGCCTTTTTGAGCAGTACTCAAATCAACATTGTATTGTACTGCAATTTTATCTATTTCGGCTAAAGCAATATTCTGGTTTGCTTTCTTCTTTTGTAAACGGTCAATATCGGTTGGCAAATTGGTGTATCTACCAATATCAATCAGCACCACAATTTTTTGAATATTCTCTTTTTGCTGCTCGCTTACTTGCGGGTATTTCACCAAGTCGGACAAAAACTTTTTAGCTCGTTGAGCCACACCGCCCAATGCTTCGGGGTCGGTTTGCGATTGTGCAATTTTATGTTCGAGCGTTTCAAAATGCTCTAATGCTTTGTTAACGTGTTCGTGGTGTGTTGCAATTAACGGAGCATTTTTTTCTTTTTCGTCTGCCGAAAATATTTTGAACGCTTCAATAGGTGTAATTTCTTTGGGTTGGTTGTTGCTGCTCACCCAATAGAATTCAAATTTTTTGTCGGTCTTTAAAAATGCGGCTGTTCCGTTTTGCAGTTCTGGTTTCTTAATATCGGTTGCACTTCTTCCTGTTCTTGATTTTAAAGGCAGCTTTTTAATATTATCGAACCAAGCACGGTTTGCTTTTTTGAAATGGCGTAAGAAGTATAAAAACTTCAAGCGTTCGTCTTCTTCTTCCTTATATGTTCCGCTAAAAAGTTTTACTTCATCCAAAATTTCTTCGGTTGAAAAAACCTGATTGTCTTCGCCAAATGCAGTATGGAAAGCCTGAATTTTCATAAAGGCGGTTTTGTTCAATCGTATTTGCGAATCGCCTTGTGCCGAAGGATAAAACACATAGTTGTAAATGGCACTTGCTTTTGTTCCGATACGATTTACACGCCCTATCCTTTGCATCAGTTTAGTAGAGTTCCAAGGCGTGTCGTAGTGAATAATTACATTAGAACGGTGCAAGTTCACACCTTCTGCCAATACTTCGGTGGTGATGATGATGTTGTATTCATTCACTTGTTTGTCGGCAGCCCAGTTTGCATCAAAGTTGGTTACAATGGTATCATACATTAGTTTACGGTTGGCAGCCGAAATAACCAATACATCTTTTCTTCCAGCATTTTCAAGAGCTTTTGCCAAGTATTCAACAGTGTCTTTTGATTCCGAGAAAATCACAAGTTTACCTTCTACATTGGTTTTCTTATTCAAAAATTGTTTAGTGAGTTGAGCAATAAAAACATCCATTTTCGGGTCATTCTCAATAGCGTTCCAACCTTTTACTAATTCCTCTATATGTTTAGAATCCTGTTTTAAACTTTCAATAAATCCGTCTTTGAAATCTGAACTTTTAAAAGTTTGGTTCTTTGGATTTTCTTCGCTTAATCGTTCAATTTCTTTTTCAATATCTTCTTCACTCCAACCTTTGTCCAATAGCTTGTTTACATTAGTGTCGGGAGCAATAAATACCTTATCGTTCTCAAACATTTCAATCATTCGGTCGGTTGCTGTTTGAAAATTAACTAATGATTTTTTGAATGCATAAAAACTACTTTCCAGTCGTTTTATCAATTGGGTTTTCATTATAAATGCCAACGATTTAGAAACCGTTTCCGCATTCTCGTAATACTTGTCTTGTATTTTCTGTTTTAGTCCTGCAATGGCTTGGTAACGGCTATATTTTAGTTTATCTTCATCAGTGAGGTAGAAAACGGTTTTGTGAAAAAGTTCATTCAGCCTTTCATCCATTAGGTATTCTACCTTTTTAGGTGGGTCAACTTTTGGAAATTTAATACCTTGTTCGTCTAAGTCTAATTTGTATTCGGGAATATTTTCAAGGTCGGTTCGTGTTCTTCGAATGGTAATAGGTTCAATTACATTTCTGCGGATTTGTCCGTAAATGGCTCTTAGCTTGTTTACATCTAATTCGTCAAAACGCTTTAACGTTTTGTATTGCTCCATTAATGGAGCAAAGAATGATGTGAGGTTGGTATTGGGCAATGTGGATTGTCTTGCATCCTGAAACATTTGAATTTGATAAAAAATGTCATCAGGTCTGTTGTTCAAAGGCGTTGCCGAAACTAAAATTACTTTTTTCTGTAAGCCATCAATCAGTCCTTTGTTTGCTCTTGGGCTTTTGCAAATCAGTTGTAAGTTTTGAAATGCCCCTGTTTGGTAATTACGGAATTTGTGGGCTTCGTCCACAATTATCAAGTCGTAATCTTCTTTACTCCAATAGTCTTGATGTCCTTCAAGAATTTTTTCAAGACTTCCGTTGGTAATGAACTTGGTGTATTTATCAAGTTGAAAATCTTTGAACGTGTTTTTCCAGTTTTTCTCAACTGCTGGCGGATAAACAATTAAAATTTTGGTATTGTCTCTTCCGTTTTGCATTAAAAACTTTTTTGCCACCATTGCAGCAATTACGGTTTTTCCTAAACCCACAACGTCAGCCAATAAAAAGCCGTTGTGTTTTAAAAGCATATTGAAGCCTTCGTTTACTGCATCAACTTGATAAGAAAGTTTTTTGAAGTTTTGGGGCAAGTCGCCCATTGAGTCGGGGTCGTAGTCAATGTTTTTGCCGAAGTATTCAGTCAATAGTTTGATGTAAAGTTCAAATGGAGTTATTTCTTCATTCAGATACGTTTCCTTTTTGATGTTCTGAATGTCAACTGGCAAAATGTCCACCGATTCAGCCCACAATTTTTCAAATTCATCTGTTGCAAATTTTACATCAGGATATTCCGTTAGCTGAACATTGAATTCGTAATTGTAAAAACTACCACCACCAAGTCCAGCATCTGTCAAGTTTGATGAACCTGTAATTGCTGTTGCAGGAGTATGTTGGTTAAATGGCTCAGGTCGTAAAATGTAAACTTTGGCGTGTATTTTCTTTTCGGGATGGGCTTTGATTTGAATTTTCTTTTCAATCAAGTCGTCAATGAACTGCAAAATTCCTTTCTCTGTGTCTTTGTCGTAATTGGCTTTTTCAATGTCTTCTTGAATTTTCTTGATAAAATCTTCTTTGGTCTTTTCGTGATTTTTGAAAAATTCAAGTCCTTCTCTTTGAGCATCTGCAAGCATCTTGTCAATGTTGATGCCTACCAAAATTCTGATGTGTGGCACTTTGTCTAAAAACGGTCTAATGCGGAAATAGCCTGATGCCCGAAAGTAACCTACTAAAGCGTCAAAGTATTTTATGTTGGGGTTGTATGTAAAAACCCCTTCAAACTTGCTGATTAAGGTGTTCTCTTCGCTATTAGTAAAAAACTTTGTTAGCATATAGGTTTAAATTCTCAGGTCGTTAAATTACTTATTATTCTCGGTATGATGACAAGAAGTAGCTCTTTTGTTTTTACTCACGGCATACTGACTCGTCCTAAAAAAGTTTCCCGTTTAATTGATGAATCCTGAAATAAGTTTACAATTCATTTTCAGTCCTTCAATTGGTTTACAATAGTAGGACTTTTTCGATAATAATTTTTGAGTTTTGATTTTAGTTTTTGAATGATGAATACTGTTGGGCGTAAAATTGCTGATGTTCCTGTGAGATCTTTGCTGTTGTGGAATTTAACTACCGCTTTTAGTTGCTTTTAAATTCAGCTATTCGCTTTTTTGGTTGTAGGTTTTCAAATGATTCATCATCATTATTAACCCGCTTTTTCGTCTTGATTTTTTTTAGTGCCTTTGGATATAAATTTGACACCATGTTAGGCATTCTGGTTTTAATTCCGGTATTGTAGCCTAATTGCCGCATCTGCCTCAATAGCTGCCCATGCTCTTCTTCTCCCATATCTGCACCTTAGTACACCTGGTTGAAGTCAATTCTTGAATGATTATGTGTTTCTTCTCAACGGTAAAATATTTACCCGCTTTTTGAATGATTTTTATGTCTATACTTTACACTTTTTAGTTTAAACCTATTTCAGTACGAGACAATCTGTGTAGATCAGTGCATGCTTGGATTCTATTTGCCAAAAAAAAGTTTTGGTTTTTGAAAATTCAAAAACCAAAACCTTAAAGTATAATTCAACTCTTAATTATTTGACTTAACTAGTCGTAAACTCATACTCTGACCTTGACTGTTTGTTGCCTGAATGGTGTAAATACCTGGTGCCCATTGAGCACTTTCAATCTTATAATATTCATTACTTGTAGCAGTACTACTCCACACTATTTGTCCCAGTGCATCAATGATGCGAACATATACAGATGCATTTTCGTCTGATTGAATTACAAATCTATACGCTTCGTTAAACGGATTCGGATAGGCCTGTAAACTCATTTGTTGTTCGTTAATGTTTTGCTCTACAAGTTGTTGTTCCCCGTCTGCATGGGTTTCAACGGTATATTCACGTGCAAAAGCTCCTGAATTGGCAATACCAATGGTGCATGAGCTTCCCCAATTACTCCATGTGTTGTAAACAAATGCCCGCACCCGTACAGAGTAGCTATGTCCCTGCTGCAACGCTGGAACAAGGCTGTTAAGCGGCAAATAAACCAGAGCAGATTGCTTTAGTTGAATTTGCTGTGTGTTTATATCGGTAAATTCAAATTCATATACCGTAGCCATCGAAACAGGAGCACAAGCCACAACAGAGTTTATGCTTAAATTAAGTACATCACAAAACTGAGGACGCAGTTGTGTAGGCAATACTCCGGTAATAGCCGGGTTTTCTCTTAGCCCTATGCGGCAACTAGTAGAGAAATTACCCCACAAGCCCCCAACTTTTGCACGTACTCTACAGTTATATTGGGTATTCCATTGTAATCCAGGGCTTACCTGCTGTGTGGTAACAATGTACCAGTTTGTGATAGCGATGCCCTGAACAATATTGTTCAAAGTATCACTAAACTCCCACTCATAGTGTGTAGCACCGGCTACGGGATTACAGGCTATTTGTGCAATTGGAGTTAGGTTCGTTTTTCCACAATCAATAGTACGAAGCGTGGTTGGTGGCACATTATTTACACAAGGAGATACAAGTGCATTAGCACTTACAGTACAACCCTCGGCATTGCTTACAGTTACCGTATAGGTTCCTGATTGATAAATGGTAATGGCAGGTGTTTGTTCGCCTGTATTCCACATATATGATGTATAACCATTTCCGGCATCAAGTACCGTTTGATTATTAGGGCAAAAGTTATTGGCACCACTAATAATTGGGGTATTCGGTAAACTGTTTACAATTACTGTAAGGGTATTTGATGTTACCGAACAACCCGCAGGTGAAGAAATTACACAATAATAGCTACCTGAACTTGCCGCATTATAAGATGCTGCGTTAGCTCCTGTTATGCTGTTATTATTTTGATACCATTGATATTGATAAACACCCGAGGCCAATGCCGAAAGCGTTACTGTTGAGTTTTCGCAAATTGTTGTATTCCCAATAGCGCTAATCGTTGAATCAATAGAGTCAATAACCGTAAGTTCGTAGTTTGCTGAATAAGCCAAACATCCTGTAACGGTGTTTGTTGCTGAAACCATATAAACACCCGATTCATACATTTCATATTCATGACTATCGGCTCCGCTAATAGGGTTGCCGTTAAAATACCACTGATATGAAACAAGATTGTTTTGCGGTACACTAACCTCCACAAAACTACCATAACAAATAGAAGTGTTGTTTCCGTTATTTGAACTTAAAGTAACATCGGGTAGTGAATTGATTAAAATATACAAGCTATTTGAAACGGCTGTACAATTTTGATCTAATATTACCTGACAATTATAGTATCCGCTTTGTAATGGTGCATAAACAGAGTCTGTTGCCCCTAAAATTGGATCACCATTTAAAAACCACTGATGTGTTAAGCCTGTTCCATGTGTGGCAATGAGTTTTATTTCTTCTTGAGCACAAATAGTATCATTTCCAGTCAAAATCGAAACTTGGGCAGATGAACCATCGTTTACATATACTTGTATGGCTCCGGTAACAACCTGACATCCGGCATTATTAATAACTACACAACTATAATTTCCGGCAGTAGAAGCTTCGTATGTACTATCAATAGCATTATTTATTAAAGTGCTGTCTTGATACCATTGGTATGTAAAAGGCGGTAATCCATGAGCATGTGCTGTTAAGCTTACTAATTGGCCCGGACAAATATTCGTATTTCCTGAAGTAGATGTAAACACCGTAGGATTAGAGTATTCGTGCGTTGAAAATACAGGTGTTGTTACAGAACAATTTCCGTTTTGAATAACCGCATAATAATATCCGGAACCCGAAATCAGAAGGCTATCGTTATTTGCGTTTGGAATTAAGAAATATTGGTAATTTCCTCCTTGATAATACCACGAGTATTGGTTTCCAACTCGGTTTTCAAGTATTGCCCAAACATTCTCTCCTGAACAATAAGATGTAGATCCACTAAAGGTTATATTGTTTGAAGGGGCTACATTTAACACAACCTCTAAAGGATCTGATAGGGCACTACACCCATTTCCATTATTAACACTTACCGTATATAAGCCATCTGTTACGGCTAAACACAAACTACTGTCGGCACCAGCAATTGGGCTGCCATTCAAAAACCACTGATACGTATAGTTAATTCCGGTGTTGGTGTATAACTGAATGCTATCACCTGTACAATTAACTGGTGAAACATCATAAAATATGGTAGCTAGTGCACCACCACTGGCATCTACAGCAATAAACTGCGACACAGATGTGCAACTTTGATCTAAAACTAAACTCACATTATATGAACCACTCTGTGATGCCGTATAAACACTGTCTTGAGCACCTTGAATTGGGTCACCATTTAAATACCATTGATAGGTAATACCATTACCCCCAATGGTATATAAATTTACAGTTCCTCCCGGGCAAAACTCTGTAGCTCCATCAGCATAAATTGGGGCATTACTGCCACCATTAACATAAACAAAAACAGATGAAGAAGTCGCAGAACAGTTATATGTATTGGTAATCATTACACTATAATGGCCTGTTGCGTCTGCCATAAATTCATTATTCGTTGCAAAAGGAATCAATAAACTATCATTATACCATTGATAAGTATAATTGGGTACATTGCCTGCACTTAAAACAACTGTATTACCCGGACAAATATTTGTATTTCCGGATGCTGTTACTTGAGCAGTAGGTGATGGATTAACAGTAATGTTAACGCTGTTACTAAATGAATAACAAGCATTGCTGTTTGTAACCTTAACTTGGTAATTACCACTAGTTACAGCATTGTATGTTTCTGTATAATACCCTAAAGGAAAACCATTCAAATACCATTCATACGTTAACCCCACTCCTGTATTGGCATTTAACGTTAAAGAGTTGCCGCTACAGAAGGTAGTATTCCCGCTATAGTTAATAATTGCAACAGGAGCTTCATATACGGTAATATTCATAACATTACTGGTATCAGCACAATTCCCATTTAAGGTAACGATACAAGAATATAATCCGCTTTGATTTACGTTTAAAAAGGCATCTGTAGCATCATTTAACGGTAAATTATTATGAAGCCACTGATAGGTTAATCCCGCTCCTGTATTGGCATTAAGTTGAACAGTGCCTCCCATGCAAAAAGCCGTATCACCAAAAGTAGTAATTGCCGCTTGTGGGGCATTACTAACCTGTACCCATATACCTGAAGAAAGACTCGAACAATTAGCATTTGAGCTTACCAATACCGTATAAGTTCCTTCTTGATTAGCTAAATAATTGGGATCTGTTGCTCCGTTAATATCCTGACCGTTTAACATCCATTGGAAGGAATAGCCCGGATTATTTACAGCTTGAAGTAATACTTGTTGATTACTGCAAATATTCGTATTTCCTAATGGGGTAATGGTGGCAACTGGTAAAGGATCAAGGCTAATGCTGATGGAGCTTGAACCCTGACAACCGGTTTGTAGGTCGGTTAAAACGAGAGCATAGCTTCCAACTTGTGATGCATTTATATTAGAAGCATAGCTTATAGGTCCAATTCCATTGAGATACCAACTATAGCTATAATTTCCATTGTTTCCGTATAAATTAACTGATGATCCGTTACAGAATTGGGTAGGCCCATCAGGTGTAATTTCAGCAAGCGGGCTAGGGTTTACTTGTATCAAAACACTATCAGAAACAAGAGAACAATTGCCGTTTAAAGTAACAATAACTGAAAAATATCCGCTCGAATCGGCAGTATAAGTTTGTCCTGTTGCATTGTTTATAAGTTGTCCGTTTTGATACCATTGGTAACTTAGTCCTGTGCCACTATTAGCATAAAGTGCAACCTGACCACCTTGGCAAAATGTAAGTGGTGTATAATAACTTATTTCGGCAAGCAGGCCTGTTATTTGGGTTACTGCAGAAGTGCTGGAACAGCCATTGTTGTTGGTAATTGTAACTGAATAGGAGCCTAACTGTGCGGTAGTTAAAGTGCTGTCGGTTTGATTAGGCAAAGGTATTCCGTCTTTATTCCACTGATAAGTGCTGTTATTATTACCTCCACCAGCAATTAGCGTAGTTTGCTCTCCAGTACAAATGGCCGTGTTACCATCAACAGAAATGGTTGCTGTTGGGCTTGAATAGTATGTTATTTGTACCTGATTGCTGCTATTGGAACAATTATTACTGTCTGTAATTGCTACAGAATAAAGCCCTTGCAAAGTAGCCTCATAAGTTGCAGTAGTAACCCCCGTAAAGATATTATTAAAATACCAATAATACTGTAATCCGGTTTCGGGATTTGCTTGTAAGTACAAGGAACTTCCGGAACAAATATTTTGATTTCCTGAAGGGGTAATTGAAATTGAAGGAGTTGGATTAACCGTTACATAAATACTGTTTGATATAGAAAAACAATTATTATTTAGTGTAACCTTACACGTATAATTACCTTGGGTATTAGCCGTATAAACTGCATTTATAGCCCCGTTAATATCATTTCCATTGAGTTGCCATTGATAGGTTAATCCGGCACCTGTGTTAGCTGATAATTGTGTATTGCCGCCCTCACAAAAAGTAATTGGTAAAAGATTTGTAATTTCTGCTGTTGGATTGGCCATAATATCAACATAAAGCACATCTGAACTTGCACTACAATTGTTACTATCTACAACTTCTACAAAATAATCTCCCGAATTTGTTACCGAATAAGTTGCATTGGTTTCATTATTTAGTAATAAGGCTCCATTATACCATTGATAACTCCAACCCAAAACGTTATTTGCCGTTATGGTTAATGGTTGGCCGCTGCATAAATTCATGTTTCCTGATGGAGTAATACTTACCGAAGGAGATGTAAAATTACTTATGCTAATTGTTGCTGTATTCGTACATCCTTGACCGCTGGTAACTATAACCGTATAATTTCCTGGATTAGATACTGTTAAGCTTGGTGCTCCATAGTATAAATTAATATTGTTATGAAACCAGTTATACGAATAATTAACTCCGGAACTGGCAGTTAAACTTACACTAGAGCCCGGACAAAAAGTTAAAGGGCCATCGGCTGAGATTTCAGCAACAGGAATGGTATTAATAATTACCTGTACCGGGCTAGATGTAGTCGTGCACAAATTATTTAGCGTTACATCTACCGTATATGAACCTGCTTGGTTGGCTACATAAACTTGATTGGTATCGTAAGTTAATGGTATTCCGTTTCGATACCACTGGTATCTCAGGTTGGCACCCGATGTGGCTACTAAAGATACAGAATCGCCCGCACAAAAGGTAGTTGGCCCCGCAGGTGAAATAACCGCATTAGCTGCTGATGCTCCTTGAATGGTTATTGTGTTCGTAGAAGTATGGGTACAATTTTGAGCATTATTAACAAGTACACTATACACCCCGGCAACTGTAGCTCCATAAGTGCTATTTGTGGCATTAAAAATATCTACACCATTTAGTTGCCATTGGTAGCCTACTCCTTGTTGGGCTCCATCAGCTACAAGCTGAATAGTACCTCCCGGACATAATACAGAAGAATTTCCATCAATTAAAACGGTAGCCGGATTGGGTAAAGGATTCACTGTGATATACTCTATAATTGTATCGGCACAACCCACACCAGAATTATAACCTATTAATATATAGTTTATGTTGCCGGCTGGTTGAGTAATTATATTATTCCCATTTTGACCTGTAGATGGATTCCAGGCATAGTTAGCAGCTCCTGAGGGCTGAAGCGTAACACTTTCGCCCAAACAAACTGTACTTCCGCTAGAATTAATACTAAGCTGTGGCACCGTTCCCATAGTGATAGTCGTGTTTGCGGTGTTGATACAGCCCAAAGCATCTGTTCCTTGAACCGTATAAGTAGTGTTTACTGTTGGGCTTGCTGTTACCTGATTTCCTACGTTACTACTTAAAGTAGCTGCCGGTGACCATACATAAGTATCTGCGCCATAGGCATTCAAAACAGTTGAATAACCTGCACACACCGTAGCAGAAGAGGGATTAACATACACATTAGGTAAAGGATTTACCGTAACTAAAGTACCGGAAGAGGCATAACATCCATTAACTCCAAGCCCCGTAGCAGTATAATAAGTAGTTGTTTGTGGACTGGCAATTACCTGCGCACCATTTGCGGTGTTTAGACCCAATGAAGGGCTCCACACATAGCTGTCTGCCCCCGAAACGGTAAGCGTTGAAGAGCCTCCTACACAAAACTCAGGGTCACTAGACTGCACCACCAGTACTGGTGCCGGTTTAATCACAATAAATACGGTATCAGAGGCCGAGCATCCGTTTGAATTGGTACCGGTTACAATATAGGCTGTAGAACTAGTAGGACTGGCCGTAACTACTGAGCCATAGCTTTGGTCTAATCCTGTTACCGGACTCCAGCTATAACTTTGCGCTCCACTAGCCATTAAATTGGTAGAGCCCCCTTCACAAAACTCATCATTTACAGCACTGGCAGATACATTCGGCAAATTACTTACAGCAACTTGAGCCGATTTTAAGACCACACAACCATAAACCGTATCAGTAGCCGTAATATTATATGTTTGATTGCTTTGCGGAAAAGCCGAAACCTGTGATCCGGCTGTAGTATCCAATCCGATAGCCGGACTCCATAAATAAGACATTGTATTGCTGGAACTACTTAAATTAATTGTTCCGCTATCGCCCAAACATATTGTTTGAGTAGCTGGAGTAACTGTAACAATAGGATTACCGACAACTTTGATATAGGCTGTTTTAATTAAAGTATCAGTTCCCAATGCATTCGTTGCAATTAAAGTTACCGTGTAATTTCCAGGAGTATTATAGCATATATTAGTTGGATTTTGAAGATTTGAGCCGGTAATATTTGCTCCTACAAAAGTCCATTGCCAGGAATATGGAGTATATAAACTTAAATCGGTAAAGTTAATACATGTTCCAACACAAATAGTGGAATCACTAGCTGTAAATTGAACTACCGGCTTAAGAGGATTGGGTTGTGCGTAACACTCTTTGGCATAGCCGTCAGCAATTCCACCGGCATATATGTTTTGTGAACTTTGATCAAAACATGACTTATGGCTGCCATCGGCAGAACCCCCAGCGTAGATATTTAGGACGCTTTGTGAAAAGCAGTTTTTCCCATAGCCTTGGCCTATTCCTCCTTGATAAATATTTAATGACGATTGTATAAAACTACCTCTGTCAAACCCATCGGCTGCACCTCCACGATACTGTCCGTAGCTTTTAACATGAATACATATAAACGTCAGTATAATTAAGTAAATAGATATACGATATTTCATAATATTAATTTTAGCTCTGTGTAAATACTTTTTTTTGCAAGAATTTTTTTCACTTGCTCCTTTTTAACAAAACAGCTAAAAATTAATTATTAGCGCTTCTTACCGCTCTAAATCCTGTATAATAAGTTCTTGCAGTATTACCACGTACATTATACCACCTGTCACTTACTGTACAGTACTGTAAGTTATCTGCAATAGACCCTCCTCGGTAACCGGTTCCATAATACATATCGACTGGCCATTGACTAACGTTACTAGTTCCGGTAGCACTTAAATAACCATCCCCATTAGTATTGGAAAAGTTGCTTCGTCCTTGATTATAAGTTGCCATAATACAAGATTCTAATACATTTCCACTCATTTCCATAATGCCGTAATATGAGGCTCCTGATTGTTGTCTATTCGTTCCGGTATTTGCAAAAGCACCGCAACGAACTAATAATTGAATGCCACTATTGTAGTTTGAAATGTTAGATCCTGCATTTCCGCTTTCAGTATCTGTTCCATCATTCTGAACAGCAGTAAGTGAGTTTGCATTATTGCTTCCAAAAGAATACTCAGCAGGAACAGGTAATTGGTTGGCCCCACGACAAGCTTTTTCAAACTCAAGTTCAGACATTGGGCGCATTCCGCTCCAATCAGCATACGCCATTCCATCAACAATATCAATATAATTACACGCTCTATTTGGAGCACTTGCAGTGTAGTTAGGGTGCGTTCCTGAAATGGTATGACGATAATTACCATTTGAGTTAGGATATCTGTTGCTTGCCTGAGATGCTGCAATATAATTTAAAAACTCTGCGTATTGCCCTTGGCTTATTTCGTATTTCATACAATAAAAAGCATTATATCCCTTGGGAAAAGCGGCCGGAATAGTTCCGCCTGAAATTCCACCACCATTACAATAAAGATTGTTTGCAGCTGACCCAACAGTAATAGCAGCTTCAGATGTTACTAAATACGGATTGGCTACATTGGGGTAGTTGTAAAAATTATAATATTCATTAGCACCAGAACCTAAATAAAATTGACCTTGAGGTACATAAACCATTTCAACAGCAAAAACGCAGACACTTACACTATCACCATCCTGAACACCATCAACACCATAATTCCAGCGTACGCTGTTTTGTTGAAAGTTAACATTTCCTACGCCATCAGCAGCACGGTAAACATAAGCCCCTTTTCCATCGCTGCCGGCATTAATAGTAGCACCCGAAGCAGGTGTATGACCATCGGTGGCTGGTGTTCCATCTATGTAATTTAATGTGGCGTGTTGCCAGTTTTGTGAGCCATTTTTACGAAATTTTATAAAAACCCATGCTGCATCCCAGTTATTCTGATTGTTTGAAACACGCCACGAGTTCTCCCAACTTATGTCAAAACGTACCATTTGGTAGTGACTGGATACATTTTTTCCATGTATCTTAATATTGCTAACGGCAATGTTATTAGCTAGAACAACATTTGTACAAGCAAACATTGATAAAATCAACAATGAAATAATTTGTAATTTTTTTAACGATTTCATAAAATTCAATATTATAAGGGTTTAATAATTTTTAACAAAATTAGGCTAAATAAACTTTACCCATTATCCGTACTAGTACTGATTTTTCAAATTCTTTTGTTGAATTTGACGTTAATAATTATTTGAATAGCTTGAATAGCTTATGTGGTGTGGCACACAGAGCAAGGCTTCATAAATAAGCTATATTGGCTTATCTCAAAACAAGGGGGCGTAATACTTCATAATAGCCTCTCGCTCCTTTAAATCGAAGAAAAACCGACTAATTGTGTTTTAGTATGTAAATTTGGCTGCTGTATGTATGTTTTTTAGAGGCGGCTCTAATATTAGAAAGTAGTCCATAGAAAACTCCGCTAATAAAACTGCCTTTTTTATACTTTTCACTCAATATAGAAACATAAAAAGCATCAAGTTTCATGGGAAGGATCGTTTCTAATTGAAAATCAAAGTTTTGGAATAAATTTTGTATATCTTTCGGTGTAAAATGGTATAAATGGCGAGGCACGTCATAGGCAGCCCAATATTGTTTGTAATGTTGGGCATCTCCTGATGAGCAATTTGGAACAGCTACTATTAAACGTCCGCTTGGTTTAAGTAATTTTTTTATTTGCTTAATTCTTAACTCTAATTCATGAATATGCTCTAAAACATGCCATAGGGTTATAACTTCAAATTGAGTATTTGTTTCGTTTTGGAAAAACGATTCATCAAAAATCACATTTCCACAATGTTTTAAAGCTAATTCTCTCGCCATTGTATCGGGTTCAACTCCATTAACTTTCCATCCATTTTTTTGAGCTATGTTCAAAAAGCTTCCGGTACCACATCCTATATCCAGGAGAGCTCCTTTTTGCGATAGCTTATTAATGAGATTTAATTTATTCTTTAATGTAAACTTACGCGCTATATGGTAAATTTGATTTACTAATCCACTCTTGGTTTCGGTATGCGAAATGTAATTTTCTGCTTTATAATAGGCCCCAATTTCGTCTTTGTTAGGTCTTGGATTTGTAAAAACAAAAGAGCAAGATTTGCATTTGCTTAATGAAAAAGATTGATTACTTACAGTATAATCAACACAAGAGATATAGGGAGAAAATTGGTTGTTTTGGCAAACCGGGCATTGATTTATTTGTTCCATATTATTATTGTTCCACGTGAAACAATTCTGATTAAAATTTGTTTTATGTTTAAAATCTTAGTCTATGTTCCATGTGGAACATTCGTTTATCTTCCTAAATACACCATCAAAATGGACACATCAGAGGGTGAAATTCCGGAAATTCGAGAGGCTTGGCCAATTGTTTTGGGTCTAATTTTATGAAGTTTTTGGCGTGCTTCATTGCTTAGAGAGGTTAGTTGTAAATAATCAAAATCATCGTGCAAAACTAAAGATTCTAATCTTTGTTGCTTTTGGACCATTTCTTTTTCTTTTAAAATATAGCCTTCATACTTAACCAAAATTTCAACCTGTTCTTGTACTTCGTTAGTAAAAAAGGTTAGTTTTTCATCTATACGTTTTACCGAACTTTTAAAGAAATTCAAGTCAATGTTTGGACGCGATAATATGCCAAACATTTTTACCTGTTGCGTTAAAGGAGCACTGTCTATTTGTGATAAAGCATCATTTATCTCAGCAGGCTGAATTCCTTCGGCTTTAATGAACGACATGAGTTTCGTTATGTTTTGGGTTTTCTCTTCAACAGCTTTAATTCGGTCGGTTGAAGCTAAACCAATATGATAAGAAATTGGTGTTAGACGAATATCGGCATTGTCTTGTCTCAGTAATATTCTGTATTCTGCTCTTGAAGTAAACATGCGGTAAGGCTCATCGGTTCCTTTGGTAATCAAATCATCAATTAACACGCCAATATAAGCTTGTGAGCGATCTAAGATAAGGGGTTCTTTCTCATTAATTTTTAAATGTGCGTTAATTCCTGCCATTAAACCTTGGCAAGCAGCTTCCTCATATCCTGTTGTACCGTTAATTTGTCCGGCAAAGTATAAACCTTCAATTGTTTTTGTTTCAAGAGTAAGTTTAAGTTGTGTTGGTGGAAAATAATCGTACTCTATGGCATAACCCGGTCTAAACATTTTTACTTTTTCAAATCCTGGAATGTGTTCAAGTGCTTTTTGTTGTACTTGCTCAGGTAAGGAACTGCTAAAACCATTAACATAAATCTCTACCGTTCTCCAGCCTTCAGGTTCTACAAATAATTGATGTCTTTCACGATCAGCAAAGCGCGATACCTTATCTTCAATTGAAGGGCAATAGCGTGGCCCAACACCCGAAATACGGCCTTGGTACATGGGTGATTTGTCAAAACCTGTTTTTAAAATTTCGTGTACCGTTGGGTTGGTATATGTTATATGGCAGGGTAGTTGATTTTGTAAGGGTTTTGTTTTTGAGGAAAAAGAGAATTTAGACGGGTTTTTATCTCCTTCCTGTAGTTCCATTTTTGAATAATTCAGTGAGCGTCCATCAATTCGTGCCGGTGTTCCTGTTTTCATGCGTCCGGCTTCAAAACCAAGGTTCACCAATTGTTCTGTAATTCCGATGGAGGCTTTTTCGCCCGATCGTCCGCCACCAAATTGTTTTTCACCAATATGAATTACTCCGTTTAAGAATGTACCACTTGTAATAATAACAGCAGGAGCATAAAATTTAATTCCCATACCTGTTATTACACCCTTTGTCAAGTTATTTTCAACAATTATTGAATTAACGTGTTCTTGCCAAAAATCAATATTTGGTGTTTGTTCCAGCATCCAACGCCATTCTTCGGCAAAACGCATTCGGTCGTTTTGTGTACGGGGGCTCCACATTGCAGCTCCTTTTGAGCGATTTAGCATTCGAAACTGAATTGCAGAATTATCAGAGACAATACCACTATATCCTCCCAAAGCATCAATTTCGCGTACAATTTGACCTTTTGCAATACCACCCATAGCCGGATTACAGCTCATTTGTGCAATCGTTTGCATATTCATAGTAATAAGCAAAACACGAGAGCCCATATTGGCGGCAGCGGCTGCAGCTTCGCATCCGGCATGGCCAGCGCCTACCACAATTACATCATATTTATTAAACATGCAGCAAAGGTAATACAAATTGAAAAAAGGAATAAATACAATCGTTTAGGGTTCAAGTGAGATGTTTTCATCTCCTGTTTGATAATCTAAAAGGGTAATAATAAACTGGAACATTTCGTCAGATGCCCTCATACTTCCTGCACGTTCTGAAACTTCTCTTGGGGGATGGAATGGGTTCATTTTATTATTTATAGTGTTATCAAAAACACCTTCTACCATAATGATACTTCCGGCAGGAATTTTAACCATTTTTTTAAAGGTATAAAAGTATTGCCAGTTAAAATCCCAGTCTCGTATTTTAATAAGAGGAATAGTATCTCCATTGGGTTTAAGCGCATAAGCCCAAAATGACTTACCGAGTTTGTGCATATGTGGGTTTATGGTTAAAATACTAATGTCTTTATTAATTTTAGCCTGAGTGGTAAACTTTTTTACGGTATTTGGTGGTATTACTAATGGAGGTACAATATCGGTGATTCCTAATGTTCCCATTTGCAGCTCGCGTGCAATACGCTTGGGTTTTTTAGCGGTAAAGAAAATGTTTACTCGACTTAAATCAAAGGTGTCGCGCCCTGAAGGGCCATAATGTATATCTTTAAATAAAACGGCCCCTTGTTTTTTGATTCGGGTACCGACTAAACCCTCAGGATACAAGGTTGGTAATACCCCGGGTAAATAATTAATGGCACTTTGTGTTAATACCGGATAAGTACCGTCATCATTAGCAACATGAAGCTGCTTATATAACTCTTCTGCTTCAATACTTTCAGAGCTGACAATGTGTTTTCCATCGTATATATTGGTCTTTTTTCCTGTTTCATACTGAATAATATGACCATTTACATGATGTACCACTTTGGTATTACCAGGAACAAACTCAATGGCTTTAACAAAAGTATCACGATCTAATTCAAAGGGAAACTTCATGATATAAAATTTATCTAATCGGTTGCCCTGAATAAATAATGTATCCTTAAAATCAAGAACTAAATCAGGTTTACCCAAAAAAGATTTATAATGAAACTCGGGAGTCTTAGGAGCTTTACTTAAATTGCCCGGTAAACAGCCTGTTTGCAGCCATTTTTGGAACAGTTCAATTTGGTTCTGTGTTAAAATATTTTCGCCTACAAAACTAGAGTAATGAGGGTCGGCAGGCCATGGAGGCATGTTTCTATTTTTGGTAACAAAGGCAATAGTTTTTGCTCTTTTTTTTACCTGCTCGTAGGTAAGTAACGAAAAAGGAGCAATTCCGTTAGGGTTATGGCAATTAGAGCAGTGTTGATAAACAATAGGGGCAATATCTTTCTCAAAAGTTGGATTCGCTTTAGGTTTACAATAAAGCAAAATTCCACAGCATATACATAGAAATAGAACTGTTGTTTTACGCCATAGCTTCATGAATTTCAAAAGTATTCAAATTTATATCATCGTTTATATGGTACAAATAAAATATCCCTGTTGTGTTTTAACAACAGGGATATGAATACGGTTTAATCCGGTTTTATTGTATCAGTAATTTAGTGGTTTGAATATGCTTATCGGTTTGAACCTTGACAACATACATTCCTCTTAAAAATTCACCTGTATTCAAATTGAATTTATTGCCATGGGTTTGTGTACTGAAAATAACTTTTCCACTTATATCATAAACTTCAATCAAAGCGATATTATCTAATGAACTAATGGTTACCAAACCATTTGCCGGGTTTGGATATACTGACATTTGTTGTGCAGTAGAGTTGTTTTGAAGACCTAATGATTCCCAGTTTCCTACTTGCAACTGGCGCATGATGCGCGGGCAGAAATAATTGATAATTGTGTCCACAAAGGTTTTTCCTTTAGCGGCCGACATATCGGGGTTGCTTAACATATTACTACTGTTAATGGTGTTGGCATCATAATTTCCTCCGGTAGCATTATTTACTGCGGCTACGGTAGCTGTAAGTACGTTAATATCCCACCAGTCCCATGGGGAACCTTGGTTAGCAAAACGATTAATAGAGGTTCGGCTTGGTAAATCTATAGGAAAAAGACCATCAGGATAATCAACAACTACTTGACCACCTGCGTTTATTAAATCATAGCTATATGTATGATTATATAAAGATCTGGCACGAGCTGTATAAGGGTCTCCTAAAAACATCACATTGTAAAAAGCATTATTTAATCCTTTTAAAGTGGCATTTGGTATAAATACATTAGCTCCTTGTACTTCTACCACATCACCTTGAGTAGTTGGTACCACTACAATACCTGAGTGAAATGGAGCAAAAGGATCGCGAATACACTGTACAGATGCAACAGCTGGTTCACCTGGATTTATCCAAGCTGTGTCTGCTAAAGCACCACCCACATTCATAACCATATTTATTGTATTTGAATAGCCACTGTGCTCGTAGTTATTAAAAGTAACATTTCCACCAGTTCCATCAATATTTCCCAAAAGAGCTGGAATAACGTATGACTGTCCTTGAACAAACAAAGGTGGGGCGTCTATTTGGCTTACAAATTTAGGTAATTCCATTTCGGACTGTTGATTAAGATAGGCCGTGGCTAGGGCTACATACCCCCCGGTACCATGTCCATAAACAGCAATTTTATTGTTATCAATTTTATACGGATTGTTATTTGTTGCTTCTTCTTTACGCATAAATCGAACTGCCGTTTTTACGTCTAAAATAGCTCTGTAAACTGCTTGTAGCAGGGTGCCCCGTCTTACTTCTTCTTCGGTAGAGGCTGGATTCCACCCTAAACGATAAGAAACCGCTGCGGCCACATATCCTCTTTTAGCAAACTCCATACATGCCTGTACTACTGCAGAGTCTTTTCGTGATCCAACAGGAGAACCATTAATAATTGGAGGTAAGAAGTTACCGGTATGTAAAACTAAAATAAGAGGTCGGTTTGTAACATTATCAATAATTTGATTGGGCTGATAAATATCCATTTTTAAAGCCAGAGGAACAGGCGGACCTCCGGTAAGCGAAATAGCTTGATTGGTGCCATAGGTTACATCAGGGGTAATAGTAATTTGTGCGTTGGTGAAAACAGGATCGTGATAGCGGTCTTGTGCCACAGCAGAAGTTATCACACCCATTGACAACAAAACTAAAGCAAGTTGTAGTTGTTTTTTCATAGTAGATGGTGTTGGTTTATAATTATGTAAAGTTAACTTTTATTTTTATTCCACTCATACAGAATTGAAAAATAAGCTAAACGGCCAATGGCTGGGCCTCCAAAAACCTGAAAAGGTTTATTGTGAAAGGCATTAAACATACGCTTTGAAAAAGCGGGTGTGTTTGTATCAAAAAAAGCTTGTAAACCCATTATATTGGATGCTCCTAATTTAAATGTAGTATTTATTTTAGGTAGCCTTATATTAATTTGTGCATCAACCATATCATAGCTTGGCAAGGTGCCTGTAAATTGTGGCGACCCTGTAAATACGTAACTTTGCACCCATTTGTAGTTCATATTAAAGCCCCAATTTTTAATACTAAAATTAGGGATTGAAGGAATGAGTTTTCCAATTGCAATATGCGTTACCATATCACGACCACTGATGCCTATATTAAATTTATGAGCCGGAGTATTAAAGGCCGGAATAATTTGATCATCGGTTCCTGATAAATTAAGAACATTCCATGAATAATTTCCATTTAAGGACATTTTGTTTGTGAAATAATAATTAATTCCGGCATTTAATCCCTGTGAGGTAATCAGTCCGTTAGCATTAGCTGCAACGCGATAAACCTGAGTACCCGGGCCAACTCTAACAAATGGAGCTATTTTAAGATCAACCCCAATTTTGTATCCAATAAAGTCTTGATAAAAGCTATAATAATAACCGGCATCAACAAAAATTTTATTCCATAAAGTAGCTCGGTAGCCCAATTCAATTGTTTTTACTCTTTCTGGTCTTATGGCTTGTACATCAAATCTTTTTAGCAATGTTGTGTCAAATTGTGGTTTGTCTATAAACTCACGTATTGAATTAACCGTAACTAAATTATTTATACCGTTAAGGTTACCCAATAAAATGGCTCGCCCAACATTATAATACAAGTACTGGTCGGCCAAGGTAGGATTACGTAAAGCAGATGAAAAAGAAAGGCGTATGGTTTGATTTTTTAGCGGATTGTAAACTGCTGAAAATGCCGGAGAGAAAATATAATTAAAGTTTTCATTTTTATCGGCTCTAAAGGTAATTGTTGTTCGTAATTTTTCATCTAGCATTTTTTTCTCAAGGCCTAAGTAAGCACCATATTCAGTATTAGAAATAACACGAAATGCAGCCATATCGTTAATTTTTTTTCCGGGCAGGGTGTCGTAACGATTAATAAGTGTATCTCTAAATATGGTGCCTTTGGAGAGGGGCATAAATTTCCGAAAATTTCCTCCTATAGTAATATCCAACCATTTTGGAGTAAACTTGTACTCAGCAGCCACATGAATTAATTTAGATTTATCATAAAATTTAGATCCACCTTCATTAAATCTTCTGGAGGTTATGTCTTTATATATGGAGTCGAAAGTTGGATTCCCCGGTTCAAACTCGGCATAAGGATAAGTTATAGTAGAACCATTCGCATAATTTCGGGCAGCAAAATGAAACGCATCGAGCAAGTCGGAGTATTGACCAAGCAAGGTATTAGCAAAAGCGGTGTCATAAACTACACCTACTCCCGGAAGTTTAGGAAATCCTGGTATTCCACGAATATTATTACGCACGTTGCTGGCCCAATACTGCTGGTAACGTTTAAACCAGTCGATATCCGGTTTACTTGCTGTACTTATTTTAAATGCTGTTTGCACAATATCATAGCTGTTTCCGGCATCTTCACCGGTAAGATAAGCTCTTACAAAAAATTTATTTTCTTGTTTTATCTCTGCTCTTGTCTGATAAAATTGAATATCGCGCAATGCATAGCGATTATCGCCTTGATAAATAGTATTTCCTTTGCTAAAATTACCTGCCGTAATAACTTCTATTTTATCGGTAAGCATATAATGCAATGAGGCTTGTGTTTTAATATTGTTGGTTTGATAATTAACTAATTGATCTTCTTTATATCCACTGCGGTATATTACCCCTAAACCCGGATAATTAATTTGATTTCCATAACTGGTGTAATCATTACTTCCTGACAAAGCTTCATCGCCATAAATATTTACTGCATCATAGCCTCCAAAATTATTTTTTCCGGTTTTTGAATCAATGGTAGGATCATAGTTAGTAGCTTCCCAATCATTGGCTTGCAATGAGTATATGTTTAATTTATAAGCAAATTTCTCTTTTCCTGCTTTGTTTGTAATAACATCAGCCCAACGAATAGCATACTCATTCAAATTACGTTCTCCAATTTTTGCTGATACACTTAAACCCGGAAACTGCCAAGGGCTTTTAGTAGTCATATTAATTACTCCGTTAAAGGCATTGGGGCCATAAAAAGCACTGCTTGCCCCGGCAATTATATCAACCCTTAAAACATCTAAATCTGAACTTCCTAAAAAGTTACCCAACGAAAAGTTTAATCCAGGTGATTGATTATCAACCCCATCAATAAGTTGCAGTGTTCTAACAGGCGAAGTGCTATTGAAACCGCGGGTATTAATTACTTTAAAACCCAAGCTGGCTGCATTAATATCAACACCTTTCATATTGGCCAAACCTTCGTAAAAATTACCTCCTGCTACTTCTTTTATCGCAATCAAATCCATTGATTCAACCGTTAAAGCGGCTTGTTTTTGCTTTTCACTAATTCGTATATCTGTAACTTCTACGGCTTTAAGAGTCACATCACTAGAGCTCAGTTTAATTTTAATTTTTTCGGTTGGTTGTTTTATTTCAATTTCACGAGTGTTATATCCTAAAAACGAAATTGCTAAAGTGAGTGGTAATGAATGTGTGGTTTCTATTTTAAAATTTCCGTCTATATCAGCAACAGCTGCTTGCCCCGTTTCTTTAATAAGAATTGTAGCTCCAATAAGGGGTTCATTATTTACTTCGTCTGCAATGTTTCCTTTTATAGTTGTTTGTGCCCAAAGCTGTATAGAAACGATATGAAACAATAAAAGGGTAAAAAAATATTTCATATAAATAGTTTGGTTGTTTAGTAAAAAGAGAGCAATATGAGTAATTAAGATTTATAGCTTAGGTTCTTTTCGTTCGCGCCAAATTTGATTAAATGATTTTGTACTAAAAATAGGCATTTCACGCTTATCTCCCCAGTTTTTTCGGAATATTTGTTTTAGCAAAAACGATTTTATTTTTGCGTTCCCTTTATCCATATTGCTTCTTTTCATAACTGCATTTTTCCAAAGGTAAATAGTCATATTTTCTGCTTTAGAAAGGAGCTTGTTTTTAACTGCATTTCTACGGCTGTAATTTATAAAAGCCGTAAGGTTAATACGCATAGGGCAAACTTCGTTAATTTTAGCATCGAGGGTCGATGCAAAAACTAAATGAGTGTATTCTTTATTATTTTCAATAGCATTGCTCACTAATGAACCATACGGTCCGGTATATACGGTTCCATAGGCTTCAATACCGGCATGTAATGCTACTGGACAGGCTCTGGTACAGGAGTCACAATGAATGCAATTAAGTACTTCACGTTGTTCTGAGTCGGCCAATAATTGCGAACGTCCATTATCCAGTAAAATAACATACAAATCTTCCTCTAAAACATCATTATCGTTAATTTTATTCCCATTATAAATGTTTATATTGGAATGTATGGGTTCACCATATTTATTTGTGCTTTGTAATGCAGCAATTAATTCAATTTCATTAAAACTTTGCAGAACTGAATCAATACCACAAACAAAAATTTGTACTTGAGCTAGAGCTTGTATTTTTTTAGTTTGATTGTCTTGATTTAGACAAATTATGCTACTGCTGTCAGCACATATAAAATCGGCTTTGGTTAGGGCAATAAATGATGAATTAAGATTATTTGTTTTTTCAAATACTTGTACATCATTAGAAAAATGGGGTATTAATTCCTTTACAATATCACTATTATCAAAGCATACAGGGATTTGATGTTGTTTTGCAATTTGATATATTTCCTTTATGGCATCAAGTGAATCTGTTGCCCAACTAACTTTTACTTTTGTGTTATTTAAGTCATATTCAAAATTAGTCAGCAATTTATCACTATTTTCAAGTGCTTTATATTTTAAATAAGATGCTCGTAAAGTTGCTAATTCATAATTTTCAAAATATGTTTTTGCTAAGGCCATACGTTTATCAATTTGAACTTTTTTAGCATCCGTATTTTTAATATTTTCGGGATTATGTATATGGGATGTAGCCTTTTGAATAAATTCTTGTTTTTTCATATTCTGTAAATTAACATTAATAATTAAGAACAAGGTATTTTGGCCGTTCTTATTTGGTGTCTTCCACCTTCAAAGGGAGAATTTAAAAAAGCTTCAGCAATAGTCATTATTTCTTGTTCGGTTAAAAATCTAGCCGGAAGAGCTAAAATATTAGCATCATTATGTTGTCTGCTAAGTACTGCTATTTCTTTTGTCCAACACAATGCAGAACGAATACCCTGATGTTTATTAGCTGTTATATTTACCCCTTGTCCGCTGCCACAAAATAAAATACCGAATGTATATTCTTTATTTTCTACTGCTTGTGCAACAAGATGGGCAATATCTGGGTAATCAACACTATCGGTAGAATGAGTTCCGAAATCTTTATATTCTATTTGTTTATTTTTTAAAAACTCGATAAGTTTTAATTTTGCCAAATATCCGGCATGATCGGCTCCAATTGCTATTGTCATAGGGCTTTGCTTTATTTTTTATAGTACAAAGTTATAAGTAATCTATAATATTTAACGAAAAGCATTTAAACCTTAAATATAAATTATAGAAAGTACTGCTTCACTAAAATAATTGGTATGCTTAAATACTCTTTATTATTTTATACTAATTAGCATCATTTTTGTTATATATTGATATTCAATTTATTGTATTTATTTATGATTTATACACAGTTTTACTGTTAATAGCTGTTGATAAAATAAGATTGAATGTAATAATTAGAGTTGCAAAAAAGGAATAAGTGTTTGTATGAAAAATGGAATAAATAAAACAATAAAAAAAGTGGCTTATTTACCTAAAAAAATAAACAGCATAATTCACAAAAATTATTCAATAATATAACAACAACTATCATTATAAATTAAAATAAACAACTTGTTAATAAAAGGCTTCAAAAGCTGATTTAAAATATTTTAGCTTATTTTTAAGCGTTTATAAAGTGTTATAATTTTTTTAAAAGTTACATTTACACACCAAAATCAAAATACTAATCAACACAATTAACAAGCTAATAACAATAATATATATTTTTTAAAAAGAATATTTATTTATATTAATTTAATATACTGTTTGCAAGTGCAAAAAAATGAAATTGACCAAGTGCAAATTTTGACTGATATTTGAAATCAGTATTAATCAAAGGTAAAGAATTATGGAACAAGCAACAACTGATATTTTTGAAGAAATAGAACGACTGAAAAAGGAAAAAAATGCAATTATTTTAGCCCATTACTATCAAGAAGGTGATATACAAGATGTGGCTGATTATATAGGAGATAGTTTAGGATTATCACAACAAGCTGCCAAAACAGAAGCAGATATGATTGTTTTTGCCGGGGTTCACTTCATGGCTGAAACAGCCAAAATTTTATGTCCAGAGAAAAAAGTAGTTTTACCCGATTTAGAAGCCGGATGCTCCTTAGCAGACAGCTGTTCACCAGTAGAGTTTAAGAAGTTTAAAGAAGCACATCCTGATCATTTGGTAATTAGTTATATTAACTGTTCGGCCGAAATAAAAGCTCTTACAGATATTGTGTGTACGAGCAGTAATGCTGTTCAAATTGTAAATAGTTTACCACCCGAGCAAGCTATTATTTTTGCACCCGATAAAAATTTGGGAAAATATATAAACAAATTAACCGGGCGAGATATGCTTTTGTGGAATGGAAGCTGTATTGTTCATGAAATATTTTCATCAAAAAAAATAACACAACTGCAGCATGAACATCCTGATGCTGTACTTATTGCACATCCGGAATGTGAAGAAGTTGTTTTAGATATGGCTGATTTTATAGGAAGTACATCGGCACTGCTTAATTATGTGGTAAAAAGCGATAAAAAAGAATTTATAGTTTCAACCGAACCGGGTATTTTACACGAAATGTCAAAACGTGCACCTAATAAAATTTTAATTCCTGCACCTCCCGACAATAGTTGTGCTTGCAATAATTGCCCTTATATGAAATTAAATACATTAGAGAAATTACTCTCATGTATGAAAAACGAAACTCCAGAAATTACTATGGAAGAATCACTCCGAAAACAAGCAGAAAAGTCAATTTTGCGTATGTTAGACCTATCAAAACAACTTGGGTTATAAGTCCGTATTTTTTATGTTAAAAAAATTCATTTTTATTAAAAACACTTTAGTCCTGCTATTGATTTTTAGTGTGCTTACTTTAAGAGCACAAGAAGACAAGAGTCAAGATGGTTTTATGCAATATAAATATCCCAGCGGAAGAGTGAGCAGTGAAGGGTATATTAAAAATGGAAAACCTGATGGATACTGGAAAACTTTTTATGAAAATGGTATTATTAAATCGGAAGGAAATAGAAAAAATGCACAGTTAGATAGCCTTTGGAAATTTTATAATGAAGAGGGAAAACTGAGTTTAAGTTATGAATATATAGATGGAAAAAAGAATGGTATAAAAACAGTTTATGACACCGAAACAGGTTTTATTATTTCTGAAGATACATTTAAAGATGATGTTAGAAACGGAATAACTTATTTTAGAAAAGAAAACATACGCTATAAGGAAATTCCATTTGTAAACGGCAAAGAAAATGGTATAGGTAAAGAATATTTACCCGATGGTTTAATACAAAGCATAACACAATACAAAAATGGCTTTATTGCCCGCGATGAAAAAATAAACCGAAAAGACAAACTAAACCGAAAACAAGGATTATGGAAAGAATTTTACCCTAACGGTGTTGTTAAAAAAGAAATGCGCTATAGAGATGATAAATTAGATGGTTATTTAAAAATTTTTGAGCCCGATGGTAATTTGGTTAAAGCAGAAAAATATATAGATGGTGTATTACAGGAAAATGTGGACGAATTGGTTAAATTAGATGTTGTAAATACATATTATGAATCGGGCAAAAAGAAAAGTTCGGGTACTTATAAAGAAGGATACCCAGAAGGATTTACAAGAAGATTTAGCGAAGAAGGTGTAATTATAGGAAGTGAATTATATAAGGACGGCTACAAAATAGGTGAAGGAATTTATGATGAAAAAGGATATAAACAAGGTTTATGGAAAGAGTATTATATTACAGGAGAGCTAAAAGCACAAGGGGAATATAGTAATGATAAAAAAATTGGAGAATGGGTTTATTACTATTCAAACGGAAAAGTTGAACAACGCGGCAAATATGGAAAAGACAATAAACCTACAGGAGATTGGAAATGGTTTTATGAAAGCGGAAATTTATTAAGATCTGAAAGCTTTATTAAAGGCTTGCCAGAAGGAGAAATGATTGAATATACTGACAGTAGTGAAATTGTTACCAAAGGTGTTTTTAGTGATGGTGAAAAGGAAGGATTTTGGGTAAGCAATGATGGAGATATGCGATATGAAGGCGAATACAAAGGAGGTAATCGTTATGGAAAATGGAAAACCTTTTACAATGGAAATGGGAAACAAGCTGAAGAAGGAACTTATATTGACGGGCTCGAAAATGGGAAGTTTGTTTATTATTATTATAATGGCAAACCCAAAGAAGAAGGCGAATACCTGATGGGCAACAAAGAAGGTAATTGGCGCAAATATGATACCGAAGGATTACTTTATACCACAATACTTTATCGTGATAACAAAGAAATAAAAATTGACGGAATTAAAGTTAAAGAAGAAAGCTCTATTGATGAGAAGTAGCCGTTTTATTTTGAAAACGTAATGTTTTTTTTATTTTTGCTGAAAGAGCAGTTTAATGCGAAAACAGCTAAAAGACTTTTTTACATTTGAAAAGCGAGGGCAAAAAGGCATTTTTTTGTTGATTCTTATTTTAATGCTGCAACTTATTATTTTGTACAGCTTAAATTTTTACAATCCCTTTTCTCACAAACATACCGAACCGATAGCAATAAATCCCCATTTATTAGACTCTGTAACTTCAGATAACTTTCTTGAATATAAGGAAAAAATACAAGATTTAGTTAACGATGATATTAGAACTGCACAAAACAAAAATGCACCTAAAAGATTTATGTTCAATCCAAACACACTGGATGATGCGGGTTGGCGTGATTTAGGATTAAATAAGAACCAAATTAAATCATTACGTAAATATTTTGAAAACGGTGGTTATATAGACTACCCTGAAGAAGTACTAAAAATAAGAGCCGTAAATCAAACATTATGGAGTGAGCTTATTCCCTACATTGAACTACCCCAAGCTAATAAAATTGACGTACCAAATAATACTTTTTCGAAAGAAGAGAACGCTGAAACTACCCCTGAAAAATTATTGATTAAAAAACAAAAATTTATTCAATCACTAAGTTTTGAAATAAATACCATTAACAAAAAGAATTTAAAGCAATTAGAGCTCATAGACTCTCTTACTATTGAAAAACTAATGCGATATAAAAAAGCTTTGGGTGGTTTTGTTTATCTAAATCAGATATATGAAATAGAAAATATTGATACCGCTAATTTTCATAAACTTAAAAGCCATTTAACCATTGACACGCTGTCAATTAAAACAATTAATATTAATACTTGTACCGTATATGATTTAAGCAAACACCCCTATATTACCTATAATGTAGCTACTGCCATAATAAATTATAGAAACACGCATGGTAAATACAAACAACTGTCTGATTTAAAAAAATGTATGGCAGTTACCGATGTTTTCCTGCTTAAAATGAAACCATATTTTAGATTTAGCGATGAGTAAAATAATATTTACATAAAAACAGAATTTTCATCAAAAAAGGCTGTCTTGAAAAGACAGCCTTTTTTGATGAAAGAGAATATAATATTTAGACCTATTGTTTTATTAATTTTTCAATTCGATAAAAGCTATCGTTTCCAATTCTAACAAAATAAATCCCTTGACTTAAATCGGCAATTGAAAAATTTTGTTTGGTTTGGTGAGCATCTATTTGAAACTCTTTAATAACACGACCCGAATAATCAAACAAAGAAGCCATCAAATTTTTTCCAGCTAAGTTTTGAATTAAAATATTTACATCATCTTTAGCCGGATTAGGCACTAAGTGAAAATAAAATACATTATCAGCATCAATGGTTTCAGTAATAGTTGCCGGAAAGCACGAACCAGCAATACTGGTTACTGTTCTTTCTCCATTTGAATTTACAATATCTACAATTTGGCTAATACAAATCCAATTTTGGTTAACCCCCGAAAAATATACCCGAACCAATCCATGTGGTGTAATGGTTCTTTCTATTGAGGAGTCTTGAAGTGAAATACCAAAAATAGAGTTGGTGGCCGGATTAAACCCTAATTCAACCGGAAAGGCTATTGGATCCACCAGGCTAACAACGCTTTGAATATAAATTCCACTTATGCTAAACTGAAATGCAGTTACATCAGAGTTAGAGTGCCCAATATTAATATCTAAATAACCACCGGCTAAATTTACATTTACAATTTCTAAAGAAGTTGGCTCATTGGGGTTAATAATATTACGAGGGAAATTGCAATTATACTGCGGACTGGCTCCCGGGTATAAAATATAGGAGTTCCTACTGCACCATTTTGCTAAAGCAGCATCATATATAGACTCTTCACCGTTTCCACTAATATCAACACAAGGCGAAGTAATATTAATGCCGTTTCCGAAATCATTCAAATAAACCTGAATATCGGCATTGGTTAATAAAGTATCATTTTGACGATCACCACCTAAGGCCAATCCACCACAAATACCATTACAATCTACTACCGCCTCACCACCCGGAACACCATTACAATCTAAAAAAGGAGTACAGCTAGGTAATAGGTTAAAACTAGGACCATTAATAGAATCTTGTTCAATATGAATACATACCTGCATAGCATTATTTACATAGTTTGTTTCCTGATGACCAAAAGCATCAGGCAAATGCAGGGCATTAATAATTATGGCAAGCCTGTAATCGCCTGTAGGTACATCAGTAATATCTACCCATTGGCATTGAGTGCCAGCCCCATAAACATCATAACAACCTGCTGTTATCCCCATATTTCCACAATTGTATTGACCAAATCCGCATAAATCCATAACACAATACCCATTTTTATGACCTACCGGATAAATATTGTCATTAACATCATACAAACGATAATCTCCATAGCCTTCATAGTGGGCATGACCATGACAGTTATTGGTATTAAACATACCGGGTTGTGTAGATACATTTCCTAAATAATAATCTAAAGTTCCCAAATTATTTATTTTTGAAGTAAAGCGAATAACTTTACGAGTTCCATAGGCTACTAAGCAACCTTCTTGTACATCACAAGGTTGCGCTTCTACTGTTTGTAACATTAATGAATTAACAAATGAAACGGAATCAAGGGCTAAATCAGGTCCTTGACAAAGCGGATTGGGGTAATAAATACAACTACCATCATCTACAGTAGCGTTGGGGTTAAAATTACATGATGCCGGATCGGTACAGCCGGTAATTGGTCCCATATAAGAGAAGGTAAAATTAATAGCTGCATTGCAGTCGTTTTGAATATCGCCAATGCGAACTTTATAAGTATGCCCGGCAATTAAAGGAGTTAACACACGCGATTGTTGTAAGCAATAATCATCATTATAGGCATAGGTTCCGGTAGCATCTTCGGGGTAATTACCTATACAGCTAGAATACAACCAAATTCCGGTATTACAAATGTTTGAATCACACGTGCTAAACTCATAAAGACCGGTTAATGTACAGGTGTATGTGTACCAAGTTTCATCAAAATCAGCATTATATGTACCCAAGGCAAGGGGTAAGGTGTTTGTACAATGGCTTCCTGGAGGACAAGACAAGGGAATGCTTGTACTAAAACCAAAAGAGGATCCGGTTGAAACCAATGCTCCATCTAGGTAAAGCCAATATCCACCAGGAGTATAAATACCATCACCATAAGAGTCTAATATGGTAAAAATTGCACAACTGCCAGATGGAATACAAATCGTATCGTTGTTATAAGTTCCAGAGGCTATAATGGTACCATCTGTTAATTTTAAATTCCAAGATGTTTCGGTAGGCCAGTTATCGGGTACAATGTTTATTATTATTTCTGATTGTCCGGTTCCACAAGCAGCTTTAGTTATGTTTGCTACTCCGGCACCGAGCAATATAACTATAAAAGTAAATAGAATTTTTTTCATTTTTTTTTTGTTTAGTTATACAATATTATAAAAATAGTTTTTATTAACCAACAGATTATTAATAAATACACTAGGGATCCACAAGTGTTTTTTATAAATAAAAAATGTACCTTTACTCAAACTACAATGTTTTTATGTCCGAAGTTATATCATTACATAATATTATACGTTCTTTTAGCCTTGGATCTGAAGAAATACAAGCACTACGGGGTATTAATTTACAAATAAAAAAAAACGAATACGTGGCACTTATGGGGCCTAGTGGCTCTGGAAAATCAACATTAATGAACATTTTAGGCTGCTTAGACACACCCAGCTCCGGACAATATATATTAAACAATACAGATGTAAGTTTGTTGAACGATGATAATTTAGCAGCGATACGGAACAAAGAAATAGGCTTTATTTTTCAAACATTTAATTTATTGCCTAAATCAACAGCATTAGAAAATGTTATTTTACCATTGATTTATGCTGGACTTGGGAAAGAGGAAAGGGAGCAAAAAGCGTTTGCAGCACTTGAAAATGTGGGATTGGCCAATCGGGTTAAACACCGCCCTAATGAGCTTTCAGGAGGGCAACGCCAACGTGTAGCCGTAGCTAGGGCCTTGGTTAATAATCCTGCCATTATATTGGCCGATGAACCAACGGGAAACCTTGATTCCAAAACATCAATAGAAATTATGGCATTATTTGAAGAAATTCATCAAAAGGGAAATACCATCATTGTGGTTACTCATGAAGAAGATATTGCTCGTCATGCTCATCGTATTATCCGACTAAAAGATGGCATGATAGAATCTGATATGCCCAATGATGCTATTATTCATGTAAACCAAAGAGTATAAAATATATGCTTAATTTATTCATAAAAAGTTAATGATCTTGTTATGAAAGCAATTTCTAAATTTATTAAATGGTTTTTAATACTACTGCTAGTACTCAATGCAGCTATTTTGATAACCGGTAATACCTATTTGTACAAAGGCCTTCAAAATACCTATTTTAAAGGCCGAAGTGGCCCTTCGCCTACAGAATACGCTATTTTTGAAAATCGTGAAATTAAGGCAGGAAAAGAAATTGCCTGGCCTCTATCTAAAAATTATAACAAACTTACTTTAAGTCCAGAGTCTCGTCAGGAACTAGAGCATTATAAGGCCCTATCTTTTTTGGTAATTAAAAATGATTCGTTGCTTTATGAAGAATATTGGAATGAAGGAGGAACAGCCTCAATTACCAACTCCTTCAGCATGGCTAAAACCTTTGTTAGCATACTTACGGGTATAGCTATTTATGAAAAGAAAATTAAAAGTGTTGACCAACCGGTAGGTGATTTTTTGCCAGAGTTTACAACAGGAAATAATGCAAAACTTACGGTACGACACTTACTAACTATGAGTTCGGGAATAAACTTTGATGAAGATTATGTTAATCCCTTTGCCTATCCTGCTAAAGCTTATTATGGTTCAGACATACGGAAATTAACCATGAACTATAAATTAAACGAAGAACCCGGAAAGGTTTTTAAATATTTAAGTGGGAACACCGAGTTGCTTTGCTTTGTTTTGGAAAAGGCTACAGGAATGAATATCAGTGAGTATGCTTCAGAAAAATTGTGGAAACCTTTGGGCGCCTCTAAAAGTGCCTATTGGAGCTTAGATCATAAAGGAGGAGTTGAAAAAGCATATTGTTGTTTTAACAGTAATGCTCGTGATTTTGCCCGATTAGGCTCGCTTTACATGCACCATGGAAATTGGTATGGTCAACAAATTGTGCCTGAAAGCTATGTACAGGAATCTATTATCCCCGCACCTATACTTGATGAAGATAATAAGCCCAATAAACGTTATGGTTATAGTTGGTGGTTATTGAATTATAAAGGAATGGATATGTATTATGCAAGAGGAATTTTAGGCCAGTATATAGTGGCCATACCCGACAACAATCTTTTATTAGTTAGATTGGGATATAAGCGCAGCAACGAAAAAATTGATGATCATCCTAAAGATTTATATTCGTACATTGATGCAGCTCTAGATTTGAATAACAAAAATGAGAAACACTAATTATGATAAAAGATATACCGGAATTAAAAGTCGAGAATATTGCTATAGCTATTGTACGTGAAAAAAATGAACTTGATAAAGACGTTTGGAACAGTTATTTAATCAATTTAAAAGAGGAAGCCATTGAGGGTGTTTTAGTAACTTCAACAGGATATGGGATAATTGATGACGAAAAAGTAAAAACATCAACTTTAAGGCACTTTTTAGATGTGGTAGAGCCACAATCTTTTATCAAAATTGAGCCTATTATTGAAGCTGTTTTTGGGGTTAATAACGAATATTGGCTTAGTTTTTATCTAAATCATAAAATGTATGATAAGCGCTATGTTTTTTTAGCCGAAAGTATTACCGAAAATAATTTTACAACAATTCCAATTTTAAATAAAAAAGGCGTAATGATACTTTAAAAACTACGGTATGGAGATAATAAAACCCAATCAAATTTGCTTTTTGGACATTGAAACGGTGCCACAGTATAAAAATTATAACCAAGCTCCGGAATATGATAGATACTTATGGGATAAAAAAGCTCGGTTTATAGTTCCTGCCGGAGAAACAGCTGAAAGTGTGTACTCAAGAGCTGGAATTTATGCCGAATTTGGTAAGATAATTTGTATTTCAACGGGCTTTATTACGCTTCAAAATAACCAATATCAGTTTCATGTAAAATCGTTCTACAGAGACAATGAAAAGGAGTTATTGCAAGAGTTTATTCAACATTTAAAGAAACAAACACAAGAAAAAAAACAACTTACATTATGTGCCCATAATGGAAAAGAATTTGACTTCCCTTATCTCATTCGGAGAATGTTGGTAAATTCACTTCCTGTTCCCGATATCCTTAATTTATCAGGCAAAAAACCATGGGAAGTAAACCACATTGATACACTTGAAATGTGGAAGTTTGGCGATTATAAGAACTTTACATCATTGGAACTGCTTGCGCATATTTTTGGAATAAAATCACCTAAAGATGATATTGACGGAAGCAAAGTTGCTGAGGTTTACTATACCGAAAAAAATGTGAAAAGAATTGTTGATTATTGTCAACGAGATGTAATAACACTAGCCTTACTTTATTTAAAAATGAAAGGCGATTTAACCTTTGATGAACATAGTATAGATTATTTGTAAGTTATTTACTGTAAATGGATTCATCGCTGCTGCTTGAAATTAACAACCTGAATATTAGCTTTAGTACAGGAAGCAATAAAGTACATGCTGTTCAGGATTTAAGCATGAAAATTAAAAAAGGCGAAACACTGGGTATAGTTGGCGAAAGCGGCTCTGGAAAATCTGTTACCTCACTAGCTGTTATGGGTTTACTGCCACCACAAGGTAATATGAACTGTGGCGCTTTGCACTACAGAAATAAAAAAAACCAAATTCTCTCCTTAGACAAACTCACTGAAAAAGATTTCCAAAAAGTTAGGGGAAACGAAATAAGCATGATTTTTCAGGAGCCTATGACATCATTAAACCCGGTACTTACCTGTGGTCGGCAAGTTTCTGAAGTGTTACAGCTACATGAAAATTTAGATACCTTAGAGTCTAAAAAAAGAACCATACAACTATTTAATCAAGTACTACTTCCTCGTGCCGAACAAATATATGGGGCATATCCGCATCAACTTTCAGGCGGGCAAAAGCAACGAGTTATGATTGCCATGGCTATTGCCTGTAAACCGCAATTACTGATTGCTGATGAGCCAACAACAGCGCTTGATGTAACGGTTCAAAAATCAATACTGCACCTACTCCACGAATTACAAAAAGAGTTTCAAATGGGAATGATATTTATATCGCACGATTTGGGAGTAATTTCACAAGTTGCACAACATATTATGGTAATGTACCGGGGTGCTGTTGTGGAGCAGGGGAGTGCTCATAATGTACTGCATCAGCCGCAACATTCCTATACCAGAGGTTTACTGGCCAGCAAACCTCCAACACATAATCGTCCAGAAAAATTATGGACTGTTTCAGATTTTTTAAATAACGAAAATAGCCCTAAAAAGCAGATTTTAATTGACCAACATCAACGAATTGAGAAGCACCGGAAGCTATATGAATCTGAACCTTTACTACAAGTACAAAACCTTGCTGTTTATTTTACTTCAAAAAAGGGCTTCCTAAAACCAGAGGTTAAAACAGTTAAGGCGGTTGATGGGGTTAGTTTTAATGTTTATAAAGGAGAAACATTAGGCCTTGTTGGCGAATCGGGGTGTGGAAAATCTACATTGGGTCGCAGTATATTGCGGTTAATTGAGCCTCATTCAGGAAAAATTATTTATAATAATCATAACTTACTTGAGCTTACAAAAGATGAAATGCGGGCTTTACGACAAAAAATGCAACTCATTTTTCAAGACCCTTATTCTTCTTTAAATCCGCGTTTAACTATTGGTCAAACGATTACCGAGCCTATGTTGGTTCATGGTATTGTTAATAATAAAGTAGAGGCCCGTGAAAAAGCAATGCAGTTATTATATCGAGTTGGACTTAATGAACAATGCTTTAATAGATATCCACATGAGTTTTCAGGCGGGCAAAGACAAAGAATAGGTATTGCCCGAACTTTAGCAGTAGAACCCCAATTTGTAGTTTGTGATGAATCTGTTTCGGCACTTGATGTTTCGGTACAAGCACAGGTGCTTAATTTGCTTAACGAACTAAAAAATGAGTTTCAGCTTACATACATTTTTATTTCGCACGATTTATCAGTAGTAAAGTATATGTGTGATAAAATTATGGTTATGAAACAAGGTAAAATAGAAGAAATGAACGAAGCTGATTTATTGTACTTTCATCCCCAATCAAGCTATACACAAAAGCTTATTGAGGCCATCCCCGAAATTAAATAAACAGCCGGTATTTAATAAACGATAACTAAGGTGTTTTTTAGTTATTGGGTTGAAAGCAAAACGAAAAAACGTGCTTATATCGGGTTCGGTGTAGGCGCTGAGCGAGGTTTGCGGAGTATTTAACTTTCGACCTACAGCAAACTTACTAAAGAAATATGAACTACAAAATTTGCAATGAACACCCGCTTAGTGCCTACACCGTGTTATAAGCTACCAATTAGCCACAAGGCTTAAAATAAAAGGCACTTGCAATTAAGGGCGGTATGTTTTATTCTAACTTTTAATTATGATACCACTTTAATTCTCTAAGGTCGTCTGGATCTTTTAGTTTTTGATATTGTCATTTTAGAATTCGGTTTAGATATTTTAGATACCAATTTCGAGCTTTCAGATATTGTCTTGGAGATTTTAGATATTAATTTGGAGGTTTCAGATGCAGGTTTCGAGTCTTTAGATAACGATTTGGAGCTTTCAGATGGAAATTCCGTCATGATAGATGTCGTTTTCAGGTCTTTAGTTTTCAAGCTGTCAGTTTTTAGTTTGCCCAAAATTATGAATGAAAAGTAACAATTTGGAGCTGTCAAGAATTAGTATTCAAAATACCCTTTAGGACAAGTTTTGCGCTCAAATGATTTTGCAGTGAAAATAGTTGAATAGAATTTG
>CAUJCU010000006.1 GCA_963169745.1 Bacteroidota bacterium
ACTTTAAAGCTGCGCCACCGGCTACTGTAATTCCTTTCCACATTTCTTTGCAGGCTGCTTTAAGCACCGAGCCATTTTCTATAGTTAATGTGCAGTTAGGCATTACATATATTGATGTTTGCGGTAATAGTTCAACAATTATATTGCTTGTAATTGTTAAATTCATATCAACCACAACGTTTCCACCCAATACCACATTGTTATATGGTCCGCTTATACTCGACCCATTGGATACAGAAAACCCGGGACTAAGTACATTGTTGGTTGGCAATAAATTACCAAAAATCTGACTCAGGTAAATATCATTTGTGGCGTTGTTATCATCTTCAAAACCGCTGGCAAAAAAAGTATATTCTGTACCATTGGCACAGCAAGGCTCCACATATAAATAGCCGGGTAGCAAACAAGGAAAACTTTGATTGCTTGTTACTTCAACAGTTCCATAGCCCGGCCAGGTGTTAGGATTCCAAGTAATAATAATTTGGTTGCCAATATTAGTATTAGAAGTTCCACCTGTTACAGTCCAATAGTAAGTAACACCATTTATAGGATTAGCAATGGTGTATGTACTTGTATTACCATTGCAGTTACTGGTATTGCCTGCTATTTCAATAGTTTGTTCAGCAATAACCGAAATTGTTAAATTTGCGTTTCCGCTACACCCACCGGTAAAAGAAGCAAGTGCTGAGTATGTAGTAGTGCTGCTTGGTGCTGCTATGTTAAGCGGATTTCCTATTCCTAATGAATTGCCATTTTGAAACCATTCAACACTTGCTCCTACCGGAACAGATGCGCTTAGGTTAACAATAGCAGTGCCTTCGCAAATAGTTATGTTATTTGTTAAAACAGGTATAACATCATGCACCGTGTAATTTTGTGTAAACTGTGTAGTTCCGCAAGCATTGCTTAAATTGAGGGTTACTGTATAAGTACCTGCATTGAAATATGGATTTAATCCAACTGCAGGGTTGGTAAGAAGGTTGAACATACTTTGTGTTAAAGTTTGAAAACCATTTCCGTCTCCAAAGTCAATTGTTGAATTACTAAGGTCTAAAGGTACTGTTGATGGGTCAAAATTAAAATATACATTTGTATAACTCTCGCATCCAACATAAGGCGGAATAAAATTTCCGACAGGAGCCGATGCCAGAACGTATAAAGTGGCAACATTCACACTTTGTGATATATTCGGATTATTGTTATCATTAAACCAAATCTCATATACACCGGGTGTACTAAATGCAGTTGTTGTAAAAGTATAGGTATTAGTATTTCCTAAAATCACATTACTTGTCCCGATTGAAAAAGGAGTTCCACCACCAGCAATTGCAGCAAACCAATACAAATTAATAGGAGAACCATCTGGAGCAGCATACTCGTCACAAATATCAGCATACATTGTTACAGTATCTGAGGCACAAATTGTTTCAATATTTGACATAGAAGGATAAAACCAAGTATAATGATAGCAAGTTGCGTTAGACGAACTTACAATAAATAAGCTAAAAAGAAACGGAAGAAGTATCTTTTTTAGTTTCCTTACCCCCCCCCCATGAGGGTGTTTAAAGATGCTCACAGCGATGTTATGCTGCTTTTTGCTGCCGTTAAAAATGGGCTTTGCTGGATTAAAAGTAGTAAAATTTTTCATTTCTATAAATTGTTTTAATGATTAAATAAAATAAGCTTTATTGCTATAACACCATTTATTTAATTAAAATTATAACAGAGCTGTTTCATAAAAATTAGCTGAGCAATAATAATTAAGATACTTTTTTTAAAAACGATGTTGCATCACCATTAAAACTTGCGGTTGTTTGTTTTCGGGTTGGGCATTTTATAACCAACAAACAAATATATTTAATGCAATGTGCACATTAATTATGATTGTGCATAGATAAGAAAAATAATTGAAATTTGAACTAACAAAAGGCAATTATTTTTTGGTACGGTTTTGAATTGATTTTAAAGTTTACTGGGGCAAGTGCACTAAGTCACTATTTTTTTTCTATTGTAGCATTTGGGTTAAAAATTTCTTCATAAAATAGTTTATTTTTGCAAAAAAAATTTAAAAAAATGAAATCAAATCACGAGTTAGATTATCGCATTTTTGGCGAAGAAATGCAATGTGTAGAAATTGAGTTAGATCCTCAAGAAACAGTAGTAGGCGAACCGGGCAGTTTTATGATGATGGATAATGAAATTCAAATGGAAACGATGTTTGGTGATGGAAGCAAACAAAACAGTGGCATTATGGGAAAACTTTTTTCGGCCGGAAAGCGGTTACTTACGGGCGAAAATTTGTTTATGACAGCATATACCAATCATGGAAGAGAAAAGAAGCGCGTAACTTTTGCATCTCCATATCCGGGTAAAATAATACCGCTCGATTTATATCAAATGCAAGGTCGAGTTATTTGTCAGAAAGACGCCTTTCTTTGTGCTGCAAAAGGAGTGAGCATTGGTATAGAATTTCAACGCAAGTTGGGAACAGGTTTGTTTGGTGGAGAAGGTTTTATTATGGAAAAATTGGAAGGAGATGGAATGGCCTTTGTGCATGCCGGAGGTACCATTTTGGAAAGAAACTTAAGACCGGGAGAAACTTTAAAAATAGACACCGGTTGTATAGTAGCTTTTACCAGCATGATTAATTATGATATTCAATTTATTGGAGGAATAAAAAACACCTTATTTGGGGGCGAAGGTCTCTTTTTTGCTACCCTAACCGGGCCCGGAACAGTGTGGATACAATCTCTGCCAATTAGTCGTTTAGCAAGCCGCATCTTACAGTTTGGTACTGCTGGCGGGCGTAAAGAAGAAGGCAGCATACTGGGTGGCTTGGGCAATTTGCTTGATGGTGATGGGTCATAAGATTAAACATAAGGGCTTAAACTAACGAAGAGCTTAGTTTTTAAAATTCGGTTTTTCTAGATTTAAGTGGCTATTATTGATAATAGCAAAACCATGCCTCTTAATTTGTTTTACTTAGAAAAAATTGGCGTTCAAAGTATTATTAATTGCCAGAAACCAATTATTCTAAAGTTTTGCACAAAAGATACAACAACAAAAACGCATAATAGACTGTAAAACAAACAGATTAAAATAATGTTTGGTATTTATTTATTTTTGTTGTACTTTTGCCCCCGCTTTTAAAAAGTATATTACATTTTTCATAGATATTGCGGGGTGGAGCAGTTGGTAGCTCGTTGGGCTCATAACCCAAAGGTCGTCCGTTCGAGTCGGGCCCCCGCTACTAAAAAAAGAGCCACATATTGTGGCTCTTTTTATTCCAAAATAGTTCATTTCTACATCACATAAGCGCAATCAAATACTTTTAAAGAATATGGTTGCCACTCTTGACTGTACCTGTTTTTAAAAGAGCCTCGGTTTTTACCTTATACATGTGATTTTTTTTCAACATACATGCTTACGAAAATACTTATTTCGTAAAGTAAGTATAAAGGCAATGCAACCAATAGTTGCGAAGTGATATCAGGAGATGGGGTAATTACAGCAGCTACAATTAATATAACAACTACTGCATGTTTACGATAAGTACGCATAAAGGCCGGACCCATTAAACCTATTTGAGTGAGAAAATAGATAACAATGGGCAATTCAAATACCAAGCCCGATGCAAACGTAATAGTGGTTACCGTTGAAACAAAAGAATCCATAGCGATCATGTTTTTAACATCAGAACTTACCTGATATGTAGCTAGGAAATTTATAGACAAGGGGACAATTACATAATAACCAAATAGCACTCCTGTAAAAAACAAAATAGAGCTAAAAAACACCACACCTTTGGAGTGCTTTTTTTCTTTGTCGTGTAGAGCCGGTTTAATAAATTGCCATATTTCCCACAAAACATACGGAGCAGCTAATATAAAACCGGCCACAAAAGATACCCATATATGCATGGTAAATTGCCCCGAAAGTTCTGTGTTTATCAAATCAAATGGCAATTCTCTAATACACAGGGCGTCTCCTAAACTAAGGTAATCGCTTAATTTACAAAGCATCCTATAAGTCCAAAAATCAGGATGTTTTGGAGCAAAAAGAAAATTATCAAAAACGATTTCGCGATAGCAAAAAATTACAATAGCCAAAAGAACTATAACAATTGCCGAACGCATCAAGTGCCATCTCAGAGCCTCTAGGTGCTCTAAAAACGACATTTCTGCCTGGTTGTTGTTTTGTTTAAAAAAAGCCATCTTTTTTCTTTACTATCGTTGTTTCTTATACAAATACCTTTCTAATATCAATACTGGAACGATACCCTAAATGCTGATAATTTTGATCTATCCATAACGAGGCACTTTCACGACCTTTTAAACGTAAAATATTTAAAAAATGCCACGATGCATTAAATTTACTGGCTAAGCTAAAATCGTCCAAAACCTTATCGGCACTTATACTATGAAAATAAATTTTGCGAAGCCGGCCTCTTAAGTCATACCCCATTTTCAAAATCTTTTCTTTAAAATAAACCATTCGCATTTCAGCCATTAAACTACTGTTAAAGCTTATGTCATTAATACGATCCTGAATTTCAGCAACTGTTTTCGGAACATCATTTATAACTACGGGGTTAACTTTTAATAGTAAAATGTCATTACTGTCGGTATGGTCAATAAGCGGATAAATAGAGGGGTTTCCCATAAAACCACCATCCCAATAATATTCTCCATTAATTTCTACGGCCTTGTATAGCATAGGCAGACAGGCACTTGCCATTAAAGCATCGGCAGTAATTTCTTTGTCTTTAAATATTTTGGGCTTGCAGGTTTTTACATTGGTAGCACAAGCAAATACTTTAACTTTGCTGTGTTGTAAATCGTCAAAATCAATTAAATCTACAACAATATCACGAAGTGGATTTATATCAAGAGGGTTGAATTGATAGGGTGAAAGGGTTTGGGTTATTAAATTAAAAAAATGAAATCCGGGCGAAAAATTCAGCTCTCCGGGATATAAAGAGCTATCAAGCCAATTGGAGTGAATGGGCGAAAACCGAGCAGAGTTAGCTACCCTTTTCCAAAAGGTTTCAAGTAACTCAATGGCTTTTTTTGTGCCCCCTTTATGCAGTCCATAAGCAGTAACAGCAGCATTCATAGCTCCGGCACTCGTGCCACACAAACCCCTAATGTCTAAAATGTCTTCTTCCAGTAAGCGCTCTAAAATACCCCAGGTAAAGGCTCCATGAGAGCCACCTCCTTGTAGGGCTAATGAAATTTTTTTCTTTTCGGAGTTCATAAAATTATTTATTGTGCAGTCCAGGCACCATCTATAGGTAAGGCAGCACCATTTATTAAGGCGGCCTCATTTGAGGCCAAATATACCGCTAAAGAACCAATTGCTTCTACCGAAACAAATTCCTTTACGGGTTGTTTTACAAGCATAATATCACTTACTACTTGACTTTCAGCAATACCATGCGCTTTGGCCTGATCGGCTATTTGTTTTTCTACTAAAGGTGTTTTAACATAACCCGGACAAATGGCATTGGCCGTAATATTATAGGGCGCCCCCTCTAAAGCCAATGCTTTGGTTAACCCTAAAATGCCGTGCTTGGCGGCAACATAAGCCGACTTGTACTCAGAAGCAACAAGTCCGTGAGCCGATGCAATATTGATAACCCGTCCCCAGGCTGTGTTCTTCATTTGTTCCCAAAGGCAACGGGTGGTGTAAAATGCAGCATTCAAATTAATATTAATAATTGCATTCCATTTGTCTATCGGAAAATGCTCAATGGCCGAAACATGTTGAATACCCGCATTGTTAACCAATATTTCAACCTGTCCAAAATGTTGTAAAGCTTCGTTGCACATATTCTCAACGGTACTAAAATTGCTAATGTCAGCATAAATAAAATGAGTACGAACACCGTATTTCTCTGCTAAGGAACGGGCAATTTCAGCTCCATTATTTTCTAACCCATTAATAATTACCTGATAACCACGACCGGCAAAGCTATGAGCTATTCCCAACCCTATACCACTGCTGCCTCCGGTTATTAAAACAGTTTTATTTTGCATATATCACTAAAAAAGAATGCAATATTATAAAATCTTAAATTAATAGGTCGGTAATAAATTACATCAAGTTTTTGAAAGCACAGCTTGTTCATTTTTAAAGAAATCAAGCGCACTCATTCAAACTAAAGTTTTTTTAATAAATGAATAATACAAGCTAAATTTAATATAAATATTTAAGTAATGCACACAAAATCAATTCATTAACTGCTAATATTAATTTTTTAGAAAAACTACAATTCTGTTCAAAAAAAGTGTACTTTTGCGCCCGATTAAACAAAATCGGTATCTAAATCAGAAAAAAAATTAGACCCAATGACAAAACAAACAGGTAAAATTACGCAAATTATCGGTCCAGTAGTTGACGTAAGTTTTGATACACAAAATGGAACATTACCCCAAATATTAGATGCCTTGGAGATTACAAAATCCAATGGTCAAAAAGTAATATTAGAATGTCAGCAACATATTGGCCAAGATACGGTTCGAACTATAGCTATGGATAGTAGTGATGGTTTAAGTCGTGGTATGGAAGTTTCTGCTCTTGGTGCCCCAATTACTATGCCTACTGGCGAAAAGGTAAAGGGCCGCTTGTTTAATGTGGTGGGCGATGCTATTGATGGTATTGATACTGTTTCTAATGATGGAGGCTATCCAATTCACCGCAGTGCACCTAAATTTGAAGAGCTTTCAACAGCTACCGAAGTGCTTTTTACCGGTATTAAGGTAATTGACCTGTTAGAACCGTATGCCAAAGGAGGTAAAATTGGATTATTTGGAGGAGCTGGTGTAGGAAAAACAGTATTGATTATGGAATTGGTAAACAATATTGCTAAAGCTTATTCGGGATTGTCTGTTTTTGCGGGTGTAGGAGAACGTACCCGTGAAGGGAATGACTTGCTTCGCGAGTTTATTGAATCAGACGTTATTAAGTATGGCGAAGAGTTTAAGCACAGTATGGAAAAAGGAGGCTGGGATTTATCTAAGGTAGATAAAAATGCTTTAAAAGAATCAAAAGCAGCCTTAGTTTTTGGACAAATGAATGAGCCTCCGGGAGCACGTGCTCGTGTTGCTCTTTCCGGACTAACCATGGCAGAATATTTCCGCGATGGTGATGATCAGGGAGGAGGTCGCGATATCCTTTTCTTTATTGATAACATTTTCCGTTTTACTCAAGCAGGTGCTGAGGTTTCTGCTCTTTTAGGCCGTATGCCTTCAGCAGTAGGATATCAACCAACATTATCAACCGAAATGGGAGCTATGCAAGAGCGCATTACTTCTACCAAAAGAGGTTCTATTACATCTGTTCAGGCTGTTTATGTTCCTGCTGATGACTTAACTGACCCGGCACCGGCAACAACATTTGCCCACTTAGATGCAACAACGGTATTGAGCCGAAAAATTGCTGAATTGGGTATTTATCCTGCGGTTGACCCTTTAGACTCAACATCGCGAATATTATCACCGGCTGTTTTGGGCGATGCTCATTACAATACAGCACAACGTGTAAAGGAAATATTACAGCGCTACAAAGAATTACAAGATATTATTGCCATTCTTGGTTTGGATGAACTTTCGGAAGAAGATAAATTGGTTGTACACCGCGCTAGACGTGTGCAGCGATTTTTATCGCAACCGTTCCACGTAGCCGAGCAGTTTACAGGTTTAAAAGGAGTTTTAGTTCCTATTGAAGAAACAATTAAAGGATTTAACATGATTATGGATGGCGAGGTTGATGAATATCCTGAAGCTGCTTTTAACCTTGTTGGCACTATTGAAGAGGCTATTGAAAAAGGAAAGAAACTGATAGCCGAATCCAAGTAAATAACATAAATACCATGTTTTTAGAAATTATAAGTCCAGATAAAAAACTTTTTGAAGGAGAAATTAAAGCACTCACTTTACCGGGCAGCGATGGTTCATTAGGCGTTTTAAATAACCATGCTCCTATGATAAGCGCTTTAAAAGCAGGTAAGATAAAAATTACTAACCATGCCGGAGTACAAACCTTTGATATTAAAGGGGGCGTGGTTGAAGTGCTCAAAAATAAGGTTATCGTATTGGCTGAATAAGAAGTGTTAAATTCTAAATAAACGCTGCAAATAATTTTATTTGTGGCGTTTTTTATTTTTGTATTAGGGTATTATTATTTGCCCAAAGTAAATCCTAAATCTCTATTTTATGAAAACACCCCCCTTAAAAGAAATAAAAGAGGCACTACAGGAACGTAACCATAAAGAACTGCTTGAACTTTGCATAACATTAATTAAGTTTAAAAACGAAACCAAAGAACATTTAAGTTATTTGTTATTTGAATTAGCACAGCCCGATACCTTTATTAAAAAGGTAAATACAGAAGCAGATATGCACTTTAGCGAACTACCCAACCTGAGTTTTAAAAACAAGATAAAAAAAATACGGAAAATTATTCAGTTGAATAAAAAGTACATCCGTTTTGCTGCCGATAAAAATATTGAGGTTGCACTCCTTGTTCACATATGCCAACATCTTCAAAAATATGATTCTATTTATGAGAGCGTAACCATAAATAACTATTATAATAACCAATTAGAACGACTTGAAAAAGCATTTAATTTACTTAATGAAGATTTAAAGTACGATTATAAAAACGAAATAGAGAACCTTTTAAACGAATAAAATGACCTTAGAAGAAGCCCAATCACAAGTGGACCAATGGATAAATAACCATGGAGTACGTTACTTTAACGAACTTACAAATATGGCAATATTAACCGAAGAAGTAGGTGAGGTGGCACGCATTATGTCACGCCAATATGGGGAACAATCATTTAAAGCGGAAGAGCACAAAAATTTGGGACAGGAATTAGCCGATGTGTTATTTGTACTTATCTGCATAGCAAACCAAACCGGAGTTAATCTTCAAAATGAGTTTCAGAAAAACCTGGAGAAAAAGGCTAAACGCGACCATAACAGACACCACCAGAACAATAAATTATAAGCAGTAAGATAAGTTATAGATCAAGCCTTTATACAGAAACACCTGCTATAACTATATAATTACACCTAACCGGTATATTATGAATATAGAGAAGAAAGACAAATACAGTTTTAGAAAGATAATCAATTATTCTCAAAAAATTAGTGATGCCATTGGTTTTAAAAGGTTTTTAAATGAATATCTCTTTAACGCTGCTACGGGTATAGGAAAGCTATTTGAGATAACTCTTATGCTGGTTATTATGGTTAGCATAGCTACTGTAATACTACACAGTATGCCGAATATAAATACGAAATACAACGCTATCTTATATTCACTTGATTGGTTTTTTACTGTTTGTTTTTTAATTGAATACTGTTTGCGTGTTTATGCTGCACCCGATAAAAGAAAATACATTTTTAGTTTCTTTGGTATTATAGATTTCTTAGCTGTTTTTCCTTCGGTTATGTCTCTCATCATTACCGGAAAGCAAACCATTCAAGTGGTTCGTATTGTTCGTTTACTTCGGGTGTTTAAAGTTTTACGTTTATTTCGATTTATATCTGAAGCTTATGCACTGGCAGCTATAATGAGAGCCAGTTTACATAAAATAGCCGTGTTTATGACTTTAATTTTTATTATAGTTGTATTATTAGGCTCCGGAATGTATATTATTGAATCAGGAACACCCGGTTTTAATAGCATTCCAGCATGTATTTACTGGGGTATTGTAACTATTACTACAGTTGGTTTTGGAGATATTACTCCCGCTACTCCATTAGGAAAATTTATAGCCTCAGTAATTATGCTGGCTGGTTATGCCATTATTGCTGTACCAACGGCTATATGGTCATTTGAAATAGCTAAACTACAAAACCATAGAAATACTTTTTTTTGTAAATCATGCGGTACAGTAAATGATAAAAAGCAGAAATATTGCGGAGAGTGCGGCTGTTCTTTTAAAGAAAACACAGCCTGAATATCAGCAATTTCGTACCTTTTAAGCCTTTTTTATGAGTAAATTATATGCTAAATAGTTGGATTTTTTCAACAGAATAATCATTTTTGTAAGAATTGTAAAAAAGTAACTCTATTAGCTTAAAAACGAAACAACCATATCATTTGATTGCCCGATGAATCCTATATGGAAATCAATAATTACTCAGTTTATACTGAAAAAGAAAAATAGAAAACGACACCGTAAAGAGTATAGTAATTTTGAACTTGCTAAGGGATATAAAGAGCTGTTTATTTATGTGAGGCGCTTTGTCAAGGATTTATTTTTAATTGCTATTGGCGTTTTTTCAGCATCATTTGGTTTAAAAGGCTTTCTATTAACCAATCATTTTATTGATGGAGGCGCTACCGGAATCTCATTACTCATTTCTGTTCTTACGAATATTCCGCTGCATTGGCTCATTGTTGGAATTAATATTCCCTTTATTATATTGGGATATAAAACAATGGGACGTTTATTTACAATTAAAACAATTATCGCTATAAGTGCATTATCAATAGTTTTAGCGCTAGTTGAATTTCCTAATGTTACCAATGATAACTTACTGGTGGCATTATTTGGTGGCCTTTTTTTAGGAGCAGGCATAGGGTTTGCTGTAAGAGGAGGCTCTGTAATTGATGGAACCGAAGTGTTGGCTATTTTTTTAAGTCGAAAACTGGGGGCTACAATGGGTGATGTGGTTATGATGATTAACGTCATTATTTTCTCAACAGCAGCTTATTTTTTAGGAATAGAAATTGCTCTTTATTCGATGGTTACATATTTTTCAGCATCTAAAACTTTAGACTTTATCGTAGAAGGAATTGAAGAATATATCGGAGTTACTATTGTCTCTTCACACAGCGAAGATATTCGTCAAATGATTATTCATCACATGGGCAGGGGAGTAACCATATACAGTGGGAAACGAGGTTATGGAAAAAAAGGAGAGAGCAAAGAAGTAGATATTATTTATACTGTAATTACGAGATTGGAAATTACAAAGTTAACAACTGAAATAGAGAAAATTGAACCTACAGCATTTGTAGTTATGAATAGAGTTAAAGATACCAAAGGCGGAATGATTAAAAAAAGACCACTGCATTAGGCTTTAATATGTGATAGATAATTAGAAATTTGCTGTTAAGCCCTGTTTTTTATGAGTAATATTAAAGAGCATGAACTTATTGAGGGATATAAAAAAATACTGGTTAACTACTTGCCCAGCCCTACAGTACACACTATTGCTTTATGGATAAGACACTATAATTTCGATTTAAAGATAACAGCCGGGCGAAGTACCAAGTTGGGTGATTATAGGAGCCCTTATGGGGGCAAACGACATCGTATTTCTATTAATCACAACCTAAATCCCTACTCTTTTTTAATAACTCTTGTCCATGAGGTTGCTCACCTAACTACGTATCAAAAACACAAGCACCCAATTAAACCTCACGGACTTGAGTGGAGAAGCGAATTTCAAGCGCTAATGACTCCATTTCTTAATCAGCATATTTTACCTCCAGAGGTAGAAGAATCACTAAAACAATATTTACTCCATCCGGCTGCCTCAACCTGCTCTGACGATGCCTTATTGCGCGCATTAAAGAAATATGACAAATCCAGAGATCATTGGGTGCATTTAGAAGAAATACCACAAAATTCAATATTCAGGATAGCACAAAATCGCATTTTTGAAAAAAGAGAAAAGCTTCGAAAGCGCTATAAATGCATCGAAATAAATACACAAAGAGTCTATTTGTTTAGCCCTTTGGCAGAAGTAATACCCTTTAAACCTAAACTAGAGGGCAAACACAATAAAGAAAACACCCCCACCAAGGAGCTATAGAAAGCTACTCAAAAACTTATAATATTTATATGTAATTTTTGAATAATTTAATACCTTTGTTCTCCGAAAAAGATTCCCTTTTGAGCGCTGAAATTATTAAAGAAGAAACTGCACATACCCGATTAAGTCTGCGTGATATTGCACTATTTGGAAAGCTTAGACTGGCTACTCTTGTTGTTATGTCGGCTGCTTTTTGCTTTATCCTGGCATCAGATAAGGTAGATTACACTAAACTTTTAGTTATTGTTGTAGGTGGATTTTTGGTAACTGCTGCAAGCAACGGCTTTAACCAAATTATTGAACGTGATTTGGATAAGCTAATGACCCGAACACAAAACCGCCCCTTACCAACCGGGCGTATGACTGTGAATCAAGCAATTTTTATTGCTGTATTTATGGGAATTTTGGGTATTGCCATGCTTTGGTTTTTTATTAACCCGTTAAGCGGTATATTAGGTACTATAGCATTAATTTCCTATGCTTTTATTTACACCCCATCAAAACAAAAAACACCTTTAGCTGTTGTTATTGGGGCTTTTCCTGGAGCTATTCCGCCTATGCTAGGGTATGCTGCTGTAAGCGGGCAAATGACAATTGAGGCCTTTTCTCTGTTTAGTGGGCAATTTATGTGGCAGTTTCCACACTTTTGGGCTATTGCTTGGGTAATGGATCATGACTATAAAAAAGCCGGATTCAAGTTGCTCCCATCAGGCGGAGGGCGCGATAAAAGTAGTGCTTTTCAAATTTTAATTTATACACTCTTATTGCTGCCCATAAGTTTAATGCCTATTATTTTAAGAATGGCGGGTCCAATTGCTGCCGTTGTTATAATTATTTTAGGACTTTTCTTAATTGCACAAACTATAAAGTTGTATCGTAAATGTGATATTAAATCTGCCCAACAACTCATGTTTGGATCGTTTATATATTTACCTGTGATGCAGTTAGCCCTTATTTTTGATAAAATATAACTGATGGACAATTTAAGCAATGATTTGAACTTAAATCCCGGCCTAAAAGAGCGCACTGCCAAGTTGCTGCTGTATATTTCAATTGGAAGTATTGTTATGGCTTTTGCCGGACTAACCAGTGCCTATGTGGTAACTGTTGGGAGTGGTGCCGCCTTGCAGTTTGACTTACCATCTGTTTTATATTTGAGCACAGCTGTTATCTTAATGAGCAGCTTAACAATCAATATGGCTTTGGTGTCTATACGAAAAAACAACTTTTCAAAAACTACGCTATGGCTGCTAATTACATTTGTTTTAGGAATTATTTTTTCAGCATCTCAATGGCTCGCTTGGCAAGAGTTGTACCAAAATAAAATATATTTTGCAGGAGCTCAAAGCAATGCCGGTGGCTCATTTTTATATGTGATTACAGGTTTGCACGTAGCGCACTTAACTGGAGGTTTACTGTACTTGATAGGGGTCATAGTGCGGTCAATCAAAAAGCAATTTACAGCCGAAAATCATTTAAAAATAAAACTTTGTGCTATTTATTGGCATTTTTTAGATCTACTTTGGATCTATCTGTTCTTATTTTTGCTCTCATTCCGGTAAAAACACCCCCATCTAAAATTGGTTTAAAAAAAATAAGCCAAAAGCACTAATTTTTTTGTAGTAACATTTTCATAATTGGTCTATTAATTGACCCAAAATATAGTGTTATTCATTGACTTTTATGGGTTTTACATAAAAACAGATAATTTCATTTTAACACCCAAATATGACGGCCATCATATTTTTAAAATAATTCATCTCCTAAAATTGTTTGATTTTTTAGAAGCACAATTGCTAAATAGCTTTTTAACTTAAATAGTTTTTTTGTAAAATTGCTTATCTAACAAATCAACACACAACATTATGAAAAAAGTAATTATTATAGTTTTGGCATTTACAGCAATTTCGCTAATAGAGTATAAAAGTGCCATTAGCTATCCTCAGGGAGCACCAGATGGTAACACCGGTTCTCCGTATGACGCTCAAACATGCGCCTCCTATTGCCACGCAGGAGCCCCGGTTACAACTCTTCCCGGACTAATTTCCTCCAATATTCCTGCAAGCGGATATATACCCGGAACCACCTATACCATAACAGCTCAAATTAACGGAATAGGGCATACCAAGTTTGGGTTTCAGATTTCACCTATGGACAGTTTAGGAAATGTTTTAGGAGCTATGGCAGAGCAAAACTCAGAAACACAAATTACCGGTATGGGTAGGTATATTACGCACACCATATCTGCTACCGATGGTGTTGGCTCTCGCACATGGGTTTTTGATTGGACAGCACCCAATAATGTCTCTAAAGTTACCTTTTACGGGGCGTTTAATGTAACCAATAACAATAGCAGCAGTTCGGGAGATACCGTTTATACCACAACCTATAAGGTTCATAAAGATACTTCTAACCTTACAGCTATTGATGTTTTAGCTACAAAAACAGGATTGGCTGTATTTCCCAATCCCGTAAAAGATTATTTTACGGTGCAAACTCAAGATCAAGATAGTGAAGCAGAAATAAAAATATACGCTTTAGATGGACGTGAAGTTTATCATGCACATGTACCTCAGGTAAATGGCACATACAGTCTTCCGGAGCACGTGTTATCAGGAATTTATTATATACAAGTACAAACATTAAACAACCGATATCTCCATAAAATAATGGTTCATAAACAATAAAATTTAATAATCCAACCACATGAAAAAAATAGCTTTACTCGTTTCCTTCTTGCTGCTGCACCATTGGGTATCAGCTCAGTGCACTACTACAAATGCCACCAGTTGTATGTGCAAAGATCCGCAAGAAACTAATTGTGACTTACTTCCAGATATTACCATATCGTGGATGGGGCTTGAGTCGTATTCATCAGGGCCTACAGAATACAGTCAAACCGGAAATGGAGTAAATAATGGGCGATTAAAAGTGTCTGGTGTTACCCCAAATATTGGGCATGGTCCTTTAAATGTTTTTGGACAGTGGGACTCTGCCGGAACAACCTGGTCTTATTTTTTATGTGGAAGCGATACCTTTTTGGCTCCGGCTTCGGGATTTACGTGCCCTAATGGCAATCCGGTTCCTATGCAACTTCCAAAACAACGTATATATCATAAATCCGGAAACACCATGTCTTCCTATACACGCTTTATGGGACCTGTTACTTATCGTGGCGGAGGCTCATTGTATAATGATGAATGGGGAATATTTTCCTTACGTATAAAAGACCCCGCAGTGCCTGACCCACGTGATTGGAACATAGTAGGATGGGGTCATAAACTCGGTTTCTGTTTAATGGATTATAATGAATGTAGCGATTGGCCAGGTCATTGCCGTGATGACAATACCGTTTACCAACAAGGCAATTCGTTGTCGAACGCTAATTTCCCTAACTGGGGTCTGGGTGGTGGTTCGTATGGCTGCTCCTCATACGGTCAAGGTATTTCAAGTGGTTATGAGGATATTTACAGTAAAAGCTTAGATGGTATGTGGATAAACATTCCGCCCGGAACTTGTAATGGTGATTACTGGATTGTATATGAAGTGGACCCCCGTAATTATTTTTTGGAAGAGGATGAAACCAATAACTACACAGCAATTCCATACACTTTAACACAACAAGCTCCGGCCGGAAATCCAATTATTAAAATAATTCCGGAACATAGCAAATACCTTTGCAATGGGAATAATGAACTTGTGAAAATTACAGCAACTGCGGGATTATCTTATTTATGGTCAACCGGACAAACAACTCAAAGTATTATAGTTGGGCCGGGTACTTACAATGTTACTGTAACTAATTACTGCGGTACAGGAACAGCCTCTTATACCGTTGTAGGAAGTAATACGCCTGCAAATCCGGTATCAAACGACCAAACAATTTGTACCGGTACTCAAGCAACGCTCACAGCATCGGGAAGTAATTTAACTTGGTTTGATGATAATAATATGATAGTGGGCACAGGAAATAATTTTACGACACCTATTCTAAGCTCAAATACCACTTATCATGTTCAAGATGAAGCTATTTATCCAGGACAAATAACCCATACCGGAAAAACAGATAATTCGGGAGGCGGAGGCAACAGCAACAGCAGTAGCTATTTAATATTTGATGTGTATCGACCACTTACAATAAAATCGGTAAAAGTTTATGCAAATGGTGCTGGAAACAGAACAATAGCAGTTATGGACGAAATAGGAATTGTTCTGCAAGGAGGTATTTTTAATATACCCGATGGCGAATCGCGTGTTAACTTAAACTTTACCTTACAACCGGGAAAAAACTATTCCATAAGAACCACCAGTTCAAACCCCAATTTATATAGAAACAATGCCGGGGTTACTTATCCTTATACAATGACAGATACACTGTCCATAATTAGTACAAATCAGGGAGACCAATATTATTATTTTTATTATGATTGGGAAGTTGAGGTTGGAGGAGCAACATGTTTAAGCCAACCAACACCGGTTACTGCCTTTGTTGATGTGTGCACAGGAATTGATGATAAATGGGATTTGAATAACAATATCTCAGTTTATCCAACAGCCTCAACAGGGAAGTTTAATGTGGATATTTTTATGCCAGGCACCAATGATGCCCTATTAAAAGTACATGAATTAACAGGAAGAGAAATTTATTCAGATAAATTAAGTAATATTTCAGGTAAAAACACTTCTGTTATTAACCTTGAAGGATATTCACGCGGAATTTACTTACTGGATATAACTATAGGCCGAAAAAGTTATGTCCGAAAACTGGTAGTGCAATAGCTACGAGCTTTTCGGAGAAATAAATACAGGGAATGACTGCTAAAGCGAATATTAAACGAAAAGAGAAGTGGGGAAAATGGAGAGCAGCATCATTAACAGCAGTTTATGTTCTGATGGGTATTCATATTGCTCATTGGAAGATGTATGGCAATACGCTGGCCCCGTTAGAGTTTAATGAAGTACTGTATTCCCTGCATTTGGGTATTATTACTGCAGGCTTCATTTTTATGGGATTAACCATTATTGGTACCCTTATTTTTGGTCGCTTTTTCTGCTCCTGGGCTTGCCATATTTTAGCCTTGCAAGATTTTTCAGAATGGATCTTGCTGAAGTTACGCATTAAGCCTAAAAATACTATTTCCAGAGCTTTTATTATAGTTCCTTACGTTACTATGCTTTATCTGTTTGTTTGGCCACAAATTAGCCGTATTATAGAGGGTAAAGCAATGGCTAAACTTCATATACAAACCGATGCAAATGGGTGGGCATCGTTTGTTACCAATGATTTTTGGAGAAATTTACCTAGTGTTCCGGTTACTTTATTGACTTTTTTTGTATGCGGATTTGCTGTTATTTATTTTTTAGGAACACGAAGTTTTTGCCAAAAAGTTTGCCCCTATGGAGCTGTATTTTCATTAGCCGATAAAGTTGCCCCCGGAAAAATAAAACTTACCGGAGATTGCAATCAATGTGGGGTTTGTACGGCTCATTGTAGTTCTCATATAATTGTTCATAAAGAAATAGAACAGTTTGGTAAGGTGGTAAACTCAGACTGCTTAAAAGACTTGGATTGTGTGGCTGTTTGCCCCAATGATGCCATACAGTTTGGATTTACAAAACCTTCTTTTTCACAATCATTTAAAAAAATAGAAAATCACAAAACTCCTTATTCTTTTAGCTGGACAGAAGATATAGCACTAGGTGTATTAACCTTGGTTTTTGTTATTATATACAGGGGTTTGTACGGTGCTGTACCTTTTTTATTAGCTGTAACTATTGCCGTGCTTCTTGCTTGGGTTAGTGTTTTATTTGTACGTATTTTTACCAAAGATTTTGTTACATTAAGTAAATTTGTTTTAAAACAAGGAAACAAAATAAATACAATGGGGCAAACCTTTATAGTGTTTATGGTGCTGGTTCTTACTTTTAGTGTGCATAGTGCTTATGTGCATTATCAAAATTATAGAGGAGATATTTTATACCATGCCTATATACTTAATATCGGAAAAGCTGAAAATCAAGCTGCCCAAAAAGATATTTTACAAGCTGCCAAAACGTATCTGCAAACTGCTTCAAACTGGGGTTTGTATTCGCCATTTACGCTAAATCGGGAGCTTGCAGCTATTTATCTTACTGAGAAAGATTACCCCAATGCTGAAAAATTTTTAAATAAAATGTTGGCCGAAAAGCCACATGACTTTGAAGCGCGCTTGCGGTTATCAAAACTTTATTTTGTTACGAAACGCGAAAACGATGCCGTAGCGGAGCTGCAACAGATTATTACAGCTAAATCAATGCATACAACAACTAAAGAGCTGGGCGTGTTAAGCGAAGCCCATGTTACCTTAGGGCATATTGAAGAGAAAAACGGATTTCCTTCTTCAGCACTAAATCATTATCGCGAAAGCTTAAAAATTAACCCTAGTAATAGTGAAGCAATGTTGGCTTTAGGGGTTATTTTAACACGCTCAGGTCAGGTTAAAGAGGCTGAGAAGTACTTAAGTGCCTGTATTAAATTAATGCCTGAGTCGGCTTTGTTACACAATAATTTAAGTGCTGTTTATTTAAGATTAAACAATACAGAACAGGCCGCTATACATCTTCAAAAACTCATTCAGTTGCAACCCGAAAATCCGGTAGCATACTATAATTTGGGAATGATTACTTTACGCGGAGGCCATCAAAGCGAAGCAATCAGACTATTTATGAAAGCTTTAGCTTTAAAGCCAGATTATACACATGCTCAAATAGGCTTAGAAATGGCAGAAGGAAACAACAAGGAATTATCAAAAGAAAATACAACACAAAAAAAAACCAACTTACATAAGTTAACAGCCCAAAATTAAACCATATTTATGCACACATTGCGTGTAATCTTGATATCAATAGCCCTCTGGGTTGTTTTTAACAGCCATAGTCAAACAACCCAAACAGTATGGAAAGCACCGGCTTCATACGACACATTACGAAATCCCTTTACAAATAATCCTAAGGCTATTGCCGAAGGAAAAAAAATTTATGAAAGCACTTGCTGGACGTGTCATGGGCTTTCAGGGAAAGGAGATGGGCCTGCTGCAGCATCAATGAACCCCAAGCCTGCCGACCATACTTCCGGAAAATTAATGAATGAATCTGATGGCGCTTTGCTATGGAAAATTACTAAAGGCAGAGGGGCTATGCCGGCTTATGAACAAATGTTTTCAAAGCAGCAAAGATGGAAATTGGTTAGTTATATTCGCGAATTAGGAAAAAATCAGACTGAAAAATGAAACGTATTCTTATCCTGTTAGTCTTATTATTTTCAGAGATTACTTCAACTTTTTCACAAGAGGAGGAAAAATCATACGAAACTATTTTTAGAAGTATTCAACTCATTAACATGCAAACCACAGAAGTGATTCCTCAAAAAGGATTTGACTTCAGCATCCGTCATCGTTTTGGAATGACCGGCTTTGACAGCACTTCATACAAGCAGTTATTAGGCCTTGATTTGCCGGCCAACATTCGCTTTGGTTTTGATTTCCCGATACTAAAAAATTTATATGTTGGAGCAGGCCGTACAAAAAATGGGAAAACCATTGATTTGGAAACTAAATATTTGTTTTTAAGACAAACAGAAGATAACCTTATGCCATTTTCGGCAGCTGCCTATTTCAGCACCGGTATCATAACCGATGATTTTCCCAAAGTTCCTGATTATGCCTTTTTAGCAGATTTAATTACCCCATTTAAGTATCGCTTCAACCACCGATTAAGTTACAATGTACAAATGATTTTTGCCCGAAAATTTACCGAGCGTTTGTCGTTCCAAATAGCACCGGTTTGGATTTATAAAAACCTTGTTTCTGCCGGAGCAGAGAATCAAACCTTTTCGCTCCCCATAGGAGGTGCCATTAAAGTTGGCCTTAAGTCATCTGTAGTTTTTGAATATGCGTATCGCTTCAACAACCGCCCTGTAAACAATGATTATCCATTGTCTATAGCATTTGAATCGGGAACTGCCGGGCACACGTTTCAAATTGTTATTTCTTCAACAGGTGAGTTGCTGGAACAAGATGCTTACACCAAAACATCATTTAATTATATGAAAGGAAAGTTTGCCTTAGGCTTTAATATCCGAAGAGTTTTTTGGTATAAAAAGAAAAAATTTGCTCCCTAATGAAAAAAGCAACCCTTTGTTTATCCATTATCATACTTATTTTTGCATCGTGTAGCAAAGACAGTGGCCCTTATATTGTTAAACCGCCACCACCACCACCACCGGAGAAACCTGTGTTGGTAAGCTTTTCGAAAGAGATACAACCTATTTTTGATAACCATTGTGTTTCTTGCCATAATGAAAATCACTCATTGCTCAATTTAAAACCATGCTGTTCTTGGTATGAGCTATTAGCTACAGGGCACAATGTTCCGTATCTTGACAGTATTAACCCCGATGAAAGTAAGCTGCTTAAAAGAATTACCGGAGCCGTTATGCCAATTATGCCTCCAACAGGAAATCCCTTAGCTCAAGAAGATATTGACCTTATTAAAAAGTGGATTGGTGAAGGAGCAAGAAATAATTAACTATTGGAGCACATGGTAAACTACAAAGCTGCTACAATAAGCCAAAGCAGATAAGAACAGCAACTGAATTAGGGGCCATTTATAACCTCCTGTTTCACGATAAACTACCGCTATTGTGCTCATGCACTGTAAGGCAAAGGCATAAAAAATCATTAACGAGAAACCAACGGCCAAAGTATAAACGGGCTGTCCTGTTGTCGGATTACGTGCTTCTTTCATCTTTTCTCTTACACTTAATTCGTCAGCATCGCTTCCAATGCTGTAAATGGTAGCCATTGTTCCTACAAAAACCTCACGTGCTGCAAAGCTAGTTACTAAACTAATTCCTATTTTCCAATCAAACCCTAACGGAGCAATGATAGGCTCAATAAATTTTCCAGCTATTCCGGCATAGGAGGCTTCTAGCTTGTCGCTTGCCTTTAAATGGTCTATCTCTTCAGGACTATATCTTTCTTTTTCCAGAGCATATTTCTCATCAATTTTTTGCATGGCGTTCCCCGGAGCATAGGAGGCCATTAACCATAGAATTACAGAAATAGCCACAATAATTTTTCCGGCTTCATATACAAACATTCTTACCTTATCGTATATTACCATAATTACCTGCTTTACTTGAGGAACACGATAAATAGGTAGCTCCATAATAAAATAACTTTTTTCTTTTGTTTTTACAAAGTATTTAAGCAAAAAAGCGGCTCCTAATGCAGATAGAAATCCGATTAGATAAAGAGCCATTAGAACAATACCCTGCATATTTAATAATCCCAAAACACGTACATTGGGAACCACCAATGATATAAGCAGCGTATATACAGGAATCCGGGCACTACAGCTCATTAAAGGAATAACAAGAATTGTTATGAGCCGTTCTTTAGAATTGCTTATGGTGCGTGTTCCCATAATGGCCGGAACAGCACAAGCCGCCCCGCTAATTAAAGGAATTATAGATTTTCCGTTAAGGCCAAATTTGCGCATAGCTTTGTCCATTATAAAACTTACACGTGCCATATAGCCACTATCTTCGAGAATGGCTATAAATGCAAACAAAAAGGCTATTTGCGGAATAAACACAACAACTCCACCAAGCCCGGCTAAAATACCTTTAGTAAGAATATCATTTAATATGCCCGGAGGCAAGGCTTTTTCTACGGAGTTACTAAGCCATACAAACAAATTTTCTATCCATTCCATAGGTAATTCACTAAAGGTGAAAATACACTGGAATATACAGAACAAGATAAACAGAAAAATAATAAACCCCCATATTTTATGGGTAAACCAATTGTCTAGAGTTTTAGTTAGGGAGTTTATTTCTCGAAGCGGGTAGCTAACACAAGCAAGAACGAGTTTCTCACTTAGTTTAAAACGAGCTATTGATTCGTTTGTTTGTAAACTTATTTTTTCTGATTGCTTTTGTTCAAAAATAGCAGATTTTTCTTGTAAAGAGTCATTTGAGTTAACATATTTAACTAATGCGTCAAAAGGGGTTTTTGCTCCTAAATGTGTTTGTAAATCAACCCAATTGTCCGAACTAATTTCTTTTAAATCTACTAATGGTTTAGGGCTGTAAGGTACAAAGGTTTCAATAGCTTTTTTTAATTTATCCATACCAGCTCCACTCTTTGAGTTTACACTCAAAACAGATACTCCCAACATAAGACTTAGTTTTTCCTCGTCTATTACAATGGTTCTGCGTTGTGCTATATCAATCATGTTTAGCACAAGAATAACCGGCATCCCAATATCAATAAGTTGTGTGCACAAATACAAACTCCGTTTTAGGTTGGTAGAGTCGGCAACAACCAAAGTAAGACTAGGATGTTGTTTATGGTTTTTGTCACATAAAACATCAGTAGTCAGTTGTTCATCTAATGATTTTGGAAATAAGCTATAAGTACCGGGTAAATCAATAACTTCAATTTTTAAATGGCTGTTGGTTCTGAAAGTCCCTAAATGTAAATCAACCGTTACGCCTGGAAAATTTCCTGTTTTTTGACGCAAACCGGTTAGTAAATTAAACAAAGTAGATTTTCCGCTATTGGGATTCCCGGCCAAAGCTATTTTTAGCGGAGGAGCAGGATTCGTTGAAGGAGTAAAAAACGCCAAATTTATAGAGGTTACGATTTTTGTAAAACTACCATTGCTGCTTCATTTTTACGTAAACTTAAAGAGTAACCGGCAACACTTATGGCAATAGGATCGCCCATTGGAGCAAAACGTTCAACCTTTATTTTTTCACCGGGTAAACAACCCATTTCCATAAGCTTTAAAGCAATAAATTGGTCATTAAAATGATGCACAGTTCCCTGCTCGCCTACTTTTAAATCGGATAGCAATATTTCGGCCATTTTTCTCTTATAAGATGAACCCACAAAATAACAAAAGTCAAAAAGAAAATAAAATAGCTTAAATAGGGTATTTTTTGATAGAATATGGTTCTGTTTTTCACTTCAGCTATTGTTAGCCTCGTACAATTTTAGTAATTTTGCACGTCTTAAAAAAAGAACCTATTAACAAAAAAACACATGGCTTTTGACATTGAAATGATAAAATCGGTGTATGCCGGAATGCCTGCAAAGGTTGAAGCTGCACGAAAAATGACTGGTAAACCCTTAACACTTACCGAAAAAATATTATATGCTCATTTATCGGAACCATTACCGGCAACACCTTTTACTAAAGGCGACTCTTATGTTGATTTTAATCCTGATAGAGTAGCTATGCAAGATGCCACTGCACAAATGGCTTTATTGCAGTTTATGCAAGCCGGAAGACCCCAGGTGGCAGTACCAAGTACCGTGCACTGTGATCATTTAATACAAGCCAAAGACGGAGCACAAGCAGATTTGATAACGGCAAACAGTAAAAATAAGGAAGTGTATGACTTTCTTTCATCGGTATCTAATAAATACGGAATTGGTTTCTGGAAACCCGGAGCGGGAATTATTCACCAAGTAGTTTTAGAAAATTATGCCTTTCCGGGAGGCATGATGATAGGTACCGATAGCCATACCGTAAATGCCGGAGGTATAGGAATGATTGCCATTGGTGTAGGAGGGGCTGATGCTTGTGATGTTATGGCAGGCTTGCCTTGGGAGTTAAAATTTCCAAAGTTGATTGGTGTAAAACTAACCGGAAAGCTTAGTGGGTGGGCATCAGCTAAAGATGTTATATTAAAAGTAGCCGGAATACTTACCGTAAAAGGAGGTACAGATAAAATTGTAGAATATTTTGGAGAAGGAGCTGAATCTTTAAGTTGCACAGGAAAGGGTACAATTTGCAATATGGGAGCTGAAATAGGGGCAACCACCTCTGTTTTTTCTTATGATAGCAAGATGAGCTCGTATTTGAGGGGAACAGGTAGAGCCGAAATTGCAGATATGGCAGATGGTATTCAAATGTATTTGAAAGGCGATAGTGAAGTATACGCTAACCCGTCACAATACTTTGATGAACTTATTGAGATTAACCTTTCAGAGTTGGAGCCTCATATTAATGGGCCTTATACGCCAGATTTAGCATGGCCTTTAAGCAAATTTGCTGAGGCTGTAAAGCAAAATGGGTGGCCTCAACAATTGTCGGTAGGTCTTATTGGATCATGCACAAACTCATCTTACGAAGACATTTCGCGTTCTGCTTCTTTGGCCAAGCAAGCAGTAGATAAACAATTAAAAGCAAAGGCTGAGTTTACAATAACCCCTGGCTCAGAACAAGTTCGGTATACCGTGGAACGTGATGGTTTTTTAGATATTTTTGATAAAATGGGTGGGGTAGTGCTTGCAAATGCCTGTGGGCCTTGTATTGGACAGTGGGCACGTCATGGGGCCGAGAAACAAGAAAAAAACTCCATTATTACCTCTTTTAATCGAAATTTCAGTAAACGAGCAGATGGAAATCCGAACACGCACTCTTTTGTTGCATCGCCCGAAATAGTTACTGCTATGGCTATTGCCGGAGATCTAACTTTTAATCCGGCTACCGATTATTTAATTAATGAAAAAGGAGAAAAAGTTAAACTGGAAGAACCTCAAGGAGTTGAACTGCCACCAAAGGGCTTTGCTGTTGAAGATGCCGGCTACCAGCCGCCTGCAAAAGATGGAAGCTCGGTTCAAGTATTGGTTTCAACAAACAGCGACAGGCTTCAGTTGCTAGAGCCATTTAAAGCTTGGGAAAGAACAGACATTAAAAATCTAAAACTCCTTATAAAAGCAAAAGGGAAATGCACTACCGATCATATATCTATGGCAGGACCTTGGCTAAAATATCGTGGGCATTTAGACAATATCAGTAATAACATGCTTATTGGTGCTGTTAACGCCTTTAACGATAAAACAGACCATGTTAAAAATCAATTGACTGGCCATTACGATTCTGTTCCTGCCGTACAAAGAGCTTATAAAGCACAAGGTATAGGGTCAATTGTAGTAGGCGATGAGAATTATGGAGAAGGATCCTCGCGAGAACATGCTGCCATGGAACCACGCCATCTTGGAGTTAGAGCGGTATTGGTAAAGTCTTTTGCACGCATTCACGAAACAAATTTAAAAAAGCAGGGAATGTTAGCGCTTACTTTTGCTCATAAAGACGACTTCAATAAGATTCAGGAAGATGACACTATGGATATTGTTGGGTTAACCCATTTTACACAAGGAAAACCCTTAACATTGGTGTTAAATCACAGCAACGGCACTAAAGAAGAAATAATCGTAAACCACAGCTATAATACCGGTCAAATTGAGTGGTTCAAGGCTGGTGGAGCATTAAATATTATTAGAGCAAGCACTGCTTCCTAATTTCTATTTGTGTACTTATTTTACCTGTAGGAGATGTCAATTTTAAAAAAATTTGATGCCATTATAGTCGGACAGGGTATAAGTGGCACTATGCTTAGTACTGAATTTATTAAGAATAAAAAAACCTGTCTGGTTATTGATGAACAAAAGGCGAACACCTCTTCTAAAGTAATGGCAGGGGTGTACAACCCAATTGTTTTTAAAAGAGTTGTTAAAAGTTGGCTGATAGATGATTTGCTCCCCGTAGCAGAACAAAGCTATCGGTATATTGAAAGTTGCTGTAATGCTTCATTTCTGTCGCATCGAAAAATAATCAAAGTATTTGTTAACGATGAGGAGAAAAAACTTTGGCTCAGTAAAGCAGAGCAACCAGAACTGACTTCTTATTTAGAAAAGGAAGTTCGCTATGATACATTTAATGAGGGGATAAAGCCGCATCAGGGCTTTGCCTTTGTGAAAAAGGCTGGGCAAGTTAATGTGCAAGATATGCTGCTTGCCTGGAAACAGTTCTTAGAGCAAAAAGAAAGCTATTTAGCATCACGATTTGAGTACGATCAGCTTCAACTGAACAAGACGGGAGTACAATACCAGAATTACCTGGCTGATTATGTAATTTTTTGTGAAGGGTATCATGCCCGTTTCAATCCATTCTTTCCGAACCTTCCTTTTGTTCCGGCTAAGGGCGAAGTTCTTACCCTTAAAATTGAAGGTTTGGATACCGAGCAACACATACTCAATAAAGGGGTATTTATGCTGCCACTTAGCAAAAACTTATATAAAGTTGGAGCTACTTATGTTTGGGATAAAATTGACGAAGAAACTACTGCAGAAGGATATAAGGAAATTACGGAGAAATTGGAAAAAATAATAAATACCCCTTTCACAGTTGTAAATCAGCAAGCCGGAATTAGACCCAGCAGCAAAGACCGCAGACCATTTGTTGGAGTGCATCCCCAAATCCCACAAATGGGTATTTTAAATGGAATGGGAACAAAGGCTGTTTTACTGGCACCTTATTTTTCCAAAGAGCTTTTTGAGCACCTTTATTATAATAAGAAAATTCACCCCGAAGCCTCTATTAATAGGCTGTGAATTAGATTTCTTGAATGTATGGTTTACACCTCAAGAAATTATATTTGTTTAGTTAAGAGAAAAAACCTCTCCTTCAATGGCTAAATAGGTTTCTTTAAAAGTTTTTCTCGCTTCGTCAAGCAGTGGGTTTAAGTCGGTATAACGTGCTGAAAAATGACCTATTAGTAGTTTTTTAACGGCACATTTTTCTGCAATTTCGGCTGCTTGTTTAGCTGTAGTATGATAGGTTTCATTAGCTCGTGGAAGCATTTCATGTAAAAATGTAGCTTCATGATAAAGCATCTTTACTCCCCGTAAGTGTTTACAGATATGTTCATCATATTTGGTGTCTGAACAATAGGCATATGACTCAGCCTCACGAGGGGGATAGGTAATTTCCTGATAGGGAATAATACGCCCATCAGCACAAGCATAATCATTCCCTCTTTTTATGGATGGGATATCCTGTGGCAAAATTTTATAGGCATCAATTTTATCTTTTCGTATAGAGAGAAAAGCTTGCTTTTCTTTAAAAATAAAACCCCAGCACGGAATACGGTGGTTTAGTAAAATAGTATCAACACTTAACTTATCATCCTCATAAATAGTTTCACCGGCATCTTTATTCAAAAAGTGATAAATTATTTTATATCGTAAATATGTTTCGCTGTACTTAAACTGTATGTCCAAAATCTCTTTCAAGGGTTCAGGGCAGTATAAATGCAGCTCATTAGTGCGATTCATCAAATGCAGGCTGGATAAAAAACCGGGTAACCCTAGTATATGATCGCCATGAAGATGACTGATAAATACATGATTAATTTTAGAAAGCTTTATTTTATATCTACGCATTTGCATTTGAGCCCCTTCGCCACAATCTACTAAAAAATGACGATCATGAATGCAAACCACTTGAGATGTGGGGTGCCTGTTTAAAGTTGGTGTGGCAGAACTGCTCCCTAATATGGTAATTTGAAAAGACAAAGAGTAAAAATTAAAGTCATAAAACTACTAAAAAAATACATTCCTTTTACAAGTAACAAATTAATGCAAGCTTAACAAAGGTATTCCTTTTTTACAAATGGAGTTATTATAGCACTTCTGCTGTTTATGTATATAATTTAGTAAATTGAAGGGAAAATAAAAGCCTATTTAAAGAAAGCGTATTAATTAAAACTAAAAAGCTATTAAATTCACTTTTTGTGACATTTCTCATATTTATTTGTATTTTAAAGCATACTTTTGCCATACAAACTATATTAGTTACCAATGCAGCTTGAAAAGTCGCAGATTAACACTATGTTTATTGATACAGACATATTGATTACATGGGGCGGAGCATCAAAAAAACTTAAAAAGGGTGACTATATTTTTCATGAAGGAGAGCGAGCGCGCTTTTATTATCAAATTATTTCCGGTCGTGTAAAAATGTTTAATATTAATTATGATGGACGAGAATTTACACAAGCTGAATTTACGGATGGAGAAAGTTTTGGAGAACCTCCACTTTTTATAGATGTTCCATATCCGGCTACTGCTCAAGCCTGTGAAGACACGGTACTGATAAAAATAGAGCAAGATAAATTCGATAGAATGTTAACTGAATATCCAGCCTTGCAACGAAAATTGATTGCATTACTGGCTATGCGTATTTATAGGAAATCATCTACCTTAAGAGAAATTGTAAACAATGCTCCTGAAGCCAGAATACTGGCTTTTTTAAATTGGTATAAAAAAGAACAAAATCCTACTCATAAAGAAGTGGAAATTCCCTTTACCCGACAGGAAATAGCTAATTACACCGGATTGCGAGTAGAAACTATAATTAGAACATTGAGTAAAATGCAGGACAAAAAGCAGGTTAAAATTGTAAACAGAAAACTCTTTTATTGATATATGAAATTTGATCAGAAATTTTGGCTAAAAATAGCCTTATATAACCTTGTTATTGTTGTTATTTTAGGAGTATTAATGCGGTATAAAATAGGCTATGAATTACCCTTTTTAGAACAAAAAAACATGTTGCATGCTCATTCCCATTTTGCTTTTGCAGGATGGATAACGCATGCTATCTACTCTCTTTTAGCGGGCTATATTATAAGTCAAGTGCCTCAAAGTAATCCACTTATATACAAACGAGCAATTATTATCAATTTAATAAGTGCTTATGGCTCATTACTTGCTTTTGTAATTTTTGGGTATAATTTTTTAGCAATCAGTTTCTTAGCTCTTGCCTTAGTAAATAACTGCTTTGTTACTTATTTAGTTTTTAAAGATTTAAAAAATATTCAAGGAAATCATCCAAGTGTTGCATGGTTTAAATCGGCTATGTTTTTTAATCTTTTTTCATCATTTGGAACCATGTATTTGGCATATATGATAGTGACCCGAAGTTTTAATGAGTATTTTTATTTAAGTGCACTCTATTTTTACTTACATTTCCAATACAATGGTTTCTTTACCTTTTCTTGTATAGGGCTCACTATCTATAAATTACCTGAGTTTTTGCCAGACTATAAATATGACCACAAGATTTTTATCATGTTTTTTGCTTCGTGTTTTCCGGCATACTTTCTGTCAATTTTATGGGCTAAATTTCCGTTATGGCTTTATATAATTATATGCATAGCTGCAGTAGTACAAGTATTTGCTTGGGTTATGTTTGCCATTCAAATTCGGGTGGCCTTAAAAAAGAAGAGTTTGTTTACCCAAACGCAAAAAATATTATTTGTTTTTGTTGCCACCGCTATTACAATTAAAATTTTACTACAATTGGGATCAACCATTCCGGTAGTGAGTAAACTGGCATTTGGGTTTAGGCCGGTAGTAATTGCCTATTTACATCTGGTTTTGTTGGGCATTATTTCCTCATTTTTACTCATATACAGCTATACCATTGGAATTATACAATCAGGAACACGAACACTTATTGCTTTGGCTGTATTTTTAGTTGGAGTGTTTTTAAACGAAGCCGTATTAGCCATTCAGGGAATAGCCTCCTTTTTGTATTATCCAATAAAGCATATTAATGATGCTTTGTTTGGGGTGTCATTAATATTGCTATGTGGGGCTTTACTTTTAGTTTTCTCACAGAGAAAGAGGAAAACACTACAACAAGCTTAATAGAATCTCTTTTTAGGCACTATGATGTACTTTTGCCTTGAAACATGGAAAAAAGCAGGCCCCCCATTACTGCTCCATACAAGGAGCTGTTTATTGGATTGGAGGTTATGGCACAAGTGCCCGAGTTGCATCCTATAAGTTTCCAATAAAAGAATCCGGCTAAAGCCCCAATTGGAATACCAATTAATGTAATCAGATTTTTTTTTATAAATAATTTCATGCTTGGTTTATTTATCTTTTTGTACAAGTATTTTCCACATTCCTCTTAAGTCTCCTTGCTTATATCCGGTTGCCTTATCATTAGGATATTTATTCGTAATTATTTTATGAGTACTTTCAGCAATATCGTTAGCTTTACCATGGCATGAAATACAGGTTGGCATAGCGGCAAAAATAGGCTTATAAAAATATTTATTGCCGTCTTGCTCTTGCTCTAAAAAATACTGTTCTCCCGTAGTAATCTTTTCCCAAGCCATACTGTCTGTGGCGGTTTTTAAATAGTTCTCCGGGTTTCTATTTCGGTCCGTAAGCCTTTGCACTATAGTATAGTGGCGTTTTGAGATAGAATCGGTTAATTGGGAAGCACGCATGTTGCAAAAAGAAACAGCAAAGTCAGTACCTCCTTTTTGAATAGCCTGAGCAACATTCTGTAATAAAACACGCTGCATTTCCTGAGCAACACTATCGCCAAAACGAATTAAAAGAGAATCACTTGGTTCGGTGTTTGAAACCTTGGGAGTAGTGCACGACACAAAATTTAAACCAAGAATAAATAGAAAAAAAAGAGCTCTTAAAGACATAGGTATTTATTTTACTTCTTCATAGCTTATTTCCTCAAGATTATTGGAGTTGTTTTTTGCCGGAAGCGTGCTGCAACCTGCGGTACTACAACAGCCTATATTAAACAAAGGCATAGCAACAAACAAGGCACCCATAGCCAATGTAAACCACTCTTTGGCCTCTACTCCCTGAATAACTATTAGTAATCCCAGTCCTAGTCGGAGGAGGCGCAAAAAAGACCAATTTTTTATATATGTTTTTATCATAGAGCTCTTTATTATTCTTAAAAGAAACAAACTTCAATATACAAAATTATTTTTAAAAATCAATACGTACAGCATAACTATTTATGAATTAATGGCAAAATAAATATTTTGCCAACTTCCGCCATTAACAACATTGCTAAAACCATGTTGGGTTAAAAGATCTTTTGCATAGCCACTTCGTGCCCCACTTAAACAAAATACAATTATACTTTCTTTGTTTTCAAATTGAGAAAGCGCATCAAGTACATGATCTACCGGGATATTTATTGCCCCCTGTACACTTCCTGAGGCAAACTCTGCCGGAGTACGCACATCAACTAAAAAGGCTCCATTTTTTATTAATGTACTAAGTGTGTTCGTTTCATTTTGATTGTTGTATGTTTTTATCATGTGTTTAAGTTCTATTGTTATGAATTTATTTTAAATGATTACCGGTTTTAGAAAAACTTGTGTTTTCATAGAGTTGGTAACTAAACAAGCCGATTTAGACTTCTCTAACACCCTTAATACTTTATTTTGATCAACATCAGAATCTGATAGTGTTACTTCAGGAGTAATTTCGGCTTCAGAAATTTGAAATTTACCCTCAGCCATTTCTAACTTACATACTGTTTTACAAGTAAAACTTTTAAAAGATAATTTAAAGTTTTCGGCTACAGCCAAAAATGTAGCCATGTAACAACTGTTTATGGCAGCTGCATATAAATGTTCGGGTGACCAAATTCCCGGAACACCAAAAGGAAATTCAGGAGGTGTGGCACATTCCAAGGTTTGGTTTAATACTGGAGAACTAAGAACCCCTTTTCGGCCTTCGCTCCATTTTAAGTTAACTTCGTAGTAATGGGTTTGTTGCATAGCTTTTATATTTTGTATTTCGGATACAAAAGTACTTTCGTATTTTGTGGAGTACAGCAACTTTGGTTACACAAGCCTTAATAAAAAAGTATAATTATATGTAAGTTAAATTTTTGTTTTCTAATTTGTATGAAAAACTACCCCTCACCCCATAGTAATACCAACAACATTTAAAAAAAAATAAAATCAAGCCCCAGTTAATAAATAGGCTACTTAATGAAAACAAAAAATAGAAAATACCATGTCATATACCTATTTTTTATAACCTAATAGCTTATTTAATAAGGATATTCAATAAATAGGTTACAGGAAATAATTAAAATATTTTTATACGTTTTTCAAAGCTGTTGACCACTACGCAAAGTAAACAATACAAGCATCATCAAAAAAATATTTCTTTGCTACCGAAGCGTAATCCTATTTCGAGCCAATTCCAAAAAGCGGTTGTCTTCAAGTTGTTTTAATAACCGTGAAATAACAACCCTTGCGGTTCCTAATTCGTTAGCGAGTTGCTCATGCGTAATAACTAAAGTTTTTGATTGGGTTAACGTTGCTTTCTTTTGTAACAAATCTAACAAACGCTGATCTACCTTTTTAAAGGCTATGGCATTCACAATTTCAAGAAGCTCTTCAAAACGTTTGTGATACAAGCGAAAAATATAGTCAAGCCATTGCGGATATTCTTTAATAAATATAGGTACTTTCGTAACAGGAATAAAAAGAATTTCAACATCTTCTTCGGCCTCAGCCCTTACCTTGCTTGTTTCGTTATGTATGCCGCCTAAAAACGACATTATGCAACTCTCTCCAGACTTTATATAGTACAATAGAATTTCTTTTCCATCTTCTTCAGTTCTGATAACTTTCATCAACCCTTTCATAACAATAGGTATAGCATTGATGTGGGCATTCTCATTTAAAATAACACTTCCAGCTTTATAGTTTTTTTGAATACCATGCTCGTTCAGTTTTGCTATTAAATCGGGTGATGATTTGAATTCTGATATAAGTTCCAGTTTTTCCATTATGTATGATTCTGTTAGAGAATATTTATTGTGCAATGCCTATTTGGTCACAACCAAGTTTTTTCAAAAAAATTAACCCAAACAATATAAATAATGGAATTTTTAAGACTAAACAAAGATATATAATTCAATGTACGGATAAATTATTATCTTAAAAAGATATGAAGCCTGAATTTTAATACATAAATTTGAGTTTATTTGCAAAATCATAAATCACTATATGAAAGGGGCTTGAAAATTAGCTCTAAACTTTAGGAGTGCTCCTGTCATTATTTTTTAACAAACTTACCTGTTGTCATTTTATGTTGTTGTTGGTCTGTGATTATAAAAATATAAAAACCCCTTGCTAAGTTACTAATATCAATTCCATTAGGCTCTGCATATAAGTCTGCTTGTTGCAATTGCCCCATACTATTATAAATATCAATTTTAATGTTTTGGGTTATACCTTTAAAATATAATTTATTGTCAGCAGGGTTGGGGTGCGCTGAAATTTTATAACTTAAATTTTCATATTCATTATTACCAACCATTGTGCAGTTTGTCACCCAGCTATCAGGGTTAGCAAGTTTAGCTCCGTAACGGATAGTTGTATCGCCAACATAATTAGTAAAATCACCAACTGCAAAAAGTGTGTCACCATAAAAAGCAATAGAAGTTACAGATTCATTAGTCGTTGCAGAACTAAAGCCTGTTGCCAAGGCGCACCAATTTGTTCCGTCCCACCTTGCAATGTTTGTTGCTGTTTTTCCACCAGCTTCGCTAAAATGACCACATACATATAAATAATCACCGTGCACAATCATGCGCACAACACCAGCATTAACCCCATTTATTCCAAAGTCTTGTGAGGCATCACCTAAGCTGTGCCAGTTAGTTCCGTCCCAGGCAGCTATATTATTGCCAGGGTTTAATGCGTTGGTTTGTTTGGTAAAATGGCCACCAACAATTAATTCGTTTTTGTAAATTACCATATCACTAATTGCATCGTTAGGGTTTGGTATTCCTGTTCCAACCTTTACCCAGTTAGTCCCATCATAAACAGTAATAGCGTTTACATCATTTGGTCCAAATCCACTATAAAATTGACCTGATACATATAATTTGTCTTTGTATTTAACCACTTTGTTTAAATAATTTTCATTTCCAACAGGTGAAAATTCGGGTATGTTATAAACATCACTCCATGTTTGACCATCAAATTTAATTAAAGAATTTGCAGCTATTCCAAAAGCAGAATCAAAAGTTCCTGCTAAGTAGAGTTCATTATCAATTATACTAAAAACAGCTCCATAACCATCAGGGATACCTATACCACCAGAACTCCAGTTTTGTCCGTTCCACACACCAAAATTATTTGCTGGAATATTGCCCACTTTTTCAAAACCACCTGTAACGTATATGTTAGAGTCATAGTTAATTATAGAATAGGTAAAAAAACCATTTGCAATGTATGGAAAATTACAGTCCCAATTAATTCCGCAGCTTAATTGATAAATAGAGTCTGATTTATATTCTGCTACTCCAAAATATGGAGTATTATCTATTTCCACAAATCTTCCAATCATAAACATAGAGTTTCTGGAACTATCAGAAAATAAATACCAAGGCATTTGCCATTGGTCAAACTCAGCCACTTTTTGCCAAGGTTGAGAAAATAATTTTGGGGCGACCAGCCCCAAAATCATAAATATTATTATTAATTTTCTCATTTTCTGATTAGTTTGAATGATTCAGTGTTACCTTTATCTCCAGTGATTTTCAAAAGATATATTCCTTTTGAGATTGTAGATAAATCAAGTGATAATACTTTGTCGGTATTATTGGTCGTTAACGATTGATTATAAATTTCTCTACCTTCAATATCAATTAGTGATAAAGAAACCTTGTTGCTGAATTGCCCATTCAAATATACATTGGTAAGATTGTCGGTAATGGTTGGGAAAACCTTATTAGAATTATTTGAATTTGAAGTTTCTTTTTTAATGCCCACATTAACTGCAGCCATATCGAATTTAGTTACAAATACATCAAAGTCTGTCCAAAGGTCAAAAGTTGGGTTTGTTTGTGTTGAATTAATTACATCATCATAAAAATACGCTTGTCCAGTAGGTGTCATTCCAGCATCAACCATTGGTGAATAGAAACAATCATTTCCTGTGTATCCTGTTACAAACAAATCTTTATTTTGAAAGCAAGCAATACCGCTCGGATAATCAGATAGAAGCGGATAATATACAGCCCAAGCTGGTAGATCATCGACAACACCACCTCCCAAGTATGAAGCCCAATTTTTGTTATTGTATTTATCAATGCTAATTATTGCGCAGTCGTACTGGTTGCTATGACCTGAACCATAAACACCATTATAGCTTACATCTTGATAATAACAACCTGCCCATGTTGGTGTTTGGGGATTAAAATTAGTTGAACTACCATTCGAACCATAAAGAGCGACAGTAAGTATAAATACATCGCCATTGTCGTTTGCATCCATGTCTATCAGTCTTTCAAGCGGCATATCATATGTTTCAAAGTTTTGAATTGCAGCATTATCAACCATACTGTATGTGAGCACACCACCCGTATTAAAACGAGCAAGATACAGTTCTCCTGAAGTGTGTGAATAGCCACCATTTGAATTACACACTGGTACACCGACAGCTGTAGTTGGTTCTATGCAAGAAACTGTACCGCCATACAAAGTATGGCCAGCAGCGTAAATACTGTTGTTGGAAAATTTCAACGATTGAAAATCTTTCAAGTATTGAACAGTCGTACCCCAAACCATTTTTTCTAGATTATCAAATTCCATGATAAAGCCACCTGCCATACTTTGAAAATAAGCAGAACCTGCAATCTCTTTTAATGGAAAATCTCCGTTGTTTAAGGGGTTGCCATTAAACGGCCCTGAATTTGATGTTTTTTGAGTTTCACCACTTAAATAAAAATAGTTTGCACCACTGCTTCTAAATATAGGATATGGTTCAATATCGTATGCTTTATCGTCAGCATTACTTCCAATTAATGTACTCCATGTTAGTGAGTTGTCAGGAGCGAATTTCATAAGGAAAATATCTTGACCACCAGAATTTGTTGATTTAATAAAACCTCCTGAGGAAGAATATGTTGGAAATGAACCATTGGATGGTGGTGTATTACTTACAGAAATATTTGTACTCTTTGTATTGCCTGTTAACATTACTACATCCCCAGCAATACATATTCCAGTGGCTTTGTCATAACCGCTACCACCAATATGAGTAATTAATTGCATGGCTCCATTTTTCCCACAAGAACCATATATTGCATCTTGACCTCCATTATAACTATTATCCCAATAAGCTGATGGTGGTTGAGTTAATGGCCAATTTGGACTATTCGAACTAGCAGTTGTACCACCAAAGTATAAATTATTATCTGTTGGGTTGTACGTTATACATGTAAGGGTATCTGCATCAGTACCGCCTATATGCGTTGTCCAACGCCTAACCATATCATTATTAAACGAAATAATAAACCCATCTTGAGAACCAGAAATGGACTGTTGAAAAGGACCTGGATTAGAGTTTTGATAAATTGGAAAAACCGGTGAATTAGTTAACCCTGTTATATAAATATTCCCATCATCATCTGTAGTCATGGCTGTTGAAACATCATTACACCTATATGGAGTGCTTAACAAGTCGGGTTGTCCATAGTAAGTATGATGAAAGATATTAGCTTGGTCGAAGTAGGTTGGTATTCCACTACATCCCGACATTTGTAATTTGCTCATTGCAATTTTTGTTTTAAATGCCATGTCAAATCCTGTTAGCTTTATACTAACTTTATTATTAATTCCTATGGAATATTGGCCACTAATATTGCCTACTACATTATATCCGCTGGCATCAACCTGCCATACATTAGGTAGCAAAAAATATTCTTCCACACCGTTTGATGCAATGTGAAGATTTCCATCTTGATCTAAATATATACTATCTGCTCCTTGAAACTGCATTTCTATTTTAGACTCTGGTGTTTCTTTTTGTATCGTGTAAAACATATTTAACCCTGCGTTGCTTAATCTAAATTCTACATCAATATTTTTAAAAATATTGGGAGCAAACAACTTTTGATAATTATGCACATTCGTTGCTCCTGATGAGCATTGAGGTAAATAATAATTTTGATAATCGCGTGTTGGGTTAAGTGGAAAAATTCTCATTTTAGCTCCAGTGATAAGCATATCAACACGCTTCAGTGTATCAACATTGGTGGGAATAGTGTCATGATGAGCAAAGTTAAAATGAACGGTATCATTACTAAAAAATAATTGGGGACTGTTTAACGCGGAATAAAATTTTACATGATTTACTGTTCTTCCGTCTGTTCCAATTAATTGGCCTAGGTTCTCTTCAAAAACCAAGCTATTTGAACTAACCATATTGGTTGGCACGTCTGTTTTATCATATTTAGCTTGATCGTAGGCTATTGTTTTATATTGATAATAATTACCGCTTTTACTTTGACCACTGACATATACTACTCCATTTTTCACTATTATGTTTGTTGCCATGTTATCCACATTGCCATCATTAAAGCGTTGTGTCCATATGGAATCGCCATCTGTTGTATAGGCTAATGTTGCAAAATCTAAGTTCGACCCATTACTACTTTGTCCTGTTACATATATATTTTTATCTTCATCTAAAGTAATTTTTTGAGCCTTGTCTGTATGTCCATTATTGTAATAGCGAACCCAAAGTTCGGTACCTAAACTATCATATTTAATGGTACAATAATCGTCATTCCCAGCACTGTTTTTTGTTTCGCCAGTAACATAAACATTTCCTTCATCATCAACTGCTAATGAGTTAGCTTGGTCGTTTTGGTTGGCTGTATTATTAAAAGTTTTTATCCATTTAACAATGCCTTGTTGGGATAGTTTAATTGTTTTAAAATCTAAACCTGAGCCTGTATTAGCATAAGTACCTGTAATGTAAATATAACCTTGCGCATCTGTTACCGCTTGTGTTGCATGGTCAAAACCCACTCCTGTGCCAGTGGTACGAATGGTGTCTGTTGATGTACCGCCTGTAGTGTAGGTAATTTGGGCATAATCCCAATCTGTTAAACTATTTTGGCTACCTCCATTTACAAAAACATTTGAACCTATAATATCAATATCAAAAGGAACATCAGCCAATAAATAATTATATCTGTTACTCCATATAAAACTGCCGCTACTGTTTAATTTTATGGTAGTATAATCAAATAAAGTGCTGTTACCAATACTTGCACCTGTCAAATAAATATTACCTCCGTCAATAGTCAAAGCACTAACTAAATCAGCCCCGCTGCCTGTTCCATTATAAGTGTAGGTCCATAGTAGTGTACCTGTACTATCATATTTTAAAATTAGGTAATCATAATTATTTGTGCTATTAGTATAGGTAAAACCGCCTAGTATAATATTGTAATTGTCATCAACAGCTATTGTTGTTGCTTGGTCTCGATGATTACCTGTCCCTGTAAAAGTTGCTGTCCAAAGTGTGTCACCATTTTCATTGTACTTTGTCAAAAGTATATCTGCACCTGTGATGCTGTCAATATTTGAACCTGCCACATAAAGGTGCTTTAATGAGTCAATTGTTGTTGGTATTTTTATTACTGTGTCTTGCAACCCAAAGGCTGCTGTCCAAATAGGTGTTGATGCCGTTTGGGCTTGTGTTTGCTCCAATATAAAAAAGAGCAAGATTAATATTAATGAGATTATTTTTTTCATTTGTGATTTGTTTAATGAATGATTAAAAGTATAAAATTATTTTGATAATTTTGATATAAAATTGAGGTGTCAAGGTGGGTCGAAATGATTTAAGGTTGCAAAAAGGGTATTCGTTAAAATGGAAACAGTCGGAATGCTAATTGTGGTTGGGGTGCCTTTAGGAAGTTTTGGCTTTTTTATATTTTATAGTGTAAACCTATTTTAGAACAAGACATTATTCAATGTATGGATAAATTATTATCTTAAAAAGATATGAAGCCTGAATTTTAATACATAAATTTGAGTTTATTTGCAAAATCATAAATCACTATATGAAAGGGGCTGGAAAATCCTTAAGTGTTATTGGGCGCAGAGAAAGGGTTAGTTTTCCTGAAATGAATTTGTATGATGTAGAGGCTAAAATTGATACCGGAGCTTATACTACAACTATTCATTGCCATGATGTAAAAGTTTGTGAAATTAATAGTAAGAGGGTACTTAGCTTCAAATTATTGGATCCTGAGCATACCAACTATTGCAATTCTGAACAGATTTTTGAAAACTTCAAAATAAAAACATTTAAAAACTCATTTGGCGACCAAGAAGATCGGTACGTTATAAAAACCTTGATTGTATTGGGGAAAAGAAGGGTACGAAGCACCGTTTCACTAACAAGCCGAGCGAATATGCGCTATCCGGTGTTAATTGGACGAAAGCTTTTAAAACACCGATTTATAGTAAATGTTGCAGAAGAAAATATACTTACAAAATAACAAAACTCAAACTATGAGAATAGCCGTTTTATCCAGAAATCCGAATCTGTACTCCACCAAAAGACTTATAGAGGCCGGAAAACAGCGTGGTCACGATATGATTGTTTTAGATCACTTAAAGTGTGTATTGGTTATTGAACAAGGAAAACCTCGAATAGTATATGGAGGTAAGGATATTGTAGGTATTGATGCCATTATACCCCGAATTGGAGCTTCGGTAACTTTTTATGGAGCTGCTGTGGTGCGGCAGTTTGAACAAATGAAGGTGTTTTCTGCTGTAGAGTCTCAAGCTTTGGTTCGCTCGCGCGATAAATTGAGAAGCTTGCAGTTGCTGGCTAAATCGGGTATTGGCATGCCTAAAACGGTTTTTGCCTCTCTCCCCAAAGATATAGATAATGTTTTGGAACAAGCCGGAGGCACTCCAGTAGTTATAAAACTGCTCGAAGGAACACAAGGAATAGGAGTAATTTTAGCAGAAACAAGAAACTCAGCGAAATCCGTAATTGAAGCATTTTGGGGTGTTGAAGTAAACATTTTGGTGCAAGAGTTTATTAAAGAAGCAAAGGGAGCAGATGTAAGAGCTTTTATTGTTGATGGCCAAATAGTAGGTGCTATGAAAAGACAAGGGGCAGCCGGTGATTTTAGGTCTAACTTACACCGTGGCGGGGTAGCTACTATAGTAGATTTGACCCCCGAAGAAAAAGCCACTGCAATTAAAGCAGCTAAAAAGTTAGGATTGGCTATTGCCGGTGTTGATATGCTACGCAGCAATAGAGGGCCTTTGGTAATGGAGGTAAACTCCTCTCCCGGCTTAGAAGGTATTGAGGGAGCTACTAAAGTTGACATAGCTGGAAAAATAATTGAATATGTTGAACGAAACGAATTTACAAGTCAAGAATAAAAACAATTCTTAATTTACAAACTGTGAGAAGCATAAATAGAATATCTGTTTTGAAGCAATCATTTTGAGATATAAAATGGAATAATTATGCAACAAAAAGAGGTTGATTTTTTGGTTATTGGTTCCGGAATTGCCGGTATTAGCTATGCATTGAAGGTTGCCTCGTATGGAAAGGTACTGATGCTTACTAAAGCCGATGAAGATGAAAGCAATACGAAATATGCCCAAGGGGGTATTGCAGCCGTTATGTATGAACCCGACTCTTTTTACAAACACATTGAAGATACATTAATTTGTGGCGATGGCGAGTGCGATGAGAATATAGTAAAGATTGTAGTTGAAGAATCAAAAGAAAGAATAAATGAGCTTATATCATGGGGAACACATTTTGACAAAACAGAGAGTGGAGTTTATGACTTAGCTAAAGAAGGGGGGCATTCGGAACACCGGGTATTACATCATAAAGACAATACAGGCTTTGAAATTGAGCGGGCTTTGTTAGCTCAAGTTCATGCTCATCCTAATATTGAAATACAATCACACTACTTTGCCATGGAGTTAATTACTCAGCATCATAAAGGCGTGTGGGTAAACAGCCAAACTCCCGGAGTAGAATGTTATGGGGTGTATGCATTAAATTTAAAAACACAAAAAGTAGAAGTTGTTCTTGCTAAAACTACATTAATGGCAAGCGGGGGTTGTGGTAATATATATGAAAGTACCACCAATCCGGTAATTGCAACAGGAGATGGAGTAGCTATGGTATATCGGGCTAAAGGAAAAATTAAAGATATGGAATTTATTCAATTCCATCCTACAGCCTTATACCAACCGGGGAAACATCCCTCATTTCTTGTTTCTGAAGCAGTAAGAGGCTTTGGGGCTGTTTTACGCAACCAGTCAGGCGATGCCTTTATGGAAAAATATGACCATCGAAAAGATCTTGCCCCACGTGATATTGTTGCAAGGGCTATTGACAATGAAATGAAAACTCGGGGTGATGATTTTGTCTATTTAGATTGTACCGCTTTGAATAATGATGAGTTTATTAATCACTTCCCTAATATATACAATAAATGTCTTTCACTAAATATTAACCTTTTTGAAAGCTATATTCCCGTAGTTCCTGCGGCACATTATATGTGTGGAGGCATACAGGTTGATGAGTATGGAAGGAGCAGTATTCAAAATTTATATGCAGTAGGTGAATGCTCACGAACTGGCTTACATGGAGCTAACCGATTAGCATCAAACTCGCTGCTGGAGGCCTTGGTTTTTGCACACCGTGCGGCTGTTCACGCTTCTGGCCGAATTAATAGTATTGTTTTTATGCAAGGAATACCCTCTTGGAACGATGAAGGCACTGCCAGCCCCGAGGAGATGATTTTAATTACCCAAAGCTTAAAGGAATTACAGGCTATTATGAGCAATTACGTAGGTATAGTGCGTAGTAATTTAAGGTTGAAAAGAGCTTTTGACAGGTTGTTGATTTTACACATGGAAATTGAAGATTTACACGAAAGAACAACGGTAAACAAAGCTTTGTATGAACTTCGAAATATGATAAAGGTAGGTTACATCATCATAAAACATGCTATGCAAAGAAAAGAAAGCAAGGGCCTTCATTATAATTTAGACCACTTTAATCATCAGGTGCGCAGGAAAACAGAATAGCTACTTTTTAAAGAAAATTAATCCGCATACTCTTTGATAATATTGTAGAGTGTATCACGCTCTGCGGGAATTCTGCCTCCTTGTTTTATTAAAGCAACCAGCTCCTCGGTACTTAATGAAGGATGACTATCTTCGGCACCTGCCATACTGTAAATTTTTGTCGAATCATCAATAGTGCCATCTATATCATCAACCCCAAAACTCATACTTATTTGCGCTGTACTTTTGCCTATCATAGGCCAATAGGCTTTAAGATGCTTAAAATTATCCAAAAAAATACGGGCAATAGCATAATTTCGAAGATCTTCAATAATACTTACTTCGGCAATATGACTCATTTGGTTGTTTTTGTTACGAAACTTTAAAGGAATAAAAGTATTAAAGCCACCGGTTTTATCTTGTAATAAACGTAAGCGATTCATGTGATCAACACGGTGTGTAAAACTCTCGATATGACCATACAGCATTGTGGCATTACTGGGCATGCCTATACGGTGAGCAGTTTCATGAATTTCAAGCCATTGAGCACTAGTTGCTTTGTCAGCACAAATTTGTGCTCGCAGTTCTTCATCAAAAATTTCAGCTCCTCCGCCAGGTAATGAGTTTTGCCCGTGGTCTTTAAGAATTTGCAGCCCTTCTTTATACGTAACTTTGGCCTTACGGCACATATATTCTAGCTCTACCGCAGTAAATGCTTTTACATGTATATCAGGTCTAATTGTTTTAATTTTTTGAATTAGTGAGGCAAAATAATGCAATCCCATTTTAGGATGTACACCGCCCACAATATGCACTTCAGTAATGGGTTGCGAGTCGTATGTCTTTAGTTTATTCAGAATTTCCTCTTCGGTCATTTCCCAACCCTCCTCTTTCTGCTTGGTTAAGCGTGAGTAGCTGCAAAATTTACAATCATATACACAAATGTTTGTAGGCTCAATATGAAAGTTGCGGTTAAAATAAGTATAATTTCCATTTTTTCGTACTCTTACAATATTAGCTAAACGTCCCGTAAAACTTAAAGAACCATGTTCATACAAATACAAACATTCTTGAGTGCTTATACGTTCTCCTGCCCGAACTTTCTTTTCTATGATTTTATGTAAAGGGCTATTTAGACTACTTGTTTCAATTTTACTAGGAATCATAAACTTAAAAGTACTGTTATTAGAATTTTACAAAGATGCGAATTTAAACTCCCAAAGATTAAAATAATTAAGTAAACAAAACCTAAGCTATTGAATTGTATTACATTATGCAAGTAAAATCAATTTGGATATGAAGCAAAAAGAGGGCTAAATGTTGGCTGCTTCCATATCATTCAGCCATTTTATGAAAAAGAAAACACCAGTAGAAGATTGAAAAGAGTTAAAATTATACCCGTTTGTCAATTTTTTGATTATTTTAGCAACTTAGAATTTAACATCTGAAGTGTGTTTTATTTTAGATTATTACCGCATTTATAACGATTATTATATTTTATCCATGAAACGCTTTTTATTTCTTTTCCCCATTACGGCTTTAATCTTTATGGGGGCTTATAATAGCCTATTTGCACAAACTTCTGTACAAGTGCTTTCTGTGATGCCCACACCTAACCAGCCCGATGTTTCCACAAGTGCTAATGTAATTTTTTATTTTAATAAACCGGTTAAAAGATTGCCAACAAACATATTTTTTCCTATTACAAGCCCAAGGCCCCGATTGTTTGGAAGTTATTATGGTCTTTATAACATTTTTTCCAATACTGGAAACGGGTCATCAACTTATACCTATAACTACACTCAAGATTTTAAACCAGGTGAGAGAATAAGAGTTAGTTTACCAAGTGCAACCGGAACAGATAATACTACTTTAAACCACCCCTATCAGTTTGAATTTTCTGTTGCTGCAGGTATAGGAACAGCCCGTTTTACTTCTCATAATATTACACAGAACTCAAAATATTTACGCTCTATTACTGCCGGAGATTGGGATAGGGATGGATTAATAGATTATGCCATAACTTCATACAGCGGAGGGTCACTCCCTGCTGTTGAAATAGTGAAAAACAATGGGAGTTTACAGTTTTCTGTTGCCGCATCTTTTTATGATTCAACAGGAGGTAGTGTTGCTATTGCCTCAGGCGATTTGGATAATGATGGAGATATTGATTTGGTAACTGCAGTTCCAACGGCTAACAATAAAATATGCTTTTACCAAAATGGAGGAACGGGAAATTTTACTCAGGAATTTTCGGCATGGAATACAGAAGCTGCACGAAACATTCAACTGGCTGATATGGATGGAGATGGTGATTTGGACATTGTATGCAGCAACCCTACTACCGGAAGATTGTTTTACTATATTAATACTGGGGCAGGTAGCTTTAGCACGAGGTTTAATACCAACCCGGTTGTAATTAATACAATAACAAATATCAACTCATTTGCTATTGCTGATTTTAATAATGATGGTTTATTTGATGTAGCCATTGGTCGTACAACTTCTGGATTTATACGTATTCATTACAACACTCCGGCAACACCAGGAACATTTCAGGCCGCTTTGGCTATTAATCCTATAGGGACTAATACAGAATTGTCAGAATTGAAAACGTTGGACTATGATCAGGATGGAAACATGGACCTAGTTGCTCTTAAGAAAAATGACAATACTGTGGTGCTTATTAAAAACAATTTTCCAACGCAAGGGGCTGGAGGCTTTACAATTACGCAAACACTTACGCTCAGCAATCCCCCAAGTGCTGTTGAGGCTGCTGATTTTGATGGCGATGGTGATTTTGACTTGTATGTTGGTGGAAGTCCGGCAGTTTATTTACAGAATAATAGCAGTACCTTTACCATTACTACTAATGAAACAGGTGGTAGTCCCAATTATATTTGCTCAGCCGACTTTGATAGCGATGGGGATATTGATATAATCGGGGACAAGGCAAGTTCTATGGCTGCTTACGAAAATCAAGAATATATCGTATCGGCTACATCAGGGCCATTATATTGTGCAGGAACTTATGGTTATTTCTCAGCATCTGTTAGCCCCGGCTACTGGCCCACAACAAATTTTACACTTCAACTTTCAAATGATACAGGGGGCTTTAATACACCGGTAAACTTAGGAAACTATACCGGAAATTATGGATATAGTAATTATTATTTTATTCCGGCTAACACTCCTACAGGTACTGGTTATCGCATACGCTGGGTAAATAATTTAACCGGGTCAACGGTGGTTCCATCTGCTGCGTTTACAATTTATGCAAAACCAATACAATTTAATGTGAGTGGGGGTGATACTATTTGCCCAACAGGATTTACTTCTATTAACTTATCAGGCAGTCAAACAGGTATAACTTATGAGCTATATAAAAATGATACGACATTAATTGCTACTCAAACAGGAGACGGTTTCCCTTTGTCTTTTAATAACATCAACCAAAGTGGGATATATAGAATTACAGCTTTAAACACCCCTTACTGCCCTATGCAAATGGCAGACTCTGCTGTTGTTGTTGTTTCAGGCGTGCCACTTTCTGTTAATAGCGCCATCCCCGCTATAAATGCCCTAGCTGCTGCTTATACTACCAACATCAGTAGTATTTTGAACGGAAATGTCCCTGTTTCATCTTCATCAGGCACATATTTTAAAATTTATGGTGCTCAAAGCGGATTAAAGTCTGGAACATACTCTTTACCTGTTTCCAACACCATGTTGTTTAACCCAACAAATGATTTTAAACCCGGAGAAGAAGTTTGGGTAAGTCATGTTTCGGGAACACCGGGTATAAACTGTACTATGATACCAGGATTTACCTATAGACTAACTACTCAAGCCGCTTCAGCCCCCGCAAACTTTAACCCGGTCAATAACCCCAATTTACAAGGTACGCGCTTTGCAGGTTTAACTGCCGCTGATTTTAATAATGATGGACAGGTGGACAATGCTTTTATTGGATTTTTTGAGATGGGAGTTGGAGGTTTTGGTGTGGGGAGTGATTCGGGTTTATTTTATGTTTGCTTGAATACTGGAAATGGGAATTTTTCAAGCCCCCAAAGTATATCTGTAGGGAACAAAAATCTTATGGCCATAGATAAAGCAGATTTAGATAATGACGGAGATATTGATTTAATTCTATCATACGATAGTGGGGTTTTAATTTTCAGCAATAACGGAGTAGGAGGATTTACTCAAACTCAAGATATTAATCTTGGGTCAGCTGTAGTTGATATTGCTGTTGCTGATTTTAATGCTGATGGCTTGCTGGATATTGCAGCCGCGAAAGGAAGTAATGGGCTCGTTATTGTGACGAATTTAGGCGGGCAAGGATTTGTACCACTCACTACAATTACAACAGGCTTTAATCACCGTCACATTGCTGTTATTGATTATAATAAAGATGGCTTGCCCGATTTAGTTGCTACCAATCATTCAGACCAGTATATTGATTTCTTTACAAATAACCAAAACTCAAACAGCTTAGTTGTGTATAATTCGGGCTTGTCTGTGATGGCTAATAACGGAAGCAACGGTCAAGCAGATGTTATTGTTTTTGATGCGGATGGCGATGGCGATGAGGATGTTGTAACGGCTGGCGTAAATGCTGATGCGGTTAGTGTTTTTATGAACAATTCGCAAAGTTATTTTAGTGCATCTCCTGCCGTTCATATAGCGAGTGCACGTCCATTCCGGTTAACTTCAGGTGATTTTGATGGTGATGGCGATATAGATATTGCCGTTGCAGACACCCTAGGAGGTAACTTTAATATTCTAAAAAATAATGGTGGTATATTTTCAGTATTTGCCCAAAACTCTACTTATGCTGCTAATTTCATAGCTTCTGCTGATATTGACAATGACTTGGATATAGATTTAATTGGATTAAATGTTGATGGAATCAGTGCAGCATTAATTAATGAACTGCCTTGTATTGTATATATACCAGATGCTAATTTTAAAGCTGCCTTATTAGCTCATAACCCGGTTATTGATACCAATAATGATGGTGAAATACAATGTGATGAAGCCGATGCTTTTACTGGTACAATTGGAGTGAACAACCAAGGTATATATGACCTTACGGGTATAGAAGCATTTGTTAACATTACGGGATTGAATTGTAATTATAATAATCTTTATAATTTAGATATTTCCAATAATTTAGCTTTAACGATGTTAGCTTGTGGATACAATAGCTTAACAAGCCTAAATGTATCATATCTTTCAGGTTTAACCTATTTATATTGTGATGGGAATTATCTGAGTTCTCTTGATGTTACAGATAACACTTTATTATCTGAACTTTATTGTGGTGTTAACACAATAAGCTCACTCAATGTTTCAAATAACTCATTATTGCAAACGCTATGGTGTTATCAAAATAACTTAAGTACTATAGATTTTACGGATAATTTGGCTCTTCAAAGTTTAAATATTTATGGCAATAGCTTAGGAGTTTTAGATTTATCAATGAGTACAAATTTGAACTTTCTGGATTGCAGCTCTAATAGCTTAACTTATTTAAACGTACAAAACGGTAATAATATTAACTTTAACACTTTTAATGCAGTAAACAATACCTTATTACCATGTATATTGGTTGATAACCCAACATTTATGTACAGCGTTTGGAATGGAGGAAAAGATGTAAGTGCAGCATTTAGCTTAAACTGTAGTTTAACTGCCGACTTTGCAGCTGATACCACAGTAGCTTGCCAGGGGCAAAGTATTGTTTTTACTAATTTATCAACCGGAACTTCAGTCAATACTACATATAGTTGGAATTTTGGGGCTGGAGCAAGCCCTGCAACAGCTACAGGAGCAGGTCCTCATACAGTTAATTATACAACTTCCGGTTCAAAAACAGTTAGCTTAACAATTACCGATGGTATTTCAGACACCCAAACAAAAAATAACTACATCACAGTTAATGCAACACCAGCAGCCCCAACATTGGCTGTAGTGAATAACTGTGGAACATCAACGATAACAGCAACAGGAGTGGTAGGCACATTAAGCTGGAGCGATTTTGGCAGTGGCAATCCACGAACAGTTAGCTCGGGCACCTACACCGTAACACAATTCTTATCGGGCTGTACCAGCCCTAGCAGTAATAGCGTAACGGCTAGTCCTTTAACTATTCCGGCAGCTCCAACATTGGCTGTAGTGAATAACTGTGGAACATCAACGATAACGGCAACAGGAGTGGTAGGTACATTAAACTGGAGCGATTTAGGCAGCGGTAATCCACGAACAGTAAGTTCAGGCAGCTATACGGTAACACAAACGGTATCGGGCTGTACCAGCCCAAGCAGTAATAGTGTAACAGCTAGTCCGTTAGCTATTCCGGCAGCCCCAACATTGGCTGTAGTGAATAACTGTGGAACATCAACGATAACGGCAACAGGAGTGGTAGGCACATTAAACTGGAGCGATTTAGGCAGTGGCAATCCACGAACAGTAAGTTCGGGCAGCTATACGGTAACACAAACAGTATCGGGCTGTACCAGTCCAAGCAGTAATAGTGTAACGGCTAGTCCGTTAACCATTCCGGCAGCCCCAACATTGGCC
>CAUJCU010000007.1 GCA_963169745.1 Bacteroidota bacterium
AATTGTATTCCATCGATAAAATGAAGTTCCACGTCCAAACATCACAATAAAACCTTTTTCGGTTAAAATCCTTTTGCTTTCAGAAAAGAACAGCTTTTCATCAAATTCACGTTCCAATTTTTGATTTTTAAGGTACAAATACGGAGGGTCTGTCAAGATTACATCCACGCTTTCATCCGCTAATGTTTGCATTAAAATTCTATTGTCGCAATTGAACAACTGAATAGAAGGCTGTGCATAACATTGCATTGCTGCAATGGCGGGTGAAGTGCTACTATTTATCTTTCGTTCTATATTCATTTTCTGTAATTCTATTAAACATTTCTACTAAATTCACCGCAGCAGCAGCTAACAGCACCTATGCGCCATTAAAACGAGCGCATAGCTGCAAAACGTTAGTAGCAAGCGGGCGGACGTGCTTCGTATTAAAGTTTCGTTCTTAATCATCTTTTTTCTTTTTCTTTTTTTGCCCACCCGCATTTTTAAAAAACTAAAATAAAGACATTTGATTTAAATAAGGTTCAATCCTTTTGTTTGCTAAATCAACATATTCTTTAGATAATTCACTTCCAATCCATCTCCTTTTATAAATGTGAGCCATTTTTGCTGTTGTTCCTGTTCCCATAAATGGGTCGTAAATTAAATCACCTTCTTTACTAAAATGCTTAATAAAATAGGAAGGCATCCATTCATCAAAAGCAAATGAATGTCCCTTTGTTTCTGCATTTGAATTACTCGGTTTTATTATACAGTTATAAACTTGCTGTCCTGATACTCTATTATTAAAATCGCAATGAGTAAAACTTCTTTTTTCTGGTTGGTCTTTAGAAAAGCAAAAGATATACTCATAAGCACTTCCCGCCATATGTTCAACAATACTTGCTTGTGGATTTTTTTTTGCCCAAATAAATGTTTCTTTCAGTTGTTCTGAATAAGTGTTTAATAAAAATTGAACTATTCCTTTATTCCCTGATATTTCCTGAACATTCCAAAAAATATGATATTTTGTAACTCTTAGCAGTTCATCAATCCAAATTTTAGTTTGTTCAAAATATTCTTCCTTAGTAAGCTCATCGTTATACTCATCATATGTTTTAGATTTTCCGCTATTTAATCTATTTGCTCCAATGTTATAAGGTGGAGATGTTATTACTACATCTACAAAACAATCAGGCATCTTTGCCATCGTGTCCAAATTACTTTCGTTATATATTTTATTCAGTTCCATTTTAGTATTTTAAAAATTTCCCTCTCTAAAAAAGAAAAAGAAAAAAGGTTTAGTGCTTCGATTTTAAAGTAGTGGAAGCAACTACTGCTAACACGGGTTTGGCGCAAGTTGCCCCACCGCACAATTCCAACGCTTCGCAACCATCGCCAAGCCCGAAAACGTTAGCTGCTATTTTACCGACCACTCCGAAAGTTTAGACTTGACAATTAATTTAAGTTCATCAACTTTTGACAGCGGACAGCGAAAAGCAACCGTTTTAGTTTGCTCATTATATTTAGGTTTAGCACCCGAACCTTGTCGAGTGCCACCCCTTGTTTCTTTTTTATTCTTCATCTATAAAGTCGCAATAATCATTTTCAAATTCGTTCCAAGCTGTGTTTGTCATATATTCGATTTTGTATTGATTTTCATCTTCTTTAATTACTCTTGCTTCGCAGAAAAGCGACCCGTCTTGGTTAATCATAAACCATCCTGTTAATCCGTTAATTCTCGTTGCTGTTGGGTTATAATGTCCAGAATTTACACCGCTGAATAAGCATATAGCTCTTAGGCATTTATCCATAGTGTCGTGGATGGTTGTTCCTGCCCATTTAGTATTAGCTACTTTTTTTAATGCTTTTACTTTTGCGTTGTTTTCTTTTGTGTTTGCTAATGTTGTCATTGTTTTACCGTTTTTGTTGATACAAATATACAATGCTTTTTTTGATTATGCAAACTTTTTCAAAGATATTTTCAATTTATTTTCTAAAGTACTGATAATCAACGAGAAAAAAAAACAGCAGCTAACGGTGGCGATTGGCAAAATAAAAGCCATCAAGTGTAGTGCTAAATATCAAAAGGTAGTGCAAGGCTTTTACTTCGCCAATCGCCACCATTAGCCGTCAGTTTAAGAGACAGCGTGGTAATTGCAGTTTGTCTTTAATTTGATAAGTCTCATTTTTTGAGCCAGACAATAATTTTCGACTTCTGCATTTTCGAGATATTTATATTCGTCATTCAATTCGTTGTAATCTGCTTCCATATATCCAGTGCAAACATGGTAAGTTCCTTCAACCTTAAATTGTAATATCAATTCTTCATTGTCTGTTACAGGTTTTCCATCTATACAACTTCTTAATGTCAAATTTTTACAGGTTAAGCAACTTTTTGAAATTGGGTTTTTAAAACATTTCGGCTCATGTATTTTCATTGCCTGTTTTGTCTTTAAAATCCTTTTACAAAATTCACATTCAAAAGCGGTTATTTTTTTCATAATCTGATATTTAAGTAATAAAAACCGAACGGCTAACACGGTATATAAAAAATAGCCCATGAAAGTTCCGTGCATTGTTCAAAGTTTGTGGTTGGGCTACTTTTCATATACCCAGCCGTTAGCGGGCAATTAAGTTGTTTGGTCTCTGCAATATTCAAGGTTACTACATTTACCACCTTCTTTGTAAAACACGCAAGTTGTTATATTTCTCCCACAACTTAACTGTTCGCTTTGCC
>CAUJCU010000008.1 GCA_963169745.1 Bacteroidota bacterium
ACTTGGGCAAATAGTTTACAAAAGCCATAATTACCAAAATAAATTTATGCCATTAGTGGCCAATGCGGTGTATTTTGTGGAGTTGGAGTACATCACAGATAATCAGAATAAAAAATATTTGGGAAAGTTGTTAGTGGTGGAATAGGTTTAATAAAGTATTTTACCAATGAACTATTGTTGTTTTATTAAAATTAGAATTAAAATTGCAATCGTTTATGGTAGCAATTAGCAGATAATCAAAGTATCAATCAAGCCCATTTTTAGTTCGAAGTGGAGACCCTTCTTCTGCTCATAATTTTGTGAGATTTTTAGAAAAAACGCTCACTAATTTTGGAGCATAGAGTTTTAACCTAAAAGGGTTCTTTTCTACAGAAGCTGCACTCATTTTCTCTATGATTGCCTGCAATTTAATGTCCCGTATTTCGTCTTTTCTTACTAGGAAAAACACTAAAAATATTTTATTTTACCTTTGAAGCATTTTAAATGAATCTTTGGTAAGTAGCTTCAATTTGCACCATATAAAGAGATGTATTAATTTTTGCACATTATGAAAAGAATAATTTGTTTTACCCTTACTTTATTATGTAGCCTAAACTTAACAGCTCAACAAGAGATTGTTAAGAGCAGTAGTGACATCTTACTTTCCTTACAGAAGCTGAATACCATAGGTTCTGTTTTATATATTGCAGCACATCCGGATGATGAAAACACGCGACTTTTATCTTATTTAAGTCGCGAAAAAAAAGTACGTACCGGTTATTTGAGTTTAACCCGTGGCGATGGAGGCCAGAACCTGATTGGGAAAGAACAGGGCGCAATGCTTGGTTTAATAAGAACACAAGAACTGCTCGAAGCTCGTAGAGTTGATGAAGCCGAACAATTCTTTACACGTGCTTTTGATTTTGGATATTCCAAAACACCCGAAGAAACTTTTGATTTTTGGAATTATGACAGTATTTTGAGTGATGTTGTTTGGGTTATCCGAAAGTTTAAGCCGGATATTATCATTTGCCGTTTCCCAACTAGTGGTGAGGGAGGCCACGGCCACCACACTGCTAGTGCTATTTTAGCATCACAAGCATTTGAAGATGCTGCAAATCCGGCTAAGTTTTCATGGCAACTTCGTTATACCGAGGCATGGCAAAGTCGCAGTATTTTTTGGAATACTTTTAATTTTGGAACGGTAAATACTACTTCAGAGAATCAACTAAAAATTGATGTAGGACTTTATAACCCATTGTTAGGTAAAGGATACGGGGAAATAGCTGCAGAAAGCCGCAGTATGCACAAAAGCCAAGGCTTTGGAACGGCCAAACAACGAGGAAAATCTGTAGAATATTTTAAATGGCTAAAAGGAGATTCAACTAAAAAAGATTTATTTGAAAACATTGATTTGAGTTGGAAAAGAGTCGATAATTCACTAGCAATTGGCCTTAGCATTAATCAATGTATTGAAAAATTTAACCCATTAGCGCCAGAGAAAAGCCTTGATATGCTTATTCATATTGCCCATTTGATTGAATCGCTCCCTGGTAAAGACCCCTGGGTTTTACATTGGAAAAAAATAAAACTTAAAGAAGTTAATGACCTAATTGTGGATTGTTCCGGATTGTGGGTAGAGTGTGTTGCAAATGATTATAGGGTAGTTCCCGGATCCGATTTTTTATTAAGTTGCGAAGTAATTAACCGTAATTCTGCCGCATGGACATTAAATAAGATTCAGTTCGGTAATTTACAAGATACGACCTTAAATACATTGCTCCAATACAATGAAAACAAAATAATTAAACATCGGTATAAGGTTCATGAAAACACTTCCTACTCGAACCCCTATTGGCTAAACAAAGCCCCTTTAAAAGGTAACTTTATTATTGAAAACAGAGTACAAATGGGGCAAGCTGAAAATACCCCTGCTATAACTATAAAAGTAGTATTGCAGTATAAAGATTATTTACTTATCGTTGAAAGACCTGTAGTTTACAAAAGTACCGATCCGGTTAAGGGTGAATCATACCGGCCTTTGGAAATTTTACCTCCGGTAACATTAAATTTTGCCGAACATCTGTACGTTATTACAGATAACGAACCTAAATTAGTTGATATAACAATAAAAGCAAATACGGATCATATTAAGGGGGTATTAGAAGTGAATTTAGCTGGATTTGATATCAACTACAGCAATTCTGTTTACTTAGCAAAAAAAGGAGATGAAATGGTTTTATCGCTACAATTAAAAAGAAAACAACAAGCTGTTTCAGGCAACCTTTATGCTTCTTTAAAGGTAGGTGACCAGAATTACAATTATAGTATAGATCGGGTAAACTACGACCATATTCCTGCACAATTTGTTCTCAAACCTGCCGAAACAAAAATATTAAACCTTCAACTAAAAAAAGGTGGAACAACCATTGGGTACATAAACGGGGCAGGCGATGATATTAGCAACTGTTTAAAACAAGTTGGATATAAAGTAAGTGAATTAAGTGATAAAATGATTGAGAATGAAAGTTTAAGTACTTATGATGCCATTATTACCGGAATACGAGCTTATAATATTAATGAACGACTTCAAATATATCATCCTAAATTAATGGAGTATGTTAAAAATGGAGGAAACTTAATTGTTCAATACAATACGAACAACCGTATTGGTCCTGTAAAAGCAGCTATAGGGCCTTACCCGTTTACCATCTCACGCAACCGGGTTACTGATGAGCATGCATCAGTTAATATTTTAGATGACAAGCACCCTGTTTTTAATTTCCCGAATAAAATAGAAGCAAAGAACTTTGAAAATTGGATACAAGAAAGAGGAATCTATTTTGCTACAGAATTTGAATCAAACTACACTCCTTTGTTAAGCATGCACGATAGAAATGAAGAGGCATTAAACGGAAGCCTTATTGTTACACCCTATGGGAAAGGGAATTTTGTATATACGGGCTTGGCCTTTTTTAGAGAGTTACCCGCAGGTGTAGAAGGGGCATTTCCTCTTTTCATTAATTTGCTTAGTATTCCCAAGAATTAACTTTTATGAGTACACAAAAAAACTGGAACAGAATTTATTTGTTCGTGCTGTTGTTTCTGGTGTTAATAATTCTAATTTTCCAACTCCTAACCCATCATTTTAAATGAGTTTAGTTGACTGGCTTGTATTAGCTATGACCTTATTGAGTGTAGCTGCTTTTGGCATTTACAAAAGTCGTGGAACAAAAAACTTAGAGACCTATTTGCTTGCCGACAGGCAGTTGCCTTGGTATCATGTAGGATTCTCCGTTATGGCAACACAAGCAAGTGCTATAACTTTTTTATCGGCTCCGGGGCAAGCTTTTAGTGATGGGATGCGTTTTGTGCAATTTTATTTTGGGCTACCTATTGCTATGGTAGTTCTGTGTATCACGTTTATACCTGCATTTAGCAAATTAAATGTATTTACTGCTTACGAGTATCTTGAGAAACGATTTGATTTAAAGACAAGGAGCTTAACTGCTTTACTATTTTTATTTCAACGGGGGTTATCTACGGGTATTACAATTTATGCTCCTTCTATTGTGTTAAGTACCATATTGAGTATTGATATCTTTTATACAACTATGATTATGGGATGTATTGTAATTACATATACTATTTCGGGAGGTACTAAAGCTGTTTCTTTCACGCAACTTTTTCAAATGACTGTAATTTTTTCAGGATTAATAATTGCAGCAATATTAGTAGTTTATAAGCTTCCTTACCATGTAAGCTTTACAGACTCGTTACATATTGCCGGAGCTTTGGGGCGTATGAATATTATAGATACCACATTTGATTGGAACAACCGATATAATATTTGGTCGGGAATTGTAGGAGGCTTTTTTCTTCAACTATCCTATTTTGGGACAGATCAATCTCAAGTAGGTCGTTATCTTACCGGAAAGTCAGTTGATCAAAGTAGAATGGGTTTAATCATGAATGGAATTGTAAAAATTCCCATGCAATTTTTTATCTTACTTATTGGGGTACTTGTTTTTTCTTTTTATCAATATAATCAACCACCGCTGTTTTTTAATGGAAGTGAAGTCCAAAAAATAGAAAAAAGTATTTATAAAGAAGAGTTTAAAAGTGTAAAGGATAAATATGCCTATTTGCATCAACAAAAAACAAAAAAATTAGATGCCTATATTGAGGCTTTACATCAAGGAAATGAACAAACTTTAGCACAATCAAAATCCTTGTTACTGAAAGCAGAACAGGAAATGGAATTATGTAAAAAAGAAGGTATTGAGTTAATGCTTTTAAATAATAAAAAAGCGGATACAAACGACTCCAATTATGTGTTTCTAACCTTTGTTATTGACTTTCTTCCGGTGGGTATTACCGGACTTCTTATTGCCATAATTTTTTTGGCTTCGATGGGTTCAACTGCAAGTGGGCTAAACTCGTTAGCCGCCACTTTTGTAATAGATATTTACAAAAGACTTTTAAAAAATAACAATAAGAATAGCAATTACTTAAAAGTTTCACGTTGGGCAACTGCTGTATGGGGTATTTTTTGTATGATTGTAGCTCTATATGCCAGTAAATTAGGGAATTTGATAGAGGCGGTTAATATTTTGGGAAGTCTTTTTTATGGTACTATTTTAGGTATTTTTCTAGTAGCTTTTTATCTCAAAAGCGTACAATCATTAGCCGTTTTTATAGCGGCTATAATAGCTGAAATATTTATTATAATTGCATGGCTTACTGATTTAACCGCTTTTTTATGGCTAAACATTATAGGTTGTTTGTTAGTTATGTTTATTGCCTACTTATTGCAATTTATTTTTAATCAATATGCAATTTCTTCTCAAAAATTGAAGCCATAGTTCTAAATGTTGCAAAAGAGAAGCACGTGTTCTTATTAAAAAATTACTTCATTCTTTTAAGCATTTAACTTTATTTTTTTAGTTGATACATACGCTACTATTCCAATGTTTTAGTTACTTCATATTGCTCAAATGATACTAATCTTGGAATTCATTGTAGTCGGGTTATTCGTAGTTATTTTTATGTTTCTGAGATAACAAATTGAATATAAATTAAGAATATTTAATAGTAAGCCTTACTCAGGTACTTGCAAAAAACGTATTTTTTGAAGTGTACAAGCTTTATTTTGTGTATTATTGCACGATAATTTATAAACCGAAATAAGACTTATGAGAACGATACAATTTCGCGAGGCATTAAGAGAAGCTTTAAGTGAGGAAATGAGAAAAGATGAAACAATTTTTTTGATTGGCGAAGAGGTGGCTGAATATAACGGAGCATATAAAGTAAGTCAAGGCATGCTTGATGAATTCGGCTCTAAAAGAGTTATTGATACCCCTATTGCCGAGTTAGGTTTTGCGGGTATTGCTGTAGGAGCAGCTATGAACGGTTTGCGTCCTGTAGTTGAGTTTATGACTTTTAATTTCTCATTAGTAGCTATTGATCAGATTATTAATTCTGCAGCCAAGATGATGAGCATGAGCGGTGGTCAATACAGTGTTCCCATTGTATTCCGAGGTCCCACTGCTTCAGCAGGCATGTTGAGCTCACAACACTCACAAGCTTTCGAAAGTTGGTATGCTAACTGTCCCGGTTTAAAGGTTATTGTTCCGTCTAATCCCTATGATGCCAAAGGTCTTTTAAAGTCAGCTATCCGTGATAACGACCCGGTAATTTTTATGGAAAGTGAGCAAATGTATGGCGACAAAGCAGAAGTTCCCGAAGAGGAATATACTATACCTATTGGAGTTGCTGAAATTAAAAGAGCAGGGAGCGATGTTACTCTTGTGTCATTTGGAAAAATTATTAAAACTTGTTATACAGCTGCTGAAGAGCTTGAAAAAGAAGGAATTCATGCAGAAATTATTGATTTAAGAACGGTGCGGCCAATTGATTATAACACGGTAATTAACTCTGTAAAGAAAACCAATAGATTGGTTATAGTTGAAGAAGCATGGCCATTAGCATCGATAGCTTCAGAAATTACTTTCAAAATTCAAAAAGAGGCTTTTGATTATTTAGACGCACCTATTTTACGGGTAACCTCGGCAGATGTTCCCTTGCCCTATGCTCCTACTTTAATAGAAGCCTCTCTCCCTAATCCAGGAAGAATTATAAAAGCCGTAAAGCAAGTTATGTATAAATAGCCTCTTAAACCAGATTAACCTAATTATAATTACACGTAAGCTTAAACACCTTGCTCGTTTGTTAGGACATCATAATTATTACTATTAACGGTATATTATTATAAAATGTACAGCATCTTCAAACCACTTGGAGTTCTTTGGAAAACTATTTTTCTGCTGTACTTTGTGGTTACATTAATTATTCTGTATCCTTTTTTTTATATTCTTTTGCTCAAAAAAGAATGGCGTCCAGCCGTTTTTAAACTAATCCGTTTCTGGGCTCATATTCTCATTTTTCCCATAGGTATATTTTATCAAACCGACTATCGATTTATACCACAGAAAGGAAAGGTCTATGTTTTTTGTGCTAATCACACTTCGTATATTGACATAATCTTAAGCTATTGTGTTATTAATCACTTTTTCATTTTTATGGGGAAACAGGAATTAGAGAGAGTTCCTTTATTTAATATCTTTTTTAAAGGGTTGAATATTCCAGTCAACAGAAAAAGTGTAACCGGTAGCTATCAGGCTTTTCAAAGAGCAGCGGCTGAATTAAAAGAAGGGCATAGTGTTATATTATTTCCAGAAGGTACTATTTCTAAAAGAGCACCTATACTAAAGGAGTTTAAAAACGGAGCTTTTAGGTTAGCCATAGATGAACAAGTTGAAATTGTACCTATTACCTTTGAAAACAATTGGAAGTTTTTACAAGACAGAGCATACTTGCAAGGAAATATGCGCCCAGGTATTGCTAGAGTAGTGGTGCACCAACCTATATCAACGTTAAATAAAACTGAAAAAGACGTAGCGTCTATAAAACTTCAAGTACGCTGCGCTATTGAAGAGCCTTTAAAGAAATATCCTGAATATCAGAAGTCTAAATAACAGCAATTATTAGCTCTGCAATTCAGGTTGCTGTGCCATAAGCTCTTCTGCCTTTTCAACCATAGCAGTAGATCCAATAAACAAGGGTACTCTTTGATGAATATCAGTAGGCTCAATATCTAAAATTCGACTAAAGCCATCAGTAGCTCTTGACCCAGCTTGTTCTGCTATAAAAGCCAATGGGTTGCATTCATATAGCAATCTTAACTTACCTTTTGGCGATTTATATGTGGGTGGATAAATATAAATTCCGCCTTTAATTAAATTACGATGAAAATCAGCTACTAAGGAGCCAATGTAGCGTAAAGTGTATGGCCGATTGGAATCCTTATCTAATTCCTGGCAATACTTGATGTACTCTTTAACTCCTGGTGGAAAATGTACAAAATTACCTTGATTTATACTGTAAATCTCTCCCATTTTAGGAGCTTTCATATCTGGATGTGATAGACAAAATTCACCAATTGAAGGATCAAGAGTAAATCCATTTACTCCGTTCCCAGTAGTATAAACCAGCATGGTTGATGACCCATAAATAATATACCCGGCTGCTACCTGATCTGTTCCTCGTTGTAAAAAATCTTCAATAGTCCCCGGACCTGTAGGCTTTGATTTCCTGCGGTAAATAGAGAAAATGGTTCCTATGGAAACATTTACATCAATATTGGAAGATCCATCTAATGGGTCAATACAAACCACATATTTTGCATTTTGAGAAACAGAATTGTCAATAGGAATAAATTCTTCATTTTCTTCTGATGCTATAGCACAGCACTCTCCGCCTGAACTAAGGGCTGTAATAAACTGTTCGTTAGCAAAATTATCCAGTTTTTTAACACTTTCTCCCTGTATATTCACTTCACCGGCTTCGCCTAAAATATCAACTAAGCCCGCCTTGTTTACTTCTCGGTTCACTATTTTGGCTGCAATTCCAATATCGCGCAACAAGCGTGAGAGTTCACCTTTTGAATATGGAAATTCTTCTTGTCGTTCAATAATAAACTGCCCTAAGGTGGTAACCATCTTCTTATTAAAATCCATAGTTAAAAGTATATTGGTTGCGAATATCCGAAAAATTCATGTAAAATTAAAAAATTGTTAATATGCTTATTTTAAGCAATTACACCCATGTGAAAACTGAACTTCTGTTTGGGGTAATATTTTTTTTATAGCTTGCTTTTGAGCATCATTCATTAAAATCCCTCTTAAATCAACATATTTTAATTGTTTAAGAGCACTAAGTTCTTCCGGAAATTCTACTATTTCATTACTCCATAAGTCGAGTACTTCAAGATTTACTAAACTACTCATTGTAGGGGGTAACAATACTATATTGTTTTGACTCAAGAGCAATTTTTTTAATTTCGTCAAATTCCCAATTTGCAGGGGTAACGTGCTCAAGTTGTTTCCGGCAATGCTTAATTCTTTTAAGGATTTCAATTTTTCTATTTCTTCGGGAAGCTCTGTTAGTTTATTTTTGCTTAAGTCTAATATTTCTAAATTGGGCAAGTCAAAAACTTCAATTGGAACTGTTTTTAATTTTTGTTTTTTTAAACTTAAATATTTTACATTTTCTTTATCGGCAAGGGCCATTGTAAGTGAAGTGTAAATTTTATAATCACTGTCGGTTAAATCCTTTAGCGAAAATTGTGCTTTAGCCTCAAAAAAAATACCAGCTATAAGAGAACCCAATATTAAAAAGTATTTTAATTTCATAATTTCACTGAAAAATTTTGTTTAAGTGTATTTAATTTATCCAATGCCAGTTGATCTTTTAACTCATTCAGCGAAATAAACTTCTCTTCATTTCGTAAACGATTAATAAAGTATATCGTTAATTCATTATGGTATATATCTTCGTCAAAGTCAAAAATATTAACTTCTACATGTAAAGGTCCATCTCGTGTAACTGTAGGGTTGTAACCAATACTTAACATTCCTTTGTAAAGTTGTTTCCGATGGCTTACCATAACAGCATAAACTCCAGTAGCCGGAATTAATTTAAGTTTATCATTAACGTCAATATTAGCAGTTGGATAGCCTAATTGACGACCTAATTGTTTTCCTATAACAACTTTTCCTGTAATATTGTAGGTATAGCCCAAAAAGCTATTTGCTGTTTGAATATCGCCAATTTCCAATGCTGTTCTGATTTTTGATGAACTTACTGCAACGTGGTCAATATCTTGTGCGGGTATTTCTTCTACATCAAAACCGTACAATGGTCCAAATTCTTGCAAATGGGTATAAGTTCCTTCGCGGTTTCTCCCAAAATGATGGTCGTATCCAATAACCAGTTTCCGGGCTTTTAATTTATTGCCTATAATATTTCTAACAAACTCTAGCGATGATAGTCTTGAAAATTCTTTTGTAAAAGGCAAAATGAGTAAAATATCAATACCGGATTCTTGAAGTAATTTTTCTTTTTCGAGCGGTGTATTCAGCATTTTAAGCGGCTGGTCGTCAGGAAATAAAACCATTCGCGGGTGCGGGTAAAAGGTAATTAAAACCGATTGCCCCTGAATACTTTGAGCGGCACTTATTAATTTTTTAATTATGGCTTTATGACCTAAATGCACCCCATCAAAAGTACCCGTAGTAACAGCAGTTTGTTTTAAGTCGGAAACAGAATCAAGATCGTAATAAACTTTCACAGTATAAAAAAATCGGTGTGCAAAAGTAATGATTAGGATTGGGATTAAATGTTATATTTAAAATTGTTTGCATTTTATCCATTTCACTATCCTGTAAAAATACGTAAGCTTGGCTTTGTCTGCAAGAAGTAGCAAGGCAATCATTAAAAAAGGCAATGCCGGTACTTTATAACGTACAACGGCACCCAAAACAGGTGTTGTTATACCTACTAAAGTATAGAGAACGATAACAAAAAGTAATGAGAAGATAATTAAACTTAGTTCCTTTTCAGTTACTTTTTTTAGATGTGTTAAGGTTATTAATATAATTATTAAGATAAATAAATTTTCGACACATGCAAGCAATGAAAAAGCATTGTTAACATCAAAAATAAACGGCCTAAAGAATACGTTTAAAAAAGCAGCAGGTAACATAGCAATCAAACTTTTGTAATTCGGGTAAAGGCGCTCCAGTGAAATAGCGCTGCCTGTGGGCTCTAAAGTTTTAAGTATATGATACGAATTAAGGGTATCTTGTACCACAAGTGTATCGGCATAACCAGGGTTTTTCCAATGATGATAAACAGTTCCAGGCCTTAGTTTAACTTTCGTTTGATTCAAATGTTTTGAGCTATACATAAGAGCCTCTTGAGACAAAGTAAAAATTGTATCGAATGGGGCTTCTGTATTTTTAAGGTAAGTGCCTCCAATAGATAAATTAATAAAATCATTTTGCTTTTTGGAAAGTTTTTGCAGTGGTAAGTTATGTAAAGCAGCATTAAATATAACTCCTGATATTCCTAATAGCAACACTGTTACCAACAAGCTGGTAACTGGCTTTATTCGTATAAAAAGGCGTAATAAAGCTAAAAAAAGCAATGACGGAATTAATGCCAATGCAATATAAAACTTGGCAAACAATATCCCCCAAAATCCCAAAATAAATAAAATAGCCCGGAAATAGAGTTTTAAATTGGATTGCCATAAAGCAAAAACAGTAACTCCAATAAAGAATATCAAAGGGCCTTCTTTCATAACTCCTGATGACCAAAACATAACTGAAGGAATACCAAAACAAGTAAATAATAGGTAAATTTCATGCCCTCTAAAAAAACGCTCAAAGCAATGATACAGAAGCCACAGTCCAATAAATGACAGAAATACCATAATTACCAAGTGCACCAATAAATGCCCCCCGCTCCATGGAAGCAACAATAGGTTAAATCGAATAATCATACGAGAGTCATTAATCACAGAAGCACTCTCTTCTTGATACCAAAAATCGAGCTGCTGTGTAATTTCATCATCACTCTCATTTATTCCTATTCCTGTTAATATGTGAATGTAATTTGAAGTTTTATGTTGGGTAAGGTCATATACTTTTTGGGCATCGCTTAAAAACTTATACATATCGCTTTCTTGTTGATTGCCATAGTATGAAGTATAAACCCAATAAAAGCAAAGTCCGTATAATAGTTTTAACAAAAAAAGAGCTACAAAAGTCTTTGGTCTAAAGTAGTTTTTAGCCCATTCAGAAAGTTTGTAAATGCTCCCAGCTGTAATTAAAACAAGGATACACGTTATTAGTAGTACCATGGTTTAAAGTAAATTGCAAATAAACAACAAAAGCCTTGTTTATCAATAAATTTATTGAGTGCAAAAAAAATGATTTGTTTTTGTCTCAAAAAGTAGTAGGTTTGTGGGGTAAAAATTGAGTATAAACTATAAAACTAACCAATCATGAAGTGGTTTAATGTGAATTTAAAATCTGTTTTTGCTTTGGCTATAATTTCTGTATTGTTTGCTTGTAACACAGGCTCAAAGACTGACAATGAAGATGTTGATGAAAGTGCCATTCAAAACAAAAACAAGGCAGCAAAGGTATTTTATGCAGTGCCTTCGCCAAGTGAATTATCGGCTATGATAAAGGCTACTGGAGCAAATTATGACAAAGGGGTTTTAAATCCGCCCTCCAACGAATCAAAGTACACATCAATTATTCAAAAATCACTTAACTTAGGTGTTTATGGTGCTGACTTAAGTTACGCTAGTACTTTTGATCAAACTCAGGAGGCTATGACCTATATGGGTATTTGTAAGAAACTTGCCGATGGGTTAGGTATTACGGGTGCTATTAATGAACATACCGTAAAACGCATGGAGAAAAATTTAAATAATAAAGACTCTCTTTTAAAGATTATTTCAGATACATATTTAGAAACAGATATTTATTTAAAGAATAATGATCGTGCCGGAGTATCTGCTTTAGTAGTAGCCGGAGGTTGGATAGAAGGACTTTTTATTTCAGTTAATATTGCTGCTACAAATTCAAAAAATGAGTTGATAATAAAACGAATTGCAGAACAGAAATTAATTTTAGACAATTTAATTGGGTTAATGGAAAGCAATGAGGCCGATGATAATGCCCCCGAGTTAATGAAAAGCCTAAAAGACTTAAAAACCTTTTATGAAGGTGTTCAAGCAAAAGAAACCGGCACTGCTACTGTTACAACCGACAGTACAGCCAAGAAAACTGTAATAGGAGCTAACGGAGAGTTAACTCTTACTCCCGACCAGCTTGCTGAAATCACAAAAAGAATAACCGCTATTAGAAATTCAATTATCAGTTAGACCCGAAAATTCATGAAGAACATTTTAAAAATCACCCTTTTTTCTACTTTATTGTTAGGAATGAGTATAGGTGCACAAGCCCAATGCAATCAGTATGCTAAAAAAGTTTGTATGCCTGAATTAGCCCCCTTTACACATAATGGACAATTAAATATTCAACAAATGGCTCCGGGAGAAGAAGCGGAACTTGAATTGACTTTTTACTCCGGAATGTCGTATCGCTTATTAGTATGCTCTCAGGATATAATTGGGAAAGCTCAGTTTCAAGTATTTGACAATAAAAATAAGATTGTATTTGATAATAAAGACCATAATTTTGCTAAGTACTGGGAATTTGAAGTAGCAAGCACACAACAAATGAAAGTGGTGGTTATCGTTCCACCGGCAAAAAAATCGGCTAACGATATCAGCAAACTAGGTTGTGCTGCTGTTTTGGTTGGATTTAAACAATAAATATTGAATTTAATATTTAAAAAAAGCATCCCATACGGGTGCTTTTTTTATTTAATCAAACAAGTGTTTTGCTACACGAAAGGTGTTTGCATGAGCTTCAACAATAGTCGTAATTTTAGTTGCATACCCACCTCCCATCGTTACAGCTATTGGAATTTGCTGTTTTTTACAGCATTCTAAAACGATACTGTCTCTATTTTTACAGCCCTCTATGCTAAGTCCAAGCCGTCCAAGCTTGTCGTTTCTCAATACGTCAACCCCTGCCTGATAGAAAACAAATTCGGGATTAACTTTTCGCCAAATCATTTTTATGTATCTATCCAACTGTTCCAAATAAGCATCGTCTTCTGTTCCATCGTCAAGTTCTACATCACAATTAGAATGCTCTTTGTGTAAGGGATAGTTTTTTCGTCCATGAATGCTAAATGTAAAAACTGAGGAGTAGTCTTTAAAAATTGCAGCTGTTCCGTTTCCTTGATGAACATCCAAATCAACAATAAGTACCCTTTTTATTTTTTTACGGGCTATTAAATAGGCTGCTGCTACAGCCATATCGTTAAGCAAACAAAATCCTTCACCCCTATCGCTAAAGGCATGGTGGGTGCCTCCGGCACTATTAAAAGCTACTCCATTTTCAAAAGCATACTTAGTGGCATCAATCGTGCCTTGAACTATCAGTTTTTCTCGCTTTACTAGGGCTTTACTTAAAGGAAATCCTATTTTTCTGATTTCAGCGGCACTTAAACTCAATTTTTCCAGCTTATCTAAATAACCTGATGTATGTGCCAAAAGAATATCGGAACGAGAAGCCTTGTTTGGAGAAAAGAACTGCTCTTTACTTGCCGTTCCCTCATATATGTGTTGTTGAGGCAGCAGCTTGTATTTTTCCATTGGAAAACGATGGTTATCGGGCAGGGGTAAACAAAATTCGGGACACCAAGCTATTTTAATCATGAATAAACTATTTGTTAAGAAAATTCAATAGTTAAAGCATAAAAAATTTTTCAACAAAAATAATTTTTAGTTACATTTGTCTTCTAAATTTATTAGCAAAATGAAAAAATTAGCTCTCGCATGCTCTTTATTATTTGTCGCTAGTTTTGCCAGCGCTCAAATAAAAACCACTTATTACCCAAATGGGCAAAAACAGTCTGAAGGGGTTTTGTTACATGCCGATGCCACTGTGCTTTCTAAGGACTTTGAAAAACTTCCAAAAGAAACACAATTGCAAAAATTACAAAATACTACACGTGATGGTAAATGGCTTATGTGGTACGAAAATGGTGCTCTTTATGCTGAGCAGTACTACAAGAATGGACAAATGACCAATGTTTGGAAAACTTATAATACCGATGGTACTACTTCAGATATAATTGATTTTAATAGCGGAAAAGCGCAGTACTTCCACAAAAATGGTAAAATACAAAGTGAAGGTAAAATTACGAATCAAATGGCTCAAGTAGGAAAATGGGTTATTTATTATGAAAACGGCATGTTAAATGCTGAAGGGAATTATATTAATGGGCAAAAAGATGGAACTTGGACTTGGTATGATTTGAAAGGCAAAAAAACAGACGAACAAGTTTACAAAGGTGGGTCAATTGTTTCACATCAAAGATTCTAATATTCATACGTTAATTTTTAAATCCCTGCCAATTATTATTGAGCAGGGATTTTTTTATCTATACAAAGCCAAAATGTCAGTTTGCATCACCATGGCATAGCTTTAGATATAGCTCTCCTGAAATTCAAAAAAGAAAAAATAATGAGTACACAAACCGGAAAAATTAATGTTCAAACGGAAAATATATTTCCGATTATTAAGAAGTTTTTATACAGCGACCATGAGATTTTTTTACGAGAATTGGTAAGTAATGCAGTAGATGCAACACAAAAGTTAAAAGCACTGAGCGCTTTAGGTGAAGTTAAAGGCGAAATAGGCGTTACAACTATTGAAGTAAGTATAAATAAAGAAGCAAAAACTATAACCATTGCTGATAAAGGCATTGGTATGACTGCAGAAGAAATTGAAAAGTATATAACCCAGATAGCCTTTAGTGGCGCTACTGAATTTATTGACAAGTATAAAGATAAAAGCCCAGAAGCCGGAGCTATAATTGGTCATTTTGGGTTGGGTTTTTACTCGGCTTTTATGGTGGCCAAAAAAGTAGAAATATTTTCATTATCACACCAAGAAGGTGCTAAAGCCATTCATTGGAGCTGTGAAGGAAACCCCGATTATACCATCGAAACAACAAACAAGGCTGAAAGAGGAACTACTATTGTTTTAAACATAGCCGAAGATTCGGAAGAATTTTTGGAAGAAAGTAGAATCGAAAGTTTACTCAAAAAATATTGTAAGTTTTTGCCTGTGGCCATTAAATTTGGCACTCGAAAAGAGTACAAGAAAGAGAATGAAACCGAAATAGAAGACACTGTTGATAATATTATCAATAACACCAATCCGGCATGGACACAAAAGCCTGCTGATCTTAAAGAAGAGGATTATAAAGCATTTTATAGAGAGTTATATCCTTTTAATTTTGAAGACCATTTATTTCACATTCATTTGAATGTAGATTACCCATTTCATCTTACCGGTATTTTGTTTTTTCCTAAACTTAAAAAAACCTTAGAGGTTCAGAAAGATAAAATCCAACTTTATTGCAATCAGGTTTTTGTTACCGATGCTGTTGAAAATATAGTACCTGATTTTTTAACTTTACTTCGTGGTGTTATTGATTCGCCTGATATTCCGTTAAATGTTTCGAGAAGTTATTTACAAGCCGATGCCAGTGTAAAAAAGATATCGGGTCATATTACTAAAAAAGTAGCTGACAAATTGGAAGAAATTTTTAAAAATGATCGATCAGATTTTGAATCAAAATGGGATGATTTAAAGGTTTTCGTACAATATGGAATGTTATCAGAAGAAAAATTTTATGAGCGTGCTGTAAAGTTTAATTTATTTAAAAACACATACGGAAAATATTTCACTTTTGATGAATACACCGAAAAAATAAAGCCTTTACAAACAAATAAAGACAACAAAGTAGTTTATTTATATACCAATAATGCCAGCGAGCAACACACCTTTGTAGAAAAAGCTATTGAAAAAGGGTATGATGTTTTGATTTTGGATAGTCCGTTTGAATCTCATTTTATTGATTTTATGGAACGCAAGCATGCAGATGCCAGTTTTACCCGAGTTGATGCTGATACTATTGATAAACTGATAAAGAAAGAGGAAACCTTGCCAAGTAAGCTCTCCGAAGCCGAACAAAATGAACTGAAGCCCTTAATTGAAGGAGTATTGCCGGCTAATAAATTTGTTGTAGTTTTTGAGAGCCTAAGTGAAACCGACTTTCCGGTACAAATAACACATCCGGAGTTTATGCGGAGAATGAAAGAGATGCAAGCGCTTGGCGGAGGCGCCATGGGTGGTTTTTATGGAAGCATGCCCGAAATGTATAATGTGGTCATAAATAGCAATCACCCTATAATTGGAAAAGCTGTTCATGAAAAAGATGAATCCCGAAAAAAAGATATTTTGAAGCAAAGTGTTGATTTAGCTCTGCTTTCGCAAAATTTATTAAAAGGCGAGGATCTTACAAACTTTGTAAAACGAAGCTTTGAACTGATTGGGTAACAATTGAATTTGAAATCTCATGTTTACTGTAAAATTATAAGGAACATGTTTTAATTAAATGAGTTTATTGGGTTTGTCCTTTGTAACTTACTGAAGTTATGCAAAAATCTTCGCTTCGTTACTACCTTCAACACATCATTATAACGAATATAGAGAAAAGCCCTGAGAGCATACGTTTCGGGGCTTTTTGCTATTCGCAGTTTAGCGATACCGGGATTAAAATCCCATAGATGGTTTTGTAGGTTTTTTTGGGGGGGGATTTTAGCTATTGTCTTGTCCTAAAATAGGTTTACACCAAAAAGTGTAAAACATGGACAAAAAAATCATTCAAAAAGCAGGTAAATATTTTACCGTAGAGGAGAAACACAAGATTATTCAGGAGTTAATTGCAACCCAATGTACCAAGGTAGAGATTTGGGAGAAGTACACAGGCGAAGAAGAAGAGCATGGACAGCTACTTCGCTGGATGCGTCAATTAGGTTACAACACTGGAATTAAAACCAGAAGGCCTAACATCGTGTCAAATTTTTATCCTATGGCACAAAGAAAAACTAAGTCTGATAAGCCGGTCAATTTGGAAGATGAATCTTTTGAAAATCTGCAACTAAAAAAGCGTATTGTCGAATTAGAAAAGCAATTAAAAGATGCCGAGCTAAAAGCAATTGCTTTTTCCACGATGGTTGATATTGCAGAAAAGGAGTTTAAAGTTCCCATCAGAAAAAAGTTCAATACCAAACCATAGAAGCAATGAAAAACAATTTTTCACACATAGGATTAGCCAAGTTATGTGGATGGTTTGGTATCAGCAGACAGGCTTATTATCAAAAAAATTGGGAAGGAATTTCCACCACACTGGAAGAAGATTTGGTAATACAACGAGTAAAAGAAATCCGTAAAAATCATCGCAGAATGGGAACACGAAAGCTGTATGAAATGCTACAGCCATTCCTACTTGAACATCAAATAAAAATGGGTAGAGATGCACTATTCAATATGCTTTCAGCCAATCATTTATTGGTAAGAAAACGTAAGTGAAGAATACAAACGGCTAACTCCTATCACTGGTTGAGAAAGTATCCAAACCGTATTCGTGAGTTTGTACCTACTGCACCTAACCAGCTTTGGGTGAGTGATATTACTTATTGGAAAATAAATACAGGCGAACATCTTTACATCAGTTTTATTACTGATGCTTACTCACATAAAATTGTAGGTTATCAGGTAGCTGAAACAATGGAAGCGATAGAAAGTATTCATGCTTTGCAAATGGCTCTCTCTGCCTTGGGGGCAGAGAGCCATTTGAACCTAATCCATCACAGCGACAGAGGCATTCAGTATTGCAGCCATGCTTATGTAAAGCTATTGCAGGATAAAGGCATAAAAATCAGCATGACTGAAAATGGTGACCCTTTAGAAAATGCCGTTGCAGAAAGAATAAATGGAATTATTAAAGATGAGTATTTAGAAACTTATGACATTGAC
>CAUJCU010000009.1 GCA_963169745.1 Bacteroidota bacterium
CCAAACAGCTAAAAAAAACAGCTTCATGAGCAGTGATTTAAGCCATTATCCGGCATTCTCATTTCCAAAAAGCGTGATTCATCATATCTAACAAACCTCATTATTATGTGCCTGAAATTGGTATTATTTGCGTAGTCTTGCGTAGTAATTTTTGATAAAATTAAGTTTTAAGAGGGGGCTGGCGTTTGCGGTAAGATTAGCCAACCCGTTACGTATCAAGAAAATGAAAAAAAGATAAAATTTAAAATGGAAATAAGGCGAGCAGACATACAGAAGGACTACGATAAAGTTTGGGACATTTTTAAAAATGTTATCGCAACGGGCGACACTTATGTTTTTGACCCAAATACACCAAAAGACAGTTTACATAAACATTGGTTTGCTGACTTTATGGACACATTTGTTGCGGTGGACAATGACGAAATTTTAGGAACATACATTATCAAACCAAACCAAATTGACTTGGGTAGCCATATTGCTAATTGCAGTTATATGGTAAATCCAAAACATCACGGTCGCGGAACAGGCAAACTACTTTGCGAACATTCAATCCGTTTCGCTAAGGACAAAGGATATTTGGGCATTCAATTCAACATCGTTGTGAGCACAAACGAAGGTGCTGTTAAACTGTGGCAGAAATTCGGATTTGACATCATCGGGACAACACCAAAGGGATTTCGACACAAAGACCTGGGATTTGTTGACACTTACATAATGTTTAAAGACTTGACTACAAATGAATAAAATTATTACTAATAAAGACTTGGTGGTAAGTTTATAAACAGAACCTTACATTCACGAAAATTATGGTAACAAATTCAAATTTACATTACACATTATTGCGGCACATAATTGACAAGGGCTTTGCACCCAATACAGACGAACTTGCAACATTGTTGAACACTGACAGACAATCCGTCATTAAAGGTTTGTATGACTTGCAAGAATATCATGGAGTGGTATTACACCCTAATGAACCGAAAGTTTGGGTAATACATCCATTCTCATTAGCACCAACAAACTTTTATGTAAAAACCGACAAAGGAGAATGGTGGGGAAATTGTGCCTGGTGTTCGTTGGGCGTGGCAGCGTTACTAAATGACAATGTAAAAATAACGACAACGATTGGAGCAGAAACAAAACAAATTGAAATCAACATTATTGACGGAGAACTACAAGAAAAGAACTTGTATATACATTTTCCAATTCCGATGACTAACGCCTGGGATAATGTAATTTATACTTGTAGCAATATGTTGGTTTTTGAAAACCCGGAACAGGTGGACACTTGGACAAAAAAACACAACATACCAAAGGGCGACATCCAACCCATTGAAAAAATATGGAACTTTTCTAAAAAATGGTATGGCAATCACCTAAACCCTGAATGGACAAAGTGGACAATAGACGATGCTAAAAAAATATTTGCAGAATATGAACTCAATGACAAAATATGGAACTTGGGCGAATCCAAAGACAGATTTTAAGAAGACCAATAAAACTTACCGCTAACAAGCAACTTGGCAATATGGCTGGACACGTGCTACTATAGTGTAGTAGTGCAAGGTTGAATGATAGTAATTCAAAACAGCTTTTTTGAGAAATTGCCACCAAGTATCCATAACGTTATGCATTCTACTAAGAAACAACTATGCAATAATAAAGCTACAGTGTAATTAGACAGACAAGAAAGCTTTGCAGAACCAAAAGTGACAATTCCTGCGCATTGATAGACGACAATATAACAAAGGAAATAATTTTAAACCTTTTCCACCAACAGCCTTTCACAAACTGTATGGCTCAATGTTTCCGACAAACGTTTGCCGTAGCTGACAACCATTGTATTGTCAAACGGCTCAACCGATTTTATTTTCACTTTTAACCCTAAGCTCAATTCACGGCTGTTCAGAAATTTCAAAAATTCGGCAGACGTATTGATTACCGCAGACAGTTTTACTGTGTCCCCTGCCTTACATTCACTCAACTTGTTGTATGCTACCCAAACCATAGTCCCATTTTTGTCGGGAATGGGCGAACCGTGAGGGTCTAACTTCGGGAAGCCAAGCAATTCGTCCATTTTTGCAAAAAGTTCGGGTGACTGAATATGCTCTATCTGTTCGGCTATTTCGTGAACCTGTTCCCAACCAAAACCCATTTTCTCTACCAAAAACATTTCTGTAAGGCGGTGTTTGCGGATAATCAATGCCGCTTCTTTCTTGCCTTTATCAGTGAGTTTCAAAGGTTTGTAACTTTCGTAATGCACCAATTTTTTTGTTGCCAGTCTTTTCATCATACTGGTAACGGTAGGCATTTTTATCTCTAAGCGTTTAGACAAGTCATTAACATTTACTTCCCCTTTATCATTAGATAAGGAAAACATTGCCTTTAAATAATTTTCTTCCGCCAAAGAGTTCACACGACAAAAATACACATTGATTTTAGTTATCATCTAACTTTTTCAAAAATATTCTCAAAATATTTTTGTTAGTCTAATCTAACTTAATATTTTTGCGGACAAAACAATAATAGAGTTATGCGAAAGAGAAGATACAAGAGCGGCCTGATTTTGACAGGAGCAATGATGTTGGTGTGTATAGTAACACAGGCACAAACGGCAACTCTAAGAGGTAAAGTAATGTCCGAGAACCAACCCATCGAGTTTGCAAACGTAGTGTTACAAGTAGAAAATTATAGTGCAGCAACTGACATGTCAGGTAAATTCCTAATAAACAATATACCTGAAGGGACATACAGAGTGCTTGTTACTGCTATTGGATACGACAAAAAAGAAAAGACGGTTACATTAAAAGAAAACGAAATAACGGAATTAAACTTTGAGTTAATTTCCAACAGTTCAACATTGAACGAGATAGTTATTTCGGGAACGATGAAAGAGGTTTCCAAATTGGAAAGTCCTATTCCTATTGAAGTTTATACTGCCAAATTTTTCAAAAGCAACCCAGTGCCTTCCCTCTTTGATGGACTGCAAAATGTAAACGGTGTACGTCCACAGATTAACTGTAATGTTTGCAACACGGGCGACATTCACATCAACGGTTTGGAAGGTCCATATACAATGGTGTTGGTTGACGGAATGCCCATTGTAAGCGGGCTTTCTACAGTTTACGGATTGTCGGGCATTCCTCAATCCCTAATAGAAAGAGTAGAAATTGTAAAAGGTCCGGCTTCCACGCTTTATGGTAGTGAGGCGGTTGGCGGGCTTATCAATATCATTACCAAAAAGCCAACCAAAGCATCTACTTTTTCAGCAGACGTATTTGGCACAACTTGGGGCGAAGTAAACGCAGACCTTGCAGGGAAATTTAACATAGGAAGGAGAGCACAATCCTTAATCGGGGTTCATTATTTTAACTATTCACTTCCTATCGATAATAATAAAGACGGTTTTACGGATTTAACCCTGCAAAACAGAATTTCCGTTTTCAACAAATGGAATTTTGAACGCAAAGACAAGCGTATTTTTTCTATGGCAGGTCGCTATGTATATGAAGACCGTTGGGGTGGCGAAACAAACTGGGAAAAGAAATACAGAGGAGGCAAAGACGTGTATGGCGAAAGTATTTATACCAAACGCTGGGAGTTTTTTGGCACATATCAATTACCTGTAAAGGAAAAAATAATGTTTCAGTTCAGCGCCAACGGACACGACCAAAACAGCGTTTATGGTAACACGCCTTTCATAGCACAACAAAATATTGGATTTGGGCAGTTGGTATGGGACAAACGCCTTAAAAACAACGACCTTTTATTAGGAGTCACGTATCGTTTAACTTGGTATGACGATAATACTCCTGCAACCGCAACATTTGACACCATTGGAACAGGAGTGAATATGCCGTCCAAAATAAACCTACCGGGCGTTTTTATACAAGATGAAATCAGCATTAACGAGAACAACAAGTTGCTTTTGGGTATTCGCTACGATTACAATTCCATTCACGGAAGTATTGTTACACCAAGACTTAATTATAAATGGAGTTCAAAAAATAAAAACAATGTATTGCGCTTGGGATTTGGAAACGGCTATCGAGTAGCAAACATATTTACCGAAGACCACGCAGCATTGACAGGCGCAAGAAAAGTGGAATTTTGGTCGGACTTAAAACCCGAAATGTCTTGGAACGGAAACATCAATTTTGTAAAAAAGATTTATGCTAAAAACGGGACATTCATCGGTTTAGATGCTTCTGCTTTCTATACTTATTTTACCAACAAAATTATTCCCGATTACACCAATCCGAACAAAATTATTTACGATAATTTAAACGGACACGCAGTATCTCAAGGTTTTTCATTAAATATGGATATTGCATTGAAAAATGGTTTAAAATTTCTGATTGGTGGCACTTATATGGACGTTTACAGCGTAGAAGAAGGAATTAAAGAACAGCAAATGTTTACCGAACTTTTTACAAGCGTTTGGAATGTAGGTTATACATTCAGAAAGGCAGGCATAACAATAGATTATACCGGCAATGTGATTAGCCCAATGCGTTTGCCGTTGTTGAGCGACCTTGACCCACGAAGAGAATATTCGCCTTGGTATAGTGTTCAAAATATACAAGTAACAAAGAAATTCAAAAAAGGATTTGAAATATACGGAGGTGTAAAAAACCTGTTGAACTGGACTCCCAACAAAAACAATCCGTTTATTATAGCAAGAACCAACGACCCTTTTGACAAAGACGTGCAGTTTGGTGCTAACGGACAAGCAATGGTTACACCAAACAATCCTTACGGACTGACATTTGACCCTGCATACGTTTATGCTTCCAATCAGGGTATCAGAGGGTTTTTAGGGATTAGATACACATTTTAGTAAGGAGGTTTTATGTGGGAAACAAATTCACTTTGGTTTGAAATTGCAATAGTAAGTATCACGTTTACCTTAGGACATATACTTTTGGGACATTTTGAAGAACGTTCGCCTAGAACTAGAAAACTGATTAAGTATTTGGTAACATTAATGGTGGTAGTCGGACTATCCTTGTGCTTTGGAAGAACAGTTGCATTTTCAGTTTACTTTATTTTCTTTATTCCTGTTTTATACATACACGGAGTTTTGCTCCCCAAAAATGGCATAAACGGATGGACGGGCGAAACAAAATCAAAATATTATGAATTTAGAAAATGGGATAAAGACATTTTTAAGGATGTGTAAACTGTCTTGTTCTGCAAAAGGTTTACACGAAGAAGTGTAAACCTTGGGGAATAATCATATTGAGGTTCATTTCCAAAAAACGTGATTTATCTGCTCAAACAAAGCTCATTTTAAGTGTCTGAAATTGGAATTATTTTCTTAGTCTTGCGAAGTAAATAAGGGGGAAATTGAGTTAATAGACAGATTGGCGTTATGCGTCATGCTTGGGCGACTTACCAACTCCGAACTGTGGTGCAAGTAACGAACAGTGACAACTAAAATTTAAAATAGACAATGGCAAAATTTTTAACTGGTAACGAACTCAACTCAGAGTTGGAAAAGATTTTTGAAAGAGCAGACGAACAAATAATTCTCATCTCTCCTTTTATCAAACTTCACGACAGGTTTATTTCCACTTTGCGGACAAAGAAGGAAAACCACAAACTTGAAATCATTATTGTTTTTGGTAAGAACGAAGATGATTTATCCAAGAGCATGAAGCAGGATGACTTCAATTTTTTCAAAGAGTTTCCGAACATTCAAATCCGTTACGAAAGACGACTTCATGCAAAGTATTACGCTAATGAAGCTTCTGCGATATTGACCTCAATGAACCTTTACAACTTCTCACAGGACAACAACATTGAGGCAGGTGTTATGACCAAAGCAACTTTGTTGGGAAACCTTGCAGGTAATTTTATGACCAATGTAACAGGTGAAGACAGTTTCGACAGACAAGCATGGAGTTATTTTTCAAGAGTGATTGAACAATCTGATTTACTCTTTCACAAAACACCACAATATGAAAGTGCAATGTTGGGCTTGACAAAAAAATATAAAGAATCTAAAATTGAAGTTGATAAACTAACCGAGTTCTTTTCTGACAAACAGAAATTTGAAACAAAGTATCGCAAGGACAATTACGAAAAGAAAAAGGTTGAAGAGCTACCAGCTCCACAACCAACGCAAGCAAAAAGTGTTGGCGGTGGTTATTGCATCAGGACAGGTAAACAGATTCCTTTCAATGCGAAACGACCATTTAGCGATGAAGCATATAAAAGTTGGGTACAATTTAGCAATGAAGATTATCCAGAAAAGTTTTGCCATTATTCAGGCGAACCTTCAAACGGTGAAACAACATTTTCAAAACCTATCTTGCGAAAGAATTGGAGCAAAGCAAAAGCGGAACACAAACTTTAGACGATGATAGGTAACGAGCATTTAATAAACAGTTGTGCTGACTTCGGGCTTGACAGCTTTGTATGCACAGTAGCACGAACGCTAAACATTATGCCGAATAGCAAAAAGTCCTAATGTGAAAAAGCCCTGAGCGAAGGAAACACTTCAGGGCTTTTTGCTATTCGGTGTTCCGCGACACCGGTATTTTTAATATAGGAGGTTTTGTAGCTTTTATTTTTTTTGGTATAGTCCGTTTTATAGTTGCGGCTTGGGCTATTTCGCTTCTTTGAGGTTAAACATATTTAACTTGGGTATTTTGTTAAAGCTTTTAAACAATACAAATATAAATAAGCCCATTGTTTGTAGTGTTAAAATTTAATATGTTATTTGTATAAATATTAATTTATACCCATGAAAGCTGAAAAAAATAAAGTAGTTACTGTAAATTACACTTTAAGCACCTTTGAGCAAGAAGGAATGCCTGAAACCACAGTGGAGGAAACAAATGCCGAGCATCCATTTGTATTTTTATATGGGAGTGGCGATTTACTTGAAGATTTTGAAAGTGCTTTAGCGAATAAAGTTAAAGGTGATAAGTTTGATTTCAGAATTGCTTATGAACGTGGATATGGCCCAGTACATGTTGACCATATTGTAAATGTTCCATTAGAGGCGTTTAAAGATAAAGAAGGCAACATTGATGATGAAATGGTATATGTAGGAAATGTATTACCTATGCAAGATCATGAAGGAAATCATCTTCAAGGTTTGGTTAGCGAAATAACCGATGTACATGTGAAGATGGATTTTAATCACCCTTTAGCCGGAAAAAATTTACACTTTATTGGTGAGATTTTGGATATTCGTCCGGCTTCTTTAGAAGAGTTAAGCCATGGCCATGTTCATGGACCCGGAGGGCATCATCACTAGCACGTTTTAATTTGTTATGATTCACACTTTGAGGTTAAAGAATCTCAAGGTATGTTTTTTTTATTTCTTTTTTGTGAAAAATCTATCAAAATAGGAATAAGAAAAGGTAATATAAAGGGAAGTAAGAAAGTTGCGTTTTTGTGCATTAGCTTTAGCAGAATTACTAATGCAATTATCAGTACAATGGCAATAATCGCAAATAATCTAATTTTTTTCATTATCATACATTTTAAATACAAACAACTCCTAAGTCTTTTTTAGCTTCGGTGTTACCCATTTGTGCAGCCTTTTCAAGATCACTGCAACAAGCCTTTTTATTATTTAATTTATAGTAGCATTTACTGCGAATATAATAGGCATTAGCACTAGGATTAAGCCCTATGCTTTTATTAAAACAATCAAGCGCCTCAGTATATTTAGCCATTAAGAACAGCATGTTTCCTCGTCCTTCCCATGCTGCCAAATTTTTTGAATCAGTTTCACAAACACGTTTATAGTCATTAAGTGCCAATGGGTATTTTGACTTTCCTTGTAAGGTATAAACCTGTGCTCGTAACAAATAAGCAGGTATATGATCGCGGTTAAGTGACACCATTTTATTACAATCTTTAATGGTAGCCGGCCAGTCTTTTTTCTTAAAATTAGCTTCGGCATGTAATTGATACACTTTAATATCTTTTGTTTTAAAAACATCAATCAGGGTGTTGTAATCTCTTAATGCATCGTCTGTTTTACCGAGTAACAAATTACATTCAGCACGCAAAGTATATACACTTTCTGTGTTTATTCTGTTGGCTATGCAGGCATTAAAATCGGTTAAAGCCATTTGTGTTTTTTTTTGAGAAAGATAAATTTTTCCGCGTTCCAATTGGGCTTCAGAAAGGGTAGGGTTTTGGGTTAAAGCTTCATTAAAATCATTTAAGGCCTCGTTGGTTTTCCCTTTTTTTACCAGTATCAAACCTCTGTAATAATAAAGTTGTGCATGGCCACCACCTAAATCTATGACTTTATTAAAATCAAGAAGGGCTTCATTTTCCTGTTGGTTATTAAAGTGAATCAAGCCACGTTTTAGGTAGGCATCAGCTTTTTGGGGGTCAAGTTGTATTGTTTTTGAAAAATCAGCAAGAGCTTTGGGGTCTTTTAATTTGTAATAGAACAAAGCTCGATAATAGTATGCATTAACGTAATTGTCTTTTAATTTTAGAGCCATTTCAAAGTTTTTTAAGGCCTCTTCATTTTTTCCCAGCTCAATCAAAGCTCTAGCTTTGTCACAATAAGAAGGAGCATGATTTTTATCTTTCTGAATAGCTATATCAAAATCTTTAATAGCTTCAGTATAGCTTTTGCCCTCCATTTTTTCTACTCCTTTCTCGTGGAAAATATAAGCGGGTTGTGCTTGTAACGGATTGAAGAGGCACATAAAAAGAACGAGCAACATGCCCTTATAAAATAACTTTATTGTTGTTTCCCACATAGCTTAGTTAGCTCTTAATTTCTCGTATTTAGTGGTATTACCGGGGTCAATAGTGTTGAGTAGTGTAACAAGTTTACCTTTAACATCGGGTGTAGCAGCCGAAAAAATATTTACTATTTCATCGGCCTTTGCCAAAAAGAAAAGTTGCATTAAAAATGAGCCCATACTAATATTATGTACTTTCATTAATCCCTCAAGGGCTTCGGCAATATTTTTACGGGCCAGTTCCACATCTTGAGTCATTAAATCGAGCCCTTGGCGATGATATACATACATGCAGGAGCGTAAGGCTTTAAAGTTGGCATTAGATAAGTTTTCGGCAATCCAATACCTGTTTTTAGAGCCTTCAAAAGCTTTCCATCCCTTATCGGGGGCATTTTGAGCATTATTAACAATACCTTGTGCTTTTTGGTAATAGGGACTACCACCTTCAGGACTAAAGGTATCGTAATCTAAGCCAATAAAGATATAAGCATAAAAGGCCAAAGTAGAGGTAAGGTTGTTGGTAAAACTGTTATCGTTAAACTCAAAGGGTTGGAAAGGGGTATATTTAAAAGTAAAATCGTTATCCTGATAATTGATAATGTTCGTGTTATATGAACTTTTATATACCGGTCTGCGTGCTTGTACAATAATATTAGCCTCAAAATCATCAACCGAATTTCTTTTGGTTATATTAATAGTTAAGTTGCATTCTATTCTTTCATCTTCTTTAAAGTTATCGTTTGTCCAACGGGTATTGTTCATAAAGTCTTTGATGGAGGTTTCTAGCGTTTCAAAAACTGTTTTATCCGTACCTTGTATGGCCGGGCTTAATACTTTCACATTGCAATTAAGCTCTTGGGCGCAAAGGGTTTTGCTAAAAACTAATATAACACCAAACAGAAATAACTTGTTTTTCATAGGACTTCAAAAGTACAATCCTAAACGTAAAAGCCAAGCAAATATTTATTAAGATTCACTTAAGAAACTATAAAATAGGTATCTTTTATAGTGAAAATTACTTTTTTTTAAATTTTAGATATCACATAATTTCTTTTTACTTATTATCTTTAAGTAAATTGTAAACAATACATAATCAATTAAATACGATTTTATTTTATTCAAAATATTCATTTGTAAACGGTTGCAAATGGGTTTATTCGAATACAATTACTTGATTACCGAGTTCATTTTTGACCCTGCTGCACCTTTGCATCGTCAAACCCCAAAAGATAGGGAATGGCCGATATAAAAAAATTATTAATAACCATAAAAAATCAATTATCATGAACAATTTAAGAAACTCTGTAAGATTAATCGGAAACCTAGGTATGAATCCGGAAGTTAAAGAAGTAGGAAACAATAAGCTATTGGCTAAGTTCAGCATTGCTACAACGGAATCGTTTAAGAATGACGAAGGTGAAAAAATTAGCGACACGCAATGGCACAATTTGGTAGCTTGGGGTAATCAAGCCAAAATAGCTGAGAAATATTTAAAAAAAGGAAATGAAGTAGCCATTGAGGGAAAACTTACTAGTCGCAGCTACAATGACAAAGATGGAGTAAAGCGCTTTATTACTGAGATTATTGTACACGAAATACTTATGATAAATACGGGCAATAAATAAAACAATCATTTTTATAAAAATTAATTCTTAAAATATAAACTATTAAAAACACGTAAGATGAACAATTTAAGAAACTCTGTAAGACTAATCGGAAATCTTGGAATGAACCCTGAAATTAAAGAAACAGTAAATCATAAAAAACTGGCCAAGTTTAGAATAGCAACCTGTGAAAGCTATAAGAATAATGATGGGAAATTCGTAAATGACACCACTTGGCATAATTTGGTTGCTTTTGGTAACCAAGCGAATATAGTAGAAAAATACCTGAAAAAAGGGAGCGAAGTGGCTGTTGAGGGGCGAATAACCAATAGAAATTATACAGACAAAGAAGGGGTAAAAAGGAGTATTACCGAAATATTAGTTTCTGAAGTTTTAATGGTAAGCAAAAGCAAGGCTTAATAAGCTACTCATTATGGAAAATAAGCGATTGAAGTTTAAACTTCAATCGCTTATTTTTTTTGCAAATCGTTAAAAAGTTTTTCAAACTTCTGTAATTTAGGTTGAATAACGAGGCGACAGTATGGTTCCTGAGTATTATTTCGGTAGTAATTTTGATGATTCGCTTCGGCCTTGTAAAACACCATAAAAGGAACTACTTCGGTTACAATTGGATGCGCATAAATATGACTCTTGTTTAGTTTGTCAATTACATTTTGGGCTGTTTTCTTTTGAATATCGCTATGGTAAAAAATTACAGAGCGATATTGTGTCCCGATATCATCACCTTGGCGGTTCAATGTGGTGGGGTCATGAACAGAAAAAAAAACTCGTAATAATTCGGTGAGTGAAATTTGTGAGTTATCAAAAGTTATTTGAATGACTTCGGCATGTCCGGTATTTCCTGAACAAACTTCGCGATAGGAAGGGTTTTTTACGTGTCCGCCCGAAAAACCAGATTCAATGTTAAGCACCCCTTTTACTTGCTGATAAACAGCTTCAGTACACCAGTAGCAACCACCACCTAAAGTTATTTTTTCTTGATGTAATGTATTCATAAATATTTTGTTTTGAGCCGTCAAAAATGAATTAAAAAAAAGAAAATTAATACCGAGTATTTTAAAAAAAACAGAAGACATTATTTTGAATTATCGGGTACAAAATCAAGTACTGCTGAATTCATACAATATCTCTTTCCGGTTGGAGCAGGACCATCATCAAACAAGTGCCCCAAGTGACCGCCACATCTGCCGCAAAGTGCTTCTATGCGTTGCATACCTAATGAATGATCGGGTTTAAAAATAATAGCTTCATTAGTAGCTTGTTCAAAAAAGCTTGGCCAGCCGCAACTACTGTTAAATTTAGTATCTGATCGAAACAATTTATTGCCACAGGCTGCACAATAATATGTGCCTTTAGTGTTGGTATTGCAATACTTTCCGGTATAAGGGGCTTCGGTATGGGCATTTCTTGAAATTTCATAAACCTCAGGCATAAGAATTTTTTTCCATTCGCTATCAGAAACATTTAATTTTTGTGTATCCGTATTGGAATAGTATGGATTTTCTAGTTTTGAATTTTTATTTGGTATCATAACACTATGTTTTAAATTTTGTGAATGACTAAGTTCAGACGTGCAGCTCAAAAAAAATGTTGAAAAAATTAATGCAAACACTATAACTATTTTAATTTTAAATAACATATCTGTAGGTCTATACAAAGGTATCTATTTTTATAAATATACCTGGTTTTAATGACTTTGCTGTCTTAAATTTCCTAAAAAATAATTTTTATATGCTAACACTTTTATACCTGCAAAAAGAGCCCCGAAACAAATTTTATTCTCTCTAAAAATAGTTAAGCTACATGTTTGGGTTTTAATTATTGTTACCTTTGAAAATACTAAATGTAAACAACTATGTTTAAAAAGTTTTTGTTGTTGTTTGTCGTGTTTTTGACTTTAACATTCAGGAGTTACGCATCATATTTGCTTATTCCAATGGATAGTGAGCAAAAAAATCATTTAAAGGCTTATGGTATTACGTACTGGACACTAAAAAATGATGTTGAAGTAAGTTGGCTTTTGAACTATCGTGGTGGAAGTTTTATGATGAAAAATATAAAGGCAATTGAAAATGAATGCTTGGTTCGTGGGGTAAGTTATGAAGTAATTGCTGATGCTAAGGCAACGGCTATTTTACAGGAGATTGCCAATCCTGAAGTAAATATGGATGAAGTTAAATTGGAAAAGGCACCTAAGGTGGCCGTTTATTCTCCAAAAAGTAAACTCCCTTGGGATGATGCAGTAACCCTTGTACTTACATATGCCGAAATACCGTATGATGTAGTTTATGATGAGGAGGTTTTACAAGGAAAATTACCCATATATGATTGGTTGCATTTACATCATGAAGATTTTACCGGACAATATGGAAAGTTTTATGCTATGTACCGTCATACGGCCTGGTATCAAGATGATCAGAGATTAAGTGAGGCTACTGCAGCAAAATTGGGGTTTAAAAAAGTTTCTCAGTTAAAATTAGCTGTTGCTCAAAAAATAAGAGACTTTACTCTTGGTGGCGGTTTTCTATTTGCAATGTGTTCCGCCACAGACTCCTATGATATAGCCCTGTCGGCCCAAAGTTTAGATATTTGTGAAAGTATGTTTGATGGTGATGGCACTACACCCAATTACAACAGTAAATTAGATTTTAGCCAAACATTTGCTTTCTCCAATTTTACTTTAGTTACCAATCCTTTAGAGTACGAGTTCAGTAATATTGATATAAAAGTTCCCCGAGCAGTACCTCAAAAAAATGATCTTTTCGTTTTGTTTGATTTTAGTGCCAAATGGGACCCTGTACCCAGTATGTTGTGTCAAAACCACGAAACTATTATTAAAGGTTTTATGGGGCAAACCACAGCATTCAATAAAAACATAATTAAACCAGGAGTATTGGTAATGGGCGATAATAAATCTATGAATGAAGCTCGTTACATACATGGTGAGTTTGGGAAAGGCACTTGGACTTTTTATGGGGGGCACGACCCAGAGGATTATCAACACTTTGTGGGCGACCCACCAACCGATTTAAGCTTACACCCGAATTCGCCCGGCTATCGTTTAATTTTGAACAATATATTGTTTCCTGCGGCCAAAAAGAAAAAACAAAAAACTTAATTTGCTTAGCCCGTATTGGAAAACCCTGTAAAAATAGTACATGTGAATGCCTCAGGGAAGCTCATGCTGTGCCTGGTTGTTTTAATATTGGCAGTACTGAAATGGATTTTTCCTGAAAGTAATGTGTTGTCATGGGATGTTTTCGGATATTATTTATACCTGCCGGCAAAGTTTATTTATCACGATCCCTATTTGCTTCATCACAACTGGCTTAATCAAATTATTAATGACTACCAAAATACGGCTACCTTATATCAAATAAATCAACATCTCGAAACAGGAAACTGGATTATAAAATACAGTATGGGCATGTCAGTACTATATGCTCCATTCTTTTTTATTGCCCATACACTGGCCCCGTTTTTTGGATACAACCAAGATGGTTTTAGTACTATTTATGCTTATTTGATAGAGTGGGGGATGTTTCTTTTTAGTGCATTAGGCTTAGTGTATTGTTATAAAATTTTGATACAATTTTACAGTACTAAAACAGTAGTAATTACTTTAATCCTTATTGTTTTTGCTACTAATTATGTTCAGCTAAACACCCAATACTCACTACTTACACACGTTCCTTTATTTACTTTATACAGTATATTAATTTATTTTACGCTGAGGTGGAACAAACTGTTTGACCATTATTCTTTTTTATGGCTTATGTTTAGTGCCGGATTAATAACACTAATTAGGCCCAATGAAATTATTTGTGTTTTTATACCTTTACTTTGGAACAATAACACTATAGAGGGGGTTCGTCAAAAATGGACTTGGCTCACACAGCATTATGGTACCGTTTTTATCGGAATTCTTTTGTTTGTTCTCCCTTTCTTATTGCAAATGTATTATTGGAAAATTGGAACGGGTCACTGGCTGTATTACAGTTATCAAAATCCGGGCGAGGGCTTTGATTTTCTTTCTCCGCACACCTTCCCCTTTTTGTTTGGCTTTCGTAAAGGATGGTTTGTTTACACACCGCTAATGATAATAGCTGTTGGGGGTATTTTTTATATATTCTTTAAAAATAGAAATGTTTTTTGGGCTTTGTTAATTCCTTTTTTATTATCGATTTACATTTCTTCAAGTTGGTCGTGCTGGTGGTATGCCGGAGGCAGTTACAGCCAACGTGCTATGGTGTCCATATACCCTTTGTTAGCTATACCTATAGCACAATCAATAGAGTTTTTTTTTACTCGATTAAAGATTTTGATTTGGATTTTGCTGACTTTTATAACAACACTCAATCTTTTTCAGGCTTGGCAATTCAAAATTGATGTGCTGGATCATGAACGTATGACGTTTAATTATTACAAAAAAATATTTTTTAAAACTCAAAGGCCACATAATTCCGAAGCCTTATTACTGGTGAATCGAAGTGCTGATGAGAACGAAGTACTTCCTGATTTTTCAAAGTATGAATCCAAAATATGGGTGCACGAAAAGTATATAAAACCTTTGAAAGGAAAAGAATACACTTGGTGCAATTTTATAGGGTATGGCGACACAAGCTCTGTTTTTATGGACGCCACTAATCCTTTTGTTGATGCTCTTGCAGCAAAGTATCATGCCATAACCACACAAGACCATTTTTGGTTAAAAGCCAACGTAGATATTTTTATACCGGAAAGTGACACCCTGCCAACTCCGAATTTGGTGGTGTTTTTTAAGCATGGTGAGGCCGGAGTATATAAATATCGGAGTACAACACTTAATCCTAAAACAATAAAAAAAGGATCCTGGAATCATTTGGAATACCTTTATTTAACGCCCGAGGTGCGTTCTGTAAACGATGAGTTAAAAGTGTATTTGTGGTATGAAGGGAATACCCGTATTTTTATTGATAATTTTATGCTCACTATATACACTCAGCAACAATGAGAAAATTATTTTTTTACTATTTGTCAATAGGATTTTTTTCTACTATAAATATAATGGCTCAACCTGTACCGGATAGCGAAATTTGGTTGGCGGATATTCGCATCAAAGAGCAGAGCATTTATTTTGGCCCTGCCAATAAAATATCAATAAACCAGGGTTATAATAACCAACCCTTTTTTATGAACGATACAACAATTTTATACGCTCATATTACTCCTGATACCCGATCACATATATTTGAATACATACTCCCACTTCAAAAAACAACACAGTTAACACATACTTTACAAAGCGAGTACAGTCCCCGAATGCTTCCATCAAAAGATGGTTTTTCAGTAGTTACTGTTGAGCCCGACTCTACCCAGCGCTTGTGGGCTTATAATACTGATGGAACTAACGGAAAACTGTTGGCTCCTTTTACCGATTCGGTAGGCTATTACGTTTGGCAAAATGATTCTGAGTTTGTTGCTAATATTATTACCGACCCACAGAGCCTCCATTTTTGTAATATAAACAAAAAAAAGACCTTGCCCGCAGCTAAAAACATTGGACGCTGTATGCAGATTTCGGAGAGCGGTAATTTATATTTTACCATTGTAGGGCAAGATAAGGTGCGCTGGCTGTGTAAAATAGAAGATAACGGAGCTGTAAGCCCTCAAATTGAGTTTTATCCTGGTGTTGAGGATTTTGTTATTAGTAACAGCAACATCATTTTTTGTGCAAAAGGGGGTTTAATTTATTATACCGATATGAATTATAAATTAGGTTGGCGCTTATGTGGAAATTTTGAATCTTATGGGCTCAAAAAAATAGCACGGTTGGCTTTAAGTCCTAACAATAAGAAGATAGCTTTGGTAGAATTGAAATAGACACCACAAATTAAATATCATAATCTGCCTCTGTTTCACCTTCTAACATACTTACATAACTGCGATAGCGTGTAAAAGGAATTTTGTTTTCGTTTAATGCCAGTTTAACCATGCAGCCGGGCTCATTAACATGCAGGCAGTTGTTGAATTTACATTGATTTTTACGGTCGCGAATTTCCGGAAAATAGTCTCCTATTTCATATTTATTCATGTCAATTAAGCCAAATTCACGAATACCGGGGGTGTCAATAATAAAAGTGTTTTCGTCAATAGGGTGCATTTCGGCAAAAGTAGTAGTGTGTTTCCCTTGCAAATGTGCTTCAGATGTTTCGGCTGTTTTAATAAATAGTTTCGTGTTTAAACTGTTTATTAATGTTGACTTTCCTGTGCCCGAATGACCTATAATTAAATTTACTTTATTTTTTAAAACTTCTTTTAACTGCGCTACAGCACTTGAGCTGGTGGCCGAAATAGGTATAACACGATACCCTACATCAGTATAAATAGCTGTCATTTCTGTAGCTAACTTTAGGTCTTTGGCATTCCAAGTGTCTATTTTGTTAATGAGAAGTGTAGCTGGAATATGATAGGCCTCGGCTGTAACCATCATACGGTCAATAAAACCATAAGGAGTACGCGGGTTGTTAACAGTAGCCATAATATAAACATGATCTACATTACTAGCTAAAATATGATACTTTTTAGAAAGGTTAATACTTTTCCTGATAATGTAATTCTTTCGCTCTTCAATCTCTTCTATAACAGCATTAGAGCTGTTAGGTTCCGGTGTTGTATGAACAATGTCGCCAACTGTTACCGGGTTTGTGGTTCTTAGTTCTTTTAAGCGAATATTTCCCTTTATACGGCAATTAAAAATTTTGCCTTCCGAAGTAAGTACGGTGTACCAACTTCCGGTTGATTTTATGACACGACCTTTTATCATAACACAAAAGTAACTCAAAATATAGAGTTATAAATGGCTTGTTATAGAAAAGATAATCGAAACATTGCCTTGCCTAATAAGGGTAATGAAATTAAAACTTTGGGATAATAATCATAAAAGCAAACCTTTTCAAGAAAGCAATTATTGTATATGATAAGGGGGGCTTTTATTCATATCTTAAAACATCTTTTATCCTGAAGAAGATATTTTTTTAATGAATATTCTGTATATGAAAATAAAATCAAATTAAATTGATATCTTTGCACCTCGAAAAATGGTTCTGTAGCATAATTGGATAGTGCATCTGACTACGGATCAGAAGGTTGGGGGTTCGACTCCCTCCAGGACCACTATAAAAGGAAGAAGTTTTTTATAAGCTCACTTCCTTTTTTATTTTAGCCTTCAGCCAAGATTAGATACACAAAAACAAAAGGAATAACCATCAGTAAACTGTCAATACGGTCTAATATACCGCCATGGCCCGGGAGTATAGTGCCCGAATCTTTTATATTTTTACTTCTTTTGTATAAAGATTCTACCAGATCGCCATAGTTTCCTGCAAGTATTGTAATTAGGGCTATAATGAGCCACTGCTCAGGAAGAAGAACCGTATAAAATCGAGCTATAATAAAGCTCACAATAATTGCTAACAAAGCCCCTCCAGCAGCACCTTCCCATGATTTTTTTGGAGAAATACGCTCAAACAATCTTCGCTTTCCGAATTTAATTCCAAATAAGTAAGCTCCGGTATCATTTGCCCATACCAAATAAAAACAACCAACCAAAATTTCGGGATGAAATTCACCAGGAATGCTCACTAGAAAAGGGATTAAGCTTAAAGGTAATCCTACCCAAATTATTCCGGTTAATGTAAAAGCTATTTGCCTAAAAGGATTATTTTTTTTACGATAGAGTTCAGTAATAAAGAGAAAACTCAATAAAAGTATAGTTGTAAGTAAGTACTTTAAAGGCAGCTGATAAAAGGCGCAGAGAAAGGAAAGTAAAAAACCTACAGCAGAAATGAATATACCTGTTAATTTTTGTGGCGTATTGCCTCCTTTTAGGGCAATATTATAAAACTCATTACTTGCCAATAGTACCATTACAAGAAATAAGATACCTAAGCTAAGTGGATGCAACAATGTCATTCCCAGCAAAACAACGACATACATTATTCCCGTAAGGGCTCTTTGCCAGAAATTACTCACCCTCGCTATTTTTTAGAATTTCACTTGCCTGAGCAACAAATTCATCAGGAACATAAAGCAACACAGAACCAAATACAGTATAACTACTGTCCTTTTGATTGATAATAACCGCTTCAATTCCCTCATTTATCAAAACCGATCTCATGAGTTCGGCATGTTGCAAATCGGTAGTTTCAAGAACTTTTGTCCAGTTTTCCATAACTTTAGTTTAATAAAATTAATCTTTGCTGTTTATCAACAAAACATATATTTCCTGTTGTTTTTCTGATGTTTCTTGATAGTTTGGATTGGTAATCATGGAGAGCATATTTGGAAAAACTCCTTGATACTTTTTTCGTACCTCTATTAAAGCATCTCTCATATTATCTACTAATTGGTTCGTAAAAGCAATAACTACTAAAATGGGGGCATTCAGAAAGGCAGCTTTTTGTGTCCCTTGTTTTGAAGAGATTAAAATACTTCCAGTACGTGAAATTAAATACTCACAGCTACATACAACAATGGTAGAATCGGCTGTATATTGGTTATTGTATGGTATTTCAGCTATTTGGAGAAGTCCTTGGAGCATAGATTCTTGGCAAACAAGCCCCTGATTACACCCATTCTCGGTTACAACAAATTCAATATTTTCAACTAAAATTACATTATCTTCACAAAAAATAAACTTTCCTCCAGACTCAGTAAAATTCTGTGCAAAAATTAATTCAGATTCCTCTTCGGCCTTATAAAAGACTTCTGTTTCAAAGTCAACAAAAGCAGGTCTCTCTTTAGTTGCTTTGTGTATTAAAGCATTACGTATCTTTTTTAAAACTTTTTCTCTTGACGAACTTTCTTCCATAGCAGTTTGTTACTGCAAAGGTACAGATTTACCATTAACTTATAGATGATGTTCCTTTTTTTGCTTTATTAAGCTCATCATATATTCCCTTATTTTTACTTCCTGTAAGAGAATTTACGCGTTAAATGAGTAGGAGCTGTAAGTGTATATTTTAGGATACTAAAAAGAGAATAAAAGATTCAATAATGAAAAATATACCGGAAAGCCGTTTAAATTACATTTTGGAACAATCACACAATAATAATAGGGTATTACAAGGTGTCAACAACCTTTTTGAGTTTTCCTCTAACTTCTTCGGCTATTGCACCCAGAGTGTCATTTTTAATTGCCATCATTGATGCTATTGGATCAATGGCAGCTATAGTTACTTTACCCGGCTCATATTCCTGAACAACAATATTACAAGGTAACATGGTTCCGACCATATCTTCTACTTGAAAGGCCTTATAAGCAAAAGACGGATTACAGGCACCAAGAATCTTATAATTTCGAATATCTACATCAAGCTTATTCTTCAGCGTGACTTTCATATCAATCTCGGTAAGTACACCAAACCCTTCATTTTTTAAAGATTCGGTTGTTTTTTTAAGTGCATTTTCGAAACTGTCATTAATTGTTTTAGAAAAATAGTAACTCATAAGCTATAGTGTATTAAGGTTTAGAAATTACTGCAAAAATACAAATGAAAAACAGCTTTATATGTTACCAAAGTTACACTTTTAAAACATTAATTTTTACGTGTGCATTCGTGTTGCTACTGATTGATAGTTATCTTTTCGGTAAGTATCTGATTGCCTATATAAAGTTTAAGGAAGTATAATCCATTGGCTTTATCTTTCAAATCGATACTGTATTTGTTACCCGAATATTCCTTAGTATTATGGTTTATTACTTGCCCTAGTGTGTTGTAAATAGCTATTTCTTTTACAGCCTCGTTGCTTTCAATGTAAAAATTACCTACGTTAGGGTTAGGGTAAACGTGAGTTCGAATAATACCGTGTTCTTTCAATGCTGTATGGAAATACTGATATTCTGAAGATACTACAGTACAACCGTTGCTATCGGTTGTTTCAACGCTGTAGTTACCGTCAATTAATGGAATATATAGAGAGTCATCTGCTCCATTGATGGCAACTCCGTTCAAATACCATTGGTAGCTGCTTGCTGGACTTGAAAACAAGGTATCGTTACTGAAGTTAATAATTGGGGTTACAGGAGTTTGAACAGTGATGGTAACCATACTGCTCTCTGTTCCACAACTATTGCTGGCCGCAACGGTATATGTTGTGGTGCTGTTTGGGCTTACCGTAATACTTGGAGTAGTGGCTCCTCCCGGAGTCCAAAGAATATTACCGCTAACACCGGTTGCCGTAAGGGTTACTTGATTTCCGGCACAAATACTTTGATTGTTTGGAGCTGTTACAGATGGTTGAGGATCAACAGTAACGGTAACTTGTGCTGATGTGCTGCCACAAGAGTTTGTAGCAGCAACAGTATATGTTGTAGTACTGTTTGGACTTACAGTAATACTTGGTGTGGTAGCTCCTCCTGGAGTCCAAACAATATTGCCGCTAATGCCGGTTGCCGTAAGGGTTACTTGATTTCCAGAGCAAATACTTTGATTAGCAGGTGCACTAACTGTGGGTTGTGGGCTTACAGTAACGGTAACTTGAGCAGAAGTACTGCCGCAAGAGTTTGATGCCGCAACGGTATATGTTGTGGTGCTGTTTGGGCTTACCGTAATACTTGGAGTAGTGGCTCCTCCCGGAGTCCAAAGAATACTACCGCTAACACCGGTTGCCGTAAGGGTTACTTGATTTCCGGCACAAATACTTTGATTGTTTGGAGCTGTTACAGATGGTTGAGGATTTACTGTAGCAATAACAGGGGTTCTAGAAGTTGAGCATCCGGGCTGTAAAATTTCCCAATCATAAAAGAAATAGTAATAGCCGGATTGTGAAGCACTGCTTCCTGTTATAGAAACTAAACCAGGTATTGTATAGGGATATGACGTGTTATCACTATTTCTAAATAAATTTGGTGTTCCGGTTATTCCTAATTGATATTGTGTTCCTGAAGTGACAGGAAAATTTAAAGTAACACGACTTTCTCCATCGGGAACATTAGCGGTAATGGATTGTAAAACGGTTCCACTACTGTTGCGCAGTTGAATTGTTCTATTGCCGGAACCCGTAGCATAAACCTTAACTGAGAGCAAGTTAAATGGACTTAAACAATCAAAAATTAAATATTGATTTCCGGTATAGTTGGCTCCGTTTCCAAAAGAATTAGTTGCCGGACCCACGTATTGAGTTGGATTCACAGCATTTGTTTCAACATAATAAGTAGTTGTAGCGGTGATTACTGGAGTAGTAAATGAACTTCCTGTACCCAGTAAATTACCTCCCGAAGAAGCATCATACCAATTTAAGTTATTGTTTCCATTAGCATTGAGCGTAACAGTTCCTGTTCCGCACCTTGAAGCACCGGTTCCTATAGGTGGTGCAAGTATAGTTGCAGTAACTAAAGAACGAGGAGACACACAAGGGGCCGTTTTGATCTCCCAATCATAGAAAGAATAATAGTAAGTACCTCCGGCTGTACTATTCGTAATAGAAACAACACCAGGAATAGTGTAGGGGTAAACAACTCCTGCATTATTACGGTATAAATTAGCATTAGCGGTAGCCCCCAATAGTAAGTCAACACCTACAGGTACATTAAAATTGAGTGTTACTCTGCTTGACCCATTAGGAATATTGGTAGTTATACTTTGTAAAACGGTACCACTGCTGTTTTTTAACTCAATGGTCCGATTTCCCGCTGTGTTGGCATATACTTGTACTGATACCAAGGTAAATGGAGTGGTGGAAGTAAACAGTAAGGATTGTGTTCCATTAAAATAAGCACCTGTTCCAATGGTATTGTTAGCAGGGCCCACATACTGACTAACCGGAGGAACAGATTCTTCAACATAATAGTTGGTGGTTGTACTAAGAGCAGGTGTTGTAAATAATGGACCATTACTAAGGGCTGTTCCACCTGTGGGTTGATCATACCATGAAAGAGTTCCACCTGAAAGGGCATCAGCCGATAAATTAACTGTTCCCGGATCGCATCTGAACCCGGAGTGAACAGTTGGAGCAAGCGGTTTGTTTATAGTAATGTATGATGTTATGGTATGTGTATTGCTGCCGTATTGATTAGTTGCTGTTAAAGAAACAGTGTAAGTTCCATTTTGTACATAGGTGTGTATAGGGTTTTGGTCAGTTGATGTATTTCCATCTCCGAAATCCCAAAGCCAGCTAGTAGGAACAGGAGTGGAGTTGTCGCTAAAAGAAACCTCTCCGGAGCAACTGGTTACAGGAGAAGCCATAAAGCTTACAATTGGAGGTGAATTAAGTAATACACATGACCAGCTTAAAGCAAACCCAGATTTGTTTATTATTTGATCGGCAGTTTGCCTGATGGTTATTGAGCCGGATGTTGAAAAAATGGGGTTTCCATTATTTGGTAAATTAGTTCCGGTGTATTGTCCAATTAGTGGGCTGGCAGTACTTGGACCATCGTAAATATAGAGGTAATCCCAACCGTCTTCAAGATTAAAGGCTGTAAAATCAACACTAACAGCCGATGCCCCGGGAGGTGAAATAGTCATTGAAACATCGGTATTGTCAATATAATTACCGGTTGATCCCCCATTATCAAACATTGTACCCGTACAGGAACTCTGTATTGGCCCAACTCCGCTCGTTGGCAAAATAGCAATACACGGGTTGTTGGCATCAATATTAATGTAGTTGTTTTGAATTTTATCATCAGTCCCACAAGTATTTCCATCAGCATGTAAAGTAACAGTGTAATTGCCGTAGTTTGTATAAGTATGTACTGGGTTAACCTGAGTGCTTGTAGCGCCATCTCCAAAGTTCCATAGAAAAGTTCCGGCATTGGCACTTTGATTGGTAAAACTAACTGTAAATGGAACAGAACAACCAACTGTTGCATCTGCCGTAAAATTGGCGGTAACAACATTATTGAATACAGTTCCAACACCCACAGCATACCAAGCATTTGTGGTAGCTATTACTTGCGAAGTACAAGCACCAAATAAATCAATTGCAGATTGAATTGCATAAAAACGGGCATCTGCATAGCCAGAATTTTGCCCTAAATAAACGGTTAAATTACGATAGGCAATTTTTGCAGCATCACTAATTCCAATCCCGGTAACATTAAACGCATTTCCTATATCATTGGTTCCTGATCCTCCTTCGGAAAGTAAATAAAACCAATAATTTTGTACTCCGCTATTGTAATGCACGCCACCATTATCACCTGTTCCGGTGTACCAATTTGTTCCTAAATAAGTATCCGGATCACCATAAGCATTGGGGTTACTCATTGATCGAAACGACACTCCAATATCCTCACCCATAAGCCAATCGGCTTGAGCCGGAGTTGTGTAAAATTCAATTGCAGCTCCAAAAATATCACTAAATGACTCGTTAAGCGCACCTGATTCATTCTGATAAACAAGTCCTGCGGTGTATTCTGTAATACCATGAGAAAGTTCGTGTCCGCAAATATCTAAAGCCACTAAAGGGTTGTTGTTATCCCCATCACCAAAGCTCATTGCAGTTCCATCCCAAAAAGCATTATAATAATTTTCATCGTAGTGCACATAGGCCAGTAATTGTATCCCATTATTATCTAAACTATTGCGGTTATGTACATTAAAAAAATAGTCGTATGTTTTCTCTAAACCCCAGTGGGCATCAGTTGCGTATTGATCTAAATTAGTGTTCACATTGTTCCAATAATTATCGGCATCTGTAAAATCAACAGCATTTCCATAACTAGTTCCCCTATTCATGTTAAATGTGTTAATTCCGTTTCCTCTTACAGTTTCGCGCAGTCTATAGCTTCCGTTATAGCTATCGGTAGTAATTGTTTGCGTTCCATTATAGCCGGTTACTGCGGTTCCATTTGTATTAGCATGATGAATACGGTCGTGCATATTTAATATTTGACCATTTTGAGCATCAACGAGCACATCATTAAAAGACATGGGGTCATGTGCATAAATTGAAAACTTCCAGGCTTTACGTAAAGGTTTATTTTTAAAGTCACCATCCGGAGCATACCAAACTAATTTCCCAACCGGAAAATATGAGGTTCCCTTTACTTTTTGCATAAACTTTTCTTCTTCGGGAAGTTCCCACTTGTATTTTTTAGCTCCTATATGTTTTAGGGCAGCATTTAAGGCTTGTTGTTCCGAAAACGAAGGGGCATAATCGGGTGTGTTAAAACCAGCTAATCGCCCATTAAAAGATATAATTTTCCCATTTTTACTGTGGGTGTTCAGTATTGCTCCATCCACCGGAACACCTTGATATAGCTGTTGAAAACGTTGATGCGTTAGGCCAACTTCATCACTATTTGTTTGAGTGAAATTAAATTTTACAGAAGATTCTTTTTCGAATATATTTTGATTCAACCACATAAAGAATTCCTTTTCATTAACCTCTTTTCCGGGACTGAATTTGACATAGTCAGGCAGGTCTGAAAAGTTTGTAAAGCGGATGTGTTCAGCTCCTTGAACAAGCTTGTTGGCATCGTCTTTAAAATATTCTTGTGCTTGTATAGAGGTACTAAAAAGCAGACCAATTAAATAAACTGATAAGTATATTTTTTTCATAATTTTAACTGAATTTCAGATGTTTAATTTACGAAATTACTTTTTTTAAATACTGTAAGTATTAAAAATTCATAATATTTTCCACTTTTCCTACATTTTAACAACTGCCGGCTGGTATTTATTATAGTGTAAAAAGCATAAAATTAAAGCTATTTGTATATGGTTTTTAAAAAATGATAGGAACCCGAAATCAATTAAATAACCTTATAAGGTTACCAGACAAATTAAACCCAATAATGGAAATTGAGTTTGTAATATTAAAGTATTTTAATTAATTTTACGACAAATTTATCTTAAATATAAAAACACCTAATATGACAACAGAAACAAACAGCAGCGAAATAGATGTAAGAGAACTTATTCCAATTAAAAGACATGAGAAACTTTTAAAGATTTTTGCCGAACTCCCCGTACAGGAGAGCTTCGTTTTTATTAATGATCACGACCCGCTTCCTTTGTATTATGAATTTCGATCGATACATGGCGATGTGGTAGGGTGGGAATACCTTAATAAAGGAGGTAGAGATTGGAAAGTTAAAGTAACCCGTACTGAGGCTTCTTTAGGAAAAGAGTTTAAAGATATTTCAACATTAATTGATTTACGTAAAGTAGAGAAAACAGATTGGAAGCATGTTGTTTTTCATCGCTATGGAATGATGGAGGAAGGGGATACTATGGAGCTTGTGGCTGAATTGGACCCCAAGGAAATTCACGGTATTTTTGTACAAAAGTTTGAAGGAAAGCATCAATGGAATTACAAAAGCAATAAAGAAGGAGAATATGTGGTGCATATTACCAAAAAGGCACAAAGTGGCTTAGGTGATGATGGTTATGCTATTGTAAGCGAGTTTGATTTAAGACCTTATACCCCAACCGATCGCCATGAAATGTTTTATGAGGCTTTTGCTGAGATAAAACCGGGCGAAGCATTTGTTTTTATTAATGATCATGACCCTAAGCCTTTATACTACCAAATGGAGGCAGAGAGTAAAGAACCGTTTAAATGGGAGTATCTGCTTAAGGGACCCGAAGAGTGGAAAGTTAGAGTGATAAAAATTAATAACTAAATTTAAGTATCTAATTTTTTACAGTACTTATTGCTGTTGCCTAACTCATATACCAGTAAAGCTGGTATTGATAGTCTTCAATTGGGATAGTCTTACAAAGAGGTATAAAGTTTAACTTTGTAATTTAGTACTGAATTTTAAAAATTATGAAGTCAAAAAAAATAGCCCTTATAACCGGTGCTTCTGGAAATCTTGGGCAGGCAGTAGTTAAAAAATTTATTAGTAGTGGCTATGATGTTATAGGTATAGTGCATAAAAAATCATCATTACCTGACACCCTTAAAGAGTATTATTCCGAGTTCGAGTTAGATTTGAGAGATCAAGAAGTTTGTGAGCAAACCATTCAAAACATCATTGAGAACAAGGGTTCTATTGATGTTGCCGTTTTAACTGCTGGAGGCTTTGCTATGGGATCTATAATGCATTCTAAAGCCTCAGATATTTATACTCAATACCAACTTAATTTTGAAACCGCTTACAATATTGCACGCCCTGTATTTACACAAATGATACAACAAAACTATGGGCGTATTTTTTTTATTGGCTCCCGTCCGGGGTTTGATGTTGCCCAGGGAAAAGGACTTACAGCGTACGCATTAACTAAATCATTGCTGTATCGGTTATCAGAACTTTTAAATGCCGAAGCAAATGAAAAAAATATTGTAAGCTCTGTAATAACAATTAGCACAATTGACACGCCACAAAATCGTAAATCCATGCCTAAAGCAAATTTTGCAACATGGGTCAAACCAGAAGAAATTGCAGAAATAATTTCATTTTATGCATCAGAACAAGCTGCTGCCATACGTGAACCGGTAATAAAAATTTATAACCAGTCGTAGTTCCTTGTTTACTGTAGCTTATATAATTAAATGCTTGCAAAGCAAAAACTAGATATATGAAACTTGTTGTAGAATCTAACCGCCTGAATGATTATTTAAAAGAAATTGCACCTTATATTGTTTACACGACTCGATTAATAAAAAAACAGATTAAAGAAATTGAGTCTAAAGCCAATAGTCCATTTGAAAAAGCAAAAATAGCTTTTGAAATCGCCAGAGATGAAATAAAACATTCTTTTGATACGGGTGACCCCAATGTAACCATAAGTGCTGATGATGCGCTGCAAAAAAAGGAAGGGATTTGTTTTGCAAAGGCACATGTTTTGGCAACACTGCTTCGTGGTATGGGAATTCCTGCCGGATTTTGTTACCAGCGTGTTTTGCGAAAAGGAACTATGGAGTCGGGCTATGCCTTGCACGGGCTAAACGCTGTCTTTTTAAAAGAAATAGGATGGTTTAGAGTAGATCCACGTGGAAATAAACAAGGAATTAATACGCAGTTTACTTTCGATATAGAACTATTGGCTTATCCAATTCGAACAGAATTGGGAGAAGTTGACTATCCCAATATATTTGTTGCTCCTTTACCTTCGGTAATTTTAGCTATGCAGAATTCAAAAAACAGTCAGGAACTTTTTTATAATAGACCGGAAGTACTTTAAAATAAGTATCCAAAATACCGACCAAGTTTGGAGAAAATGGCAAAACCATAAAATAGCACATGGAAGCGTTGATTTAATTTTCTCTTCTTTATTTTTTGAGGAATACCATATTTCTTAAAGTATGAGTTAACAATTTATACCTTCGTGTAACTCTTTAAGATACTTTTGAAAGCACTATGAATAAAAAAACTATAGCTATTATTGGGGGTGGTGCTGCAGGATTTTTTGCAGGAATTAACATAGCTCGTAACAATCCTAATTATAAAGTATTTATTCTCGAAAAGACCGTAAAAACATTACAAAAAGTGAAGGTTAGTGGTGGAGGGCGATGCAACATCACACATCATTGTTTTGATAATACTCAACTCTCAAAAAACTACCCACGAGGCGAAGAAGAATTATTACAAGCTTTTACTCAGTTTAATGTTAAGGATACTATTTCGTGGTTTGCACACTATGGTATAAAGCTAAAATCAGAATCAGATGGTCGAATATTTCCGGTGTCCAACACATCTCAAACAATTATTGATTGCTTTGAAACAGCATTTAAAGAGTTAAACGGAAAGGTTCACTTGAATACGGAGGTTGTTTCATTACGGAAGGTTGATAGTATTTTTGAAATAAGCTTAAAAAATGAAAAAACAGTTAAGGCTGATTGCGTTATAGTTACTTGCGGAGGAGCAAATAATACGGGGGCTTATGACTTTTTAAAAGACTTCAATATAAAATTACGATTACCTATTGCATCACTATTTACGTTTAATTTAAAGGATAAGTCCATTACCCAACTTATGGGCTTAAGTGTGGCTAATGCTCAGGTACAAATAAAACATAGTAACTATTCTCAAAAGGGTGTTGTTCTAGTTACTCACTGGGGGTTTAGTGGGCCTTGTGTGCTTAAACTTTCGGCCTTTGCTGCAGAATTTCTACATCAAAATAATTATCAGTTTGAGATTGAAATTAATTGGGCTTCATATTTTAGCACACAAACTCTTTTCAACAAAATATTAGAGCTTAAAAATTCCGGTACAAAAACATGGAATTATATTACAGCTGAAGTACAATTACCCAAACGATTAGTTGCCTATTTCTTAACTCAAATTGCTATAGAGCCATCTAAAAAACTTGCTGAAACAAGTAATAAAAAAATAGAACAATTTTGCCAATTAGTTTGTAGCAGCACTTTTGAAATTAAAGGAAAAACAACGTTTAAAGAGGAGTTTGTAACATGTGGAGGTGTTGATTTAAAGGAAGTTGACATAAGAACTATGCAAAGTAAAAAAATAAAAGGCTTATATTTTGCCGGTGAGGTTTTGAATATTGATGGGATTACAGGTGGTTTTAATTTTCAGGCTGCATGGACTACAGCATATATTGCTGCAATGCTGAAAAATTAAAAAATGAGAACAAGCCTTAAGGTCTATAATTTAGTTTTATTTTTGTACTTGAAAAAACACTACTTGAAATTTCATTTCCAGACCTATGAATAATTCTATTATAAACGAGATAAAATACAATTTTAAAACTGGAAATAATGTATTTCGTTTTATTGCTATTAACGTTTTCATTTTTGTCGTATTGGGTCTTTTTAGTTTATTCGACAGTTTATTTAAGTTGGGTGGTTTACTCAAGTTTAACGAGCTGTTTGCTTTTCCCTCTACGATAAACTCATGGATACAAAAACCTTGGTCGATACTTACCTATATGTTTATTCATGGGGGTTTATTTCATTTATTAGGAAATATGATTATGCTTTATTTTGGTGGGCGAATATTTACCGATCTTTTAGGAAATAAGAGGGTAGTACCACTTTATTTTGCAGGTGGTTTATTTGGCGCACTACTATTTATGTTGCTTTATAATATTGTTCCGCTTTTCTCTGAGTCAGGTTTTCATGCTCAACTTATAGGCTCATCGGCAGCTGTTTTAGCTATATTTTTTGCCATTGCTGCTTATGTTCCCAATTATGAAGTCTTTCTAATTATACTAGGTCCGGTACGATTAAAATATATTGCATTGTTTTTGTTTGTTTTAGATTTACTTAGCATTGATCAGGGAAATCCGGGCGGACATATTGCTCATATAGGAGGTGCATTGGTTGGAATTTCTTATGCTTATGGTTTAAAAAAAGGATATGATTTTACACTTTTCTTTAACCGGAATCTCGATAAAATAGCAACCCTGTTTTTAAAGATTCGACAGCCCCAAAAATCAAAAATAAAGGTAGCTTATAAACATAAAGGCTCCGTTCAACCCAAAGCACCAAACCCTGCCTCAAAGCAAGAAATAATTGATGCTATTCTGGATAAAATCTCTAAGTCGGGTTACAGTAGCCTAACCAAAGAAGAGCAAGAAATCATTTTTAGACTAAGCAAAGAAGATTAATTTCTTTCTTAGTTTTATGGATTGAGTTTTTAAAAATTGAAACGCTGCGTTACACTAAATGATTACACTGAAAAATCAAACTTATTCTATTAAAAAATGAAACCAAAAGTACTTGTAACTGGAGCATGTGGGAACGTAGGATATGAAGTGTTGAAACAGTTAGTTCAACAAAAAAGCCAATTCGACATTTCAGTATTTGATTTAAAAAATTTAAAAAATGAAAGACTGCTGAATAAGTTTAAAAATGATGTACATATACATTATGGTGATATTACCCAATATGAGGATGTATCAAAAGCGGTTAAGAATCAAGATGTGGTAATACATTTAGCAGCACTTATTCCACCACTTGCATACGACCAAAAAAGTTTAGCACGTAAAATAAATGTTGAAGGTACTACGATGTTAGTGCAGTGTCTTGAAAAATACGCACCTCACGCATTTTTGCTCTATAGTTCATCTGTGGCTGTTTATGGAGACCGATTAAAAAATATTCATATCAGAGTTACTGATCCAATTCAACCGGCTACTAACGATAATTATGCAGATACAAAAATTGAGGCCGAAAAAATTATTACAAATTCCAAACTCAAATGGAGTATATTTAGACTATCGGCTATTATGGGAGCAGGCAACCATCAAATATCATATATTATTTTTTTAATGCCCTTAGATACCCCTATGGAAATTACAACTCCCGAGGATACAGCACGTGCTTTTGTAAATGCAATTCAAAATCAAATTAAAAATAAGATTTTTAATTTAGGAGGAGGTGTACAAAATAGAATTCTTTATAAAGATCTTTTGAAAAAAAATTTTGACTTATACGGCTTGGGTAATCTTGATTTCCCAGAACAAGCTTTTGCACTAAATAACTACCATTGCGGTTACTATGCAGATGGCGATAATCTAGAAAATATTTTGCACTTTAGAAAAGATAATTTAGAAAGCTATTTCAAAAAAGTAAAAGAGAGCATTTCACCATTACAGTATTTTTTTACTAATTTATTTAAAGGGATCATAAAAAAGTATTTGCTAAAAAAATCAATTCCCTTTAAATTACACAAGGCAGGTTAATTAGGCAATGGTACTTTTAGCTGTAAAAGCTATTACTGCCATTTATGTAGTTTTCTTAGAAGCTATTTTAATTCATCAGAAAAAAGATATTTCTGATGAGGGGCATTCACTAAAAAATATCAAATATATCTTTGCTTTTCTTCTGTGCTTTAATTTTCTCAAGTAAATCATGTATTTTTTGCTTCTGACTTAAAGCATTATTGTATTGCACAGATTTAGAAGTATTGCCTTTTAACTCATTAATACGTGATTCGTACAGGTCACTGATATCTTTAATTTTATTTATAGCATTTAGCCTTATATACCAAAAATCGTTGTGAATTGCCTCTTGCGACAAAACTTCCAGTCCTTGATTAATTATTTCGTCATTGTGTCCTAATAAGTATTTTCCATACATTTCTATGTACTGATATTTTGAAAAACCGGATGCGCGTTCAAGATTTTTTATAAAAAAACTATTCTCATTATCGCCCCCCATAAGTGTATAAACCTTTCCTACAGCTTCTAAAATATAAATATTTGAATCATTTTCAAATTTCTTTGCCATTTCAAAGCTTAAATCAGCATCAGCTTTAGTAAGTAAATTCAATGCGACAGATTGTACCAGATACGATTTGTCGTTTAAAGCACGTAGAATTACAGGCTTTTGAATTTCATAATTTTTCTCTATTTTACACCAATACTCAAGAGCATCTGCTCTCACAAAAGACTTCTCATCTTTTTGTGCTATAGTTAAAAATAATGGTTTAAGCACATCGTGATATTCCGTGCTGAATTTTTCAGAGAGTACACGTGCGGCTTTGCTTCTGATGTTTTCATGTTTGTCACTTAAGGCATCAATAAGGCAGTTATACACTTGCTTCCCTTGTTGATTGCTCAGGTTTTCTATTGCTGCATTTCGGGCAATGTAAGAGCTGCAATTTTTATATTGATAAATCCATTCATCTATACTTTTATTTTCAGTGACGTTTGCCAAAAGCATGTGATCTGCATCAAAGTCAACTAAATTAGGGGCTTGGTTTGCATTAAAGTAAAAAGTTTGCTCACTTTCTAGGAGTGTTATTTTATAAGATACTTTTGTATTGCCTGTGTAAACATCAACAACAACTGGTAATTGAAATAGTTGTCCATTTTGATTGTTAGATACTTGTTTTACATTAAGTTCAATTTGCTTATTTAGGGCATTATAACTACTTTCTATAGTTAGTTGAGGATACCCCGAGTTTAAAAACCACTGATTGAAAAACCAGTTTAAATCCTCTCCAGTTACGCTTTCAAAAGCAAGCCTTAAATCGGCCAATTCAGCCGAGCTAAATTTTTTAGTTTGTAAGTATAATTTTAAAGAGGCAAAAAAGGCTTCGTCTCCCACATAATTACGGAGCATGTGCAAAACGCAACCCCCTTTGTTGTACGAATGGGCATCAAACATGTCTTCTCTATTATTATAATAATATCGAATCATATTTTCATTTTTTAAACGTGCTTCATTAAAATAACCACGCATTTCCTCTTCCCTATGGGCATCTGCATTATCTTTGCCATAGCGGTGTTCGCGCCACAAGTACTCACCATAGTTTGCAAACGATTCATTTAAAGGCAAATTGCTCCAACTTTCACAGGTAACCAAGTTTCCAAACCAATGATGAAATAACTCATGAGAAATAACATCAATGCCATCATTGTCTAAAAGTTCTTTTTCTGTTCTTTGTATATCTTCACCATGAACGGTTGCCGTGGTGTTTTCCATAGCACCCGAAACATAATCACGTACTGAAATTTGAGCATATTTTTCCCAAACATACTCAGTCCCTAATATACTGGAGAAATAAGCCATCATAGCGGGTGTCTCTCCAAAAATTTGTTTAGCATAAGGAGCGTACGGAGGCTCTACATAATACAGCACATCCATGTTCTTGTATTTATCTTTTACAACTGCAAACTCTCCAATTGCTATCATAGTTAGGTAAGGGGCTGCCGGTAAAGATTGTTTCCAAAAATCGGTACGGGTTCCATCGGCATTTTCTTTTTTTGAAAGGAGTAGCCCATTAGATAAGGTAGTGAATTTTTTATCAACAGTTAATGATATATCTTGTGTCATACGTTGATTCGGCACATCAATAGTAGGGAACCATTTGCTATTCGATTGTGTTTCGCCTTGTGACCATATTTGTGTAGGAACTCTTTTCTGGCTACCATCTTTATTAATAAAATATAAGCCCCTATCACCTAATAGAGCAATATCCCCATTTTGTTCTTGTTTGTCTGGAAAAGCTTTGTAATCAATAAATACCGTTAAAGTGTCCTGAACGGTATATGTTTTTCCTAAATTTATTTTTAAAATTTCATTATTGTAGGTGTAGCTTAAATCTTGTTTTATGTTTTTACCTACACCTTTTACTTCATTAATAGTAAACCCAACAGCATCTAAACAAAGCGTATCAACCGGATAAAAGTGAGGCTTAAACCGAATTGTTGCTTGCCCAATAACGGTGGCCTCAAGAATGTTAAACCGAAGTTTAAGCGAGGTATGAATAAGATCGTTAATTTTTTGTGGAGAGGCTCTATACTCCGAAGGGGTATATAAAGAAGTACCCCAATTATATAAGGTTGAATCATCAAAAATATTTGTTGATTCGTTAAGCTTATTGGTTTTACATTGTAAGGTTAAAATACAAGTAAATAGCAATAAGACTATTGTGAATTTGTAATTTCTGCAAAACATTTTTATGATGCTTGAAACAAGAACAAAGGAACATTATTTTTCAATTCATATTAATGATGTTTCGTTAATTATTAAACAAGTTAGGTTAATAACGTTTCAATTATTTACTTGTTCAATAAATACTTGGGTTAGCCCTTTACTTATAAAATTGAGTTTTTTGGCAGCTGCTTTTGATAAATCTATAATCCGACTTGATTTTTTGGGTAAGCGGTCGTTAATTCTAACATATACCACAGAGTCATTACTCAAATTTGTTACTTTTACTATAGTGCCAAAGTGTAATGTTTTATGAGCTGCTGTTAAACTGTCATTTTTAAAGATTTCGCCACTAGCTGTTTTTCGGTTGTTAAATTTATGTGCGTAGTAGCTGGCTGTCCCTTTAGCTTTATATAGAGTTTGCTGCAAATGTAACGTATTATTTATTTGCACGGGTAGCTGAAAAAGAATTACAATTAAAAAGCTTTTTAAAAGAAAACTCATAAACGTAAAAGTAATAACAAGGCGTTAATATTCCTAAAAAAGATAAAACTTTACTTGTAAATACTATGAATTCGTTTAGGTTTGTAAAAGCAAAATGAACTTGATGAGCAATTTGGTTATCATACCTACTTATAAGGAACGTGAAAATGTGGAACGCATGATACGTAAGGTGTTTTCATTACCTATTGGCTTTGATATACTTATTGTTGATGATGGATCACCGGACGGTACAGCGCAAATTGTAAAAGAACTGCAAAAAGAATTTGGCTCTAAGCTGCATTTAATTGAAAGAAGCGGAAAACTGGGATTAGGAACAGCCTATATTACAGGTTTTAATTACGCTTTAGAGCAAAAATTTGACTATATTTTTGAAATGGATTGTGATTTCTCTCATAACCCCGATGACTTATTAAAGCTGTACGATGCTTGTCATAATCAGGGCTATGACTTAGCTATAGGGTCAAGATATGTAAAGGGAGGCAAGGTTATAAATTGGCCTTGGGATCGTATTTTGATGAGTTATTTTGCCTCGGTATATGTGCGTACAATTCTTTGGATTAACATACATGATACAACAGCAGGTTTTAAGTGCTACCGTAGAAAAGTTTTAGAAACATTAGATTTAAGTTCGGTACATTTTATTGGCTATGCTTTTCAAATTGAAATGAAATATAAGGTAAAGCAGGCCGGATTTAAAATTAAAGAAGTACCCATAACTTTTACTGACCGTACCGCTGGAGAATCAAAAATGAGTAAAGGAATTTTTAAAGAAGCTATATTAGGGGTTATTCAAATGCGATTTTCGAAATAAACGAACTCATAAAATGAAAAAGAATATTTTTTCTATACTCATAGTTTTTACCCCTTTCTTATTTTGTAAAGCACAATCACCCTGGACTGTACCATCCAAAACTAAGGCTGTTGAAGATACCAGTATCAACAAAAAAGATAAAAATGGGTTAAAACAGGGTATTTGGCAAGAAATTAGTGGTACAGTAATGGTAGAGGGGCTTTATATTAATGATAAAAAACAAGGGGCATTTAAAACTTATTATGCCGATGGTTTACTCAGCAAACTTGAAGAGTATGACAAGGGTTTAAAAGAAGGAATTAGTATTGATATAAAAAATACCGGCAAAATAAGGAAGCAATGTTACTATAAAAATGACTTACTTGAGGGGCCCTATCGCTTGTATTTTGAATACGGAAAAGTCGAAGTAGAACAATACTATACAAAGGGTAAATTAAACGGAATTAAAAAGGTGTATTACCAAAATGGAAAGCTTCAGGAAGAGTCAACTTACATTAATGACCAACGCGATGGCAAGGCCCAATGGTATAATTTAGAAGGAAAATTATATATGGAGTACAACTACCATAACGGGAGTCTTGAAGGTGTGCAGAAAAGTTATTATCCTGCCTTGGGGTCTTTAAATTCAGAAACCATATATAAAAATAACGTTATGAATGGTACTTATAATGAATATTTTGAAGATGGCAAAACGATAAAAATTACCGGCTCATATTTGAATGACAAAAAAAATGGAGTGTGGAAAGAGTTTGACCAGTCAGGAAAACTATTAAGTACCAAAAATTATAAAAACGATATACTGCAATAGCAAAAGTCTTTATTTTATTTGAAATTTGTATTGATCCTCTCCTAAAGAACTTTGCAAAACTTTTTCTTTCAATTGTATTTTATACGCTTTCAACTTTTGCTGTAATTGATTATTTCCGGTTCCCAAAATTTGAATAGCAAGCAAAGCAGCATTGCCAGCTCCATTAAGGGCTACAGTTGCAACCGGTACCCCTGAAGGCATTTGTAAAATAGAAAGAACAGAGTCCCATCCATCAATGGAGTTCGATGATTTTACAGGAACACCTATTACCGGTAAGATACTTTTTGAGGCCACCATGCCAGGAAGGTGAGCAGCACCACCTGCTCCTGCAATAATAACTTGAATACCTCTGATATGTGCATTTTCGGCATATTCCATAAGAAACTCCGGAGTGCGATGTGCCGAAACCACTTTTGCTTCGAAAGGAATTTCAAATTCTTCGAGTATTTGTGCGGCAGCTTCCATCACATTCCAGTCAGATTTGCTTCCCATTATTAAACCTACCAGTGCTTTCATAAAATTAAATTTAAGTTATTAATTTGTAGTTGCTTTAATTGTTTTTTGCACCATTCGTGCATTTTTTACAGCTTCTTTTATGTCAGAATGAAGCACGGTAATATGCCCCATTTTTCGAAAAGGTTTACATATCTTTTTACCGTAAAGATGCACATAAACATTGGGTATTTTTAAAATATCGTAAAGCCCCTCATACACTACTAAACCATTTCTTTCAGGTTCCCCTAAAAGATTAACCATAACCGATGGGGTGTGGGTTTGTGTATTTCCGGGAGGCATATTTAATATAGCTCGTAAATGCTGTGCATACTGTGAAGTACGGCACGATTCAATAGTTTGATGGCCACTGTTATGCGGACGAGGAGCAATTTCATTTACTAGTAAACGATCGTCATGAGTGAGAAAAAATTCTACAGCCAAAAGACCAATAATTCCTGACTCTTCGGCAATTCTGCAAGCAATATCTTGCGCCTTTTGTTGAATTGTATTACTAATTTCGGCAGGCATTTGTAAGAATTCAACTAGGTTTTGCTGTGGATTAAAATCCATTTCAACTGCATCATAAACACTCATTAAACCTTGTGCGTTGCGCGATACAATTACGGCTAATTCCTTTTTAAAGTCAACTTGATGCTCCATTACTGATGGGGAGTCAAAAGCCTCTTCAAAATCGGTCTCACAGCTAAGTTTTACAACCCCCTTTCCATCATAGCCTCCTTTCCTAAGTTTCTGAACAAATGAACCGCCCTGCTTTTTCCATAAGGCAAAAGCCTCTTCTTTGTCTTCTACCAAAACAAAATCAGCGGTAGGAATTTGGTGATTGGTGTAAAACAGCTTCTGCAAACCTTTGTCTTGCACCATCTTTAACACTTGTGGTTGTGGATAAACCGGAATACCCTCTTGCTCCAAACAAAACAAGGCATCAACATTTACATGTTCAATTTCAATAGTCACGAGCTCTTGTTTCTTTCCAAACTCATAAACGGTATCAAAATCTTGTAAACTTCCACAGCTAAAGCTTTCACATAAAAAACGGCAGGGAGCATCTTTGTCAGGATCAAGAACAGAAATTTTAAGATTATAGTTTACAGCCTCCTGAATGAGCATTTTCCCCAATTGCCCGCCACCAATTATACCTAATGCTATTGCTTTAAAACTCATACCTTTTTTGTTATGCAAAATTAGAGTTATTTTAATTTAAAAAGAAATTACATTTCTTGTTTTGAGGAGGGGCATAAAAAGAGCATATTACTTAATTCACAATACCAATTTGAAACGAATTAAACAGAAAACAATAGAAAATTATCCTTGTACTTTTTTATATAACTTTGTTTTGCACCTTTACCGTAATTTTAAAACGGTATTTAGGCCACAAGGCAAAACGATAGGTGCTTTTATCACAATTAAATTGAAATCATTTCGTTTATACATCATTACTTTTTGCTAAATCCAAACTCATGTTTAAAAATATTACAGGTACTTTTATTACACGTTTGTCGGTATCTGTATTAAATTTCATTCTCATAATTTTAACAGCTAAATTTTTGGGAGCTGAAGCTCGAGGTTCTATTAGCTTATGTGTGTTGGCTGTTGCAATTGCAGGATTGGTTAACGAAATAGTGGGAGGGCCTGCTGTGGTTTATTTAGTACCACGTTTTAATAACCGAAAACTTACTCAGTATGCTTATTTGTGGGCTATTTTTTCTAGTATAACCATTAGTGTGTTACTGGCTTTATTTCATTTTTATGATGTAGAGTTTATAATTTTGGTTACAGCATGCAGTTTTGTACTCTGTATGGGTACCATTCATCAATTTATTTTATTGGGACATCAAAAAATAAGCTCATTTAATACTACGGCTATTGTTCAAACAGCAGTTACATTCTTGGTTTTTTTAGGGAGTGTTGTGTTTAAAGTGAGTTCGTCTAATTTTTATTTTTATGCTTTACTTTTAGGCTATATAGCAGGCTTTTTAGTGAGCTTTAATGCGTCATTTTTTATCTGGCAAGAAAAGAAAACCAGTTCCGACAATATAACTTTAAAAATGCTTTTTAATAATGGTTTACTTACGCAAACTGCAAGCTTTTTTCATTTAATGAGCAGCCGGATAACTTTTTATTATTCAGAATACTTTATTTCATTAGCTTTTGTTGGTGTTTTAAGTATTGCTGTTTCTGTTACAGAGGCCGCCTTACTCTTTAGCACAAGTGTAGCACTTATTACCGCAAGTGCCGTATCAAACCAAAACGATAAATCACAGGCTGCGACTTTAACTGTGCAGCTAATTAAAACCTCATGGGCAATTTCAGGCCTTATTTTGCTGGTGCTTTGCCTGTTTCCTGAACAACCCATGTTGCTTATTTTAGGTGCAGATTTCGAAGGAATAAAATTACTCATTTTTACACTTGTTCCGGGAGCAATGGCGGGAAGTGTGAATCAAATAATCAGCCATTATTATACAGGTATCGGGAAATTTGCAGTAAACACCCGAGCCGGACTAATTTCAATGGGAGTTACTGGCATAGGCGTACTGCTTTACTTGGCAACTCATTCTGTTTTGCTTCCGGGGCTTATCATTAGTGCAAGTGCTTGGGCTACTAATCTTTATTTTGTACGTTTGTTTCTGCAAGAAATTAAACAAAGTTGGTATTGCCTTATACCTTCTGCAAAGGATTTTCAACAACTAGTACAAAAAATTATTAAATTCTGAACTAAATGTGTGGCATTGGGGGAATTGTCAGATTCAACAATACAGTTAAAAACATAAAAGGGGCTGCTCAAATACTTAACGCTAATATAGCACATCGGGGGCCTGATGGCGAGGGGTATTTCTTTTACAATCAAAGCCAAGCAATACCCGCATACAGCAAACATACCCCTCAGTTGTGCATTCAAAACCGGCTCGATTATGGAGCTGTTAAGTCAATTGATGAATTGCATGATGATTTTGATTTGGTGCTCCTTCATCGCAGGCTGGCCATTATTGACTTGAATGCCAGTGGACACCAACCCATGTGCATTGACAATGGGAAACTCTGGATAAGTTACAATGGCGAGATATACAATTACAAAGAAATACGCAAAGAGCTCGAACTTAAAGGCTGTATTTTTGTTTCAGAAAGTGATACTGAAGTAATTTTGTATGCCTACAAAATATGGGGAAAGAACTGCCTGCATAAGTTTAACGGAATGTGGGCTTTTGTTATTTTTGATACAGAAAAAAAAATGCTTTTTGGAGCCCGAGACCGTTTCGGTGTAAAACCCTTTTACTTTTATAAAGATAAAAATATTTTTTCCTTTGCCTCAGAACAAAAGGCTTTGGTAAAAATGCCATTTATTCAAACAGCGATTCGGCCCGAAGCGGTATATGACTATTTTGTAAAAGGAGAAATAGAGTATGAACCTTTAAGTTTTTTTAAACATATTGTAGAGCTTTTCCCGGCCCACTATTTTGAACTATACACGAATACCGGAAATTTTAATATAGAGCGGTATTATGTGCTTCAAACCCATAATGAATTAGAGGCTTTTGATGAAGAAAATTTTGCACAATCAAAAAACGAAGTTGGGACTTTGCTTAAAGAGGCGGTAAAAATTAGGCTTCGTTCCGATGTTTCAGTAGGAGCCTGTTTGAGCGGTGGAATTGACAGCAGTGCAATTGTAGCTTTAGTTGATCAACTCTATAAAGAGGAAGGACAAAATGAAAAGATAAAACTTTTCACAGCAGCATTTCATGACCCTACTGTTGATGAAAGCACTTATGCAGCCCGTGCGGCTGAAAACACAAACAGTACATTTTATAAAGTTTTTCCACAGGCTACTGACTTAGTAAATGATTTAGAAAGCTTAATTTATAGTCAAGATGTTCCAATTTGGAGCACCAGTACTTATGCTCAATTTCGGGTTATGCAAAAAGCAAAGGAAAGTGGAATTAAAGTTGTACTCGATGGGCAAGGAGGCGATGAACTTTTTGCAGGATACCACTCCTATTATTATAATTATTGGGCACAACTCCTGTCTAACTATAAATGGCTTCGCTTGCATCGTGAAATGAAAGAATTTTTGCCTTGGTATAAACGCTATTCGTTTTTTATAAAACAGCATTTGCGCTTTTCAACCATACATAAACTTCCTACTTTTATTCAATACCAAATAAATAGAAATTACTTTGGTGATTTTTATTACCTGAATCCTATTTTTTTAAACGATTATAGAAGCCGAATTGCCACTCGTGAAGTTCCTGGTAATCTAAATCAAATGTTACATCAAGAATTTACCAATACCCGCCTTAAATCGTATTTAAAGTGCGAAGACAGATGCAGTATGTGGCATGGTGTAGAATCTCGCACCCCTTTTGCAGATGATATTAACTTAATAAATTATGTTTTTAAATTACCGGCCGGGTATAAAATAAAAAACGGCATCAGTAAATATATATTACGAGAATCGTTACGGGGCTTGGTGCCTGATATCATTTTAAATCGAAAAGACAAAATGGGCTTTGCCACCCCAAACTCGCAATGGATAAGAGAAATTAAAGATGCAGTAAGGCCTTATTTTACCAATGATTTAAAAGATTTTATGGATATGGAAAAGGTAAACCGTGATTTCAATCAGATGTTAAGCTCCAATTTAGATTATAATGACACACGCACGTTTAAATTTATTGCATTTGCTGTTTGGAAAAAAGTTTATGGTCTGTAAAAATTAGCTCTGAATTAACCGAAAAAGGATTATGAACAAACACCGGATGACCATAATAGGACTACTGTTTTTTTTGGGATTCACAATTTTCTTGACACTAAACCGACACACAAAGCATGGTATCCAAAATTATCATAGCGAAATATGGGCTGATAAAGCAGGCTATTTTGTGTACTTACCCGCATTTTTTATTTACCATTTTCAGGCCAACGCCATGCCCGATAGTATTGCCGTTAAAACCGGAGATGGATTTAAGTTGTATGGAGGAAAAATAATAACTAAATATCCCTGTGGAACGGCCCTTCTTTTAAGTCCTTTTTTTGCAGTTGCACACCTCCTTTCTACTCCTTTAGGGTATAGTAGTGATGGTTTTTCTATACCTTACCATAAAGCCATTGATATAGCTGCTGTACTATACACCTTTTTGGCTTTACTGTTACTTTATAAGTTTTTGGTGAGATGTGTTTCAGCCCGGTCTGCATTTCAATGTACTATGGTGTTGTATCTTGGAACCAATGTTTTTTATTACTCTATTTTTGAAACAGGCATGTCACACATATATTCCTTTTTTCTGTTTTCGTTATATCTCTATTTAGGACCTTTTGCCTTAAACTCATCACAAAATAGAGTTTATCCTATCCTTTTAGGCTTAGTTGCCGGACTTATTATTTTGGTGCGTCCGGCTAATATTTTGTTTCTCCCGCTTCTTTTTGTATTTAATTCTTATCCCATTGCCTATTTGAAATCTCAGTACAAAAGCCTTTTCTTAATGTTATTAACGGCTGTGCTTACTACTTTACCACAACTTTTGTACTGGCATTATGCACATCAGTCATATCTTTTTTATAGCTATGGAAACGAAGGTTTTACACATATTTTTGCACCTAAGTTTCTGCCTTTATGGTTTGCTCCAAATAATGGTCTTTTTGTTTACACACCTATAGTACTGCTTGTTTTAGCTGCCCTGCTTTATATGTTTAAAATAAATAAAACACAAAGTGTTCTACTAGGCTTATTTTTTATGGGCATTTCGTGGTTTTTCGCAGCATGGCACGATTGGACCTACGGTTGCTCCTATGGCTCGCGCCCTTATGTAGAGTATTTTGCTGTTTTTACACTCCCTTTGGCTTATTTTTTTGAGATTAAAAAAACAACTTTTTCAAACATCCTGCTTTGGACTTTTATTATTGTTTGTATCGTTATAAATCAAAAAATCATGTTCACTTATGATGGCTGCTGGTACCATTCCAATTGGGATTGGCAAGGATACTTGCAGCTCTTGACAGGGCCTACAAAATAAATTTGTTAAGTTGAGGAAAAAAGAGATTCTACAAAAGCAGTCTTATTAAAGACTTGCAAATCTTCCATCTTTTCGCCTATCCCAATATATTTAACAGGTATTTTAAACTCGTCTGATATACCAATAGCAACTCCTCCTTTGGCGGTTCCATCCAATTTCGTTAAGGCTAAGGCATTTACCTCGGTTGCTGCAGTAAACTGGCGGCATTGCTCTATCGCATTTTGCCCTGTTGAGGCGTCTAAAACTAAAAGAATTTCATGGGGCGCATCGGGAACTACTTTTTGCATAACCTTTTTTATTTTGGTAAGCTCGTTCATTAGGTTTATTTTATTGTGCAAACGGCCTGCAGTATCAATAATAACCACATCAGCTTCGCGCGAAACCCCGGCACTCAAAGCGTCATAGGCTACCGAAGCGGGGTCGGCACCCATACCTTGTTGTATTAAGTCAACTTCAGTACGCTTGCTCCAAATTTCAATTTGATCAACTGCAGCAGCTCTAAAAGTATCAGCAGCACCAAGCAAAACCCTTTTTCCAGATTTTTTAAACTGATAAGCCAATTTCCCAATAGTGGTTGTTTTACCCACTCCGTTTACACCTACAACCATTATAACGTATGGCTTACTCTTTAAAGGAGCTGAAAAATCAGCAACTTCAAGGGTATTATTTTCAGTAAGCAAGTTGGAAACTTCGGCCTTAAGAATATTTTGAAGCTCTGCTGTACTCACATATTTATCACGGGCAACACGAGCTTCAATGCGCTCTATTATTTTTAAAGTAGTATGAACACCAACATCCGAACTAATCAACACTTCTTCTAAATTGTCAAGAATTTCGGCATCTACAGTTGATTTTCCGACTATAGCCTTGGTAATTTTTGAAAAGAAGCTCTCTTTTGTTTTGGCCAAACCCTGATCTAGGCTTTCTTTTTTATCTTTTGAAAAGAAATTAAAAATACCCATAAATTTGTTAAAGTTAACAGTAGAAAATTTGAAACTGCAAGATAATAAAAAAGCCTCTTTCAATTTGAAAGAAGCTTTTTATTATTTAATATATTGATTCTTTATTTAGAGAAAAAATCTTTAACGTGGTCGTTGTGTACAATTTCCTCTTTGAAACTGTATGCACCTGTTTTTGGCGATTTGGCCATTTTAATAACCTTTGTAAAGTTATTTCCTTTTCCTGTTTTAAGTGTTGCCACTACTTTCTTTGCCATGGGTCAAATATAGTTTAAGGATTATTATTTAATTTCTTTGTGAACTGTTTTCTTTTTCAGAATAGAGTTGTATTTTTTTAATTCCAAACGCTCCGGAGTGTTTTTCTTGTTTTTAGTAGTGATATAACGACTGGTTCCGGGCATACCGCTGGCTTTATGTTCGGTGCACTCCATAATTACCTGAATTCTGTTTCCTTTTTTTGCCATGATTTTAAAATACTGCTGTGTGGTAAATATTACTTTAAATAACCATTTTTATATACCTCGTCAATACAAGCACTAATTCCTTTTTTATGAATCGTTTTTAATGCCGATGTAGATACTTTTAAGGTAATCCATTCATTTTCTTCAGGTACAAAAAACTTTTTTACCTGTAAATTCGGTTTAAATAAACGTTTTGTCTTCCTGTTTGAAAAAGATACATGATTTCCTACTATGGCCTTTTTCCCTGTTAAATCGCAAATTCTTGACATGACTTTTCTTAGTATTTTGAAAATGGAGTGCAAATAACAGAGTTTTTTTTGATTTTACCAAAATTATTTTAAATATTTCCGAATTAAAGTAACTTTGGGCTTGTTTAATGGCCATATAAACCATAGTCATAACTCAATTTTGTTGCGTATTGATAGCATGAATTTACCCGAGCCCAATTTAAAATTAAAACAGCAAAAAGGACAAACCTATGTATTTGACCCGATACGCAAAAAATGGCTTATTTTAACTCCCGAAGAGCACGTTAGGCAAACGCTTATTTATTTTTTGGTACATTATAAAAGTTATCCCGCATCACTAATAAGTTTAGAGCAAGGACATCGCTTTAACCGATTAAAAAAACGAACCGATATAGTCATCTATAACCGCTTGGGGGTGCCCATAATGCTGCTGGAGTGCAAAGCATCTCATGTTCCCTTAACTCAAAAAGTAGTTGAACAGGTAAGTGTTTACAATCAAAGTATAGGAGCTAAGTACTTATGCATCAGCAACGGAGTTACGCATTACTGTTGGTACTTTGATCGGGAAAAGAGCAAGTTTGTGTTTTTGCAAGAGCTCCCTGACTGGGAAAGTTTGTAAAAAAATAATTTTGAAAAACTTGATGAATCCAAGCCTTCCAAATTGAGAAATCAATTTGCATTTCTACCTCAAAAAGCATACATTTGCAGTCCTTTTTTAAGGAAAAACTGTAATTTAATCAAAAATTAATACAATGAACAACGTAAAAACAAGTTCCGCAGAAAAGTTTAAAGTAAAAGATATTTCTTTAGCCAACTGGGGTAGAAAAGAAATTAATTTAGCCGAAGCGGAAATGCCGGGCCTGATGTCAATTCGTGCCGAATATGGAGATAAAAAACCCCTAAAAGGAGCCCGTATAGCAGGATGCTTACACATGACTATTCAAACGGCAGTATTAATTGAAACACTAACGCATTTAGGTGCTGAGGTTTCATGGTCGTCATGCAACATTTTCTCAACTCAGGATCATGCCGCTGCTGCAATTGCTGCTGCCGGTATTCCGGTGTACGCCTGGAAAGGTATGAACGAGCAGGAATTTGATTGGTGCATTGAACAAACCTTATTTGCCTTTACTGATGGACAACCTTTGAATATGATTTTGGATGACGGTGGAGACTTAACCAATATGGTTTTTGATCGCTTCCCTGAATTAGTTAAAGATATTAGAGGCCTTTCGGAAGAAACCACTACAGGTGTACATCGTTTATATGAACGCATGAAAAATGGGACATTACCTATTCCGGCTATTAACGTAAATGATTCAGTAACCAAATCAAAATTTGATAATAAATACGGCTGCCGCGAATCATTGGTTGATGCCATCAGAAGAGCTACGGATATTATGCTTGCCGGAAAAGTTGCTGTAGTTGCCGGATATGGCGATGTAGGGAAAGGCTCAGCACAATCATTAAGCAGCCAGGGAGTACGTGTTATTGTTACCGAAATTGACCCAATTTGTGCTTTACAGGCAGCTATGGACGGTTATCAAGTAATGAAAATGGATCATGCAGTAAAACAGGCAGACATTATTGTTACAGCAACCGGAAACAAAAGCATTATTGTTGACCGCCATTTCAAAAGCATGAAACATAATGCTATTGTATGTAATATCGGCCATTTTGACAATGAAATTGATATGGCTTGGTTAAACAAAAACTACGGAAAGACTAAAGATGTGATTAAACCACAAGTTGATAAATACACCCTTGATGGAAAAGATATTTTGGTTCTTGCCGAAGGCCGCTTGGTTAATTTAGGTTGTGCTACGGGCCATCCATCATTTGTAATGAGCAACTCCTTTAGTAATCAAACTTTGGCTCAGTTAGAACTTTGGCATCATTCCAAAGAGTATAAAAATCAAGTTTATACCTTACCTAAACATTTAGATGAAAAAGTAGCTTCATTGCACTTGAGCAAAATAGGTTGTGAATTAGACACCCTTTCGCAGGAACAAGCCGATTATATTGGAGTAACCGTAAAAGGGCCATTCAAATCAGATATGTATAGATATTAACAGAACTTGTTTGACTTTTATTTAAAAATCTCTGTTTTATTTCAAAACAGAGATTTTTTTTTCAAACAATCTTGTTTTCTATTTTCACCCATCAGTAACACCCATAAAACTCGAAAAGGTTAAAACCTAAGCAATGACTTTGCATCCAAAATAAACAAAACCCACATTTTTATACTAATATTGCTTCATAAATGAATAAGCAATTGATTACAGCAACTTTACAAAACGATATATTACTAAGGGCAGCTCGTGGAGAAAAAACCGAGAGAGTTCCCGTATGGCTTATGCGACAAGCCGGACGCGTATTACCTGAATACCGCGCTGTACGAAAACAAATGGGCAGCTTCAAAGACTTGCTGAAGACCCCCGAATTTGCCTGTGAAGTTACTTTGCAACCAGTAGATATTTTAGGGGTAGATGCAGCCATTATTTTTTCAGACATACTCGTAATCCCCGAAGCTATGGGGCTTAATTACGAAATGATAGAAAGTAAAGGGCCTTTGTTTGAAAAAACAATTAAAAACAAACACGATATTGAGGCACTGCAAATAACACAAGCTAATGACTTGGCTTATGTTATACAGGCTATAAAGCTTACTAAGAGGGCCTTAAATAACCGTGTTCCACTTATAGGTTTTGCCGGTGCTCCATGGACAATTTTTGCCTATATGATTGAAGGAAGTGGCTCTAAAACATTTGCCCAAGCTAAAAAATTTTTATACACCCAACCTGAATGGGCCCATCTGCTTTTAGACAAAATTACCCAAAGTACCATTCACTATTTACAAGCACAGGTTGCTGCAGGTGTCAACTTGCTTCAAATTTTTGACAGTTGGGCGGGAATTTTATCACCACAGCAATACACAAGCTTTTCCTTACCCTATTTAAAACGAATTTGCGATGCTATACCGCAAGTTCCCATAACACTTTTTGCAAAAGGAGCTTTTTTTGCCCGCCAGCAATTAAGTGAATTAAACTGTGCGGTAATTGGTCTTGACTGGAATATGGATATTGCAGAAAGTAGGGCTATGATTGGGCCTGATAAAACCCTTCAAGGAAATATGGACCCCTGTTTGCTTTATGCCGATTACAACACAATTAAGACTGAAACAATAAAAATGCTTCAACAGTTTGGAGGGCATAAGCACATAGCTAATTTAGGCCATGGATTATATCCAGATATTGAAAAAGATAAGGTAAGGTGCTTTATTGATACGGTAAAGGAATATAAAATATAAGGCAATATGGCTGTACAAACTGATTTTACAGCACTTAAAGAAAAGATAAACCAATCTTCAGGAGCTTGTTTTGTTTTATGTGATAGCAACTCGTATCAGTTCTGTTACGATATATTTTGCCAGCAAGTTGGAAAAATAATTAATCCAATAGTAGTGAATACCGGTGAGGAGCATAAAAATATTGAAACCTGCATATTTATATGGCAAAAATTGATTGAATACGAAGCAGCAAAAGATAGTTTACTAATTAATTTAGGAGGTGGAGCAATAAGCGATTTAGGAGCTTTTGCAGCAGCCACATACAAACGAGGAATTGCTTATATAAATGTACCTACAACATTACTGGCCATGGTAGATGCTGCAATTGGAGGAAAAAATGGGATTAATTTTAATCAATATAAAAACATAATAGGAACCATTTTACTTCCTGAATTTGTAGTTATTTATACACCGTTTCTACAAACACTGGCACCGGTTCAAATAAAAAATGGTTATGTCGAGATGTTTAAACATGCCCTATTACAAGGGGCATCAGAAACCGAGAATTTGATAGTTGCTTGTAAAGAAACGTATAAGCCTAATTTAGAGGACATCATTAAAAGTATTTCCTTTAAAGAAAAAATTACAAGTACCGATTTGCAGGAGAAAAGTATCCGAAAAATTTTAAACTTGGGGCATACAGTAGGACATGCCATTGAGTATGCTGCGCAAAAAAATAAGCAAATCATTTTACATGGTCATGCCGTGGCTTTGGGCATTATTTCATCGTTAAAATTATCGGTATTAAAATGTGGATTTAGCCCCATTCAGTCACAAAATATTATCACTTTTTTACAGTCTCATTACCCTACTGAATTTTGGATGAAAGCGGCAGAGAAAGAAGTTTTATCAGCTTTAATTCACGATAAGAAAAACAACCATAGACAAGTTAATATGGTGTTATTAGAAGATTTTGGTAGGCCTGTTTATAATGTAGTTTGCTCAACAGCAGAAATACAGAGCCAACTGCCATGGAACTAATTTTTAACAGATTCAATTGAAGAGTTGGGTTTATATGTAATTCCAAACAAAAAGTGAACAAAAACCTATTACCGTTAAGTTGCATTTTTTCCAGTAAACGCGAAGCTGTGCTTCGTGTTTTTTTAATAGTTAGAGCTTTGCTCGGCTTTATAGTGCAGCAAGTTTAATTTAAAATGAGCAAGTGCAACATGCTCCATTAAAGGAAAGCGAAGCAGTGCTTCGCTTTTACGTGTGAGGGGTAAACCGCAAGTACAACTTGCGTAATTATAGAAAGCGAAGCACAGCATCGCTTTTACGTGTGAGAGGTAAACCGCAAGTATAACTTGCTCCAGTAAACGCGAAGCTGTGCTTCGTGTTTTTTAATAGTTAGAGCTTTGCTCGGCTTTATAGTGCAGCAAGTTTAATTTAAAATGAGCATGTACAACATGCTCCATTAAAGGAAAGCGAAGTACAGCATCGCTTTTACGTGAAAGCTGAATTTATGCCACTAATGCAACTTTTGGTGTAAAGCTATTTTAGATCAAGAGAATATTCTGTTATAAACACCTTTAAGTTGCACTTTTTCCAGTAAACGCGAAGCTGTGCTTCGTGTTTTTTAATAGTTAGAGCTTTGCTCGGCTTTATAGTGCAGCAAGTTTAATTTAAAATGAGCAAGTACAACATGCTCCATTAAAGGAAAGCGAAGTACAGCATCGCTTTTACGTGAGTGGGGTAAACCGCAAGTACAACATGCTCCATTAAAAGAAAGCGAAGCACAGTATCGCTTTTACGTGAGTGGGGTAAGCCGCAAGTACAACATGCTCCATTAAAGGGAAGCGAAGCACAGCATCGCTTTTACGTGTGTGGGGTAAACCGCAAGTTCAACGTGCTCCATTAAAGGAAAGCGAAGCACAGCATCGCTTTTACGTGAAAGTTGAATTTAAGCCAATAATACAACTTTTGGTGTAACCCTATTTTAGGACAAGAGAATATTCAGTTATAACCACAATAATGTGCTCAGCTCAATTTTTTATGCAATGCGCAAATATTTGGGAGAAATGGGTATATTATAATTCTTCCCAACTAAATTCAATGGTTCTTGAATATATATAATCATTTATAGCCATATTTTTTACTCCAATCATATCAATAGTCCCTTTTGTTGTAAATCTTAGTTTATTGTTCTTTTTAGAAATGTAAAGGTTTCCTCCTTGGCTTATAAAATAATAATATTCTCCATTATCCGTTAAAGTTAAATTTATACTTAAACTATCACCATTAGGCGTATAACCAACAGATTTCGTTTTACTAATGGGAAATTCTTTATATCCTCCTTCTGGTATTTTACTCCTTATTTCTCTATAAATACTATCATTTGAATATCCATCATTTCTATCAAAACTTATTTGACAATAACCATTATTTGGAAAAGGCTTACTTAACCCAGCATGAGTAGCGGGAATACTTACGCTAAAGGCATCGGCACTCGAATCATTCTTAACATTATTTATTTTCCAAAAATTTATTGTGGGAGGCGTAAACCCTGTTGGTGGATTATTATTGTTAGTATTATTGGTGTTATTGTTGGTATTATTATTGACTTCATTTGTCTTCTCTTTTTTGCAAGATAATGTTAATGCAATAAAACATATAGCAGGGATTAATAGAATTTTTTTCATAGTCTAAATTTTACTTTGTTGATGATTAATTTGAAATTTATTTTTGTTTCAATTCGTATGACTTTTTAGTTCCGCCCTGTTTTTGTTATTAGTGTTTAAGGCATTCACTTTCAAACCCAATAAACGTGAAGCCGCACTTCGTGTTTTTTTAATATTTAGAGCTTGGCTTGGCTTCAACGTGCAGCAAGTTTAATTTCGAAATTCGGATTTGTTTTTCATAAATAGAATTAGTTCTATATCTATGCAAGTAAAACTTGCTAAAAAATAAAGAAAGCGAAGCATAGCTTCGCTTTTATGGTGATGTTTCAGTATAGTTTTACCATCTTGTTTGCTATATAAAACATACATGTAATAATAATTCACAAGTAAAATTTATAATTATTGCACAGCGTTAAAAAGCCCGAACTGCACGTACATTGTAAACGAGATCCTTATAGTTGTAGTAGGGATACCCACTGGAGAAGTAGTAGAACCACGCGCTGTGGTTGCCGAACTCTGTACTACTCCAATACTTGTCCGAAACCGACAAAGTTGTAGCACCACCGATTGCTGATAAAGTTTTATTTACATTAAATCGGGATTGCCAAAGATGGCTTAATTCATCAATTGACGGCAAATACCAATCACTCTGCCCACCATTGTTCGAATTTAAACAAAGTCGTGCAGCGCTGCTTGTATGCCCATCTTGCCCCACTATAGCATTGCTGTTTCCTAAGCCATCCCAAGTACTACTTGCAGAAGGGCCAATTAACGTTGATTGAATATTGCTCCATGCTATCGCTGTGCTTAAATCTGTTTTATCAACAATCAAACCATGTTCAACACCTTGTGCATCTTTCCATAAATGAAAAATCACTCCACCGCCAAATGCCTCGCCTATGTTGTGGGTGAAACCTCCTGACCCTGCCGGCCCCTGTGGACCTTGCGCCCCTGTTGTACCGGTAGCTCCATTACATACATATTGGGTTAATGATGCATTGATTTCGCCTGCGTCTAATACTCCATTTGTATTTACATCTAAACCGTACTCAAGTTTCACACCACCGGTTGTACAATTAGCACCAGCAGATTCTGTAGTAGTTTTAACCAATGAATTTTGTCCGTTTGTTCCGTTTGTACCATTGGTTCCATTTGCACCTGCCGGACCTTGCGCTCCGGTAGCTCCATTACATACATATTTGGTTAATGATGTATTGATTTCGCCTGCATCTAATACTCCATTTGTATTTACATCTAATCCGTATTCTAGCTTCACACCACCGGTTGTACAATTAGCACCAGCAGATTCTGTAGTAGTTTTAACCAATGAATTTTGTCCATTGGTTCCGTTTGTACCATTGGTTCCATTCGTACCTGCAGGCCCCTGTGGACCTTGCGCTCCTGTTGCACCGGTAGCACCATTACATACATATTGGGTTAATGATGCATTGATTTCGCCTGCGTCTAATACTCCATTTGTATTTACATCTAAACCGTACTCAAGTTTCACACCACCGGTTGTACAACTAGTACCAGCAGATTCTGGAGTAGTTTTAACCAATGAATTCAGTCCATTGGTTCCGTTTGTACCATTGGTCCCATTCGTACCTGCCGGACCTTGTGGCCCTGGCGTAGAACTTCCAGAGCTTGCTGCATATAGAGCATAAGGAACACTCAGCAACTGGCTTGTTCCTGTTATACTGTAACTTGATCCGCCTGCTGGGTCGGTTTCGGTTTTAATGAAATAGGGCCCGTATGCCCAATCAATAGCCGAGAAAGTACCACTTACCACCGAACCTGCACCAATTTCCACGCTCACCAAACCGTTGGCATTGGTGCTTGGCATTTGGGTTTCCACATACACTGCTGAGCCACTTGCAGAGCCTTGCAAAATACTTATTTGCATACCTACTTGTTGGTTGCTTACTAATGCATTACTGCTGTTTCGAATAACCGCTTGATAGCTCATTTTGTTTGGTGATTGAGCAAACACGCTTGCTGCCATTAAAATTGCAGCACAAATTGTAATTATTTTTTTACTCATAATTTTTATATTTATTTTTAGAATTCGCGAATCTTCGATTTCATCATTTTTTAGTTTTTGATGATTTTAAATGATTGGAATTTCTTATTTTTTTGGTTTACAACATTAATGAAGTAGGTAGCTGCTGGTAAACTTTTCATATTAATCTGGGTTTGCAGTGCAGTTACCTGTCCATTGCTTAGCTGTTTACCCTGCATGTCAAACAGTTGATACGACAAATTTTCATTGTTGTAGTCGCTAATTTGCAAGGTTAGATTATCAGTTGATGGGTTGGGGAATGCTGTCAGAGAAATGTTTAGCTCTGCTTCCATAAAGTCAACGGTAAAAATTTCGTAAGCATGTTGCACACCTTGGGCTATACTACCAGAGCTTCCTGTATTGTTTGTGTATATTACCTGTCCAATACTGTATGCTACAGTTCCTCCGCTCCCTGAGGCATCACCACCTGAGGTGTTTGCACTTTCCTGGGCTTGTGCGAGACCCGCCCATAGCATTACAGCGATGAGGAACAAAATGGATTTTGATTTTTTTTTGATCATTTTGTTTTTTAAAAAATTTCTAACTCTGTTTAAAAGGCTTTTCGATTTCGCTTGTCAAATTTATTATTTTATTGTCGTTTTTTAACAATGAACGCTAATATAAGTCCGTCTAAAAAATCTTATTAAATTCAGATTTCATTTCAAAAATAACGGAATAAATCAATTTTAAAAGAGTTCCTTTAGAGAAATAGGTTATGGAACAGTTAAATGAGATATAAAACAGAAGCAAACAGCCTGTTAAAAAAAGGAAGGTATTTTTTGACCATTTAGCACTATGTTGTTGCGGGCACCTATTAAAAAAAAGAATCTATTAATCAAATTACTGCATTATTCATAGCAGAAAGCCAAATTATGTAACCTATGTTACGTACAAGATGTTTTAAAATGAATAATTTTGTCGTTCAAATTACAAACATATAGCTAACTGAATACAATTATGATTTCTTTTTTAAAAAACCTGTTAGGGTTACAACCGGCTGCTAATTACAAAGAACTTTTAAAAAATGGGGCACAAATAATTGATGTGCGTACACCGGGTGAATTTTCGGGAGGGCATATTCAGGGTTCGGTAAATATCCCTTTACAAAGTTTGAATGCTGGACTTAACAAAATAAAGAAAGATAAGCCTGTTATTACATGTTGCGCTTCAGGCATGCGAAGTGCCTCGGCTAAAAATATTTTAAAAGCGAAAGGCTATACCGAGGTGTATAATGGTGGAGGGTGGATGAGCCTCAGAAGCAAACTAAGATAAGCAAGACAGGGCAGTATTAAGACCCATGAACGAGAACATGATTAAATTGAAATATTAAATTTTTATGGCAACTTTTTCAGAAATAATAAACTCAGAGAAACCGGTATTAGTTGACTTTTTTGCAGAGTGGTGTGGCCCTTGTAAAATGATGAAACCTATACTTGAAGAACTTAAGAATAACTTAGGCGAAGCGGTAACCATAATTAAAGTTGATGTAGATAAAAATCAGCAAGCTGCAGCCACATACCAAATTCAAGGAGTTCCCACCTTGATTTTATTTAAAAATGGTCAAACATTATGGCGACAGTCAGGAGTAGTACCGGCAAACACATTACAACAAATAATTAAACAACACCAATAAAACATGATGAAATACTTTTTTTCCTTCCTATCACTTATTTTATTAACAATGGCGTCTTGCACAAGCAATAATGCCCAAGTATCTAATACTAATTTATCGGCTCAGGCATTTGCCGATAAAATAAAAGAATTACCCAATGCACCCATAATTGACGTTCGTACTCCGGAAGAATTTTTAAAAGGACATGTGGAGCATGCTCAAAATATTAATTGGAATGGTTCTGATTTTGAAGCCGAAATTTCAAAAATCAATCATGATGAACCGGTATTGGTATATTGCTTAAGTGGTGGACGCAGTGCCTCGGCAGCTAACTTTATGAGGAATAAAGGATTTAAACAAGTATTTGAAATGCAAGGCGGAATGATGCAATGGCGGGCAGCAAATTTACCGGAAACCACAAGCACATCTGCTAAAACAAAAGGAATGAGTAAGAATCAGTTTAATGAAATTACAGCTTCCAATACCATTGTTTTAGTTGACTTTTATGCTGACTGGTGCGTTCCTTGTAAAAAAATGAAACCTTATTTAGATGAAATTTCGCAAACCATGAGCCCCAAAGTAAAGGTGGTTCGTATTAATGTAGATGATAATTTGGAACTCTGTAAGGAATTAAAAATAGACGCTTTGCCGGTACTGCATTTATATAAAAACAATACACTTGCTTGGTCTAACATAGGCTATATTGATAAGGAGCCTGTGGTAAAAAAGATAGAGGAATAAGAAAAGAATCAGATCGCTTTTTTAAGCGCCTACTACTTTTTTTATTTCATTTAATTTCATTAAAGCTTCAACAGGTGTCAGGGTATTTATATCAATTTGAAGCAGTTCGTCTTTTATTTGGCTTAAAACCGGATCATCCAGCTGAAAAAAACTCAACTGATAATCTTGTTTAGGTAAGCTCATCTGGGAGTTCGTTTGTTGGTTTTCTTGTTGCTTATGAATACTTTCTAAATGAACTAAAATTTCGGTTGCTCGCGTTATTACTTGTTTAGGCATTCCGGCCATGCGTGCCACGTGAATACCAAAACTATGGGCACTGCCACCGGGCATTAGTTTCCGCAAAAACAAAACTTTATTGTCTATTTCTTTTACAGACACATTATAATTTTTAATCCGTTTAAAACGGTCGGCCATGTCATTCAACTCATGATAGTGGGTAGCAAAGAGCGTTTTGGCTTTGTTTAGTTTGTTTTCATGAATATATTCTGCAATACTCCAAGCAATTGAAATACCATCGTAAGTACTGGTACCACGACCTATTTCATCAAGCAGCACCAAGCTCCGGTTTGATAAGTTGTTTAATATACTCGCTGTTTCATTCATCTCAACCATAAAAGTTGATTCGCCCGATGATATATTGTCTGAGGCTCCCACACGAGTAAAAATCTTATCTACCAAGCCTATTTGAGCATGTTTAGCCGGCACATAACTACCCATTTGAGCCATAAGCACGATAAGGGCTGTTTGGCGTAATACAGCCGACTTTCCAGACATATTAGGACCGGTTATGACAATTATTTGTTGTGTTTTATGATCTAAATAAATATCATTACAAATATACTGTTCGCCTGCCGGCAAAAGCTTCTCAATAACCGGATGCCTCCCATCAACAATGTTTAATATGTCGCTTTCATTAACCTCCGGTTTTACATAATTATTTGCAACGGCACAACGAGCAAAGCCTAGTAAACAATCAAGCCGCGCTACTAAGCCGGCATTAAGTTGTATGGCCTGAATAAAATCCATTAAAGCCATAACTAAATCGTAAAATAGTTTCGTTTCAAGAGCAAGAATTTTTTCTTCTGCTCCTAAAATTTTCTCTTCATACTCTTTCAGTTCTGGTGTAATATAACGTTCGGCATTCGTTAATGTTTGTTTCCTAATCCAATGACCAGGAACTTTATCTTTGTGTGTATGGGTTACTTCAAGATAATACCCAAAAACATTATTAAACGATATTTTTAATGATGGAATACCAGTTGCTTCGGACTCTTTAATCTGCATTTGTATTAAGTAATCCTTTCCACTGTGAGCCAAATACCTAAGTTCATCAAGTTCGGGATGAACACCCGATTGTATTACTTCTCCTTTATTAACTAATGCAGGTGGGTTAGGTTGTATTTCTTTTTCAAGACGTTCAGCAATAATCATACAAGGGTTAAGTTGTTCCCCTATTTTTTCTAGGTGATTGTTGCTGCTCCCAACACAAATTTCTTTAAGCTTTTTGATTCCATAAAGTGCATTTTTTAGTTGCACTAATTCTCGTGGTGATACTCTGTTTACAGCTACTTTACCAATCAATCTTTCTATATCACCCATCCCTTTTATTAGCCCCAGCATTGTTTCGCCCATATCTTCATGATGTATGAGATAGCTTACCAAATCAAGTCGCTCAGCAATCGGATGTAAGTCTTTTAAGGGCATTCCTAACCAACGTTTTAGCATACGCGAGCCCATTGCCGAAACGGTAAAGTCTATAATATCTAACAACGACTTTCCTTTTTCTAATTCGCCATAACCCGAAGGTTGAAAAAGTTCAAGATTACGAATTGTAAATCGATCAAGCCACATATACCGATCTTCATCAATTCGTGACAAATGGTTGATGTGTTGTACTTTGTCATGTTGCGTTTCGGCTAAATAGTGCATAGCAGCCCCTGCAGCAATAATGCCATATTTCATAAGATCCACACCAAAACCCTTTAGTGAGGTGGTTCCAAAATGTTTAAGTAAGGTATCGTGTGCGTAATCATCAGTAAAAACCCATTCATCTAATGGAAAAGTGTAAAACCGGCTGCCAAAAAGTTCAGTAAAGTCTTTGCGTTTACTTTTCTGAAAAAGTACTTCACTGGGTTTTAAATTCTGCAATAGCTTGTCAGCATAGTCCATACTTCCTTCAGCTAGAAAAAATTCTCCGGTTGAAATGTCTAAAAAGGCTAATCCGGCTTTATTGTTTTCCATAAACACAGCCGCCAAAAAATTATTAGAATAATTTTCGAGAACCTTATCATTATATGAAACTCCTGGAGTTACTAGCTCGGTAACACCTCTCTTTACAATTGTCTTGGTTAACTTGGGGTCTTCAAGCTGGTCGCAAATGGCCACCCGATAGCCGGCTCTTACTAATTTAGGCAAATAAGAATCGAGCGAGTGGTGTGGAAATCCGGCCAGCTCAATATATGCTGCAGCACCATTAGCTCTTTTTGTTAATACAATACCAAGTATGTGAGCAGCTTTTACAGCATCTTCGCCAAAAGTTTCATAAAAATCGCCAACCCGAAACAGTAACAAGGCATCAGGGTATTTTGCCTTTATCGTATTGTACTGTTTCATTAATGGAGTTTCCACCACTCCGTTTACTTGATGGGGCGCTTTATTTCTCTTGGCAGTCATAAGTGGTCAAAGTTAAAGTTTAAGCCTCTATTTTCTATAAATCTGTTAATAAATAAGCCCTTTTGGTGCATTAAATGAAAATAGAAGTTGCAATCAATTTTTACCTTGTTAATAATCAAATGGTTAAGTTTTTGTTCTAAATTGATACAAAAGGAATTATAATGGCTACCTGAGATGATGCTTTTGCAAACTTTAAATCACCCTGATTAAAGCTATTAGAAAAATCATAAAGACCTGAATAGTAGCAAGTTTTTCTATTTTTTAAGGGAAAATGAAAAATTCAAATACCAATTTGTGAATAAACGGAATAACTATAAACAATTTTACGGCTTGTAAACACGCTAAGTAATCATTTTCTAAATGCTTTAAAACGCCTGAAAGCCATAATTAACAGCCTTTTCCAGATAATTTCTTTTAAAAATTAACAGGTCTAAAAACATTGAAAATCAAAAAGTTTTCAACAAAAGTGGGAAATAATGGTAAAAAGTGGGAAATAATTCCATATTTTTACGCAAAAAAATAAAAAGCCCCTTGTACCAACTGTTAGGAACATACGAATGCACTGTAGATGCTAAAGGAAGAGTGATGCTTCCGGTAGCCTATAAAAAGGCATTGACTGCTGTATTAGAGAAGGGCTTTGTATTAAAACGCAGTGTTTTCGGTTCTTGTTTGGAGCTTTATACTATGGACGATTGGCAACGCACCAAAAAAGATGTGGATCGCCTAAATCGGTTTAAAAAGGAAAATATCGAGTTTATAAGAGTTTTCTCGGCAGGCCTTAAGGCAATTGAAATAGATAATAGTGGCCGCCTGCTGTTGCCTAAAGACCTGATGACATTTGCCGGTATAACTAAGGATGTAGTGATGAGTGTTACTTCAAACAACATTATTGAAATATGGGATAAGAAAAAGTATGAAGACTCGGTAAATATGCCAAACGATGACTTTGAAAACTTAGCAGAACGTGTAATGGGAAGTATGGGAAATAAAGCAGATGAAGGAGATGTATCATAACCCGGTTTTATTAATGGAAAGCATGAATGGTTTAAACATAAAGGCAAACGGAACTTATGTAGATGTAACGTATGGCGGAGGTGGGCATGCAGCAGCAATTTTAGAACAATTAACTACGGGTAAACTGTATGCTTTTGACCAAGACGAAGATGCGCATAGAAATAAAATAAATGATGAAAAACTAGTACTGATTAAGCAAAACTTCAGATACATGAAAAACTTTTTAAAGATGTATAATGCAGTTCCTGTTGATGGAATTTTAGCTGATCTAGGCGTTTCATCACATCAGTTTAATGAAGCATCAAGAGGTTTCAGTACACGCTTTGAAGGGGCCTTGGATATGCGTATGGACAAACATGCAACACTTACTGCAGCCGAAATAATAAATACTTATGAAGAAGTAGATTTAGCAAAATTATTTAGAAATTTTGGAGAGGTTGACAACAGTCGGAAACTTGCAGCTTGTATAATTGAAGCAAGAGAGAAGAAGCCGTTAAATACTATTCAGCAGTTTAAAGAAGCAATTGCCCGTTGTATTCCAAAATTTAAAGAACAGCAATATCTCGCAAAAGTTTTCCAAGCTCTTAGAATAGCTGTAAATATGGAATTAGAAGCCCTTAAAGATTTACTTACACAAAGTTTTGAGGTGCTAAAACCCGGTGGTCGTTTGGTTGTGATATCATACCACTCCCTTGAAGACCGTTTGGTAAAAAACTTCATCAAGTCAGGAAACTTTGAAGGGCATATAGAACAAGATTTTTATGGCAACAAAATAGTAGGATTTAAGACCATAAATCGTCACATTATTACTCCAAATGAAGAAGAAATAATAAACAATAATAGGGCGCGGAGTGCCAAGTTACGTATTGCCGAGAAAATATAAAATATGCAAAAAGAGCCCGTACATACTATAGATAAGTCGCCTGTGGAGAAGCATGTTGCCGAGCCTGTAAGCCAAGCACAAAAGCCCAATGCACCTAAAGCAAAGATGCATAAAGTGGTGGTACGTTCTTTTTTTGATGTAATTAATGGCAACATTTTAATTAATAGAGCCAGCCTAAAACAAGCACCCTTTGTTTTGTTTTTGACAGGAGTGGCCTTAGTGTACATAGCCAACACCTATTTTGCCGAAAGAAAAATTCGACAAATAAATAAAATATCAAATGAACTCAAGGAGCTCCGTTCTGAGTTTATAACCTCAAAGTCGCAGCTCATGTTTGTTAGCAAGCAGAGCGAGGTGGCTAAAACAGCCGAAATGATGGGTTTGCAAATACAAGAAAGCACTACCCCTCCGGGAAAAATAATTTTTAACCATTCGGAAAAACAGAAATAGCGTGAAGGAAACCAAGGATATTAAAAAGGATTTTTTATGGCGCATTTATTTAATGTACTTTTTTATAGTGCTTTTTGGTATTGCTGTATTGTTTAAAGCAGGTACAATTCAAATTGCAGAGGGTGACTATTGGAAGGCAAAACACGATCGTGAACAGGTAAAAAAAGTAAGTATTAATGCCTCAAGAGGAAATATTTTCTCTGCTGATGGCAGCTTGCTGGCAACCTCTGTTCCTATTTTTGAGTTGAGAATGGATCTTATTTCGGACCCTATTACCGATAAATTATTTTATGAAAATCTTGATTCATTAGCCTTGTGTCTTTCGCAAACATTTCCAAACCGCTCAAAGAGCACATGGAAAACACAACTAAAGAAAGCTCGAAAAAACAAGGATCGTTACTTCTTGATTGCCCGCAAGGTAGATTATCCAACACTTAAAAAAGTAAGAACCTTTCCTATTTTTAAATTAGGAAAATATAAAGGCGGCCTGCTGGTACAACAACAAAGTCGTAGAGAACTTCCATTTAAAAATATGGCTATGCGAACTATTGGATACGATCGTGTTTCAAATAAACCATTAGGGCTTGAAGGGGCTATGAATAAAGAGTTGGCGGGAGTTAAGGGAAAGCGTTTAGTTCAAAAAATAGCAAATGGAGTTTTTAGGCCTGTTAACCAGGATAATGAAATAGAACCACAAGATGGAAACGATATTGTGGCTACCATTGACGCTAACATTCAAGATGTGGCTCATCATGCTTTAGAGAAGCAATTAATTAAGGAAAAGGCGCATCATGGTTGTGCTATTTTAATGGAAGTTAAAACAGGTGCTATTAGAGCTATGGTAAACCTTACACGATTAGATAGCATAACTTATGCCGAAACATTTAATTATGCCATTGGCGAAGGGGTAGAGCCGGGATCTACATTTAAACTGGCCTCAATTATGGCGGCTATGGAAGATGGCTATACCGACCTAGATGAAATTGTTGATACCGAAGGAGGAAAAAAGGCACTAGCCGGAGGCTATGTTTTGAAAGATTCGCACGATGGCGGATATGGAAAAATTTCAGTAAAGCAGGTTTTCGAAAAATCATCAAACGTAGGTACAGCAAACATTGTTCTCAAGTATTACAAAAAACAACCTCAAAAATTTATTGATAGGCTTTACTCCTTCGGAATTAACAAGCCTTTGGGAATCATTCTTCCTGGAGAGCATAACCCTTATATTAAGGATGTAAAATCAAAATTTTGGAGCGCTCTTTCTTTGCCTTTAATGAGTATTGGTTATGAGGAAAAACTTACTGCTCTTCAAATACTTAATTTTTATAATACAGTAGCTAATAATGGGAAAATGATGCAACCGCAGTTTATTAGCGAAGTGCAATCAAAAGGACAAAAAGTAAAAACCTTTGAACCTGTTGTGCTTAACCCGTCTATTTGCTCTCAAAGCACTATTGATAAGGCACGCGAAATGATGGAAGGTGTTGTTAAAGAAGGTACCGCCACCTATTTAAGAACAGCTCCTTATCAAATAGCAGCCAAAACCGGAACAGCACAAATTGCTCAGGGAAAAACAGGCTATGGCAGCACCAATAAAAAGTATCTCGCATCATTATGCGGCTATTTCCCGGCTAAAGATCCTTTGTATTCTATAATTGTTATGATTTATGATCCTTCACGTGCTTCTATCTATGGAAATGAAGTAGCCGGGCCTGTATTCAGAGAAATTGCCGATAAGGTTTACAGCAACAATAAAAGTATTCATAAACCTTTACAAAAAGATACTAGCGCACTATTGGTACATGTACCAATAATAAAATGTGGCAAGAAAGAAGATATTCAAAAAATAGCGCAGGAGCTTTCGTTAAAAACCGCGTTAGAAGGTAATCAAAAAAGCTATTTGCGAGTAAAACAAGAGAACGATGGCTTTGTGGGCACTACTATAATTCTAAATGATTCTGAAGTGCCTAAGTTAATTGGCTTAGGATTAAGGGATGCCTTGTCAATATTAGAAAATCAAAAAATTACGGTAAAAGTTATTGGACGCGGAACAGTAAGAAAGCAATCCTTGACTGCTGGAACTAAAGTTACCCAAGGTGCAGTAATAACTATTGAACTTTCGTGAGATGAAGCAATTGAGCGACATAATATACAAAACGGGAATACTTGAAGTTTATGGAATAGTCCATAAAAATATGGCTAAGATTTGTTTTGACTCTAGAGAAGTTGAAGCAGATACTCTGTTTATTGCGGTAAAAGGAACGATTCAAGATGGCCATTTGTATATTGAAAAAGCTATTGCTAAAGGTGCCACAGCAATTATCTGCACCCAAAAACCACAAAATATTAATCCTGAAATTACGTATGTTATAGTTCATGATACTGCCTACGCATTGGGTATAGTAGCCAGTAATTTTTATGATCACCCCTCGGCTAAACTCAAATTAATTGGAATTACGGGTACTAATGGAAAAACAACTACGGTTACTTTACTATACCATTTATTTCAATCTTTAGGATATAAAACGGGCCTTTTGTCAACGGTAAAAAACTTTATCGGCAATCATGAATATAAAGCTACCCATACCACTCCTGATGCCATAAAACTGAATGAGCTATTGGCCGAAATGGTAGCTCAAAAAATAGATTATTGTTTTATGGAAGTAAGTTCTCATAGTATTGTTCAACACCGTATTAACGGATTGCAATTTACGGGAGCTGCGTTTTCAAATATTACCCATGATCATTTAGATTATCATGGAACGTTTGAAAATTATTTAAAAGCCAAAAAAGAATTTTTTGATCAGCTTCCATCCTCTGCATTTGCTTTAGTAAATCGTGACGATCGCCATTATTCGGTTATGATCCAAAATACAAAAGCTCAAAAAGTGACATGTGCACTAAATCAACCTGCCGATTTCAAAGCCAAAATAATTGAGAGCTATTTTGAAGGCTTACACTTACAGCTTGATGGTGTTGAGGTGTGGACGAAGCTCATTGGCCGTTTTAATGCCTACAACATGTTAATGGTGTATGCTGTTGCTAGGTTGCTTCATCAAGATAAAAACAAGGTGTTAACCGCTATAAGCTTATTAGAACCTGTAGATGGTCGTTTCCAGTTTATTCGTTCGGCCTCAGGAATTACCGGCATTGTAGATTATGCACACACTCCTGATGCTTTACAGAATGTACTCAAAACAATTCAAGACATTAGAAATGGGAATGAAAAAATAATAACCGTAATTGGTTGTGGGGGAAATCGAGATGCCATGAAAAGACCACTTATGGCCGAAATAGCTTGCAGCTTGAGTGATCGTGTTATCCTTACTTCAGACAATCCGAGAAACGAAAACCCCGATGAAATTATTGCCCAAATGATGGGCGGTGTTGGGGCTGCCTCTGTATCTAAAACCTTGTGTATTACCGATCGCAGACAAGCTATTAAAACGGCCTTTGCTTTTGCTGCAGCAGGCGACATTGTTTTAATTGCCGGAAAAGGTCATGAAAAATATCAGGAAATAAATGGTGAAAAATATCCTTTTGATGACATGTATGAACTAAGTGAATTATTTAAAAACCAAACAACATAAACCTCAAAAGAAAATTTAAATATGCTGTATTATTTATTCGATTTTCTTGACAAAAAGTATGACTTCCTGGGAGCCGGAGTGTTTCAGTACATCTCGTTTCGTGCTGCTATGGCTATTATTACTTCACTCATTATATCGCTGATTTTCGGGAAAAAAATTATTGCTTATTTACAATTGAAACAAGTAGGCGAAACGGTTCGCGACTTAGGCCTTGAGGGACAAATACAAAAACAAGGAACACCTACTATGGGTGGTCTTATTATTTTGGGCGCTATTCTTATTCCTACCTTATTGTTTGCAAAACTTCATAATATTTATATTGTTTTGATGCTGTTTTCTACAGTATGGCTCGGATTAATTGGCTTCTTAGATGACTACATTAAAGTATTTAAAAAAGATAAACAAGGACTAAAAGGGATTTTTAAAGTAGTAGGTCAAGTAGGCTTAGGACTTATTGTTGGAAGTGTATTGTATTTTAACCAAAATATAGTAATTAAGGAAAAAATCAGAAACTCGAATGAAGTAGTTATTGATGGACATGTGTTTGAAAATACCGTAGATTCTCAAAATTTACCCAAATACTCTGCACAACACAAATCAACTAAAACCACCATTCCGTTTATTAAAAATAATGAGTTTGATTATGCCTCTGTTCTTAAGTTTTTAGGCAACAATTATCAAAATTGGGCTTGGCTAATCTTCATCCCTATGGTGGTTGTTATCATAACAGCAGTTTCTAATGGGGCTAATATGACTGATGGTTTGGATGGTTTAGCTTCAGGAACTTCGGCTATAATTGGCGCCACATTGGGTATCTTTGCTTATGTGTCGGGAAATACGGTTTTTGCCAATTACCTCAACATAATGTACATTCCTAACTCCGGAGAGCTCGTAATTTTTATTGGTGCCTTTGTAGGAGCCTGTGTAGGATTTATATGGTACAATACATTTCCTGCTCAAGTTTTTATGGGTGATACCGGAAGTTTGGCTCTTGGAGGAATTATCGCAGTGTTTGCTTTAGCCATACGCAAAGAGTTGCTGATTCCTATTTTATGCGGAATCTTTTTAGTCGAAAACTTATCCGTTATGCTTCAGGTAGCCTATTTTAAGTATCAGAAAAAAAGAAAAGGAGTCGAATTTGCTCGGGCAAACCGCTTGTTTAAAATGGCACCGCTACACCACCATTATCAGAAAAATGGGTTTCATGAGGCTAAAATTGTTACACGCTTCTGGATTATTGGGGTCATGCTGGCTTTATTAACCATCGTAACACTTAAACTAAGATAAATCGATGAACATAAAACCACATAGAATTGCTGTAATTGGAGCCGGAGAAAGCGGTGTTGGAAGTGCTGTGTTGGCGCTTAAGCAAGGTTATGAGGTGTTGTTAAGTGATGCCGGAACAATAAAACCAAAGTATAAAGAGTTGCTGCAAAAATATAATATTCCCTACGAAGAGCAGCAGCATAATGAAGCTTGGATATTATCGGCAAGTGAAGTAATTAAAAGCCCTGGTGTGCCCGAGAAAGCACCACTGGTTAAAAAAATTCGGGAAAAGGCAATTCCGGTTATCTCCGAAATAGAATTTGCGGCTCGTTTTACCAATGCAACACTTATAGGTATTACAGGCACTAATGGTAAAACAACCACTACACTGCTTACATACCATATACTTCAAAAGGCCGGCTTCCATGTAGGTTTAGCAGGTAACATTGGAAAAAGTTTCGCTCTTCAGGTTGCTGAAAATAACTATGATTATTATGTGTTAGAACTCAGCAGTTTTCAACTTGATGGAATGTTTCAAACACGGCTGCATATTGCTGTTTTGCTTAATATAACTCCCGATCACTTGGATCGGTATGATTATGTGCTTCAAAATTATATTGACTCTAAGTTTAGAATATTACAGAACCAGAAAGCAACAGACTATTTTATTTACTGCTCTGATGATGAACTAGTACGGAATCAGCTTGCTAAAGTGCATACAGAAACACAAATACTTCCATTTAGCTTAAATAAAATAATGCAAGATGGAGCTTATGTTGAAAATGAAAATTTAATTATAAACTATAACCCAAACCCTTTTATTATGTCTATTCACGAACTCGCATTGCAAGGCAAACACAATCAGTATAACTCCATGGCAGCAAGCTTGTCTGCCCGAATATTGGAAGTACGAAAAGAAATAATCCGGGAAAGTCTGGAAGATTTTGTGAATGTTGAACACCGATTGGAATTTGTTGCCAAAGTTCATGGTATTGAATTTATCAATGATTCTAAAGCTACCAATGTTAATTCAACTTGGTATGCTCTTGAAAGCATGAACAATCCGGTAGTTTGGATTGTAGGTGGACAAGATAAAGGAAATGATTATGGAATGTTACTTCATCTTGTAAAAGATAAGGTAAAAGCTATTGTATGTTTAGGAAAAGATAATTCCAAAATTCACGATGCATTTAAAGGTGTAATTCCTGTTATTGATGATGCTTCAACAGCCGAAGAGGCTGTAAAAAAAGCATATCGCTTAGGTAAAAAAGGAGATACCGTATTATTATCACCTGCATGTGCCAGCTTTGATTTGTTTGAGAATTATGAAGACCGCGGACACCAGTTTAAGCAAGCAGTTAGATCATTATAAATTGTAATAAAAATTTGACAATGGAAAAACATCAAAGCAGCAAAAGTGCTCTAAAAGCTACCTCTATGGAGAGGCTTTTAAAAATAAGACAAGACTTCATTAAAGAACGTTTTGAAATAAAATCGCAACAAGAGCATTATTTTGAAGTTGTTGCCAAAATTAATGGCGTAACCTATATTAATAATTCAGCTTCTACTGATGTGGACAGCGCATGGCTTGCTTTGGAAAAAGTTAATGGAAATATTATTTGGATTGCGGGAGGGGTTGATCGTGGGAATGATTACACCATGTTGCAAGAATTAGTAAATGACAAGGTACAGCATATCATTTGTTTAGGTAAGCTCATTACAAACTTATATAAGGCTTTTGGGAACTTAGCGTGTAAAACTATCATCACTACATTAAGTACCGATGAGGCTGTGCACCACGCTTCGTTATTAGCAAAAGCGGGAGATACTGTACTGTTCTCACCGGCATGTGCAAGTTATGATTTATTTGAAGGAATTGAAGATCGTGGTCATCAGTTTAAGCAATCTATTCATAGATTGCAGTCAGGTGAATTGTTTGAGAAATACCCACTATATCAGATAAAATAAAGAAGGTGTACAACATGTTCGGGTTATCAGGCATAAAAGTGAAAGGCGATAAGGTAGTATGGATAGTTATTGTGTTGCTTTCCCTAATATCCTTACTTGTGGTTTATAGCGCAACAGGTTCTTTGGCTTATAAGAATAAGTCTGGTAATACAGAATATTATTTATTCAAACATGGCTTTATACTCCTTTTTGGATTTTTTTTGATGTACGTCACCCACAATATCCGATACACGTATTTTTCTAAAATATCTATACTGGTTATTCTCTTGGCCATTCCCTTGTTACTGATAACTTTAATGAAAGGCAGCAACCTGAACGATGCATCCCGTTGGCTGGCTCTTCCCGGCACATCACTTACTTTTCAAACATCAGATTTTGCAAAGCTTGCGCTTATCATGTATGTGTCTAGAGTGTTATCGCAAAAGCAAGAAAATATTAATAGCATAAAAGAAGCTTTTATTCCGGTAGTAATACCCGTAGTCATAGTTTGCGCTCTTATTCTTCCGGCAAATTTTTCAACAGCTGCAGTATTGTTTACAACATGTTTTGTGATGATGTTTGTAGGACGCATTCCATACAAGCATTTGCTCTCGCTACTTGGGATGGGTATAGTGGCAATTCTGATTATCTTAACAGTAGGAAATTTTGCACCTAATGTATTTCCACGTTTTGGAACCTGGATGAAACGGATTGAAACATTTCGTAGTACAGAAAAGGAAGACAAAGGAAGCAATTTTCAGGTCGATCAGTCAAAAATAGCTATTGCTACTGGAGGTACATTGGGTAAAGGACCGGGAAAAAGCACACAACGTAATTTTTTACCGCACCCTTATTCTGATTTTATTTATGCCATCATTATTGAAGAGTACGGCCTTGTATTTGGGGTAATTATTGTATTGTTATATCTGATACTGCTTTTCAGAGGAACACGAATTGCCACGCAAAGCCCTAAAATGTTTGGCTCATTGCTGGCTTTTGGTTGTTCATTCAGTATGGTCTTTCAAGCTATGATCAATATGGCGGTTGCTACTAACTTGTTTCCGGTTACGGGGCAGCCCTTACCCATGTTAAGCATGGGTGGTACATCCATTTGGTTTTCGAGCATTACTATTGGAATAATTTTGAGTGTAAGCGTAGGAGAAAAATCAAAAACAGAACTTTCTGAAACTGATACAGGTAAAAAGGAGGTTACTTATGCTTAAGGTAATTATTAGCGGGGGCGGCACCGGAGGTCATATTTTTCCGGCTATTGCCATTGCCAATGCTTTGAAAGATAAATACAACAGTGTTGATATTTTGTTTGTAGGTGCTATAGGTAAAATGGAAATGGAAAAAGTACCTGCTGCTGGTTATAAAATTGAAGGTTTAAATATTACTGGAATTAAACGCAGCCTGTCGTTAAGTAATTTAGCTTTTCCTCTTAAACTTTTTAAAAGTATCCAACGTTCCCGAAAAATAATTAAAGACTTTAAACCTGATGTAGTAGTAGGAGTAGGAGGTTTTGCAAGCGGCCCACTGTTATATGCTGCTACTAAAATGAACATACCGGCTCTAATTCAAGAACAAAATTCATACCCGGGAATTACCAATAAATTATTGGCAAAACGAGTGCAATCAATTTGTGTTGCATACGATAAAATGGAACAATTTTTTCCACATGAGAAAATCAAACTAACAGGTAATCCCGTTAGAACAGATATCTTGAATTTAAGCGGTAAACGAAACAGAGCCTTAGAGTTTTTTAAACTAAATGATAATAAAAAAACAGTATTTGTTACCGGAGGCAGCTTGGGAGCAAAAACCATTAACGAAACAATTTTAAAAAATCTGAATTTGTTTATCGAAAACGATATTCAACTCATTTGGCAAACTGGAAAATTATTTATTGCAACGGCCACTCAGGCTATAGAGCCATATAAGAATCAAGGCTTATATGTTTCTGATTTTATTTCAAAAATGGATTATGCTTATGCTATGGCCGATTTGGTTGTTTCACGTGCCGGAGCAAGTTCAATATCAGAATTGTGTAGCGTTAAAAAGGCAGCTATATTAGTACCTTATCCTTTTGCAGCCGAAGATCATCAAACCAAAAATGCACAAGCGTTAGTGAATTATAATGCTGCCATTCTTATTCCTGATAGTGAAGCAAATGAAAAACTGGGTAACACAATACTTGATTTAATTGGGCACGATGACAAAAGATTTAAGCTTGAAAATAATATTACTAAACTAGATGTAAGCAATTCGGCCGAAGTAATAGCTGCTGAAGTTTTTAGATTAGGAATGCAAAATAAATAACACCGATGTTCAACTCTATAAAAATAGCCTATTTTTTGGGTATTGGAGGAATTGGGATGAGTGCCATTGCCCGCTTTCTAAACACAATGGGAATTGCTGTTTATGGTTATGACCGTACTCCAACAGCACTTACAAATGAATTGATTAATGAGGGTATAACTATACATTTTGATGACGATGTTGCTCTTATACCCAATGCTGTTTTAGAAGCTCAACGAGATGAGTTACTTATCATTGTTACTCCTGCAATACCGCATGATCATAAAGAGTACAACTACTTTAAAGCGCAGCAATATATAATTAAAAAACGGGCTGAAGTTCTCGGGCAAATTACTCGAGTTGCCTATTCTGCTGCTGTTGCCGGTACACATGGCAAAACAACAACAAGCACCTTATTAACCCATATTCTTAAACATTCGGGCTATGATGTAACTGCCTTTTTAGGAGGTGTTGCAAAAAACTATAACAGCAATCATATTGTTTCACATTCCAATCAGTGGAAAAACAAAGATTGTACATCCTACAATACTAAGGTAGATGTGCTGCTTCCTATTGTGGTAGAAGCCGATGAATATGATCGCTCCTTCTTAACGTTATTTCCCGACATTGCAATTATTACTTCAGTAGATCCTGATCATTTAGATATTTATGGTGATGACTCTCATCTGAAAGAATCTTTTACATTATTTACAAAACAAATTAAAGAAAACGGAACCCTAATTTCTAAAAAGGGATTACAGTTCGCGCCTGAACTAAAGCCCAATGTGCAAGCTTATCACTACGCTTTAAATACCGAATGTGATTTTTATGCAGCCAACATTCGTATTGAACAAGGCAAATATAAGTTTGATATTAAGAGTAGTATTGAGAATATTAATAATGTATGTTTAGGCTTACCCGGTTTGCATAATGTCGAAAATGCCATAGCTGCTGTTGCAGCAGCACAAATAATGGGAGTTTTGCCTTTTTCTATTAAGGAAGCACTTGAGTCATTTCAAGGTGTCCATAGGCGCTTTGATTATATTATTAATACTCCAAACCTGGTTTATATTGATGATTATGCACATCATCCGGAAGAAATAAAAGCCTGTGTGCACTCTTTAAAAGAACTATTCCCACTGAAAAAAATTACCGGAATTTTTCAACCTCACTTGTACAGCCGCACACGTGATTTTGCAACGGAGTTCTCCGAAAGTCTGTCACTCTTAGATGAGGTAATACTGATGGATATCTATCCTGCACGTGAATTGCCTATTGAAGGGGTAAGCTCTGCCATGCTTCTAAATAATATTACAAGCCCTGAAAAAAGCCTTATGGGGCGCGATCAAATTTTAGAACTTTTTAAAAATAAGAAGCCCGAAGTGCTTGTTACTATTGGAGCTGGAGATATTGATCAAATGGTTGAAACATTAGAAAAAGTATTAACCCATGTTTAAAAATAGGCAACAAAAGTTTAAAAGAATATGGGTGCTGGTAATTTGGGTGCTGGCTATTGCAGGTACATTACTACTCTGGGGTTTTGCAAATAAAGCTATGGATAAACAACCCTGTACAGATATTAAAATCAATATCAACCATACATCAGAACATGAATTTATTCAATATGATGACGTTCTGAATATGCTTAATGAAAAGAATAAAAAAATAACAGGTAAGCCTATGGAAACAATTTCTACAGCACCTCTTGAACAAATGTTTAACACAAATCCATACATCAAAAACACGGAAGTTTTTAAAACAATAAATGGCACTTTAAGCATTAATATTGATACCAAACGCCCTATTGCTCGAATTATAAATGTCTTGGGCGAAAGCTTTTATATTGACGAAAATGGTTTTTTGATGCCTTGGAGCAGTAACTACACAGCTCGATTGCCCGTTTTTACCGGACAAATATTTGAACGCTATGATGTGTGCTATGGCATAGATTACAGCCGTACAGATATTAACGATTCGCTGTTAATAAAAAACAACATGTATGGCATTTATCGTCTTGCTAAATACTTGAATACAAGCGAATTTTGGAAAGCTCAAGTGGAGCAGGTTTATGTGGCAAAAAATGTTGAGCTAGTCCCTTTGGCAGGCAATCATATTGTTGTGTTAGGAGACTTTCAAGACATTGATGAAAAGATGAATAAGCTTTTTGTTTTTTATAAACAAGGACTAAATTATGTAGGATGGAATAAATATGAAACAATTAACCTGAAATATAAAAATCAGATTGTTTGTACAAAAGCAACAACAATTCAATAAAAGAAAATAACAAATAAGATATAGAAATATTTTTTACAATGGCTAGCGAACAATACATAGTTGGTTTAGATGTGGGTACTACCAAAATAGTAGCTATGGTAGGACGCCTAAACGAACATCGAAAAGTGGAAATACTTGGGCTTGGAAAAACAGAATCTGTGGGTGTCATGCGCGGTCAGGTTTCCAATATTGAGCAAACAGTAAGGTCAATTAAATTGGCCATTGAAGAAGCTGAACAAAAAACAGGAGTTCCAATTAAAGTGGTTAATGTGGGTATTGCCGGACAACATATAAAAAGCCTGCAACACAACGGTATTCGAACACGCAATAACTCTGAAACCGAAATAAACCAACAAGATATTGATGCACTTATTGATGATATGTATAAGCTGGCCATGGCCCCTGGCGAAGAAATTATCCATGTTATTCCGCAAGAGTATCTTGTAGATAATGAAGCCGGAATCAAAGAACCCATAGGGATTTGCGGAAGAAGGCTGGAAGCTAATTTTCATATCATAACCGGCCAAATTTCTTCCATTAATAATTTAGTGAAGTGTGTTAAAAAAGCTGGACTAGAAATAAGCGGTTTAACATTAGAGCCTTTGGCCTCTGCTGATGCCGTTTTAAGTAATGAAGAAAAAGAAGCGGGGGTAGTGCTTGTTGATATTGGTGGTGGTACAACAGATATTGCTATTTTCCAAGACTCTATCATCAGACATACGGCAGTAATTCCTTTCGGAGGAAATATTATTACCGAAGATATTAAGGAAGGATGCACCATTATTAAAAGTCAAGCCGAATTACTTAAAATAAAATTTGGATCGGCCTTAGTTGGCGATAATTTTGAAAATGAGATTGTTTCTATTCCAGGGCTCAGAGGCCGCGACCCCAAAGAAATTACATTAAAAAATCTAGCGCATATAATACAAGCACGTATGGAAGAAATAGTGGAGCATGTATATTATGAGATAAAAAATTCGGGGTACGAGAAAAAGTTAATTGCTGGTATTGTCATTACAGGTGGAGGAGCCATGTTAAAAAATACCACGCAACTAGTAGAATACATAACCGGAATGGATACACGAATTGGCTATCCAAACGAACACTTGGCAAAAAGTCTCGAAGATGTAGCAAGTCCATTATACTCCACTGGTGTGGGGCTGGTTTTACGCGGCTTTCAAGCCTTAAAAACCAATCCTGTCGATGATTCCCAAAATGGAACAGAGCCAGATACAACAGATACAGAAAAAATAAATATTACAGGACATTCAGACCCTAAAAAACAAGCTGGATGGTTAGAACGATTATTAGAAAAAACCCGTCAAATTTTTGATGAAGAAAGCCAATAACTTAAACCGATAAAATAAAAAATAAATACTATGGAAACATCACTTATGAACTTTGATTTGTCAAAAGAAACAAACTCCTCAATCATTAAGGTTATTGGAGTAGGAGGGGGTGGTTGCAACGCAGTGGACCACATGTTCAGACAAGGTATTAAAGGGGTCGATTTTATCGTGTGCAATACCGATCAGCAAGCTTTAGACAAAAGCCCTGTTCCTACCAAAATTACCTTAGGGGCAACACTTACCGAAGGCCTTGGAGCAGGCTCTAATCCCGAAGTGGGTAAAAATTCAGCTATCGAATCGCTTGATGAAATCAAAGCCCTTTTAGGTCGTAAAACAAAAATGATTTTTATTACGGCCGGAATGGGAGGAGGAACCGGTACAGGTGCTGCCCCGGTTATTGCAGGTGTGGCTAAAGAAATGGGAATTTTAACAGTAGCTATTGTAACAATTCCTTTTGGATTTGAAGGAAAAAGAAGAAAGACACAAGCCGAAGAAGGCATTGAAGAACTTAAGAAAAATGTAGATACCTTGTTAATTATCTGCAACAATAAGTTACGTGAAATTTACGGAGATCTTAAAATGACCGAATCTTTTGGCCATGCCGATAATATTTTAACTATTGGAGCAAAAGGCATTGCTGAAATTATAACCGAAAAATTACACGTTAATACCGATTTTGCTGACATTCAAACCGTACTTAAAGATAGCGGGAAAGCGATTATGGGAAGTGCCCAAGCCGATGGTGAAAACAGAGCCTTGAAAGCTATTGAAAAAGCGCTGAACTCACCGCTGTTAGATGATAGTGAAATAAAAGGAGCACGCCATGTGCTCTTAAATATCAAATGTGGTTCAGGTGCGAATGAAATAAGTATGGATGAGTTTGGTGAGATTACAGATTATTTACAAGATGCTGCAGGAGGCACGGCTGAAGTGATTCAAGGCTGGGGTATTGATGAAACACTTGAAAACACTGTAGTGGTAACCATTATAGCTACCGGATTCAATAATAAAAGTGATAAAGCTAACGTTTTGAGCAATGGGCCTACCAAAAAAGTTACCGATTTATATGAAAATTCTTTGAATACATCAAATTTACTGATCACAAAAGAACAGCCTAATGACGAGAAATCATCAGAGAAAAACATGCATAATTTGTACGAAGCAACACCAAAAGCTGATGAAAAAATACCTCAACCGATTTTGGAAGCACTAAATACAGAAGAACTAAAAGAGGAGCCTGTAAATGAAATAATTTTAGATATTCAAAGTTCTCGAAATAAGATAGATGAGAAACCTGCTATTGAATTCAATAACAAAGAGGAAATGCGTAGAAAGGCATTTGAACGTGCAGAAAAGCTCAAAGAATATGACTGGAAAGCCAAAAGAAATTTTTCTGAAATGGAGAAAGTTCCTGCCTACCAAAGAAAAAATGTACAACTAGAAAATACACCCCATTCTTCAGATTCGCAAGTATCACGCTTAACACTTTCTGAAGGAGAGGACAAGAAAACAGAAATACGTTCAAATAACTCTTTCCTGCATGACAATGTGGACTAAACCATAAAGCACAGCATAACAAAAAAGGGCATCTGAATTCAGATGCCCTTTTTTATTATTAAGCAATTCGGTATTAAAGCAATTTTTACATCATACCACCCATGCCACCCATACCTTGAGGCATACCACCTCCGGCAGGAGCTTCTTCTTTAATTTCAGCCAAAACACACTCTGTAGTTAATAACATGGCTGCAATAGAAGCAGCATTTTCTAACGCTACACGTGTTACCTTAGTTGGGTCAATAACTCCGGCTTCATACAAATGCTCGTATTTATCCAGGCGGGCATTGTAACCAAAATCGGTTTTTCCTTCTTTTACTTTTTGCACTACAATAGAACCCTCTATTCCGGCATTAGCACAAATTTGGCGTAATGGCTCTTCAATAGCACGCTTAACAATAGCAAATCCGGTTGTTTCATCATCATTGTCACCTTTTAGTTTCTCTAATGAATCAATGGCACGAATATAAGCTACTCCACCACCCGGCACAATTCCTTCTTCAACAGCTGCACGAGTTGCATGTAAGGCATCATCAACACGGTCTTTCTTCTCTTTCATTTCTACTTCGGTAGCAGCGCCTACATAAAGCACAGCAACACCACCCGCCAACTTAGCCAAACGCTCTTGTAATTTTTCTTTATCGTAGTCAGAAGTAGTGGTTTCCATTTGGGCTTTAATTTGATTTACACGTGCTGTAATATCAGCCTTCTTGCCCGATCCTCCTACAATGGTACTGTTGTCTTTGTCAATAGAAATTTTCTCGGCCGAACCTAAGTAACTTAAATCTGCATTTTCTAACTTAAATCCACGCTCTTCAGAAATAAGAGTACCTCCAGTTAAAATGGCAATATCTTCGAGCATGGCTTTTCTACGATCACCAAAGCCCGGAGCTTTTACTGCACAGATTTTCAACGATCCGCGAATTTTATTTACAACCAATGTAGCCAAGGCTTCACCATCTACATCTTCGGCAATAATTAAAATAGGACGACCGGTTTGAACTCCTTTCTCAAGTATAGGCAACAATTCTTTCATGTTGGATATTTTCTTGTCGTAAATCAATACGAGCGGATTTTCTAAAACAGCTTCCATTTTATCAGCATTGGTTACAAAGTATGGAGAGATATAACCTCTGTCAAACTGCATACCTTCAACTATTTCAACTGTAGTTTCGGTACCTTTAGCTTCTTCAACAGTAATTACTCCTTCTTTTTTAACCTTTTCCATAGCATTTGCAATTAACTTGCCTATTTCAGCGTCATTATTAGCCGAAACAGTAGCTACTTGCTCAATCTTTTTAATATCATCGCCTACTTTCTTTGACTGTTTTCTTAAGTTCTCTACTACAGCAGCAACTGCTTTGTCTATACCGCGCTTTAAGTCCATAGGATTGGCTCCGGCAGCCACATTTTTTAAACCGGCTGCAACTATAGCCTGAGCTAATACAGTAGCTGTTGTGGTACCATCACCGGCAATATCGGCAGTTTTTGAAGCTACTTCTTTAAGTAACTGAGCGCCCATATTTTCTACCGTTTCTTTTAATTCTATTTCTTTAGCTACTGTTACACCATCTTTAGTAATTGTTGGGGCACCAAATTTTTTATCTATAATAACATTACGCCCTTTTGGACCTAAGGTTACTTTTACAGCATTTGCAAGAGCATCTACGCCTTTTTTCATTGCGTCACGTGCTTCAAGGTTAAAAGTGATTTCTTTTGCCATTGTGTCTTTATTTTATTATATTGTTTATTGGGTTATTAAATAATTGCGAAAATGTCGCTTTCGCGCATAATCAAATATTCCGTTCCTTCTACGTTAAGTTCGGTACCTGCGTATTTTCCATACAATACGGTATCGCCTACTTTTACAGTCATAGGCTCATCTTTTTTTCCGTTCCCAACAGCTATGATTTTTCCACGTTGTGGTTTTTCTTTGGCTGTGTCCGGAATAATAATTCCACCGGCAGTTTTTTCTTCAGCAGCAGCCGCTTGTACCAGTACGCGGTCGGCTAATGGTTGTATTTTTACTTTTGACATTTGTAATTTATTTTAGGTTAAACAATTAATTTATATTTCGACTGCATCTGCATTTCATAAACTATGCCATTAAAGATAATCGTGTTTTTTCTGTCATATTTTCCATTTAAAAAATCAGGTGCAGTAATTTTGTCTATTATGGCTGACAATTATGCAGCACATTGTTGGTTTTTATAAAAAAAAGCGAATGAGTTATCATTCGCTTTTTTTACTATATTGGAATAAAAAATATAAGATTAGAAAAACACAGCTCTCTTATCCTCAATATCTGCTTTGTCTTTTAGCGCATCAAATATTTCGTAATCTACTCTTTGGCGAGCTGTGGTTGTTAAATTGCTGGCATTGCTTTTATAATCATCTGTACTTGCTGCAGGCTCTGAAAATTCAGATATAAAATATAAAAATACAGCATTATCTCCTTGTGTAGCTTTACTGAGCACTTTAGGCTTTGATCCAAAAACAGCACCCATAACATTGGCCTCACGACCATAATTCGCTAGCATACCATTAAGGAAAGATTGATTGAGACCCGCTTCTACTTGCAAATTCAAGGCTTGTGCAACTTGCTCTAAAGTGGCTCCCGATTTTAATTTCGAATCAAACTCAGCAATAAATTTATCTGCTTTCTTCTGCTTTTTAGCTTCAGTTTCTACTAAATCTTTTACCTCTTCTAAAGGAAGTGTTCCTTTTTCTTTTATTTTAGATAGCATGGCTACTATATAGCGGTCTCCTATCTGAAACACAGGTGAAACTTCATCTTTCTTTGCACCATAGGCCCAACGAACAACATCTCGGGTATTTTCTATACCATTAAAACTATGCTCAATTTCTCTTAAATTATCTGCACTTCTTTTATTTAATCCTTGCTCTTTAATGGTCTTTTCAAAGCTTTCTTTGTTTTGATTTTTACCTGCAAATTCACTTGCTTTACCATAATAATACTGATAAGTTGTTGAACTTGGCGTTACAGCTAAATCTATTGTTGATACCAATAATCTTTTAGACTCTTTTCCTTTGTCCATAACTTCAATTAGGTGTACCCCAAATTGACTTTGAACAACTTGTAACTCTCCTTTAGCACCAAAAAAGCAGGCATCATTAAAAGGTTTCACCATCATACCTTCTTTAAACCAACCTAAATCGCCCCCTTTAACAGCCGATCCCGGGTCTTTAGAAAATAATTGAGCCATCTCTTCAAACTTTTTACCCGATTTAATTGCTGTTTTAATACTGTCAGTTCTTTCTAAAGCCTTTTTAGCATCACCATTTTCTATACTTATTAAAATATGACGGGCTTTAACCGAATCGGGCATCATTTTAGTCCCCGAAAGTTTTGAGAGCTTATATAAATTGTTCTCCATATATGGCCCTACAACAGTTCCTATGGGTGACCGTGACAAACTATCAAAATACATAAATCCGGAATTGAAACCTATATAACGGTCAACAAAACGATTATCTGAGTTTTGATTCACAAAATCAGAATCATTTTCGGCAGCTATAAATTCAGGTTTTAGTTTCTCTAAACTTTCGGCAATAGCACTCCTGTCGTCATTTGAAGGGGTTACCATGTACTCTACATAGTCAATACCACGAACTGTTTCCTTTTGCTTGTATTTGTTTTTATTTTCATTGTAATATTTCTTCAAATCATCATCGGTAACTGTAATGGTACTATCAGCAATATCACTATACTTTTTGGCAGCAAACTGGAATGAGGCGGTTTTGGTAGTGCCTATGTAGTTTCTTTTTGCTTCAGCTTTTGTTACATAAATACCTTTCTTTACCATAGCAGTATATTTCTGCGATACTCTTTCTTCTTTTATTGCTTGTTCAAAAATAATCCAGCGGCCTTTAGTTTCACCGGTCTCATCTTTTTCCATGTTTTTTAAGAAAGTAACCACTTGTGTAGGGTTAAACTGTTGTGTTTGCGGGTCTGTAAAAGCCTGTTTAATTTGAGGGTGTGGGTCTTTCCCCTGAATCATATCAAACAGCTCATCGGTACTAACGCCAATGCCTAACTTTTCATATCGTGGTTTCACAATGTATTCGATTAACAATTGATTCCATACCTGCATACGAAGCGATTCGCGTGTGTTTTCATCAATAGTGTTTTTTTGACTCTGTTGCTTTTGATTCGTTTCTGCTTGATCCATTTTGCTCTGAAATTCATCAATGCTTACATCATGCCCATTGATAATAGCTATCTTGCTGCGATCAGAAACAGATAGTCCTTGCCTTGATTCGAGGGCACCTTCCAAAATAAAAACCAATAAGGCAATAGCAATAATTGAAACAAGTAATCCGGAACGATTGCGGATTTTAGTCAGTAGCGTCATCTTTTTTTGTTGTATTATAATTTAGGGCTGCGAATATACAAATTGTTGCATATAAAGTGTAATTTAAAATGCAAAATCCTGAAAATAATTCTTTTGTGTATGTTTTTTGTGAATGATAATAAGCGTATTAATTTTAAAAATAATACAGCTAAAAAATTCATTTAATGCTGTTTTTAATAATAAATATGAGGAGATAAATAAGCTAATTTATTGAAATATAAGCAAAAAGAAAACCCCAGTTCGCGTTCATAACTAATTTTTTATCAATCTTTTGGAGTGATTAGAACAGTATAAGCCCCTTATTAAGCACTAAATTAAGCAAGTGCCTTGTAGAAAAGAGTTAGCTTGTTAGGGCATTCGATGTATGCTGTTAAAGTAAAGCCTTGTATTTTTTAAAAATTGAATAGGGAATGGAAATTAAAGTGCTCTTTCAAATTCATTTGCTATCATCACAATAGATTTTATTAAATGGCATTAGCTTTCAATTTCAGGGCATATTCTTTAGCAAAATAGCTAAGTATGACTTTAGCTCCGGCACGTTTTATGGAGATTAAGCTTTCATACATTGCCTTATCGTTGTCTATCCACCCATTTTGTGCAGCGGCTTTAATCATGGCATACTCACCACTTACATTGTAGGCTGCAATGGGAACATTAAAGTGATCGTGTAACGATTTAATAACATCTAGGTAAAGCAGAGCCGGTTTTACCATCAAGAAATCGGCACTTTCATTAAAATCTAAATAGGCCTCCAACAAAGCTTCTTTTTGATTAGCCGGATTCATCTGATATGTTTTTTTATCTCCAAATTTTGGTGTAGAATCAAGCGCATCGCGAAATGGGCCGTAAAAAGCACTAGCGTATTTAGCTGTATAAGCCATTATCGAAACATCAGTAAAACCTTCTTTATCCAATTCCTCACGTATGTACTTCACACGCCCGTCCATCATATCGCTGGGGCCCACTATATCGGCTCCTGCATGTGCCTGCGCTAGGCTCATACGCCCAAGTACAACTAAGGTCGCATCATTTACAATAACTCCGTCTTCAACAATGCCATCGTGCCCATCACTGCTGTAGGGGTCCATAGCAACATCGGTCATCAAACAACATTCCGGAAAGTATTTCTTTATTTCACGAATTGTTTTTAGATAGATCCCCTGCTCATTATAACTCTCCGTAGCATATTTATCTTTCAACGATTCATTTATATTCGGAAACAAGGCAAAACTCTGAACTCCTAATTGCATACAATGCTCTACTTCTTTCAACAGCATATCACTACTCAAACGTGAAATTCCGGGCATTGACGCAATCGAACTGCTTTGGTTTTTTCCTTCAATCAAAAATAAGGGAAAAATGAGGTCGTTTACCGATAAGTAAGTTTCTTGTACCAAATTACGTATGGCGGCACTTTTGCGATTTCTTCGTGGACGATGTACTATCATAAATGAAAAAATATTAAATAGCTATTTTATAAATGGCTTGTAACAAACCTATATCATCAAAACTCAGGGGCAAAATGCACTTCCTAACTCCATACTTTTTTAATGTAGCCTCTGTGGCACCTCCCAAAGCTACAACTTTACTTCCTTCGTGCAGGGTGTTCGTTTTAAAAAAAGCATCTACATTGCTTGGACTGGTAAAAACATAAATTTGTGCCGGGTTGGTCTCGGTATATAAATTTTCAATGGTTTCATAAACAGGTAGGTTATAAACTTGTTCCTTCTTTATAAACTGGTTTTGAATACTTCGCAGGCTCCCTTTGGCTATGGGAAATAACACACTAGCCTTACCCACACGGGCTACAAATTGTTTCCCTACAATTTTGGTATCGGTTGATTGTCCAATAAAATCAGCCCTTTTCCCGAATTTACGAAGGGCATCGGCAGTACTTTTACTAATAACTCCGTATTTCTGTTGTTGTAGCTCAGGCTTTTGTTTGAAAAAATATTCAACGGCATGTTTACTACTAAAAAAAATCCATTCGGTAGCCTGAATTTCCTTAATGGGAATGGGGTTAAAGTGTATCAATGACTTCCCGTTAACTTCAAAGCCTTGTGCATCTAAGCTTTGATATAATAATTGTTGTTTATGAATGTTTCGTGTAATAAACACCGAATGTGGTTTTATTTGATTCAGGTGTTGAACAATATTTTCAGCTAAATGTGGTGCTTCATTACTTTCAAAATAGGCGTATAAAGGAGCTTTTGAACTGCTTGCTGCTTTTGATACCCAAACGCTGAAAAACTCCTGATCCTCTTCATCTATCTCCTTTTCGCAATAAACGCCTAAGGGCAACTGACAGCCACCTTCAAATAAATGCAAAACTTTTCGCTCAATACCCGATTTTAGGGCTACCTCAGAATTATTAATTTTTTGAAGCAGCTCCTTCAATTGATGGTCATCTTCTCGTATTTCAAGAGCTAAAACTCCCTGAGCAGGAGCAGGAACAAAGTGTTTAGGAGAGAGCTTCTCAATTTCAAATTCATCTAAGTTTAACTGTAAGCGAGTAATTCCGGCTGATGCCATCATAATGGCATCATATAAACCCGATTTAAGCTTTTGAATTCGTGTGGCTATATTGCCTCTTAAATCATGAATTTGAATATCGTTTCTAAAGGCCCTAAGCTGCGATTTTCTTCGTGCCGATGATGTCCCTACACGGGCTCCAAACTTTAAGTTCCACAGCATTTTTTCATCAAATGCTTCTTTTCTAATGAGGATTATTTCTGAAGGATCTTCCCGTTCTGAAACAGCAGCAACACAAAGCCCAACAGGTATTGTCGTTGGTAAATCTTTATGCGAGTGCACGGCCATGTCAATATTTTTTTGGAGTAGCGCTTCTTCCAGCTCTTTAGTAAAAAAGCCTTTACCTTCCATTTTGTCAAATGAAAGCTCTTGCACTTTATCTCCTTGTGTTTTTATAATTTTTAGTTCACTCGAAATGCCCTGATCCCAAAGTTTATTCTTTATATAATTGGCCTGCCACAGAGCCAGCTCGCTCCCACGAGTTCCTATAATGATGTTATTACGATGCATACTTTTCGGGGTTTAATAATGTCAAGGTAAGGTTACGACAGGATAATGTAAATTATTTCAACATAATTCCCTTGGCCATTTTTAGAGGAACACTAATATATTTTTTCTCAACATAACCCAGAACTTTGTTCAGTACAGCTTTAGAGCCCTCATCCAGCTTTTCTATTTCTTTAGCAAATACATGCTGAAGGGCATGTTCTGTTATTTCTTTTACTTTTTCTGGAACTTGCTGCATAGCTATTTCTACCTGACGCTCTTTATAAACACGTTTTAATGCTTCTAAATGATGTTCAATAATTTCATAGCAGTGATGCAGTTCCTTTTTACGCTCCGATATATTTTTGGCAGCTATTTCCTGTAATAATGGAATATCAATAAATGTAAGGTTATTTTTATAACGAATGTTGGGGTCAATATCATTGGGAACCGAAAGGTCAATAATTATTTTTCTACCTGTATCGTTTTGAGTTAGTTTACTATAAATTTCGGAGCTAACAATGTGATTAGTTGCTCCTGTGCAGGATATAAGAATATCAAATCCTTCGGTAAAATGCTCGAGCTCAGATAAAGCGAAAGCGCGCCCTTTTAGCTCCGATGCCAATGTTTGTGCATGCTCTAAGCTACGGTTAAAAACCTCAAAACTACCAAAATGGTGTTTTTTTAAAAATTTGGCCATAAGCCTGTTTGTTTGCCCGGCTCCTATAATCAAAACACGAGCGTGCTGCTGAAACAAATTTTCTTTAAGTTTTTGATAAGCCAACGATACAATAGAAACAGGCTTACCTGCTATTTGCGTATGCGTATAAATTTCTTTTGCCGTTAAAATAGCTTGCCTAAACACTAATCGTAATACGTCACCACACAGGTGTAAGGCTTGGCACTTTTCGTAAGCATTCCGTACTTGGGTAATTATTTCTCTCTCACCCACCACCAATGAATCTAATGATGAAGCCACTTCAAATAAATGCTGTACAACTTTTTGTTCCTTTAGAACTAAGCATTTCGGTATAATTTCATCCCAATCATCAACCGCCAGTTGAGGATTAAATTTTTGCAAAAAACGATGTACATAGTGTAAATTAACCTCCTGCTGCGTAGTAAAATAAAACTCTACCCGGTTGCATGTTGATAAAAACACGAGTTCTTGTAAATCACAGAAATCTTTAATTTCTTCAAGCCGTTGGGCATAATCATAATCGTTAACATGAAAACACCCAATTCGATCAACCGGGATATGGTTATGGGTAAGGGCTATGCAATATAGGTTATTCAATTTTGTAATTTTGCTTCACGAAATAGCAAATCACTTCAGTACTTTTTGTCATGGCAGTGTCATTACAGTTTGATGGGGTTTTTAATAGCCTTCTCACGGTCTTTGTAATACCCTTATTTACAAGAGATAAGAACAAATTTTGGGGATAATTTTTAATGATTTCAAATTAGAAAAGTATCATTTTTCTAAAAAAAACAGGACTGAACACCATTAAAAGGAATACCTATAAGTAAATACATGAGCTGCTCTAGCAAGCCCATTCTTATCCAACTGTTACCTGATTTTGAAGCTTACTTAAACTTTGGTAAAGGCCTCCCTGTAAGCGCATAAGATCTTCGTGTGTGCCGCTTTCTACAATGTTCCCTTTATCTAAAACAATTATTTTATCGGCATGGCGAATGGTTGATAGGCGGTGTGCAATAACGATTGATGTACGCCCTACCATCAAATTGTCTAAAGCATCTTGCACCATTCTTTCCGATTCTGAATCTAAGGAGCTGGTTGCTTCGTCTAAAATGAGTATTGCTGGGTTTTTAAGCACAGCACGAGCTATAGCTATGCGTTGACGTTGACCACCAGAGAGCTTTAAACCTCGGTCACCTACCAGGGTGTCAAACTTTTCAGGAAAATTTTCAATAAATGCTAAGGCATTGGCTTTTTGGGCGGCCTCTTTTACTTCTTCTAGGCTGGCACCCGGTTTTCCATAAGCAATATTTTCTTTAATAGAGCCTCCAAATAAAATAACATCTTGTGGTACAATAGCCATATTGTTTCGAAGTGCTGTTAGAGCATAATTCTTACTGTTTATTCCATCAATCAAAATTTCTCCGCTGTCGGGGTCATAAAAGCGAAGCAACAAACTTACCATGGTGCTTTTACCCGAGCCGCTTGGCCCAACAATAGCAATGGTTTGACCCTTATCGGCCTGAAAAGATACCTTTTTTAAAACAGGTACCTCTTGTCGCGATGGATAAGTAAAAGCTACCTGATTAAACTCAATCTGTCCTTTTAAAGATACTAATTGCCCGTTTTGTCCATCTATTTGTAAGGGCTCTGCTTTTTCATCTAAAATTTCAAATACACGCTCAACGGCTCCAACAGCTTTTTGAATTTGGGCATACAATTCGGCAATCCCTCCAAATGAGGCACCTACAAAGGCCGAATATAAAATAAATGAAATTAGATCACCAATAAGGAGTTGGTTGCGTGAAGCCAAAACTACGCCATACCAAATAACGGTAACTATAGCCCCAAATAAGCAAAATATGACAAATGATGAAAAAGATCCCCGGTATTTTCCTCCCAATATACCTATTTTAATAATTTCCTGGGTGCTTAAAGTATAGCGTTTGTTTTCATAATATTCATTAGCAAAGGCTTTAACATTGGTTATTCCTTGCAAGGTTTCTTCAATAATAGTGTTCGATTCGGCAATTTTTTCCTGCACTTTACGCGATGTTTTTCTGATAAAGCGTCCAAACATTACGGCAGCAATGGCTACTATAGGTACTATGGCTAACATAAGAAGCGTAAGTTTGGGCGAAATAATAACTAAAAATATTAAACCTCCGGTAACCAAAATAAACTGCCTAAGAAATTCGGCAATGGTGGTTGTTAAGGTATCTTGAATTTGGGCTATATCGGCCGACATGCGTGAGTTTAAATCGCCCACCCTTTTTTGAACAAAATAACTCATGGGCAATGTAATTAGGTGAGCATAAACCTTTTGCCTTAATGTGGCTAAAGTGTTTTCGGTGTAATTTACAAATAAATAAACTCTAAAGTACGAAAAAATACTTTGACCTATCAATACTAAAATAAGGAGTGCACCAATGCGATTTATATCGCTAAAGTCCTTATTTTCAATCGTTTTTACCAGTTTCCCTAAAAGTAAAGGGAACAACAGGGCAGTAGCCCCTGTAAGCAGCAAAAAAAACAGTCCTAAGTAAAGCTTCCATTTATGTTTCCCGATATAGGAAAATAACCTTTTTGTTTTTTCAAGAGCCTTTTTATCTAATTTAGCTTTAGGAAGCTCTTTATCAGATAAGTCATTTTTGCGGGCCATAAATTTTTTTTTAGGGGAACAAAAGTAGAGTTTTCCATTTTTTTATATCCTAAAAAAATAAAAAAGCAATTTTTAATCTTGTTAAAACCTCTATTGATTTGTAAAAACTCTTTTGTTATTTCGAAAAATTAAGAAAACCACAGTTATTTTTAAGAACGACTACTTTTTCAATTAAAAAAAATAACTAACATTGTGCATGACAAAATCGTATTTTTGTTAGAAAACAAAAAATATAAATATATAGATGAAAGCAACTTTTCATAAAATACATAAACTTCTATTATATACTCTTTTTTTATTTTTAATTCATCCAACCCATATTTTTGCACAATTCTGGACCGAAGATTTTATCCCCACAAATACAGTTCCGAACAGTGAGGCCAATGGTTATGCCGGTGCAAACGGAACTTGGACAGTTACTAACTTGCCCGGAAACACCGGGGCCGATGCCAATAAGTTTTTTATTAGTTGTACCGAGGCCGGAATGATTGCCGGAGTTTGTGGTGCTGGCTGTAATGCAGGTCCGTTTCCGCCAACCACTCCTTTAATTGGTCAAAGCTTACATGTAGGAAGTGTTCCCTCTATGTTTGCTATACTATGCCCCAATGGAGATTGTGGAGCTACTTACAGTGCGGGTGATGGAGGCTTGGGTTTTTCTGATGCCTCTACGGAAATAAGGGCTGAATCGCCCACGATTAACTGCTCCGGACAAAGCAATATTACGGTTACCTTTAATTATATTGAATTTGGCGATGCCTCTATAGACAACGCTTCATTTTGGTATTTTGACGGAGCAACTTGGGCGCAGCTTTTAGATATGCCCAAAACCTCTTGTGGTGATGGCTCCGGAGGGCCTTGTAATGCAGTTCCTTGTGACGGAATGTCACAGGGCTTATGGACTGCTTCAACTTCAATTGCTCTCCCTGCATCGGCCAATAATAATGCTAATGTTAAAGTTGGATTTCGATGGGTTAATGATAACGATGGTCAGGGAACTGATCCTTCATTTGCCGTAACTAGAATTCAATTAACCTCTCCAACTACTACCAACACAATTACAGCCGGAACCCTTGTGGGGCCTTTTTGTGCCGGTGCAACAGTACAATTACCTTTTCAAAGTACCGGTACTTTTACAACGGGAAATGTTTATACAGCACAATTGAGTGATAATGCCGGAAGCTTTGCTTCACCCGTAAACATAGGAACTTTTCCCAGTACGGCCAATGTGGGTAACATAACCATAACAATTCCTCCGGGTACTCCTGCGGGCACCGGATATATGATACAAATAGTATCTAGCAATCCTTCAGCAACCTCTAATGCCATAGGCCCTTTTACCATTAATCAATCGGTACCTCTTAGTGTAACAGTTACCGCCAACCCAAGTACGCCCATTTGCCCCGGACAATGTGTAGATTTTACTGCTACTCCCACCAACGGTGGTACAGCGCCTACTTACCAATGGCAAATAAACGGAGTTAATGCTCCTGCACCTTCTACCAGTAGCACTTATACCAATTGTAATTTACAAAATAACGACCAGGTTACTGTTATTGTTACTTCAAACGAAGCCTGCGTAACCAATTCTCCGGCTACTTCAACACCAGTAAGCATTACGGTAACCAATTCGCTGCCTTTTAGTGTTAGCTTAACGACCATACCCAACCCTTTAGCTATTTGTGCCGGTGACACGGTAGAACTTACCGCCAACACCATTAACGGGGGCACGGCTACCTATATTTGGACTGTTAACGGAACAACTATTCCTGGCTTAACATCTCAAAGTGTGTTATATGGTGGCAATCCTGTGCCTTTGGTGGACGGTACACAAATATGTGTTATATCTTCGTCTTCACTTACCGGATGCGTAACAAATTCACCGGATACCGCCTGTGCTACCGTATCTATTGTAACCAGCGTTATTCCTACGGTTACTATTACGGCCGATACCTTACAGATTTGTGCCGGTGGTACGGTAAATTTTACCTCTGCAATAACCAATGGAGGCAGTGCACCAGGCTACCAATGGCTCATCAATAATAACCCGGTACCTGCACCTGCCGGAACAGGTAGTAGTTTTTCAACAGCTACGCTCAATCCTGGCGATGGAGTTAGTTTACAATTAACTTCCAGTTCGTCTTGTGTTTCTAACCCAACAGCATTCTCTAATGTAGTTAGTGTTAATGTACTACCCTTTTTAACACCTTCTGTTACTATTGCTCCCGGTACAGGAATATGCCCCGGCCAGAATGTAACTTTCTCGCCTTCTACCAACGGTGGAGGAACAAACCCTAAATTTTTCTGGTATTTAAATGGTACAAACTTATTAGGAACTACGGCTTCATTAACGGTTAACACCTCTGTTTTTGACGAGGGAGACACTGTGACTTGCACCATGGTGAGTAACTATTTATGCAAATCTATTGATACCGTTTATTCCAATAAATATGTGGTGCATATATTGGCTGCAGCTACTTTAGATTTGGGCCCTGATGTAAGTATTACCTATGGCGAATCACATAAAATGGATCCTGAAATTAATGGTCCGGTTGCTACTGGTGTTTACTTATGGACTCCTGATTCTACATTATCTTGTAATACGTGTTTAATACCTACGGCAACCCCAACCATAACAACCGATTTTGTTATGGTTTATCGAAACTCGAATGGCTGCGCAGCTCGCGATACAATAAGAATAGAAGTAAAACCCAACTATGATGTTTTTATACCTTCCGGATTTTCGCCCAATGGCGATAATGTAAATGATGCCTTTTACGTACGAGGCGCCTATATTAGATCTGTAAACATGAAAGTTTGGGACAAATGGGGAGAGCTTGTTTTTGAATCACCTTACTTGTATTATGGATGGGATGGCACCAACAAATATAAAAATGTGAACACAGGGGTTTATATTTATTATGTAACTGTGGTGTTTATTGATGGTACTACAAAAGAATTTAAAGGTAATATTACCTTATCGAGATAAAAATTTAAACTTTAAGAACTACTCAAAATAGAATATATGAAGAAACTACTTACTTTTACAATGCTTGTGTGCGCTACAGGAGTGTGGGCACAGGATATGCACTTTTCTCAGTATCTTACTTCACCACTAAATTTGAATCCGGCTTTAACCGGAGTTATGAACGAAGATATTAGAGTGGCCAGTAATTATCGTAATCAGTGGAAAAGCATTAGTGCCGAACCATACCGCACCATATCTGCCGCTATTGATGGAACCTTGCCACCAAAAAAGAAAACCAACGATTTTTTTGGCTTGGGACTAGTTGTAAACAGCGATAAAGCCGGAGCTTCACAACTTTCTATCAATCAAGTTAATTTGTCAATGGCTTATAGTAAAATGCTTGTACCCTCAACCGGAGGAATCATGTCTTTTGGCTTTCAGGCCGGTGCCGGGCAAAGGAGTATGAGTTATGATGCGCTTACCTGGGATAAACAGTATAATGGAGTTAAATACGACCCAGCTTTACCTTCGGGCGAAAGTCCAATTGGAAGTGCTCTAACTTATTTAGATGTATCAGCAGGTGTAAACTGGAGTCAAACATTTGGAAAAAATTTCCGCTTAAGCACCGGAGCTTCTTTATGGCATATTAATAAACCCAGTATTTCTCTTTCTAAAGTTGCCAAAGACCCTTTGTATATGAAGTTTGGGTTTAATGCGGTGGGGCAATATACCTTACGGTCACGCCCGGGAACCTCTTTTTTACCGAGTATTGTTTATTTTCAACAAGGAACACAACGTTTACTTAATGCCGGTTTTGGCTGGAGATATCGTTTGGTTGAACAATCTAGATACACCGGTTGGGTAACTGAAACGGCTTTGGTAGCCGGTATCTATTACCGCTTGCAGGATGCAACATTTGTGAATTTACGCATTGACTGGAACGATTTTTCATTTGGCGTAAACTATGACTTTAATATATCAACCTTGCAAATTGCAAGCAGCAGCAGGGGGGGTATGGAGTTTTGCGTAATGTATAAAAAAGCACTTTTACAAAAGCAAAGATATAACCCTAAGCAAGGTGTAAAATTTGTTCAATACTAGAAGCAAATTGGAAATAATTTAGTTGTAATTTTTTAAAAATCTGAATAATTCATTAAATATGAAACGAATACTTATTAACTTAACAATTCTATGTTTTTTGCTCTTAACAGTTGATAATCAGGCACAAACAGTAATTTTTTCAGAAAATTTTGACGGTGCTCTTAACTGGACCTTAAACACTCCGGGGGCTTCTCTTATAAGCGGTTCTACTCCTGTACCAGGGGGCTCACCCAATACTTGGGCTGTAAATAATAATGATGCCGGGGATCCAGATAGAACCATTGATTTTACAAACAATTTACATATTACTTGTTCTGGATTTATATGTAACATATTAGGTGCACCCGGCCCTGTTTATAATGCTAGCGGGCCTGCTAATAGAACCAATACCGCTGCGGTAATGAGTACCGATATAGCGGCTGCTGCTTTTGTAGGCGCTGGGCCCTTTACTTTATCTTTTCAATGGAAGTGTAAGGGCGCTTCAAACCCAACTAATGGTTCGGCACGTTTAATATATAGCGTTGACGGGGGAACTACTTGGACAGAAAATACCTTTAATTACAATTACAGTGCAGGTTACCCAGCAATCAGTACGGCTACTATTGATATGGATACCCTAACTGGTTTTACACCGGGGGTAAACAATATCCGTTTAGGCTTTCGTTGGTTTAATGATGGTACCACTGGACATGTCGATCCACCGATGATAGTTGATAACATTCAAATTACCATACCTAGTGTAAGTAACACAATTACTACGGGTATTATAAGCGGCAGCCCTTTTTGCCCGGGAAGCACATTTAATGTTCCTTTTACCTCTACCGGAACATTTAATACCGGAAATATTTATACGGCTCAATTAAGTGATGCCTCAGGAAGTTTTGCCTCACCCACAGCAATTGGAACGCTAAACAGTACAGCCAATACAGGAAGTATTCCGGTTACAATACCGGGGCTTACACCTCCCGGAACAGGCTATACCATACGTGTAGTTTCCAGCAACCCGGTAGCTACCGGTACGGTTACTTTACCTTTTACCATATTAGCTCCGGTTACACCAACATTTAATGCTATTGCTAATTTATGCCAAAATGCTACGGCACCTGCTTTGCCAAGTAGCTCTACCAACGCTACCCCTATTAACGGAACCTGGAGCCCGGCTGTAATTAACACCGCAACAGTAGGAACAAGTACCTATACTTTTACCCCTAATGCCGGCCAGTGTGCTGCAACAACTACAATGGATATTACTATTGTGGCTCCGGTAACACCTACTTTTAACCCTATTGGCCCTGTTTGCCAGGGAACAGCAGCCCCGAATTTACCCGGCAGTTCAACCAACAGCACCCCCATAACCGGAACCTGGAGCCCGGCAACGGTAAGCACAGCTACTGTGGGCATTACCACTTATACCTTTACGCCTAACGCTGGTCAATGTGCCACAACAGCAACTTTGAGTATTGAAATTACAGCACCTAATATTACACCAACATTTAACCCTATTGGCCCGCTTTGTATAAATGCTACAGCACCAAGTTTGCCGGGCAGCTCAACCAATGCAACCCCGGTTACAGGAACCTGGAGCCCGGCCGTTATTAATACCGCCAGTGCAGGTATTACCACTTATACCTTTACGCCCAATGCCGGACAATGCGCTTTAACAACTACTTTAGATATTGAAATAACAGGATCAATAACGCCTACATTTGCAGCTATAGGTCCTGTTTGCCAGGGAACAGCAGCACCAAATTTACCCGGCAGTTCAACCAACAGTACCCCCATTACCGGAACCTGGAGCCCGGCAACGGTAAGTACAGCTACTGTGGGCATTACCACTTATACCTTTACACCTAACGCTGGTCAATGTGCCGCAACAGCAACTTTAAGTATAGAAATTACAGCACCTAATATTACGCCAACATTTAACCCAATTGGCCCGCTTTGTATAAATGCTACGGCACCAAGTTTGCCGGGTAGCTCAACCAACGCAACCCCGGTAACCGGAACCTGGAGCCCGGCCGTTATTAATACCGCCAGTGCTGGTATTACCACTTATACCTTTACGCCCAATGCCGGACAATGTGCTTTAACAGCTACATTGGATATCGAAATAACCACCTCAATAACACCTACTTTTGACCCTATTGGGCCATTGTGTTTAAACAGTACAGCTCCGGCCTTGCCAACAAATTCAACAAATTTACCGGCTATAGCCGGAACTTGGAGTCCGGCTACGATTAATACATCGGCTCTGGGAACTACCGTGTATAACTTTACTGCCAATCCGGGACAGTGTGCTTCAAACACCAGCATTTCGGTTGAAATAACAAACAGTATGACACCTACATTTGCTGCCATAGGACCGGTTTGTCAAGGCACAACAGCACCTTTGTTACCAAGCAGCTCAAGCAATAATCCGGCTATAACCGGAACCTGGAGCCCGGCCGTTATTGATGCCAACACGCTGGGTACTGCAACCTATTTATTTACTCCCGATCCGGGACAATGCAGCACTACCTTGACTATGGATATTGAAGTTATTCCGGCTCCACCGGCCCCAAGCATTTCAATTGCTGCCAATACCACTACAATATGTGCCGGTGATATGGTTAATTTTACAGCTACACCAAATTCAAGCAACCCGGGCGATGTGATTCAGTGGTATATTAATAATACTATTGTTACAGGAGCAACAGGCTTGTTGTTTAGTTCCAACACATTAAATAATAACGATCAAATTACGGCTGTGTTTACACCATCTTCAAGCTGCCTTAGTGGACAAACAGCAACTTCCAATTTAATTGTAATTACAGTAAACCCAAGTGTTACACCAACTATTTCTATTAATGCTACTTCAACACAAATTTGCGAAGGACAAAGTGTTACATTTAACAGCAATATAACGGGTGGGGGTACTAGTCCTCAAATACAATGGTTTGTAAACGGAAATGCGGTAAGCGGAGCTAATAATGCTTCATTTACCTCAAGCAGTTTAAGTAACTCTGATGTGGTAACGGCTCAGCTAATAAGCAGTTCGGGCTGTGCTTCGCCTAATACAGCAAACTCTAATTCATTAGCAATAATTGTAATTCCAATGGGTACACCTACCATTACCATTGAAGCTAATAGAACCGTAATTTGCGTTGGGCAAACCGTAATACTAAATGCTACACTAACATACGGTGGTCCGGCACCTCAGTTTCAATGGCACGTTGGGGGCAATACCTTTACCACTACTACAGCCACTTTTACCGTTAGCGGTTTAACTTCATCTGCAGATGTTTCTTGTACCCTGGTAAGTAATTATTTATGTGTTACCAGCGCTACGGCACAATCAAATACAATTTCTATACAACTAAACCAAATACCTTCAGTAACATTAAGCCCAAGTGTTACCATACATGAAGGAGAAAGCACCGTTTTAACAGCTACTGCACCGGCAGCTATGACTTATATGTGGGTTCCTTCCGAAAGTTTAAGCTGTAGCGATTGTTTAACACCTACTGCTACACCTGAGCAAACCACAGTTTACAATTTTAGTGCTACCGATCCGCTTACCGGATGTGCTGGTGTTGACTCTGTAAGTGTAACTGTTATTCGTACTTTTGATATTTGGGTGCCTTCAGCTTTCAGTCCGAATGATGATCATGTTAATGATGTTTTATATGTTCGCGGAAATAATGTGAAAAATTTCACCTTTAGAGTATTTGATCGTTGGGGAAATAAATTATTTGAAACAAGCGATTTGAAGACTGGTTGGGATGGCGAATATCAAGGTCGTAAAGTAAATGCCGGAATTTTGGTTTATACACTTACGTATGAATTAAAAGATGGAACATCACAAACTATAAAAGGAAATATAACCGTATCTAATTAATTTTTGTTGTTTTCAATTTAGTTAGGTTTGGGAAGGCTGTCCGTATGGACAGCCTTCTTTTTTTGAAGGATAAAAAAGGCAATTTACAACCTGTGCCTAGGTATCGTTACGAACTTACTATATCAATTTTTAAAACAAGGCTGGTAACATCATATTAGCCGTGTGTAAACTATAATAAGGAAGCGGCATAGCTTTTAAAAAGGCTTTACATAAACGTACCTTTTTTAGCCGAAAATAGAGCGTGAAGTAAAAATATTTTTCTTAAAAACTTAGTGCAGTATTTTAAACAACATCTCACGCATTAATTCTCCTCTATCGGTGTGTCCACCATCAATGCCTTTACTTCGCATATCATAATCATGGAGGTATCCGATAATGCGTACCAACTTATCAAAAGAATATTTTTTTGAGGCTATTTCCAGCTCTTTGAGTTGCGGAAAATTAACTACCATTTGCGACTTTACAGATTTTTCCGATTTGTCGGGTATTGTTTGGTAATGGAGCAATCTTGCAAAATAGCTGTATAATACGGCAATATTTTTTTCAAAGGGATGGTCTTTAGGGTTATGGGCAAAATAATCAACAATACGATTGGCTTTTAAAACATCTTTTTGTGTTATGGCACTTTGTAATTCGTAAATATTAAAATCTTTACTAATTCCTATAAAATGCTGCACATCACTAGGCGTAATCTCAGCATCGTTTTTTTTGTTGATTCTTAATTTATTTATTTCGTTTACAATACGACTCAAATCGTTCCCCAAATGATCAGAAAGCATTTGAATGGCCTTGGAGTTTATTTTTATTTTATTTTGTTCCGTGTATTGGCTAATCCACTCAACAAGTTTATATTCTTTTACCTTTTCAGATATAAAATGAACAGCATTTTGATCTATAGCTTTTCCTAAAGTAGTTCGCTTGTCAATAGTTTTATATTTATAACAAAAAACCAAAATGGTGGTATTTTGAGGTTGACGCAAATACTCTTCTAAAGGGCTAATGCTGGTTTCCTTACTCCCTCTTTTCGATTTTACTTTAATATCAATGTTTGCAGTAAGATTTTTTACCTCCTGTGCTTCACGAACAATAATCACTTGCTTTTCGGCCATCATAGGAAACCTTTTAGCAGCACTTATGATACTCAATAAATCGGTATCTTTCCCATACAAAATAGTTTGGTTAAACTCTTTTTCATGTTCCTCAAGTACATGGCTCTCTATATATTCGGCAATTAAATCAATGTAATAAGGTTCATCACCTTCCAAAAAATAAACGGCTTTGTATTTTTTTTCTTGTAACGACTTGATTATATTTTCAAAACTGGGCTTAAGCAAGAGATTTTCGTATTAACTTATGGGGCAAGGAATAGCTTGTTTAAAAACGCAAATGTTTTACGGTGTTTTTATTGTGTATTAACTGATGTAATGATTGAATTCCGATTTTCAAGTGTATATCAACAAAATTTTCAGTTATTTTTTTATCACTTTCGGTTGTTTTAACTCCTGTAGAAATCATGGGTTGATCGCTTACCAGCAATAAAGCACCGGTAGGAATTTCGTTAAAAAATCCGGTGCTGAATATAGTGGCAGTTTCCATGTCAATACCCATTACTCGTAGTTTTCTTAAGTAATCTTTAAATTCATCATCATGTTCCCAAACACGTCTGTTAGTGGTATAAATTGTACCCGTCCAATAATCTCTTTTAAACTCTCTAATGGTGGTGCTTACGGCCTTTTGCAAACTAAAAGCAGGCAATGCAGGCACTTCGGGAGGAAAGTAATCGTTTGAAGTTCCTTCACCTCGTACGGCAGCTATGGGAAGTATTAAATCGCCTAAAGCATTTTTCTTTTTTAGCCCTCCGCATTTTCCTAAAAATAAGCATGCTTTAGGAACTGCAGCACTCAATAAATCCATAACAGTAGCAGCATTGGCGCTCCCCATACCAAAATTAATAATGGTTATATCATCGGCTGTGGCATTGGGCATAATTTTATCCATACCTTCAACCGGGACTTTGTTCCAGTCTGCAAATTTTTTTACATAGTTCTGAAAGTTGGTTAGTAAAATATACTTGCCAATTTTGTCAATACTCAAACCCGTATAGCGTGGCAACCAATTGGATACAATTTCTTCTTTACTTTTCATAATTTAATATTTCAACTTTATCTAAAAATTGCCTTTTAAAGAATTAAGAACTCAAAGGTAAGCAAAAGCTTTTAATTTATTTTTCGACTTTTTGTTTGACGAAAAATTCCTTTTTTTAAGCACTTTTGTATTCAATTTTTCTTAATTTAACACTTCTGCTTTTGCCTTTTATTGCTTGCAAAGCGTGTAGCTTGTTAAAGAACACAGTGTTATTTTATTTGTCAATTATAGAAAATCTTTTTCTATGACAAAAAATTATCATTAACTTTGACTTTTCTAAATCAAATTAAAGCATTTCTTAATTATTATGATTAAAAATTCACAAAAACCTATATTCATTATAGCGGCTCTTGTTTTGGTTTCACTTAGCCGTTTATTGCCACACTTGCCTAACTTTACTCCAATTGCTGCTATTGCCTTATTTGGCGGAGCGTATTTAAACAATAATCGGGTAGCCTTTTTAACCACCTTTGCAGCTTTGTTTTTGAGTGATTTGTTAGTGAATACGATACATTACAATAATTATGATGTTATAGGATATTTTTCGGAGCCTTATGTTTTATCGGTTTATCTTTCATTTGCACTTACTGTCTTTATGGGAATTTCTTTAAAGAGTAACATTACTGCAAAGCGCATAGGGCTATTGTCACTCAGCTCGTCACTAATTTTTTGGTTGGTTACCAATTTAGCTTGTTGGCCGGGTAATCCCTTATACTCCCAAGATTTATCTGGTTTAATGGCGTGCTATATTGCAGCTATTCCATTTTTAGGAAATGTTGTTGGTGATTTATTTTATAATACGATACTTTTCGGAGCTGCATATATTGTTTTCACTAGCGCACCCAGCAAGGTAAAAGCATAAATTGTTTTTATTTTTATTTAAAAAAAGTCGTCTTATAAAATAAGGCGACTTTTTTTGTTTGTACGCCATAACTTTAAATTATTATTTCTGTTTTTCAAAGTGTATTAAAAACACTTTTAAAAGGATTAAAATAAAGCAATTTTATCTGAAATTCACATCTAAAAATAGCCTATATTTGTCGTCCAAAATGGGGGGGAAATAATTTATTAACATATCATTATCTTATGGAAACATTACAAACAAAATCAGATTATGAATTAAAATTAGTAGATTGGATTAATGACGAAAAAGCGGCCATTAAACTAATTAATGTTACCGGCCATTTGTGGTTTGATAAATCGGTTGAACTGATTTTATTCCGCAACCAGTTGGTTGACCGAAGTGCCAGTGAAATTTTAAATTTACACCAGTATGCCAACACGGTAGTAAAAAAGCCTATTCATGTGAAAGACACATTGGCTTTGGCCGAAGCCATTGATGCATTACCCAAAATTTCGGCTGCCCGAATTGATATCGGTCGTTTGGCATCAGAATGGATGCAGGAAAAGCCATCGGGAATCAATGTGCAGGATTTTGTAAAAAAGCAACTTAAAGATTTTATAGAGCATAAAGGAGCCGATTTTGTACCTAAAGATGTGGTGTTGTTTGGTTTTGGTCGTATAGGTCGTTTGGCCGCAAGAGAATTAATTGCACAGGCAGGCAAAGGCGAGCAGTTGCGCTTAAGAGCTATAGTTACACGTTCAAATTCAAATGAAGATATAACAAAAAGAGCCGATTTATTGCGCACCGACTCCGTTCATGGACCATTTCCGGGAACGGTTATTGAAGATTTTGAAAATAAAGCACTTATTGTAAATGGCCATAAAGTTGAAATGATTGCCGCTTCAAAGCCTGATGAAGTAGATTATACGCAATATGGTATTAACAATGCCTTACTTATAGATAATACAGGTATTGCACGTGACCGCGAAGGACTGGCTAAGCATTTAAAATCTAAAGGTGTGAGTAAAATATTACTTACTGCCCCGGGTAAAGGAGATATTCCTAATATAGTACATGGTGTTAACAATGGAACATGGAATAGTGATGAATCTATATTCTCTGCTGCTTCTTGTACTACCAATGCTATTGTGCCTGTTTTAAAAGTAATATCAGATACATTAGGAATAGAAAGAGGGCATATTGAAACGATTCACTCTTATACCAACGATCAAAACTTATTAGATAACTATCATGTCAAATATCGGAGAGGTCGTTCGGCTGCCCTCAACATGGTAATTACCGAAACAGGTGCTGATAAGGCAGTAGCTAAAGTATTGCCACACTTAGCAGGTAAACTTACCGGAAATGCCGTGCGGGTACCAACTCCAGATGTTTCATTGGCTATACTAAATTTGAATATCAGCAAAAATACATCAAAAGATGAGGTAAATGAAATTATGCGTAATGCTGCCTTAAACGGGAGTTTGGTAGAACAAATACAGTACTCTATTTCCAATGAGCTCGTATCAACTGATTTAGTTGGTAATTCATGCGCTTCAATATTTGACAGCCCGGCTACTATTGTTTCAAAAGATGGTAAAAGTTTAGTACTTTATGTATGGTACGATAACGAATATGGATACACACGCCAGGTAATACGACTTTCAAAAGAACTGGCCGGAGTAATCAGAATGAGATATTATTAGTTCTATCTTTATCAGAACATCCTAAAAGCGGGCTGAGATTAATAATATCAGCCCGCTTTTTTTATAATCAAAAAGAAAATTAAGATTAACAAGTGTTCCTGGTTCAATAATCAATGAATTACATGCGCTAAAAAAATAATTTCAACTATTTTTTGTTAGAAGATTTAAAATTCTTAGGTTTACCTTATAATTTGGCTAACAATTTTGGGAGTAAAATCGTAGCATAATAAAGTCATCAAAAAAATATACGATTAAATGAACTTTAATAAATTACCTAAGCTTACTCTACTGCTGCTTTTTATATTTGTTAATAAAGGGTTTTCACAAATTGTTATCACAACCAACACCTATACCACTCCTAATCCTGCTGTTAGTCTTGTAAACAATGTTTTATTAGGTTCAGGTGTTACGGCAAGTAATATTCAATTTACACCGGCTGCAAATTCAAATTCTCAATTAGGTTTTTTTAAAGGAGCAAATTCTAACTTAGGTTTAGATAGTGGTTTGGTTCTTTCAACCGGATTGGTTACTGATTTTATGCCGGGTTCATTTGGTATAGGTATTACCAATACAATTATGGGTAATGCCGATTTACTAAACGTGGCCAATTCAGTGCCCCCACTTATTGGACAAAACTTTTCAGTTTCTCAAGTTTTTGATGTAGCGGTATTAGAATTTGATTTTGTTCCCGCTTCAGACACCGTTCGTTTTAGATATGTATTTGGTTCAAATGAATACCAAACCTTTATAAATACAAGTTACAACGATGTTTTTGGCTTCTTTATAAGTGGCCCTGGTATTACTGGTCCTTATGCTGGAAATTCAAAAAACATTGCGGTTGTACCCAATTCTAATCCTCCTTTACCAATTACAATTAGCTCGGTACAACCCGCTTTAAATGGCTTTTATTATATTGATAATCCTGCCAATACAACCATAGCTTTAAACGGTTTTACTAAAGTAATTACGGCCATGTCACCGGTTACTTGTGGCGAAACTTATCATATTCGCTTGGCTATTGCTGATGGGTCAGATGGGGCATTAGACTCAGGAGTATTTTTAGAAGCCAATAGCTTCAGCAGTCAGGGACTTCAACTATCGAGCTCAGTGAGTATGGGAGGCTCAGATACAGTTTTGTATGAAGGCTGTGGAGTAGCCACTATTAATTTGGTTCGTCCCGGAGACATTACTGAAGGAGATACCATTCATTTTGTTATAGGCGGAACACCCAATAATGGTGATTACACTAATTTTGCGGATAGTTTGGTGTATTTGCCCGGACAACAAACAGCAGCTATTACCATAACGGCCTATCAGGATAATATTCAGGAGGGAACAGATACCATTACTATTACCACCTTAGGAAATGCTTGCTCTACACAAATATCAAAACTAACACTATATATTAAAGATGTTCCTCCCATTTTTGCTAACGCAGGAAATGATACTACCCTAAATTGTGCCGGTGACCCGGCCTTTTTACATGCCTCGGCTAACGGAGGAATTTTAGGTTACCAATATACTTGGTTAGGAGGTTTAGGAAATACCCGAACCATTACGGTTAATCCTATGCAAACTACATCATACATAGTAATGATTCAAGATACTTGTTTGCAGGTTGTAGATTATGATACGGTTGTAGTTCACATCCCTCAAGTTAACCCTATTTTGGTAACCGCTTCCGATAATCAAGATATTACCTGCCCTAACGACCCGGTTACTTTTACTGCTGAAGCCTCGGGGGGCACACCACCTTATACCATGTTTTGGCAAAACCCTTATACGCTTGGAAATACAGCAACATTCACAACTCCTGTTGACCAATGGTACGTAGTGGAAGTTACAGATGCCTGTCATATTTTACATGGCTATGATACCGTAAAAGTTAACCTTATAGAATTTAACCCTTTAACTGTTTTTTTACCCGAAGAACTTAATATATGTCTGGGCGAAACCGCAACAGCCCAAGCGCAGGTTTTTGGCGGAGTTAAGGACTATTTGTATAGTTGGACTAATATAAATTCTTCTTCCCCTTCAATTACAGTTAGCCCTGCAAATACCTCAATATACTCCGTACATGTATCTGATTTTTGTAATAATACAGCCTCAGCCACTGTAAAGGTAAATATTAATTATCCGGTTGCTGATTTCTCTTATGAAGCAAATCCGGTAAACGATTATGATATTAACTTTACCAACCTGTCTTTAAATCCTGTAACAAATTATTGGGATTTTGCTGATGGTAATTTTTCGGATGAAACACACCCAACGCATATTTATGAGGATAGCGGAAGTTACTCTGTGAGCTTAATAATGCAAGATATAAAAGGCTGTATTGATACGGTAAAAAATACGGTTTGGGTCAATCCGGAACTTAGGGTGCTCATTCCAAATGCGTTTACACCCAATGGCGATGGGCTAAATGATGAATGGGAAATTTATGGACAAGGTATAGTTGAATTAAATTTTATTATTTTTGACCGCTGGGGAGGAAAAATATTTGATAATGGTGGTGTACTCAATAATAAAAAATGGCTTGGTCAGAATGCTTCGCAGGGGGTATATTCGTATTATATTACAGCTAAAGGATTTTCAGGTAAACTATATCATAAATACGGCTCAATAAATTTAATCAGGTAACAATAAGTAAAATATGAAATCAAAAAAACTATTCTTTATCTTTCTTGCTTTAATCCTGTTAGGATATTCTAGTGGGATTCAGGCTCAGTTAATTATTAACAATACAACCTACACAACCCCTAGTGCTGCCGAAAGCCTAGTCAATAATATTTTATTAGGGCAAGGTGTTGTTGCCAGTAACATAACCTTTACTCCGGCAGCAGGTTCTACTATTCAATTGGGTTTTTTTAATGGCATAGGCAGTAATATTGGTTTGGATAGTGGTATTGTGCTATCAACCGGAAACATAATGGATTTAGCACCGGGAGGTATGGGCACTGGTCAGCCTCCGGGAGGCTCTGATCAAGACTTATTAACTTTGGCTAACTCGGTACCCCCATTAATAGGGCAGAGTTTTTCTGTTAGTTCAACCAATGATGTTGCTATTCTAGAGTTTGACTTTGTGCCTTCGGCTGATACCGTTAAGTTCAGATATGTATTTGGCTCTGATGAATATACTACATGGATTAATAGCCAATATAATGATGTTTTTGGATTTTTTATTAGTGGTCCGGGAATTACAGGTCCGTTTACCGGAAACTCACAAAATATAGCCTTTGTTCCGGGAACTAATCCTCCACTTCCTATTACTGTTAGTTCTGTACAACCGGGGTTAAATGCTCAATACTATATTAGTAATACCTCGCAAAGCACGGTTGCTTTAAATGGTTTTACCACTGTATTTACAGCTATATCGCCCGTTGTTTGCGGTGAAACCTACCATATTCGCTTAGCAATAGCCGATGGGTCCGACAGTTCCTTAGACTCAGGTGTGTTTTTAGAAGCCTCAAGTTTTACTTCAAATGCGGTTAACTTAGTTTCAAATACCGTAAGCGGTGACACTACTTTAGTTGAAGGATGTACTGATGGTACCTTTACATTTTATCGCCCAGGATCTTTAGCAGATAGTTTGTTACTTCCCATAACTGTAACAGGTACAGCCACAGCCGGTGCTGATTACAATGCGCTTCCGGATACGGTTATTTTCTTACCCGGACAAAATACGGTACAATTTACTGTAAATCCAATAAATGATGGGGTGTCTGAAAATCCGGAGTCTATTATTGTTTCTTTTACTCAAGATGCTTGTGGTACACTATTTTTTACTTCTAGTTTATGGATTATTGATTTAGTCCCAGTTACGGCATCAACGCAAGACACTGCACTCGTATGCCCCAATACACCTATCACTATTTCTGCGCAGTATAGTGGGGGAGGACCGCCTTATTCTGTAGTTTGGAGTACAGGCGAAACAACGAATTCTATACAAGTAAATCCAGCTACCACAACAACATATAGCTATACGGTAACTGATTTTTGCAGTCCAGATTCGGCTGTAGGTACCGTTACAGTGGACATCCCGGTTTTCTCTCCATTAACATTAACCGGAACAGCAAGCAATGTGCTATGCCCCAATGGTACGAGTCAATTGACGGCTACTGCAACAGGTGGTTTTCCGGGCTATACTTACATTTGGACATTAAATGGAAACATAGTTAGTGACTCAGTAAGTATGACTTCAATCCCTTTGTCTAACGATACCGTATATGTGGTAACCGTAAACGATGCTTGTGGTACTCCTCCAGTAAGTCAAAATGTTACCGTTACTACGGTGCCTTACGTAGCCATTAACTTAGATTTAGGGGCAGATATTACGGTACCTTGCCCAAACACAGGAGTAAATTTAGTTCCAGCATTTAGTCAAGGGGCTGCACCTTATATTTTTAACTGGAGTAATGGAGCTGTACCTATTTCGGGTGATAGTGCAGCTATTGCACAGCCGGCTGTTTCAACTACTTATTATTTAACTATGACTGATGCTTGTAATCAAGCTCCGGTAAAGGATTCGGTTAAAGTATTAATAGCCGTAAATCCTGAATTGCTGGCTAAGGCAAGCAAGGATACTACGGTGTGCAAAGGGAATCCGGTAACGCTAAGTGTAATAGCCGAAGGAGGTGCCGGTTCATATAGCTATTTATGGCAAGACTTGACTACTTTAGCCGGGTTCGATAATAATACCGGTGTATCAATAAGTCCAATTATTGAAAACACCATAAGCTATTTGATTACTGTTACAGACTTATGCGGAGTTACTGCAATTGACACAGTAAATGTACCCCTAAGAACAGATTGTGATGTAGTTGTTCCTAATATTATAACTCCTAACGGTGATGCCGAAAATCAATATCTTGTGTTTACGAACATAGAATTATTTCCTCAACCTAAGCTCGAAGTTTTTAATCGCTGGGGAAACAAGATATATGAGTCTGATAATTATCAGAACAATTGGGCTCCTGTTGAGCTTAATCCGGGAGTTTATTATTTTACCTTAGAGTTGGGTACTATTGACCCTAAAAAAGGGTTCTTTCAAGTAATTAAGTAGCGTGGTGTGATTTTGTAACATTTTTATTGTTTTGTTTTGTGGGCTGCTAGGTCTCTATATATTGTCCTTGTTTGTTTCTTAATGCCCTTAAGCGTTTCGGCAACACATATTGTAGGCGGAGAGATTTATTACACATGCCTGGGAAACAATAATTACAAGATAACACTTAAACTTTATCGTGATTGCTTTAATGGGCAAGCCCCTTTTGATGCTCCTGCTTATGTTGGCATTTTTAATGCATCGGGTACCTTGCTTAATACATTAAGTATGTTCCATAACGGGGCCAATCCGGTGCCACCAACCATTATTAGTCCTTGTTTGATTCCGCCTTCGGATATTTGTGTTGAAGAGGCTGTTTATGAACAAATAGTAAACTTACCACCACTTACCGGAGGGTATAATTTGGTTTACCAAAGATGTTGCCGCAATGGAACTATTACTAATTTGGACGATCCAGGAGCTACAGGTTCCAGCTATTTGGCACACATACCCGATCCGGCTATTGCAACTTGCAACAGCAGCCCAAGATATACTAACTTTCCTCCTTTGTTTTTATGTAGTAATGTAAGTTTTAATTTTGACCATACAGCTACCGACCCCGATGGAGATGAGTTGGTTTACAGCTTTTGTGAGCCTTTTGCCGGTGCTTCTACTCTTGACCCGGCTCCCAATCCACCAAGCGCCCCACCATTACCTCTGGTAAATTATTTACCAACCTATTCGGCTACTTACCCCATTGATGCCAACCCGGCATTAGTGATTAATCAAAATACCGGATATATTACCGGAACTCCAAATACCATTGGGCAATATGTAGTTGGTGTATGTGTTAGCGAGTACCGTAATGGGGTTTTAATTAGTACGAATAAACGCGATTTTCAATTTAATATTTTATCTTGTAATGCTGCTATTGCCTCAATTCCGGCTCAAACAGTTTTTTGCGATGGCTATACGGTTGACTTTAATGGAGCTGCCAGTGTAAACTCCAATACTTATTTTTGGAATTTTGGTGACCCCACTACTACTGCCGACACATCTAACTTAATAAGCACAAGCTATACTTACCCCGATAGCGGCATTTATAATGTTATGCTTGTAGCTTATGACCCTGCTGGAAACTGCTACGATACTTCTTATGCTGTGTTTGAAGTGTACCCTAAGCTAAGCCCTGATTTTAACCCGCCTCCCGGTCAATGCTTTGAAGGAAATAGTTTTAATTTTACCGCATCAGGACAATTTACCAATGATGCATCATTTTTATGGAATTTTGGAGTAAACTCACTTCCTGCAACAAGTGCACAACAAAACCCCAATAACATACACTTAGGCTTGCTGGGAACCAACCAGGTAACTTTAACAGTTTCACAATACGGGTGTACCGAAACGCTTACTAAAACACTCCCAACCGTAAGTAAACCAACGGCTCAAATATCGGCTGCCAATCAATATTGTGTTGGATATGAGATTCAGTTCGAAAACAATTCAGATAGTGCCAATGCTTGGATGTGGAATTTTGGCGTTAATAATGTACTTTCTGACACCAGCCACTTGTTTCAACCCCAATATATTTACCCCGATTCAGGAATTTATACGGTATCGTTAATTGCTTATAACCAGTGGTTTTGTAGCGACACAACACAACTTAATTTTTGGGTCTTCCCATTACTAAATCCATTAATTTCAGGAGCCGAAGATCAATGCTTTTTGGACAACAGTTTTAATTTTCAAGCTGCTGGGGCATATACCAGTGATGCTACTTTTGAATGGAACCTTGGAAACACAGCCTCCGTAGCCACTTCTTCGAGTGCAGATGTATCTAACATCGTTTATTCGCAGTTAGGGGTATATCCTATAAGCTTAACTGTGAGCCAGTATGGCTGTGTTAAAACGGTTACCGACTCGGTAGGATTATACGACAGCCCAAAGGCAAAATTTAGTATTTCAGGTGGTTTAGGTTGTGCTCCGGTTTATGTACAACTAATTGACAGCAGTACTGCTGCAACGCCTATGATTTACAACTGGAATTTGGGAGATAACAGCAGCATGAATACCCCCAATCCGAGCCATTCGTACGAAAATCCGGGTAATTATACCATTACACTAACTGTAATTACAACTACTGGATGTAAGGATACCTCTACTTTTGTTTATCCTAATGCTGTTCAGGTAATAGCATATCCACAAGCGGGTTTAGTAGCCAATCCTACCGAGGCCAGCATTTTTGATCCGTTTATTACATTTTCAGATATATCGCAAGGGGCAACGAATTGTGCTTTGCAGTTTAGTGATGGAACATATACGGAACAGTGTAACTATACGCACACATTTACCGATACCGGTTTTTTTAAAGTAACTCAAATCGTAAAAAATGAGCTAAACTGTATAGATAGCACCAGCATTACTGTATATATATCGCCCGAATTCAGATTGTTTATACCAGATGCTTTTACCCCTAACGGAGATGGCCTGAATGATGTTTTCTTACCTTCATCAATAGGAGTTAAAGAGTACACTTTCCAGATATTTAATCGCTGGGGCGAAAACATTTACCACACTAACGGGCTGCATGATGCATGGGATGGGACTTACAATGGTGTTGCCTCACCACAAGGGGTTTATGTGTATATTCTTTCGCTCATTGATATCAAGGGAAACAGCCGATCTTATCAAGGAAAAATAGTTTTACTGAGATAGTGTTTCCCTTCCTTGTAAACTACTTTTATTTAAACTTGCTCCAAGGTTATCTCCTGAACTGAAGATTCATCCTTTAGGGTATCAATTATGGCATTTAATTTAGTCCAATCTAAGTTCTCACCTGCTAAGATACAAAGGTATTGTGCTTTATCTTTATCAAACGAGAAAGTCTGAATTTTAAGTTTGTAATGGGTTGTAATATTTTTTAAAATAGGACTCTCTGTTAAGTTTTGTCGGGCTATTATTTTAATTTTTTTTTGGGAGAACTTATTTATATAAAACCTTTCTAAAGGCTGTAAAGCCCATAAAATAACTAATGCAATAACGGTCGTTGCTCCGGCAGCAAAATACAAACCGCTTCCAGTTGCTAAACCAATAGCAGCTACAGTCCACAATCCGGCTGCAGTAGTTAAACCTCTAATGGTTCCCTCTTTTGAAAATAAAATTGTTCCGGCTCCAATAAAACCTATACCACTTACCACTTGAGCGGCTATTCTTGAGGGGTCAAAAGAAACATGCTCTAAGGGCAAAACTTCGGCAAAGCCAAAGGCCGATACAATAATTACCAAGCAAGATCCTACACAAACCATCATGTGTGTTCTTAGCCCGGCAGCCCAATGTTTCCTTTCGCGTTCTAATCCTATGAGAGCGCCAAATAAGGCTGCTAAAAGCAAACGAAATATAATTTCTTTTTCAGCTAACATAATTCAAAGGCAAGAAGTTTTGAGAAGAAAAATGTATGATCAAACGTACGTATTTTTTTTGTTTTTATTGGTATGAAGCTTATTCATAAATTGGAGTTATTCGAAATTTGGGATTAATGTTTTTTGCTTTTTTCTTGATACCACCTTATGGCTTCGATCAGATACTTTCACAACAAGCGTTGTAACTATGGTGCAACCATTTGTTTTTCGGTATCTCCTTTTATGGCTTTGTTTATAGCTTTGAGAAATTGCCGTCCAATGTCCGGTTTGTGCATCATAACTTATTTTTGGTGCCATGGAAGGGATATGCTGTATTTCGTTTAAAGAATATTCATCAGGAACGAGAAGCAGCTTTTTTTGGAAAAGCAGCCCGAGAATAGCTGCTGTATCTGAATGAGCCCTATTGATATGACTTTGTGCATCTGCAAGATGTGTGAACAGCACGCTTAGTATGAAAGCCCAAATAAATAAACGCATTTTTTTAGTTCATAATGTATATAGAGTGGGTAATATTGCATAAACTGTCCAAGGTAAAAGCCCCCCAAATGTTGTCTTATATGGTTAAACCTAAAAAATCTAATGTGCTATCTAGTGTAGTATTTCCAGAGTTCTAAGCCCATTTTGCAGCAGTTTCTTAGTTTTTAATTTACTTCTCGTTTGTTTTGATACTTCATGGTAGTTTTTTACGCAACTTTATTAGTTGTATTTTCCTTGTTTTTTAAGTCAGGTAAAGTAATTGTTTGCATACTTTTAAACCGATTTTAGAGTTCTTTTGTCATTAAGAAATGTTGTATTGTATTAAAAAGAAGAAAGGTTTTTTCTTGTACTCTATATCCTTGGTTTTGATAAAAAGGCAATGCATTTTCACGCGCTTGTAAAAATATTTTTTCAACTTTATTTTGTCGTGCTTTTTCTTCTAAATATTCTAGTATAGCTTTTCCTGCACCTGTTCTTTGATATTGTTGGGCTACAGCCATATATCTAACTTGAGCGCTTAAATTTTCAAAAACGGTAAGCCTTCCTACGCCAATTACTTTTTCTTGATCCCAAGCGGCTGCGTGAAAAACATGATTTAGGTCTTCCATTTCATCTTTTACAGTTGTTATATCTTTATGCCATGGTGCTCTAAGAATAAGCCATCTCAAATGAAAATACTGTTCCCATTCACATTCTGTTTGAGGAGATTTAATGAGCATAAAGAAAAGATCTTATTAAGCAAGACCTTTATGAATGAGATTAGAACTTAACCCTTGATTTACTGGTTCCAGTAAGTTTGTAGCTAACATGAAGCCAAGCAAGCATAAAAGAGTCATTATAAGTTAACTCTCCTCTTTTTTCACCGGGGTTTGTTCCACCTTTAATAGGAGCCTCTCGTGTAGGCGTAGTTGATGGGTCGGCAAAATAAGCTGCTATATCACCATATGCTGCCCGTATAGCTTTGTTATCGTAATAATAAGTACTTACATCATCAATGTAATCGGTAAAGGTTTGGTATATTGAATATTCTAATCCGACACTCCATTCGCGGGTAATAGGATATTTGAAACCCACCCCTAATGGAATGCAGAATTGTACTAATGAGTAACTTTTTGCCTCACTATTGGGCAATCCTTGACCTTCGGTGTGTAAAGGTTTTAGTTTGTACCATTTATTATCAATATATTTTGATTCGGGGTTAAAGTAGAACAGACCGGCACCTCCAAAAAAGTATATGTTTAAAGGAAATTTTTTACCTCTACGAGCGTATCTTGATTTTACTTTTTCTTCTATAACCGAATATTCAAAATGAGCACTTGCGGTAAAAATATTGGTTCGAAAACTTAAATTTCTGTTGTTGCGCGCAGGTTCAGCAGTAAGCAAATCGTTTCCGGTGAGGCGTGTCCATCCTCCAAAACCTTTAACGGCAATAGTAGGTGATATTTTATAGCGATAGCCACCGGCAACAAGAGGACGAGTCATTGAAATTTCCAAATCTTTCATAAGGTGTGTACCAATTTGATCAGCACCTCCTAAATCACCTAAAAAATTAGATGCTCCGGAACCCAAAAGTACCTCTTTCCTGTATTTTTTCCATTGCTGTCCCATTGAAAAAAAAGGCAAAAGGAGTAAACTTATTAATATATATTTCTTCATCCTTAAATATATTCGTCTGCGAATGTAAATATTATTTTTATTAAAAACAACCTCGTTTGATAAATCCATAATAATTCACTAAAATTTGAATCGAAGCTTTGCACGTCCCGAAATTTTTAAATCCAGTCTATAATCCGAGTAAATTTTTACATTTTTATTCCCATTGTCATAAGTACTAGCTGCTGCTCTTACATATATTTTCCGAACTTGCTTTAAGCGTTGAATTTTTTCTTCAGGATAGTTTATTTCCGACACTTTGATTGTTGGACTTGTTACTCGCCCATCGGCACCTACATTGCCAGATGCCAACACTACTGGATCCTGTAAAAGAGAGTCAAGTACCTGACCCGAATCGTCAGCAAAGTACACCTGAACTTTGGTTTCAATAGGGAATCCATTGTTAAAAAACAGCTTGAGACCTAATGATTCTAATTCATCAACATCAATAAACTTAAATTGAATAGTATCCTGAAAAAGTAAATCTTTTAATTTTCCTTCTAATGGAAGATTTATGTCCACATCCAGCTTAAAACGACTGCTGTCTTGAATAAAATTTTGCATTTGTACTGATGGGGGTGGGGGGTTGGAAAGAGCGTCAACCTTATAAATTAAATACTTTGGCATGTTTCCCAGAGCATCTAAAATATTGCTGTTTGAAGAAGTTAAGAGAATGGAGCTATTAGCGGATTGACCTATCTGTTGGGGAGTATTAATAGGTAAAGGATTGTTAAAAATAGGACTTGTTATTGGAATAATTGGAGTTTGTGAATTAGGGCTGTAACCTTGCAGCTTTTCAAAATTTGCTCTTATTGGAACACCAAAAGAATTAGAAATGTTTATAGCCATACTGGCATTAACAAGTGAAAATGAGCCACTAGATAAACTATTATTAAACAGTAAAACTTGAATCGTATCGGTATCAGGGGCAACTAATTTTTGACCAATAGACCCATATAAACGACTGAAAGTAATATTAGACATACTCATGATTATGTCCATATTATTATGTCCTGAGGTGATAGCTGTATTCCCTTTTGTGAGTTTTAAGCCATACACCACTTTTAGGGTATTTGGTAAACCCCCTGAATGCATGTTTATAGTATAGCCTGATAAATCAAAATTTGCATTTTGCGTTACCGGGTTACTACCTGCTGCCGGTAGGTTTACTATTGTTGAAAAAGAGTTCCCATTTTTTTTAGCATCCGGAATTTGAATAGTAACTTCTGACGGATGTTGAAATGCGGAGGTCAGATTCAATACAAGAAGGCATGATTTTAAATGCAGAGAATCAATATAAGAATCTGAAGAACCACTATTAAAATTAAAAGTATTGGAAATGGCAGGATTTAAGGTATAACTGGAGCTATCCGGAAGAAGATTAAAGGCGCTTACTGCGGTATTAGGTAAAGAAAAATTAAAAGAGAAAGGCTGGTCGGGGATAGCAACCACCTCATCGGCCCGCATAGAAAATAAATTTCCCTTATAAACTAAAGTTATAAAGTTATTAGCGTCAACTTGGATATTATTGTTACTGTTGCTTAGGGTTAAAATGTTTTTTAACGACATTGAAGAGTTCACAAGAGGAATAGCCAAATCAGGCTTCCAATAGGACTTACTCAGTTTCTTAAAATCAAAATTACCCTTAAGACATGAAGATGAAAATAACCATACAACTATCCCTAAAAAGACAAGCGTAAATACATTACTTCGGTTATTACCCATAATGAAGCATTAAAGGAGTAAATTTAAGAAATATTTATGAAATATAAAGGGCTTGTTAAAATATTTAACAAGCCCTTTATTGGATACTTAGTTTTTACGGAGGACTAGCCCAAGTTTTTTCTTGAGTTTGTATGAGAGCAAATACATTGCCGGAACCAGAAATAGGGTTAACAGGGTGCCAAAACTTAATCCAAATATCATAGTCCAACTTAGAGGCCCCCAAAAGGCCACATTATCACCACCAAAGAAAATATGGGGTTTAAAGCTCTCAAATAACGAAACAAAATCAATATTAAAACCCACAGCTAAGGGTATAAGCCCTAAAATGGTGGCTGATGAAGTAAGAATAACAGGAGTCATCCGCGTTCTACCGGCTTCAACTACGGCATCTTCAACGGCAACCCCTTGTTCAATGAGTAAATCGGTAAACTCCACCAGCAAGATACCGTTTCTTACAATAATACCCCCAAGAGCTACCACCCCAACACCAGTCATAACCACTGAAACACTCATATTAAATAAGCTTAAGCCCAAAAACACACCAATAACACTAAAAATAATTTCAGATAATATGATTATTGGCTTACTGATAGAGTTAAACTGGGTTACAAGAATTAAAAACATAAGCCCAAGTGAAATTAATAATGCTTGTCCTAAAAAGGCGCTTGTTTCTTTTTGTTTTTCTTGTTCGCCACTCATACTTACTGCGATTCCTTGAGGGAGCTGAAAGTTTTTTAGTGCCGATTGAACCGTGCTTACTACTTCATTAGCTGTGTAGCCGTTTAAGACGTTTGAGTCAATAGTAATAATTCGTTTTTGATTTTTTCTTTTAATACCTCCAAAAGTATTGGTATATTTTATTGTGGTTACTGTACTTAAAGGGATTTGCCGAATCATACCACCCATATTCATATCTCGGTAGGTAATTTTTAAATTTAAAAGGTCATCAATATTATTTCTTTGATCTTCTCTGTAACGTATTTGAATAGGGTATTCATCATTGTCATCTCTATACTTTGAGGCTTCGATTCCGAATACTGCATTTCTAATTTCCATTCCAATTTGTCCTGTGCTAATACCTTCGCGGTTGGCGCGCTCACGATCTATTTTAATTTCTATTTCGGGTTTTATATTTTGCAAATCACTTTTTAATTCTTCAATTCCGGGTATTTGAATGGAATCGAGATATGTTTTTAGTTTTTTGGAAGTTTCTACTAATTGATCCATATCATCGCCTGTAATTTCAATACTAACAGGTTTCCCAACTGGTGGACCATTGGCTTCTTTGTCAACAATAATTTCGGCCCCCGGAATACCCTTAACAACTTGACGAATTTTTCCTAGGTATGCCGCAGTAGATTTGCCTTCACGTTTCTCAAACTCTACAAAGGCAACGCTTACTTTGCCCTTATGAGGTGCCGTACTTCTATCGCCACTATTGGGATCTGTGGCTCCAATGGCCACATTACTAATAATACTTTCTACGATAGGATTGGGTTTGCCATCGGGTGAGATTACTTTAAAAATTCGATCCTCTACTATTTTAGTAATAGAATCGGTGTAGTTAACGGATGTTCCTACTGGCAAAGTAATGTATGTGTATATAAAGTTTGGTTCATTTTCAGGGAAGAACACTACTTTTGGCTTCACAATTCCTAATAATATTACACTAAATACTAATAAACAGCAAGCACTTATTAGCAGCCAAATTGGCCTCTTACCAATTATTAATTTTTTCATAGTTTTTTCATAACTATTTTGTACTGAGGGCCAAATACCATTTTGAAATTTAAAAATTGCTTTTTGAAGAACAAAACGATTCAGTACTGTTAAGAATATTAGAAATATTACAAAATTACCCATTGCAATGCTCCCTAATAAATAGCAGATAAGTGCCACTACTGCCAAAATAATTATATTTATTTTTAAGCCTTTTAGTTTTTTAGCTTTTACTTCAGGGAGGTTTTCATCTTCGTGTGGTTTCATAAACTGCACGGCAAAAACCGGGTTTATAATATAGGCTACAAGTAAAGAAGCGAGTAAGGTAATAATTAAAGTTACTGGTAAATAAAACATAAACTTACCAATAACTCCTTTCCAAAAGGCTAATGGAATGAATGGTGCTAAAGTTGTTAATGTTCCGGTAAGTACGGGTAGAAATATTTCGCCTGCAGCAACTTTTGCTGCCTTTTTTATTTCTACTTTTCCGTTATCATATATACGATGTGTGTTTTCGATTACTACAATAGCATCATCTACCACAATACCTAATGCCAGTAAGAATGCAAAGAGAACTATCATATTTAGTGCAAAGCCTAAAGAAGGGAAGGTGAGAAAAGCCACGAAGCAGCTTAGGGGAACTGACAATGCCACAAAAAAAGCATTGGTTACTCCCATAAAAAACATCAAAATTAAAAGTACTAATACAAAGCCAATAATAATCGTGTTTATTAAATCTTTTAGGGTAGTTCGTGTACTGGTGCTCTGATCTCCGGTAATGGTAATTTTTAAATCTTTTGGAAATCTTTCTGCTTGTAATTTTTCAACTGCACCCCGCACTTTATCTGACGTTTCAATTAGGTTTTCGCCCGAGCGTTTAATAATATTTAATGTAATTACTTTTTCGTGGTCTAAGCGCGCATAACTTTCACGTTCTTTGTAACTGTCTTTTATCTCGGCTATATCTTTAAGAAAAACGATAGCACCACTTTGCGAACGAATAACAAGTTCATTGATAAGCGCCACATCTTTAAATTCACCCTTAATGGCAATACTTCTTTTCATATTATCCATATCTATCTGGCCCCCGCTTATGGTCATATTTTCGTAACCAATAGCACGCTGAACATCTGCCATAGTTACATCAGCAGCTTCCATTTTATATCGGTCAACGTTTACCTGTATTTCACGATCTAAGGCACCTACAATGTCAACACGGGTTATTTCTTTCATAGCCTCACACTCATCCTTAATATCTTCGGCATAGTTTTTTAGCTTTTTCAAATCAAAATTTCCGGAAATATTTACATACATAACCGGCATGTCAGAAAAATTTACTTCCTGTACATTGGGTTCTTTTGTAAGCGTAGTAGGCAAATTGGTACGCGCTTTATCAACAGCATCTTTTACCTTTTGTTTGGCTTCAGCAACATCTACATCAGTGTCAAACTCTACTATAATATTACTAAAGTCTTGAATAGAGTTAGATGTTAATTTTTCAACCCCTGAAATAGCTTTTATTTCTTTTTCAATAGGTTTGGTAATTAAATTTTCTATATCGTAAGGAGATGTTCCGGCATTAATTGTGCTTACATAAATAGTTGGAATAACCACATCAGGAAATTTTTCTTTCGGCAAATTATTGAACGAAACTATTCCTACAAGGGTAATAATAACCGTTAAAACAAAAATACTTGTTTTGTTATTGATACTCCAGGTGGTTGGTTTAAATTCTTTTTCTAAGTCTTTCATAAATTATAGGACTATGTATTTGATATTTTTATTTTGTAACAAGTGCGTCTCCCTGGTTAAGTTCCTGATAGCCTGTGGTAATAACCTTATCAGCCGGATCTAAACCAGAAAGTATCTCAATATTTCCGTTATAGGAAAGCCCTACTTGAACTTTTCTTCTCTCGGCTATTAGTTTGTTTCCTTGATTTACAGCTATCATTACAAATTGCCCCTCTTCGCTATTTTGAACGGTATTTATCGGAACCACTATGGTATTCTCTTTTCTGTAGTCAGCAATTTTTACAATAGCCATCATATTAGGATGCAAATCTTGATTGCTTTCTAATGCTACTTCAACGGTAAAGCTTCGAGTAAGCGGATTAATTACTTTGCCGCTGTAGGTAACGTGTGCTTTTATTTCTTTGTTGATATCCGGTAAAACAATAGTTACATCATTTCCTTCTTTTACTCGACTGGCATAAGACTCTGCTATATCAGCTTTGGCTTTTAAAGTACTCATGTTAACAATGCGTATGGCCGGGGCTCCAGGGGCTGTGGTTTGTCCTATTCTCAACATAACATCATCAATAATTCCGTTAATTGGAGATTTAATTTTAGTCATTTCCAGTTGCTCGTATAACGAAGCCAGTTTTTTATCTAATGATTCTTTTTGGGTTTTTGCTTGTAAATACTGCACTTCGGTGCCAATTTTTTGTTCCCATAAACTTTTTTGCTTTTCGTAAAGTGTATTTGCTAAAGCCATCCCGGTTTTCAATTCATCAATACCGGCCACTATGGTTGCATTGTCTAATTCGGCTAATAATTCACCCGTTTTTACTTGTTTTCCGGTCTTAACATAAATCTTACTAACATTACCGGGCATTTTGGCACTAATCGTAATATTCTCATCAGCATCAATCTTTCCTTGAATGTCAATAAAATGAATAAACTCCTGAGGTTTTACTTCAGTAAAGAGTATATTTTTATATTTTGTCAAGTCTGTATTTTTTCCTTCTGCTAAAATAGATGCCTCTAAATCTTTAATTTTTGCAGCAAGTTCACTTTGTTGTTTTTTGAGCTTTTCGAGTTGGGCTTGTTTCTTGTCTATATTTCCTTTATTGCCGCATGATACGAATAGGATTGTGGCAGAAATAAATAAAAGAGCTTTTTTCATAATGTGTATAGGGTATTATTGTTTTTATTATTTAATATTTCCAAGTGCTTTATCTAAATCGGTTTTACTTACTAAAGCATCATAAATAGAGGCATAGTAATTTACCAGTGTTTCGCGGTATGAAGCCTGAGCATTTATAACTTCTAAATTAGACCCAAGTCCTTGTTCATATTTTATTTTAGTTGTTTGATAAACATTTTCGGCAAGTTCAATGTTTCGAGTCTGAATTTTTAACGTGGCCAAAGCGTTGGTATAGGATGTATTGGCATTATTGGTTTCTAATACAATTGCTTTCTGCGTTTGATCTAGGCTGTTTTTTGATTTGAGTAAGCTTATCTTAGCTTGTTGAATACGGTAATTTTTTTGAAGGCCATCAAAAACAGGCAAGTTTAAGGTAACCCCAATTACGCCAATAGGAAACCATTTTTGCTTGGTATCAAAAATATCAAACTGAGTTCTTTGTGCTTGAGCTGTGGCCGACCCATAGGCTACCAAATTAGGTAAATAGCTTAAGCGATATCTTTTTAAATCCAACTCATTCAGTTTGTTTTGTGTTTCTAATAAAGAATACTCAATGCGTGATGAAGGATTGGCTTTTACGTTAGTATATGCTGTAAGTTTATTTAAAAAAGTTCCTAAGGAATCGTTAAGTTCAATGGTTTGATCGGGATTCATTCCCATTTGAAATTTTAGTAAAGCTTCACTAAGATGAATTAGTCGGGTTGTTTTTTCCTTTTCAACCAATAAGTTATTGTAATTTACTTCTACCCGATCGAGATCAATTTTTTCGATAAAACCATTGTTGTACAAGGTTTTCATTTCTTTTTGCATTTGTTCTAAACGAGTAATATTTACATCAATTAATTTAAAACGCTCTTTGGCTACCAAAACACCATAATAGGCTTTTGATACACTACTAATAGTTTCTATTCTGGTTCTTGACTCGGCCTTTTGGGCAAGCTCCATATACGTTTTTGATGCTTGTAAGCCTACTAAATAATCGCTGTTAAAAAGTAACTGACTTGCTGAGATTCCGGCTGTAGCGTTATACTGAGTCCCGAATTTTAGTGGGATGAATGTGCCTTTAGGTCCACCAACAAACTCGGCAGGAATTAAAGAAGTAGGTAAGGCTACATAATCTTTTAAATCAAAACTACCGTTAACTTGTGGAAGCCCAATTCCGGTTACTTCATTCTTTTTTGCTTTAGCTAAATCAACATCTAATTTTGCATTAACTGAAGCAGTGTTGTTTTTAACGGCATACTCTTGTGCTTGCTGTAAAGTAAACGACTGTGCCTGGGCCGTTTCGTAACCAAAAAGGTAAAGGAATGCTGCACACAAAAAATAGGGAGTTGTTTTTTTTGCTTTTTTCATACTATGCTTGTGGTAAATTATTCTTCTTCATTTAATTCTTTATATTTATTTAAAATTTTATGCCCTTTTAGGGTACAAACTCCATGCAAAAAATGATCAAATAGTTGCTGCTGTACCTCTACCAGGCTGAATTTATCAGGTGGAAAAGTTGTAAAGTTTATGGCTAACTCAATTTGTTCCAAACGCAAACGGGATATAATTTTTATATTCATATCATCTCGATATAGTTTTAATTCCTGACCTTTTTTTAGGTTTTGTTCTATTATTATAAGAATTTGACTTTCTTTAAAAGATTTAAATTTTTGATAAGCTACAGGATGATACTTTTGTAAATCATGAAAAAGTATTGGGGCTATTTTTGAAAAAATGGATGTCATAAGCCTCATACTTTCAATTATTTCATGAATGGGATCGTTACTTTCCAAAATAATTCTTTCCATTCGCTCCTGATTCAATACCAAAACAAAGTCCATCAACCTTTGAATCAAATCATCTTTATCGGTAAAATGCTGATAAATTGTTTTTTTGCTCATACCAAGATGTTTGGCTATATCATCCATAGTAAGTGATTTTATTCCTAATCTAAAGACTAAATCTTGTGTTCCTAAAAGTATCTTTTCGTCTGTAGTCATTTTATAAACCAAAAATCGAGCGCAAAACTATGGAAACTATTATTGTTAAAAAAGTTTTTTTAGTTTTTTAAATAGGATTAAACTCTTTTTAACAAAATAAAAAAAGCGGAGTATAAAAACTCCGCTTTTTTTATTTTGTTGTATTAAAATGAGACTAAGCTGTTACTGCTTTTTGCTCCTCTAATTTGAATTCATTTTTCAGTTTATCAACATAATCCAGCTTTTCCCAGCTAAATGTATCATACTCTTTACCATTAACGGAAACTTTTCCTGGCGTACGCCCCATGTGACCATAGGCTGCAGTTTCACTGTAAATAGGATTTTTTAGACCGAATCGTTTTACGATTGCGCTTGGGCGCATATCGAATATTTTTGAAACTCTTTCAGCAATTTCTCCATCACTTAGTTTTTTATTTTCACTATTGCGTGCTTTGGCTGTATTGTATGTGTTTATATATAGCCCAACGGGTTGTGCCACTCCAATAGCATAAGCAACTTGTACTAAGGCTTCATCACAAACACCAGCAGCTACTAAATTCTTGGCTATATGTCGTGTGGCGTAAGCAGCACTTCTGTCCACTTTGGAAGAATCTTTTCCTGAAAATGCTCCTCCACCATGTGCCCCGCGACCTCCGTATGTATCTACAATAATTTTACGACCGGTTAACCCGGTGTCACCATGCGGCCCACCAATTACAAATTTTCCGGTAGGATTAATATGATACTTAATGTCGTTTCCAAATAGTTTTTTTACCCGGGCAGGAAGCAGTTTCTTTACTCTTGGTATCAAAATATTTAAAATATCATCTTTAATCTTACGCAGCATTTTTTCGTCAGTATCAAAATCATCGTGCTGGGTAGAAATAACAATAGTTTCAATTTTTTCTGGTTTTCCTTTGTCCGAGTATTGAATGGTTACTTGTGACTTGGCATCCGGACGCAGGTATTTCATTTTTTTATTTTCTTTGCGGATGGCACTAAGTTCTTTAAGTAAAAGATGCGATAACTCCAAAGGAAGCGGCATATAATTGTCTGTTTCGCGACATGCATAGCCAAACATCATACCTTGATCTCCGGCTCCCTGATCTTCCTCATTGGCCCTCTCAACACCTTGATTAATATCTGATGATTGCTCGTGAAGTGCATTTAAAATTCCGCAACTTACCGAGTCAAACTGATATTCAGATTTATTGTACCCTATTTGATTAATAACTTTACGTGCAATATGTTGCAAATCTACATGGGCTTTAGCTTGGTTATTGCATTTTATTTCTCCGCCAATAACTACTAAGCCCGTAGTAACAAAGGTTTCACAAGCTACTTTGGCGTTGCTATCATAAGTTAAAAATGCGTCAATTACAGCGTCAGAAATTTGATCTGCAACTTTATCTGGGTGACCTTCAGAAACAGACTCAGAAGTAAATAAGTATGACATAGTACGGGTTGAATTTTAAAAATTAAAAAAGTGCTGCGAATATAGTAATTTTTTATCAAAATAATTAGGTAAAAAAAGTGATTTTATCAAGAATTAGTTAATTTTTGAAAGATATCTTCCAAGCTTAATTCTTGTATTTGCATACTTAAGATTGTATAATTTTGGGAAAGTGCAAATTTCATTATTTCTTGACGGATATCATGTTGTTTTGAAAAACTTAAGTGCCAAGAGTTTCCTGATTTTTTTTGTACTGACAAAACACCAGAAATATTTTGAAGTTCGGCTAAAGTAATTGGGCGATCGAATTCGACTTTTAAAATAGAATTTTTATTATGGTTAGTTTGAAGTGTGTGCGTATCGCTGTTAGCTACAATTTTACCTTTATTAATGATGGTAATATTATCGCAAACGGCTTTAACTTCCTGTAAAATATGTGTTGAGAATAATACTGTTTTTTCTTTTCCCAGCTCTTTAATAAGATTGCGAATTTCGATAAGTTGATTGGGGTCAAGTCCAGTAGTGGGCTCATCTAATATGAGTACTTGAGGGTTGTGAATTAAGGCCTGAGCCAAACCAACTCGTTGGCGATAACCTTTAGATAAAGCACCTATCTTTTTTCGTTGTTCTATGGTTAGTCCGGTTAACTCAACCATTTCTTTTACACGGATATCTATATTTTTTATTTTATGAACACCTGCAACAAATGCTAAATATTCTTTTACATACATATCTAAGTATAAAGGATTGTGCTCTGGTAAATACCCTACATTTTTTTTAACTTCATAACTATTTTCTTGAACATCAAGTCCGCAAACCTTGGCTACTCCAGAGTTTGGGGGGACAAAGCAGGTCAAAATTTTCATCATTGTTGACTTTCCAGCCCCGTTAGGTCCTAGAAAGCCGGTAATTGAACCCTTACTCACTGAAAAACTTACTTGATCGAGAGCTTTTTGATGACCGTAAAGTTTACTTATATTGTTAACTTCAATAGACAAAATTCAGTATTTTTAAAGTGTTAAAACGAAATTGAAACTATATTATTGTTGTGATTTAGAGTTCATATTTTCAAGTTTTAAAGCAGGAATAATAATCATAATTATAAAGGGAGATTGTAATAGTCCGGTAAGGTTGCGCGTAAACAAATATCCTTTTTCAAAATGGTTTAGTGCCAAGCCCCCAAAATAGGTAAATACGGATAGTATTAAAACTATACCATAAGCCCAAAGCACCCACTTAATAGGCTTAAAACTACCAGTAAAAATATAAACCGTAGCTATACTTAATAAAAAATAGAAAATTATGAAGGCAGCAGTGAGAATATATTTAAAATAATATAATTTCATATAGGGCCATGAGTTAAAATAGGAGAGCCAAGAAGGAAGGGTGTAGTCGTAGTTTTTAAAATATAATTTATACAACTGACTATTAATACTCATAAAGGTTGCGTCTCTCAGAAATCCAAGAGCAATAAAAACTACAATTAAGATAAAAATGAAGATACTATCTTTTAAACTAAATTTCATAATTAAAAGTAGTTTTCAGACCTTAACTTGTGTATTTCTAGTATTGGAAAATTTATTAGCCCATAAGAGCCAAAGACCAAAAACACAGGCGTAAACCAATATGGTGAAGGTATAGGTATGATTAAAGGCTAAAGTGTTGGGAGCATAATACACAATAAGACAAAGGCTTACAATTCTTAGGATGTTAATTATATGAATTAGAATCATACCGGAAGGAATAAACCATAATTTGTTTTTAATACTCCCCGGATAGGCTATAACAAAACCTACAAAAAGTGCAAAAAGTGTTATTCCATTACAAGGGTCACCTACCCACAAGCCATGAGTGCCATCAACACCAATAACTGTAATATTATCAGTACTAACTGTTTTATAGTCAATTGTTCTAAATCCCCCTAAATCTAATACTAATGAACTCCAATAAGCTAAGTTTTCAGAAACAATATTGTCAAGCGTGCTTTTTGGGTGTAACCACAAATCGTACAGAATGTACCAAAACAAATAAAGCCCGAAGGCTTTAATGAGAAAAAACAGAATTTTATTTTCTGTCAAATATTTTAACATCAGTAAAACTATGCTCTAAGCTTCCTTTTTCGAGGATTTAATCAGTTTTCTTCCACCCAAAGCTAGTCCGGCTGCAAATAAAAAACCTATTCCTCCATCAATAGGAATACAAGGAGGAGGCCAACAAGGAGGACCACCACCACCTGGAGGCGGGGGAGGACCTACAACTGGAGGACCCGCTGCGAATAAATCGGGGGTGAATATCAATAATGCTACTAAGGCAATGCTAAATCCTAAAAGTACTTTCTTTTTCATCTAACAAAAATTTCGGACAAACATAAAGAAAAAACTTGAATTAAATACAAGGGTTTGATTATTTTTTTTTGAAGAGGGCAAAATTTTATTGTTAATAATTATATACTTTGTCTAAAGAATTTATGTAATTGTCTATACTTTACATAGTTGTTAATGTACAGTTGTTTTGATAAATAAGACTTTTGAATGATATATTTTAAGCCGTTTTAAAACAATACTATGTGTTCTAAAAATATTGTTAACTATACAAACAAAAAAAACTCCATGAGATATTACTCATGGAGTTTTTTTGTTAAACGGATTATCTTTGATAATAATTACATCTTTTTTTCGCGGATACGTGCTTTTTTACCGGTTAATCCACGTAAGTAAAATATTTTAGCTCGTCTTACTACCCCAACCTTATTGAGTTCAATTTTTTCAATTGCTGGTGATGCTAATGGAAGTACACGCTCTACACCAATACCATTAGAAATCTTTCTTACGGTAACTGATTCTCCTGCACCAACACCGTGACGTTGAATAACAACACCTTGGAATAGCTGAATTCTTTCTTTGCTACCTTCTTTAATTTTATAATGAACAGTAATGGTATCGCCAGATCTAAAGTTTGGCATTTCTTTTTTTACGTTGAACTGTTCGTCAACAAACTTAATAATATCCATGATTCAACTATTTTAGCCTTAAAATTTGGGAGCGCAATATTACAAAAAATATTTGTAATCAAAAAATATTTTAAAATTCAATTTCTTTCAGCAGTTTCTTATATGCACTGTTTTGTTGTAAAAAAGTAAACTCTACTTGATCTCTGATTCTGTTTTTGTTATTCAAATCTAAATCTACAGCATTTTTTAAGTTTTGAATGGTACTCAAGGTATCTAATTGAGAACCGGAAATTAGGGCTTTAAAAAAGTAAACTTCGGCATTTTTAGGGTCAGCTATTTGGTAACATGAGGTGTAAAATTCAGCAGTTTTATAATCTTTTGCCACAATACAGCGTGTACTGAGACTGTAACACATTAAACTGGCATACCCTAATACTCTTTTATACATAGGAGCATAAGGCGTTTTTTCTTCAGACTGTTTTTTGAGTATAATTATTTTAGATTGCCAGGTATTAAGTGTCGTGTTTTTCGTAAGAATATTCCCTAGCTCTTGCTGTAGTTGAATTTCTGTTTCATTTATTTTAAGAAGCTCATTTTTTTGTTTGATATACATGGGGTTTGAAACCAAGGTGTCGGTATTGTATTGAGAGGAATAATTCGAAAACATTTGGGTACTTTTTTGTAGAATTTGAATTTCGTTTACCGCATCCAAGTAACGTTCGCTTTTTAACAAATGGTCAATTATTTGGGTTTCATCGTGAATAAAAAGTTCTATAAAATATGAGTTTGCTAAATCCGGATTGAGACTGTAACTTTTTAAATTTAATAAAAGGAGTGCTTTTTTCATTATGGGTATAGAACACCATTCATGAATTCCTTCAAATTCAAGATAATAGTGGGTTAAGGTGCTCCCATTTAAGAAATTTTCAATATTTATCATTTCTGCACGATTCATATCTCCTGTCCCTGAAATACCTATAAAAACGGCTTGTTGTTGTAACATTTGTTCTAAATTTTGTGTTCCTGCGCTGTTGGCAATAACTCCCGAAATTTGATGATCATAAGAGGCCAAAGCACAACTTACTCTTGCGCCACCCGAAAAACCAGCTACATACATGCGCTTATTATCGATACTAAAATTTTGCAAGCTCATGTTTTTAAGATATTTCCATATTTCTATAGACGCATCAAATGCCTGCCCATTTTTTGAAACATTGGAACCAATAAATATAAACCCCAAAGAATCTGCTAATGATTTATATTTTATAATTGGAAGTGCCCCATTGCCTCCAGAATCAAAGAAGTAAAGTACAGGCCAGGTAATGTTTCTGTGATATTTCTTAGGTAAATAAATGGCAAAGCTGTTTAATACATCGTTGTTTATTAACACCTTTGATGCCAAAACACCCGGTTTTATACTGTCTGAAATAGTATAAGCTGCTGTTATTTGTTCTGGTTTTTTATCTGATAAGTTACCTTGATTTGTTTGACAAGCAAGGAGAAGTAAACACCACCAGAAAAAGCAAAGGGAAAGCGCAGCAGTCCGCATGATTTAACTATTAAAGATTGAGCTCATAAGCATCAGCATCGTGAATTGCCGGAAAGTTTTTTCTGAAATTTTGAAGTGCCGTAAGATTAAGGGTCACTGTTTCAGTACAGGCAATTGAGGAGGGGGTACTACTAATTACTTCGCCCAAATAATTAAGCACTACAGAGTCTCCGGTGTAACTAATATTGTTTCCATCTACTCCTATTCGGTTTACACCCAATACATAACATTGATTTTCAATAGCACGGGCAATTAATAAATTTTTCCATGCGTAACTTCGTTTCTCTGGCCAGCTTGCAACATATATCAACACATCATACTGGTGTGTTCGTTCAAAATTGTTACCCCATTTTACATTGCGGCTCCATACCGGGAAACGTAAATCATAGCATATCAAAGGACAAATTTTCCATTGATCAATACTTGCCACCAAACGGGTTATGCCTTCGGCATAATGTTGGTTTTCATTGGCCATTCTAAAAAGGTGTCTTTTGTCATATTGTTCAAAAGTACCTTGTGGTGTTACCCAATACAGGCGGTTGTAATAATTCCCTTTGTCTTTTATAACGGAACTTCCGGTAATAACTGCATTGCTTTTTAGAGCCATCTTTTTCATCCATTGTAAAGTTTCACCTTCAGGAGTGTCGGCTACTTTTTCAGGTTCCATGGTAAAACCTGTTGTAAACATTTCCGGTAAAATAATAAGATTTGAAGAGTTTTGAAGAGCATTTATTTTATCTTCAAACTCAACAAAATTATCTTTCGGGTTATGCCAATGAAGGTCAGATTGAATGAAGCTGATAGTTAAATTTTCCACTGTATTATGACTTAAATGTTACATAGAATTTTAGCCGCCTTTTCAAGGGTTTCATTGCTTTTTGCAAAGCAGAAGCGAAGTACTTTATTATCTTGAGGCTTATGATAAAATACAGAAACGGGTATAGCCGCTATTTTTTGCTGAGTTACCAGTAAATCGGCATATTTTAGGTCGCTTTCTTTACTTATAGTGTCATAACCAAGCAACTGAAAATAGGTTCCTTTACAAGGCATAACTTTAAATCGAGACCCTTTGATTAGTTCTCGGAAGTAGTCTCTTTTTTGGAGATAAAATTCAGAAAGCATCGTGTATTCTTCAGCCCTTTGGTTGAAATCGGCTAAAGCCATTTGAAAAGGATGATTAGCAGAAAAAACCATAAATTGATGCACTTTTCTGAATTCGGTCATTAGGTTTTTGGGGGCAATACAATAGCCTAATTTCCAACCTGTGGCATGGTAGGTTTTACCAAAAGAAGATACGATAAAGCTGCGTTCGGCCAACTTGGGAAAACGAGCTACGCTTTGATGTTCGTAATTTTCAAAAATGATGTGTTCATATACTTCATCACTGAGAATTACAATATCTGTATTTTGAGTAATTTTTTCGAGCTTCATTAAATCACTTGCCGACAAGATGCTTCCAGTAGGATTATGAGGTGAATTAATAATAATCATTTTTGTTTTTTGCTTAATTAGCTTTTTTACCTCTTCCCAGTTAATTGAGTAATCGGGAAAATTAAGCTGTGCAAAAATTGGTTTACCGCCATTTAATTCTATAGAGGGAACATAACAATCGTATGCCGGGTCAAATACAATAACTTCATCGCCTTCTTTAACCACTGCTGAAATAGCAGTGTGTATAGCTTGTGTGGCACCCGATGTTATGGTAATTTCGCTTTCCGGGTCATAAATGCACGAATACAAATTGTTTACTTTCTCTGCAATAGCCTCACGCAACTTCATAACTCCAGCCATAGGTGCGTACTGATTATAACCCTGTTTCATATATTTACTAACCATATTAATAAGGTCAGAAGAAACAGGAAAGTCAGGAAATCCTTGTGATAAATTAATGGCCTGATTATCTTGAGCTTTTTGACTCATTATTGTAAATATGGTGGTGCCTATAGTAGGGAGCTTTGAATTTAAGGCTCCGGGATATTTCATCATATTAAACACATATTTAGGAACTCAAAATTAATAAAAATGACACAGAGCTGGCTATAATTTTATAAACAGTAAATAAAGAATGAAAAGGATAAGAGCTTTATATTTGTATTTACTATTTTGTACACTACACCAATTACGAAATCCCAACCACTATGAAAACAGGCTTGTTTTTTGGCTCTTTTAATCCCATTCATAACGGACATTTAATATTGGCCAAATTTATTTTGAATGAATATGACTTAAAGGAAATATGGTTTGTGGTAAGTCCTCAAAATCCGTTAAAAGAAAAAAAATCATTGTTAGAGGAGCATCATCGTTTGCAATTAGTTCGGATAGCTGTTGAAGATGAACCTCAATTTAAAGTTTCGGATATTGAGTTTAAGCTAAAGCAACCTTCATACACCATAGACACCTTAGTTCATTTAACTGAAAAATACAAAAGACCCTTTGTATTAATTATGGGTAGTGATAGCGCCCATAGTTTGCCTAAGTGGAAAAATTATAATGCTTTATTAGATGGTTATGAGGTTTATGTATATCCTCGTCCTGGGGCTCCTACAGAAACGATTCCTTTGAAGCACAAGAATATAAGAATAATAAATGCACCACAAATTGAGTTGTCGGCTACATACATCCGTAAATCACTAAAAAGCAAAAAAGATGTTCGGTTTTTATTAACCGAAAAGGTGTATCAATATGTTTATGAAATGCATTTTTACGAAAAATAGTATTTTCAGCTCGTGCTAAATTGTTTTTTAAGCTTAGGATTTTTTACTTAACAAAAATTTGAACTTGAATTAACAACTTTTTATCTGTCATTTAACTATTATGGATTGCTTTTTGTAAAAGCTATAAGTATCGTTTAATTTAATATTTCAGAAATATGAAAAAGATAGTTAGTATAGCAATGGCAGTTTTAGCCGGATTTGCTGGAGCCGCCCTATTTAATCAGTTTAAAGGTAATGGAGCATCAAAGCAGCCATTATTTAGTGCAGAGAGTAAAGTTCCTGTTAAAAATGTTTTATTTACTAGCGGGGCAGCTCCGGAAAATATTGTGAATTTTGAAGATGCTGCTGAAAAGACAATACATGCGGTAGTTCATATTAAAACCTACTTCAAAGAAGACAGCTTTAATGCAGACCCTTGGTATCAATTCTTTTTTGGTGATAATCCCTATAGAAAAAACGGGCCTCAGCAAATGTCATCTGGTTCGGGTGTTATTATATCTGACAATGGATACATAGCAACAAATAATCATGTAATTAATAATGCCGAGAGAGTTGAGGTTACCTTAAACAACAACAAAACCTATAATGCTGAAATTATTGGTCGAGACCCCAATACTGATTTAGCCTTATTAAAAATTAATGAAACAGGTTTACCATATATTATTTATGGCAATTCTGATATCGTAAAAGTTGGTCAATGGGCATTAGCTGTAGGTAATCCCTTTAATCTAACCTCTACGGTTACTGCAGGAATTATTAGTGCTAAGGGGCGTAGTATTAATATTTTGGAGGCCAATACCAACAAAGGGGCTTATCCCATAGAATCTTTTATTCAGACAGATGCTGCGGTTAACCCCGGAAATAGTGGAGGGGCTTTAGTAAATACCTCAGGAGAGTTGATTGGCATTAACTCGGCAATTGCATCAAATACTGGTTCCTATGCCGGTTATTCGTTTGCAGTGCCGGTAAACATAGTAAAGAAAGTAATGGCCGACTTATTAGAATTTGGTACTGTTCAGCGTGCTTTTATAGGCGTAAGTATTAGAGAAATTGATAGTAAACTTGCAGAGGAAAAACATCTGAGTCAATATCAGGGTGTATATGTGGCAGGTTTAACCGAGGGGGGTGCTGCTGATTTAGCAGGGATTAAAGAAGGTGATATTATTACAAAAATTGCAGATGCTCGGGTTAATAGCTCTCCAGAGTTACAGGAGCAAGTTAGTAAGTACCGCCCAGGTGATAAAATTGACCTTACCGTTATTAGATCAGGTAAAGAAAAACTGATGACTTTGGTATTCAAAAATCGAAATAACAATACAGATTTGGTTAAAGTAGAGAAGTCAAGTGTTGTTAGAGCTTTGGGTGCAGTTTTTGAGCCCGTAAGTAAGGAAGAAATGCAGCGTTTAAGAATTTCGAATGGGTTAAAAATAAAACAATTGGGAGATGGCAGATTAGCTCGTTCGGGTATTAAAGAAGGGTTTATTATTACCAGTATTGATAAGAAAGTGGTTTCGGAAATAGAGGACTTAAATTTTTTGGAAAGTAAAAAAGGAGGGGTGTTGATTGAGGGCGTTTATCCTAATGGTTTTAGAGCCTATTATGGTTTTGGGTTGTAATATTTTGATGTGCAAAAAAAGCAGGCTGCAATGCCTGCTTTTTTTGTTTTAAAGTGCCCGGGATGAGATTCGAACTCACACGATTTCTCGCCACCCCCTCAAGATGGTGCGTCTGCCAATTTCGCCACCCGGGCTTTTAGGGAGTGCAAATGTAATGATTCCTGAATTTACTTTAGCAAAAGATTTAATTTTTGGATTTTTTTCAACTTTTTTCTCTTTTAGATGTTGTAAAGATACCGTATTAAGACTTCCATTTACGGTTCGCTAAATAGTGTAAAATCTTGTTTTAAGGATGATTGAAATTAAATATTACTCAACATTTTAATTATAAAGTGTAATGCCATTTGTTGCTCAAGCAGCATGATTATACACCTTAATTAATTGTAAAAAGCATTTAGAGCCAGTAAAGACAGCTAATCATACTAAACAAAAACTTTTTTATAGCGATTAATAGGTTGTTCTATAAGCTCCCATGATAGGGAGGCTAATGTAACAGAAAAAATAAAATTGATAAAGGCTTTTTCAAGAACAAGATACCGTGAGCTTATTTTTAAAATTGGGAAGAGCTCTAAAAAATACGCTGTTAAAAACGGAGCCATAAAATGAAATAGATAAATACCGTAACAAATTTTCCCTAAGTACATAACACTCTTATGTTCTAAAAAATATTTTGGAAACCCTTGGTACCTATTTAAAACTCCTGTCCCAATTAGCCACACACACATACCACTGATACTTAGCCGAAACCATATAAATGCCCAGGTATCTGTTTGGTTTACATAAATAAATCGATAACAGCAAATTAAAAAGACCAGAATACTTAAAATAAGCCAATACTTCTTTTCAAGAACACGTTCCAAGTTATTCTGGTAAACCAAGCTATGTGCCATTAACCCTCCTAAACATAAGGCATCAGCACAGCAAAATGGAATTACATAAACGGCTGTACTGTTTTCAAATATTAATAAAACAACAGCTCGTGCTGCTACAGCAGAAACAACCCCCAATAACAAGAATGACTGTAAAAATTTTTTAGGAATAAAGAGAATAAAAAAGGGAAAGAATAAATAAAATTGCTCCTCAATTGACAAAGTCCAGAGGTGTGCAAAGGGGCCAAAATTATTTATTTTAAGGTGTAAAAAATTGGTTGTATAAGTCATTAACCAAGGGTAAATTTTACGAATTGGTTCAATGTTTAATAATAAACATAAAAAAAGAAGTAAATAATAAATAGGAAATATCCTGAGACTCCTGCGGGCGTAAAAGTTTTTTAACGACTGCCCTAAGGTTTTTTTTTGAGATTCAATTTTTATTTTCTGATATAATAAGATTCGAGTAATTAAAAAACCACTTAACACAAAATACATATCTACCGAAACATTAGAAGCAATGGTAGTGTATTGATAAATTGATGAAATTTTTAGCCAATGTACTGCCATAATAAGCAAAACAGCAACAAAACGTAATCCGTCAAGTTGCTTAAAGTATTGCTCAGCATGAGTCTGCGTCATCGTTTTGTAATTCAATTAATGAGTATCTCTTGCGTGTTTAGCTGATCAGTATAAACAAGCAAAAGCTTTTCAATTTCGTAGCCCATTTGTTCTAATTCTTTTGCATAATTTTTTAACTGTTCAGCATAATGTTCATGGCGCTCACCAGTTTTATAATCGATAATACTTATTTTTTGATTCTTTATGGCAACTAAGTCAGGACGTAGAGTGCTTCCATCCGTGAGCAGCAAAGTGTTTTCTTTTCGTAGAAAATAACTTCCATCAAAATATTGATTAAGCTCAGGTATAGCCATAATTTCTTCTATTTTTTCATATATTTTTTTATAGTCAAAACCATATTGTTGAATGGTTATTCTGTTCTTTTTTAAAACCTCAGAAACATCAGTTGATGAGTTAATTTCAGCGAGCAGTTGATGAATAAGATTACCAAAACTAAAAGCTTCATGTTCATTTTCTGAAAGAATTTTAAATTTTTTCGTTTTTAAATATTTTCGCCAGCTCGTGTTTTCTATAGGCATATTCAAATGCCCGGTCTCTTTCTCGTGATCAGGAGCTAATGCTTTGTTTTGAATTATTCCATAACTTTGAAAATCTGTTTCTCCAATTTTTGTTGCTTCGAATGAAATTTTTTTACTCTCGATAAAAGAATCCAATAACATAATCATTTTGCCCGCTTTATCTGAAATAATAAACAAATGTTCTTCCGGCCGCGTATAAGCCACATATACCATATTGATTATATCCATCATAATTTTTTCTTTTTCCTGAGAGTATGCCATACTATATGATGACTTATCAAGACTATCGCTGTGGGAAATTAATGTACTTTTTAATTGAGGAAATGCAGGATTATTTATGTTTACCCAATATTTAACTTCTTGTGCGTTTGTAGGATTAATATTAGCGAAAGGAATAATAACAATAGGAAACTGTAAGCCTTTTGATTTGTGTATGGTTAAAAGATTGATTGCATCAATTCCCTCAGGTACAGTAATAGAGAGTTCAACTTTTTTAATTTCCCACCAATCAATAAGAAATTGAATATTTTGTTCTTTCTTATTCAAATTAAAAACCTGATCCATAAAGAATTTTAGATAAACATTAGGCTTTTGGTTAAACCTAAAAAGAATAATGAGTTCCATACACAACTCAAAAACAGGTAAACTTTTTAAATATTCGGTATTAAATTTAATGGAGTTTAAATTAAAAAAGCTGATTAGGGCGTTGCTGTTATTTTTCAAACACAATTCGTTATGTTGGAAATTAAGTTGTGTAATAAAATAATATCTGATAGCTGCAATGCTGATTTGGTTTGCTGGATTCTCGACAAAACGGAGTAACTCAATGATACAACGTACTTCAAAAGATGAGCTAATAAGTAACGATTCTTTAGAAATAACATCAATTCCAGAGTTTAAAAGATATTGAGCTACTAAACTACTTTGCTTATTTTTTCTAGTTAAAATGGCTATATCTTTTTTTGCATAACCCTTTTCAAGACATAGATCAATCACCTCTTTTACTCTTTGCAAAATCCAATCAGCTCCAGCTTTATCTTTTAATGCAATGTGAACAGAACCTTTATTTTCATTTGAAACTATATTTTGTTCTACCTCATTATATATTGAAGAAAAGTCAAAGTCACTTGTTTTTTTTACACTCTCAAAAAACAAATTATTGAATTGTACTATGTTGGGCAAGCTGCGGTAGTTGGTATTTAACACTTTCTCTTCAAAACTCCTTTTTAAACTCTTTTCTTGTTCTAAAAGTGTAGGATTCATTCCCTCTGGAGCATGTAAATTCGGTAATTTTACAAACTGCTCTACTGCGCCATTCCGCCACCGGTAAATAGATTGCTTAGGATCACCAACTAACATGCTAAAAAAACCTTGTGATAGGGCATTGTGTATCAAGGGCAAAATATTGCGCCATTGTAAAATGGATGTATCCTGAAATTCATCAATTAAAAAGGCTTGATACCGCTCTCCTATTTTTTCGTAAATATATGGTGCAGGCTCATTAGCAATTGAAGCTGCAATTAACTTGTTAAACTCACTGATAAACAAAATATTATTTTTTTCTTTAAGAGCTTTTATTTCTTTTTTCAGCTCGCGGAGCATTGCCACTAAGAATAAATTAGCTCTTATTGTTTTGAAATCTAGATATTTTTTCAATTGGTTAGCCAAAAAATCTTGTGTTTCTTGAAATAAGAGAGATAGTTCTGGAGTTATTTTATTAATAACACTTTTTGACTCGGCTTTAGCTTTTGTGGAATATAAAATTTGTTTATCAAATGCTTTAATGACAGTATCAGTGGGACTTAAATTTTTAGTCCTAAATTCTTTCAGGTAACTGAAGTATTTACATACTCCTTTTTCTCCTCCAGCCATATCTTGTAACGGAATAGAATTGCTGTCAATAAGCTGCAGTGCATTTTCTCCATAACTTTCAATTTTATTTCGGAACTGGGAAATAAACTCGTTTATTTTTTTATTAATTTCAATAAAGTCAGTATGAGTAAGGTGTTCAATTGATTTTAAATTTTCTTCAATTTGTTCATTAAACAGTTGTTTCCCAATTTTTTCGAGATTTTTATCAATATTCCAACTCTTGTCATCCTGAAGTTGTTCGTCAATATAGTTCAATAAAACCAGGCTAACTTCATTTTCAATCCCTGCTTTCCCTAATACTCGATCCACAGCTAAATGAAGCATTTCATCAGCATCAGTAGCCAAATCAAAATTTATAGGTAATTTTAATTCAAAAGCAAAACTGCGTATAATTTTATGGTTAAAACTATCAATAGTACTTACAGCAAAGTTACTATAGTGATGCAAAATGTAGTCTAATGTTTTTTGAGCCCTTTGTTGCAATTCTATAGATGAAATGTTTTTAGTTTCTCGGATCTCCTGAAACATAATTTTAGACGATCCATTAGGTGCGCCACTGCTGAACTGCTGAAGTGTTTTCAGTATTCTTTCTTTCATCTCTGCAGCAGCTTTGTTTGTAAAAGTTATTGCTAGTATATGCTTAATGTTATCTTCTAAAGAAAAACCCAATGTCAGTGAAATATACTCTTTAACTATAGTATAAGTTTTTCCTGACCCAGCTGATGATTTATAAATCTTAAAATTTCCTGATCCCAATTTTTGCTCTTTAATTATGAGCCAAATTTATAATTTTAATTCTGGTAATATAATTTTATCATGCAGGTTTTTCGAAGTAAATTGCTGTAAGGACTTAAATTAATCGTTTTCATTTTATATACTGCTTTTTGTTAAATAAAATTAAAGCATCTATACAATAATTGTATATACAATAATAGTTGCTACATTTGTGGTATGAAAAAAGAAGAATATATAAATCAAAAGAAATTTCATACAGAAGTAGAAAGAGCACTAATTAACATTATGTACACCGCCAGTTGGATTGATTCACTACACATTCAACGTTTAAAACCGCATAGTTTATCACCGCAGCAGTATAATGTGTTGCGTATATTAAGAGGGGTTTTCCCGGGGAAATTGAAATTGGCAGATATTTCGGAGCGTATGATTGACAAAAATTCTAATTCCACAAGGTTGGTTGAAAAGTTGCGTGAAAAAGGTTTTGTAAAAAGAGAACTATGTGAAACCAATCGTAGGCAGGTTGATATTGAAATTACAAAAAAGGGGCTTGATACACTTTTGTTGATTGATGAAGAGTCTAAACTTTTTTTTAAAAAATTTAAAACATGTACCAAAAATGATTATGAAGAGTTAGCCCGCATTTTAGGGTTATTTCGGATCTAGATACAGGGCAAATTTTATTTTATCTAAACAATACAATTTATGATTAAAGCTCTTTTTTTAAACGAAACACGCGGGCATGCAAACCATGGTTGGTTAGACAGTTACCATACTTTTAGTTTTGCTCGTTATTACAATCCGGAGCGTATGAACTTTGGTATGCTTAGAGTTTTAAATGATGATGTAGTAAAAGGAGGAGCTGGTTTTGGGGCACATTCACATGAACAAATGGAAATTATCTCAATTCCCCTATATGGTACATTACAACATCAAGACAGTACCGGAACTCAAGGTATAATTAAAGCAGGAGATGTTCAGTTGATGAGTGCCGGCAGCGGAATAGTACACAGTGAAATGAATGCATCTAAAGAAGATTCGGTTAATTTTTTACAGATTTGGGTAATCCCAAAATCGAAAAACACGCCACCTCGTTACGAACAAAAAACGTTTTTAGCTGCTGAACGTGAAAATAAAATTCAAACGTTGGTTTCACCGGATGGAACAGGACTTCGTATCAATCAGGATGCTTGGTTTCACCGATGTGATCTTAAACAAGACTTAAGTATTCATTATGCGCTTAAAACATCACACAATGGACTATTCTTAATGGTGCTTGAAGGAAGTGTTATGCTTGCTGAACACCACTTAAAAAGACGAGATGCCATAGGTTTATCTGCTTTTGAAAAAATACTAATTACTGCAACAGAAAATGCTGAGCTTTTGCTTATAGAAGTTCCTATGAAATAAATTAAAGCATATATTAAATACAAACTAAAATTAAAAATTATGACAAAAAAATGGACACCCGATTTTGCACACTCTGAAGTGCAATTTAAAGTTAAGCATCTTATGATTAACAATGTTACCGGAACTTTTGGGAAATGGGATGCTGAAATAGAAAGCAGCGGTAGTGATTTTGAGCATGCCAAAATACATTTTACTGCTGAGGTTAACACCATAACAACAGGTAATGAAATGCGCGATAATCATTTAAAAAGTGATGATTTTTTTAACGCAGAAGCCTTTCCTCAAATTAAATTTGTATCAACAGGTATGAAAAAGAAAAATGATGATACTTATGTTCTTGAAGGGAATCTAACTATGCGTAATGTAACCAAGCCTGTAACCTTAAATGCAACGTATGGTGGGCAAATGGTTGACTTTTACGGAAATAATAAAGCCGGATTTGAGATTGAGGGAAAAGTAAAAAGAAAAGATTTTGGACTTGCTTGGGATGCTGTAACTGAAGCTGGTGGGGTTGTGGTAAGTGATGAAATTCGATTGATTATTAACATTCAAATACAGGAAGTAAAATAATTATTTAAATTATTTTCTAATTTAAAAAGTCCGGAATTTCCGGACTTTTTGTTTTTAAAACCTTTTAAGTAAGAAAAAAAATTTAAGGAAAGGGTACATTAATTAGTACAAATCTTACTTTATTATAATTTCAATTCGTTTTAAAAATAATTCTTTTACATTAATCCTCATTTTCTTTTCTTTTTACTAATTTTAGGCACTTAATTATATTTGAAATAGCAAGAAAGCGAAATTACCTTTTACATAAGGTTGTGAAAGAAAACAAATAAAATATTTTATCAATAATTCTGTTTATGAAGAGAGTCATAAAAAAAGTTGCCGTATTAGGTTCAGGAGTTATGGGAAGTCGTATTGCCTGTCACTTTGCAAATATTGGGGTTCAGGTTTTATTATTGGATATTGTTCCAAAAGATGCGGATACTTCCAAAAAGTCACGAAATAAAATAGTTGATGATGCTTTGGCTTTTGCTCTAAAATCGAACCCTTCGCCTATTTACAAAAAGTCGTTTTCAGCGCGAATTACTACCGGAAACTTTGAGGATAATATGGCAGATATATCTGATTGTGATTGGGTTATTGAAGTAGTTGTAGAAAGGCTTGATATTAAAAAACAAGTTTTTGAACAGGTAGAAAAATACCGTAAAGCTGGCACCTTAATTACCAGTAATACTTCGGGCATTCCAATTCATTTTATGATTGAAGGCAGGAGCGAAGATTTTCAGAAACATTTCTGTGGAACACATTTTTTTAATCCACCACGCTACTTAAAATTACTGGAAATAATACCTACATCTCAAACGAAAGCTGAAGTAATTGATTTTTTAAGCCATTATGGTGATTTGTATTTAGGGAAAACAACTGTTATTTGTAAAGACACACCTGCATTTATAGCCAACCGAATTGGTGTTTACGGTATTATGGCTCTTTTTCATTTGGTTGAAAAATTAGATTTGAGTATTGAAGAAGTTGATAAATTAACCGGCCCTGTTTTAGGCCGCCCTAAATCGGCTACTTTCAGAACTTGTGATGTTGTAGGTTTAGACACTTTAGTGCATGTTGCCAACGGGGTAGCACAAAGTTGCCCTCATGATGAGGCCATTGATGTCTTCCGAATTCCATCATACATCACCAAAATGATGGAAAATAAATGGCTAGGAGCCAAAAGTGATCAAGGATTTTTTAAGAAAGCTAAAGGAAGTGACGGAAAAAGTGAAATTCATGCATTAGATTTAAAAACGTTGGACTATAAGCCTATGCAAAAGGTAAAATTTGCAACTTTGGAAAGCACTAAATCTATTGATAGTTTAAAAGAACGCATTGGGGTACTTATGACCGGAAAGGACAAAGCCGGGGAGTTTTACCGTCAATCTTTTTACGGTTTGTTTGCCTATGTTAGCAATCGTATTCCTGAGATTTCTGATGATATATATAAAATTGATGACGCTATGAAAGCCGGGTTTGGTTGGGAACTTGGGCCTTTTGAATATTGGGATGCGGTAGGTGTTGCTACTACAGTTGAGGCAATGGAAACTGCCGGATATAAGGTTGCCCTTTGGGTAAAGGAGATGTTACAATCCGGTTGTCAGTCTTTCTATACTATAAAAGACAGCAAACCTTATTACTATGATACCACTAATAAGAAAGCATATTCTCAAATTCCAGGCTCCGATTCCTTTATCTTACTTTCACAGGTTAGCAATAAAACTATATGGAAGAATGCCGGTACAAGTATTACCGATATAGGAGATGGAATTATTAATGTAGAATTTCACTCAAAAATGAACAGTATTGGAGGCGAAGTTATAGCAGGAGTGAACAAAGCAATAGATCTTGCTGAAAAAGATTTTGCCGGAATAGTTATCAGTAATGAAGGTGCTAATTTTAGTGCCGGTGCTAATGTAGGTATGATATTTATGATGGCCGTAGAGCAGGAATATGACGAGTTGAATTTTGCTATTAAAGCTTTCCAAAATACGATGATGCGTTGTCGCTATGCAGCTGTTCCTGTTGTTGTTGCTCCTCATAATATGGCCTTGGGAGGATCATGTGAAATGGCCATGCATTCTGATAAAGTTGTGGCACATGCTGAAACTTACATTGGTTTAGTAGAATTTGGTGTTGGCCTTATACCCGGTGGAGGAGGCACTAAAGAGTTTGCACTTCGCCTATCAGATGAACTAAGTGAGGGCGATATTGAGTTAAACCGCTTTAGAGAACGTTTTTTAACTATTGGTCAAGCTAAAGTTTCCACTTCTGCATACGAGGCATTTGATTTAGGGTACCTAAGAAATGGTCAGGATGAAGTGGTACTTTCACGTAATCGCCTCTTAAGCACTGCTAAGCAAGCTTGTTTGCAGTTAGCTGCAAAAGGCTATACGCCACCAGTTAAGCGAAAAGATATTAAAGTACTAGGAAAACAGGCCTTAGGATTAGCTTATTTAGGTGCCAATTCTATGCTTAATGGTCATTATATTAGTGAGCACGATGCTAAAATATCTCAGAAATTAGCCTATGTTATTTGTGGTGGCGATTTGTCTGCACCATCATTTGTTTCAGAGCAATATTTACTTGATTTGGAACGGGAAGCTTTTCTTAGCTTATGTGGTGAAAAGAAAACATTAGAAAGATTACAATCTATACTAACCGGAGGTAAAATTTTGAGAAACTAGATAAAAAAAATACTTTAAATTAATTCAAAAATATTATGAATGCATATATAGTAGCAGCTTTCAGAACAGCCGTAGGAAAAGCCAATAGAGGAGGCTTACGATTTACTCGTCCTGATGAAATGGCAGCAACAGTAATTAAACAACTTATGAAATCAGTTCCTTCTGTGAATGAAGAGCAAGTAGATGATTTAATTGTTGGAAATGCCATGCCAGAAGCTGAACAAGGATTGAATATGGGGCGCTTAATTTCTCTGATGTCTTTTCAAACGGATAAAATAAGTGGTATGACTGTGAATAGATACTGTGCTTCAGGGTTGGAAACAATTGCAATTGCTTCGTCAAAAATTCATTCAGGAATTGCCGATTGTATAATTGCTGGAGGTGCAGAAAGTATGAGTCTTATACCAATGGGAGGATGGAGAATTGTGCCTCATGCTGATGTTGCTTTAGCACATCCGGATTATTATTGGGGTATGGGTTTAACTGCTGAGGCTGTTGCACGAGAGTATCAAGTAAGTCGTGAAGAGCAAGATAAATTTTCTTTACTTTCACATCAAAAAGCAGTTCAAGCCATTAAAAGCAATAAGTTTAAAGATGAAATTGTTCCTATAACCGTTGAGGAAACTTATATAGATGAGAGCCAAAAGAAAAGTAAAAGAACTTTTGTAGTAGATACAGATGAAGGGCCGCGGGCCGACACAAGTTTAGAAGTATTGTCAAAATTAAAGCCTGTGTTTGATGCCAAAGGCACAGTAACTGCCGGAAATTCATCGCAAACTAGCGATGGTGCAGCATTTGTAATGGTTGTAAGTGAAAAGTTTTTAAAAGAAAATAACCTTACGCCTATTGCTCGTATGGTTAGTTTTGCCAGCGCAGGGGTTCCTCCTCGAATTATGGGAATTGGCCCAATAGCTGCTATACCTAAGGCATTAAAACGTGCTGGTCTTCAAAAAAATCAAATTGACCTAATTGAGTTAAACGAAGCCTTTGCTTCACAATCTCTGGCAGTAATCAAAACTTTAGATTTAAATCCTGAAATTATTAATGTTAATGGAGGGGCTATTTCACTTGGTCATCCATTGGGTTGCTCAGGAGCTAAACTTTCTGTTCAAATATTTAATGAACTGAAACGTCAGAAAAAGAAATATGGTTTGGTAACTATGTGTGTAGGCACTGGACAAGGTGCAGCCGGAATTTTTGAGATGCTTTAAAAACCTCACTTCGTAATAAAAAGTTGGTTTAAGTGGGTTTAGATTTTATAAAGAAAATCGTTATCTAAAGTAGAAATTATTGAATGATGAAACGAAGTGTTTTTCTATTTAATTTAAAATAGAAAATTGACGGTAATAGAAATTACTGGCAAGTGACAAAGAGTGTGCTCCAAGTTGGCTTAATACAAATAATATCTCATTTTGTTTATTGGCAGCAAAAAAACAACGGTTCATTTATTTTTCAAAAAATGACTTAATAGTAAAACAGTTTTGATAATTACCGTTGAAACAAGGTGTTCAACACTTTTATTTATTTGTAATAGTTCTAAATAGCAATCTATTTATTAATATAGAATAAAGGGAATTAGGTTTGTGGCTATTTGGTGCATAAATGATGATAAAAGTGTTTTGATAAAACAAGCGATGTTTATAAATTCGCAGCATAAAATCTAAATATCATTCTAAAAATTATGAATAAACAAATTGCAAAAAACGGAATGTTGGGTACATTGATTGGAAGGAAAATGCTTATGGGAATAACAGGTATGTTTCTTATTTTATTTCTAGTCGTTCATTGTGCTGTTAATGCCTTAATCTTTGTTAATGATGGAGGAGAACTCTTTAACAAAGGTGCTGAATTTATGGGAACTAATATATTAATAAGAATTGTTGAGGTAGTATTGTTTGTTGGGATATTAGTACACATTGTAGATGGCATTATGTTGGAACGCTTAAACAGACAAAAGCGTACTGTGCCATATGTGAGCCACAACCCTCAAGCTAATAGTAAATGGTATAGCCGTTGGATGGGACTTTTAGGAATTTTGATTTTAATGTTTTTAATTGTTCACTTAAAGCATTTTTGGGTATTAAGTCGTTTTACAGATCATATTGCCCATAGTGAAATGGACAAACTTCCTGGACAGGAAACTTTATTTTATGAAATGAAGGAAGTGTTTGAAAACCCTGCGGTTGTTTTAATATATGTACTTGCTATGATTGGTTTATCTTATCATCTTATGCATGGCTTTCAATCAGCCTTTCAAACAATGGGATGGAATCATCCTAAATATACACCATGTATTAAACAAGCGGGCTTTTGGTTCTCCATCATTGTTCCCTTTGTGTTTGCATTAATGCCTATTGCTATGTACACAGGCATTATTAAATAACTTATTGCACTCAAGTAATCACACTATATTTTTCAATACAAATATTATGGCAATTTTAGATTCAAAGATACCCGATGGCTCACTTGAAACCAAGTGGAGTAATTATAAATCACATATAAAACTGGTAAATCCATCCAACAAAAGAAAATTAGAGATCATAGTTATTGGTACCGGTTTGGCTGGTTCATCTGCTGCGGCCAGTCTTGCAGAACTAGGATACAAGGTAAAAGCCTACTGTTATCAAGATAGTCCTCGTAGAGCGCACTCTATTGCTGCTCAAGGAGGAATAAATTCGGCTAAGAATTACAAAAATGATGGAGATAGTGTTTACCGCTTATTTTACGATACTGTAAAAGGAGGTGATTTCAGATCACGTGAAGCCAATGTATATCGTTTAGCTGAAGTAAGTACTGCTATAATTGACCAATGTGTAGCTCAAGGAGTGCCATTTGCCCGTGAATATGGCGGATTGCTTGACAACCGATCCTTTGGGGGCGCTCAGGTATCACGAACATTTTATGCTCGCGGGCAAACAGGGCAGCAATTGCTGTTAGGGGCATACTCAGCTTTAAGCCGACAAATAGGCCTAGGAAATGTACAAATGTTCAACCGTCACGAAATGGTGGAATTAGTTGTTATTGACGGAAAAGCACGAGGAATTATTGCCCGAAACTTAACCAATGGAAAGTTAGAACGACATTTTGGACATGCTGTTGTGTTAGCTACTGGAGGCTACGGTAATGTGTTTTTTCTAAGCACTAATGCTATGGGCTGTAATGTAACTGCAGCATGGAAAGCACATAAAAAAGGTGCTTTTTTTGCTAATCCTTGTTACACACAAATTCATCCTACATGTATTCCCGTTTCGGGCGATTATCAATCTAAGTTGACTTTAATGAGTGAATCCTTACGAAATGATGGACGTGTTTGGGTTCCTAAAAAGCAAGGTGATAAAAGAAAGCCTATTGATATTCCTGAAGATGAAAGAGATTATTATTTGGAACGTAAATATCCAAGTTTTGGAAACTTAGCTCCACGTGATATTTCGTCACGTGCTGCTAAAGAAGCTTGTGATGATGGTAGAGGAGTAGGAGAGTCGGGGTTAGCTGTTTATCTTGATTTTGCAGATGCTATAAAACGATTAGGAAAAGATGTTATAGAAGCTCGTTATGGAAATTTGTTTGATATGTATAAACACATTACCAATGAAGATCCGTACCAAGTACCGATGCGTATTTACCCAGCTGTTCACTATACCATGGGAGGCATTTGGGTTGATTATAATTTAATGACTACTGTCCCCGGCTTGTATGCCACAGGTGAGTGTAATTTTAGTGATCATGGAGCCAACCGTTTAGGAGCTAGCGCATTAATGCAAGGCCTAGCCGATGGCTACTTCGTATTGCCTTATACCATTGGCGATTATTTATCTGGCGAAATTTTTACCAAAGCAATTCCAACCGATCATCCTGCTTTTTTGGAAGCTGAAAAGCAGGCTAAGGAAAGAATTGATAAGCTTTTATCCATTAAAGGAAAAAAATCGGTAGATGATTTTCATAAGGCATTAGGAAAAATTATGTGGGAATACTGCGGTATGGCTCGTAATGCTGAAGGTTTAGCAAAAGCCAAGCAAATGGTTAGGCAACTTCGTGACGAATTTTGGAAAGATGTTAAAGTTACCGGTGAGGCAGATGAACTGAATGTAGATTTGGAAAAGGCCGGACGAGTGGCTGATTTTATGGAACTTGGAGAACTGATGATTGATGATGCCCTTGATCGTAATGAAAGTTGTGGGGCACATTTTAGAGTTGAATATCAGGAAGAAGGTGAAGCCAAACGAAATGATGAAAAATATGCCTATGTGGCTGCTTGGGAGCATAAAGGAGTGGGCGAAAATTCAGTTTTACATAAAGAACAATTAGTATTTGAGAATGTGCATTTTGCTACACGTTCATACAAATAATTATTAATAAATTATTAGAACAATTATGAAATTCAATTTAAAAATATGGCGTCAGAAAAACGCCTCAACACCCGGAAAAATAGTTGATTATTCCATTGATAACATTAACGAACACATGTCATTTTTAGAAATGATGGATGTTTTGAACGAACAACTTATTCATAAAGGAGAGCCTCCTGTAGCTTACGACCATGATTGTCGCGAAGGAATTTGTGGAATGTGCAGTATGCATATTAACGGAAGGCCACATGGCCCTTTGGCAGCAACAACTACTTGTCAACTATATATGCGAAACTTTAAGGATGGAGAAACGATATACATTGAACCTTTTCGAGCTAACTCCTTTCCGGTTATTCGTGATTTAGTTGTTGACCGTAGTGCTTTTGACCGTATTATGCAAGCCGGAGGATTTGTTTCAGTTAACACCGGTTCAGTACAAGATGCCAACAATATTCCAGTTAATAAGCAACATGCCGATTTGGCTATGGATGCTGCAGCGTGTATTGGTTGTGGAGCTTGTGTGGCAGCCTGTAAAAACTCATCGGCCAGCTTGTTTGTTAGCGCTAAAATATCACAACTTGCATTATTGCCTCAAGGGCAAGTAGAAGCTAAAGAAAGAGTTTTGGCAATGGTGAACCAAATGGATGAAGAAGGTTTTGGAAGTTGTACTAACACTGGGGCTTGTGAGGCAGAATGTCCAAAAGAAATATCGATTTCCAATATTGCCCGTATGAATCGTGAATATTATATAGCTTCATTAACGTAATAAAAAAAAATTCTTATAAAAAAAGGCTACATCAATACGATGTAGCCTTTTTTTATAGCTAAGAAAATAAAATTCTTTATTGATTATTTTAATTGTTGAATTTGCCCATCTGTAAAAGAAATAATAGTGCCGTCCATTTTACTCAACTTAATATTTTTCAAGAGTTGTACTTTATCAGGAAAAGCTGTTTCTTTTACCTCTACATTAACAATAGAATCTAAAGTAGCTATTTCTTTATAAACAAAAATTGAAATATCTTTTCGTAAACCTCTAGGAGAATACTCCTGATTGAAAAGTACTTGCCCTTGAGCAGTGCTTACTTTTACTTGAATGGAACTGCGACTCTTAACAACAGGTTTTAAAGATTGCATTTGCATTTGCTTGTTAGCAGTTGTTTCCATAAAGGCTGTTGGAGACGAGATATACTTAAAGTTTAAGATGAGTAAATTTTCATCTTTATTAAAGAAAGACAACTTGGTGTTGCTAAGTATGGGCATTGCCAAAAAGAAAATACAGATAATAATAATTGATAGAAAATGGTTTGTTTTAGAATAGTCAAGTACTTTCAACATTCCTCTTCCTTTTTCTTTATCATCCGGAGGGTTATTTAGGGTTTCAACAAATTCTGTTACACGATTTTCAGAATAATGATTAGTTGTAATGAGTTGAATTTTATTTATAGGTGCCTTTTTAGAAATAAAAGGAGGGCGTTTACGATTTAACCGGGCAATAGCTAAATCGCGACCATATCGATAATAACAATCTTCGCAGCCTAGTAATAAAACTCCGTCTGCTTGTCCATTTAAGCTTTGTTCCACATCTTTCATGTGTAAATCACCTAAACAAGGAAGAATTTGCTTGGTATATGTGATGCCATCTGGCAATTTAACATCATCAAACTGAGAGCACGAGTACACTTTTAATTTTTTGTTATCAGGTAATGGCAAAGGATTAAACTCGGGCATCCCGGGCATGGTTATAGCAAATTCTTTACATGAAGCCAAACAAATTCCGCAGCTAATACATTTATCGGGGTCTAATATAGCCTTGCGCTCTCCTTTATATATAAGCATATCAATTGCTCCATAAGGGCAATCTTCGGAACAGATGTTACAAGCATCGCATTTATCTAAATCAATTACTGCAGGTTTTTTCTTCTTCTTAAAGAAAAAAGGTACTAAAGCCAACCCTGTTCCTGATATGAGCATTATAGCCCAGTTCATTGGTACAGAAACAATTTTCATTAAAGCATATCCGAAAAAATAGTACCAATCAAATGTTGTATTGTAAGGAATGAATCGCTCTTGAGCCGATGGGTCGCTTTTTACAGGAAATACAATACACACAACAACAAGCGCAATGAGCGAGTATATCCACAAAATACGAGGTGAAAAAACTCTAGGCTTTGCCAGTCGCATCACATGAAGCCACAAAACAATAACCAAAAATATTGAAAAGAATATATGACCGAATACAGACACTTTAAAGAATCCACCAATAGTTTCGAGATTATTGGAAATAAAAGAACCTGCAATAGAAGGGTCAAAAAGAGGGAGAGCAGTAAAAAATTTGGCAGTTAAATAACCAATTAATTTTCCTTTTTCATCCCAAACTAAAATAAAGCCGGTTATTCCAATAATTAATACCACCATTAAAGAAATAATACCACTTACCCATGATAAGATTCGTTTGAATTTACCGGTGAGCAAGGTTTGAACAAAATGGAGTACTATAAAAATTACCAGTAAGTCACTACTATAACGATGCATACTTCTAATTACACCGTTAAATGGATTGGCAGAAAGGCGCTCTACTGAATTGTAGGCATGTGCTGGATCAATGTCATAAAATAGAAAAATATAAATACCGCTGATACATGCAATAATAAACATGAGTACAGCAAGGTTTCCAAGATGATAAAGGGGGTTGTATTGTGAGGCGTAAATTTTGCTAAAAATACCGGCAAATCGTTGAAATAACCAATGGTTAGGTTTTTTGTTACTCATATATCTATACTTTCTTCTTTGTTCTTAGAATATAAACTTTTAATTAAAAAATAACCAACTATAATAATAAACATAAATCCTGCTGAGGTTTGCATAATAAAACGCCAGTCAAGATGATATGATTTGGAAGCCGGATTAAAGGTAAAACACCGTACATATAGTGAAGTAAAAAAATTGTTTACGGAAGATTTTTCGATTTGTGCCTCCATAATTGCCAATTTTAAATCTTTGGCCTTAGGCTCAATCCCATATATATATCTGGAAATTCTGCCACTCGGTGTAACAATTATAACTACGTTAGGATGTAAATATTCTTTACTTTGTTCGTCATAATCATAATGATAATCAACAGAGTTCAGGATGTTTTTTATATCAGAAGCTGATCCGGTAACTGTTTTCCAGTTTTTTCCATCCATTTTCCAACGCTGTTCAAATCCTTTCAAATCTTCGTTTGTGTCCGTTGTATCAAATGAGAATGAAACGATGGTGTAATCTTGTCCAAGCCCTCCAATTTCAGCTATAGCTTTTTGCAAACCATTGCTGATTAACGAGCAGGCCATTGGGCATTTGGTGTAAACAGGCGACAAAACTAAAGGTTTCCCATTTTGCAGGTCGAGCAAACGAGTCTGATTCCCTTTGGAATCACGCACCATGGCATTTTCAACTTTTCGTGAAATGTATCTTTTCTCGTCAGGTAAATCAAAAGATGAGAGCGTAAAAAACAGGCTTAGTATAACTACTAAGCCTGTGTATTTAGATTTTAAAAAAAGCACAATTTATTTTAATAATTTAGAATACTATTTAACCCACCATGTTGCCGCCAACCATTTCCAGTTAACAAAGTACAACACGGCAAAGGTAGCAAGAAAAAGGAAAGTTAGCACTAAAGTTCCAGGAGCTTCAAATCCTTTATGTTCTTTTGCTGCAGGGGCTAAAGGAGAGATAGTTAACTGCATATCTTCAGGACCATTTACTTTAGGTCCAAAGAAAACAGATACGACAACTTGTAATACCCAAAGCAGCGCGGCCAAAAAGGCTAATACACCGCCAAGCATCATAAGTACCCAAAAGAAGTCAACAGCAGGGTTAAATGAGTGTGTAAAAGGGCCACCACTAAATGAAGAGTCCCAATGTCTGCGAGGCACTCCTAATTGCCCTAAGGCAATCATAGAAACCGATAAGATGGCAATGCCGAAGAAGAATAACCATGGCTGAATTTGAGCCAATTTGAAAGCCACAATCTTTCTACGGAATATAAGCGGAATTAAATAATAGGTAATACCCATAAAAGTAAGTGTAGTTCCAATAACTACAGTGCCTTTAAAGTGACCGGGAATGGCAATCGTATTATGAACAATAATATTGGTCTGCTCCATTCCAAAAATAACTCCGGTAGTACCACCAATAAATCCAAATCCTATAGCTGCCAAAACACAAGATGCAAAAGCAGGATTTGACCATGGGGCTTTTGCCAACCATTCAAACAAACCTTTATTAAATCCCCATCTGCGTTGTGCTGATTCAATAGAACTAGGAACAGCAAAGGCATGAATCATAGAAGCTAATACAGCTAAGTACATAGCATAGGAGGTGTTCCATACTTTCCAGGCCGAACTTGTAGCAGGGTCGGTTAGTAAGTGGTGTGCAGAAGCTAAGCTAATAAATAAAATATACAAGAAGAAAGCAGTTCTGGATACCCTTTCATTGATAGAAGTACCTCCAATAGCAAGAAACGTAGTGAGATACCAAATACTTACCATTGCGGCCACATTTATTTGCTGTGATGAGTGACCAAGACCCCACCAAATTAGCTTGTAAACTGCAGGGTCAACCGAGTCAATAATTCCTAATGACCATAAAAATGTAGGAATATAAATAATGGCTCCCGAAGCTAGCGTAATTACTGCTAGTATGGCAGCAGTCATTAATCCATAAGTAAATAATGGAAGTGTTTCACCTACATTCTTATCTCTTTTAGCATTTACAATGTTGGCAAAAAACAAACCCACTCCAATTAGTGCCCCAACGGCAAACAAAATAATTCCCAGATAATATAGTGGATGGGCTTTAAGAGGTACATAAGAGGTAAGCATTACATCAGCTTTACCCATAAGCACCATTACATCGGATAGAATTAAGCCGGCCACCATTAATATAAAGGTAAGCCACCCCAGTTTAGGAGAGCAAAATTTTTGATTAAGCACTACTGTAGAACCAAAATAAAGCCCGGCTATTTCAAAAAATACAATCCAATAGATGAGTGCATTAAGTCCATGAAATGTGGTAAGACGGTAATACCATTCTGCATCCAAAAGGTGTACAGGCTGATATCGAGTAAAAATTAACAGAATTGCCGCAACAATTGCCATTAATAGGGAAACAACAGCCATTACGGCATTTAACCTGATTAATTTTTCTGAAGTCAGGTCAACTTTAAATCCAGTTATATCGCATGTTCTAAACATAGTTCTTTATTATTTAAGTGATTTAATATAGGCAGTTACCTGCTTAATTTCATTAGGGGTAAGATTCATTTGTGCCATTGGAGTTTTCTCAAATCCAACAACAATTTGCTTCTGTGGTTCATTAATAGATGAAGCAATGTAATCATCATTTACATCTACTTGTTTTACTTGGCCATTTTCGGTCACTTTTGCTTGCGAACCATATAACCCGTTAAAAGCAGGACCTATAAGCGCTGTGCCGTCTGTTTTGTGACAAGCATTACAACCTTTTAAATTATAAATTGTTTCACCTCCTTTAACAAGCTGATCCTCACTCCATGCAGATATATCTTCAGGAGCAGCAGTTTCTGTCGTTTTAGGTGGAGCGCTCATTTTGTCATAACCATATTTGGCCATATCGGCATCGCTGTCAATAACTACAATTTTTCCAATCATGGTATGGTGCCCAATTCCACAAAATTCATTACAAATTATTTTGGCTTCACCCGATACAGTTGGCTTGAATTTCAAAACATAATCATAGTCAGGATAAACTTGAAAATTCATATTTGAAGGTTGTAATGAAAAACCATGTACCAAATCTTTAGATGAAATATGGATATTGTACCATTCATCTTTTTTAAGTACTAATACCGGAGACCAACGCCACATTTGAGCGAGCAAAACAACATCACTGCCTGGTTCTGGTTTAACCACAGGAATTCCGTTGTCCATTCCAATCATATTCTTTTTAACGTAGGCATCGTGCAGGTTTGAAAACTCTATAGGATTTGTTTTATAAGTGGTATTTGATGGATTTTGGTTACCGACTACGTGCCACATAACCATCCATACAAAAAGAAAAATACAAACAATAAAAGATATGATAATCCACATCCTTTCATCTTTGGATACTTTTTTATTAAACCACCCTTTTTCTGGTGCTATTAATGTCATAATTTATTAGTTTTAGAGTTACTTAAGAATTGATTGTTTTACTGATTCAGGAATATTGGGTACTGTTGCAATCTCCATAATTCCCCAAATAATGTAGAAAATGGCATAGATTGTTACCCCAAGAAAGAGTAGGAGCATTACATCGTTCATTACCACTTGTAATCCCGATGCTGGTTTTTGATCTTGATCTTGTTCTTGTTCGCTCATAGTGCTAAATTTTTATTGGTTAATGACTAAGGTTAATTTTATTTTATAGCAAGAGTATTATATAAAAATGGTTAATATTATGATTCTAATCATAAGCAGGTTTTTAAAATTTGAATCCTCTTTAAAGTATTGTATTATATGGCTTTGTAAATTAAATCGACTTGTATTAAAGTTTATTTAAAACGGTTATAAATAAGAAATTTGAAACAGAATGATTGGGATTTGACTCTTATTATTGATTTAATTAAAATTATTATAGCTAACATTAAAGTTTATATAAAATCTGTTTATATGTATTGTATTGAATGTTTTTGTCCAGTAAAAAATAAGTACATTTAAACTAATTATATGGAACAGTACATTGGGCTTATACCTTTAGGATTTGCTGTAGGCACTTTAGGAACACTAATTGGTGCCGGAGGAGGCTTTATTCTGGCACCTGTGCTTCTTTTGGTTTATCCGGATAAAAGCCCTGAAACAATTACGAGTATTTCATTAGCAGTTGTTTTTTTTAATGCCTTTTCGGGTTCATTAGCCTATCGCAAAATGAAACGTATAGATTATAAATCGGGATGGCTGTTTGCTATAGCAACTGTTCCGGGAGCAATACTTGGGGCATATACTACAACTATTATCCCTCGTCAGCTTTTTAATGGAATTTTTGGAATTTTGTTAGTCCTTACTGCCCTGTTTTTAATACTTCATCCTGAAAAGAAAAACAAGAATGAAAATGATACAGATTCATTTCTTATAGCTCGTAGAATAATGGATGCAAACGGGCAGATATATACTTATAAATATAACCCCTGGCTGGGCTTTTTGTTGAGCATTGGGGTAGGTTATTTATCTAGCTTATTAGGAATAGGTGGAGGCATTATTCATGTTCCGATTTTAGTACAACTATTGAATTTTCCTACTCATATTGCAACGGCAACTTCTCATTTTATTTTGGCCATTATGGCAGGTACAGGTTCTTTGGTGCATCTTTTTCAGGGTTCTTTAACTGAAGGTATTTATCAAACAATTGCCCTTTCTGTTGGTGTTCTTTTTGGGGCTCCTTTAGGAGCACGCTTTTCCAAAAAAATTCAAGGTGTATGGATTATTCGTAGCCTAGCCATAGCTTTAGGTTTGGTTGGTTTGAGAATTTTATTGATGATATTTAAATAAGGGAATTTTTTTTATTAAAAACGCATCATATAAGTAATCTGTCAAAATAGTTATATAGAAATAATTACTTCACACAAGGCCCTAATTTTGGGAAGAACACGAGCTGTAACAGCCTTTATAAAGTGTAAAATATAGAAATACATTTTTATAGTGTTTCTTTAAATTAACCTTACTTAGTTTCATTTCCTTTCATCAGAATTGCTTGATGAGCTATAATGGTAAAAACAAAGGACCCGTATAAAAATTCAAGATGACTGGAAAATGATTCTCGCCCATCTATGCTGTACATATCGAAACCATGAAAAGAGAAAACAATAAACTGAGGTTTGCCCTGATTATTTTTAGTTTTCTTTTTGAAAGCTTGAAATAAAAGATGGTAATTATTCCAATAAATTCCGTTTTAAATAAAACGAAGAAGATATGAGTGTGTTATAAGGAATAATGACTTTAAACGCTTAAATATTCCACTTTTGATGAAAAGATCTTATAGTTCAGAAGCTAATTTCAATTCACTAAATTATGAGAGTATTCCTTATGTGATTTTATTTATTTTTTCTGCATAAGCAATAATATGCCCATCCAGATCAGAAAAATAACAAACCACATCGCCCCAATCTCTTTCTGCAATGGGGCTAATCAGCTTCGCGCCAGATTGAATAGCATGATTATATTCGTCATAAATATGGGATACAGTAAAGTACAATTCGCATCTTGGAATACCTACTCCCAAATCAGGATGAGGCAAAGTTTCTAATAAAATTTTGGCTATTCCCTCATTTGGCATAATACCCAATTTAAAATTTTCGCCTAACTTAAATTCAGTCATACCCGGAACATTAAGTATAGGCTCTTGTCTAAGTAACTTAGTATAAAACAAAGTGCTCGCCTGTTGATTGCTTACATACAATATGGTTTCAATGTGCTTAATATGATTCATTATTAATTTCGATATGGTTTTATTATATAAAAATATATACTAACTTATTCAATGAAGATACTATAAAAGCCACCAATTAATACAAATATAGGCGAAATTAGAATGACTATAATTATAAATTAGGCATACTCATAAAGTATAATAAGCTTGGGTATGAAAGAAATGCAAGATTGTAATTTCCTTATTTCTGATGTTTTATTTTTGAATCTTAGGAATACTCCTATAGGCAATAAAGAAAAACAGAAGGGTAACACTAACTCTAAATAGTAAAGCATACAGGGTTTTTGTTTCATAGATGCCGCCCGAATTGATGTATATGAGTAATCTTAAAAATGTAACAATAAGTATAAAGGCACTAAAACCTAACAATTTTGTTGTCCATGGTTTTGATTTTAAAAGTCCATATACAGAACATAGATAAATAAAACCACATAGCCAGTTTGCCCAAACAACAAAAGAGACATAATGACCTTGTTTTTCTCTTATCCCAAACCAGTCAAAAATTACAGAGCTACTCATAAACAGCGTAACAATAGCAAATGCTGATAAAATGAATAGAGTGATATAACGAATAATATGTTTCATTTTGTGAAATTTAGTTTTAATACCGGTTGATCATTATAGAAATAATTCCATTCTTATTTGAAAATTCAGTAATTAGAATATCTGTTATAAGTATGAGCATAAAAATAGGAAACCAGTATATTTCCCTTTTGTAAGTTGCTTTAATGGTTTTCGAGTAATGATAAAAGAAAATCTTGTTTTAAACAAACTCTATCAAAAATAGAAATAGAAACAAACATATAGAAATAAACATAAGTAAAATGCTTTAGCCAATCTTTCATAGTTTGCTTATTTCTGAAAGTATTGAGGACGTAAAACCTTTAATCGGCATATAAAATTCGTACTAAAAATTTAATATCATGTCATGAACAAACACGTCATGTTAATGCCACAAAGGTTTAAGTAATACTTTATAAACAGCTTTTTTGCTTCTTTGCAGTTACTAATCCTTTAGCGTTAATAGTTTCAAAAACAGCAGACCTTCTCAACCTTAAAAATCGAGGATTAAACAAATCAAGCAGGATAATTGCAGTGCTCACAGGTATGTCTCTATAAAAAATGGAACAGTTACTTCTATAGCCCAACTTACAAAAACACGAACTTGGTTTATTTAAAATAAATAGCGTATTGTTGGTAAGACTTTTCTAATTTAGCAATAAGCTCTTTTGCTTTCTCTGAATCAGGAGCAGTTGATAGTTCTTCTACCAATTCTAAATGAGGGTGCAACCATTTATGAAGTTCATCATGACTTTTGCCTTGCATCGTGCAGCTTTGTATTAAATGATCGTTTTGTTCAGCTACCTCTTCGGCTAACTTAGTAAAGTCAGTTCTGTTGCTTTGGATATATGCTGTTACTATTTCTTGACCTTTTAATACATAGGGTTTCATCTCAGCATTTACTTCCCACTTTTCACCATTGTTTAGTTCTATAACTTCTAATGACTCATTATGATGGTGTTCGTCAGTAACTTCTGTATCCTTTACATCTTTAGCGGCATTGTTAGTGCTATTGCCACAACTTATAGCGATGAAACTCAGTACCGATACAGCTAAAATTGATTTAAAAATATTCATATTATTTTGTGTTTAGTTTGTTATTTTCAATTATTGATAAAGTCTTTCTTTACTCATTTTAATTTTAAATTTACGAAGCACAACCCCAAATACTTACAATTCTGTAATCAGTAATATTTAGTAGCCCGAACAAGATACTATTTTTATTTTTAAAATGATAGTATTAAATTTTATGGAAGCTTTTATTTCATTTAAGTTACGCTAATCGTTAAGTTGTTTTCTTACATTTTTTTTCTTGTTCCATTGATATCTATGTGTCCAGTATGCCACCTTCATAGACAATATTCCTATTCCAGCACCGGTAAGAACATCGCTTATAAAATGTCTGTTGTTTGCAACACGCAATACGCCCACCGTTCCTGCAATACTATATGACAAGTAAGGCATCCAAGGCAGTTGCTCTTTATACTCTTCAGCCAAAAAGGTAGATAAGGCAAAAGTAAAAGCAGTGTGTCCTGAAGGGAAGGAGTGAAAATTAGAATAATCGGGTCGCTCAATTTGTGTTGTATATTTTAATGTTGTTGTTATAATGGCCATACCGAGGCCACCTTTGGCCAATATGGCACTACGATTCCAAAAATCATTTTTTGACTTAATTCCGCAGGCATCAAGGCTATAAGCAATTACAACCGGACTGTATTGCAAATAGTCATCAACATGAGTTCTAAAACCTAAAAGAAGCCTGTTGCGCTCATCTCTTATATCATATTTTAATGGGCTAAAATTTAGAAACGTCCCCGAAGTGATAAATAGACCTGGAACAATAAGAGCACGAGGTTTGAATTTCGTTTTCAAAAAAAAGATACTATCTTGATTTCTTGCATCAATATCCTGAGCCACAATAAAATTCTTATATGATACTGTTTGAAAAACAATAATCAGAAAGAATAATTTTTTACTTTTTAATATGGTTAATAACGTAAACAAATAATATATTTTATCAGCAACAATAATACCATTTTATAGAAATAAAATAAACTTGTAAAAGAGAAATTATGTTATACTGTATTATCGTTAGCATTATTATTCTGCTCACTCTTGGCAGAACCTTTTCTCTCTTTAAAGCAGCTATGAAAAAATAAAACTACTTTATCTGTGTTATTGTATAATTCATTGTTTGCAATAGACTTTTTCGAATATTTGAGACGTGCATTAAATTATAGTTAAAAGCAAGATTCAAATTAACTTTTGTTACCAATATTGCATTAAAATAAAAAGCTTGTTTATGTAGCTTTGCACGCTACTTAAAGATGAATGTATAAAACACTTCTTTTTATTCTTTTTTTTTGTTATGGAGCTTCTATTCATGGACAAGCTCAGAACTTTACCGTTAGCGGAACAGTAAAAGATTTTCATTCGGGCGAAGATATTATTGGCGCAAGTATAGTTATTAAAGAGCTAAATCATAGTGTAGCAACTAATATTTATGGATTCTATTCCATTACTTTACCTCAAGGAAAATATACTTTTTTAGTAAGTAGTTTAGGATATGCCACAAAAAGCCAAGAAATAACGCTAACTAAAAATTTAACTTTGAATTTTTCGTTGGAAGTAAAAAGCGAACAACTCAAAGAAGTAGAGATTTCTTCTGAAAAATCTGATGCAAACGTTAAAGACATTCAAATGAGTGTGGCGAAACTAGATATCAAAACCATACAAAAAATTCCTGCCTTTTTAGGCGAAATTGATTTAGTAAAAACAGTTCAATTATTACCGGGTGTTAATACCGTGGGCGAAGGAGCCACTGGTTTTAATGTAAGAGGTGGAAGTATTGATCAGAATTTAGTATTATTAGACGAAGCTCCTGTGTATAATTCTTCGCACTTGTTCGGCTTTTTCTCTGTCTTTAATCCGGATGCAGTTAAAGATGTTAAACTATATAAAGGTGGAATTCCAGCACAATATGGAGGCAGGCTGTCATCCTTACTAGATGTAAGGCTTAAAGATGGAAATAACAAATCGTATCATACCGAAGGAGGTATTGGTTTATTGTTTAGCCGTCTTAGCTTTGAAGGTCCTTTGATAAAAGAAAAAGCATCATTTATTTTAGCCGGACGGAGGAGTTATTTTGATTTATTCTTCCCACTCTCAAAGAACAAAAACATTAAACAGGCAAAAGCAAATTTTTATGATTTTACTGCCAAAATAAACTATATTGTAAATGATAAAAATCGGCTATTCCTTTCGGGATATTTCGGACGCGATGTTTATGGTTTCAGTAAACCAAAATTTGGATTTAATTTAGGAAATTCAACAGGTACAGCTCGCTGGAATCACGTGTTTAACAGTAAACTTTTCAGTAATCTCTCATTAATTTATAGTAATTATGACTATCAAATAGAAGCTGGTGAAGAGACAGATGGATTTAACTGGAAATCACGAATTATTACCAATTCAATAAAACAGGAGTTTACCTATTATCTTAACCCCAAAAACACAATTACATTTGGAGGTAGCTTATCTTATTATACTTTTGATCCGGGTCAATTAATTTTTTATACCAAAGGCGAAAAAATTGAACAAGGGGGTGTCCCTAAACACAGCATAGAAAATGCACTATATATAGGCAATGAACAAAAAATTAACGGGCGCATTTCATTGCTTTATGGACTTCGTTTCTCAAATTTTAATTATATTGGAAAAGGCACGGCATATTTCTTTAATGATACAACCCCTAATGTGCGAAAAGACTCTATTGGAAGCAAAAGCTATAAAAACTTAGAACTTATTAAAACCTATAATAATATTGAACCTCGTATAAGTTTTAAACTCGACATAAGTGATATGTCGTCTCTTAAATTCAGTTATAACCGCACATCTCAAAATTTACACCTTATTTCCAATACTTCGGCAAGTACGCCACTTGATGTGTGGATGCCGAGCACTAATAATATAAAACCTCAATTAGCCGATCAAATTGCATTAGGATACTTTAGAAATTTTTTTAACGATAATGCTTATGAAGGTTCGATAGAGGTTTATTATAAAGATATGAAAAATCAAATAGATTACATTGATGGAGCCAATTTGTTTCTAAATGATTTGATTGAGGGTGAGCTGATGAATGGGAAAGGACGCGCATACGGAGCAGAATTTTACTTGAAAAAATCAAAAGGCTCATTTACAGGTTGGATTAGCTATACTTTGGCACGTACAGAACGAAAAGTAAATGGGATTAATAACAATGAATGGTACCCTACTCGTTTTGATAAAGCTCATAACCTCAATATAGTGGGTATGTTTACATTGAACTCTCATTTAGAATTTGGTGCTACATTTGTATATGGAACAGGAACTCCAACCACATTCCCAACCAATAGAATAGAGTATGAAGGTTATATTTTTCCACATAATGTTTACGGAACTCGCAATAATGCTCGCATTCCGGCTTACCATCGCTTAGATTTTTCAGCCACCATTCATTTAAAAGATAAAAAGGAAGGGAAATACAAACATAATATTGTACTTTCTGCATATAATGTTTATGCACACCGAAATCCTTTCAGTATCTATTTCAGAGCCAATCCCGATAATCCTGCGGTTACCGAAGCTATAAGATTTTCGGTTGTTGGAAGAGTTATTCCTTCGGTTACCTATAATTTTAAATTTTAACTTGGTAAATATGATTTGGAGAAAATTAATACTTTTTTTTGGAATTGTAACTTTATTGCTGAGTTCTTGCGAAGACCCAATTTCTATTGATTTAGAAGAAGGCCCTTCACAGCTTACAGTAGATGGATTTATCAAGTTCTATTTAGATAGCGAGGCGCTAAATTTGGGTGTAGAAACACAAATCATTAAGCTCCGTAAAACAACTGCCTATTTTAACAACAAACCTGCGCCACCGGCTTTAGGAGCTGAGGTTACTGTTACCGATTTACTAGGAAGAACATTTATATTTAAAGACTTGAACAGCAATGGAAATTATGAATACAATGGCCCTTTTGTATTAAGCTTTACAAATCCTCCATTAGGTTTTCCGGGAAATGCTTACCGCTTAAATATTAAATATGAGGGCGAAGAATATGAGGCCAAAGCATATATGGATTCAGTTCCTAAATTAGATAGTTTATCGTTTGTTTTTAAGGAGCAGTTAATTCGAGGCCCAGATACTTTACAAGCAGGCTATATTATAGATAATATTTTGAGTAAGGAAAATGATGGAATCTATTATCCTACTAAAGATATAAAAGGAGAAGGCACTTGTTACTGGTTTAAAACATTTAAAAATAATGTGTTTTATAATAACCCACACAACATGCTAACCGCTTACGATGCAGCATTTGGACCAGGTAGTGACCATGTTCCTTTTGTTTTACCTATCGTACATAGTTTATCACCCGAAAGGTTTTATCAGGGTGATACGGTACGTGTTGAATGTTGGTCAATTGGATTGCCCACATATTATTTTTTAAATATGGCCCAAATTCAAATGACTAATGAGGGGTTATTTGCTACCCCGCCTACGAATGTTCCTAGCAATATTGAAAATAAGAATAAGAACTCAAAAAATAAGGCTGTAGGATGGTTTAGCGCAGCAGCTATTTCACGTGTTACCGAAATAGTTCCCTGAAATATAGTTTCATTTAAGCAAAACTGTTGTTCCCGTTTTTTTATTGATGGAGTTTAGAACATACTTACTTTAACCAATCCCATTATAAAGTACTACTCTTAATTTCGTTGATCCATTCCCCACATTAACTTTTTTCGGAGGGTACTCATAAAGTCATTGCCTGATAAACGAACCAAGCGCACCTTAAAGCTTTCTTTCATAATAGTTAATTCTTCCTGGGCATCAAATACCTCCTGACGTGAATCTAAGGTTACTAAAAAATCTTTATTACGGCCTTCAATTTTAAGAGTAATAACATCTTTGTCTGATATAACAATAGGCCTTACATTTAGGTTATGTGGTGAAATGGGGGTTACAATAAAGTTTTCTGAATCAGGTATTACTAAAGGGCCTCCACAGCTAAGGCTGTATGCTGTTGAACCGGTTGGTGTTGAAATAATTAAGCCATCTGCCCAATAAGAATTTAAAAACTCTCCGTTAATGTAAGTGTGAATGGTCATCATGGTCGTGTTGTCATTCTTATGAACCGTCACTTCATTTAATGCAAAATTAATTCTGTTAAAAGGATTGTTCAATGCTTCAAGCCGTACCAATGTTCTGTCATCCAACTCATACTGACCTGCAAAAATTTTATCAATAGCACCTTCAATATCATCAATAGAAATTCCAGATAAAAAACCTAAACGACCTGTGTTTATCCCAATAATCGGAACATTCCCTGCTCCAACCAACGTAATGGTTTTGAGCATTGTTCCATCACCTCCTATACTGCAAAAAAAGTTGGGCTTTTTTAAAAGAACTTTTTCATCTTTAAAATAGGAGATAATACTATTAAACTTTATTTTTTCTTTGATAATACCAAAAAAATCCTCATGCACGCAAATTTCTGAACCTGCGCTTTCCAACTTTGATATTAAACGCTGTATAGGTTGCGAGTTGTAATTATTTAAAGATTTTCCATATATGGCTACCAGCATAATCTAATATAGATGGGTAAAGGTACAATAGAAAAGTGAATATTTATACTTTTACAAAAAGTTTTGTATTAAAAGTAATTTCATAGAAATATGCAAAGACAACATACGCTAATTTTTATAATTTTGTTCATATTTTTTAAAATGAAATCAATTCTTAAAGTTTCTCTTATTACTCTAATAGTTATTATCGGATTTTCATCTTGTAAAAAAGATAGAAAAATAGATGTAAACACCGAAGATCCTTCTATTGATAAACCGGATAACCAAGAAAAATTCGGTACGGTATCAATCGTTTTTAGCAGCAAAGCCGGTAACTCGGATTTAGAATTAGATAGTGTAAAATATACCAATGCTCATGGTGATAGCTTAACCATTTCAAAGTTCAAATATTATTTGAGTAATTTTAAATTAATTAAAGATGATGGAACAGTTTATAAACAGGAGGAAAGCTATCACTTAATCAATCGCTCCAATGGGAAAACATACACTGTTGAGTTAGAAAATGTTCCAGTTGGAACATACAATAGTTTGAATTATTTGCTGGGAGTGGATAGCGCCCGAAACACATCCGGGGCACAAACTGGAGCTTTAGACCCTGCTTTAAATATGTTCTGGAGCTGGAATCAGGGGTATATATTTTTACTGTTTGAAGGAACTTCACCGGCTTCACAGTCATTTAATCAGGCATTAAGTTTTCATATTGGTGGTTTTACGCTACCTTATAACTGTATCCGCAGTATATCTCCCTCCTTTGGATCACAAAACGTACTTGTTACCGAAGGACACAACAGTACAATTTTTGTGAATACGGATGTGCTAAAAATGTTTGAAAGCCCGCATTTAATTAAGTTCTCACAAGTTAGTGAATCATTAGGAGGTGCCATTGGGTCGTCCATTTCAGATAATGCTGCTAATATGTTTAGCATCGCCTCTATTCAGAACTAAATTCATGACTTTACGAAGGATTTTTAGTTTTCTGTTTTTATTAAATATACTCTCTTGTAAAACAGATTCCGAAATCTTACCATCTATCTCAAAAGAAGATATACAAATAAAATGGCCCGACTATTTTCCACAGCCTGAGTATAACTTTGAGAATAATAGTTTAACTAAAGAAGGCTTTTATTTAGGAAAAAAACTTTTTTATGATCCAATACTTAGCAAAGACAGTACTATTAGTTGCGGAAGTTGCCATCAATCTTTTGTTGCTTTTGCGCATGCCGACCATAAACTCAGTCACGGAATTAACAACCTTCAAGGGATTAGAAATGCACCGGGATTATATAATTTAATTTGGCAAAAGAGTTTTTTTTGGGATGGTGGAGCCAGGCATATTGAATTGCAACCTATTGCTCCCATAATTAACCCAGTAGAAATGGGCGAGACAATAGATCATGTTGTTTATAAACTACGAAGAAATAACGCCTATAAAAGTTTGTTCAATAAAGCATTTATGTCTGATAGTATTACAAGCCAACTTCTTTTAAAAGCTTTAGCTCAATTTATGGGGGCCTTAATAAGTACTAACTCAAAATATGATAGGTACATTCAAAATCCTAAAATGAATCCCTTTACTGATGATGAAAAGGATGGTCTGGCCTTGTTTGAAAATAAATGCAGCTCTTGTCATCCGGCCCCATTATTTACTGATGGCTTTTTTAGGAACAATGGATTGGACTCCACTTTTATTGATAGCGGACGCTATCGAATAACGAACCTACCTAGCGATTGGGGTAAGTTTAAGGTGCCCTCGCTTCGAAATGTAGAAGTAACCTATCCTTATATGCACAATGGACGTTTTGAAACTTTAGAACAAGTATTGGAACACTATAATAATGGTGTACTTCAATCAGTTACACTCGATCCTTTGTTAAGGAACGGAATAGCCTTGAACAATACTGAAAAACGAAAAATTATTACCTTTTTAAAAACCCTTACCGATCGTGATTTTATTCAGGATAAACGCTTCTCAGAATAATGTAACTCATTTAAAACAAAAGTATTAATTTTAATTCTTTATAAATAAAACTCCAAAAACAACTATTAACAGCCATTTTTTTTTTTTAATCGAAAACATTTTTAATTTCGCAGCCCATTAACATACATTTAGATAACAATTACTTAACCAGTTCAGGATGAAAACTACTTTACTCAAAAACAAATTTCTGTTTGTAATGTCAACTGCCATAGTGCTTTCTAGTTGCAAAACAACAGATTGGTCAAAAGTTACCTATACAACCACCCCCAATCCTTTGGAGATGCATGGTGATACCATAGTGATAACAGTAAAGGGTTCTATTCCTGCAAAAACTCAGGCTCCTAAAGAAGTTATTACCCTTACTCCAATGATGAAATATCAAGGCGGTGAAGTAGCTTTAAAACCAATAATTTTTCAGGGCGAAAAAATAAAAGAAGGAAAAGGTATTGTAGTAGCTAAAAAGAAAGAAACTAATTTTAACTATAGCGAACGTGTTGCCTATACTCCGGAAATGCGGGTTTCTGAATTTACAGCAAAAGCAGTAACTACCAAAAAAGACAAAGTAAAAAAAGAATACCAGTTACCTACCTTAGCCAATGCCACTATCGTTACTCCATTATTGGCAAGCAGTGACGAAAAGCCCGTTTATGGAAAAGAAAATATGCCTCGAATTGTTCCAATGAGCAAAGAATCTGATATTCATTTTTTGATTAGCTCAGATAATATTAGAGCTTCTGAATTAAAACTAGATGATGTAAAGGGAATGTTTGATTTTATAAATAACAGTCAAACTGCTATTAAAGATGAAAAAGGGAAAAAAACTATTGGCTATACAAAGAATTATGATATTAAAGGAATAGCAATTTCATCCTATGCTTCGCCAGATGGGGAACAAGACAAAAATGCCAATCTTGCAGCAGATAGAGGAAAAGCATCAGTAAAAGAAATAAACGCATTCTTGAAAAAAAATGCACTTACTTATTTAATTGAACAAATTGATACTTTAAAAATTGAAGACCCAAAAACTTCGAAATTAAAAACTAAAGTAACCAAAACAAATATTGAAGATAAATTTTACAGTATTACAGCAACTCCTGAAGACTGGGACGGTTTTAAAGCAAAAATGGAAGTTTCTACAGTGCCTGATAAGGATATGATTTTACGTATTCTCTCAACGTATTCTGATTTGGATAAGAGAGAGGCAGAAATTAAAAACATTAGTAAAGCTTATACCGAGATTTCTGAACAAATCCTTCCTTCTTTAAGACGTTCAAAAATTACAGTAAATGCTGAAAAAAAATGCAAAACAGATGAGGTTCTGATACAAATGGCAGCTACCACACCAGATTCTTTAACTATGGAGGAACTTATGTACACCGCTTCAATAACTTCTGATATAGCAACCCAAATGAGTATTTATAATAATTGTGCACGTATTTATCCAAACGATTGGAGAGGTCATAATAATTTAGGCTGTTTGTATTTAACTCAAAATAAAATTAGTGAAGCTGGTACTGCTTTCGAGAAAGCCAATCAGGCCTCACCTAATAATGCCGGTGTTCTAAATAACTTAGGAATTATTGCCATGAAAAAAGGTGACCGTAAAGCAGCTGAAGAATATTATGCTCAAAGCAACACACCTGAAGCTTCATACAATATGGGCCGTATTAATATCCTTAAAGGGAAATACAGTGCTGCTGTTTCTAATTATGCTGATGGAAGCAGTTTCAACTCTGCTTTAGCAAAATTATTAAATGGAAATGCCGATGCAGCCATGAGCGACATTGAGGCCTCTAAAGATAAAGACAGTGCTATGGGAAATTATTTAAAGGCTATAATTTCAGCAAGAAAAGCAGATGCAAGCGGAGTAGCTCAATATTTGCAAGCAGCATTCCAAAAAGATGGGTCTTTAAAAGAAAGTGCTAAAACAGATATGGAATTCTTTAAATTAAAAAATAACGATACGGTAAAGTCATTGCTTAATTAGTTAAAGGTTGTTTTTATAATAACCTGTTCAGGAAATTGAACAGGTTATTTTGTTTTATAGCTATGAATGTTTACTTTAGCACCTTATTAATAAAGAATATCTACTCTTATATATAAATACTTTTTGAATTTTTGTATGAAAAATACGCTTATCCGCTACCTCTTCATTATTGCTATAGGATTCAGCAATTTGGGCAATCTGTTTGCACAAGAAACACATTCGGACACCACCGAAACCCGAGATCCGAAAAAATATTATTTGAAAATTAATGGAGTTATTAAAGACTCTAAGGGGCCTGATAAAGCCGATGAAAAGGTAGTAGTAAAAGGAGCTATTATAAAAATAATTAATAGTAATAATTATTTAGTGGCATCATACTTTACAGATAAAAAGGGCAAATTAAGCTTTCAATTACCCTTAGACAAAAAATTTAAGGTAATTATTCAAAAGAAAGGATATGTTTCAAAAATTGTGGAAATAAACACCATGCTTCCCAAAGATGTTAATAACGCCTTTGTTTTTACTGTTGATGTTGCCTTGTTTGCAGAGGTTAAAAACTTAAACACCGATGTGCTTTTAAAACCAATTGCGCGTATTCAGTACGATAAAATGAGTAAAGATTTTAATTACGATATTGCCTATACCCACAAGATAAATGGCGAATTGAAGAAAATGTATAAAGAATACTATACTTTAAAGAAAGAAAAGTAATGGAAATTTCCATTTTATCCTAGTTTCAGGTAACTTTTTGATCTTATAAAATGCAACAATATCACGACCTTTTACATCATGTTTTAAATCATGGTGTTTTTAAATCAGACCGTACCGGAACAGGAACAATGAGTGTCTTTGGCTATCAAATGCGATTTGATTTGCAAAAAGGCTTTCCGCTTTTAACTACAAAAAAACTTCACACCAAAAGCATCATTCATGAATTACTTTGGTTTTTAAAAGGAAGTACCAATATCGCCTACCTCAAAGAAAATGGAATAAGTATTTGGGATGAATGGGCAGATACCGAAGGAAATTTAGGGCCGGTTTATGGCTATCAATGGCGCAGTTGGCCTAAACCTGACGGAGGGCACATTGATCAAATTACGAACTTGATAGAAAATATTAGGAAAAACCCAGACTCCAGAAGATTAATTGTAAGTGCTTGGAATGTGGCTGATATTGAACAAATGAAACTTCCTCCATGCCATGCCTTCTTTCAGTTTTATGTGGCTGAGGGAAAATTGAGTTGTCAACTCTATCAACGCAGTGCTGATATATTTTTAGGTGTCCCTTTCAATATTGCTTCCTATGCTTTGTTAACACATATGGTTGCGCAAGTTTGCGCACTAAAAGTTGGTGACTTTGTTCACACTTTAGGAGATGCTCATATTTATTCCAATCACATGGAACAGGTAAAATTACAACTTTCTCGCCCTTTTCGTCCTTTACCGCTACTGCAAACAAATCCCAATGTAATGAACATTTTTGACTTTCGTTACGAAGATTTTACTATTTCGGGTTATGATCCGCATGCGGCCATAAAGGGTGCTGTGGCTGTTTAATTTTACCTATCCACCAAACACTGTGGATGCTTTTATATTAAATATTGAACCAAAGGTATTTAAGAGTACTAATGCTGCTTGGAATACCCTATGTCTTAATGACCCTTGGAGCGTAGGATATGTCTCAACACTTATCGAGCATCATAATTTTAGCACTAAAGAAGACTGGGAAAGTTTTTATTATGCTAGCGGTGAAACAAGATCTCAGGAAATAAATTTAGTTAGCCCTTCATATAAATCATTGTTAAACAACCACACATTAAAAAAAACAAATCCTGATGAAATAACGAGGCTTAATAAATTCATGAAGGGCTTGAATTACAATTATGGCAGAACAGCCAAGCAATTAGCCGATAAGGGTGAAATACTGTATCAATTTATAAAAATAAGCCAGCCCGAAATAACGCTCGAAGATTGTATTGCTTCTGTTCGATTTAGAGTGATTTGTGAAACCTGGAATGGCATAATATTACAAGAAAGAAACACAATAGCTACTTTAAAAAGTAAATTCCCGGATATTAACTTCGTAAAAACATCTGGTTATTTTGACCATAAGTATGCTGTTGATTATGAATTGTTTATTGAAGAGAAATTACAAGATGCACTTCAAATAAAACCGAAATCTTATTTGTTTGACAAGCCTTATATTATTAAAGCGAAAAATACAAATGAAAAAAAGAATCAAGAATATAGACACATTTTTGGATGTTCAGTATTTACCGTTATTTCTGATAAGTACGGCCATATCCATAATCCTGAGATAATTCAAACTTTAAATGATTTGCTGGAGAAAGCAAAAAATAATTGAAAAAACAGACTGTATATTTGTAAAAAAGATAAAATGAAAAAAGTAGCAGTATTGGGAGCCGGTATGGTAGGCAGTGCCATAGCCCTCGATTTAAGTACCACACATCAAGTAACTGCTGTTGACACAAACAAACAAAGGTTAGACACACTTAAAAAGCAATATGGCTTAAAAGTGTTGCAGGCTGATTTGAATAAAGATACGGAATTAAAAAAAGCCATTAAAGATGCCGATATAGTTGTAGGGGCAGTTCCTGGATTTATGGGTTTTAATACCTGCAAATCAGTCATTGAATCGGGAAAAAATATGGTTGATATTTCATTTTTTCCTGAAGATGCCATGGATTTGGATAAATTAGCTGTAAAGAAAAATGTAACGGTAGTTGTAGATTGTGGGGTGGCACCCGGTATGGATAATATTTTATTAGGCTATCACTATCAACGAATGCAAGTTACTGACTTTGTGTGTATGGTAGGAGGTTTGCCCGAAGAGCGAAACCTTCCCTTTCAGTACAAAGCACCTTTTTCACCCATTGATGTTATTGAAGAATACACACGACCAGCACGTATGGTAGAAAATTTTGAACTTATAACAAAACCTGCATTGAGCGATCCCGAAATTATTCATTTTGAAGGAATAGGCTCGTTGGAAGCTTTTAATACCGATGGTTTAAGAAGTTTATTTAGAACTATGCCAGTTAAAAATATGGTAGAGAAAACATTGCGCTATCCCGGGCATCGTAAGCTTATGGAAAATTTGCGCGATATGGGCTTTTTTAGTACAGAAGAAATAACAATCAAAAACCAGAAAATAACACCACTCGAATTGCTTACTCAGGTGTTGCTCCCTCAATGGAAATTAAACCCAAACGAAAAAGAATTTACTGTTATGCGTGTAATCATTTCTGGTTATGAAAATCACAATCCAGTAACCTATACATATGACTTATGGGATAAAACAGAAAAGTCGTCTGGCTTAAGTTCAATGGCTCGAACAACAGGATATACTTGCGCTGCTGTTACTCAATTGATACTAAGTAACAGATATTACGAGAAAGGAATTTCACTCCCAGAATTTTTAGGAAAAGATACGGCTCATTTTAATTTTATAATGCAGTATCTTAAAGCGCATAAAGTAATTTACAAAAAAACACGCCACTAGTTCCAAAGGTTTCTTTTACATAAAAAGGTAAAAGGTCACTAATTAAGGCATCTTATAATATTTCATACATTCGCATATTGAAGCGAGTGCTTCATGCTATCATGTTATTAAATACTTTCAGCACTTTTCAAGGGTTAAGCAACCAAGAGGTAATTCAGTCACGCCAAAAGTATGGGTTAAACCAAATAGCCAAAGCGCCTGAACGAACTTGGTATAACTTGCTTTTAGATATTTTTAAAGAACCTATGCTGGTGCTTCTTTTTGCCGTTCTTATTATTTACTTGATAGTAGGAAACTATGCTGAAGGTATTTTTATGTTTATTGCAATTATTGCTGTTTCGGCTATTTCATATTATCAGGACAACCGTAGTAAAAAAGCACTTGAGGCTATTCAAAAGCTAAATGAACCACTTAGTAAAGTAATTCGACAGGGAGTAGTAATTGAAATACCTACTCATGAAATAGCTGTTGGCGATTATTGCATTATTGAGGAGGGAAAAAGTATTAATGCTGATGGTACAATTGTTTATAGTAATGATTTTTCGGTAAACGAATCTTCTTTAACAGGCGAAAGTTATTCTGTATTCAAAAGCAATGAAGCAGAAGATAACTTTGTTTATAGCGGCACCATTGTTGTATCAGGTTTAGCTGTTTTTATAGTTGAAAAAATAGGGAGTAACACGAAACTAGGAATAATAGGCTCATCGGTATTAGAAATTAGGGAGAGTAAATCACCTTTGCAAATTCAAATTTCATACTTTATTAAGGCAATGACTATTATTGGTTCCATAGTCTTTATAATGGTATGTGCCTTTAAATATTATCATACTCACAATTTTATTTATAGCTTACTTAACGGCCTTACTCTGGCAATGTCTGTTTTACCCGAGGAAATACCGGTTGCTTTTACCACTTTCATGGCTTTAGGATCATGGAAACTTATGCAAGAGGGAATTATTGTAAAAAACAGTAGTGTAGTTGAAACATTAGGGAGCACAACAGTTTTTTGTACCGATAAAACCGGCACAATAACTCAAAATACCATGCACCTAAGAATGATATTTCACGCTGCTTCCGATACTCTTGCTGAAGAACATGATTTTGATAAACCTCAATACCAAGAACTATTAGCTTATGCCATGTGGAGCAGCGAGCCGGTGCCTTTTGATCCTATGGAAAAAACTCTACATCATATTTATGAAAAATTACATAAACAAGATGAACGAAAAAACTTTCAAATGATTCATGAATACCCTTTTTCAGGGAGGCCTCCGATGATGACGCATTTATTTGAAAACAGCCAGGGTAAAAGAATAATTGCCTCAAAAGGAGCTCCAGAAGCCATTTTGGAAGTGTCTTCGTTATCCATAACTGAACAAGAGAAAATAAAAAGTCAAATAACGAAGTTGAGCTTACAAGGGTTCCGAATTTTAGGCGTTGGAAAAGCAGAATTTGAAGGGAAAAATTTACCCACAATACAACAAGATTTTCATTTCGAGTTTTAAGGTCTTTTAATTTTTTATGATCCTCCAAAAGAAAATATCCAAAGTGTTTTTAAACAAATTGAAGAAGCCGGAATTAAAATAAAAATTATTACCGGAGATAATTCTGAAACCACACAAAGTATTGCCAAACAAATTGGAATAAAGGGGTATGAGCAAGCATTGAGTGGTAACGATATACTTAACCTTGGAGAGCAGGAATTACAACTGCAAGTTCAACAAAAAAAACTGTTTTTTAGAATGTTCCCAGAAGCTAAAATGAGAATTATTAATGCGCTTAAACGAAATGGTGAAATTGTTGCCATGATGGGCGATGGGGTAAATGATGCACCGGCTCTTAAAGCGGCACATATTGGTATTGCTATGGGCAGCAAAGGAACAGAGATTGCCAAAGAAGCGGCTGCGTTAATAATTATTAATGACGATTTGAATAAGCTAATAATAGCTGTTGCTGCCGGAAGGCGCATTTATGCCAATATCAAAAAAGCTATTCAATACATCATTTCAATTCATATACCAATTATTCTTACTGTTTCCTTACCTCTGTTTTTAGGTTGGGTGTATCCTGAAATTTTTACTCCGGTACATGTTATTTTTTTAGAACTGATTATGGGACCTACCTGCTCTATTGTTTACGAAAATGAACCTATGGATGCCAATACCATGCAGCTTCCACCAAGACCCATCATCGACACTTTCTTTAAATGGCCAGAACTCTTCTTAAGTATTACTCAAGGATTAATTATTAGTGCCGGAGTACTTTTTGTTTATCAATATGCAATACAAATTGAAGCGCTCGAAGAAAAAACTAGAGCTATGGTGTTCAGTACGCTTATTTTTTCTAATGTGTTATTAAGCCTGGTAAATCGTTCCTTTTATTATAGTATTTTTGAAATGCTTAAAGTACGCAATCACTTACTTTTGGGAATAAATATTTTAGTTTTGATAATGCTTGCACTTATTCTAAATGTTCCGGTTCTGGAACAATTTTTTAAAGTTACCTCATTAAACCGTTATGAGGTTATGGTATCTATATGCGTTTCTCTAATTTCAGTATTATGGTTTGAGGGTTTTAAATGGGTAAAAAGAAAAAGAAACCCGAATACTTTAAATGCATAATTATTATATGAAACAATTGTTTATGATTGACCCAACCCGATTTAATATCAATTCCTTGTGGCATGGTTTTAGTCAAATCATGCTTCAGGAAAACCGAATCACCGGTATTTTATTTTTAGTCGGTATTTCTTATGGTTCAGTAAGTATGGGCATAGCAGCTTTAGCAGCTACGCTGATAGCAACCTTAACGGCACACTATTTAAAATATGATTTATCTAAAATAAACCAGGGCTTGTATGGTTTTAGTGCAGCTTTGGTTGGCGTTGCTATGATGTTATTTATAAAGCCACTACTTTTAACAACCTTTTTTGTTGTAGTTGGGGCTGTATTAGCACCTGTTTTACAACATTTCTTTATAAAACGAAATATTCCAGCGTTTACTTTTCCCTTTGTTTTAATAACTTGGCTTGTATATTATTTTACACAAATTTCTTTTCCCGAATGTATAAATCATACTTTAGCTACTGAAACAGAGTATATTCCCATTTTGAACTATATATTAAATGGATTTGGACAAGTTATTCTTCAGGGCAATTGGGTTTCGGGTTTCCTGTTTTTTGTTGCCGTTTTGTTAAGTTCATATTGGGCAGCTATTTTTGGTGCTGTAGCGGCATGCTTTTCAGCTTTTTTGTTCGTTTTAATGTCTGCTTCTCATGATTCATTGCAAATGGGACTCTTTAGTTTTAATGCCGTTTTGTGTGCAATAACATTTTCAGGTAAAAATTTAAGGGCTTTTTTATGGAGCTTTTTAGCTGTTTTTTTGTCAGTATTGATAGAGTGGGTATTTTGGAAATGGCAAATTTTACCGCTTACTTTCCCTTTTGTAGCTGCATCATTCATAACTACCAAAATTAAACATAAATCACATAATTTCAACAAGTTAACATCTAATTTTTAAGATTTTAGCATAGCAAACTCACTAATTTTCGAATCTCTTTTTGGCAATTTTTAAAAATAAATTTTTGGTTTAAGAAAAATAACATACATTGCCAAAAATTAAGTTGAAAATAGTATTACAATGGCTTTAAAATCAACTAAAAAGAAAACTGTTGCCCGTAAAACTTCTATGGCAGCCAAGAGTAAAACCGCCAAACAGGCAGTAAAAAAGGCTCCTGCTTCTAATAAGGCAACAACAAAAATTATAGAAAAATCTAAGGCCAAGAAATCTGTTAAAAATGCTTCAAAAGACCTCGTTAAAGCAACAAAATTAAAATCTAAAGGACAAATAAAGTCTGCTCCTAAAGCGGTTAAAACACCGGTTAAGAAAACGTCAAAAGTAGTAAAGTTAAACTCAAAAAAGCAGGTAAACAGTAAAAATAGTTCTACAAAGTCGAAGTCTGCCTCAATAAAGAAAACGACTATTGCAGTTAAGAAAGTAGCTAAAAAAGCAAATGTTAAATCGCCCGAAAAAACACAGGCTATAAAAAAGAAGGTAGCAGAGAAAAAACCAATAAAAAACAATATAACTAAGGCAGTTACTACGAGTCAAGCAAAAGCCAAAAAAGGGCCACTAATTAAACCCGAACTAAAAGGGCAAAAGAAAGAGGTATCAAAAACGGCTCTTAGTCAAAATCAAAAACAACAAAAGATAACCATAGAGAAAGCCGAAACACGATTAAAGCCTGTAACCAAACCCATTGTTAAAAATACCGGAGCAGATTCGAGTGCAGCATTAAAGAATATGGCAATTCGGTCCAAGTACAAGCGTATTGAAATTGAGTATCCAGTACAAGCATCTACACACATTTTGTTTAGTTATTTAAGTACTAGTTCAGGATTGTCTGAATGGTTTGCCGATAAAGTTATTGAGAAAAGTGACTACATGATTTTTATTTGGGATGACACACAACAAGCCGCAAAAGTACTCTCTGTTAAAGAGGACCAATATATTCGTTTCAGATGGTTAGATATGCCTGAAGCCATTTTCTTTGAATTTAGGATTGAAACAGATGATTTAACCACAGATTCAGCATTGATAATTACTGATTTCTGTGAAGATGAAAAATCGGTTGAGTCAACTCGTAAACTATGGGACAGTCAAATTGAAAAATTATTTAATGCCCTAGGCATAACACATTGATTTTTCAAATGACCATTTAGCGTCATTCAATTAAAAATTATGAATTATCAGTTGCTTCGCGAAATGTGCGCTACTCATGCCCCTTCGGGTGATGAGGAGGCAATGACAAGTTATTTGCTACAGTATATAAATGAACAAAAGAATACTTGGAAAACACAGCCTAAAGTATTAAGTGGTAAGGAGTTTCAAAATTGTATTGTTTTAGTTTTTGGAAAACCCACCACAGCTATTTTTGCACATATTGACTCGGTAGGTTTTACAGTTCGCTATAACCAACAATTAATAAAAGTAGGCGGCCCTGATATTGAAAGTGGGTATAAGTTACAAGGAACTGATAGTAAAGGATTAATAAATTGTATTCTGGAATGTGACGAGGAGCGAAACCTAAGCTACCGTTGTGACCGCGAAATTGATCGTGGTACTATGCTTACTTTTTTATCGGAGTGGCTCGAGGAAAAGGACTATATTCAATGCTGCTCACTAGATAATCGTATAGGAGTATTTAGTGCTTTAAAAGTAGCTGAAACCCTGCAAAATGGAATAATTTGTTTTAGCTGCTGGGAAGAAACCGGAGGTGGTAGTGTTGCTTTCTTGGCTCGCTATATAGCCGAACAATATGGCATTAAACAAGCCCTGATTTCTGATATTACATGGGTTACCGATGGTGTTTTTCATGGACAGGGTTGCGTTATTTCTATGCGAGATAGCGGTATTCCTCGTAGAAACTACATTCAAAGAATAATAGATCTTGCCAAAAAAAGTGGTATTCTATTTCAATTAGAGGTTGAAGCAAGCGGAGGCAGTGATGGCAACGTCATTCACCATAGCCCTTATCCTATTGATTGGTGCTTTGTAGGAGCACCTGAGAGCCATGCTCATAGCCCACATGAGAGAGTTCATAAAACGGATATAGAAAGTATGATTAATTTGTATAAATGGCTTATGCACAACATGTAACGCATAATATTCTTTGGCGTATTTGCTGTTTAAATATTTTCAAAATGCCCCAATCTAACTATTGTGTAATCCTTTAACCCCTCAATTTAAGTTAGTTTTAGTATTCTAAACAGAATACTCTTAATATCATATCTTCCAGTTTATCGTGCTTTGTCCGGTTACAGTTAAATATGTGTTGGCTGCTGAAAAATGACGACAACCTAAAAAGCCATTATGTGCCGAGAACGGTGATGGGTGCGCTGCTTTTAAAATCAAATGTTTTTGGGGATTAATAAGTAACTCTTTTTGTTGCGCAAACTGTCCCCAAAGCATAAAAACTAAATTTTCTCTTTGCTCCGATAGGTGGTAAATTACAGCATTGGTAAAATTCTCCCATCCCGCTGCTTTGTGCGATGCTGGTTCATTTTCATTAACGGTTAATAGAGCATTAAGTAAAAACACTCCTTGATGAGTCCAGGCTTCTAAATTACCATGTTCGGCTATAGGATACCCTAAATCTTGATTCAGCTCTTTATAAATATTGAGCAGAGATGGAGGTTTTTTTACCCCTTTAGGAACCGAAAAACTCAAACCATGTGCTTGACCTGGGCCGTGATAAGGATCCTGCCCCAAAATAACCACTTTCACTTGCTCAAATGGAGTAAGGTTAAATGCATTAAACAGTAAAGAACCGGACGGATAAATTACTTTTCCCTTTGATTTTTCATTTAGTATAAAGGTTTTAATTTTTGAAAAGTAGTCCTGCTTAAACTCATCATCTAAGACTTTTTTCCAGCTTGCGTGAATCTGTACTTCTTTACTCATTACTTATTTTAAAACACAAAAATAAGGCTTTATCGGCTAACCAAAAATATCACCAATTAAAAGTGAATAATCTCATTTTAAAATTAAACATTGCATAGGGCATTATCAGTATGTTTGAATAATTTTTAAGTCACGATTTCGGGGATGTTTCAAAAAACGAAAATAAGAGGAGCATTTTTTATATTTTTTATTATGGTTTTTAGCTATACAAAAGCACAGCTTCTCGATAGCCTAAAGCAAGATTTAAAAATGAAACCCGTTTTTCATTATAAATTAGACTCACGTAGTGCTTTTATAGGAAACAAAAGTGCCAATGTTTGGGGTATAAAATTAGGTATTGGCTTTAATAAAAACCTTCGCTTTGGATTAGGGTATAACTATCTGAAATCACGACTTCCGTCAACCGAAACTCTAAGGTCGCCTAATAACTTATTCCCTGTTAAAGCACGGCTTAGAATTCGTTATCTTAGTATTTATGCCGAATATGTTTATTATCGTAAAAACAAGTGGGAGCTTTCAGTTCCGGTACAATTTGGATTAGGGAATACTTTGTATGTCCCTTATTTTAGCTCAGATGTAGCAATTATAAAAGAACCCACGTTTCTGCTCTTATACGAACCTTGTTTGAGTGTTAACTACCGTATTGTTAAATTTATTGGCATAGGAACAGAAATGGGTTTGCGACTTGCTTTGCATAAAGACCGGCAAATAAAAGAGCAAATAACAGCGCCAATCTATGTTTTTAAAGCCATGATTTATTGGGGTGATATGATTAATTACTTTTGGCCTAATCATAAAATACCAAAACCAATTATGGATGTTTTGTAGGGTAAATTAGAGCAGTTTGAATGCTTTTTTAAGTCTCTCTTTAGAAGAGATTAACAAATGGTTAAATTATTTAAGACTATTGTTATATTATGGTTAAATGACTTTAGCAAGCATTCATAGACCTTAAATTATTTGTAATTTTACAAAATAAAAACAAGTTATATGAACAAAGAAGATATTAAAATTTTGATAGTTGATGACGAAGAAGACATTTTGGAATTTTTAAGCTATAACTTAAAAAAGGAGGGCTATCAAGTCTTTGTATGTGACAATGGTAAAGAAGCAGTTCAAAAGGCTGAACAAATAGCTCCACATCTTATTCTTTTGGACGTGATGATGCCCGAAATGGATGGTATTGAAACCTGCCAACAAATCAGAGCCAATAAATCTTTGTCTGATACAATGATCGCTTTTTTAACGGCTCGAAATGAAGATTACTCAGAAATTGCTGGGTTTAATGCCGGAGCAGATGATTACATTAATAAGCCAATTAAACCTAAAGTTTTATTAAGTCGTTTAAATGGCATTTTAAGACATTATTTGCAAAGTAATGAAACCTATACACCAACCGATATAGGGGGCTTGCTGCTTGACCGGCAGAAATTTATAATATCCAAGAATAATATTCCGGTTACATTACCCAAAAAGGAATTTGAGTTGATAGCTTTACTTATGTCTAAACCAGGAAAAGTGTTTGTTCGCCAAGAAATACTGGACAAAGTGTGGGGTGGCGATGTTGTAGTTGGCGATCGTACAATTGATGTACATATTCGAAAACTCCGTGAAAAATTGGGCGACAATTACATTAAAACCATTAAAGGTGTTGGTTATAAATTTGATATATAGGAACAAATAAAAATTATATTAAAAAGAATCTCTAAATAGTATGAATAAGTTTACCCCTCGAAATATTGCATTAGCTGTTTCCTTAATAATAGCACTAATTGTAACTTTGCTGCTTATTATTACAAAACCCGAATCGTTGCCCGAAGTTGATATGGTACAAGTGGTTTTTGTAGCCATGGGTACTTTGGCAGTATCCTATTTGCTGTTGTTTGCGGCTCTAAAAATCTTGATTTACGATAAAATAAAAAATATCTATAATACCATCCATGATTTAAAATCATCTAAAGACTTTTCGATACGGAATATGGATTTAGGACATGATATTTTTAAAGAAATTAATACGGATGTGCAGCAATGGGCTGTAAGCAATAAAAATGAAATAGATCAACTAAAAAAACTGGAAGCTTACCGAAGAGATTTTGTAGGGAATGTGTCACACGAACTTAAAACACCTATATTCAATATTCAAGGGTATATTCTAACCCTATTGGATGGTGGAATAAATGATGCTTCCATCAATGTTGACTATTTAACACGCGCCTCTAAAAGTGTAGAACGTATGATTTCTATTGTGGAAGATTTAGATACAATTTCACAAATGGAATCAGGCGAGCTAAGTCTTTACTTTGAAAAGTTTGATATTGTTGCTCTTACAGCCGAATTATTTATAGGTTTGGAAATGAAAGCATCACAAAAAGAAATAAAACTTGAATTTTACGAGAGCTATTCCAAACCTGTTTACGTAACTGCCGATAAAAACCATATCAGACAAGTGTTAACCAATTTAATAGTTAACAGTGTTCGTTACGGAAGAACAGGAGGCAGTACCAAAATTAAGTTTACTGAAATGTACCAGAATATTGTTGTTGATGTTATTGATGATGGAGTGGGAATTGCAAAACACCATTTAACACGATTATTCGAACGATTTTACCGTATTGATAAAGGTCGCGCCCGTGAACATGGCGGAACAGGCTTGGGCTTGGCTATTGTAAAGCACATAATTGAGGCGCATAATCAAACAATTGATGTAAAAAGCAATGAAGGTGAGGGAACAACCTTTACCTTCACATTAAAAAATGCCCAACCTTAAGCAATAGTAGAAGCATACTAAAGCCATACTACCAGAGTGCATGGCTTGTAAGTATATGGCAGAATGATTTATAAATTATTCTAAAATAAATAGTCTCTTTTTCGATAAGCCTCTTTTTACTTACCTTTGGTCATTAAAATTGTAATCACAACTAAACCTATGTTATTAGTTCAAAATTTACGTGAAGATAAAGAAGCAGTACTTGCAGGCCTCAGTAAAAAGAAATTTAAATTATTGCATCTGGTTGATGAGGCCATAAACAAAGATGATATTCGAAAAAAAGAGCAAAATCAATTAGACGAATTATTATCTCAAAGCAAAAAATTGTCAGAGCAGATTGGTATGCTTATGAAAGCCGGAAAAATTGAAGATGCCCAAAAGCTTAAAAATGAAAATGCAATTTTAAAAGAAGAGAGCAAAACCCAACAAGAGCGTTTGGAAAGCATAGAAAAAGAACTTTATGAAATTTTAGTTCAACTCCCTAACCTGCCTCATAGTTCGGTTCCCGAAGGCAGCACACCCAATGATAATGAAGTGGTATATATGCATGGGAGTACTCCTGAACTATATATTGGCGCTCTCCCTCATTGGGAGCTATGCTCAAAATATGATATTATTGATTTTGAACTGGGGGTAAAACTTACCGGAGCCGGTTTCCCGGTTTATAAGGGAAAGGGAGCAAAATTACAACGGGCTTTAATCAATTTCTTTTTAGATAGCGCACACAATGAAGGCTACCACGAAGTACAACCACCTATATTAGTAAATGCCGACTCTGGCTATGGTACCGGGCAACTCCCAGACAAAGAAGGGCAAATGTATTTTATAACACAAGATGAATTTTATTTGATACCAACGGCTGAGGTGCCTGTTACTAATATATACCGTAATGTGATATTAAAAGCCGAAGACTTTCCAGTTAAAAACACAGCCTATACGCCCTGTTTTAGACGTGAAGCAGGCTCCTATGGTAAAGATGTTCGGGGCTTAAACAGACTGCATCAGTTCGATAAAGTTGAAATCGTACAAATACAGCACCCAGAAAAATCCTATGAAACACTAGAAGAAATGCGAACCTATGTTGCCGGAATATTAATGAAGCTTAATTTACCTTTCCGCACCTTAAAACTTTGTGGCGGTGATATGAGCTTTGCTTCTGCGCTAACATATGATATGGAAGTTTTTAGTGCTGCACAAAAAAAATGGCTTGAGGTTAGTTCTGTTTCTAACTTTGAAAGTTTTCAAGCCAATCGTTTAAAATTAAGATATCGCGAAGGAACTAATAAACCCATATTGGCACATACTCTAAATGGCAGTGCTCTTGCACTTCCTCGTATTGTTGCTGCAATTCTTGAAAACAATCAAACTCCCGATGGAATAAAAATACCCGAAGTGCTGGTGCCATACACCGGGTTTGATTGGATAAACTAATCATCATGAGAAGTATTTATTTTTTCTTTTTTCTTACATTTCTTTATTCGTTTTCGTCCTGCAAAACAAATTCTGAAAACGCTCAAACCAAAACTATTGATTCACTCATACTTGTCCTCGATGAAACAAAACGAGAATTGGAAAAAATAGATTTTCAAAAACTGCAAGAGTCTGTAGATACTGTAGCATTTAGTCTTGAAAAACTATCACCTTTTAAAGCAGATTCTTTACGCCCGGATATTGCTACCCTAATTAATAATTATAAAATAGTTATCGATGCTTCATCTGATTCTTTAAAGGACACAACTGCACAAACAGATATCCAGAATAATTATAATAATGTAAGACAAAAATATATTGATCGTGAATTAGACTTTTGTAAAAAACAACTTTCTAACTTAAAACACGATTTTTTAAAGAATGTTGTAGAGCCCGAATTATTTCAAAAATATTTTACCGAAGAGCGTCAAAAAGCAATACAAATTATAAATTTTGTAAATAAGGAAAAAAACGCAGTAGCACACCGGCAAAATATATTTAATACATTACACCCTGAAATTGTTAGACTGACAGACAGTTTAACAAAAATAACTTCTCAAAAGCATTTAAAATGAAAATTAAAGGCTTTCTGATAGCAGTTTTGACCATTGCATTCCAAACGGTTTTGGCTCAGCCCGATACGGATGAAATGCTCGCCAAACAGTTTTTTGATAATCGAGAATTTGATAAATCATCAATCCTATACGAAAAGTTGTTTAACAGAACTCACGACCTCGATTATTTTAATGGATGCTTGCAAAGCTTAATAGAGCTAAAAGATTATAAAGCAGCCGAAAAATTTATAAAAAAGCAAACCTCCAAAAATGATCCTAATCCGGTATATGAAGTCCATCTTGGGGCTATTTATAAATTAAGCGGCAATGAAGCCAAATCACAAAAAGAATATGATGAGGCCCTTTCTCACTTAATTCCCGATCATCAAACCATAATTTCAGTAGCACAAACCTTTTCGAAATACAATGAATTGGATTATGTTATTAAAACATACTCCAAAGGAAGGAAGTTAATGCGTGGCATGTATCCGTTTAGTATGGAATTGGCTGATGCCTTTCGGGCTAAAGGAGACTATGCCGAAATGTATAAAGAATATCTTGGTTTGTTAAATACTAACTCAATTTACCTTGGTCAAATTCAATATATGCTTCAAGGTTTTATTGGCGATGATTTTAGTGGCCCTAAAGCCGATGAGTTACGAATTCAACTTTTAAAAAATATACAACAATACCCTGATAATTCGGTTTTTTCCGAATTTTTAATTTGGTTTTTTATTCAACAAAAAGACTTTGAGTCAGCTTTTATCCAAGCCAAAGCACTAGATAAGAGAAGCAAAGGAACCAGTATGAGTAAGGTCATCAATGTAGCACAAATTTGCGTGTCTAATATGGAGTATGACATAGCAATTAAATGTTATGAATACGAGGCTCAAAAAGGACAGCGAAACCCTTATTATATGTATGCCCGAACCGAATTGGTAAACACCATTCAAAAGAAAATAACCAATACCAGTAACTATACCCTAAAAGACTTATCTGACTTGGAAACAATTTACAAAAGTGCATTAACTGAAATGGGTTATAACGCACAAAGCATTGGATTAATTCGGGGTTTGGCTCATCTAAAAGGTTTTTACCTGAATCAGCCCCAAGAAGCCTTAGAACTGTTGCAAAAAGCTTTGGAGTACCCCAACTCAGTACCTTCAAAAATTGCCGAATGCAAACTAGAACTTGGGGATATTTATGTCTTTTTGAACGAAATGTGGGAGCCGGCTTTGCTTTACGGTCAAGTTGAAAAAGCATTCAAACATGACGCATTAGGGCAAGAAGCTAAGTTCAGAAATGCTCGTTTGTCTTTTTATAAAGGAGAATTTGAATGGGCACAAGCTCAGTTAACGGTATTAAAAGGAGCAACCAGCAAGCTTATTGCTAACGATGCTTTGGAGTTATCTTTACTAATTAGTGATAACACGGTGGACTCTAATTACGTGCCGTTGTTAATTTATGCACGTGCAGCTTTGTTAAGCTATCAAAATAAGGATAGTTTAGCTTTACTAACATTAGATTCTATAGGTAAAGAATTTCCTGGTCATTCCTTATCTGATGATGTGTTATTTAAAAAATATAAAATCTATTTTAAAGAAGGTAAATTTACGGAAGCTATGACGGCTCTCGAAAATATTATTTTGAATTATAGTGATGATGTATTAGGTGATGATGCAACATACTACCTGGCCCAATTGTATGAGTACAACCTTAAAGATAATGAAAAGGCAAAAAAATATTATCAAGATATATTGTTAAACTATCCGGGTAGTTTATACACGGTTGAGGCGCGTAAAAAATACCGAAAAATGAGGGGCGATATCTTTAATTAGGAATAGGTCTAAAAATCTAAACGAATGATAATTTATAACGTTACCATAAATGTAGATAAGGATATTTATCCTGAATGGCTACAATGGATGAAACAGGTTCATATTCCCGAAGTTATGGCAACCGGATGTTTTCATGAGTATAAAATTTGCAAATTGTTAGGAGGTGATGAAGAAACGGGTTTGAATATCGCGGTTCAATATATAGCCTATGATATGATGCATTACGAAAGATATAAGAATGAGTTTGCGACCGCATTACAACAAAAAACTACCCTAAAATATCGTGATAAATTGGCTGCATTTAGAACACTTTTAGAAGTGCTCTCCTAATCTAATCTATTCTACATTTGAACTCACCCTACGTTAAAGCAAAAAAATTTTTAGGCCAGCATTTTCTTAAAGATGAAAACACGGCAGTAAGCATTGTTAACGCATTGCCTCAGTATGCTGCTCCTTTTCATGTTATTGAAGTAGGACCGGGTATGGGAGTACTAACAAAATATTTACTGGAACGAAAGGATGTTCAACTAAAGGTAGCTGAAATAGACCGTGACTCGGTAGCTTACTTAAAATTACATTACCCGCAACTACACACTGATGATATTTTAGAAAAAGATTTTTTAAAACTTAATTTCTCTGAGCTTTTTTATAGCAGATTTGCTGTAATAGGAAATTTCCCTTATAATATTTCTTCTCAAATACTATTTAAAGTCCTTGAAAATAGAAACCAGGTGGATTGTTGTATTGGAATGTTTCAAAAAGAGGTAGCCCAAAGAATAGCGGCCTCTGAAGGGAACAAGACCTACGGTATTTTGAGTGTTTTATGTCAAGCCTTTTTTCAGGTCGAATATTTGTTTACAGTATCTGAAAATGTTTTTGTGCCACCCCCTAAGGTAAAGTCGGCAGTAATTCGATTAACCAGAAAATGGGATACTCTGGTTATTTGTAACCATGAATTATTTTTCAAAGTAGTTAAAACAGCTTTTAATCAGCGTAGAAAAACCTTGCGCAATGCCCTAAAACCACTTCTAAAAGAAAACATTCAAATAAATGAAAACTTCCGCATAACACTTTCAAAAAGAGCAGAACAATTAAGTGTAAATGATTTCATTGAGCTAACACTAATGCTCGAGAGTCAAAGTGAAAGCTAATTCATATACGGGTTTTATAAAAAAAGTTAGGTATTATTTTTTACCCACTTCTATCATTTCGTAGCCTTCAATGATATCACCAATTTCAATATCATTAAATTTTTCAATATTTAATCCACATTCATATCCGGCTAATACTTCTTTTACATCGTCTTTAAAGCGTTTTAAAGATCCTAATTCTCCGGTATGAATAACAATACCATTACGAATTACTCTTACCTTTGTATTACGGGTAACTTTGCCGTCTAATACCATACATCCGGCAATTGTTCCCACTTTTGATATTTTAAAGACTTCTCTAACTTGAATGTTACCCATAACCTTTTCTTCAAAGGTTGGTGCCAGCATTCCTTCCATAGCACTTTTTAATTCATTAATAGCGTCATAAATGATTGAATAAAAGCGCATGTCAATTTGTTCCTGTTCAGCCAGTTTTCGTGCGTTGGCCGATGGTCTAACTTGGAACCCAACAATAATAGCATTTGAGGCAGAGGCAAGCAGGACATCAGACTCTGAAACTTGTCCAACAGACTTGTGAATAATATTGATTTGAATTTTTTCGGTAGAGAGTTTTAACAACGAGTCAGCCAATGCTTCAATGGACCCATCCACATCTCCTTTAACTATTATATTCAGTTCCTTAAAGTCACCAATGGCAAGTCGTCTTCCAATTTCGTCTAAAGTAATATGCTTTTGTGTTCTGTATCCTTGTTCACGTTGTAGCTGCAAACGCTTTGAAGCAATTTCGCGTGCCTCTCTTTCATCATCCATCACTTTAAACTTATCTCCGGCTTGTACCGCTCCTGTTAATCCAAGTAGTAATGCCGGAGTAGATGGCCCTGCTGATTTAATATTTATTCCTCGTTCGTTGGTAAGAGCCTTTACTCTTCCGCTGTAACAGCCTGCTAATACAATATCTCCTACTTTTAAAGTACCAACTTGAACTAAAACAGTTGAAACGTAACCTCGCCCTTTGTCAAGTGATGATTCGATAATTGTTCCTAAGGCATTTCTGTTGGGATTGGCTTTCAAATCAAGTAAATCGGCCTCTAAACAAACCTTCTCTAATAACACATCCATGTTAATCCCTTTCTTAGCTGATACTTCCTGACATTGATATTTTCCACCCCATTCTTCCACCAAAATATTCATGGTTGCTAACTCTTCTCTAATTTTATCGGGGTTGGCACCGGGCTTGTCTATTTTGTTGATTGCAATAATTATAGGCACTCCGGCAGCTTGAGCATGATTAATGGCTTCTTTTGTTTGAGGCATTACACTATCATCGGCAGCTACCACAATAATTACAATATCGGTAACTTGCGCTCCACGGGCACGCATAGCTGTAAACGCTTCGTGTCCCGGAGTGTCTAAAAAGGCTATTCTACGCCCATTGTCTAAAGTTACACTATAGGCACCAATATGTTGTGTAATTCCTCCTGCTTCCCCGGCAATTACATTTGCCTTACGGATATAGTCTAGTAAAGAGGTCTTTCCATGATCAACGTGACCCATAACAGTAACTATAGGTGCTCGGGGTAGCAAATCTTCTGATTTGTCTTCTACTTCTTCTGTACTTACTGTAGTATCTGCTGAAACAAATTCAACAGTAAAGCCATACTCCTCGGCAACAATGTTAATAATCTCAGCACTTAATCTTTGGTTAATGGAAACAAACATTCCCAAGCTCATACATGTACTTATAACACTATTAACCGGAATCCCCATCATATTGGCTAATTCACTGGCTGAAACAAACTCCGTTACCTTTAATGTTTTTTTCTCAGCCTCTAGAGCTTCTAAGTTATCTTGTTGCTGTTGGCTTATAGTTTCTCTTTTTTGTCTTCGGTATTTAGATGCAGCCGATTTTCCAGTTCCAGTAAGTCGTGCCAGGGTTTCTTTAACCTGATTGTCAATTTCTTCTTGTGTTAGTTCGGCTTTAACAACGTGATGTTTTTTATGGTCGTGATGCCCATGTTTTTTTTCTCTATGGAAAGATGGTCTTCCGCCCGAATTGCTTGGCTGTGCGGTTCCTTCACCTGTTGTTTTCTTTTGCTCGTTTTCTGTAAATTGTGTTGTATTTACCGGACCTTTTGTAATTCTCTTTCTTTTCTTTTTAGCATTTTTATCAAAACCAGTACTCGATGAGGCTACAGGCTTTTTCTTATCTTCCTTAATAGGAAGTTCAATTTTCCCAAGAATAGTAGGCCCGCCAAGTTTTTCGTATTGTGTTACATAAATATTCTCCTTTTCATCAGGTGCATTTGGCGTAGAAGTACTAACTGCTATATTGTCTTCTATGACAGTTTCTTTTTCTTCATTAGGTGTTACTACCGCTTCGGGAGCTTTACTTTCAGGTTCTACTATTTCAATAGGGACTTCAGGAGCGGCTTTTTTGCTACTGCCTTTTGATGCTTTAGCTAATTCTTTAAGCCTTTGAGTTTCTTCTTTCTTTTTTTGAGCTTCTTCTTTTTTCTCAGCTGTAGTTTTTTTACCGGGTTTTGTTTTTTGATTTAATTTGTCAATATCTATTTTTCCTACAACAACCGGATTGTGCAGCCCTTCGGCTTTGGACTTTTGTGACTCAGGCTCACTTTCTTCGGGCTTAGATTGTACCTCCTGAACGGGTGTAGCAATCACTTCTGGAGTTTTTTCAGATGGAGTGCTTTCCTTTTTGGGAACCGATAGGGTTGTGTCTTTAATTAATATTTCTGCCTGGTCTATTTGCTCAACAGGCTTAACCACCTCTTTTTTACTCTCGGTTAGTTCTGCTTCCTTAAGGTCTCTTTTTTGACGACTGCTTAGACCTAGTGCTTTTGATTCCTCCTTATCAGATTTGTCCTTAGCAAATATTTTTTCTAATACTTCAATAATATCAGGAGCTACTTTTAGATTCGGGTCATTTTTTAACTCAATTCCTTTTTTTTCGGCTTCTTCTACTAGTGTTCCGATACCCACATTAAGTTCACGGGCTAACTTGCTTAATCTTATTGTACCTTGTGTTTCTGACATTCTTCTGGATAATTCTGCTGGGGTTCTTATGTTATTGTTTTTGTACTAAAATGCTGTTATTTAAATAACTTGCTTTAATAAGATTAAATATTGAAAAATATACGGTTTTTGATTCTTTAAAAATTGTATTTCTTGCAAAGAACATCAAACTTTTCTATTATTCAAATTCGGCTTTTAAAATGTTTTTAACATCCTTAATGGTTTCCTCTTCTAAATCTGTTCTTTTTAATAATTCTTCTTCGCTAAGTTCAAGTACAGATTTAGCCGTATCGCAGCCTATAGATTTAAGTTCATCAATAACCCATGATTCTATTTCATCTGAGAACTCATCTAAATCAACATCCTCATGATCTATGTCAGAATCACGGTAAACGTCAATTTCGTATCCGGTTAATTTTCCTGCAAGTTTAATGTTGTTTCCCCCTTTCCCGATAGCCAACGAAACCTGATCGGGTTTTAAAAATACTTCTGCACGTTTGCTGTCTTCATCTATTTTTATACTCGTAATCTTAGCAGGGCTTAGGGCTCTGGTAATATAAAGTTGTAAATTAGTAGTGTAATTTATAACATCAATATTCTCATTGTTCAGCTCGCGCACAATTCCGTGTATGCGTGAACCTTTCATTCCTACACAGGCACCTACTGGATCAATTCTGTCATCATAACTCTCAACAGCAACTTTTGAACGCTCTCCGGGTTCACGAACTATCTTTTTTATGGTAATTAAACCATCAAAAACTTCGGGAACTTCCATTTCAAATAAGCGCTCTAAAAAAGATGGTGAGGTTCTTGATAAGATAATTAAGGGAGCATTGTTTTTCATCTCAACTCGAGACACAACTGCTTTTACAGTATCTCCTTTTTTATAAAAATCAGAGGGTATTTGTTCTGTTTTTGGGAGTACTAATTCATTTCCCTCATCATCTAAAATCAATATCTCACGCTTCCAAACCTGATAAACTTCACCGGTAATTATTTCACCAACTCTATCCTGATATTTTTTTAAAATACCATCCTTTTCTAACTCTGAAATACGTGATGCTAAGTTTTGACGAAGGGCGAGTACAGCTCTTCTCCCAAATTCGCTCATATTTACCGGTTCGGTAATTTCTTCTTCCAATTCAAAATCCGAATCTATTTTGTGTGCTTCGGAAAGACTGATATGTTTGTTGGGATCATATTCAAAACTGTCTTCAGCAAATTCATCTTCTACAACTACTCTGTTTCTCCAAACTTCAAGATCTCCTTTATCAATGTTAATGATGATATCAATATTATCATCTGACCCAAATTTTTTAATAATCATAGCTCTAAAAATATCTTCCAGAATGCTCATCATAGTTGGTCTGTCGATATTCTTAAATTCTTTAAACTCTGAAAAAGAATCAATTAAATTTATTTTATTCATGGTTTTTATTTAAAGGAAATTAGTACTCGTGTTTCTTTTATATGGTTAATGTTTAAGCGTATTGTGGTTTCTGTTTCGTTCTTGTTTTTTTTATTTTTTTCTTTCTCAATTTCAACAAATGGATATTGAGCAGTAAGTAAGGTCCCTTTGATTATTTCATTGCTGTCAGTCACTAAGCTCACTTTACGGCCTATATTTTTTTCGTATTGTTCAAATACTTTAAATGGAGAATCAGCTCCTGGCGAAGATACGGAAAGTTCGAAATCCTCTTTATCTCGGTCCAATTGATTCTCAATATAGCGACTTAATGCCACACAATCATGAATACTTAATCCGCCAATTTTATCTATTAAAACTATAATTTTATTTCCAGCTCTAATTTGTACATCAACAACAAAAATTTGTTCCTTTTGTTGCCATTGCTCAAAGAGTAATTTTATGTTATTTATGCTTATCATTTTAGAAATAAAAAAGGGGCTTTATTGGCCCCTCAAATCATTTTTTTTATTTTTAAACCGCAAAAGTAGTAATATTTTTAAAAATGAAGAAATTATTTTCTTGAAATTATATTATTTTAGATTTTTTTTTGATAAATAAAATTAATGTACTTATTTTGCCAAGATAAAACTCAATAAATTGTAGATTAATTTCAACTTTTGTAGTATGATAAACAATAGAAAAATTTCCCTAGTAACACTCAGATGGGTTGTTATGGCACTCATAACGAACATCGTTCTGTTTTCGAGTAAATTGTTTGCTCAGACTGATACTGCCTCTGTCGCGACTACTGATACTACTATTAATACGGCAACGAAGAATGTATTCAAAGAGTTGGGAAAGTCGGTTGCTTCAAAAGACACCCTCTCGGGGCTCTTTATGATTGTAGTAATTATTCTTATTGTTATTTTAGCACTCTACCTTAGCTTTAGAAGTACAGGTTCCAAAGTAAAGCGTAAAAAAGTAATTGAAAGACAAGAAAGGAGAAGAGCCCAAAACGAATAAAAGGTTATTTTTTGGGAATTTTTACGGGCATTGACAGCTGTCAGTATCATTTATCCTTAATTCTTGTAACACAGTAAAATCATCGCAAACAGAGCACGAAGCAGCTACTACCTTATCATTTATTGGATTTGAAAATTTTACTTCATAAAGAGGACATGGTTTTTCATGGACCTTACTGTTATTAAATTGAATATCTGCTCGATTCCATGATTTTCGTAAAACAGCCGTATCAATATCATAGCACTTTATTTGGCACATAGCTTTTGTGCTAAACTGTGTCGGAAAGTCAGTTAACTTCCCTTTTATTACCTCTTTAGGGCCTTTGTATATGTTGCTGTCTTTTAATACAAAAAAATACATTACAACAGAACCAATAATTATTCCTGTTAAGAATAAGCGTAAACGTTTCGAAAAATCCATAAAATGAAGTATTAAAAGGCAGCCATCAACAAATCAATATCCTTATAAGGGAGTTTGAAAGTTTCCCCTAAAAACTGACTGGTTAAAATACCATTATAAACATAGGCTCCATGCCTTACTCCGGAATTTATACGAAGCAAATTTTCAACACCGCCCTCATCTCCTAAATTTAATAAAATAGGAGTGAGTACATTGCTTAAGGCATGCGAAGCTGTTCGCGATACACGTGAGGGAATATTGGGAACACAATAATGAATAACACCATGAATACGATAAACCGGATTGGTGTGATTCGTAACTCTAGAGGTTTCAAAGCACCCACCTTGGTCTATACTAATATCAATCATAACCGACCCATACTTCATCTCTCTAACCATTTCTTCGGTAACAACACAGGGAGTACGTCCATTTGGAGCTCTTATGGCACCAATTACTACATCGGCAGTTTTTAAGGCCTGAGCTAAAACTTTAGGTTGTAAAACAGAGGTAAACACACGCGTAGCAAGGTCGCTTTGTAAACGCCTTAAACGATAAACAGAATTGTCAAATATTTTTACGATGGCTCCCAGCCCCAAAGCGGCACGGGTAGCAAATTCTCCAACAGTTCCAGCCCCTATAATTACAACTTCAGTAGGAGAGGTGCCTGTAATACCACCAAACATACTTCCATTTCCATTATTAATATTACTAAGGTATTCTGCAGCAATTAAAATAGCGGTATTTCCTGCTATTTCGCTCATAGAACGAATTACAGGGTAAATTCCATCTTCATCTTTAATGTAATCATAAGCAATGGCTGTTACTTTCTTTTGCATTAACTGCTTTACATAGTTCTCACTCTGAACAGTCATTTGAAGGGCAGAAAACAAAGTGTGTTTATGTTGCAGAAAATTTATTTCCTCTTCGTTAGGTGGGGTTACTTTCAAAATAATGTCGGCTTCATATACTTCTTTTGTAGAATATACTATTTGTGCTCCCGCTTCACTATAATCTCTATCGTCAAAGCTGGCAGCTTTACCGGCATTACTTTCAATGAGCACTTCATGCCCATTACTTACTAAAAGGGCAACTGCCTCAGGAACCAAACAAATTCTGTTTTCCTGAAAATAAGTTTCTTTGGGTACCCCAATAAATAAGGAACTTTTTTTGCGTGATACCTCTAACATTTCCTCTTGGGGCATTAATCCACCTTTTTTTTGAAGTGACAAAAGCACTTCTTTGGATGTAATCATGAATCCTTAATATTACTTTACTTGCAAAAGTAGTCTTTTTATTAAAAAATAGAGAGCAGTATGTTAAAAATTATTTTCTATTCTACTTCTTCTATGCTATAAATTCTGGAGTGGTTTTGATATTCGATTTTTATAAGCAAATACCTTTCGGTAATTAGTGGCATAACCTTATCTGCCCATTCTACTAAACATATTTGCCCCGAACTTAAATACTCCTCAAAGCCCAAATCAAAGGCCTCATCAATGTTGTTAAGCCTGTAAAAATCAAAATGATATACAGCTTTATGGTTCCTTTCTTTGTACTGATGAATTAAATTATAGCTGGGACTGGTTACCTTTTCGGTTACACCCATTCGCTCACAAATTTTTTGCACTAGAGTAGTTTTTCCGCTACCAAGATTACCTTCAAAAATAACGACCGATACTTTAGATAACATCATAAAAATTTGGTCCACTACGCAGGTTATATTTTCAAGAGAAATATCTTTGAACTCTACTTTCATTTCACAAATATGAAGTAATTTTTCATATCGCTTTAACTCAAACAAATAATTAACTTTACAAACTCATATAAGTTATGGCAAAAAATAAAAAGTTGTCTTTTTACAGCAAACAAAGAGGAAGAAAATCTTTTTTGCCTCCCGGATCAGTCAAAATAGATCCCACAGAGAATGATGCCAAAACAGAAATTACATTAATCCAATATGAAGAAAACTTCTTTGAGGAAAGATTACTGAGTAATATTAATGAACTTGATGATTTCGATTTTAACCAACATATATCTTGGATAAATATTGAAGGGAAATTATCTACTGAAATAATTGAAAAAATAGGATTAAAATTTAATATACACCCACTAACCCTCGAAGATATAAGTAATACGGACCAGCGTCCTAAGTTTGAAGATTATCAACATTACGTAGTGGTTATGATGAAAATGCTTTATTACGATACCAGTATGCACAGCGAGCAGCTTTCAATACTTTTATTTGATAAGTTGGTCATTTCTTTTCAGGAAAGCCAACAAAGTAACGTTTTTAATATACTTAGCAAACGAATAAGAGAATCAAAAGGAAGAGTAAAACGCTTTGGTGCCGATTACTTATTTTACTCGCTTATTGATACTGTTGTTGATTCTTATTTTAATATCTTGGATTCCATAGGAGACCGAATTGAAATAATTGATGAACAAATAATGTCAAATCCTAAACCTGATACAATTAATTATATACACTTTTTAAAACGAGAAATAATATTTTTGAGAAAATCGGTTTGGTCAGTGCGCGATATGGTTGGAAGCGTTGAACGCAGTGATACTCATTTGATTAAAGAAACAACCGATTTATATTTACGAGATGTTCAAGACCATGCTGTTCGAGTTGTTGAAACAGTTGAAAATTATCGTGATTTGATAAACGGAATGATGGATATCTATTTGTCAACATTGAGTAATAAGATGAATGAAGTTATGAAAATTCTCACAATTATATCTACTTTATTTATCCCTCTTACATTTATAGTAGGTGTATATGGAATGAACTTTGATGATATGCCCGAACTGCATCATCCTTGGGGTTACACTTCAGTTTGGATAGTTATGATTAGTATTATGATAGGTTTAATTTCTTATTTCAGAAAGAAGAAATGGCTATAATTTTAGGAACTAACAAAGAATGAAAAAATACATTATTAATAATGCAAACCTTGTTAATGAAGGGCAAATTTATGAAGCCTCTGTATGCATCAACAATGGTTTGATTGAACGAATTGAAAAAAACTCACTTAGCCTTCATGGATATGAAATAATTGATGCCGATGGATTATTCCTATTGCCCGGTATGATTGATGATCAAGTACATTTCAGAGAGCCTGGGTTAATACACAAAGGGACAATTTATTCGGAGTCAAAAGCTGCCATTGCCGGTGGTATTACTTCCTATATGGAAATGCCTAATACCTTGCCGGCAGCAGTTAACCTCCCGTTATTGGAAGACAAATATGCCCTTGCTGCTCAATCGTCATTAGCTAATTTCTCTTTTTATTTAGGAGCAACTCCAGAGAATTTAGAGGAGTTGCTAAAGGTTAATTCCACAACGGTTTGCGGAATTAAAATATTTATGGGTTCATCAACTGGAAATTTGCTGGTAGATGATGAATATGTTCTTGAAAATATTTTTAGCCAGGTTCAGATTCTTATAGCAGCCCATTGCGAATCAGATCCAATAATTAGAAAGAATCAACAAGAGTTTATAATGCAATACGGTGATAAACTTGATGCACAATACCACCATTTAATTAGAAGTGCCGAAGCCTGTTATAAATCATCGTCATTTGCAGTTGCCTTAGCAAAAAAACATAAAACACGTTTACACATACTTCATATTAGCACAGCACACGAGTTGGATTTGTTTGATAATCATATCCCCTTAAAGGATAAAAAAATTACAGCCGAGGCTTGTGTACATCATTTATGGTACTGCAATGATGATTATGCTCAAAAGGGAAATTTCATTAAATGGAATCCGGCTATTAAAACTATTCAAGATAGAGATGCACTGTTGAAAGCAGTATTGGATAATAAAATTGATGTAATTGCTACGGATCATGCGCCACATACTTTTCAAGAAAAAAGTAAGACTTATATAGAGGCTCCTTCGGGAGGACCTTTGGTTCAACATGCTTTAGTGGCATTACTGGAGTTATACCATCAAAATAAAATTTCGTTACCCAAAATAGTTGAAAAAACAAGCCATGCAGTTGCTGATTTGTTTGGTATTGAAAAACGGGGTTATATTCGTGAAGGCTATTTTGCCGATTTGGTATTGGTAGATCTTAATCAACCTTGGGAGGTTCGTAAAGAAAATATATTATACCAATGCGGCTGGAGTCCCTTTGAAGGAACTAGTTTTCATTCAAAAATTAGGAACACATTTGTAAATGGACATTTGGTTTATAACCAAGGCTTTTTTAATGAAGAGCAGAAAGGGCAAAGATTACGATTTAACAAACAGTCTTAGTCGTGCTTTAATTTTAGCACTTTTTGAAACACACTATTACCATCCTCAAAATTTACCTTTAAAAAATAAATACCCTCAGCCAAATTGTTTAACGAAATATGCTCAGAAAACACATCATTGTAGCTATAACTTAGAGACCCCTCTATGTTGTATAATTCTAAAGTTTTTACTTTTTTATCGCCTGTATTGATATGGAGCCTATCGGTAAATGGATTAGGAAATATTTTTAGCTGTACGTGTTCATTATTTTTTATTGAAGCAGGTTTTTGATGTATTACTCCCACAGCATCTAAATCAAAACCTCCTTGAGAAAACGCTGTAGGGTATGGGTCATTAATAATATGGTTATTGCTGTCATATCGGGCGTATAATGGGTTTATTGACCCTACAACATCTATTATCTTAATGTAAGTAACAGAGTCTATATTTAACCCCACAGCTCCATGCAACTCATCCAGGTCAAAGGGAGTACCATACATAACACGATACTTTCCGGCCAAATTATGAAGTAAAGTTGCATCAGAATTGTAATCAAAAGGCCCCATTTGCACATCAACAGGTGTGTTTGAGATAGCATTGAATCTATAAAAATGAATCCCATCGCTGCTTACTTCAACAAAGGCCAACTCTAAAAAACCATCAATAAAGCCATTTTCAAAAACAGCAAAGTCAAACCCGGGACCATTATTTATAGGGTTTTCAAATGTTAAAAGAGCCCAACCTCCATCACCAAGGCTTACTACTTGTACCCCATCTGCTTGTCCTAAAGCCATAGTACTGCTTCCTGTACTGGTATAGCCTAAAGTAGTGTCAGCAATATCCTGATAGCCTCTATATACATCACACGTTTGTGCCCAAGCCACAAATATACTGCTGTCTTTATGAATAGCAGTTGATCCGGGAGTTCCTGGTATTCCAGGAAACTGAGCTTGTGCAGAAAGGGGAAGAAGTAAAATTAAAAAAATGAAATTCTTTTTGAATAAGGCAAAATTCATAAATGTGAAATAGGAGCTTGGTAGTAGAATATATTTTTGATATTCTTTTTAGATTAAGCAGCAAATTTAGAGTTTTTAATATGCTATTGAAAGATAATTTATTTAAACTTCGCATTATTACTTTATAAACTCGCCATAGCATAAACTTTTCTTTTCTACACGTTCAAGTAAGAAATACCTAATTACCAATGGGCCGACACTCTTGAAAGAAATAAGCGTAGCAGTTATTCAAGTAGTTTATTTGAGTTTTAAGACAGTTTGTTAACTTTAATTTTTCAAAAAAAACCATTCAAAATGTATAATTTTGTCCAATATAAAATAAATCATGAGCTTAGAAGAAAAAATTAATGCAGATATCAAAGCTGCAATGCTGGCCAAAGATAGTGCTAAGTTAGAAGGACTCCGTGCCATAAAATCAGCACTATTATTGTTAAAAACATCTCCTGAAGGAATTACAGAAGAGTCAGAGTTGAAATCATTACAAAAAATGGTTAAGCAACGTAAAGAAACAGCCGAGCTTTATAAGACTCAGAATAGAGAAGACTTAGCAGCAGTTGAGCTGAGCCAGGCATTAGTAATAGAAACGTATTTACCACAACCTTTATCTGAAGGTGAAATAAAGCAAATAATTATCGAAGAAATTAAACTTCAAAATGCTTCAGGTCCAGGTGATATGGGCAAAGTTATGGGAGCTGTTACGAAAAAAATAGCTGGAAAGGCTGATGGGAAGGTGGTTTCTACCTTGGTAAAACAAATCCTAAGCCAATAAATTTAACTCTAATGATTTAGAGAGTAGGAATTTTGTTTATTATTTCCAATTATTTTTAGACCTTTGCGCTCCTTTATTAAAAGAATAAATTATGTATAATAAAGTATTGAACAAGCAATCAAAGATAGCCGTAGTAGGATTGGGATATGTTGGGTTGCCTATAGCTTTAGCCTTTGCAAAAAAAGTTTCGGTTATTGGTTTCGACATAAATCAAAGCCGTGTTGATATGATGAAAAAAGGTATCGATCCCAGTCAAGAGTTAGAAAAAGAAGCCTTTGAAGGATGTGATATTAATTTTACCACTTCTTTAGATGTTCTTCGAGAAGCTAATTTTTTTATTGTAGCTGTTCCAACCCCAATTGATGACCACAATCTCCCAGACTTAAAACCTCTGTTAGGAGCTTCCAAATCTGTAGGGAAAGCACTTAAAAAAGGAGATTATGTAGTTTACGAAAGTACTGTTTATCCAGGGTGTACAGAAGAAGACTGTATTCCTGTATTGGAGGCCGAATCGGGACTTAAGTTTTGTGACGATTTTAAAGTAGGATATTCTCCGGAAAGGATTAATCCTGGAGATAAAGAGCATACCATTACTAAAATACTTAAGGTAGTTTCGGGATGCGATCCTGAATCAGCACAAGAAATAGCTCAAGTTTATAAAATTATTGTTGAGCCAGGTGTTCATATTGCTTCGAGTATTAAAGTTGCTGAGGCTGCTAAAATCATTGAGAATACTCAACGTGATGTTAATATTGCATTAATGAATGAGCTCTCTATAATATTTAGTAAAATGGGAATTAATACCTATGAGGTTTTAGAAGCTGCAGGAACAAAATGGAACTTTTTAAAATTTTTTCCGGGCTTAGTAGGGGGGCATTGCATTGGCGTTGACCCGTATTACTTAACCTATAAGGCAGAGTCATTAGGATATCACACCAAAATTATCAATAGCGGAAGATATGTTAACGACAGCATGGGCTTTTACATTGCTAAACAAACCGTAAAAAAGCTTACTGCAGCAAAAAAGAATTTGAATGAGGCTTTAGTTTTGGTTATGGGAGCCACATTTAAGGAGGATGTAAGCGATATTCGAAACAGCAAGGTGGCTGATGTAGTTAAAGAATTGAAGTCATTTGGACTGAATGTGGAAGTTGTAGATCCTTATGCTGACTCGGCAGAGTTGAAACATGAATACGGATTTGAATTGAAAGAAAAGCCGGGGAACAACTATGATGCAGTAATCGTTGCAGTTAACCATGCTGCATACAAAAACTTGAAAGAGCCATACTTTGAGTCTCTTATGCCAAAAGATGGCCTTCTGGTAGATTTAAAAGGGATTTACAGAGGGAAAATTAAAAACCTAAAATATTGGAGTTTGTAAGTGCCCAAACATCACAAAAAAAACACACCTATTGTTTTGTAATATTTCTTGATTTATAAGTATAATAGTGAATTAGAATAAAAAAGCAGCTTTATAGCTGCTTTTTTATTCTAATGTTTTGTGTTAATTTATTGTTGGAAGAAAGCTATATCTTTTTCCATACTCAATCATTTGTTCACTAAAGCTAGTAGGGTACTCAATTTTAACATCGGTAATTTTATCTCCTTCCATTACAGGAACTAGTTTGGGTTGAATAAAACCTTTATATGGGGCAACATTTAGTTTTTCAAAACGGTCTAAAACTTCTTTATGTAAGGCATAGTCAACTTTTACACCGTAGCCCTCTACTAATGCTGTTGCAGCTTTGTAATCACCTTCTGATTTTATGCGTTGAATTTCTTTTAAAAGTTCACCAAATAAACTACGAAGTTTAGCATAATCGTTTACCTTAACATAAGTTTTCTCATTTTTCTTTACTATTTCAATCACATTGTCTTTCTTACCTTTTTCATAAGCCCACGAAGCAACCAATTGGCGATTTCTCATATGTGCTTCTTCAATGTTGTCACCTAATTTTATACGAGTTAACTGCATAATAAGACCATTTAAAATATAATTGTCATATTCTGTTTCACCTACTTCTATAGATGGCATTACCTTTAGATCAATCAGTTTTTGGTCATATATATAGTACAAACCAACTAAATCAGCACGTGCTTCTTCTAAGCAATTAGCATAATTTTTTAAAGTAATATCGGGAGTGCCTACACCCTCATTTATTTTGCCGGAGGCATGTCCTATTACTTCGTGCATATCAGTATGCAAGCTTCCAGCAAGAGCTCCATATTTTTTTGCCCTTTCAATAACAGCATCGTCATAAGCAAACTCTTTTAATGTTGGACTTTTGGCACCTACAACATTGTAACTTTCAACAATATTCCCCAGAGAAACAGACTTAGAACCATGTTGCTCACGAATCCAGTTACTGTTTGGTAAATTAATCCCAATAGGTGTTGAAGGCGAAGCATCACCAGCCTCGGCAATTACGGTAATAACTTTCGCAGTAATTCCTTTTACTTCTTTCTTCTTATGTTCAGGTGCAATTGGAGAGTTGTCTTCAAACCACTGTGCTTCATTCCCAATCGCTGCAATAGTTTTTGTTGCTTCCATATCTTTCATGCTCACAACAGATTCAAAGCTTCCTTTCTTTCCAATAGCATCACCATATACTTCAATAAAGCCATTTACAACATCAATTCTAGAATTAACGTCTTCGACCCAAGCTATTGAGTAATCGTCAAAATCTTTTAAATCACCACTTTTGTAAAACTTAACTAATTTGTCAAGAGCTGCTTTTTGCTTTTCATTCTCAGCCACTCCTGAAGCTTTCTCTAACCAATATACAATTTTTTCAATGGCTGCTGAGTACATGCCACCAACTTTCCATACTTTCTCAACTATTTTCCCATTCTCTTTAACTAATTTACTGTTTAACCCATACATAACCGGAGTTTTATTTCCTTTTATAGCTATTTTATGGTAATAATCTTCAACTTCTTTTTGAGTTAATCCTTCATAAAAATTATTTGAAGAAGCTTTAATATTATCAATTCCGGCACTTTGATCTACAATTTTGGCATCAATTTTCGAATCAAATAGGATGGGATTTATTAATTTTAAAAAGGCATCCATATCTTTCCCTTCGAGCGGTAACAATTTGGGGTCACAGTTTTGAACTAAACTTACAAAATACTCTTGTGTAAAATCAGGCATCATTTTCATATTCGAATAGTGATGATGAATTCCATTACTAAACCAAACTCTTTTAGCATAATTCTCGAATTTTTTCCAGTCCTCAGTCCCTTTATTACCGGTATATGTGGTGTAAATGGCATCTATGGTTTTTCTAATGGTAAGATTGTATTTATATTTCTGATCATAAATAATATCTCTCCCACATAAAGCTGCTTCATATAAGAAATAAGCCAATTGCTTTTGTTGCAGGCTGAGCTCATCAAACCCTTTTACCTGATATCGGAGTACCTGCAAATCTGCAAATCGATCTCCCTCAACTTCAAAAGGAATTGTATCCACTTCAGCTTTTTTGGTTTGATCTATCTTGTTGTTGCTGTCATGACTACAGCCTGATGCCAATAGCATACAACTTGTGCTAAGGAATAGTAAAGATTTAAGTTTCATAATTATTTTAATTAAAAAGGAACAAATTTATATTTATTTTTTTTGATACTATTCTTTTATCAATCATAAATATTCGAATTCATAAGGTGTAATAGTTTTTAAAAGGAGATTCTTCATATTCAATAGTATCCTAAACAATTTATTTTTAGAATAAAGTTATTGATTTTATTGGGTATAAAATTATTTTGTCTTAAAAATTAAAAAAGACCCCGCTGTATATATTGAGGTGGTCGTTCTTCATGTCCATCAAAAGGCTTGTTA
>CAUJCU010000010.1 GCA_963169745.1 Bacteroidota bacterium
TGGCGATGCAAAATTTGGTACAAAAAAATATGATGATGCCATTGGTTCCTATAACAAAGCTTTGGCTATGAATTTTGACAATACTACGGCCAACACAAAAATAAAAACGGCACAAGAAGCCAAGGATGCAGACCTAACTGCGAAGAAGAAATCAGATTTTGAGGCAGCTGTTAAGAAAGGCGATGATGCTTTAAATGCCAAGAAATATGATGCTGCAGTTGGATCATATGTAAGTGCTTTAAACACAAATTATGATAATGCATTGGCCAACTCAAAGATTGAAACAGCCAAACAAGCCAAGCTTGATGAGGAGGCCAGAGTTAAAAATGAATTAGAAGCGAAAGCAAGATTAGAAGCTCTAAAAAAAGCTAAAGAAGAAGCAGATATTAAAGCTAAAAAAGAAGCCGAAGAAAGAGCACGTGAAGAAGCTGAGGCGCGTGCAGCAAGAGAGGCACAGGAAAAAATAATAGCTGAAGTAGAGGCTGCAAAAAGGCTTAAGGAAGAAGCAATTAAAAAAGCAGCTGAAGAAGCTCGCTTAAAAGCCGAAGCTGAGGCCAAAGCAAAAGCAGATGCCGAAGCTGCTAAAAAAGCTAAGGAGGAACAGCTCGCTCGAATGTTGGCTGAAGCTGAAGCTGCAAAAGCGAAGCAACCAGTAAAGGAGGAGCCAAAAAAGAAAGTTACTACTCAGATTAAAACAGAAACTCCGAAAAAAACACTTACTGAAGAAGAAAAAGCACAAAAGGAACTTATAGAGGCTGAAAATAAAGCTAAAGAAGAGCTCAATCGGAAAATGACAGAAGCTGAAAGAGAAGTATTTCTTTCTGAGTTAGCAAAGAAATATCCTGAAGGAGTTACTGTTGAAGAACAAGTATATCCAAAAATGAAAATTACCCGTGTGATAGTTGTGAAAAACAAGAGAGCGCATGAGTATAAAAAAATTATTTTTTCATTCGGGACTTATTACAAACGGGATGGTGTGGATATTTCGAAAACGATATATGACAAAGAAACAAGAAACTAATTTATAGCAATAAATTAGTTCTGCCGTCCGGTTTTTCGAAGAGCGGATAGTACTATTTTGATATCCTGAAAAACGGTGTAATCTTTACTGTATAAAAAATTGAGCTTGATGTTGTTCTTTATAGGTGATGAGGAAATTGCATCAGATGGAAACAATACCCCATTCTTAATTTGAGGTAAAGGATTGAAGGTATTTTCATCTTTTTGTTTGTCTGAATGATAGCCTACCCATGATTTGATGCCAGTTATAACATAAAAAATATTTTTTAAAAAACCTATTTTCTCCTCTACTTGGAACAATAATATAGGGCTGCAAAAAAGTAAAATTAGCGATGCAGTAATATCAAAGAGTCTTTTATTTCTTCGATTCTCAGGTTTGGTTATGGAATTAATATCGATAACATATAAATCACCCGAACTTTCGATGCTGTTGCTTCCAACCAAAAATAAACTTTCGGGAGGAGCAATTTTAAAATCAACATCGGTTTGTACTAATCCACTCATTAAATCAATAATTTTTTGTGAACTTATATTTTTTGCACAAAAAATAACTTCATCAATTTTATGAATAAGAATACTTTCTTCCAATTGACCGAGGTTGCCAACAAAATGAGGACTGTTATTGTTTTCAGCGGTATCGGTGCTAAGAAGTAGAACCTTTGATGTGCCTACTCTTGTTTTTTCTAATAACTCTGCAACTCTTTTTGATTCTTCATAGCTCCCAACTATTAAAATTCTTTTTAACTGCGATTTCCCTATTTGATACCCACTAAAGTTCAGAACATGAAGAAGCAATCTTGTCGCAAGCAATATGCCAAAGGCCACAAGCGCTCCTAATAATATTAGTGCTCTTGAAAAGCGTAAATTCTCTGGAATTAATGCATAGGCCACCAATATAATAGCAGTGCCTACACCAATTCCTTTAAAAATATTTTTGATTTTTACAGGTTTGTCATACCCCCCAATCAGCCAAACAGAACTAAGCCAAGTAAGAATATAAACAGGAATAACAATTTCTAATAACTGGTTGGGATATTGACCACCATGAATATATTTTACGTTTTTCTCCCAATATTCAACCAATAAAAACATAGTGCCAAAAATGAGCATCGCTTCAGTTATAGGGAGTAACATTTTTCTTATAAATCGTGTTAGAATAGCTGTTCCGGCACGTAAATAAATGGCTATATTAATAAGAAACGAAAATAAGCGGGCATTTTTATGACTAAAATGCTTACGAGCAAAAATGATCATCGCATTATAAAACACAAAAACGTAGTTAATACTGCTTTTTTTTGTGCTTTCTCCCTTGTAATGAATAATTCGTGTTTCGGGGTAATAGTAGTTCTTATATCCTGCTTTTAGAATACGGTAGCTAAGATCAATATCTTCACCATACATAAAAAAATCTTCATCTAACAAACCAGTTTCAAGGAGTACGCTTTTACGCATCAACATGAAAGCTCCTGATAATATTTCTATTTCATGAGTTTGGTCTTTGTCTAAATAACCCAAATGATACTTCCCAAATCGTTTGCTTTTTGGGAACAAGGCAGCTATGCCAAAAACCTTATAGAATGCAACTATAGGCGTAGGAAGACCCCGTTTTGATTCGGGTAAAAAATTTCCTTTCCCATCAATCATTTTTACCCCTAAACCACCTGCTTCCGGGTGATTGTCCATAAAGGCAACTACTTTTTTAAACGTATCCTCTTCAACAACCGTATCGGGGTTAAGCAATAAGCAATATTCTCCTTGAGCCATTTTAAGGGCTTGATTATTGGCATAAGAGAACCCTCTATTTTGTTTATTGGCAATGAGTATATATTCCGAAAATTTACTTTGAACCATGGCTACCGAACCATCTACCGAATTATTGTCAACAATAATTACTTCACCGTTGGTATGGGCAATAGCTTTTTTAACAGCATTTAAACACTGTTCAAGAAAATAAACTACATTGTAGTTAACTATAATAACTGAAATTTTAAGCACTCCTTTGGTAATGATAAACTTAGAAACGTTTTTAGGATACTTAAATTGTCATATATTTTGTTCGTTTCAATTTCCAGTTATTGTTTTTATGGGGTACTAACTTTTCTTTTAAATTGTGATCTTGATAGGCTATACTTGCACTTAATGCCAATATTTCCAGCTCGTTAGTTGAAAACTCATAAGCTAATTTTTCGGGTGTGTAATGGTGCTTCACAAAATGAGTATCAAAATTTCCGCTTATAAAAGCTTGGTGTTGCATCACGTAACTACAAAATGGGAGGGTGGTTTCTACTCCCGAAATCTGATAGTCGGCAATTGCTCTAATCATCCGCAATCGTGCTTCATCACGATCTTTTCCAAAGGTTATCAATTTAGCAATCATGGGGTCGTAATAAATAGGTATTTGCATCCCCTCTTCAAAGCCATCATCTACTCGAACTCCCAAGCCTTGTGGAGTTTTATAAGTATGCAGGACACCAATGTCGGGTAAAAAATTATTCTTAGGGTCTTCGGCATATATTCGTACTTCAATACTATGGCCATTTATTTTTAAATCATTTTGCGTAAAGCTTAGTTTTTCGCCACGGGCTATTTTAATTTGTTCCTTCACCAAATCAATACCCGTTATTTGTTCAGTAACCGGGTGCTCAACTTGTAAGCGTGTGTTCATTTCCAGGAAATAGAAATTCAGGTTTTCATCTAGAAGAAACTCTACCGTTCCGGCTCCTACATAATTACAGGCTTTAGCAACATTAACGGCACAAGCTCCCATAGCATTTCTAATAGCTGGGGTTAACACACTTGAAGGGGCTTCTTCAATTACTTTCTGATGTCTGCGCTGTACCGAACATTCACGTTCAAATAAATGCACAATATTTCCATGTGTATCGCCCAACACTTGAATTTCAATATGCCTTGGGCCGGCCACATAACGTTCAATAAATACAGCGCCATTACCAAAGGCCGATGTGGCCTCGCTTACAGCCAACTTCATTTGTTCTTCAAAATCTTCAATCCGCTCAACAATACGCATTCCTTTTCCACCACCACCTGCCGAAGCTTTTATCAAAATAGGGAAACCTACTTCAACAGCAGTTTTTTTAGCTTCTTCTATATCATCAATGGCTCCTTCCGTTCCTGGAACCATAGGAATATTATATTCTTTAGCAGCAGCTTTAGCACTTAATTTATCACCCATAATTTCCATAGATTGAGGCGAAGGGCCAATAAATGTAATTCCTGCTGCATTTACCATTGATGCAAAAGAAGCATTCTCTGATAAAAAACCATAGCCAGGGTGAATTCCATCAACCTGAAGTGATTTGCACACTTCAATAATTTTATTTCCGTCTAAATAGCTTTGTGATGATGCCGGTGGTCCAATACAAACCGCTTCATCAGCATATTTTACATGTGGTGAATTTCGGTCAACCTCACTATAAACTGCTACCGTTTTAATTCCCATTTCTTTGCACGTTCTCATAACTCTTAGTGCAATTTCACCCCGATTGGCAATCAATATTTTTTTCATATTTCTGTTACAATTATATTACTTAGGGCTATTCGTATCTCCGTAATATCACTTTCAAGGAGTATATGTTTTTTGTTTTAAGGAGCAGAACGCCTTTTGTTTTTTATTTTCCTTACGAGGTTAATGATTATTTTATCTTTATATTTATGAAAAGGTAATATATATTAACTCTGGTTTCGTTTCTTTACCATGGTTAAGATGGTTGCTATGGCAACGGTTTCTCCTGTTTCATCATAAACATCAACAAGCCATTTTACAATTCCTTTGGCAATATCTTCTTCGTTCTTTTTTTCCTGATCAATTTTTTCTTTGCATGTAAACCTAACACCAATGGTGGCACCTGGGTACACCGGTTTTACAAATCGGCAATCATCCAAGCCATAGTTAAGCAAAACAGGCCCTTTTTTGGCATCAACAAACAACCCTGCAGCTTTACTTAAGATATAATACCCATGGGCTACTCTACCTGTAAAAATAGTACCTTCAAGAGAAGTGGCATCCATGTGGGCATAAAAATTATCACCACTTACATTGGCAAAATTCAATATATCGGCTTCGTGAACGGTATGTTTGGCAGTAATTAAGGTTTCTCCAATCTCTAAGTCTTCAAAATAACGTTGAAAAGGATGTAAGTCTTTTTCAATGTATTTACCACCGTATTGATATTGTCCTAAAACATGAGTAAGTGTAGTTGGTGAACCTTGTATTGAGGTACGCTGTAAATAATGAAATACGCCACGTTTGCCACCCATTTCCTCGCCACCTCCAGCACGTCCGGGGCCACCATGTGTAAGCATAGGCATGGGCGATCCATGACCGGTGCTTTCTTTTGCACAATCGGCATTAAGTACTAAAATGCGGCCATGCATACAGGCTGCCTCTACGACAAACTGACGGGCTAATTTATCATCGGCAGTAACAATGCTACATACTAAAGAACCTTTACCCATTTTTGCCAGTTCAGTAGCTTCTTCAAGGTGGGTGTAGGGCATAATAGTGCTTACCGGTCCAAAAGCTTCAATATTATGACAATCTTGATTTTTAAATGGATCATTATTAAGAAACAAAATAGGCGACATAAAAGCACCTGTTTCTTTTTTTGCTCCGATTATCTCAAAATTATCTAAGCTCCCGAAAACAATTTCTTGGCTTTTAGCCAATTCTTTAACTTTTTCGGTAACTTCTTGGAGTTGCTCTTTTCCGGCAAGTGCCCCCATACGAACACCTTCAACATTAGGATCGCCAATTTTTGTTGCTGCAAGGCGTTTCCCTAATGCAATTTGAACATCTTCTACTAAATTATTGGGAACAATTATTCTTCGCACAGCAGTACATTTTTGCCCTGCCTTGGTCGTTATTTCTCGTTGAACTTCTTTAATGAAAATATCAAATTCGGGCATGTTGGGGGTTACATCACTTCCTAAAACACAACAATTAAGGGAGTCGGCCTCCATATTAAATGGAACTGCCTCTTCAATAAGTCGGGGATGGGCTTTGAGCTTTTTTCCTGTACTGGCTGAGCCGGTAAAAGTAACTACATCTTGACTGGTTACGTAATCTAAAATACCGTTTGCGCTTCCACAAATGAGTTGTAATGCACCTTCGGGTAATATTTTTGAACTTACAATTTCTTGTACTACAGCTTCTGTTAGAAAAGAAGTGATTGTGGCTGGCTTAACAATTGCAGGTACTCCGGCCAATAGGTTTACAGCAATTTTTTCTAACATGCCCCATACGGGAAAGTTAAAGGCATTAATATGAATGGCTACCCCTTGTTTTGGAACGCATATATGATGCCCAATAAAAGATCCTTCTTTGCTTAGTTTAACAACGTCTCCTTCGTAACAAAATGTTTCGTCCGGAAATTGTCTTCGTAAGCTCGCATAAGAAAATAAATTGCCTATGCCTCCTTCAATATCCACCCAACTGTCACTTCGTGTAGCTCCTGTGGCCCAACTTATCTTATAAAAAGTTTCTTTTTTTGATTGTAGGTGTATCGCAAGAGCCTTTAGCATTCGGCCTCTTTCTTGAAAGGTCATTTTTCTTAATGAAGTACCTCCCGTTTTACGGGCATAATGGAGCATTTGTTCAAAATCAAGACCTTTACTACTGGTAGTGGCTATTTCCTCTCCGGTTATGGCATTATACAATGTTTGCCCACTTCCCTCACCGATTATCCAGCGGCCTAGTGCATAATTTTTTAGTTGCATAGTGTAATTTTGACTCTCTTTATAAATTGTGTTTTGAGGTTAAAAATTTTTATTGCTTCATAAAACTTTTGCTAAAGCTTTGCTGTTCACTATTTATTCTTAAGGTATAAAAACCCGGAGCCAGGGTACTGATATCTATAGATTGATTGCTAACTTGCTTAACTGGAGCGGTATATACTTCTTGCCCCATTAAATTAAAAATTGAAAGTTGTAATGGAGTTGTTGTGATTTGACTTGAATATAGAGAAAGGGTATGATGGGCCGGATTCGGGAATAAACTCCAATTTGAAGCCTCAAAGCCCTGTTCTACTATTCCTGCACCCTGAGCGTTTACTATACTGCCATTGTAATTGCAATTGAGCGCATCGCCACAAACAAAGTGGTGCAAGAAGTTTCTCATTTTTACCAGCGTTGTATCATAATAAAATGCATTTGAAGATGCAGGAACATGGCCTTGACCTTCATAAATTTCAAAACATGTAGGGATACCCATTGCTATTGCTTGAGCGTTGATAGTAAAACTTCCGTCAACCTGAAGCAAAGGATACAACCCTAATAACGTAATTTGAGCTGAGCCATAAGGAACAGTGCCATCATTAGTTCCATGAAAATTGATAAGCGGTTCATCTCCCGGTTTCATCCATGCAGTATCTCCTATGGCACCACACATATTTATTATAGCTTTTACATCTGATGAATAGCCTGGGTTGCCACTGTTTCCTTCCAAACCTCCTGTTAAGCCCGGTTGACCAATAGTATCAATGTAAGAAGGAATTTCAGAAATTTCATCTAAGTAAGCGAGTTGCAAAGCAATAAACCCACCGGCTGATACTCCTGCAAAGAAAATATTATTGGGGTCAATTTTGAAGGTATTGTTACCCACATCGACATTTTTCCTAAAATAACGTACTGCAGCGCGTCCATCGTGCAAACCACGCATTACAGCTTCTGTGGCATCTGATGAATCTGGGCCGGGTATGGGCAAGTTGGTCATTCCTAAGCGGTATTCAATTGAGGCAGCAACATAACCCAATTTGGCTAAATCTTTACAAAATGAAACAACATCAGCGTCTGTTTTGCTTCCACCAATAAAGCTCCCTCCATGAGCTATAATTACCAAGGGCCTGTTCGTTGCTGTATCGCCATTAGGCTCATACACATCAAGCATTAATTGTTGTATTGCTCCGGTTGATTTTGTATTGCTTCCGTAATTAACATTAGAGGTAACAATAGGGTTTCCGGGGAATACATAATTAAAATATCTTTCACCAGGGCATTGCGCACTGATTTTACCAAAAAATAAGGCGGAAAAGAACAGAATGTAAAATTTTTTCATGTTGTGTTTATTTAGAAATGTAAAGTTAATTAAAATTTAATTCCAATATTGATTCCTGGAATAAGTGCCCTGCTTTTATAAATGGCTTCAAACTGAGTTTCGATATTGGTAGTTGTTCTTTTTTTACCTTCAGTTAGTAATAGAGATGCATCTATATACAAAAAATTCAATAGGGTGGCACTTAAGCCGGTGCTCAATCCAATTTTATCACTGTCAGGCGTTTCGGGGGTTACATAATCATTTTTTACGGGTGATTGGTCGTAGTAAACACCACAGCGCAGCTGCAGGGTTTCATTAATTTTATATTGCAAGCCTAATCGGTAAATAAAACTATTTTTATACAGGCGCGGTGAGGCAATGTCTTTTAGCTTATCACTATTTTGCTTAAAATCAATTATAAGTGAATCGTAGCTGCTCCAGCTTACATAGTTTATATCTGCTGCCAAAGTAAATTTGTTGCATGCTAGATAGCCTACGCCAAACGTTGTCATAGCAGGTAAGTTAAGATGTGTGGTAAAAGCTGTATTTTGAAAGTAAGTAGCAACAGCAGGGGCGCTTACAAAGGAGGCATTCCCTTCTGACACTTTAACTCGAACAGCCGAACGGTAATTTAAACCAAAACTAAGTGTTGGCGTGGGTTTGTAATATATCCCGGCATTATACCCTTGGCCACTGGCTTTACCTTTTAGCAGGGCTTCGCCATAATTTCTTAAACTGTCCTGAACAGGTATGGCTTTTCGTAAGGTAAAATCTCCATTAGCATATATATAGCCTATCCCAATTCCCAGCTTGTCATTAACACGATAGGAGAGCGTAGGTTGGTAAAAGAAAGTTCTCAGGTTAATTTCACGAATTAAAAACTTACCTTTCCATTGGTCGGGCCACTCTATACGGCTTCCAAAAGGATTATACAGCCCAAAACCAAAACTTAAGGGTGACTTTTTTGAAAATTTAAAATGAGCATAAATACTTAAAGGAGTGCCTGTGTGGTGAACGGTTTCTTCACGGTAAGTACTGTTGGGGTCTAAATATAATGTACGCGGAAAAATGAGTGCAGCGCCCATTGAAATACTGCCCAGTGAATCTACAAAAATTAGAGCTCCGGGGTTAAAAACAAGTGCTGCATTATCTAAAGCTAAGCCTGTTCCTGTATGACCCATTCCGGTTTGTTTTTGCCCTTGCAAGTTAACCTGAAAACCTCCGGCAACTGCATACGTATTCATAAGACAAGAAATGGATACTAAAAGCAATTTAAATGTATTAGCGTATGTCATAGTCAATACGGGCTGTATTTTTTTTCAAATAAAATAAAAAAATACGAAGTTTAAAAGTATTGCTTTTATATAGAATCTTTGGAGAATAATTGCTACTTTCGCCATTCTTTCTAAAAACATGGATTTTAAAGCACTTCATAGTATTTCGGCAATTGATGGTCGTTATTGGAATAAAACTGAAGAGTTGAGTCAGTATTTTTCAGAATTTGCCCTTATTAAATATCGCGTTTATATTGAAGTTGAATATTTTATTGCTTTGTGCGAGCTTCCCCTGCCGCAACTGCAAGAAGTTCCCAAACAAGCTCTAATTCAACTCAGGAAGCTTTGTGAAGAGTTTAACGAAACATCTGCTTGGGCAATAAAAGAAATTGAGAAAACAACAAACCATGATGTAAAAGCAGTAGAGTATTTTTTACGCGATAAATTTGACGAAATAGGACTTGGGCATTATAAAGAATTTATTCATTTTGGACTGACCTCACAGGATATTAATAACACGGCTGTTCCTTTGATGTATAAGAATGCCTTGGAAGAAAACATCATTCCTTTTATTGAAACTTTAATTTCTGAATTAACTCAACTTTCTGAAACCTGTGCTGATGTTCCGTTACTTGCGCATACACACGGGCAACCCGCTTCGCCTACCAAATTAGGTAAAGAGTTTATGGTGTTTGTAGAACGTATGCAAAATCAAGTAGAACAACTAAAAAAGGTACCTTTTGGAGCTAAATTTGGAGGTGCTACCGGAAATTTTAATGCTCATTGTGTTGCCTATCCAGAGCTTGACTGGCCTCAATTCGCCAATCATTTTGTAAACGCTGTTTTAAAATTAAAAAGACAAACTTATACGACTCAAATTGAGCATTATGACAACCTTGCAGCGTCTTTTGATGCGCTAAAACGTATTAACATAATTTTACTCGATTTGTGCCGTGATGTATGGATGTATATTGCTATGAACTATTTTAAGCAAAAACTTAAAGAAGGTGAAGTAGGATCATCAGCTATGCCTCATAAAGTGAATCCTATTGATTTTGAAAATGCTGAAGGAAATTTAGGAATGGCCAATGCCTTATTTGAGTTTTTGTCGTCAAAACTTCCGGTGTCACGTTTGCAGCGTGATTTAACAGATTCTACCGTAATTAGAAATATTGGAATGCCCATTGCACATAGCTTAATTGCTTATAAGGCTATACAAAATGGTATGCGGAAATTATTGATTAATCGGCAAGCTATTGAAAAGGATCTGGAAGAGAATTGGGCCGTAGTTGCTGAAGCCATACAAACCATCTTAAGGCGAGAGTTTTATCCGCATCCCTATAACGCTTTAAAGCAATTAACTCGCACGCATCAAACCATTTCACGGCAAACCTTACATGATTTTATTGATCATCTTGATTTAAGCGAAAAGGTTAAATCCGAATTGAAGGTCATAACGCCACATAACTACACAGGTATTTTTTAAAGCATTAGGATAATTAAGGCTTATTTCATAATGTATTTTATTTATCTTTTGCAGTACAAGCCTGAGCTTTTTCAGCTGAAACGAATTTCATAAATAGGTTTACCATATTTAGAAAAATAGTATTAAAATATTTAACAGCATTTGCTCAAATTATGCTACAGGCTTTTATAGATTGGGCTTTGGCGTGTATTACTTGCCGTATTTATACAAATAATATACCTCTAAAACCTCTTGCCCCATAATATGATTCTGCTCCATTGTGATAGGTAAATACTCTTCCAAATCGAAAATCACAAAAAATGGCACCACCTAAAATTCTTATTTCGTCAGGTGTCAATACCCAGCTTGAGGTTTTATTATCAAATTTTACTTTATTATGATAGGTTTTATACTGCTCTTCTGTAAGAAGTGTTACACCGATTTCTTTTGCAAAGGCAATTGCACTATTTTGGGGCTTATTTGCCTTTCTATCTTCTAAGGCTTTGGGGTCATAACAGAAACTTCTTCGTCCTAATGGGCTTTCTTTGGAACAATCTATAAAAATATATTCACCCGATTGTTTATTATAATCAACTACATCCGGTTCACCACCGGTAAGTTCCATTTGATTTAATGTCCATAATTTCTCTGGGTTAGTCTCTATTTTTTTTTGCACTAACGCCCAATACATACCTTTATGCCTATTCATGTTTCTATGAAAACGATCTTGAAGTGTTTTCAGAAATTCAATTTTAATTTGATTATTTATTTGTTTTTTCATATTTTATATTTCTTGTAATAGATACGTGTTTATTAAGGTTAAGCTGGCTGATAAATTGGTTATGCTATGTTTACTTCTTATACTTATCAATGTAATAATTATTTAAGAAACACAGCAAAAACTGACTTGTGGGTTACTATATTCAAATAGTAATTTATTAGAACCGATACTGTTTTAATTCACAATTCAATAATTACATTTTTACTTTTTTAAGGTTATTCAGTCTTCAAAAAAACAATTTCGTTTAGTCATTCATTACACTAAAATTTTCAAACTCTGTAGAAAGTGTTTTTAAGTCCTGCTTCATCAATTTTATGTATGATTCAATTTGGTCATACATTGCTGCTCTGTTTTCTAATTGTTCAAAGGTGTATTTACCACCTAAGCCAAAATAAATTTCGTGTGTTTCTTTACTATTATGCTTTGCCCTTTTATCAACCTGTCCAAATGTTTTCCAATGTTCTATTAATAAATTTCTTAATGATACCTTTCTTACTTCTGAATTTTTATAATTTAAATAATACCAAATTGAAGCAGGTAATGTTTTTGATGTTGTAGGGCCAACCCAAATTTCTCCCGGTGTATTTCTTTCGTGAACAAACTCAATCTTTTTCTTATTGTTTAGCATCAAAATACCTAATGATGCTTCCGTTATTGCTGTTCCAATGGCCACATAACTTCCTAAGTTTTCAACATCACTATTGTTGAGTACTTCGGTTGCTATTGCTCCCAACGCGCCTACAATAATAGAGCCTATTACTAAATTCTTTTCTCGCTTTTCAACTTCCCCTTTTAAAAAGCTTGCAATTTGTGTAGTTCTTTCTTCTTCACAATCCAATTCACTCGAAACAGATGAAATTTCTAACGATGCAATGTTTACTTTTTGGTTAATTGCTAATTTAAGTTCAATTAGTTTAAGCTTATTTTCTGAAGTAGGGTGTTGGGAATAATTTTTTTTTAAAATATTGAAATTTTCCAACAAATCTAAAACCCCAAATGCATTAGCAATGTTTAAAGATCCAAACGAAAAGTTTTGAAACAAATTAGAGTCTATGATTTGTTTTTCTATTGAAATTGGCAAATCTTTAGAAGTGTAACTGTAGTCCTCTTGATCGTAACAATTGCTTTTTCCTATGTGTCCTATAGATGATGTATTTCTAATTCCTGCACATGACGAAAGTATAACTACTGAAATGAACAAGCAAAAGTGTGTAAATTTTGATTTAGTATTTGGTATCATTTTGATATCCAGTATTGTATAAGGTATTTTATAAAGTTAATATACGTTTTAAAAATCTTCTTAGAACCAAAGGTAAAAAAAGAGCCTTTATAAAGCTATTCGTTATTTCATTTGTGACTTAAACAATTCATACAATGAGATTTGTAGTTATTTAGAATGTAAAATTTTTTTGCAAAACTAAAGCCATACGCATATTGCGTTAAAATAAGAACACGAAAAATTTGTTCTGTATAAATTATCATTTTTTGTTTTAATAAAAAAACAGATAAGTTTTCATAAAATCTGCTTTATTTGCTGATTCATAATATGGCCGAGAAAAAACGTATTCTTTTATTTATTGATTGGTATCTCCCCGGATACAAGGCTGGTGGTCCAATTCAATCGTGCGCTAATTTAGTAGCTCATTTGCAAAGCAGCTACCAGTTCTTTATTGTTACTCGAGACACCGATTATTGTGAAAATATACCTTATTCAACAGTGAAATCGGATAGCTGGAATTTAATAAACGAAAATGTACACGTGTATTACTTTAGTAAAGACGGTTTGAATAGAAAAAACATTTTTAAGCTATTATCCGAAACACCATTCGATTACGTTTATTTAAACGGAATATTTTCTTTTTATTTTACTATTATTCCTTTACTCTATTTCAGAAAAAAGAAAACCAAAAACATTGTACTGGCAGCTCGTGGTATGCTCGCACCTGGTGCATTGGAAATAAAAGGACGTAAAAAAAATATTTTCCTTTTCATAGCTCAAGCACTTAAACTTTATAAGGGACTTGTTTTTCATGCAACAGGAGCAGATGAGAAAAAAGATATTGAAAGTATTTTTGGAAAAAATACAGCTATTAAAATTGCCGGTAATTTGCCTAAAATTGCAACTAAAGTGGGCTTTTCAGAAAGATTTAAAACAAAATCGCAGTTACAACTTGTGAATATTGCCCGTATAGCTCCCGAAAAAAACCTACTTTATGCTTTAGAAATTTTAAAACAAGTTAAACAAGAAATCGTATTTGATTTTTATGGACCGGTTTACGATTCAACTTATTTTGAATTATGCACTTCTTTTATTTCTACACTTCCTCCTCATATCCACGCAACCTATAAAGGCGTTATTCCGAATGTGTCTGTTGCTCAAAAACTAAACGATTATCATGCTTTGTTTATGCCTACTTTAGGCGAGAATTTTGGTCATATTATTTTAGAGTCCTTACAAGCATCATGTCCGGTAATAATTAGCGATCAAACCCCGTGGCGTAATTTAGAGCAATCAAAGGCCGGGTGGGATATTGCTTTAAAGGATAAATCAAAGTTTATTGAAACCATAGAAATGCTGGCCGATACCCATCAAGAAACCTATAATTTATGGTCAAAAGGGGCTTATACTATGGCCGAGCACTTTACCGAAAACAAAACACTTTTAGAAGATAACTACAATCTTTTTAACGCGCCATAACGGAATGAGTTGCAATAGGTTTAAAGTATTAAATAGCAACTAACTACATTTGTTTTCTTGTAAATTAAGTTATTCATTTTGTATTCAATTTTGAATAAGAATTACGAATAGGTTTTTTATTTTTATTTGCAAATGTTTTTATTATATTAATAAGTAATTACCTGTTTCTACTGTTCCAATAGAACTTGTTTATAAAATGTAAAAAGTTAAATTACAGTTTAAATATTTTTTTTTAAGTTTGTTTTATGCCTCTTAACGCAATAAAGCCTCAAAAGGGTCATTTACTTATTTCGGAGCCCACTTTAAACGACTCTTATTTTAATCGAGCTGTTGTTTTGATTACCGAGCACAACGCTGATGGAACAGTTGGGTTTATTTTAAATAAACCACTTGAAATATCGTTGAATGAGTTGCTAAAAGGAGTTGACGATACGGTTAACCCTACTGTTTTTTTTGGCGGCCCAGTTAAAAAGGATAACTTGTTTTTTATACATGATTTTGGTAAAGAAATTGAAGGGTCTCTTTTTGTTCATAAGAATTTGTACTGGGGAGGTAATTTTGAAATGGTATATGACAAATTATTAGAAAACAAGGAAAATTATAATCATGTACGTTTTTTTGTTGGCTATTCAGGATGGGAACCAAACCAGTTGGAAGAAGAATTGAATCAAAATACCTGGGTTGTCAGTGATAATTTGGATGAACGAATTTTTGAAATAAAACCAAGTAAACTTTGGAAAGACACACTGCTAAATATGGATTCAGATTTAGCATTATTAGGCTTTTTTCCCGACAATCCACAGCTCAACTAAGTTCTTATAGCCTCCCTAAAACAAACATTTATTCTTTTTCAGAACAAATTATAAAACTGGTAGCTAGTATACTAAATTTGCTGAAGAAGGTGTGTTCTATTTTAGCACTAAACCAATTGCTGAATCGGGGCATAAATCGTGTGAAGGGATAATGAAAAAGATTTACATTATAAAAAACGACTTGAATATTTTTGAACCCATTTTTTCTAAAAAGCATTTCAGCCTCCTGATAAGACCACATTTTACGATCTGGTTTTGGAGTGTACTTTTTGGTTAATAAGGTAATTAATTTTCTAAAAGGTGATAACAAATTGACCGCCCAATAATCTATGGAGTTTTTGTGGGGAAAGGATAAGATTAATTTCCCATTTTTTTTTATTAGGGAGGCCGCTTGGCGTATCCCTTCATCAGGGTTTTCAAAATATTCGATATAGCCCATACCAATTGCTTGATTAAAAAGTTTTTCAGACTTAAATTCCGATGAGTCACATAATACAAACTGCGCTTTTCCTGATGCAACTTCTAATGCAAAACGCTTGTTGCAGGCTTCAATCATTTCAGCAGAAAGGTCAAACCCCGTATATTGAGCCCCCGAATCAAGTACAACTTTAACCATTATACCGGTTCCGCATCCCATGTCCAAAACCTCTCCCTGTATGGGTTGCATCAGTTTTACGGTCTTTACAAACCGTTGAATAAATGGGTAACTTAAAGGATTTTCAGGATTGTATAAGGAAGCCCAGTCTCCACTAATAGCCTGATTCCTAAAATAATTTAATATCGTGTTTTTATCCATAAAAATTGGAAAGATAAAGCAGTAAAAAGAGTATATTTACTTTTTAATCTTTCTTTATAAATTAAGCTTACTCCCTATAAATACAAAACTTTGCATTTAAAGTGGTTGATTTTGAAATTAACTTACAGGTATAAATGCCAGAAGGTAAATTATGAGTCTTGAACGAAACAGAGCTGTTTCCCAACAAGGCTGCTTTAGCCTCTATACTTTGAATCAGCTTTCCTTCTATGGTATATATTTCTATTTGACCAATTTCGTTGGGATTCAATGTATAATTAAAATTAACAACTTCGTTTGCAGGATTAGGGAAAACGGTAAAGTTCGGTAACTGATTCTCATTAACGGTAAAAGAGGTAATTAATGGGAAAGCTGCATCATATCTAATCTGTGCATTTACTGCTCCTGTCTCAAGTTCCGTAAGATTATCTCCTCCAATAAAAGCAAAAGCCACAATTACAGAATCATTAGGTGCAACAGAAAATGGTCCGGTACTTACAATATTAATAACATCATTGCCACTTCCGGTTCCTCCGGCTTGTGGACGCGAAGTTGTCATTGTTTGATACTTTTCTGCTGTACTATATCCATCAGCCAAATTAATTCCACCACCACCACCGGTAAGGTTGTCGGCTGCATAAAAATTAAATAATCCCGGGCTTAATAGCTTTACACCTCCATAAAGCTGTGTAGAAGTAGTGGCGTAGCTATAACCTAATTTGAGGGCAGCATTCAGGTCCGATTTGTTTTTATCATAGTTCTGAATATCCCAATCGGTAAAAATACCGGCATATAAGTTATTTAATGTATTTGATGAATTGTTCTGAATAGCATACCTAACAATGACGTAATTCATATCTCCGGGAGCATTCCAGGCAAAAGCGCGGTGTTTTACTGTTATATTTAGTTTAGCTGTTGGTGTGGCACCATTATCGTTAAACACACCCGATAAATCAAAATCTGAAATTACAGAAGGGTTATCAATAGCCACACGTGATTGTGATACAAAATCATTATCAGAATTTGATGTTGTTCCTCTAACGGTATTCACTGTTTTGGTGGTAGAAGTTCCTATCATAAGACCACATTCATAAGCTAATGAGGAGTCACGATAAACAAATCCAAGACCTTGAGTTTCTCCTTCTCCATTATAAAAAGAACGTCCTTTGCTGGTTATAGTTGTTTTTACATCATTAATAGTAACATTAATATAATCAACATTCACAATCATTTCAAAGTTTTGAAAATCAGAATAGGTTGAACCATCGGTATAGGTTAGTTTAAACAATACAGTAGCGTTGGGTAAGGCTGTAGGATCAATAATTATTTTAAATGGATTGTTATTATTGTTGGTTCCTGATAAGGTATTTAAAGCACCTATTGTAAAGGAAGGACTAATAATATTAACATAGGTAGGATTTGTTACAGCACTTAAAGTAACTACACAATTAGTGGTGGGAGCAAGGTAGTTTATAAAGTCACCGCTAATACTAATAGTATCTCCAGTAACAAAAGCATTATCGTTCCCATCAGTATAGTTAATAGGCTCCATTCGTACCGAAGGTAATGTTTGTGTAAGACTATTGGCCATATTAATTCGTCCCTTTCCTAATCGTCCCTTATAATTATTGTTGGTAATTATTCCATAAATATCATCACAAGTAACCCGCAATTGCTCCCCAATTTGTAGGGCATTAAAACTTGGAAAATGTGACTTAATGATTCCGGCTGCACCGGCTGCAATCGGAGATGACATAGAAGTTCCGCTCATGGTGGTATAGGTGTTGTCCGATACGGTTGAGTAAATATTGTTTCCCGGTGCAGAAACATCTACCGAATAATTGTAGGTTGAAAAACTCGCTTTTGTATCACTAGCATTAGTTGCTGCAACAGATATAACATACTGAAAAGCGGCTGGATAGGAGGGAGCATCTATGTTATCATTACCGGCAGAAGCCAAAACAAGAGCGTTCTTATTAATAGTTGCATAAGTGATAACATCTTGTCCCATTTGTGAAAAAAAGCCTCCACCCCAGGAGCAGTTAATAATGTGACATCCGTGATCGGCCGCATAAGTAATGCCTTCATACCCATTGTTAATAGTGGTGGTGCTGCTTTGATTAGCACACTTTACGGGTAAAAATTTACAATTAAAACCTGAAGAAGCTACCCCTATACTGTTATTGGTAGAAGCTGCGGCACATCCCGAAACGTGAGAGCCATGAGAACTAGCATCTACATTAGGATTATTGTCGTTTTCGCTAACGTCCCAACCTTGAAAATTATCTATATAGCCATCACCATCATCATCAATTCCATTTATGGGGTCAGCATAGTTCTTTTTTAAATTAGCTACTAAGTCCGGATGATCAATGTCTGTTCCTGAGTCAACTATACCTATTACCACATTGGTATCACCTGTAGTAACATCCCAAGCATTATATGCCTTTATTTTATTTAGAAATGATTGTTGAGAAGTTTGGGGATCATTTACGGTAAAGTGCATTTTATCAATAAATCGTGGTTCAGCATAGTGTATTTTTTTAGTTTCATAAAGCATGTTAATAGCCTCTTCAACAGTAAAGTCGTGGATGTAAACAATTTGATAGATTAATGAAATATCGGTATAAGCCTGTCCCTGAGCATTAATTTTTTTTTCAGAAACACTACTGAAAGGAAATAGCTTTTTAATTTCGGTAACACCTAACTTGTTAAACTTTTGTTGTAAATCAGCATCATTAATTTTTTGGTTGGTACACAAGCTTCTGTAACTCTCATTAACCCTCAGCACTATGGTTTTTTTCAAATAGTCATTGGGGGTGCAGTTTATAGGGAGTTTATATTTATTAAGAGGTAACTGGTTGTTATTTTTAGCCCAAGAGTTTTGTGGACAAATACTAAAGTATAAAGCTGTAAGCCATAAGTATGTATATTTCATTTGGTTTATTTTTAATCAAATTAATAACTAAAAAATAGAAAATGAAAATTTTATTTGACCAATCTATTAAAAACACGGATTAAGTAATTTTCTTAGAATAAAATACTGCATTGAGCCATAAAATTTATTCCTGCTTGTGGAAAATAATACTTTTCAGTATGGAGCCTGCCACTGCTTATATAACTAAAGGTGTAGCCATTAGATTCGTATAAACTATTGAACATATTATTGACCTTGAAGCCTATTGTAAGTGCTTTTATATTAGCGATTTTTAAGGTATATGATGCTTTGAAATTTAAGTAACTGTATGGATGTAATGAACGGCTCAAATTTTGAGTATTATCAAGATATTGTCTGCTGATATACTTCATGTTTAAGGCCAGACTAGCACCTTTAAAAGGTTGGTAATCGGCTCCACCTGAAGCAATGACTGCTGGAGAAAAAGCAATATCGGTGTTAGCATAATGGTTGTTGATTTGAATGCCTTGGTCATAATCATCTATGTATTCGGTAAAATGAATTATTTTATTTTGGCTAAATGTGGCATTGGCAAACAGATTTAAGTTTTTTAAAATGAACAATTGCATTTCGCTCTCAACACCGGTACGATAGCTTTTATCTACATTAGTTCGGGTGTAGGCTCCTACATCATTTATTTTACCGGTAAGTATTAACTGATCTCGATAATATTGCAAATAAACATTCATCTTTATCTTTAAAATTTTACCCAGTTCTTTCTCACCGCCTAATTCCACATTGTGCATTTTTTCTGGCTGAGGGCGACTGCTTGGGGTGCTTTCAGTAAAATCATCGCGAACCGGCTCACGGTGCGAAAATCCATAAAATGCATAAATTTGAGGCCACCTCATTAACCTGCCAGATGGAGCATTAGTCCAACTTCTTGTAAAGCCAAATTTGGGATTGAAAAAATGATATTGAGCTTGCTGTGGACTAGCATTAAACAAATCATTAAAACCGGTAAAATGGTAATCAACAAAGCGGTATTGCAAATCGGTAAATAAAGTCCAAAATTCAGGAAAGTGAACATCTAACTTTAGGTATTGATTAACATCTGTCTTAATGGCATCATCATTATAATACTTGTCATTAATGAAACTGTTGGAGGCCATTCTACTCCATATAACTTCGCCAAAATGTTTCCCAAGATATTGGTTAGCGCCCCCTCCTAAAATAAATTTAAAATTAGTTTTTTGAGATTTATCAGGCAGTAATGAAAAGGAATAAATGCCACCATAAAAATGATTAGACAGCCAACGTCTTCTGATAAGATCTGTTTCTGTTATGGTATCGGTATTGATAATAATATTGTCTAATCCATACTTTGAATATAGTTGATTGCTTTTGTACTCTTCATAATAACCTTCGCCACGGGTGTAATGCAAGCCCGAATTAAAAAGCCACCTTTTGCTGTTTTGCGAATAAAATAATTGAAAGTTTTTTTGCAGATAATTATCAGTTTGGTTAGGGTAAGTAAATTCATTATAGGTACGATTTGTTTTCAAAGAATCTTGAGGAACCCCGTTCCAGGCCTGAAAGGTTTTTTCTTTACCGGTAAAATGATTGAATTTTATAATTCCCTTTTTTCCATACCAGCCACTGCTAATAAAATAACTTTTTAAATTGCTTGAAGCCCTGTCAATGTATCCGTCAGAGCTTATCGAGGACAAGCGAATATCGGCTGTAAACTTATTATTTAAAAGCCCTGTACCTAGCTTAACAGTGTTGTGTAAGGTATTAAAACTGCCATATCCCGTTTTTATTTCGCCATAAGGTGCCGCATTTAAGGTATTGGTTTGAATATTCAAATTAGCTCCAAAGGCCGCTACTCCGTTAGTTGAAGCCCCAATTCCGCGTTGTAGTGTAACGCTTTCTGCAGAGGATAGAAAATCGGGCATGTTTACCCAAAATGAACCATGCGATTCGGCATCATTAAAAGGAATTCCATTTAAAGTAACGTTTATTCGTGTGCCATCACTTCCTCTTACACTCATATTGGTATAGCCAACACCCGCCCCAGCATCAGAACTCATATTTACCGAAGTAAAATTTTGGAGCAAATAAGGTATATCCTGACTGTAATTTTCTTTTTCTATTTGTTCCTTGTTAAGACTTTGAACCGATGTGTAATTAGCCGAGCTTTTAGTCCCATATACTACTATTTCATCTTTCATTTTTACTAACGGACTTAGTACTATTTGTATGCTGGTATCTTTACTGATATGAATGGTTTTATGGTAGGTTTCAAAACCTATACTCTTTATTTGGACTTTGAAAATTCCTTTGCCGAGTTGCGTAAATTCAAAAGTTCCATTTTGTATTTCGGCATACTTATTTTCCGGAATAAGTTCTACATAAATACCATTATATACCGGAAAAACACTATCAGCAGATATGACATTTCCTTTAAGACGAATTTGTGCCGAAGCACTAACAGATAAAAAACAGCAGAATAAAATTAAGGCTCTCATAGTAATAAAAATATATGTTATGAGGGCTTATATAAAAGCAAATGCTTTTCCGTTTTCCTACGCCAGCATTATCCGGATCAGGTTCTCGGGTATAATCTCAGCCTTAGCTATTACTAAAGCACCCCATTAAAATTGTGCTGCAAATGTAATTTATTTTTATATTTACAAAAAATTTTCTATCCTTATGTCTTCCAAATTTTTCATAACAATTTTTATTATTGGAGTAATATGTGCATTATCCTTTCAAGCAAGTTGCCGTAAGTCCGACACCGATATTATTGGTTGCGTTTATGGTAAAATTAAAGGCAGTAATTACAAAATAGCTCTGGGATGTATGACAAAGGTTGAATTTGACCGTTATTTGGACAGTCCTTTTCAAACATATAATGGACAAGTTATTAATAGAGACCTCACTTTTACAAAAGTTGACGATTGCCTTGAATGTCAGTAAGGCACTTTTTTGCATAAACGCATAAAATTAATTACTTTGTTTTGAATAGTGACTTCACTAAAAAAGTATTATTGTTAACTTACTATTGGCCACCAGCCGGTGGGGCAGGGGTGCAGCGTTGGCTTAAGTTTTGTAAATACTTACCCCAATACGGTGTAAGCCCGAGTGTTATTACTGTAGATGAACAACATGCCTCATACCCGCTAATTGATTTCTCTCTAACTCAAGATATTTCATCGGAAATTAAAATTATAAAAACAGCATCATTTGAGCCTTTAAATTTTTATCAAAAAGTATCAGGCCGAAAACAAATTCCGTATGCCGGTTTTGCAAACGAAAAGCAAAGTAATTGGAAGCATGAAATTTCTCGATTTATTAGAGGAAATTTCTTTATTCCTGATGCGCGAAGAGGCTGGATTTCATACGCACTTAAAGCTGCTGTAAAACAGCTTGAAAACCGTGAAATAAAAACACTTATTACAACAAGCCCACCACATTCAACCCAACTTGCCGGATTAAAATTAAAAGAGAAGTATGACATAAATTGGATAGCCGATTTACGCGATCCTTGGACAGATATATACTATTATTCTAAAATGAATCATACTACTTGGGCTAAGAAATTAGATGCACATTATGAAAAAACAGTTTTAGAACAAGCAGATAAAGTTATTGTTGTAAGTGAGTTTATAAAACAAATGTTTGTAAGCAAATCAAACAAAGTAAATCCGGATAAGATTCATGTTATTCCCAATGGATACGATGAAGAGGATTTTGAGAATTTAAAAACTCCGGATAACCATACATTTATTATTGCTTATAATGGTACTTTAGCTCCCGATTACCCGGTTGAAACTATAGTAGAAGCCCTGAAATTAATTGTTGATGAAGATCCGCATTGTGCTGTAAGAATTCAATTTACAGGCAGTATAGAGCAGCATAAGAAAGATTATATTACCAACAAAATTCCACATCATTGTCATTTTTTGGATAGTGTTTCTCACCAAAAATCTATTGAACTTTTGTCTCAAAGTCATGTTTCTCTATTGATTATTCCTGATGTTTCTAACAATGAAGGTATATTAACCGGAAAACTCTTTGAATATCTGGCCATACAAAATCCAATTATTGGAATAGGTCCTAAAAGAGGCGAAGCCGCTGCAATAATTCAAAAGTGTATGGCAGGTTATGTTTTTGAAAAAACAGAGATAAACGAATTGGCCAATCGCTTAAAAATATGGTTAGCAATGTTTAAAAGAAAGGAAACACTAAAGCTAAATTCATTTTTACATCAACAATACAGCCGTAAGAAACTAACGCAAAAGTTAGTAACCTTAATTTCTGATTAATGTTCTGGTGCATTAATTTTTTCTTTTACCTTCAAAAGCTATAAAGGGAGCCAAGTATATGCCACGCTTCCCACTATTTCTTATGAAAAAATTTATGATTGGGGTAATTAGGTTAAAGATTTGTTGAGCATAGGAGGTGTTATAAAATCCGTTTCTTAATTTAAAATCAAAACCATTTTTTTGAAATAAAGTAGCATAAACATCAGTCTCTACAAGGTGTTCAGCCCAGTTCCCGGTATGAGGGTCACAGGTGTTAAAATCAAGGGAGTCGTTCTTGGGTAAAGTCTTTGTTTGGGTGTAGTTGCTCACTAAATTTAAAATATCTCTTTTAATTAAACCTCTAGAGCAGAGAGCTAATTGGGCTATTTCAGCATCAGAAAGTTGTGGAAATGCACCAGCAATAATCTCTTTTCTTATTTGTAAAAAAGGCTTTAAAGCATCTCTTTCTTTTCCCCATTTTGTAGTCATACCACGAAACTCAACCCTTTTTTGAATACGCTTTGTGTACCAAACCGTAAGTGGGTTTTTAATGTTTGCCGTAGTGGCAAAAAATAAAGTTAACTCTTGTCCGGGAAGCCGTGTTAATGATTGAAAAAAAAGATTTAAATCATAGATGTGCTCAACTACATTACGCGATACAATAATGTCAAATGTTCTATTTGATTCAGCAGCATATTGTTGCAAAATTCCGGCATCACCGCATAAATACGCATCTGCTGGTATGTGTACAGCTTCTGCAATTTTTTGAGCATCGTGGCATGAAACATCATAAATATCATTGTAAATAACCCTGGCAAATCCTATTTGTTTAGCCAACATAGCCAATACACCGGTTCCGGCACCATAGTCAACAATGGTGATTTCATGAAGTTCTTTCTTACTTTTGTGTAGGGCATGCATTAATATAAAGGCACATGCCTGTAAACTATAACGAAGTTTTCGCTGGTAGTCTTTAAAATATTTTTTTGAATAGTCAGAGATAGTGAGTTGTTCAGCATCAAGATCGAAAAGCTTCTTTTCCAAGGCTCTACAAGCAACTTCAAAATGTTCTTGAAGTTTATCATTTACGGGGACATGGAATGATTTAAAAAGGCTGCTCATGTTATTTTAGAGAATGAATAATTTGGTATAAAGCTTCACTTCTTTTTTCTATGCTGTAACGTTCCAAAATAGATTGTCGTGCAAGGGTTCTGATTGTTTCTTTGTTTGGAGCGTTTTCAGCCTGTAAAAGTACATCTTTCAGCATTTTGCTATCTTTATGTTTTAAAATAAAACCATTGTTTTTAATAATAGATGGTATGGCACCGGCATTAGATCCTATTGGAATACAACCACACAACATAGCCTCAGCTAATGTGTTTCCAAAGCCTTCACTCATACTCAATTGTAAATAATAATCGTGTTTGCAATAGATCTCACGAAGTTCATGGTGTGGCACAAAAGGGATAATGGAAACATTATTTGGAACATCTAATTGAAACCCCGGTTTACTGCTGCCAATAAGAGTAAACTTATACTGTGGAAAGAGTCTTGCTGCCTCTAATACCATATCAATACCCTTTATTCTTCTTCTACTTTCGCTTTCTAAATTAGCGGCAATAGATAAAAACGAACAGGCTTTTCTTTCCTCATTTTTAGAATACCATTTTTGTGTTTCAAAACCATTATACACCACTTTATAAGGAGTTTTTAAATTTTTTACAAAGTATAAAAAACCTTGCTGGGGGTAATCAAGTTGCTGATAGCTGTAATCACTTTGCACTAAGTATTCAGAAATTGGAGCAATGTAACTGCAATGACGAAATGAAAAAGCAGTTATGTAAGATAATATAAACTTGTTGAAATTACCATAGTTTACAGATGGGAATGAAACACAGTCAATACCCCCGGCAACAATAATACAAGGCTTCCTAAAAATTTTTGAAAAGAGTACTGGTATTAAGGTGTGATAGCCGGCAAACATGCAAAAAACCAAATCGGCATGAACAATATTTTTTAAAAAAAATATTTTTTGCTTAAGCCAAAGCCACAAAATACTATACGAATTGCTAATCTTAAATTCAAAAATTTGAACTTCATATTCCTTATTCAGGATTTGAGTATCAATCGCTGTGAAAGATGTTTTGAGATGACAAATATATAAAGCTCTTTTTTTCATTTAATCTGCAAATATTGTAAACAAGTTTGGCTTTCCCAATCACGAAATGAAATTAATCCTGCTTCATTTTTGAAAGTTACTGTGCATGAGCCGCACAAGTACCGAAATGAAAGCCTGATAATTAGCTGTTTATTATTATCTTCGGTTGGTATTTTACAATTATTTCCAATCATAATTTGTAAAAATTACCGAATATTGCAGCAAACTTATATACATAATGCTTTTTATTTACAAGGAAAAAACCAATAAAATTTTACGTAATGCTTTAAAGCCTTTTGCAAGGTTTATTCCACTAAAATATCGTTTCCCGGTTAATGGAAACTTCACTATTGATATCGGAAAAAACATGCATATTAACCTTACATGCAATCCTACCAGCTATTTATCACGTCTTTTATTTTGGGGTGGCGAAAAGGGCTTTGAATACAAAACAGTACGAATTTATAAGGAACTTGTAAAAGAAGCTCATATTATTTTTGATATCGGTTCTAACATAGGATATTATTCTTTGTTGGGGGCCAAAATTAACCCACAGGCCAAGGTATATGCATTTGAACCTATGCCGGCTGCGTTCAAATATTTAAAAATAAATATTAAAAACAATAATCTTACCTCTATTTATCCCCAAAATGTTGCATTAAGCAATGCCGAGGGTAAGGCCCTTTTTTTTGCTGTAAAAAGCAAGAAATTTATGGATATTGAAGACCATTTGAATGGTGATGGAACGATTAATGAAAACAATAATTTAAACAGCAGCCACCAGTTTGAAGTGAGCACCATAACTTTAGACTCCTTTTGCAGGAGCCATAACATTGAAAAAATTGATGTGATAAAGATAGATACTGAAGCGAGTGAACATCTGGTTTTTGAAGGTGCTATGAATATGTTGAAGAAGGCACGCCCAGTAATATTTTGTGAAGTTATTCCTCATCAAATAGAGAATCAATTGAATAATTTATTTGAACCTTTGCAGTATTCTTTTTTTAAGGCCTATCCTGATGGGTTAAAAAAGTTCGATACCTTAACAGAAAGTTACGATTCCTGCATTGATTATGTACTGGTTCCAAATGAAAAAATACATATTATTTCCAGATTTATTCAAGCTTCTTAATGGGTGTAATTCAAAAGCAAGGTATTGCCAATACTGTTATTAGTTATGCAGGTATAGCCATTGGCTTTTTGAATGTATTGGTTTTACAGCCCTATATGCTTACTCCCGAAGAAATAGGTTTAACCCGAGTTTTATATTCCATCTCCACTTTAATTGCTTCAATTTTTCCGCTGGGTTTAAATGGAGTTGTAGTAAAATACTTACCCGAGTACCGTAATGGGGGAGATAACAAAGGCTTTTTAGGTTTTATTATTGCCATTACAGCTGTCTTTTTTCTTGCTTTCTCGCTTTTGTTTTTGGGCTTTAAAAACAATCTTTTTTCCCTTTATTACGAAAAGTCAAAACTATTTTGGGAGTTCAAATACTATGTACTCCCGATGTCTTTTTTCATTGGATTTTCTACCCTTTTAGGAATGTATTTGAGTGCCTCTTTCCGTAGTACTGTCCCCACTTTTATTAATGATATCGCACTCCGTGTTTTTTCTCTTATCATAACTTCCTTATATTTTTTAAAAATATTTACGTTACAGACCTTTGTCTTTTTGTTTGTTGCAGGATATGTTGTACAAATGCTGTGGTTGTTAATTCACATCGTGAAACATGATGGATTCTCGGTTTTTAATTTTTCAGATACGGTGTGGAACAGAAGAAATACACAAAGGTTTTTAGCCTTTGCCCTTTCTGTAAGTTTAATTACCATTGGTAACATGGCTATTAGAAATATTGATATTTTGATGATTGGAAAGTACTTGTCATTAGAGGAAGTTGCCGTTTATTCTATTGCAATTTTAATTGCTTCATTTATTGAACTTCCGGCCGCAGCATTAGGAAAAATAGCTGACGGAAAAATAGCCGATTACTTTAATTCAAGTGATTGGGTGAACCTTAAAAAAGTATATTATGATTCTACACGAATATTAATGTTTGTTGGATGTATCCTTTTTTTATTGATTAACCTGAATATTACCCAACTGCTTTACTTCTTACCTCCTAAATATAGTAGTGGATCAATAATTGTAAATATTGTTAGTTTAAGTGCTTTAAGCAATATGTGCACCGGAATTAACAGCTCGATGTTACTTTATACCAACAAGAATAAACAAATTTCAATCTTATTGTTGGTATTGCTTTTTTTAATGATCTCGTTGAACTATTTTCTTATCCCGCTTTGGGGGCTTATTGGCGCAGCTATAGCTGTAGTTATAACCTTTACCATTTTTAATATTACCAAATCTATACTCTTATTTACCTATTTTAAACTAAATCCTTTTAATTCATTTTCTACCTTCGTTTTAGTTTTATCGGCTATTATATATTTAATTTTTATGAATATTTATATCGAAAATATTTATTGGAGTATATGCCTAAAGTCAATGGCTATAGTGCTTGTTTTCTTGGTGGTTTTATACAAACACCGTGAGCTTATTGCAGAAAAGACAATGTTTGTGAAACTCATAAATCAAATTAAAAATACCATACTTAAAGCATAATTAACCAAACAAGTAATTGAATTTTAAGTATTATTGCGAATTAAAAAATAAAATTGACAGCAAATAATTTTAACCCTAATAATTTTTGGGAGCATCGTTTAACCAAAGTTAAAGGGCTCGAAGGAGTAGGTTACTCAAAACTTGGGCAGCCATTTAATAATTGGGGTTATAAAGTGCGTAAAAAGGCCTTTTTAAATGTAATTCAGGATTTGCATTTTGATTTTAAGAATGCCGATGTGTTAGATATTGGCTCCGGAACGGGGTTTTATATAGCCTTGTGGAACGCTCTGAAAGCACAAAAAGTAAGTGGTGTTGATATTACTGAGGTTGCAGTAAATAATCTTAAATCTAAATTTCCTGAGAGTGATTTTTTGCAGCTTGATATTGGAGCTGACATAGAAGCATACATACCTCAATTAGGTAAAAAAGATTTTATTTCGGCTATGGATGTACTTTTCCATATTGTGGACGATAAGCGATTTGAGAAAGCCCTTATGAATATTGCTGCCTTACTTAAAAAGGGGGGCTATTTTATTTATTCCGATAACTTTTTAAAAGACCAAACAAGGCGAACGCAACATCAGGTTTCACATACCCAAGAGCATTTGTATTACTTGTTTGAGAAAGCCGGTTTTGAATTGGTGCAGCATAAACCTTTTATGGTGTTAAGCAATTACCCTGTAGATAGTAAGAATAAACTCCTTCATGCTTATTGGTTTGTTTTAGAAAACACATTAGCCCTAATAAAACCTTTGGGTCACTTATTCGGAGCTTTGTTATATCCTATTGAAGTAGCGTTGTTGAAAGCCATAAAGGACAGTCCCAGCACAGAAATAGTGTTACTTAGAAAAATTTAAGACATCTTATTTTTGCTCTACTCGAAAGCCTGCCTGAGTTAAGTGATCCCAAAATTCAGGATAAGACTTTGAAACCACATCACCTTTCTCAATTTTTATTTCATCAAAAATCAAAGCGCATAGCGAGGCTGCCATAGCCATTCGGTGGTCCTTATAGGTTTTAAAAAATACATCCGGTTTTAAACGGGCATTTGTGCATGAAACAAAAAAGCTATCATAATCATAAAGTGTACTTGAGCTTCCAATATTGGCTGTTTCTTGTATTAAAGCATGAATTCGATTACTCTCTTTTTCGTGTAAAGTCGAAGCCCCGTTTATCTGTATGTACCGGCTCAAACAACAATTTAAAAAAACAAAAGTTTGCACCAAATCAGGCTCATTCTTAAAATCATACCCGGCAAGAAATCCCCTGTTTTGCTTTTTTATTAAACGCACACCATCAGAGGCAAAAGAAGAGCTTACCCCATAAAGTGTGAATAATTGGGCAATAATGCTGTCGCCCTGAATACTGTTTTGTCGTAATCCTTTAAGCGTAATTTCCGGTGCTTTTGAAAGTGCAGCAAAAGCATACCAATAGGACGCTGCTGTCCAGTCAGATTCAACTTCATAATAGGGAAAGGAATATTGATAAGGCACTGGTTTTATAATAATAATGTTATTTTCAAATTGCACTTGAGCCCCAAACTCCTGCATTAGCTTTACACTTAATTCAATATACGATTTAGAAATAATTTCACCTTCAAGTTCTATGGTTAAACCATCTGTAAAATAAGGAGCAATTAACATAAGAGCACTTATAAACTGACTGCTGATATGGGCCTTGAGTTTAACTTGGCCCCCTTTTAATTTTTTTCCATGAATGTACAACGGGCCATTCCCTTGTGAAGTAGCCGCTTTAATATCGGCTCCCAAACTTATTAAGGATTCTGCCAAAGGCCAAATGGGGCGCTCCATAAGCCGTTCACTACCAACAAGTTCAAATTTACCAGGAACATGGCTGAGAAGTGCCGTTAAAAACCGATAGGAAGTGCCGGCTTCGCCAACATCAATGCGAGTATAAGGGGCATCTTCGGCTATGCTACCAGTACTTTGTTTAAGCGCATTTAATGCCCTAACTAAATGACGAGTGTCATCACAACTGCTGAGATGCCGAATTTCAAAACTTCGCTTCATCATGTATTGTATGAGCAGCAAGCGGTTGCTTATACTCTTTGAAGCAGGTAAGTGAATAATACCTTTAACCGTTTTTTTTTTATTTGATAAAATAATCATAGCATCAACAAGCAAAGTTTAGCCTTTTTGCTAATTTTATTAAAAATTTCATTGTTGATTAACACAAATTAACTCTATTTAACCAATATTAGAACCTTGATTTTTTGTGCATGAGGCTGAAATTTATAAGTTCGCAGCACTTAATATTTTTCTATGTAATAAACTGCTTTTAATAAGCGAGATAAATTCAATAAATGACTCATAAAAAAAGTACATTTCTAATCCTATTTTTTACTTCGTTAAGTTTAAGCATTGTTGCTGCAACAGATCACAAGCCCGAAGGAAAAGAATCCCATAAAACAACCGTTTCTAAAGACACACTCGCTATTAAACCCTATAATCAGGCTGTTTTTGATGTGCCGGTTATTGAAAGCTTTGACGATATTGACAATATTGATTATAGTAATACGGAAGATTTAAGCGCTTTTGACCCCACATTTGATTACTATGGTATATGGGATACGATTAGCGTTAACCCTTATAAAATTGATTTAACTCAAAAAAACGACACCACAGTATTGACTTTAAATGATCACTACCAGTGTGATTATATGCATCCGTTTGATGGAAAAGTAACCTCTCGTTTTGGCCCAAGAGGCCGGTCACGTCATCATTATGGTATTGATATTGACTTGGAAACAGGCGACAGTGTTCGTTGCGCTTTTGAAGGAACGGTACGTATCTCACGCAAAAGTTCTACGTTTGGATATGTAGTTATGGTGCGTCATAAAAATGGATTAGAAACTATTTATGCACACTTATCAAAACTATTAGTAAATATTGGCGATCATGTGGAGCCAGGTGACATACTCGGACTAGGAGGAAATTCAGGACGCTCACGCGGGAGTCATTTGCATTTTGAGGTACGCTATAAAGGCATGGCTTTAAATCCTGAAATGGTCATCAATTTTGAGAAAGGAACCTTGTTGGCTGATGCAATTTCAATTGATAAAAATAGTTTTTCGTATGTGAAAGATTATTCCAAATACAAAGGTAAGTCACATTACTACAAAGTTAGGAAAGGCGATACTTTAGGAAAAATTGCCCAACGACAAGCAACTACAGTTAACAAGTTGTGCAAATTGAATAAAATTTCTAAAACATCAATACTACGACCGGGACAAAGATTACGGCTCATGTAGTAAAGCAAATACGTATTAGCTCAGCAGGAGATATACTTCAAAAAATTAAATATAGTATTTTAGAGTAACTCTAAGTACTTTCCTCTTAAAATGGGTATTACTTGTGTTTTATCTAAAGTTAAACAATATTTAATATCTTCTTTTAAACCCATAGCAGACAGGCGTTCTTTGTGCGATGAGTAATTCAAAAACTTATATGGGTTTTGGTGTGCCTCCTGATAAAGATATTTAGTAGCAAGTGCTCCATCTAATAATTTATAGCTTTCATTTTTATTGAGCATTTCTGTTGCAGCACCTGCAAATAGGGTGTCTTCTAAATTGAACTTATTTTTCCATCCACTGCACAAAAGCAACACCGATTTTTGTTGCTTTATAAGCCACTCACACAAGGCAGTAATATTTAAAAAGCAGCCTATAACCACTGCATGAGCTGTTTTTGCAGCTTCAATAGCCTGAGTTCCATTAGTAGTTGTTATGACAATGGTTTCTCCTTTAACTTTGTCGTTCATATAGTGAAAAGGAGAGTTCCCAAAATCAAAGCCATCAATAGCTATCGCATTACGCTCGGCACCAACTAAAAAACCTTTGTCTTTATATGTTTTAGCTTCTTCAACTGTAGCAACTGGAATCATTCTTTTAACACCGTATTGAAAAGCGGTGCATATAGCTGATGTTGCTCGTAAAACATCAATAACAACTACAATCTGATTTTCTTTTTCATAAACCGGATATAAGTAAGGTGAAAAACAAACGTCAATGGTTAACTTTGATGCGTCCAAAGTGTTTAGGGTTAACTATTTTTGTAAAATGGCAGTTTAACTACTTGGGCCTTTAAAAAGCGATCACGAACTTTAATAAAAAGTTCGGTTCCTGATTTTGAGAATGAAGTCGATACATAACCCATGCCAATTCCTTTTTGCAAGCTTGGCGATTGTGTCCCTGATGTAACTTTTCCAATGATGTTTCCCGAGGCATCACAAATTTCGTAATCGTGACGTGGAATTCCTTTATCAATCATTTCAAAACCCACAAGTTTTTGAGGAACGCCATTTTCTTTTTGTGCCAGCAAGCTTTTATGATTGGTAAACTCTTTTGTGAATTTAGTAATCCAGCCAAACCCGGCCGCAATAGGCGATGTGGTATCATTTATATCATTTCCGTATAAACAAAACCCCATTTCCAAACGAAGTGTGTCTCGTGCACCCAAACCAATAGGTTTTATTCCAAACGAAGCTCCCGATTCAAAAACAGCATTCCATATAGAAATTGCATGTTCATTTTCAAAATATACTTCAAACCCCCCGGCTCCGGTATAACCTGTAGCCGAAATTAATACATTATCAATACCGCAAAATTTCCCTTTTTTAAAGGTGTAATATGCCATGTCTTTCAAGTTAATGTCCGTAAGACTTTGCAGAGCTTCGGCAGCTTTAGGCCCTTGAATTGCCAATAGCGATGTTTTTTCGCTAATATTGTGCATTTCCACACCCTGGTTATTTTGTAAACTTATCCAATTCCAGTCTTTTTCAATATTAGAGGCATTTACAACCAACATATAACTATCGGCTGTTAGTCGATATACCAACAAATCATCAATAATACCACCTTGTTCGTTAGGAAAACAACTGTATTGTATTTTCCCATCGGTAAGCAACGAGGCATCATTGCTTGTAACACGCTGAATTAAATCAAGAGCTCCCGGACCTTTTATGATAAACTCACCCATGTGCGACACATCAAAAACTCCCACGGCTTGGCGCACGGTTTCATGTTCGGCATTTATACCTTGGTATGAAATAGGCATATTGTATCCTGCAAAAGGAGCCATTTTTGCATTTAGCTGGATGTGAATAGGAGTAAGGGAAGTATTTTTAATCATGTTTCAAATAAATTTTTTGAGTGTGCAAGTTGTTATTTTTTTGTGAATTAATCTACATTAGGTATAAAAAATTAGCTGAAAAGTGAAAGAAAATTTTCACTATTGGAAATTACCGAGTAATGATCCACTATTTTTTTTCGTGTGTTTTTTGAAATCTCTATAAGTAAATCATGATTGTTAATTAGTTTTTCGATAGCAGTTTTCCAATCATGAGCATGGGTACATATATAACCATTTATCCCGTCATCCACAATTTGTACATTAACGCCTACAGGCGAAACTAAAGCCGGTATTCCTAAAGCCATGTATTGAAGGGCTTTAAAACCACATTTTCCTTGCGCCCAAGGGTCGTCCTTTAAGGGCATTATCCCAATGCTGAAGTTTAATAAATCACTAATTTCACGATCTTTATTCCACTGAATAAACTTAAACGAGCGTAACTCCAAATCCGGAGGAATATCAGATATCACTTGAAGCTCAAAATCATACTTTTGTTCAAGCTCTTTCAAAACGGGTACTAAATCATATAAATATCGGGTTGTACTGTGGCTCCCGGTCCAGCCTATTACAAATTTTTTTTTATTCGGCTGGCTTATTTGGTTATGATAGTTCTCCGTATCAATGGTGGTAGGATTATATACCACTTGTGTATTGTATTGCTTTGCAAATTGGCATAAATAGGCGTTTCCACAAGAAACTTTATATGCCCATTTACATATAACCCGACTGTTTGAGTACCATTTCAAAAAGGAGAAAAAACGATTGTTATTTGAGAAATTAGGCAACCAGATGGCATCATCAAAATCATAAATTATTTTTTTACGCAGTACTTTGGCAATTAAAAATTCAATTAAAGGAGGGCCTAAAGGAGCTGCTTCACGATGAATAAACACATAATCAAACTTCCTGATTTTTGGCAGCAGAATTAACCGCCCCATATAGCCGCGCATTATTTGCAAAAATTTTAAGAAAAAATTTCCGGGCTTATAAAGTATTTCCCAAGCTTGTGGACTTAAATACGAGTAAGTTTCAATATAATGCCCCTGCTGCTTAAGTAAGTTCAAATACTGAACAAACCTAAAACGCTGACTGGGAGCTTCATATAAAGGATAAGGAAACAAAAACAAAACTGATGTTTTCACTGCAATCTTAATTTATCTTCTTTAAAGAATGAACATAGGCAAATAAAGGAATTTTTTTTCAGTTAGAGTTTATTGAATTAATTAAGACCTTTCTCAGACTCTAAATACCAGTTATTTTCTATATATAGAACAAAGACTTGTTGTGCGTTACTCTTTTTAAATTAAAGATTTTTAAACAAGCTTATTACCACAAAACAAAAATTAATACTTTTGCTCTTAATCTATTTGATTATGGATAATCATTTGCAGCTGCTAAATTCCGAATCGTTTAATTATACCATAAAACGCTTGTGCTATGAGCTCATTGAAAATTACAACGATTTTGCAAACACAATAATTATTGGCGTGCAGCCTCGTGGGGTGCTACTCAGTTCACGCATTTGCAACGAACTAAGCCAAATTACCGGAATTAATACGTTAAAACACGGTCAATTAGATATTACTTTTTATCGCGATGATTTTAGAAAACGAGAGGTGCCATTAGTCCCTAATCGTACCCACATTGATTTTATTATTGAAGGGAAAAAGGTAATACTTATTGATGATGTTTTATATACGGGCAGAACTATAAGAGCCGGATTAGACGCTATGCTGGCCTTTGGGAGGCCTGAAAAGGTTGAATTAATGGTACTAATTGACAGAAGATATAGCCGCGATTTACCCATACAGCCTGATTATATTGGTAAAGTAGTGGACACAATAAATAGTGATAATGTTAAAGTAAAATGGCATGAAACGGATGGGGTAGATGAAGTGTTAATGATAACTGAAAATAAAAAATAATATGAGCGCTCTTAGTGTTAAACATTTATTAGGAATTAAAGAAATGAACACGCAAGATATAGAGCTTATTTTTAAAACTGCCGATACTTTTAAAGAAGTCATAAATCGCCCCATAAAAAAAACTCCCTCACTGCGTGATATAACTATTGCCAATCTGTTTTTCGAAAATTCTACCCGCACAAAACTATCTTTTGAATTAGCCGAAAAAAGACTCTCTGCCGATATTCTAAGTTTTGCGGCATCTTCATCATCGGTAAGTAAAGGAGAAACCTTAATTGATACGGTAAATAACATTATTGCCATGAAAGTGGATATGGTGGTTATGCGCCACCCTTATGCCGGGGCAGCTAAATTTTTATCTAAACATATTGATGCTACTATTGTGAACGCAGGTGACGGAGCTCACGAGCACCCAACACAGGCATTGCTCGATACCTTCTCAATTCGCGAAAAGCTCGGAGATTTAAAAGGATGCAAAGTAGCCATTATAGGAGATATTTTACATAGCCGTGTGGCTTTAAGCAATATTTTTTGCCTTCAAAAAGTAGGTGCCGAAGTTACGGTTTGCGGCCCCCCAACTTTAATTCCAAAATATATTCATGAATTGGGTGTGAAAGTAGAAACCAATTTGATTAAAACATTAGAGTGGTGCGATGTGGCTAATATGCTTCGTATCCAGTTAGAGCGTCAGGATATTAAATATTTTCCAAGTATTCGTGAGTATGTAATGCTCTATGGTTTGAATAAAGAAATTTTAGATAAACTCCGTAAACAAATTATTATAATGCATCCAGGCCCAATTAATAGAGGAGTTGAAATAACAAGTGATGTGGCCGACAGTAGCCAGTCGCTAATATTGCAACAAGTAGAAAATGGGGTGGCTATTAGAATGGCGGTATTATACCTGTTAGCAACTCATTTAAAAAACTAAGAAGAATGAAAAGTTGTTTTTGACTAAAGAATTATTATTTTTGTAGAATACAAACCCAACAAAATGAACTTTCAGATTACCAAAAATGACAGATTTGCGCTGATAGAAGTAAAGGTAGATAAGCTCGACAATACTGTTTCCCCGCATTTAAAATCACAATTAGTAGTTCTTAATGCTGATGGTATTAAAAATATTATTATGGATTTGCAGGATACAAAGTACTGCGATAGTAGTGGCCTTAGTGCTATTTTGGTAGCTAATCGTTTGTGCCGAAACAGTGGTGGGGCACTTTCCCTTTATAATATTCAGGAACCTATCAAAAAGTTAATTACAATTTCGCAACTTGACTCTATCTTAAATATTGCCACCAATTTGAAAGAAGCAGAGGAGCTGCTTACATACAATGCACCGGATTAACTTATAATGCTATTTATTCATTACTAATTAAAAAAATACTATGAAAAAACTTTTACTTTCATTTTCCATTATTACTCTATTTTCAATAAACGCTCAAGCACAGGTTTGTACTCCGGCTGTAGTAAGTAATCCGGGTATTTTTCCAGACAGTGCCACTAATTTTATGCCAGCTTATCAAGGTACACCTTATTCACAGATAATAACTGCAAAAGTTCCAGCCGATACTGCAGTTTCTGGTTTCCCAATTCCTATTGATAAAATAAAATTAGTTTCTATTACAGGATTGCCTCAAGGCTTGACCTATGCTTGTGTACCATCAAATTGTGAATTTCCGGGAGGGCAAACAAATTGTGCTGTTATTTCTGGAACTACTAACGATCCGGTGGGAGAGTATCCTTTAACCATTAAGGTTGAGCCTTTTTTGGGTACACCTCCAGCCTCTGTGTCTTATGGCGAACAAACACTTACCTATTACAAAATTGTTGTGAATCCAGCAAATGCAACGTACAGTCTTAGTCCAAATACTTTTAGTGTAAGTCAAAATTTTCCAAACCCGTCCGACAATCTATGTGATGTATATTATTCACTTACCCATAGAGCTGACGTTGAAATTAAAATTATTAATGCAATAGGGAAAGAAATTCAACGTATTAAAACATCCGGAAACAGTGGCATTAATAAAATTACCTTAAATACTGCTGGTATGGCACAAGGAATTTATTTTTACAGTGTTTTTAACGGACAAACCACTATTACGAAAAGATTAAGCGTAACACATTAATTAGAATGAACAAGTCAAAAAAAAAACCGCTTTAAAGCGGTTTTTTTTTGACTTTAGAGGCTCGCTGCAAACTCTTTTTGAATATTTAAACAGAATAAGCATAACCAATGAGTATATTAATAGGCGAAATAACATCTTTTTTAGAAGAAATTGCACCACTAAACCTTCAAGAACATTACGACAACTGCGGATTAATTACAGGCTCTAAATCAACTTTAGCAACAGGTGTATTAATTAGCTTGGATGTTACTGAAAATATTGTTGACGAAGCCATCTCTAATAAATGTAACCTGGTTATTTCTCATCACCCATTAGTATTTAGCGGAATAAAAAAACTGAATGGAAAAAACTGGGTAGAACGTACCTTAATAAAGGCCATTAAAAATGATATTGCAGTGTATGCCTTACATACCAATTTTGACAATCTATTGGAGGGTGTAAACGGTATGATGGCACAAAAAATTGATTTGTCAAATATTCAAGTGCTATTGCCTAAAAAAGATATTTTGAAAAAGCTGGTCTGTTTTGCACCAGCATCAAACGCTTTGGAACTACGAAAGGCACTTTTTGATGCCGGTGCCGGAAATATAGGAAATTATGATAACTGTAGTTTTAACACCGAAGGAATAGGTACTTTTAAAGCAAATGAAAACGCTAACCCTTATGTGGGCAAGAAAGGATTAATACATTCTGAGCCCGAAATAAAAATCGAAACTATTTTTCCATCCTGGAAAGAACATAATATTATTGCTGCCCTGCTTAAATCGCACCCCTATGAAGAAGTTGCTTATGATATTTTTCCCTTACATAACACCTGGAATAAAATAGGAGCCGGACTTTTGGGCGAATTAAAAGAACCTTTAGGAGAAAATGAATTTTTAGCTCTAATCAAAGAAAAGTTTAACTGTGACTGTATTAGACATACCCAATTTTTAGGACGAAAAATAAAAAAAGTAGCACTGTGTGGCGGTTCAGGTAGTTTTCTGCTCCAAGATGCCATAGCTCATAATGCCGATGTTTTTATTACGGCTGATTTTAAATATCATCAATTTTTTGATGCTGATAATCAGATACTTGTGTTGGATGTAGGCCATTACGAAAGTGAACAATTTACGGTAGAACTGATTTTTCAGAAACTTCAAAAAAAATTTAGTAATTTTGCGCTCTGTTTATCAAAAAATAGTACAAATCCAGTTTATTACTACTAAAAAATGGCTAAAACCAAATCTACAGTTCTAGAAAAAGACAACACCGTTGAAGAAAAATTAAAAACACTTTTCAGTTTACAGCAAATAGATTCTGCAATTGACAGAATTCGTATCGTACAGGGCGAATTACCATTAGAGGTAAGTGATTTGGAAGATGAAGTTGCCGGTCTTGAAACCCGTATTGCAAATATTACCAATGAAATAAATTCTTTGGAAGATTTAATTACCCAAAGAAAAATAGCTATAAAAGATGCCTCAGAATTAATAAAAAAGTACGAAGCGCAACAAGGTAAAGTTAGAAATAACAGAGAGTACGATTCAATTAGCAAAGAGATTGAATACCAAAATTTAGATATTCAGCTAAGCGATAAAAGAATTAAAGAATACAAAGCTGCAATTGGGGTACAAAACGATTTACTGGAAAACGCCAAAGCCGTATTTAATGAAAGAAAGAGCGATTTAACGCATAAGAAATCGGAGTTAGAAGAAATAATAACCGAAACTGAAAAAGAGGAAAAGTCATTAAAAAAGAAATCAGAATCTTCAGAAGCGAATATTGAACAGCGTCTTTTAAATGCATACAAAAAAATCCGTGCCAATTCACGAAACGGATTAGCTGTTGTTAATGTAGAGCGCGATGCTTGTGGAGGTTGTTTTAACAAAATACCACCACAAACACAGTTGGATATTCGTACGCACAAAAAAATTATTGTTTGTGAGCATTGTGGTCGCATTTTAGTAGATGCCGAAACACTTATGAAATAAATTACTTACAATTTTGTTCTAAAAAAAAGGGGAGTGTTGTTAAACATTCCCCTTTTTTTTTTACTTAAACTCTTACCAGGTAAATAAAGGTAATTCTTCCATCATGCTGTTCACTTGTTTTTTTACAGATATTATGGCCGATTCCTGTGTGCGGTTTATCAAGACTTCATTAATAAGCGACACAATATGTTCCATATCTTTTTCTTTTAATCCACGGGTGGTAAGGGCAGCCGTTCCAACTCTAATTCCTGATGTTGTAAAAGGCGATTTATCATCAAAAGGAACCATGTTTTTATTTACTGTAATATCGGCTTTTACCAAAATATTCTCAGCCTCTTTTCCGCTAATACCTTTACTTCGTAAATCAATAAGCATGCAATGATTGCTGGTGCCTCCCGAAACAATATGGTATCCATAATTCATAAAAGCATTAGCCATTGCCGATGCGTTTTTTATAACTTGCATACCATAAGTTTTAAAGTTATTGGATAAGGCTTCGCCAAATGCCACGCCCTTTGCTGCAATAATGTGTTCTAAAGGGCCTCCTTGTGTACCCGGAAAAACAGCTCCATCCAGCACAGCGCTCATCATTTTAAGGTCTCCCTTAGGCGTTTTTTGTCCCATTGGATTTTCAAAATCTTTTCCCATGAGTATAATACCGCCTCTTGGGCCTCTTAAGGTTTTATGCGTAGTAGAGGTAACTATATGGCAATGAGGTATTGGATTATTCAAAAGTTCTTTAGCAATAAGGCCAGAAGGATGTGAAATATCGGCCATGAGTAGTGCATTAACACTATCGGCAATTTGTCTAAAGCGGGCAAAATCAATATCTCTCGAGTAAGCAGAAGCACCACATATAATTAATTTAGGTTTTTCTTTTTGAGCAATTATTTGAATGTGATCATAATTTATTTGTCCGGTTTCACGCTCAACGCCATAGAATGTTGGACGATAAAGCTTTCCCGAATAGTTAACCGAAGAGCCATGCGTTAAATGCCCTCCGTGTGAAAGGTCAAAGCCTAAAATAGTATCACCCGGATTTAATACACCCAACATAACTGCAGCATTAGCTTGAGCGCCACTGTGAGGCTGAACATTAGCCCATGCCGCACCAAACAGTTCTTTAACACGGTCAATTGTTGTTTGCTCAATTTGATCAACTACCTCACAACCACCGTAGTATCTTTTACCGGGTAAACCTTCGGCATATTTATTGGTTAATACCGAACCCGCTGCTGCCATTACCTGCGAACTTACAAAGTTTTCAGAAGCAATAAGCTCTAATCCGTGAAGTTGTCTGTTCCTTTCTTTCTCAATAAGATCAAAAATTGTGTTATCTGTTGTCATAAACTATTAAATTTAAAATCGAGAGCCGTTCTTATTCCAATATTTTATCAATATATACCCAAACACCATTCCTCCAAGATGTGCAAAATGCGCCACATTGTCTGATCTGCTGTTTTCTATTCCGGCATAAAGTTCAAATAGGCCATATAAAATTACAAAATATTTAGCCTTTATAGGAATGGCAAAATACAAGTAAATAATTTGATTGGGGAACATCATACCAAAGGCCAACAAAATGCCAAAAACAGCTCCTGAAGCACCAACAACTGGTGGTATATGATTGTAAAATTGTTGTGCAACAGCATCAGCATCTTGAATGTTGTCTAATTGTTGTAATGCTTTAATTTCATGAAGTGCCGGTATTACTGTAGTGTAATATAGTACAATATAGTGTATTATGGCCGCTCCCAATCCGGTAACCAAGTAATACACTAAAAAGCGTTTTCCTCCCCAATAGTTCTCAATGCTGGTTCCAAACATCCAAAGGGCAAACATATTCGATAAAATATGTAAAAAATTACCATGCATAAACATGTATGTAATTATTTGATAGGGCTTAAAATCATCAGATAGGGGGTAATGCAAACCCAAATACTGTGTAAGGTCAATACCTAAACGATTGCCAACAACAATCGTTACCAAAAAAAATAACCCATTAATGATAAGTAGGTTTTTTACTACTTCGGGCAAGAAACTAAAACCACGTGGCCTATAACTGTTATAGCTCATAATAAGTACAAAGGAAAGAAATTTTTAAAGCCTAATAAAATTACAAAATATAAATAATCCTATTTTTTAGTACTTATTAAAGAAATTCAGATTTGAAGTACAGCGGCTCATTATTTAGATGATGTGACACAAAAAAATTACATTAAAGTAAACCTATATAACGATTAGGCCTTATATTCTCCATAAACTTTGCGTAAGGTGTCGGCAATTTCACCTAAGGTTATATAGTTTTCACAACAATTTAAAATAATGGGCATAACATTGGTTCCATTTCTTGCAGTTTCTTCTAATTGATTTAAGAGGTTGTTTACCACTACTTCTTTTCTTTCGGATTTTAATTGTTGCAGCCGGGCTATTTGCTCCGTACGAATACTATCATCAACTGTAAATAAGTTGCTTATCGGTTTTTCATTAATCTGATATTTATTTACGCCAACAATAATTTTTTCACTTTGTTGTATTTTGTTTTGATACTCGTATGAGGAGCGGGCTATTTCATCTTGTAAGTAGCCATGTTCAATAGCAGCCACCGCACCTCCAAGGGTTTCAATTTTTTCAATATATTCCCATGCACGACTTTCAATTTCATTTGTTAAGGCTTCTACAAAATAAGAACCCGCTAAAGGGTCAACGGTGTCTGTAACACCACTTTCCAAGGCAATTATTTGTTGTGTTCTTAAAGCAATACGGGCTGCTTCTTCGGTAGGTAAGGCTAAAGCCTCATCATATCCATTGGTGTGTAACGATTGGGTGCCTCCTAAAACAGCACTTAAGGCTTGAGTAGTTACCCGAATAATGTTGTTTAGAGGTTGTTGCGCAGTAAGCGTTGAACCCCCTGTTTGTGTATGAAATCGCAACATCATAGCACGCTCATCTGTAGCCCCTAGCGATTTTATTATTTTAGCCCACATTCTTCGCGCGGCTCTAAATTTGGCAACTTCTTCGAATAAATTATTATGAGCATTAAAGAAAAATGATAAACGTTTGGCAAACACATTCAAATCAAGCCCTTTTTCTATAGCGGCTTGTACATAGGCTTTACCGTTGGCTAGTGTAAAAGCAAGCTCTTGAACAGCATTTGAGCCCGCTTCTCGTATGTGATACCCACTAATAGAAATTGTATTCCATTTGGGAATCTCTTTGCTACAATACTCAAATATGTCTGTAATTATTCGCATACTTGGCTTGGGCGGATAAATATAGGTTCCCCGAGCTGCATATTCTTTTAGGATATCGTTCTGTATGGTTCCAGAAATTTTTGTTAAATCGGCATTTTGTTTTTTAGCTAAAGCCACATACATAGCCAGTAGGGTAGAGGCTGTTGCATTGATGGTCATGCTGGTGGTAACCTGTTCTAGGTTTATTCCTTTAAACAGTATTTCCATATCACGAAGCGAGTCAATGGCCACACCGGCTTTACCCACTTCTCCTTCCGAAAAACTGTGATCAGAGTCGTACCCGATTTGAGTAGGCAGGTCAAAAGCTACCGAAAGACCCGTAGTGCCGTTGTTTAACAAGTAATGATATCTTTCGTTGGAAGCTTCAGCAGTGCTAAATCCGGCATATTGACGCATAGTCCACAATTTTGAACGATACATATCAGCCTGAACGCCACGTGTAAAAGGAAACTTTCCGGGTTCTTCACTTTCAGTGTGGCTTTGGTAATAGCAGGTTTTTATTTCAATATCACTGTCGGTTGTGAACTTTTCTTTACGTTGGGTATAATTTAACTTGTTCTCCATTGGGTTAAAAAGTTTGTTTGGCTTCTAATTTTAGTTGTTCTAATGCCACATCAGTGGGTAATTTTTCTAGTGAGGTAACCATATCTACAATTAGGTTTATTAACTCTGTGCCGCTGGCATCAGGTGGCAACTTAGCTGCTGCAATATTAATAGCCCTAATGGTTCCTTCTTTTGACGATTTAATAGTATTCCAAGTATGTTGGGTAATATAAATTTGTTGTGAAAGGTTATGATCAAATTCTGTTCGTATGGTTTTAGTAAGCTCTGTTTGCAGTAAACGAGCACTCATACCGCTTTTATGAATACGGCTAACCAAACTCATTAAGGATATACGCTCTAGAAATATGGTCATTCTTTCATAAGCCTGCAAACGTAAAGGGGTAATTGTTTTTCGATTTTGCATTCGTAAATCCATAAGCCTGTTTTTATGCTCCCTATCTAGAAATTTTTTAATGATTAGGTAAGCTGTTAAAAAAGTAACAACTGAAGGCAAAACATATTTTAAAATATCTAATACTTCTTCCATCTATTTTTGTTTTAATCAGGCAAATATCTGCAAAATATTGGACTGCTGAACGCCTCCCATAGTTTTTTTAATTCTTTTTTAGTATATAAAAAATAAAAGTTAAGTGGAAACGCCTCCTTTATGATTCCAATACATGATACTTGTCCCGTAAATGGGAAATTAATTTTAATTATTAGGTCAAGGTTTTAAATACAAACAAAGTTGAAACACAAAGAATAGTAATACTTTTAGGTAGTTTATTAAGGATATTGTATTCAAAAAACACTGTCACTTTAGCATAATTCTTAATGTGGTATGAATTTAGTTATAGGCATTTATGTGAAACCTATGAAAATACATGACTGATGCATCAAAAAATATAGAAACCACCCAGAAAACAAGAATTTTTCATACTTTTTTCTTCCCTGTCACGTTTGTTATTTTGTTGTGGTTGGTTAAAATAAGCGAAATTGTGTTTCATTATCCGCTTTATAATTTTGGGGTGTATCCACGACAATTAAAAGGAGTGATTGGCATTTTAACAGCCCCTCTTATTCATGCTGATTTTGGCCATTTATTTTCTAATACAGTACCATTGTTAGTTTTAGGTTCTGGTTTATTTTATTACTACCGCTCCTTTGCTTATCGTGTATTTTTTATTATATTATTGGCTACGGGCTTTTGGGTATGGGTGTCGGCAAGGCCTTCATATCATATTGGGGCTAGTGGTGTTGTATATGGTCTGGCAGCTTTTATGTTTGCAAGTGGTTTGGTTAAGAAGAATATGAGTTTAGCTGCATTTTCATTGGTTGTTGTTTTCTTGTACGGAAATTTAGTGTGGGGAGTACTTCCTGTACTTCCTCAAATGTCGTGGGAGAGTCATTTATTTGGAGCTGTGGCTGGTGTGCTCGTAGCTTTTTACTACCGCAAACAGGGGCCATCAGATACTACTTATCAATGGCAACTGGAAGATGATAATGAGGTTACAGAAGAAACATTGATTTATGAAGAAGTATTAATGAAAAATAATCCAACCCAGAACCAATCGGAAGTGGAAAATGAATCTGAAAATAAAAAAGAGACACTAATAATTAACTACACCGTAAAACCGAATAATCGGAATTAAAATTGAAGTACTATTGATACTTTTTACTTTGTTTACGAATAAGGTACAGCCCAATAAAAGTTATGATGCCGTTAATTAGCAATAGTTCATATCCGAACTTATATCCATGAAACCATAGTGTAGCATTTTCATTTAATATATAACATAAGCATGGTGCTATTATACTAATAAGCCATACGTATTTATCTTTTATCTGAATTTTTGTAAAAATTCCAAAGAAAAATAAACCCAATAAGGGGCCGTAAGTGTAAGAGGCCACCATTAATATTGTATCTATTATAGCCTTGTTGTTAAGGGCTTTAAAACCCAAAATAACCAGTAGCAACAATATGGCAAAGGCAAAGTGTATGAGCATTCTGATATTTGTTTTCTTTGCCTCGCTATGTTGTGATTGCTCTATATTTAAAAAATCCAAATAAAAAGAGGTAGTAAGTGTTGTTAGTACAGAATCTGCACTGCTAAATGTGGCCGCTGTAAGCCCAATTATAAACACAATTCCTGCTCCACTTCCTAAATATTGTAATGCTAGCATCGGAAACAGCTTATCGGTATCATTCTGTCCGGCCTCGTTAAGGGGAATAGCAATACCTTTTTGTTGTGCATAAATGTATAGTAAAGCCCCTAATGAGAGAAAAAACACATTGACCAGCACCACAACAAAGCTAAATGATTCCATGTTTTTTTGAGCATCATTTAAGCTTTTACAGGAAAGATTTTTTTGCATCATGTTTTGATCCAACCCGGTCATAGCAATAGTGATAAAAGCCCCACCTAGAAATTGTTTTACGAAATTACTTTTATGCATCCAATTAAAATCAAAAACTTGTGAATAGGGACTCTCTTTTACAGATACAGCCATTTCCCAAAGGCTAAAGTTTAGTTCTTTTGAGATGAACCAGATTGAGAAAATAACCCCCAATAACAAAAAGCCACTTTGCAAGGTATCTGTCCACACAAGTGTTTTAATGCCTCCACGATAGGTGTATAGCAACATTAATCCAATTATTATGGCTACTGATAAGGCAAATGGTACTCCGAAAGCATCGAACACAAATAGCTGTATTACCATAGCTGCCAAATAAAGTCTTCCGGCTGCTCCAAGCAAACGAGAGAGAATAAAGAAAAAAGCTCCGGTTTTTTGCGAAACAACGCCAAAGCGTTCGAGCAAATATGAGTAAATAGAAATTAAATTCATCTTATAATAAACCGGAAGTAAAACCCGAGACACCACAAAGTAGCCGGCAAAATAGCCTAAAACTAATTGCAAGTAATAAAAGTTGTTTTGTCCTACTTGCCCGGGTACCGAAATAAATGTTACTCCTGAAAGAGAGTCACCAATCATTCCAAAGGCTACGGCAATCCATGGCGAAACATGGTCACCCGTAAAATAACTTTTGTTTGTGGCTTTTTTTGAGGTGTACCAAGCTATTAATAATAATAAACCAAAATATACTCCTATACAACTTACGATAAACCAAGGCGACATGACACAGGATTTTTGAATACAATTTTAAAACTATATTCTTCATAATTTTATATCCTAATCTGAACTTATTAACCACTCCTATTTTAAAACATACTTCTGCTATTTTGAATGAGCTGTGGGGCTCTTTTAAAAATGGCTAACGTAATATTTCTAAACGGTAAGCATCAAGTTTTATTAATATAAAGAGCAAAATAGTAAAACTCCATAGAGATGATCCTCCATAACTGAAAAATGGGAGCGGAATACCGATAACAGGAGCTAAACCTATGGTCATTCCTACATTTACGGATAGGTGAAAAAATAATATTGAGGCTACTCCGTAGGCATAAATCCTACTGAATGAAGAGCGTTGTCTTTCGGCAATAAACAAAATACGAAGGAGTAAGATTAAAAAGAGGATAATTACAACTGCTGTTCCGGCAAACCCCCACTCTTCACCTACGGTGCAAAAAATAAAATCGGTGCTTTGTTCAGGAACAAAGTCGTACTTTGTTTGTGTTCCATTCAAGAATCCTTTTCCGGTTAAACCTCCAGAGCCAATTGCAATTAAACTTTGATTTACATTGTAACCGGCTTTTTTAATATCAGATTCTTTACCTAAAAAAACATCAATACGCTTTTTTTGATGTGACTGTAAGTGATTATAAGCATAATCAACACTGTAAATAATAGCTGAGCTTAAAACAAAAAGCGAAAAAAGTAAAATGAAATTTTGACTTGTTTTGCGCATAAACAAAAATAGTATAGCAGAAATAATAGCCAAGGCTATAATTAAGATAGTTTTATTAATAAGGAGGGCTAAAATAAATAATACTATGGCCACAACACCCAATAATAGGAAGTTTCCTGAAAGTCCCTCTCGGTATAAAACTAATATAAAAGCAAAAAATACCAAAGCCACTCCGGTTTCATTTTCTAATAAAATTAAACCAATAGGAAGGGCAATGATAATTGAAGAAATAATTTTTGTTTTAACCTCAGTCATTTTAATATTTAACTGAGAGAGGTATTTAGCCAATACCATGGCCGTGGCAAACTTGGCAAACTCGGCAGGTTGTATTCCAAATTCACCAAATCGAAACCATGATTTACTTCCTGAAACCTCGGTTCCAAAAAACAAAACGGCTATTAATGAAAGTAGAACTAATATCCATAAAGGCCATGATACAGCCGCATAAAAATTGCCATCAATAACTAATATTATTAAAGCTAAAAGCAATGAAGTACCTATCCAAATCATTTGTTTGCCGTATTTCTGAGTCAAATCTGTAATTAAGTAGTGATCCTCATTAAATACGGAAGCATAAATATTAATCCAGCCCATAGTAACCAGCAATAAATAGATGATAACCATGAGCCAATCTATATTTTTAAATATACCTTGTTGTGATTTTCTCATGTTTACTCGGTCTCTTTTGCTTTTTTCTTTTCTGTTGACAACACAATACCTTCTAACATGCGTTTCTCCATATCGGGTTTTGAAATGCTATCGCGTAAATACTTTTCAATCATTAATCCACCTATTGGTACCGCCCATGTGGCCCCCCATCCTCCATTTTCAACAAGAACAGCTACTGCAATTTTGGGGTTTTCGCGCGGTGCAAAGGCTATAAAAACAGAGTGGTCTTTTCCGTGCGGGTTTTGTGCAGTTCCTGTTTTTCCGCAAACTACAATATCTTTTAATCGTGCTGCTGTTGAGGTTCCATGGTCAACAGCACCTTGCATACCATCTATAATAGGTTCAAAATACTCGGGTGCAATTTTGGTATAGTGGCGTATTTTATATTCGGGGCGAGGCTCTTTTTTGGGGCCTATTCCTTTCACAATGTGTGGTGTGTAATAAAAACCTTTATTGGCAATACTGCATATAATATTGGCCATTTGAAGCGGAGTAACCCCTAACTCACCCTGCCCAATGGATAAGGAAACAATGGTAGATGATTTCCATCCATTCTTGCCAAAATATTTGTCGTAATAAGCCTGTGTTGGCACGTTTCCTGGAAGTTCTTGAGGCAAATCGGTGTGTATTTTTTTTCCTATCCCAAAACTCAAAACATAGTTACGCCAAGCGTTATAACCCTCTACAACATTAGCATATTTCTTTCGATTATCAATAATGCTGCGAAAGACATAACAAAAGTATGAATTACAAGATGTAGAAACTGCTCCGGGTAAATCCATTGGACTGGGATGTGGATGACATTTGGGTTTACCACCCATAACCGGATAGCCTCGTGCACATGGATAACGCGTTTCTCGAAAAGTAACTTGCTCTTGCTCACCTATAAGCCCATTAATTAACTTAAACGTAGAGCCGGGTGGGTAGTATGCCATTAAAGCACGGTTAAACAAAGGCAGCGATTTGTCTAAAAAAAGCTTACCGTAATTTTTTGTTCTTTCTCGTCCAACCAATAAATTGGGGTTATATGAAGGCCCCGAAATACTAGCTAGTATTTCTCCATTAGATGGGTCGATAGCTACAATAGCACCTGTTTTATTTTGAAGCAATTGCTCCCCATATTTCTGCAATTTGGCGCTTAGTGAAGAAACTAAGTTTTGACCAGAAACAGCTAAGGTATCATAAATGCCATCTTTAAACCGACCTTTAGGGCGATTAAATACATCTACCATCTGAATTTTCAACCCTTTTTTTCCTCTGAGTTCTTCTTCGTACGACTTTTCAATACCACTGATACCAATATAATCTCCCAACTTATAATAAGAATTAGCGGCAATAATTTTATCGTTTACCTCACCAACATAACCTAGTGTGTGAGCTGCAATTTCTTGCGGATACTTACGCAAAGTTCTGGTTTGAACAAAAAATCCTTTAAACTTGTACAGTTTTTCTTGTAGGGCAGCATAGGTTTCTTTAGATAATTGTTTTTCAAATGCTGATTCTTTATAGCTTGAATAGGCTTTAGCTTGTTTCATCTTTTTAATGAACTGCTCTTTTTTTATCCCTATGGTTTTGCAGAAATCAAGCGTATCAATAACTTTAACTTGGCGTGGAGTAACCATTAAATCATAAGCCACTTCATTATATACCAATAAAGTACCATAACGATCGTAAACTAAGCCGCGAGCAGGGTATTCGGTCATATAACGCAATACATTATTGTTGGCCGAAAGTTTATAACTGTCGTCCATAACCTGAATAAAGAATAGACGTAACAGGTATATAGCACATACAGCAACAAATATGCCGCCAATAACCAATTTCCTACCCGATAGTGTGTTCATAATAAAAAACTATACAAAAGTAAAGTGACCGAGATACGAAATACGCTTTAATGCAAAAGAATTATGCACATAATTATTGACTTTTTAAGCACGTTTGGAATCTTTAGGCTTATAAATCAACATTTGGCTTATAAAAATAAGAATCATGGTAAAAATTAAACTAAACAACATACGTGTTAAAGTAAACAAAAACTCATGAAAACTGAAGGCTTCAATAAAAAAGTAGGTAAAATGATGAATGAATACCAAAATAAATGAATAGGAAAAATACCACGATGCCCCTAAATAGTGTAAAGTTGGTTCGGTGCTGTCAGCATAACCATCTCGTGGAGAGAACAATTTTAGAATAAAAGAACGGGAGTAACCCATTAAAACACAGGCGGCAGCATGCATTCCGGCAGTATTTTGAAACATATCAACCAACAAGCCGGCAAGTAATGAAATGAGCATAACCAACCAAACCGGTGTGGCAAAAGGGAGCATAAGGATTATAAATACATAGAGATATGGGTTTACATAGCCACTGAACTGAATATTATTCAGCAAAAGAACCTGCAAGGCAATCAGAAATACAAATCTCAGAATATGTTTAAATATAATACTAATCATGTTGTGAACGTTCTTCTAATATCTTTTTTTCGGGCCGAAGTATGTCGTTTACAAGGTAAACATGGGTAATGTTTTTTAAATTGCAGGAGTATTTTACCTTGATTGTAAAAAAGTCTCCTCGTTCGCTTTTGGTAAAACTTGCTACCGTTCCAATCATAATATTACTAGGGAAAATATCAGAAAAATTACTAGTAACTATTGTGTCTCCTCGTAACAACTCAATATGAGTCCCAACATCTTGCATTAATCCATAACGGTAATCGCCACCTTCCCAAATTAAAGAACCTAATTCGTCAAATCGCTTTATTTTGGCACTAATCTTTGCATCTTTATTTAAGATACTAAGCACCGTACAAAAATTAGCTGACACATCTTTGGTATAACCCACAATACCATTTGATGTAATAACTGCCATATCGCTTTTAATGCCTTGCAAATAACCACGATTTAAGGTAAGGTAATTGTTTCTCCGATTTATGGATGAGTTTACTACATCAGCAGGAATATACGTGTATTGTTGCTTTAGAAAGGTGTCTTTAACAAGCGTTTGGGTAGTAATGTACTTTGCATAAGAACCTAAGGACTGAGAGCGTAAAAGTGCATTCTCTTCACTCAGTAATTGATTGGCTTCTTTTAAGGCGAAATATTCTTTAATTGAATTAACAGTAGTAAAAACATTGCCGGCAAAGGTGTTTGAAGAGTTAATCCAACGAGCCTTTTGAAAGGAATTGTTGTTGAAAATTAAATAGAAACAAAAAACCTCTAAGAGTATAAAAAGTACCCAATTAGAATACTTCCAAAATAGCCTAAAAAGGTTGCGCATTCAACTACTAACTAAAAAGTTTAGATTCTATTTGATAAGAAATTGAAACTTACCAATATTTTTTAAAGCAATTCCGGTGCCTCTGGCCACAGATCGTAAAGGGTCATCAGCAATATGCACAGGAAGTTTTGTTTTCAATGATATTCTTTTGTCCAGCCCGCGTAACAACGAGCCTCCGCCTGCCAAATAAATTCCGGTACGGTAAATATCTGCTGAAAGTTCAGGTGGGGTCATCTCCAAGGCATTTAAGATAGCTTCTTCAATTTTTGAAATAGATTTATCAAGTGCATGAGCAATTTCTACGTAACTTACTTGAATCTCTTTAGGAATACCGGTCATTAGGTCACGTCCGTGAACAGCATAGTCAGGGGGTGGGTTTTCAAGATCTACAGAAGCAGCTCCAACTTCAATTTTTACACGCTCAGCCGAACGTTCTCCAATTAAAATATTATGTTGTCTTCTCATGTAATCTTCAATATTGGCTGTAAAATCGTCACCAGCTACACGGATAGATTTATCGCAAACGATACCTCCCAATGCAATAACAGCAATTTCACTGGTTCCTCCGCCAATATCAATTATCATATTGCCCATAGGCTCTTCAACATCAATACCAATACCTATTGCTGCTGCCATAGGTTCGTGAATTAAGTACACTTCTTTTCCTCCTGCGTGTTCTGCACTGTCTCTTACAGCTCGTTTCTCTACTTCGGTAATACCCGATGGAATACATATAACCATTCGTAAGGAGGGTTGAAATAGACGTCTTCCGGGATTTATCATTTTTATCATCCCTTTTATCATCTGTTCGGCAGCCTCAAAATCAGCAATAACACCATCTTTTAGAGGTCTTATTGTTTTTATGTTTTCGTGTGTTTTACCATGCATCATCATGGCTTGCTTCCCTACGGCTATTATTTTACTGGTAGTTCTGTCAATAGCTACAATAGAAGGTTCATCAACAACTACTTTGTCGTTATGTATGATTAAGGTGTTTGCCGTACCTAAGTCAATAGCTATTTCTTGTGTTAAAAGGTCGAAAAAACCCATATTTTATATATTTTATATAATGCTATTTGTAATTGCACAAAAATAGAATTATTATTTGTTGATAAGTATAAGATACAAAATTAAAGAAATATTATTTTTAACAAGAAATTGACAATTCAACACCACGTCCTAAAATATTCAGCAATCACACTGTTTTTTTCAATCTTAAAGATTAAGCGCAAATTGTTTGATTATTCTTATTCATATCACATAAAGATTTATATAAAAAAAGAGTATTCAAGCCCCTTATTAGGCTTACTTTATCATTTCATCAAAATCTTCTTCTGTAATAATTTTTATTCCTAATTCGTTAGCTTTTTTTAGTTTTTCGGTTCCCATTTTATCTCCGGCAAGCAAGAAGTTAAGTTTCCCTGAGATACTACTGACAAAGCGTCCACCGTTTAATTCAATAAGCTTTTTTAGGGTATCTCTGCTTTTGTTAAATACACCCGAAACAACAAAGCTTTTTCCGGATAGCTTGTTGCTCTTTTGGCCTTCATCGTCATCATCACTTATTTGCATTTGCAATCCTTTGTTTTTAAGCCGTTCTACCAAGTTGCAGTTTTCAGGAGTCCTGAAAAAAGTATATACTTGTTCGGCTATTTTGTCTCCAATTTCATGAATTTGGCTTAAATCCTCTTTTTCAGCACGCATTAAGTTTTCTATATTTTTATAGTGTGCTGCCAGCTTGCGCGCTACGGTTTCGCCTACTAACCTTATTCCAAGAGCGAATAACAGGCGTTCGAAGGTAATTTTTTTGGATGCTTCAATCCCATCAATAATATTTTGAGCCGATTTTTCTTTTAATGACCTTTTCTTTTTTTCGCCTTCTTCGCCAATTTCAAATTCCAGGTTATTTAACTGTTCAAAAATTAGATCGTATAAATCAGCACTGTTTTTTATTAGTCCTTTATCATATAAACCATTAATGGTTTCCGTTCCTAAATTTTCAATATTCATAGCTTTCCGCCCAGTAAAATGTTCAATTTTACCCTTAATCTGAGGTTTGCAGTTTTTATCATTTAGGCAATAGTGCAGGGCATCTCCTTCTTTTCTTTCCAATAAAGTTCCACACTCGGGGCAATGCGTTATAAAGTTAATAGGCAAGCTGCTATTGCTCCTCTTGCTAAGGTCAATACCAACTATTTTGGGAATTATTTCTCCTCCTTTTTCAACAATAACAGTGTCATTATTGTGTAGGTCCAAACGTTCCATTTCATCGGCATTATACAAGCTAGCTCTTTTTACAGTGGTTCCTGCCAGTAATACAGGCTGCAAATTGGCCACAGGAGTAATTGCCCCGGTGCGCCCTACTTGATAACTGACATAATTAAGTAATGTTACTGCCTGTTCGGTTTTAAATTTATAAGAAATAGCCCAACGTGGGGTTTTGGCTGTAAAACCGAGTTCTTCTTGTTGCCTGTAATTATTTACTTTTAACACAATACCATCAATTTCATAACTTAAATCCTTTCGTTCTTTATCGTATTGATTAATATAGCTAAATACATCATCAAGGGTAGGGCAGAGGGTATAATGATCGCTTACCGGAAAGCCCCATGATTGGGCTAATTTTAAGCTTTCAAAATGTGTTTCGGCAACTGGAGAAGGGCTGTAAATAAAATATAAGAAGGCATCTAATGAACGTTTTGATACTTCAAGAGAGTCCTGTAATTTTAATGATCCGGATGCGAAATTTCGTGGATTTTTATACAGCTTTTCGCGAATTTCATCTTCGTCAAACCCTTTAATTTCTAATTCTTTTCTTAATTTTTCATTGAGCCTTTCAAAAGTTTTTTTATGTATAAAAATCTCTCCTCTTATTTCAAATTCATTAGGATAAGTGCCCGGTTTAAGCTGATGAGGAATACTTTTAATTGTTTTTACATTTTGAGTAACGTCATCACCTTGTGTCCCATCGCCTCGGGTTACAGCTCGATCTAATTTTCCATTAATGTAGGTTAAGCTAATGGCAAGCCCGTCAAATTTAAGCTCGGCTACATATTCAAGATTAGAGCCAATTTGTTTTCTTATTCTTTGGTCAAACTCTCTTAAATCGTTTTCATTATACGTGTTTCCCAAACTAAGCATTGGATATTTATGCTTCACGGTTTGAAATTCTTTGGTAATAAATCCTCCTACTTTTTGGGTAGGGCTATTAGCGTCAACCAAGTGTGGGTACTGCTTTTCCACATTTTCTAATTCTTTCATCATGTGGTCAAATTCAAAATCGCTTATTAACGATTCGGAAAGAACATAATAATGGTAATTACAGCGGTTTAATTTTTGAGATAAAAAGGCAATTTTTTTGGCAGCTTCTTGTTCAAATAAGTCGGCCATAGGTTTATGTAAAATTAAAAAACGGCCTGATGGTTTTCAGACCGTTTAGGATTTCTTTCAATTTAAATTATTTCTTTTGAGCCTCTGATTGTGAAACATTACGCAATATTTTAAGCTGCTCCTTCATCAATTTAACTTCAGCACCAAGAGATTCTAGTTTCTTTTTCGTATCTTTTAAAATACTTTCAGCTCCCTTAGAGTTAACAAAGAACCCTAAATTATTGTTCAGCAGAGCAGCCTCATGTTCTTTTTTTCTTATTTTTTCCTGTAACTGATACAGTTCTTCATTTACTTTATTCTTAGCATCAGGTCTAGAGGTCATCAAGTTAATTTTATTTTGAAAATTTTGTTTGTTACGTTCAAAATTTCCCACCCGCATAGCATCAAAGTGCTTATCTATAGCTTTTCTATAGGCATTATTTACTTGGTCTTTTTGTTTAATAGGAATATGACCTATATCTAACCATTCGTTTTGAAAGCTTTTTAATTTTTCAAAATTAATTTGATGATCTTCACTTGGCTGATACGCTTCAATTTGGGCAATAAGGTCCAACTTAGCCTGTAAATTTTCGGCCTGCATGGCATCCTGATCTGCAAAATTTGCTTTCTTCCGCTCAAAATAATGATCACAAGCTGATCTGAAACGTTGCCAAATTTTATCGGATTGTCGGTGATTTACGGGGCCTGTTTCTTTCCACTGCTTCTGCAAAGAAATTATTAAATCAGTTGTTTTTTTCCATTCTGTGCTCTCCTTAACTTCTTCAGCTTTCATGCATAAATCATTTTTAATTCGGTAGTTTTCTTGATGAACTTTCCGTAACGATTCAAAATGATGTTCTTTAGCCTTAAAGAAACGATTGCGTAATTCTTTAAAACGATTCCACAGTTCTTCATTATCTTTTTTGGAGGCAAATCCCAATTGCTTCCATTGAGTTAAAATGCCCTCTAAATGCTCTGTTGCTTTTTGCCATGCAGAACTCGACTCGGGTAATTTTTCAACCGCTTGTTCCAGTTCTTGAATAAGTGCTAATTTGCCATTTTTGTTCTTTTCCTGATGTTCGTTTTGGTTTTGCAAATATTCTTTTAGGCGGGCAAAAATCTGATCTCCTGCTTTTTTAAAGCGCTCCCATATTACTTCGTTCATCTCTTTCGATACCAACCCAGCCTCTTTCCATTCATCTTGGAGTTGCTTTATTCCATCTAATGCAGTTCGCAGCGATGGTTCCAAAATTAATTTTTCAGCTTTCTCACAGAGCTCTTTTTTTACTTCAAGATTTTTTTTGTAGTTTAATTCTCTAAGCTCTTTGTCAATCTTAATATATTCATAAACTTTATCACAGGCAAAGCGATACGCATCTGCAAGAACTTTATTTTCTCCAGCAGGTGCCATTCCGGTATTTCGCCATAGCTCTTGCTGTTCATGCAATTGGTCAAAAATAGCCTTAATACTTAAACTCCCTTTTGTTGCTGATTCTGCAAGTTCTTTTAGATGTTCAATGATTTTGCGTTTAACTTGTACATTTTGCGCAAGTTCAGCATCTTTTTTCTTTTTTAATTCCTGGCGTGCTTGGTCAAAACTACTAAAAAGGCCCATAAAAATGGGGTGCGACTCATCACGAATAAAGTTGAACTCTTCTTTGAGGCCACCATCTGTAATATAATCTTGATATGCTTTCTCTTCTTCCTCTTTCAGCATATCATTATATACTTTTCGTAAGGCTCTTATTTCTTGCCATGAGGCAATAACATCATCAGTTTGTGCCAAACCCTTGAGCTTTTCAAGCAGTTCTGATTTTGAAAAATGAGCAAAAGCTTCAAAAGAAATTGCATTTTCCTTTTCCTCATCCAATTGCTCTTCTACTTCGCTTAGCACATGAGCAAATGCTCCCTCCTCCATTGGGGTTTCATGAGCAGCTGGGTCAGATGCTATTGGTGCTTGTTCTGATTGAACTTGCTCTAAATGGTTTGTGGATACGTTACGCACTGTATCAGGTGTAGTACTGGTTGTTTCAAAATCTTTATTTTGATTCTCGTTTTCCATTTCTCAAAAAATATATCGTTCTACTCTTTAGCTTTTTTAAAGGATTGCAAATATAGTTTAGTTATCGATTGTAAACAAAATTAAAAAATTGATTAAACTTGACGAAATTTATTTTAACATCACATCTATGAAAAATTCTTTTGTCTTTCTCGGAATGTTCGCTTTTTTGTTGTCATTTCAAACTATGGCACAGTCCTACAGTGGTGCTGAGAGTGTTGAATTCGATTATGCCAATAACCGTTATTTAATATCAAATAATTCATCAAAACAAATTTTAGCACGAGCAGCAGACGGGACATTGAGTATTTTTGCCACCCTGCCTAGTGCCCCCTATGGGATTGAAATTGTAGGTGATACGCTGTATTGTTGTACAGGAGGTAATTTAAGAGGCTTAAACTTAAATACCGGTGTTGAAATATTTAATCATTCTGTTGAGAGTGGTGCTTTTTTAAATGGAATAACACACGATCCTTCAGGGAATATTTATATAACTGGTTTTAGCAGTAAAAAAGTATATCGGTTTAATACACTTACCCGACAATCTAACATATATGTAAACAATACGGCTACTACCCCCAATGGGATTGTTTTTGATGCTTATGATGGGCAAAATTCACGATTGCTCATGGCAGGGTGGGGATCACCAGCCACTATTAAAGCTATTTCAATGGCCGATTCGAGTGTTTCATTATTGCTGAATACCCCTTTTTCAAATATTGATGGTATTGCAAAAGGGAAAGATGGATATTTTTACATAGCAGTTTGGAGCAACAACAGCATTCAGCGTTATGACAGTACTTTTTCAACGCAGCCTACCTCAATGGTAAGCAGTGGACTGACGAGCCCAGCCGATATTTTTTACAATTCCTTAACCGATACCCTTGCTGTTCCATGTGGCTCATTTGTTAATTTTTATTTTTTTGGAACGATCACACAAGCTGAGGAATTATCACTTCAAAACACCATTTCTGTTTTCCCTAACCCGGCACAACACTTTATTCAATTGCGAAGCACTAAAGCCTTGGGGCCAACTCAGGCAATGCTTATTGAAACGGCAAGCGGCAAAGTTGTTTACACTGCTGAACTAAATATATCAGAAATTGAAACACATTTACAATTAGACAGGCAAAACGTGGCACCGGGTTTATATACTTTTATCATTAAAAATGCAGAAGGATTAATAAGCAGAGATAAGATTGTCCTTTTTTAATTTCATAGAATTGTACTTATGTCAAAACCATTTTACTGGCTTATTATTGCTTTAGTTCTACTCCTTTCAGCTATTACGAGTATGTATTTTGCTGACCCCTCTTCTTATTTTTCAATTATAACCCGCTGGTTATCTGTGCTTTTATTTATTGTTTATGGGTTTAAGAATCAGAGTCTAACAGCTTGGATTTTTATTAGTATGGTGATAGGGGCATTTGTTGGTATTGATTTTCCGGAAGTGGCAGAGAACTCAAAAGTTTTAAGCAGTATTTTTTTGAAGCTCATAAAAACAGTTATTGCCCCATTATTGTTTGGCACATTGGTGGTGGGCATAGCGGGGCATGCTAATTTGAAGCAGATAGGCCGTATGGGAATAAAATCACTTATTTATTTTGAGATTGTTACAACAATTGCCTTATTTATAGGCTTAGCAGCCATAAACATTAGTGGAGCAGGACGAGGCATTACATTGCCTTCTAGTATAGAAAAAATGGATAATGTAGTTCAGAAACAAACTGCCGAAGATATAATCTTGCATATTTTTCCTGAAAACATTGCAAAATCTATTGCTGAGGGGCAAATTTTACAAATTGTAATTTTCAGTATTTTGTTTGGTATTGCTTTAGCAATGGTTAATGAAGCTAAAAGAGTTCCTATACTTGATTTTGCCGAGAGTTTATCGGAAGTTATGTTTAAATTTACCAATATAATTATGTATTTTGCTCCTGTTGGTGTAGGCGCTGCTGTAGCATATACCATAGCGCACATGGGTCTTGATGTAATGGCTAACTTGATAAAGTTGTTATTAACCCTTTATGCTGCACTTATTGCTTTCATTTTGTTGGTTTTAGTCCCTGTGGGGCTTATTATTAAACTACCATTTAAAGCATTCTTAAATGCCATAGCCGAACCTGTTTCAATTGCTTTTGCAACCACCAGTTCAGAATCTGCATTACCCAAAGCTATGGAAGCTATGGAAAAAATAGGAGTACCACGAAAAATTGTATCTTTTGTAATGCCCACAGGCTATTCTTTTAACTTAGACGGGACAACTTTATACCTGGCATTGGCATCGGTTTTTGTAGCTCAAGCTGCAGGAATTGAAATGTCATGGGGGGCACAACTTATTATGGTTTTTACTCTAATGTTAACAAGCAAAGGCGTAGCGGGAGTTCCACGTGCATCTCTTGTTATTTTGCTAGGCACAGCAGCTTCATTTAACTTACCGGCCGAACCTATTTTTGTTATTCTAGCTATTGATAGTCTTATGGATATGGCCAGAACTTCAGTAAATGTGATTGGTAACTGTTTGGCAACTGTTGTAATTGCTAAGTGGGAAAAAGAATTTAACCCACCCGTTACTGACTGATAGACAAAAGTTTTACATAGCTTCGTGTAGTATGTATTGCAAATTTGCTTAATTTAATGTTTAATTTTGATGTTAAAACCGATTATAATATGAAATACAGATTTTTTCTTGTATTTATATGTTGGACACTCTGTTATTCATTCAGCCAGGCTCAGCCTTTATCTCCTATTACTCCAAAAAATGGGTTGGTGTTTAATAACGACTCTATCTTTTTACGTTGGAATAAATTACCCAATGCCTTATATTATGAACTTAAAGTAACTCCTGACAGTACTTTTCAAAACAACATCACTACAATCAATACGGGTTTACAAACATCATATTGGTTAACTGCTTTGCAAAGCAATACAACATACTACTGGCGTGTAAGTGCTTATAACGGAATAAATACAACCACGGGGCTTATGCGTAGATTTACTAATTTTAAACCTACAGACATCTTAGGTTGTTCGGTTTGGTTGCGAGCCGATACAGGCTTAGTATTAAATGGAAATAAAGTGCAAACATGGCAAGATGCCAGTTCCAGTAACCAAAACTTTGTTCAAGTAACCAATACCGCACAGCCCACTCTACAGCAAAATGCTATTGCAGGTAAACCGGCTTTAGCTTTTGACGGAGACGATATGTTCCTGATTAACAATTTTCCGTATGGGGCAAATGAAAATACTAGTTTTGTAATTGGTAAAAAATCAAGCTCGACAGCTCCTGTGGGACATTTTATGGGTGGAAATAATTACGACTTTGATATGCAAACGACCCAATGTGTAGCACAACAATCTGAATTGGTAGGGCAATATGATATTGTTAAATGGTCACTACTAAGTTTTAAAAGAAAAAGCACAAACTCGCAAGTTTTTGTAAATGGAATTTTGTCTCTGCCGGTAAACTCTCATACACTTTACCCATTAAATCCAGGCATTTTATCAATAGGAATACGCAACCCTGCCCTAAACCTGCCTCGCCCTTTAAATGGAAGTATTGCTGAAATTATTATGTATCGATCACCATTATCAGCAATAGATTATATGAAGCCACAAAACTATTTAATGGATAAGTTCACAACAGCTTTAAATATAGGTGCTGACACAATTATTAATAATAATTTTTGTCCTATTACACTTGCTTCTAATGATGTATATGCCAATTATTTGTGGTCAACGGGTGATACTACACCTACTATTACTGTTTCAAAATCAGGAATATATTCCTTACAGGTACAAGATATGTTTGGTCGCTTGCAATCAGATACAGTTTGGGTTACCTATCCTTCATTCTTTCAGTTAAACAATACCGAATTGTGCCTAGGAAATCAATTAACTTGGAACCCCAATTTAACAGGAACATATTTTTATGAATGGCAAGACGGAAGTACCCTTCCCAGTTATACTATTTCTCAGGCAGGCAGTTTTTATGTAAAAGTAACGGACATGAATGGTTGTGTTTTTATATCAGATACAGCTCATGTTTATATTGACTATTTTTCGCAAGAGGCTAACCTTGGGAATGATACTGCTTTATGTTCGGGAAATACCATTCAACTTCAGCAAGGAGCCAATACAGCTCAAAATTACTTATGGTCCAATGGGTCAACAAATGATAGCTTAGTTGTTACAAATGGAGGAGTCTTTTGGCTAGAAGTGAGCAACATAAACAACTGTATTGCACGTGATACCATATTTATTGCGCTTAATGGAGTAGCTCCAAATGCAAATTTTACGAGCACTGGATTTTGTTTTGGAAATGAAACGCATTTTACAAATTTATCAAGCGCTGCATCTGGCGATAACATAACAGCCTACGTTTGGAGTTTTGGTGATGCAGATTCCTCTTTTGTTCTTAACCCTTTGCATGAGTATAACAGCCCCGGAAATTACCTTGTAACTTTAAAGGTATTTGCACAAAGTGGTTGTGTAGGCTTAATACAAAAAAACATTAAAATTTTTCCACACCCTGATTTGGATTTTAGCATAAAAAATAATTGTGAAAGTAATGCCACCCAGTTTAATCTTAATGCCAATCTTTTTGGTGGTGCTATTGATGCTGTAAATTGGAATTTTGGAAACATATCAAGTCCAAATAACACTGCAATTGGCGATACCGTTTATCATGAGTATATGCAAGTCGGAATTTACCCTATTCAATTAATTACGCATACCATTGAGGGCTGTATTGACACTTTAGTCAAACCAATACAAATTAAACCTTCACCTTTGGCTCAGTTTGAATTTGAAAAACTTTGTTCAAACGATTCAATTAAGTTTAAAGATATTAGTTATATCCCTTACCCTCAACAAAACATATTAAGGCAATGGGTTTTTAATGATAGCATTATGAGTTCAGATTTTGAACCCAAAATGTTTTATAACTCATCCGGTACTTATCCGGTTCAGTTAGTCGTAATGGCTTCCAATGGTTGTCGCGATACTTTGAACGAAAATGTTTTTGTATCCAATCAGCCCATTGCTGGATTTAAAACAGATAATTTATGTTATGGCAACCAGTCGCTGCTCATTGATACTTCAATTTGCCAGGGATGTAGCATTAATGCCTATAGCTGGAGTATTAATGGATTTTCTTTAAATAACACTGATACGCTTTTTTACATCTTCCCGGATACAGGAATTTATACAGTAGGCCTTAGGGTACAAAATACAAACCTTTGCCAAAACTATATTGAAAAACAGGTTTATGTTTTTCCTAAGCCTAAATCTTATTTTAAAATCAGCCCTGAATTTGGAAGTCCACCATTTCAGCCTCAGCTAATAAATTTATCGGAACCCTCCATGTTGAGTTATTTATGGAGTTTACCTGATCATATTCAAAGCGACTTGTTTCAGCCTTTTGTTTCCATTAATGATACGGGCTCATACAGCATAAGCCTGATTGTTTCAGATACGAATTATTGTACAGATACAGCTTCAGTATTTTTTCGAGTTGTTCCAGAAAAGATTGATATCACACTATTAACGCTTGATATTAATAAGCAAAACAGCAGGATCGAAACTGAAATTACCTTCATTAACAAGAGCTCGGGTGTTATTAATAATTTTGATATAAGTATAACATCCAACGGAATTAATAATAATATAATTGAACAATGGACTGGAGTAGCTCAACCCGGTAGTGTTTATCGGTATAAATTAAAGAGTATTATTACCAATGACCAAATTTACCACCCTAGTGATTATTTATGTGTTAAAATTTCAAATCTTAATTTGGGTAATGACTCTAATCCGGAAGATAATGAGCTTTGCCAATTAGTAAACAATACAAATTTTCTAATAGCTAATATTTTCCCTAATCCGGTAACACATATTCTGTATCAAACACTTGTTGTGCCTGATAAAGATAATGCCGTTATGCGTATTTATGATAGCAAAGGCAGCCTTGTCGAAAGCAAAATATACCTTATTGAAAAGGGGGTAAACCGAGTTATATTTGATTCAGCAACCATTGAGCCGGGAATTTATCAATTATGTTGGGAATATAAGGGTGCTATTTCTCGAAAATCTTTTGTAAAACAATAAGGCTATTTTTATACTTAATAAATGCTGAGTAACCTAAAACAAAAAATAGCTAAAAAAATGGCTTCCATACTGCCACAGGCTATTTATGAACAGTATAAAAAGTATTATGATTCGGCTAACCAATACGCACAGGTTTATTACTCTCAAGAAGGTGAAGAAATTATTTTAAGGCGCTACTTTAACTATAAAAACACAGGCTTTTTTGTAGATGTAGGAGCCTGCCACCCAATTCGATTTTCAAATACATACAAGTTGTATCAATTAGGCTGGAGAGGAATTAATATAGATGCCACCCCTAAAGCCATGAAAAACTTTTTAAAGTACCGTCCATTTGACATTAACGTAGAAGCAGCAGTATCAGACAAAATAGAAAACCTCACATATTATTGTTTTAATGAATCGGCACTCAACACTTTTGATACAGCTAAAGCCGAAGAAATAATACAATCAGGTCATTATACGCTGAATTCAAAAGAAAATATTCAAACACAAACATTGGTTTCACTGCTTGATCGTTTCTTACCCCCTAATCAAGCCATTGATTTTTTTAGTATAGATGTTGAAGGTTTTGATTATAAAGTGCTACAAAGCAATAACTGGGACAAATACCGGCCACAGCTTATAATCGTTGAAACAGATTTACCACTCATTCAGGATGTGCTAAAATCTCCAATAGCTTCTTTCCTTAATGAGCATCACTATTTTTTGTTTGCAAAAACAGGAAAAAGCGCTTTTTTCTGCAGCAATAATCAAGGCTAAGTTCTTTCGTTTACTACCTTGTTGTAGCTGTAGATTTTGTGAAACGTAGTTTTTTTTGTTTCTTGTTGCTTTTAAATGTGAAATTTACTCATAAACTAAAGTGGAATCAAAACAAACTTGGACGGAGGTAATAAAGCCTAATAAAAGAGTTTTCGATTTGCAATTAAAAGAACTTTTTCGCTATAGCGATTTAATCCTATTGTTTGTCAGGAGAGATTTTGTATCAACATATAAACAAACTATTCTAGGCCCAATTTGGTTTTTTCTTCAGCCTTTATTTACTACGGCCATTTTTATTGTTATTTTTACATATATTGCTAAGCTCTCAACAGATGCTATTCCTCCGGCTTTATTTTACTTATCAGGTATAACCATTTGGACTTTTTTTTCAGAATGCTTGCTAAAAACTTCCAATACTTTTACCATGAATGCAGGTATATTTGGAAAAGTTTATTTTCCCCGACTTGTTACACCAATTTCAATTATCTTCTCTAACTCTATTAAGTTAATTTTACAACTTCTATTGCTGTTGCTTGTTTTTGTTTACTTTATTGCAAAGCAGGAAGTAAGTTTTTATTTAAGTTTTAATTTATTGCTAATTCCCTATGTTTTGGCTATGGTTGCTTTATTATCATTGGGTTTAGGGATTATTATTTCGTCACTAACCACAAAATACAGAGATTTAGCTTTTATAATTCAATTTGGCATACAATTGTTGATGTATGCTACTCCGGTAATCTATCCTTTAAACATCACCGAAGGAAGATTAAAGCTACTTTTATCATTAAACCCACTAACAGCTTACATAGAAACATTTAGGTTTTCTTTATTCCAAAAAGCAACCTTTGATTCAAGTATGTTGGTTCACAGCAGTGTTTTTACCTTAGTGGTTCTTTTTCTTGGCATTATTATTTTCAATAAAATTGAAAAGTCATTTATGGATACCGTGTAGAAAATGATATGGATATTTTAGCAATTAAGGTCGAGCATTTATATAAACAATATCGCTTAGGTGTTGTAAGTACCGGAACACTGGTACATGATATTAACAGGTGGGTGCATAAGTTGCGTGGCAAAGAGGATCCATATTCAAAAGTTACAACTATTAATGACCGAACTCAAAAAAAGGAATCTGAATATGTTTGGTCTTTGAGTGATATTAACTTTGAAGTTAAACAGGGCGATGTACTTGGAGTGATAGGGCGTAATGGAGCCGGAAAATCTACTTTGCTTAAGGTATTATCAAAAATTACAGCTCCTACAAAAGGAACGGTAAAGGTTAACGGACGTGTAGCCTCATTGTTGGAAGTAGGCACAGGCTTTCATCCAGAATTAACCGGTAGAGAAAACATTTTTTTAAACGGTGCCATATTGGGGATGAGTAAAAGGGAAATAAAGACTAAGTTCGATCAAATTGTTGATTTCTCAGGAGTTGAAATGTATATTGATACTCCGGTAAAAAGATACTCTTCAGGAATGCACGTACGATTAGCATTTGCTGTTGCTGCGCATTTAGAATCAGAAATACTTATAGTTGATGAGGTTTTAGCTGTTGGAGATGCAGAATTTCAAAAAAAATGTTTGGGGAAAATGAGTGAAGTTAGTAGAGGAGAAGGCAGAACAGTATTGTTTGTAAGCCACAATATGGGTGCTATTCAAAACTTGTGCACACGAAGCATTTTGCTTTCTAATGGTTGTATAACATTCGATGGACTTGTGGAAGAAGGAATAAGAAAGTATAACAGCTCGCTCGTTAGTTTGCTTCAGCATATAGCTGTTGCAGATCGTAAAGACAGGACAGGAAGTCAGGTAATTAAACTTATTTCATTTAAAATTAATGGTATGGAATGTGATGGGATAATTAGACTTAATAGCAGTGATACTTTGGTGGTAGAAATGACTTTTCAAAGTATTGACGATTACTCAGGAGGAAGGATTATGTTTGGGGTTTACGATGAAAACTCGCAACGCCCTTTATTTATTGATAGTGATTTGGAAATGATACGGTTAGATTTTAAAAAAGGCTTAAACCATATTAAAGTTTCTTTCCCTGAAAAATTCTCTTTAGGTTTTGGAAATTATACGATGAATTATTCAGTTTTTAATAATATTGAGGTGGTTGATTATATTCAACAAGTAGCTGTGTTTGAAGTTATAGAAAGTGACTTTTATCAAAACAGCCGTTCTTCTCAGCAAAGCCCCAGAATTCTTATAAGGACAAAGTGGGAGATAAGCCATTAGGTAGGGTTTTGCATATCTCGATGATGTTCTAGAGTCATCTTTTTAAATGTTTAAGAGACTGATATAATTCTTTGATACTTTTTGCTGTTTCAGATGTCTTTCTTAAAGTAATTCCCGAAGTGAAATAAATTAAGTTGGCTTCCCTTTCCGTATAAAAATTAGTTCGATTAAAAATAATGGAAAAAAATACCTTTAAATAGTTTAAAAGAAATATTTTATATTTCAAGTTAGGATACCTTAAAACTTCTATATAAACACTATAAACCTTTAAAATAGAAGCAGATTGTAAAAAACCTTTAGTCAATTTTTTTAGATAAGTCCAATTGAGTCTTTGAGGGTCAATAAAGTGTTTAAACATCAAACTTTCATCATAATAAAGTTGATATCCCATGAGTATAAACCGCATACATACTTCTGAGTCGCCTCCCGAACTTAACTCATTCCCTTTTCTATCAGAAAGAAAAGAGGGATAATCTTTAAAAGATTGAACATATAATGACTTCCTGAAAGCAAGACCACTGCCCCATAAAAATTCTCTTTCAGTTATATCTCCAGATTTTTGACCTTGCTTTCCAACAGCATAAGCCCATTTATAATCCTCCCACCAGTCAGGAAGTTGAACTTCACTTACACCTTCACTTTGGCCGCCAACAGCTGCAACATTTTTATGGTTGTTTAAAAAATCACAAGCAGTCTGAATATAATTTTTATCCAGCCAATTATCATCATCACAAAAAACTATATATTCGTATTGTGCCTCTTGAACTCCTTTGCTTCGGGCATAACTAAGACCAGGCGTTTTCTCATTTACTATTTTTGATCGTCTTTGTAAAATTTCATATTGATTTATTTCATTACGAGCAACTTCTAAAGTATTATCTGTAGAGTTATTATTAACAATAATCAACTCCCATGCGGTTGACTCAGCTACTTGTTGAAGTGCGAGGTGTTTTATGGTTTCGTGTAAACGATGGGCACTGTTATAACAACAAATAATTATAGATATATTGTTTGTTTCCAATTTAAAAAGTTAATTGTAATTAGGTATAATTAGACAAGTATAAAAAATTAATACATTAAAGCAGTGGTTTTTGCCTGGTTTCTAATAGTGCTATGCTTTTCCAATTAACCTTTTTATTATACTTTTCAACTTTTGCACACTTCTCGTTAAAAAAAAATCTCCCCATGCTTTGTACATTATTAAACTCTGCCTAAATAACGAAATACCCTCTGTTATACCTAATTCTTCTTCAACTATTTTTCTTTGTTCTGGTGTAACATGATCTTTAATTTCTCCAAAAACAGATTTAACCCGTTGCACTTGTTTATGATCATTAATTGTTCGGCCTGATGCTATACTGTTATAATCAGTATTTGATAATATAGTAGGTTTAATATTCAGTATTGTAGTTTTTAATCCAATAACAGTGCAATAGAACACATGCGACCCAATTTCATTAGATAAACAATACTCAAAGTTTCTAATAATTTCAAAAAAGTTATGTACAAACGCCTTGCTTTTCCATGACCCCGAAGTGTAAATCGGAAATCCAGCTTCTATATATGGTTTATGTCTTCCTTTTTGAATATCTACAAAAAACATAGAAATAGAGACAGGTTGCATAGTACTGGGTAAATTTTTTAAGTAGGCTATGATGGTTTCTGTATCAGATGACTTGTCAGTCCAATAGGTAGAGTGGGCATGAAAAAAAATGGTTCCTTTAGCTTGCGGTAGTTTACGAATCTTATTTTTTTTTACATACACTGCAAATGGAGCCTGTAGGTGATAAGCTTTTTTTCCTGTCCTTAATTCATAGTCATTAACCAGGCGTTTAGAATAAAGTCCAATATACTTTTCAGGAGATCTCAAAATATGATCAGTTACAAAATCCCATTGACTTATGCCATGAAAATTTCTCATAGCTATTGGAAAACTCTTAGGATAAAAGCAATATTGCCTTATAATTTCTCCATTTCCATACAACTCCGATTCTTCAATGGTGTTTTTAACGAAACTGTTTTCAAATTTTGAAAAATAAAGCAACTCTGACTCAGACATGCCATCAGACTTGAATGTATATTTTGGATTTATTTTAAAATCAGTACTCATTATTAACTTATATTATATAATCTTTAATTTTTGTAAAGATAATAAGTGCAAAAATACATTACAGCACTTAATATAAATGCCATAGATAGGGCAATTTAAGAAAAAATATTATTTTGTTTATGTTTAGTTTGAAATAATTTCAAAGACTCTATTAGCCCCCTCTCCATCAATTAAAAATTTAGTATTAATGTGCATCTGTAATAAATCTTTTTTTGATAAATATAATTTTTCGATAGCACTAGAAACTTTTTCTAAAGTTTCGGTTGAATATAAACCAAAGTTAAGTGTTACTTGATGCTCTACTAATTCTTGAAGTAAAAACTGTTGCGATTCACGTTCAAAAAAATTAATGGTGGGTAATCCGGCATATACTGCCTCAAACGAGGTAACGCCACCCGGCAAAATACCTAGTACACAATTTTTCAAGATATTCCACATACTACTATTGGTTTTTGCCAAAATTATCTCGTGTGAAGTATCATTTCTAATTTCATCAATTAAATCATCAAAAGAGTGCTTGTAACCTTCGCCAACCATAACCCAAAAAGTAGCATTAACCTTACACTTTTTTAAAGCCTTAAGCACTTCAAGCGTTTTATTATGAGCATCACCTCCCCCCATACTTATAGCTATAGGAAAATTTATATTCTTTAAATTTTCTTCATAAACACCGGAACTGATTGGAGTGCAATTTTTTTGAATTATGGCATATTCGAAACCGGCATATATTTTTAAATTAGGATAATTGGAGGGCTCAAAATTTAAGTATTTGGTTCGTCCAAAATAAAAGTCAATCATTTCAAAGTGATTGAAAATAGGACTTAAAATAACTGTTCTTGAAGTACTGTTTTTAATAATGGTTAATGTGTTAACCTCCATTTCAAGCATATCAATAATTGAAATGGAGGAGGGCTTTAGTAGAGGTATAATTTCTACTTCATTTTCTACACAATATACTTGAATATTTGAGTTTTTTATTAATTTTAATAGGCTTTTATCACCAATCAAATAAAAGTTAACAGCTAATTTAGTTTGTTTTTCTAAAACCTGATTAATAAAGGAATTAGAACGAATTAAGTGCCCTAAACCTATTTTAGAAGAAGCCTTGCAAAAAACATTTAAAATCATTTTATTATATCTTTAGAAAAAGCTTCGTGCTGTTGAATCGGTTTTGATAATGTTTTTCCTATGATATTATCAATCTCGTCTGCCTGTAAAATATTTTCAGGCCTCACAATAAGCACATCTTCATTTGTTATAATATGGCCCATAGGCAAGTTTTTTGCAGCATATAATGATCTTCTTGCTCTTTGCCTGGTATATCTTTCTGCGTCAGATATTTTATCTTCTTTCAAAATAAGTGCCTCATAAGCTTCATGTAAGTCATTCACGTATGCTGTTAGTCCGGCTTCTTCCATAGCATAAGCATGATCTAATCCTTTTTGAGATTTATTTTCAGTGAAATGTTTTTCAAACCATGTAGCACCTAACGCAAGTGCAATACAAGCAGCATGACTTGTTCCGGTGTGATCAGAAAAACCAACTTCAAACCCAAATACTTTTTTTAATTCAGTTATAAATTTCAGGTTTGTTTGTTTTAATGTTGATGGATATACAGAAACACAATGTAAAATCACAAGATCATTAAACCCATTTTGGGTAATGGCTTTTACACCTATTTCAATATCCTTTAAAGTTGACATACCTGTGGACATTACTACTTTTATACCATAATCAGCTACTTGTCTTAAAAATCGAACATTATTCAAATCGCACGATGCTAATTTAATATATGGAGGGTTAAAAGAAGCTAATAATTGTAATGATTGTTCGTCAAATACCGAGGCAGAAAAAGGAATACCGGTTTGAATTGCATAATTTGATAATTCCTTGTACTCATGATCGGGCATTTCACCTTCTTGCCTTATTTTTATGACGTCATCAATGTTATAATGCCCATAATTATATTTCCCCGGTAGATAAAGCCCCCAAGTATTTATCATTTGAAATTTAACGGAATCGGCTCCTGCTCTAGCAGCAATATCAACCAGATTTTTAGCTTTTTGCAAACTGCCATTATTATTAGTCCCGGCTTCAGCAATAATATGAATTGGATACTTCATTTTTATTTATTTTGTAAAACTTCATTTGCAAATGTAGTACACCCTTCAAGCATGGTACTTCTTAATTGTTGCCATCTGTCGTTGCATTTTACTTTTAGGGTATTCAGGTCATTCATATTTTCAATTCGGTGTTTAACCTCTTGCACAACATCATCCTTCAGTAGGTTAATATTCCACTCATCCATACCAAGAGTATGGAGCATAGATATGGCTCTTTGATCATAACTAATTTTTATTGTTGGCACATTGTAAGAAATACAAGGAATAAATGAGTGCAACCTATACGTTAAATTTAATCGCGTGTTTCTGAGGTAGGTTAAATATGTATATACATCTTCTGTATATACGTATTCCATTTCCTTAAATGAGGCCGCAAAAGGAATATCTCTGTGGTCGTGACATAAGAATTTTACATTTGAATAGCCTTTGTTTTTTAATAATTCGATTAGTTGTAAAAGTTGTTCGCGCATTTCGTATTGTTTTGCAACCGGAATACTCATTAAAGTTGGAGTCCGAATAGAGATTAAGGCATCTGTTTTATCGGCATCTAATAAGGGCACTAAATGCTGAGGTATTTCATTTATAAAAAGGGTAGGGCAGCCACCTACTACAGTATTAGCTCCTAAGTTTCTTATGTGGTCGTGAGTTGCCTGATCTCTTGATAAAGACACGTTGGCTCTTTTGTTTAACAACAGCATTTTGTCATCTGTCATAACATCTGTACGATCAACTAATTCTAGTTTATTGTTATATATTTTTCCACGAGAAACAGAGAATATCATCATGGGTTTTTCTAAAGCTTTTAAGGCAATAGGATTTACTTCCAACTCGCCATTCTCATATAAATTACCACCTCCAATAATAACCCCATCTCCAAACTGATTAATTTCATAAATAGTTTGTGAAGATAAACCAGCCTTTTTTTGACTTTCGTATTTACCTGTTGCCGGTAAAGAAATAACATTGTAATTTTTTTGAAAGGCCATTCTTATAAAGTGGTTTACTCCTAAGTAAATCACATCATTTCCAATGTTAAAGCCCTTGGGACGAATAGAAAATAAATTTATCATAATTGGGTGTTAATATAGGTTGCTAAATAGGTTGATACTTTTACTGAACTGTCTTCTGTTAAATGTTGTCCATCGGAATAAAAATTTAGTGGGTTTTCTTTATTAAATGGAATGTTTAAATCTATAAAATTATATTCATATCGAGCTAATTTTCGTTTAATATCTTCAAAAAAGTAGGGACAATGTTTGTTCTCAAAAAAAATTAATCGTTGATCAAGGGGTAGCCTCATAAACACAACTTTAGATTTTGCTTGACTTGCTTTGATTAGAAACTCATCAAGAATTTGCATTGATTTCTTATACATTTCATGATGTTGGTCGCATAAGCTAGGGGTAACTTGAATTGCCTTGCGCAAATTTTTTGTTTCAGATAGTCGTTCTTGTAGCCTCTTCTTACGAAAAGTATTTGCTATTCGATGATTAGTAGTAATATTTAATGACCATTGATAACTGACAAAAGCTGAAAAAGGAGAATATCTGCTGAATACGGGTAAATTTCGTTTTCTAGCTTCTTTAATTTTTTTTATGCCTCTATACAGAAAGTTAACATATGGAGAGGGTACAAATAGAGAAGGAAATAAAAAGCTGATTTTATTTGATAATTTTCTTAAAAATGCTTTTGCTGGGCCTGGTTTACTTTTGTAATCGGCTCTTGCGTAATGTTCAGAAAACATAGAATAACGTGTTGAAACATCAACAAACATAATTTTTGGATAACAGTTTGAATCCATTAATACCCTTAAAGAGTTAGAAAATGAAATATAATAATGAGCATAATTAAAACAACTTAGTTTTGTTTCTTTGGTAATAATACTGGGGTTAATTGCATCTAAAATATGAGAGTTTCCAATAAAACCAATATCTGAAGGCGTTTCGGTAAATTTTTTTGCTACAATTTCTCTTACAACGTCCTCTTCAATTATGGTTGATAGAGTTCCTTTATAATTCGTTTTTGGGTAAATATAATACTTTGTAAAAATAAAATTACGAATCAAAAGATAAAAAAAGAAAAATAGAAAAAAATACAACACACTCATTTATCAATGATTTGGCATGACTTTAAAATTTCTGATAATGAATATGTTTGAATATCAGGGAACATCTTAAAAACATTTTGAATATATTTTAATGAATTTTCATCATCAACGGTAAGCTCTGTCTTTTCTTTAATAGGAATATCGTTATGTATGTTTTGAATTTTAAATTTTGAATGATTATCATAAAAATATTTGGTAATGTGCTCTCGCTGCTCGGGTAAAAAATAACGAAAATGCTCTACAAAAGTTAATGACTTTATTATTTCAACACTATAACCATAAGGAAATGAACGAGGAAATATATTGGTTACGATATCATATTCATTTAATGCTTGTTCATGTTTTAATTTGTCGTTTATTAAATTAATTGGAATAATAGGAGAATCACCATTTATTCTGATAAAATAATCTAAATTATATTTTTGAATACAATCAATTGTTCTCTGAGCAACATTTTCTAAGTCTCCGGAAACTATTTCTATTTGATTTCTGTTTGCAATTTCAACAAAAGCTTCATCCTCCGGTCTATTAGAAGTAGCTATGATATGGTAATTTGAATTTATCTTTTTTGAAATATTGATAACATGTTGGATTAGTGGAATACCATTAATCTCAATTAATGATTTATTGGGTAATCTCCTTGAGCTTAACCTTGAAAATATTATTGTACCTGTTGTAAGTCCCATTTGCATTCCAAATATACACCACCATTATCAATAAAAGCATTAACTTGCTTCGTCATCTGCTCTTCACTTTTTAAAACATGAAATCCTATAGCATTATCAATAAAATCGTCTGAGCCAGACGTGCTAACGTATTCACGTATCCAACAACTAATATTATAATCGCCCGGATACAGCGAAATGGTATCTGTAGAAATTTTTATTTTATATACCCCTGGTTTAAGTTCCTCTATTTGTTGTTCCCATGATGAAACCAGGTGATGAAATCGCTGCCCCTTAAAATTAGAAATAGCAGCCCCAATTTCAGGCTGTTGAATCTTTTGTTTTATTTCAACTTCAATATTTATTTCAATCTTATCACCTTTATAAAAGCTTAATGTAGGTTTATTGTTTTTTCCAATACTGATACTTTTTAGTGTTGCGAAACGCTTTTCTCCTGAACGAGAAATAACTTTACTTTCAGAGAAAATAACTTGTGTTTGTTCTAAAACATTATTAGATAAATATTTTTTTATACCCTCCAAGGTATTACCTTCATAAAACACCCGCCCTTTGTCTAACCAAAGTAATTTGGTACATAAACTGGCTACAGCCTCCATATTGTGACTAACAAACAAAACCGTTCTCCCACTTCCACTTGAAATGTCTTTCATTTTACCTATGGCTTTCTTTTGAAACTCTGCATCTCCAACAGCAAGCACCTCATCTACAATTAATATCTCGGGTTCTAAAAACGCAGCTACTGCAAATCCTAAACGAACACGCATTCCTGAACTAAACCGTTTAACCGGAGTGTTAACATATAATGTACAGCCTGAAAAATCTATAATTTCGTCAAACTTTGTGTCTATTTCTTTTTTCCTCATGCCTAAGATAGCTCCATTTAAATAGATATTTTCTTTAGCTGTCAATTCCGGATTCATACCTGTTCCTACTTCTAAAAGAGAGGCTATTCTTCCTTTCCCCCTTACACTGCCGGTTGTAGGAGAAGTTATTTGTGAAATAATTTTTAATAAAGTAGATTTTCCTGCCCCATTCTTACCTATTATCCCTAAAACTTCTCCTTGTCTAACTTCAAAGTTTATATCTTTCAACGACCATACATAGTCGCTTGAGGCTGCTTGACTTCTGTCATTAATTTGGCCTACCAGCGCATAGGGGTCTTCTTTTCCTCTTATTTTAGCCCACCAGCGGTTTAAATCGTGTGATAGGGTACCGGTTCCTACTTCACCTAATCTATAGAGCTTCCCTAAATTTTCTACTTTAATAACAATGTTCGACATGTTTAAACTTTTTGTTTGCCCTTATACGGTGTCCATAAAATCTTTTTCGGTTCTGTTAAAGATAACTATACCTAACAATAAAATTATAGCGGTAAATCCAACACTATAAAGCAACCAAGTTGATTCGTAGAAGCCTCTTCCTAAAAAAGCAAACTTAAAACCTTCAATTACATGCGTTATAGGGTTTAATTTGAAATATAAATGATACTTTTCAGGTATGGTACTAAGTGGGTAAATTACAGGAGTGGCATACATCAATAATTGTACACCAAATTGAATTAAAAATTTTAAATCTTTGTATTTAGTAGTTAAAGAGCTAAAAATTAACCCAAAGCCTAAACCTAATAACGACATAACGATTAAAAAAATGGGAAGCAATAAAATCTCTATTTGAGGTTGCACCGCCACTCCTTGCAAAAGAATATAGTATAAGTATAAAGCTATAAATAAAACAAATTGTATAAAAAACTTAATAATACCCGATGATATTACCGATAGGGGGGTAATAAGTCTTGGAAAATAAACTTTTCCAAAAATATCTGAATTTTTTACAAATGTATCTGAAGTTTGTATAAAGCAATCTGAAAAGTAGTTCCAAATTACTATACCTGATAAATAAAACAAGGGCTTGGGTAAGCCATCGGTAGAAATACTTGCAATGTTGCCAAACACAAAAACATAGATAACGGTGGTCATTACGGGTTGTAAAAAAAACCAAACCGGACCTAATATCGTTTGCTTATATACTAATGAAATATCTCGCTTTACGAAAAGCACCAATAAATCTCGGTATTTCCATAAAGTCTTTAGTCTTAAATCAAATAAATGTCGTTGGGGCTCAATAACTAAATCCCATTTCTCTTCCATTTCTTTTTTATAAATTGGAGGGCAAATATAGGAAGAAAATTTATTCCTTCTTATTCTCCTTAAAGGCCAAACACTTACAAGCAAACGCTGGCTTATTATAGATAGTTATATTGTTTTTTAAATAGTATTTATTAAGATTCAAAACTTTAAAACCTTGTTAAGTTTTCAGCAGCAAAAAAACTTTTTGCCATACATTTTGAAGTGCTTTTGTTGAAAAATACAGCGTAAAGAAAATAGATCAACAAATCTTTTCTCCTTTTCTGCTACTGGAATCTTGTACAAATAGTAAGGGTTTAAGTATATTTTTTTAGTGTTTTAGCACTCACCATTGAATCTTATTATAATAACTCATCAGTTTTAATATCTTTTGCTGCTTGGCAAAGATTCTTTTATTAGGTGTTAAAGGGGTGTATTTTCTGGGATTGGGAAAACAAGCTGCAATCAGTGCAGCCTCGCCACGATTTAGTTTGCGGCATGATTTGTTGTAGTAGCTCTGGGAGGCTGCTTCAGCCCCATAAATACCATCACCCATTTCAATAACATTCAAATATACTTCCATAATGCGATGTTTACTCCAAATTGTTTCAATTAAAAAAGTAAAATAAACCTCTAACCCTTTACGCAAATAGTTACGTCCTTGCCATAAAAAAACGTTTTTAGCCACCTGTTGTGATATAGTGCTGCCTCCTTTAACAGGCCTTTTGTCGGCATGTTTTTTATTATATTCATAAGCCTTTTTCATAGCTTCAAAATCAAAGCCATGATGTTTTAAAAAATTTCCATCTTCGGCACACAGAGCGGCTAAAGGCATAGCATCAGACATGTCGTCAAGAGCGACCCATGACTTTTTAAGACGAGGCATTTTGCCATCCCATAAATGACTTATTGAACGACTAATCATTAATGGGGTAAAAGGTACCATAACATATTTGTATAGGAAAACAAAGAGCAGACTAAGAACGACACCAATAAATAGCAATCTTTTAAGCCATTTCCATATAAAATGTATTACAAACACGATGGGAATTAACATTAAATACAAAAATATGTGGTAAACTAAAAGCACAAGTAAAGCTTCAAAGAATTGTTTTAACAAGTCGCTCTTAATAAGTACTGGCCTATATTGGTTTAGGTAAAAATAAAATGAGTGAATCGTTTTTTTAGTCAAAAAATTAGTTAAAAGATACAAAAATGTTTTTTGTGATTTAAACAATGGAGTGTTAATTACATCAAGGTTTTTTAAAAAAAAGACTAATCGATATAAGTATTTTTGACATATAATTTTTTTTAAATGGATGCATCAGAAAATCAGGAGGAAGAGAAAAAAGTAAAAAACAGGAAAAGCAACTCCGAATCAAAGCCCAAGAAGAGCGATGAAAAAAAGTTTGACCCGCAAGAGGAGCTATTAAAAAGTAATAACGAGAAATTACTTCGTACCCAAAGGCGTAAAATTATAGGAGGTGTTTTATTAATGCTTTCTTCTGTGTACCTATTAATTGCTCTGCTTTCATTTTGCTTTACTTGGTTTATTGACCAAGATAAAGTTACCCACGGCCACGGTTATTGGGTCTTATTAACCAATAATGAAATAGAAGTTAGTAATTGGTTAGGGAAGTCGGGTGCCATTGTGTCACATTGGCTAATGCAACGCGGTATGGGAATTTCCTCTGTTTTTATTACACCTTTACTTTTTGCATTAGGTTTCATATTAACTTTCAAAATTAAACTCTTTTCATTTACAAAAGTTTTGAAACATTCGCTTATATCGATGTTTTTAGGATCAGTAATTTTATCCTTTATTTTTAACCAAATACTTCAAACTGAATGGTTTTTTATAGGAGGTAATTTTGGATATCAGGCAAACAAATGGTTGATCTCCTTAGTTGGACTCATAGGTACTACCCTGTTATTACTTACTATTTTATGCGGCTACTTGTATTTTGCGATTAACTGGAAAAATGTATTCAAAAAAAGTAAACAAGAGCAGTTAGATAATGCTTTACTCAATACGCAGACTTTTAATGACTCCACTGATGCTGAACCACAAGATGCTCAAAAAAAACGCGATTGGAACGAAATTAAAGAAGAACAAGAAAAGAGTCTCTCTACATTAATTAATCCTCATATTGCCAACCAAAACACCGAGAATACAGAGCAAAATGAAATTAATAAAACAGAAGAAAATGAAGAACTTTTGCAGACCAAAGAATTTGTAATGAGCCCACTTCTTAAAATTGAAAAGTTGCCTGCCAAGAATGAAGATGATATAGAACTTATTGTAGAACATCAAATACAACCTGAAGTAGAATTTATTCAACCACATACAGATGAGCCTGAGAATTTTGAATTACCGCATGCACAAGGTGATTTTGATCCCAAAGCCGATTTGTCAAGTTACGTTTTTCCCGAAATTGATTTACTCGAAAAGCACGGGAATGATTCTATAACTATTAATAATGATGAACTTCAAGCCAATAAGGATAGAATTTTAGATACGCTAAAGAATTATAATATTGAAATTGAAAAAATTAAAGCTACCATTGGCCCTACGGTTACTTTATATGAAATTATTCCGGCTCCCGGAGTGAGAATTTCAAAGATTAAAAACTTAGAAGATGATATAGCACTTAGCCTATCAGCATTAGGAATTCGTATAATAGCCCCAATGCCCGGAAAAGGCACAATAGGTATTGAAGTTCCGAATCAAAAGCCCGAAGTGGTAAGCATGAGAAGCATCATTTCTTCTGAAAAATTTCAAAACACCTCTTTTGATTTGCCTATTGCCTTAGGAAAAACGATTACCAACGAAACCTTTATTGCCGACCTGGCCAAAATGCCTCATTTGCTTATGGCTGGAGCTACGGGCCAAGGGAAATCAGTAGGCTTAAACGCTATCTTAGTATCCTTACTTTATAAAAAACACCCCTCACAAATAAAATTTGTTTTGGTGGACCCTAAAAAAGTAGAGTTAACTCTTTTTAATACTATTGAAAGGCACTTTTTAGCCAAACTTCCTAATGCCGAAGAAAGCATTATTACCGATACCAAAAAAGTGATTCATACTCTAAATTCATTATGCATATTAATGGACACACGCTATGAATTACTTAAAAATGCAATGGTTAGAAACATTAAGGAATATAATGCCAAATTTATTGCCCGTAAACTAAACCCGCTTGAAGGTCATCATTTTATGCCTTATATTGTTTTGGTTGTTGATGAGTTTGCAGATTTAATTATGACGGCTGGCAAAGAAGTAGAAACTCCTATCGCTCGTTTAGCACAGTTGGCACGTGCTATTGGTATTCACTTGATTATTGCCACACAAAGACCATCGGTTAATATTATTACCGGAACAATTAAAGCCAATTTTCCGGCACGAATAGCCTTTAGAGTATCATCAAAAATTGATTCACGTACTATTTTAGATACTGGAGGGGCTGAACAATTAATTGGTAGAGGAGATATGCTGCTTTCTACCGGAAATGATTTGATAAGAATACAATGTGCCTTCGTAGATACTCCTGAGGTAGATAAGATTACAGAGTTTATTGGTGCTCAGCGTGCTTACCCAATGCCATATTTACTCCCGGAGTATATTGACGAAAATGAAAGTTCTGAAAAAGAAAACATCGATTTATCGCAGCGTGACTCTTCATTTGAAGAAGCTGCTCGTATCATTGTTCAGCATCAGCAGGGCAGCACTTCGTTAATACAACGAAGATTAAAATTAGGTTATAACCGGGCAGGACGAATTATTGACCAATTAGAAGCTGCCGGAATAGTGGGGCCATTTGAAGGAAGTAAGGCCAGACAAGTATTAGTAAAGGACGAACAAAGTTTGGAACAGATTTTGAAGGGAATGTAAATTGTACATTAATTTGTATTCCATTAAACCTTTTAAAACAAATGTTGTCAATTCAAAAAGAATATATGAGAAATAAATGGATTTTTTTAATAGCGCTAATAGTTTTAGGGGCATTTGCACATGCTCAAACTGATCCCAAAGCGAAAAAGATATTAGATGAAGTATCTCAAAAAACGAAAAACTATAGTAGTATAAGTGCCGATTTTTCAATCATCGTTGAAAATAAAAAAAACAAAACCACTGATACCCAAAATGGGAAATTAATTCTAAAAGGAAGTAAATACAAATTAGAGCTAAACAACCAAATCATTATCAGCGATACAAAAACGAGCTGGACTATATTAAAAGATGCATCCGAAGTTCAAATAAATACAGTAGAAACAAAAGAAAAAGAGACCGGAATAAATCCTTCAAACATTTTTACTATACATGAAAAAGGATTCAAGTATGAGTTTGTGAAAGATGAGACAAGTAAGAATGGCGATATTAATCAGATAATCAAACTTTTTCCTGAAGATATAAAAAAGAAAAATTATCATACTGTTGTACTTACAATCAATAAAAAGAAAGCCCAAATTGCAAGCATTAAAATTTTAGGAAAAGATGGAACGGATATAACTTATGCAGTAAAGTCTTTTAACACTACCAACCTTGTCCCTGATAATACTTTTGTGTTTAATGAAAAAAGTTATCCGGGCTACGAAATTATTGACTTACGATAGCTTCAGGATTTTATACGATACTCTGCAATCGTAAAAATCAGATCTTACTTGAAAAATGAATACTCTACCGAAGTAAAATCCCTTTTTTCATATTTTTTTGGGGCGAAAAATAAATAGCCTTAATCTCATTATTTTCCATTAAATTTGCTCAATTCAAGAGAAGCCCAAAACATGGACAATAAAGAAAAAAAAACATCAAAAAAAACACATTCCGAAGATAAAAAAGAGCGCCTTAAAAATTTTTATGGTGAGATGCCCAAAATGAATACCGGAGTTAACTCAAATAAAAGTTCAAAATGGCAACCTAATGATGATTTATTACAAGGAAACTTTGAAGGATCAGAAATAAAAAAAAATAAAAAGTTTGATAAAGAAAATAATGACTTAAGTTTTAAATATAAAGACAAAAAGAATTACGCCACCTTTAATAAAAATGAAGATAACAAGAAAGACAAGAAATGGGGGGCAAATGATATGACATTCAAACAGAACGATTCTAAGTTAAAAAACAAGAATTCAAACAAAGAAAGCGATACTAAATTACCTTTCAAAAGTTTCAAAAAAAATAAAAGCGGTGATCACTTTAAAGAAGAAAGTTCCTTTAAAAAAGGAAATTATGAAACCTTTAAAAGATTATCAGGAAATAGAAGCGGAGATGTAAACGACCCTATAGGTAAGAAATCAAAAGATTACCGGCAGGGCAAGTCAGAAGTGTTGCCTGACTATTCTGAAACCAAACAATATTATAAAAAGAATAACAGCGAAACGAAGACCGCTTCTCCTAAGTATGTAAAATTTAAATCCAAAGCCATTTCAGATGAGAAGCTACATCAGAGTGCAGATTTTGAGGCAACTATTCGCTTAAATAAATATATTGCAAATGCCGGAATTTGCAGCCGCAGAGAAGCAGATGAGTTAATTAAGGCAGGAGCCGTTTCAGTAAATGGAAAAATGATTACCGAAATGGGTTTTAAAGTAAAAAGATCGGATATTGTAAACTATGGTGGGGAAAGTCTCAAATCTGAAAAGCTGGTTTATATAATTTTGAATAAACCTAAAGATTACATTACTACTCTTGATGATCCTCAAGAGCGTAAAACAGTGTTATCTCTTATTAAAGGAGCGTGCAAAGAACGTGTTTATCCTGTTGGCCGTTTAGACCGCAACACCACGGGTTTGTTACTTCTAACAAATGATGGCGAACTGACGGAAAAAATTACCCATCCTTCTTATGGGCAAAAGAAAATATACCATGTAGAATTAGATAAACCGGTAAAGCCCGAACATCTAAGAGCTCTTGCCCAAGGCATAGAATTAGATGATGGCCATGTGAAAGTAGATGAAATAGCTTATGTTAGTGGTGCCAACAGCAAAAAAGAAGTAGGTGTAACTTTGCACTCCGGACGTAATAGAATCGTAAGGAGAATGTTTGAACATTTTGAATATAAAGTTAAGAAACTAGACCGTGTTTATTTTGCAGGATTAACCAAAAAAGATTTGGCAAGAGGACGCTGGCGGTTTTTAACTCCTATGGAAATAAATATGCTTAAAATGGGGCATTAAGAAAGTACCAGAATTTTTAATAGATTTGAAAAAAATAAAATAAAGTTCCTTTAACCTAATCCACAATAAAAATGGCCATTATCGGTTCAATATTATCGCGAATTATTGAGTTAAATAAAAACTTACCACAAATACCTGTTAAAAGAAGCCCATATAGGCTTCAAAAAGCAAGTTTTACCAAGTTGTTAACACGGGCCTCATACACCTCTTTTGGGAAACATTATAACTTTGAACGAATTTTGAGCTCAACCAACCCTATGCGCGAGTTTCAAAAAACAATTCCAGTACATGATTACAATAAAATGTACCGGGAGTGGTGGTATCGAACCCTTAAAAATGAAGCAAATGTATGCTGGCCCGGAGTAATTAAATACTTTGCATTAAGCTCCGGTACCTCGGAGGCCGCCAGTAAACACATACCGGTTTCAGGTGCTATGCTCCGATCTATTAAACGAACCAGTGTAAAGCAAATGCTCACTTTAGCCTATTATGATTTACCGGCCGATGTTTTACAAAAAGGTTATTTGATGATAGGCGGGAGTACTGACTTAAATCGTCAAGGAGCTTATTTTGAAGGTGATTTGTCTGGTATAACCACAAGTAATATTCCACTATGGTTTCAGAGCTTCTACAAACCGGGCAAAGAAATTGCCCATGAAAGAGATTGGAATGTTAAGCTAGATAAAATTGTTGAAAATGCTCCAAATTGGGATATTGGGTTTATTGTCGGAGTTCCTGCCTGGATACAAATTGTTATGGAAAGGGTTATAGCTCGTTATAATCTCAAAAATATACATGAAATATGGCCTAATTTAACCATTTTTGTCCATGGAGGTGTATCCTTTGAACCCTACAAGAACGGCTTTAAAAAATTACTCGGGAAGCCCTTAATTTATATTGAAACTTATTTGGCCTCTGAAGGATTTATAGCCTACCAAATACGACCAGGAACTAATGCCATGAAACTGGCTTTAAACAATGGTATTTTCTTTGAATTTGTTCCTTTTAATGAAGATAACTTTACACCCGATGGCTCCATTGTAGAAAATCCGAAGGCTATGCTTATTGATGAGGTGCAAGAAGGCAAAGAGTATGCGTTACTGCTGAGTACCAATGCCGGTGCTTGGCGTTATTTAATTGGTGATACCATTAAGTTTACTTCTAAAGCCAAGTGCGAAATTATTATTACAGGCCGCACAAAGCACTTTTTAAGTCTTTGTGGTGAGCATTTAAGTGTTGATAATATGAATACTGCTATTAAAAGGGTATCCGAAGAGTTGAACATAGCTATTCCTGAATTTACAGTTCATGGAATTGAGCATAACAGCCTTTTTGCTCACCAATGGTACGTGGCTTGTGATGATACTGTGGCAGGTCAGATTTTGGCCGAAAAAATAGATGAAACCTTAAAAATAATTAATGATGATTATAAAACGGAGCGTGCCCATGCCTTAAAAGATATTTTTGTAACGCCTTTGCCGATAAAATGCTTTAATGAGTGGATGGAACTTAAAGGAAAAGCAGGTGGCCAGCATAAGTTTCCTAGGGTAATGCGTGGAGCCATTTTAGATGATTGGAAAGCTTTTGTAAATAATTATAGTGTTAAAGCCGGTAAGCATACAAAAGATGATATGGGCATTTATTGAAGGCATTTTACCGGGCTTAATTTTAAGTGCTGCCATAGGTCCGGTTTTTTTTATGCTGGTACAAACCAGTATCCAGAGAGGTTTTAGACTAGCCATGATTATGGAAATTGGTATTATTTTAAGCGATGCTTTTTGTATCCTTTGTGCTTATTTAGGGCTTGCCTCCATATTCAATAATCCCGAATATAAAGAGGTTATTTTTATTGTGGGTAGTATTGTTTTGTTTGTGTTTGGGATAGTTATGTTTATGTCGCATAAAAAAGTAAATTTTACGGTTGATGATGAATTAAAGAAAGGGGATAAATCAAAACTTTTTTGGAAAGGTTTTTTGTTTAACATTTCAAATCCCTCGGTTGTTTTTTTCTGGATGGCTTTTGTAGGCTTTACCGCACCTCAGTTTAGCGAACATCGAGCTTATTTTGTGTTATATGTCTTAGGAACTTTAGCAACCGTATTTTCAATTGATATCTTTAAAGCTTGGGGAGCTAATAAAGTAAAAGCATATATGACCGAAAAGGCTATGATAAATTTCAATAAAATTGCCGGAATAGGTATTTGTATTTTCGGTATTCTAATCTTTATTAAAGAAATTGTTCTAAAACCATGAGCCGGGAAGTTTCCTCTTTAAAACGCTTTTTTAATGAAAATCCTCGTCAAAAGTGGCTTCTAATTGGCTATTGCTCTTTTATTGCTTTATTTTTTTTTTTAAGAGTAGCCCGAAATAATCAAGAGTTCTTATTTTTTAGCGGTGTATTAGCTGCACTGTATTATTTCTACAACAATGAGTTGTTTACTTATAAGTTGTTAAAATATGTTTATTTACTTATAGATATCATCCTCTGTGTTTCCTTTATAATTTTAAAAAAAGAAACCATCTCTATGTTGTTTCCCATTACCACATATTTCTATTTATTTACCGGACGAATATTGTTTTATCAAATATCAAAAAGCGAGCCTCATATTGACATACTGTTAAGCAAAGGAAGCAACAGGTTTTACACCCTATTGATGTTTTTACTTATTGTTGTAACCTGGATAGCCATTGTCATTAAATTTATGGATAATAAAATTGTATAAACATATGAATCATTTACCCATTGAAAGTATTAGGATAAATCGAATAGGTGCAAAATCAGGACTAAAAGCTGAAACTCCCGAGGAGCTTTCATATCTTTTCATAGAACAGTTTTTTGACAAGAAAAATAATAAAATTAAAGAAGTAATATGGAGCGAAGAAGGTGAGGAGGAACAAATAACCTATTATGAATACGATGAGAATGGAAGATTAATAAGCGAAAAGCATCAGTTTTTATTTGATGAAATAGAAGAAAAATCCCAATATTTCTATGAAGCCGATCTCCTTATGGAACGTAAAAAAGAATTCAGTTTTGGAAATATTGAAACAACAACCTTTACCTATAATGAGTACAAATTACCTACACAAATTAGAGTTACCGATGACGAAGGAAATGAAGAGGAAATAGAGGTTTTGGAGTATGAGGGTAAAAATTTAGTACACTATTTTAAAAAAAATGTTCTAGTAGGAAAAGAATCTGAATATTGGTTGAAATATGATGTTGATAACCGTTTGATTGAAGATAAAAAATGGCATCAGGCCGACTTGAAAACACTAACCTCTTTTTATAATTATTCCAAAAATATAGATGATCCTGATATCAAGATTATGAATGAAAAAGGTGCGGTTATTGAAGCTCATATAAAAGAGTTTAACGATAAAAATTTACTTATAAATCATGAAGTTCAATTTGTAAATAACGGACTGAAAAAAGCAATTTCAACTTTTGAATATAATGATGACGATAAACTAATTTTTACTGAAACCATTGACCAAAATGGGACAAAACAAAGGTCAGTCATCAGTATATATGATGAAAAAGGATTGCTGTTATCGGAAACAAAGTCAGAACACGAAGTTGCTTCAGGAACCATAAATACTTTTACTTTACAATATCATTATACCTTTTTTCAATGAAAAAACGAATACCCTTTCTTGTTTGTATTCTTGCAATACCCTACTTGGTAATGGCTCAACGAGGTAAAGACGGTAATAAAATTATTACCGGGTCAAATACAATCGTGAATGAGTACAATATGCTTACAGCTGATGCTGCTTCGGGAGATGGAAATATTACAGTTGCCAACAATACTTTAAATCAAAATGGTCGATTTGCTGCTTCTCTGTCTCAGGGCGATTTACTCCTGATTATTCAGGTTCAGGGAGCCAATATGTACGGCAGTGCCGTTTTAGACGGAAACGGTGTTACAGTTGGGAGCCCAATGGATAGCACCTGGGGGAGTATTCTCACGTATCAAAATTGTGGAAATTACGAATTTGCAGAAGTCTTTGGGGTTTCAGGTACTAATACTATAACTTTAAAGTGCCCTTTGGCTAATAGCTATACTGCATCAGGAAAAGTGCAAGTTATTAGAATGCCTCGTTACACCGGTTTAACCATTAATAACAGTGCTTCTGTTACTTGTGATAGCTGGGACGGCAGTAAAGGTGGTATTATAGCCATAGAAGTTAATGGTGCTTCCGTAATTAATGGCTCAATTAACGCTACCGGAAAAGGGTTTAGGGGAGGTAATACGGACAATCAAACAGGTTTTGGAGTTAATGAGGCGGCCAGCACGGCTTCCTCGTATGGAGCCGAAAAAGGCGAAGGAATTGCCGGTTATCATGATGATTATAATTTTGCAGGTGGCAGGTATTGTAAAGGGGCGCCTCTTAATGGTGGAGGCGGTGCTACAAATCACAATGCTGGTGGTGGTGGTGGTGCCAATGGAGGAACCCCTCCCGCTTGGAAAGCGGTCGGAAATCCCTCTTTGGCAACAGCAAATTGGGCTAATGCATGGGATGCAGAATGGATCGGATTATCGAATGTTACCTCATCAGGAGGAGGAAGAGGCGGGTATTCAACCTCTACGAATAATCAAAATGCCCTTTCAGTTGGTCCTAATCAGGTTTCTTGGGGAGGTGATTCAAGAAGAACTCAGGGAGGCTTTGGAGGTCGTCCCCTTGACTATAATTTTAATCGTATATTTTTAGGTGGTGGTGGTGGTGCCGGTGATGGGGACGATGGTTACTCAGGTGCCGGAGGTAACGCAGGAGGTATTATTTTTCTTAAAACATACGGTAATATATCGGGTACAGGAAATATTGTAAGCAACGGAGATAATGGCGTAAATTCTGCCGGAAACGCACCCTTAAATGGGATTGCCGGAAAAGATGGAGCAGGGGGTGGTGGAGCAGGTGGTACAATTATGGTTCAAACCTTATTTCCTATTAATGGAGTTACTTTTGAAGCTAATGGAGGTAATGGAGGAAATCAGATTTTAACCAAAGGATTTCTTGCCCCTGCCATAACCGAAGCCCAAGGCCCTGGAGGCGGTGGCGGTGGTGGCTACATTAATACATCAGTCGCAGTGTCAGCCACTGTTAATGGTGGTGTAAATGGAACTACAAATTCTCCCAGCTTTTCTGAATTTCCTCCTAATGGAGCTACTGTTGGAGGAAGCGGAAGTGTTGATGCTAACTTGTTACACTATGATATTGTGATAAATGATACAGCAATTTGCACCGGTGCTTCAGTAACACTAACTGCCACAGTTTTAGGAACTTTACCAACTGGTGTTGTTTTAACCTGGTTTGATGCCGCTTTTGGCGGTAACATTCTAGGTACTGGAAATACTTTTGTTACCCCCGTTCTAAGTAACAATATTACATATTACGCGGGCTTCTGCCCATCTACCTTTAGCAAGCCGGTTAATATTACTGTAGGCCCTGGAGTAACCATTTCTAATGCTGGAATGAATCAACAAATATGTCAAAATGCTACTCAGTTGCAAGCAAATTCTCCAAGTTCAGGAACGGGACTTTGGACGGTTATAACAGGTTCTGGTAATTTCGTTGATAATACGATTAACAATACAAATGTGACAAACCTATCTCCGGGAATTAATATTTTTGAATGGACAATTTCTTCTCCGGGCTGCCCTTCTTCTTCTTCACAAGTAACTATTGAAGTTGTTTCTGCACCTGTTGCCAATGCAGGCTTAAACCAACAAATATGTCAAAATTCTATACAGCTTCAGGCAGATAATCCTAATCCTGGGGCAGGAGTTTGGACCGTTGTTTCAGGCTCCGGAAACATACAAAGCAATACATTGTACAACACCATGGTTACTAATCTTTCAGCAGGCGACAATATTTTTGAGTGGACAGTAACTTCACCAGGTTGCCCGCCTTCCTCATCGCAAGTTACCATTCAAGTTACCATACCGCCAGTTGCACTTGCCGGACTCGACCAACAAATATGTTCCGATCAAACAACTCTGAATGCCCAAGCTCCATCATCAGGAACCGGAACTTGGACCTTAATCTCAGGAAGTGGACTAATTACCGATAACTCAAATAACGCTAGTACCGTTACTAATTTAGCCTTAGGAGCTAATGTTTTTGAGTGGACCGTAAGTCTTGCCGGGTGTCCTTCAAGTACCGATCAAGTGACTATAAATGTTACAAACGCCCCTGTTGCCAATGCAGGCTTAAACCAACAAATTTGCCAAGATTCTATACAGCTTCAGGCAGATAATCCTAATCCTGGGGCAGGAGTTTGGACCGTTGTTTCAGGTTCCGGAAACATACAAAATAATACTTTGTACAACACCATGGTTTCTAATCTTTCAGCAGGTGCCAATATTTTTGAATGGACAGTAACTTCACCTGGTTGCCCACCTTCCTCATCACAAGTTACCATTCAAGTTACCATACCGCCAGTTGCCCTTGCCGGACCCGATCAACAAATATGTTCTGATCAAACAACGCTGAATGCTCAAGTTCCATCATCGGGAACCGGAACATGGACCTTAATCTCAGGAAGTGGACTAATTACCGATAACTCAAGTAACGTTAGTACCGTTACTAGTTTAGCTTTAGGAGCAAATGTTTTTGAGTGGACCGTTAGTCTTGCCGGTTGCCCCTCAAGTACCGATCAAGTGACTATTAATGTAAACGGTACGGCAACTAGTGTCTTTGCCGGAGCTGATACTTCATTATGTGGAAATTTTTATACACTTAACGCACAAGCACCAGCAAGTGGTTATGTCGGTGCTTGGACTTCGCCATTTCCTGACTTAGTTTTTAACGACAATACAAATCAAAATTCCGAAGTTAACGGCTTGCATAACGGTTTAAATATGTTAGTTTGGACATTAACTAATAATTTGGGCTGCCCCGATGTTTCCGACACGGTATTAATTACAGCCGCCTCTACACCATCAGCCGCATTTGCAGGTACTGATAAAACAATATGCAGCACAAGCATGACCTTAAACGCAACAGCTCCTGTTTTTGGATTAGGCACTTGGTTAATAAACAGTGGAACAGGCTCTTTAGCCGATGAGCATGCACCTAATACTACAATAAGCAACTTAACTGTTGGGACTCATGTTTTAGTATGGACAGTTTCAAACCCGCCATGCCAAAATAATACAGATACTATAGTCATTACAGTAATGCCCGAACTTTCTCTGGCTTATGCCGGAACCGATACTTCTATATGTACCGATGCCTTTCAGCTTCAGGCCTTACCTCCGGTAAATGGAACCGGTGTATGGACATTGGTTTCAGGCGGTGGTACAATTGTGAACGCAAACGATGCTGCTACTCAGCTAAATAATTTACCTCCGGGTACAAATACGTTTCAGTGGACTGTTTCTAATGGCGTTTGTCCGGACAATACCGATCAAGTTCAGCTTATTGTTTCGCAGCCACCTTCAATTGCTTCGGCAGGAGGTGATGTGGTAACTTGTACTCAAAGTGCTGAAATAACAGCCGCTCCACCCTTAACAGGAACCGGTCAGTGGATAGTTACACAAGGAGCAGCAGATATTATTAACCCGAATGCACCAACTACTCAAGCTACCATTTTATCACCACAAGGGGCAACATTCACTTGGCAGGTAAGCAATGGCAGCTGCCCATCAAGTACCGATGATTTAGTCATTACTCTTTTAAATGCCTCTAATGCAGCCGATGCCGGGCAGAATGTTACAATTAATTTAGGAGATAGTACAACTCTTAGTGGCTCCGGTGGTCATATTAATGGTTGGGAACCCCCATTTGCTTTAAGTTGCATTGATTGTCCTAACCCCGTGGCCAGCCCAATAGAAACAACAACTTATTACCTTTCTGTTACAGATGCAAATGGTTGCACAAGTATTGATTCGGTAAAAGTTACCGTTGAAAATAGTACCGGATGGTATTTACCTAATGCTTTTTCACCAGATGGTAATTATGTAAATGATATACTGTATTTTTATGGTACCGGGGTAAAAGAATTTGTTTTGCAAGTATTCGACCGTTGGGGTGAAAAAGTATTTGAAACATCTGATTTTAAACAAGGCTGGGATGGTACTTTTAAAGGGAAGCCATCTCTTTCGGGAGTATATGCCTATCAGCTAACAATTACTTTTAAAAGCACCAAGGTAGAACAAATAAAGGGAAACATAAGCCTTATTCGTTCTAATTAATAATTTATATGACCCAAGGGGATACCATAATTGCTTTAGCTACACCTTCAGGAATAGGCGCTATAGCTGTAATTAGATTGTCGGGTATGAACGCTATCAATATGGTACATGAGTGCTTTGTGAATAGTAAAAACAAAATGACATTAAGAGAAAAAAAGTCACACACTCTTTCTTATGGTATTATTTCAAACAATGGCAGTGTAATAGATGAAATTGTTGTAAGCCTATTTCGAGCGCCTCATTCCTATACCGGTGAAGATATTATAGAAATTGCCTGTCATGGTTCGCCTTATATACAAGAGCAAATTATTCATTTATTTATTGAGAAAGGTGCTCGCTTAGCTCAGCCCGGTGAGTTTACTCAAAGAGCTTTTTTAAATGGGAAATTAGATTTGGTCCAAGCAGAAGCTGTTGCCGATTTAATTGCCTCTGAAAATAAAGCAACACACCAAATTGCCTTAAATCAGATGCGTGGCGGGATTAGTACTGAACTTCAAAATCTTCGCAATAAACTGATAAATTTTACTGCACTCATTGAGTTGGAGCTTGATTTTTCTGATGAAGATATAGAGTTTGCTGATAGAGATCAATTATATAGCTTAATTCAAAAAATAAAAACTCAAATTACCAGTCTAATTGCTTCATTTGAGTATGGGAATGCTATTAAACAAGGGGTTCCAGTGGCAATAATTGGGAAACCTAATGCCGGAAAATCAAGCTTACTGAATATGTTTCTTAGCGAAGAACGAGCTTTAGTTAGCGATGTTGCAGGAACCACAAGAGATACAATTGAAGAAACAATGACTCTGGAAGGTATAAAATACCGTTTTATTGATACAGCCGGAATACGTCAAACCGATGATTTAGTGGAAGCAATGGGAGTAGAGCGCGCAAAAGAAAAACTAAAAACAGCAAAGGTCGTGCTGCATTTGTATGAAGATGATTGCAGTTTACTGAATGAAATAAAGGAGCTTATTCATGATAAGATTGTGTTTAATATAAAAACGAAGGTAGATATCTCAGGAACCTTAGAGCCTAATGAAGCTTTTGCATTAAGTAAAGAATTTCCGCATTATGAACATTTAGCTATATCTGTAAAAACACAGAAAAATATTGATAAATTACTTCAAAAACTTTCTCAACATTTTAAAAACGATATGGGCGAAAATGCATTAATAATCACTAATGTTCGTCACAAAGAAGCTTTGGTAAAATCACTCAATGCTTTAAATAGAGTAGAGGAAGGTATGAATCATCATATTAGTGGCGATATGCTTTCTTTTCATTTAAATGATGTGTTGCTCCATTTGGGCAGTATTTCTGGGAAAATTGAATTAGACCGCGACATACTTGGTGCCATATTTAGCCAGTTCTGCATAGGCAAATAAACTCCTTAACACCAAAAGCACTATTTAAAATACTCGTGAAATATTGAATCCTAAACGGAGTCCCCAGTTTTTTAAAGATGAAGTAGTAAATGGAATAAATTGATTCTCTATCATTCCTTGTGAGTTGCACACCTGTATTTGAAAAATATGCCCTCCAGTATCAATATCAAAGCCTATAGCAAAAGGGTTGTAATACAAGTATTTTCCCGAAGGGTCTTTTTGTTGTGCATATGATGTGGTAATACGGTACGTATATTCAGCAGTAAAAGCGGTACGCTGTGTTATTTTTACACGTCCTAATGCAGCAAGAGCAAACAAATCATTTTTATCATTTACTCTATTTACTAAATTAAAATGTATCATGGTAGGCGCTACTTGTAATGAAAAATACTCATTAAATTTTCGGGCAACCATAATTTGATAACAGTAACTTAAACGGTTGCTAAATGGAGCATATCGGTCAATACCTGTTAGTGCTTTATTGGGGTCACGCATAGCGGTATAATAAGCAGCAGCCAATAAAGTAATACTTACCGGGTTTTGTTTGCCGGTAGTTTGCCTTAAAAGACGGTATTTGGCATAGGTATCAACCGTTTTATCAATGTTAGTTCGTCCTAATCCAATATTTAAACGACCATCAAAGCAGTATTCAAGCCCCATTCGCATACTGGCTCCGCCATCTAAGCCAAAAGCATTATACCCGCCACTCCCAATATCACCAAAGCGGTGTGATATGCGATATTCCAATACATTTCTTCCTTGCGTTTCAATGGTATGCAGGTTAACCAGGCGTGTGCTTTTAAATGTACCTGAAACAAATTCCTTTTCTGTATTCTCGTTTTCATTCATAAGATTGTTTAAATCTTGTGCTTTAAGAATAGAAAAGGGAAATAGAACCAACCAAAGTAAGCTAAAATACGGCCATATTTTATGTTTGTTCATATGCATTCAAAGTTATTTTTTTGACTAAACTTACGAAATCATTTCAGCAAATTGCCGAAATAAGTAACGACTATCCCATGGTCCTGGAGCCGCTTCCGGATGGTATTGTACGCAATAAATTGGTCTGTTTTTTAATCGAAAACCTTCTATTGTATTGTCATTCAAATTAATATGAGTTACTTCAACATCCTTGTGTTTTTTAATGGCTTCGGCAGATACAGCAAAACCATGATTTTGGGAAGTAATTTCACTTTTTCCGCTAATTAAATTTTTTACAGGATGGTTGATTCCTCGATGTCCGTTTTTCATTTTAAAAGTCTCTATTCCAATAGATTCAGCCAATAATTGATGCCCAAGGCAAATCCCAAACACAGGCTTCCCGGTTTGCATTATTTCCTGAATAACTTGAATTTCTTTCTTCATCACAGATGGGTCTCCGGGGCCATTGCTTAAATGATATGCATGTGGTTCCCATTTTTCTATTTCCTTAAGAGTTGTGTTATAGGGAAATACCAAAAGTTGTAATTCTTCATGGGCCAAACAACGCAAAATATTCTCTTTAATTCCGTAATCTAAAACCGCAACTCGTTTTTGTGCCGAGTCTGATCCATATAAGTAGGCTTTTTGTGTAGATACTTTACTTGAAAGCTCTAAGCCCGCCATTCGTGGAACAGATGCAAGTTTCTCTTTTAGGTAATGCAAATCATCTGTTTCAGATGAAATAATAGCATTCATGGCTCCTTTGTCTCTTATATGACGTACCAAAGCACGAGTATCTATATCGCTTATCCCCACTTTATGGTTGCGCTCCAAATAGTTTTGAAGACTCTCATCAGCCCCAGCTCTAGAAAAAATATGGCTAAAACTTTTTAAAATTACGCCTTCAACTTTAATATTTCCTGATTCAAATTCGGTATTCTTAATACCATAATTTCCAATGTGAACATTATTCATAATAACCAATTGCCCATAGTAAGAGGGATCGGTAAATATTTCCTGATAGCCCGTCATTCCGGTGTTAAAACAAATTTCACCGGTGCTGGTTCCAATTTTTCCTACAGATTTTCCGTAAAATACAGTGTCATTGTCCAGAAGTAGTATGGCTTTTTTTCGGTTTACTAACGAGGTTGGTTTGCTAACGTTTAATTGAATCATCTAAAAAGTAAAAGTTTCTACAAAGAAACAGCATTAACAAGAATTTCAAAAAACATATTTTAATACTTTGTCAACAAAAAGACTAATTTTTCAAATGTGTATAAATGTGCACCGAATTGTTTGCTTTCTGTAAAGCAAAATAACTACCTTTGCCTTTTAAAAGCTATATTAAAATTTATATGGATATTTTTGAAAAAATTCAGAAAAACAGAGGTCCAATAGGGCAACATTCTAAAGAATCGCACGGCTATTTTACATTTCCCAAATTAGAAGGAGAAATTGGTCCGCACATGTTGTTCAGAGATAAAGAAAAACTGAATTGGAGTCTGAATAATTATTTGGGGCTAGCAAACCATCCCGAAGTGCGAAAAACGGATGCAGAGGCTGCTGCTCAATATGGTTTAGCAACACCCATGGGAGCAAGAATGTTAAGTGGAAACACTTCGTTTCATGAACAATTGGAAAGCGAGTTATCCGCATTTGTGCAAAAGCAAGATACGATACTCTGTAATTTTGGCTATCAGGCTATGGTAAGCGCAATAGACTGTTTAGTTGACCGCAGAGATGTTATTGTGTATGATGCCGAATCACACGCTTGTATACTAGATGGTGTTCGTTTGCACATGGGTAAACGTTATGTTTTTAAGCATAATGATGTTGCCGATTGTGAAAAACAACTAGAGCGCGCTACAAAACTTGCTGAAGAAACCGGTGGTGGTATTTTAGTTATCACAGAAGGGGTGTTCGGAATGCGTGGAGATCAAGGCTGTTTAAAGGAAATAGTTGCGCTAAAAAGTAAATTCAAATTTAGATTATTTGTTGACGATGCTCATGGTATTGGAACAATGGGTAAAAATGGTGGTGGAACTGGTGTTGAGCAAGGTTGTCAAGATGGTATTGATATATATTTTGGAACATTTGCCAAGTCATTTGCCCTAATTGGTGGCTTCATCAGCAGCGATGAGCAGGTTGTTGATTTTCTTCGATATAATATGCGTTCTCAAATTTTTGCCAAAAGTTTGCCTTTACCCTTAGTTATTGGAGCCTTAAAACGTCTTGAGCTTATGCGTAAACACCCAGAATACAAAGACAAACTATGGGAAATAACCAATGCCTTACAAAGTGGCTTGGTAAAAGCCGGGTTTAATATTGGGGTAACGAATACTCCGGTAACTCCGGTATTTATGAATGGCTCTATTCCGGAGGCAACAAACTTAATTATTGATTTACGAGAAAACTATGATATTTTCTGCTCAATGGTGGTGTATCCTGTGGTTCCAAAAGGAATGATTATTTTAAGATTAATTCCTACTGCAGTTCACACCTTGAAAGATGTAGAATATACTATTGCTTCATTTTCAAAAATTGTGGATAAATTAAAAACAGGTCAGTACATGGCCGACAAAATTGCTTCTGTATAATATTTTTGAACAAAATCTTAAATAAAATTTCTTTTGGTTACCAACGCTTCTAATCAAAAACAAATAAACGAAACCAAGATTGCGGTTCGTGAAATTTTTCTAAAATATTTGGAACGACACGCCCATCGCAAAACTCCGGAAAGATTTGCTATTTTAGATGAGATTTACAGCCATGCCGGACATTTTGATATTGAATCGCTATACGTACTCATGAAAAACAAAAAGTATAGGGTAAGTCGGGCTACCTTATACAACACTACCGAATTGCTGTTGGATTGCAACCTGATAACTAAACATCAGTTTGGAAAAAATTTAGCACAATTCGAAAAATCATATAAATACAAACAGCATGATCATTTAATTTGTCAAGACTGTGGGAAAGTATTTGAATTTTGCGATCCTCGAATTCAACAAATACAGTCTATGACAGAGAATTTACTTGACTTTAGCATTACACATCATGCGCTTAACTTTTTTGGTAAATGCAATAAATTGGCTCAAAAGGGATCTTGCGAAAACTATAAGGAAAAATAATAATGGCCTTTGAATATCTCATAGAAACTAAAACCGGGTACGATATTATTTATCTGAAAGGAAATTTAATAGATAAAACGGAAGCCACTAACTTGTTAAATGAGTTAAATTACCTAATTGAACAGGGGAAAAACAGATTTCTTCTGCAACTTAGCGACTTATTATATATGAACAGCAGTGGCATAGGGGTACTCATTTCCATATTAACCAAGGCTCGTAATGCTGGCGGTGAAGTATCTATTACGGGTTTATCACCTAAAATTAACCAGTTGTTGGTCATCACTAAGCTAAACTCGGTATTTAAAATTGCTGACAGTGAAAAGGAAGCAGCACATATTCTTATTCAGTACTAATTATTAAATTATAAATTCATAGTTTATGAAAGTTGATGTATTATTAGGCCTACAATGGGGCGATGAAGGAAAAGGTAAAATAGTTGATGTTCTTACTCCTAATTATAATTTAATAGCTCGCTTTCAGGGAGGCCCAAATGCCGGACACACGCTCGAATTTGATGGTTTAAAACATGTACTTCACACCATTCCCTCTGGAATATTCAGGTCTAATACCTTAAATGTAATAGGCAACGGTGTAGTTATTGATCCGGTAGTACTTTGTAAGGAAATAGCATCAATTTCTAAAATAGGTGTTGATGTTCCTAAATGCTTGGTGATTTCAAAAAAAGCACACCTTATTTTACCTACCCATCGTTTGCTAGATGCCGCTTCTGAAGCAGCTAAAGGAAAAGAGAAAATAGGCTCCACTTTAAAAGGTATTGGGCCAACCTATATGGATAAAACAGGTCGTAATGGCATAAGAGTTGGCGATATTTTACAGCCCGAATTTCAAGAAAAATACAATGCCTTGGTTGAAAAGCACAAACAATTGCTCTTATTTTATGAATTTTCATATCAGCAGTTGGAACGCATGGAGTTTGAATGGTTTGAAAGTCTTGAAATACTAAAAAAAATACCATTTGTAGACAGTGATTTTTACTTGAATAATGCCTTAACTCAAAATAAGTCAATTTTGGCCGAAGGTGCACAGGGCTCTCTTTTGGACATTGATTTTGGAACCTATCCTTTTGTTACCTCATCAACTACTACTTGTGCCGGAGCCTGTACCGGACTGGGAATAGCTCCTAATAAAATAGGGAAAGTAATAGGTATTTTCAAAGCCTATTGTACCCGAGTAGGTAGCGGTCCTTTTCCAACCGAACTCAATGATGAAATAGGAGAACTTATTCGGAAAACAGGCAATGAATATGGTTCTACAACAGGACGTTTACGAAGATGCGGCTGGCTTGATTTACCGGCATTAAAATATGCTATTATGATTAGTGGAGTAACAGAACTGGTTATGATGAAAGCCGATGTTCTGAGTCAGTTTGAAACTATTAAAGTTTGTACTGCTTATAAAATTGACGGAAAAACAAGTGCAGAATTCCCTTATGATTACGATCTTGCAAGAGCACAACCGGTATATACTGAGTTAAAAGGATGGTATAAAGACTTAACCGAAACAAGTCATGAAAATGAGTTGCCCGAAGCATTGTTGAATTATATTTCATTTATCGAAAATGAAGTTAATGTTCCTGTCAGAATTGTATCGGTAGGACCTAATAGAAAACAAACCATCATCAGAAGTATATAATTGTCTTTTCAATTAATATCTTGTAGTTACTTTTTAAACTTCTTACGGCTTCAAAGCTGTTTGAACAGGCGTAAAATTTCTATTACAAATAGGGTTAACCGTATCAGGCTTATATTTCCTCTTTTACTTGTGCTGTTTTTAAAAACTCCTTTGCACGCACAAAAAGTAAGTAAAATAGAAATTGTGAATGCCGACTCATTTGAGTTTGACGAAGACTTGGGGAATGGTGCAAAAAGACTTTTAGGTCATGTCCAATTTAAGCAAGATAATATTTTAATGTATGCTGATAGTGCCTATTATTATGATAATAATGCCCTTGATGCCTTTGGAAATATTCATATAAACCAAGGAGATAGCATTCATTTAAATGGCGACAATTTGAAATATAATGGCAATACGAAAATAGCTTTGGTTAACGGAAAAACAGTTACCCTTAAAGACAAGGATATGACCCTAACAACTACTCAGCTTGATTTTAATATGCAAAGTAACATTGGATATTATACTCAAAAAGGGAAAATTGTTACCCGTGAAAACACACTTACAAGCCAGTTTGGTTATTATTACAGTAATCAGAAAAACCTCTATTTTAAAAAAGATGTTGTTTTGTTAAATCAAGACTATAAAATGTACTGCGATACGTTACGTTACCATACACCAACCGAAACAGCCTTTTTTCAAGGACCTACACATATAATAGGGGAGAGCAACCGAATATATTGCGAAAATGGTTGGTATAACACAAAAACAGATAAAGCACAGTTTAATAAAAATGCCTGGCTCAAAAATAAAGACCAAAAACTAAGAGGCGATAGTTTATATTATGATCAAAAAAATGGTTATGGAAAAGCTATGAAAAATGTTGAAATACTAGATAGTGCTCAAAAAGTAAGCATCCAAGGACATTTGCTGGAATATTTTGAACAGGCTGAAAAATCAATAGTTACCAATAGGGCGGTTATGATACAATATTTTAAAGAAGACACCCTTTTTTTACATGCCGATACGCTTAAAGCAAGTTACGACAGTACTTATTTTGCCTTAAAAAAAATAAAGGAAAATGAAGAGTTGAACAAAAATAAAAACAAAAAGGACTATAAGCCCAATGTGCAAATGGAAGACTCTGTGGGTAGTGCACACCGAATGATATATGCTTACCATAAGGTAAAGTTTTACAAAAAAGATTTTCAAGGTTTATGCGACTCCTTGGTTTATTGCTCAAGTGATTCATTAATGAATTTATATACCACACCCATACTGTGGAATGAGGCAAACCAGCTTACGGCTGAGTTTGTAAATGTTAAACTTTTTGATGGAAAAATTATGCAACTCAATTTGATGAATAATGCCTTTATTGTTTCTCAATATGATAGCCTAAGATTCAATCAAATAAAGGGAAAAACAATGACCGGTTTTTTTCTGGAAAATGAATTGCGAAAAATTGATATTTACGGCAACGGAGAAACTATCTATTATATTAAAGAAGATGCAGATAGCTCATTGGTTGGTGTAAACAAAGCCGAATGTAGCGATATGTCTGTTTATATCCACGACAGTAAGGTCGAGAAAATTAAAATGTATAAAAAACCATCAGGAACAATGAAACCACCTAATGAGGTAAACCCGGCCGATATGAAACTTAAAGATTTTAACTGGTTTTCTATATACCGCCCTATAAGTCACGAAGATATATTTAATTGGCGTGATTTACCTTCAGAAAATATAAAGCAAAGGAAAAAAACTGCTGCTTCAAAAAAACAGTAACTATTTTATTTCCCGTTATTATAAACTTTAATGTTTACAATATAGTCTTTTAAAATTTTAATTTGGTTTACCCGACTAAGTCCTATTAAGTTATTTTTTTTGTTAAGCTTAAAGCCAACATGAAGTGAATCAATAGCTAAGCTATCTATTACAGATACAATATTTTGAGACTTAATGGCAAACGCAGTCCCTTCGGTTTCCGTTAATTTACCACTGATTAACCCAATAATGTTGCCACTGCCGTCTATTAAAGGCCCGCCACTGTTTCCTGGATTTACTGGAATAGATATTTGATAAGAAATTGTATCACCTTCGTAACCCGAAGAAGCGCTAAGAGCTCCATCGCCATAAACAATATCTTCGCGAGGATAACCTAAAGTAAATACCTGCTCACCCAAATTGCCACTTTTTTCAGAAAAACTGTAAGGGAGCGAGCTATATGAAACAAACTCAGGCGATACCACTTTAAGAATTGCAATGTCTGATTGTACATCTCTAAAAACAGTTACTGCTTTGTAATTTTGAATGTGTTTGTTCTGGATAAATACCGAATCAGCACCTTTAATCAAATGCAAACTAGTAATAAAATAACCGTCTCGTGATATTGCAAACCCAGTACCACTATAGTTAGCCACAGGTACATCTGCTTTCTTTGCCGAGTTTATATTGTTAATTAAGGCATTTTGAGAACGTTTTATTTTGTCAATGTCGCGCTTTAATACTTTGAAGTTTGTACTTTGCCTTACTTGTTCTTTCTGAAAATTTAAATACATAATACTTGACAAAGCTACCAATAACGAAACCGATGCGGCTACTGCCATAACCTTATAATGTTGCAACCAAAAAACTTTTAATTGGTGCGGCTTTTTATAGCTATTGTCACCAATTGTTTCCTGATGAATTTTTTCTAATTTTTGCTTTAGTTTGACTCTTTTTCCATATAAGAAAAGTGATTCTTTAATTTTCTTATACTCCAAAAACACTTGTAACATTTCAGGGTCTGTTTGTAATCTAATTTCAAACAAAGCAACATCTTGTTCCGATAGTTTCCCATCAAGATATAATTCAATTTCTTCTAAATCTTTACTCGTTTTCATATTTTTAATTTCTCCTCATGTTTAAAGAAAAGCTTTTTTAAGCGCATCAAACATTTATACTTTTGTGTTTTGGCATTATCTGCATTAGTGTATCCAAACTTTTCAGAAATTTCAACCATATTGAGTTGATGGATGTAAAAGTCCTCAATTATTGTTTTACAGGGTTCTCCCAATTCTTGGAGTACATGAGTCATTTTAGTATAAAGTAATTCTTTTTCCTCGATTGCCTCCGATTCATTTTCAGTAAGCACAACATACTCAGAAAAATCGGCAATACCATTAACCATGGTGCTGTTCTTTTTTATTTTTTTTAGCCACATGAGGCGGCTTACTGAGTATAAATAGGTTTTAATTTTGCATTGAAGATCAAAATTTTGATCCATAATGTTTTGGTAAAACACAATTACAGCTTCTTGAAATATATCTTTGGCATCATCAGCATTACCGTTGTTGCTCATTACAAAATGACTAACCGAACCAAAATACAATTTATAAAGAACGTTGAGTACACTGTCATCATTATTGCGCAAGGCACTAATAATTTGCTCATCAGACAGGTTTATTTCCTTCTTTTCAGGGTACACTCTTTATACTTTTAATGCCCAAAGGTAACCCAAATAAAAAAAATATTCAGGTATTGGGTTACCTTTTCTTTTTTTTAAGATTAAGGGTATAATTATTATTAACCAAATAAACTAAAAAAAATGAAAAATTTATTTAAATTCGTTTTTGCTGCTTTTACAGTAGCAATGTTAGCAACTGCTTGTGGTGGTGCTAAAACTGAAGAAGCTGCAACTGAAGCTGCTCCTGCTACAGAAGAAACTACAACTGAAGCTGCTCCTGTAACTGAAGAAGCTGCTGCACCGGTTGCTGATACAACTGCTGCTGCTGCAACTCCAGAAGCTGCTCATTAATCAGATTCGAATTTAGTTATAAAGCCCTTTTTTTAAAAAAAAGGGCTTTTTTTTCACTCTCTAAGCATTTTTACAAATTCTTTCCCAAAGTGCTTTATGGCATCATTATAATCAATTTTTTCAACTTTACGGATTTCTTTTTCCGTATTTTGAATAAGATTTGCTAATTCAAGAGGCGAATCGGGCTTAAAAAAACTGACATTCATTTTTATTTGTTCCCTATGTACGGGAATATCAGATAGTAAAATCCATTTATTTAATGATTTAGCATCTTCAACTACAGTACTCCACCCTTCAAACAGAGAGGGTTGAATAATAGCTATACAATTTGCCATTAAACACAATTGTTCCTTGTGTGGAATAAACCCTAAAAATTTAATTTGATCGAGTAAATCATGTTTTTGCGCTAGCTTTCTTATGCTTTCCGGATATTCCGGATTTCTGAAATCAAGTTCTTTTCCAGTAAAAACAACAGATACTTCTATGCCCTTTGACTTAAGCATAAGAACAGCCTCTAACACTAATTTATGATTTTTATGTTTCCAAAATTGATTAGGAACTATAAAATAAGGTTTTGTGATGTGGTACTTTGAGGCTGTTTGCTGAAATGAAATGTCTTTAAAATCGGGAAGTGAAACAGCAAATGGAATTACATATAATGGGTTTATAGTTTGAGGATAAAAACTTAAAAAATCTTTCTTGGTTGCTTTGCTGCTAAATAATATTTTGCTTTTTGAGGTTAGTATCTCGTTGTAAACATGCTTTCGGCCTTCGTACTCGCGATTAAAAAATAAACTAGGCATTAAAAGCTCTTGGCAATCGGGAATCCAAAAAATTTTTTTACTGTTACTCAATAAATCAGTATCCCAGCTACGTCTAAGTAAAATAGCGTAATCCAAATCTTTATCGGTCATTCTTTTTTCAAAAATATTTCGATTCAAGAGTACTCTGCTTATTTTGTTAGCCGCTCTCTCAAAAGCATTGTATTTGGATAAATACTTTTTGTGTTGCAACCGGGGGTAGCCAATTCTTTCTATGTGTTCTTTATCTTGTAAAGTGTCGGTATATAAAATAATTTCGGGTTGCCATTTTTCAGGAAGTGTTTTAAGGGCATAAATAAGATTGCTTAAATAATAGGTTCCGGCAATCCACGACTCATCATACTTATAAACTAGTGCTAGTCTAATCCTTGCAGCCATAGAGCATAGTTTTTTAATCCCTGTTCTAGGGTTGTTTCAGGGTAAAATCCGAGCCCTTTCAAAGAGTCAATATTTGCTTCCCAAAATCTAGGGTCTGTTTTTTTTATCAACCCGTTAAACACTATTTTTGTTTGTGGGCTTATATGTTTTATAAATATCTCAGCAGCCTGATGCACCGTATATGAAGTGCCACTGGCTACGTTTACAGCTGTACCGTTGAATGAGCCTTCCCGAATAATGAGGTTAATTGCTTTCATCAAATCAGAAATATGAATAAAATCTCTCGTTTCAAGGCCATTACCGTAAAGTTCAACTTGGGTATTATTTTTTTTAAGTTGCTGATAAATGTCCCAAAATAATTGTTTTCTTAACCCATTACCATAAACCGAAAAAATACGCATACTTATACAAGGAGTTTGATTGATTTTGGCATATAGTTCCAACAGTTTTTCGCTTAGTAATTTATGCTTTCCGTAAGGCGAAACAGGCTTTTTGTTTGATTTTTCAGATAATGGTAACGTTATAGGATTGCCATATACCGCTGCACTTGAAAGGTTAATAAATTTACAATTTGGATTGTATTTTTTGAGGGAATTCAAGATGATTTCAACATTCAAATAGTTTAGTCTGTAATCTTCTTCTTGGTGTTCTATCGAAAAAGCTACAGTAGCACTTCCCGATGCATTTAAACAAACATCATATTGCTGATGTTCAAAAAGAACAGGTAAGTTTGAAAGGTTTTCATTAAGTAAAAAGGTATCTGGTGTTTTTTGATGAATATCACAAACCCTTACCCGATAACCTTGATTGATAAAAAATTGAGTGGCATGGCTCCCAATAAATCCATTACTTCCAATAATTAAAATATACATATCTCAACTCAAGTTTATAAATTTTCTTTTTCTCCTGTTAATATATTTACAATTGGTAATTGTTTAATTAGAGCGCTTGCTTCTTCATAGTTTAAATAGCTAAGCTTTCCCTGTTCATTTCGGCTTTCACGAAAGCTTGCTTTTTTAAATAGCTGATCTGCAGTATATGGTTTTAATTGCTTTAGTTTATCATTTCTTACAAAGTACGCATTATTTCCGTTATTGTTGCAAGCAACTAAAGTATATCCTTTACGCTCTCCTAAATGTATTAATGCAGCCAGCGATGCTCCATAATATAAACCACTGTAATGTGCCTTATGGCGAATAAAATCTGCTTGATATGGAACAGAAATGGCTCGGTCGCTCCCAAAAAGGCTATTGTATTCAATAACTAACAAAGGTGGACTTATCCCCATAGCTTCCCAAACCCAATAGTCATTCCCATCAATATCTATTACAAGTAAATCGGGGGTGTTTTTTATACAGAACTGATGTAGAAGAGAATTAATATTTTCTTTTGTTATAAAACTACATAAAGCCTCTAAATGATACTGCCAGTATAAATTATCTGATTTTATGGCTGCTATATTTTCTTTTGAGGCATCTATAACCAAGCCTTTCCAGCAATTGTTAAGCATCAAAAAGCGTGTATTTGATTCCTGATAGTTTTCAACTCCGAACTCAATAAAAACTTTATTTTCCAATTTTAAATATTCAGTTAAAAACTGAATAATACCATCATCGCCCCATTGTGAGAAAACTTTAAATTCGGCTTCATTCAAATTGTGTATGATTTCGCTTTCTCGTTCTCGGTTCTTTAGGGCAATCAGCTTTCCCTCAAGGCACTTCAATTCTTGAATAGACTGGTATATTGCCGTAACTTGTAAACTTTGTTTTTCAATCATAGAAGGAGATTTTTTTTTGATATTAAAAAACAAGGGTGAATTAATTTTTAAGTTTTTTTATAAATACTGCAGGATTGCCACCAACTAGGGTATAAGGCTCCACATTTTTTGTAACAACACTTCCAGCTGCAACTATGGCTCCCTCGCCAATGATAACACCTTTTAAAATAACCGCATTAAAACTTATCCAGGCTTTATCATGAATTACCACTGGGGCAGTTTCTATAAGTCCTTTTTCTTTCCAAGGCCCGTTATTAATCAAATCTATGTATCGATCAGTTCGGGTGTCAGCATCTAACTCATGGGCCTGGGTGTCAACTATATTTACTTGATGGGCAATAAGTACATGATTGCCAATTCGAACTTCATCACCAGACCAAATTCTACTCCCTTCGCCAATATAGCAATTGTGACCAATTGTAATTTTTCCACCATATCTAAAAATTAATAAAGTACCTCTAACATGTGTTTGGCGGCCAATGTGTATTTTTAAAGGATTGTTTTGTTGATTGGCAATATGTGTTTCGGGATAAAATGTGTACTCATTACCAGATACCCTCTTTTTGTTTTGGGCTACAACATCTTTTTGATGCTGTTGAATAATCAGCGACTGTAAAGAAGTACGAACTATAAACCGTTGCAATAAATTAAGTAGCACTTTTTTCATTGCCTAAAAATACAGATTTGAGCTTATTAAGCAAAGAAATGAATAAAGTTGGGCGAGCAAACTCTTTTTGATACAATAGCTGTATTTTTTTACGGATGTTTTTGTTTTCATACACATGATCTGGAAAATTAATTTTTTCAATAAAGCCTATAGGGTTGTTGTCGGTTAAAAAATTACGATTTATTTTATGTGTTCCGCTACCATCAAAGCCTATATTGTTTACAAGATTAGCTCCGGGCATAATAAAATACTGTTTTTTACTAAAATAATAAACATAAAACTCGACAGCCCAAGACTGTAATTTCCCTAATTTAGTTTTCTCAAACATGTCAGAATAAACATGGCCACAAACATTAAACAAGCCCAATTCATCAGAATCTATTTGACTCAAATCAAGTTTATGTTGCTCTTCTTTAAAGTTATCCCATACTCTTTTGAAAGTTCCCCAACCCCAACAGGAGCCTGTTCGGGTAAAAAATGGTGATGTTTCTTTTATTGGGAAAGAGTAACCCGAAACCCCAGCAACACGATTGTCATTTATGTACTTGGCTAAGGCTTCGTTTTGAAAGTGTAAAAAATGAGGGGCAACAATAATGTCGTCTTCCAAAACAATTACTTTAGAATTATTTTGAAGAACTTCAGACAGGCCTTGTATGATAGATTTTTTTAGACCTAAATTAGTAGTGTTTATTTTAAGATGTACCTTTTTGAATCCGCTTACGCTTTGAGCAAAATTTTGGGTTTCTTTGATGTTTTCTAATTCTTCAACAGCAGTATTTTTCTTTGCCCCATCACAAAAAATATACAACTCACTTTTTGGGGCCTCAGGATTTTTTAATAACGCTTCAATGGCCTTTTGGGCATGATTGGGGCGATTGTATAAAAACAAAGCAATAGGAGCAAACAAGGCAAATAGCTTACAATTTATGTATCAAAAATAGAAAATATTAAAGAACAGGAAGGTTATTTTTAAAGATATTATGTAACCATTGAAAAATTGAGAACTTTGTAATTTTAAATTCCGAATTATTTATGAGTAGTACACTTCCTAAAATTACGGTAGTAACTCCCTCTTTTAACCAAGGGCAGTATATCGAAGACACTATAAAATCTGTTTTAAATCAGAATTACCCCAATTTGGAATATTTTATTTTTGATGGTGGTAGTTCTGATAATACTGTTGAGGTAATTAAAAAATATGAACATCAAATAGATTATTGGGTTAGTCAAAAAGACAATGGGCAGGCAGATGCTATTAATCAAGGCTTTAAAAAAGCAACTGGTGATATATTATGTTGGATCAACTCGGATGATTATTACCTTCCGGATACCTTAAATTTTGTGGCAAAAAATATGGATATTTCTAAAAAAGAAGTTCTATATGGTGAGTCAGGTTATATTTTTGAACCACAAAAGGAAATTAAATACAGTAAAATAAAAGTAAAGGCCGAGAACTACACTCTAGCTTTACATGATTACATTATTCAACCCAGTAGTTTTTGGTCACGCAAATCATGGGAGGCTACCGGAGTTTTAAATGAAAAGCTCCATTTTGTTTTTGATTGGGATTGGTTTTTAAGGGCTCAAAAGCAACAAGTTGATTTTAGATATATATCAAGAAATATGGCTATGTATCGTGTACACGATGCACATAAAACGGGCACAGGAGGCGACAAACGGCAAAAAGAAATAGAACATATTCTAAAAACATACAGTGGTAACTACATATTAAATGCTTTTTTATTTTTACGCGACCAAAGAGCGAAAGTGGATAAAGTTTTGAATTTTGCTAAAAAGAACAACCTTATTCGTTTTGATTATAAAATTTTACGAGCCCTATACCCGTTTAAGCTTTTACCTATAAAGGATATAGAATTGCGGCAATTGTACGACACCGAGTAATTCAAAAGTGAATTAAGGAAGCCTAGTAAAAGCCAATGATTAAGTTAAACAATGAATTATTTATTGTTATACGCTTTTTGTCTTAATATAAAATCCATAATAACCAATGCGGCCATTCCTTCTACAATGGGTACAGCTCTTGGCACAACACAAACATCATGTCTGCCTTCTATTTGAATTTGAATATTTTGACCCTTCTTATCAACAGTTTTTTGAGGCGTTTTTATTGAAGAAACAGGTTTAAAAGCTACCTTAAAAGTAATATTTTCTCCGGTGCTTATACCGCCTTGAATTCCTCCCGAGTTATTGGATAAAAATTGTATAGTGCCATCCTTTACAGCCATTAAATCGTTATGTTCAGAGCCTTTCATAGCAGCGGCTTCAAAACCTTTTCCTAATTCAAAACCTTTTACCGCATTAATGCTTAGCATGGCTTTGCCTAATTCAGCATGAAGTTTATCAAAAACAGGTTCTCCAATACCTGCGGGTGTTCCAATAATTTCACCCTGTATAATGCCTCCTAAAGTATCTCCTTCTAATTTTGTTTGTTCCATGAGCTTTATCATTTCTTTGGCTGCTTCCATATCAGGGCACCTTACCATATTGTGCTCTATTGCCTTATAGTCGAAAGCAGAACCATGTAACTGTGCTTTAATAGGGCCTATCTGTGTAACATAAGCTCTAATTGAAACGTCATGATGTTTAAGCCATATTTGCGCTAAAGCACCAGCCACCACTCTGCTTAATGTTTCACGTGCGGAAGCCCGCCCACTACCTCTATGGTCTCTATTTCCATATTTTGCAGTATACGTATAATCGGCATGTGAGGGTCTGAATACCTCTTTTAAATGATCATAATCTTCTGACTTTTTATCGGTATTATAAATTAAAAAGGCAATAGGAGTGCCGGTTGTTTTACCCTCAAAAATACCCGATAAAAAAATAACTTTATCTTTTTCATTTCTTGGAGTACTTAAGACATTTTGCCCCGGGCGCCTACGTTCAAGTTGCAGTTGAATAAATTCAAAATCAACTTCAATATTTGAAGGAAATCCGTCAATTATACCACCAATAGCTTCACCATGGCTTTCGCCAAAAGAGCTTAGTTTAAGAAGAGTACCAAAAGTATTTCCTGCCATATTTAATTTTCTATAAAATTACAAAAAGATAACTATTATGCTATACAGCCCCTTAATAGCAGAAATCGCTAAAATTACTTAAACCCTCTTTGCCTTCGAGCTTCATACGTGATGATAGCACAACTTCCTGAAACATTTAGAGAGTCTATTTTTCCTTGCATAGGAATTTTTATTTGCTGGTCACATTTTTCCAGCCAAAACTTACTTAAACCTTCTGCTTCAGTCCCAAATACAAGTGCTGTTGCTTCACTAAAATTTTGTTCGTGATACCACTCTGTTGCGGTGAGCGCAGCAGAATACGTTCTAATATTTTTAGTTCTTAACCAGGATAAACACTCTTCGTTACTGCAACAAACTATTTGTTTGGTAAATACACAGCCTAAACTGCTTCTAATTGTATTCGGATTAAAAATGTCTGTTTTTTTATCGCAAACTATAACAGCATCAACTTGCGCTGCATCTGCTGTCCGTAAAATAGCTCCTAAGTTTCCAGGCTTCTCTATTGATTCAAGAATAATGATTAATGGAACTTGGGAAAGTTTCAACGCATCTAAACTTTGGTATTTTGATCGAACAACAGCTAAATATCCATCACTGCTATCGCGGTAAGCTATTTTTTGAAATACAGGAAGGGTTATTTCTATGTATTGCGCCTTATGAGCCATTGTTTTTTGGGTTAACAATTCTCCTTTTATCAACTCCGAACAATAATACAACTCTGTTATTTCATACCCGGCCTCAGCGCACAACTCAATTTCCTTTTTCCCTTCAACAGTAAATAAGCCACTTTCTTTTCTGTTTCCTGACTTTTCGAGCTTCTGAACAGCTTTTATTTTAGAATTACTAATACTCGAAATAAATAGCATAACTAAGGCTATATTTATATGCCCAACAAAATTTCTTCAGGGGCTTTAGAACTAAATAGGAGTTTAATCGGATTTTCAAGCATCTCTTTTACCTTCACTAAAAAACCAACAGATTCTCTTCCATCAATAATTCGATGATCATAAGATAATGCTACATACATTATAGGCCTTATTTCAACGTTACCATTAACAGCTACGGGGCGTTCTATAACATTATGCATGCCTAGTATGGCACTTTGCGGAGGATTAATAATAGGGGTACTCATCATACTGCCAAATACCCCGCCATTGGTAATAGTAAAAGTTCCACCTGTCATTTCTTCAATTGAAATTTTATTATCGCGGGCTTTTAGGGCTAAGTTTTTTATACCGCTTTCTATTTCGGCAAAGCTCATCATTTCAGCATTGCGAAGTACCGGGACAACTAATCCTTTTGGAGCACTAACGGCAATACCAATATCACAATATTTATGGTAAACTATTTCGTCTCCATCAATCATGGCATTAACAGCCGGAAACAATTGCAAAGCCTCAGTAACAGCCTTTGTGAAGAAACTCATAAAGCCAACATTCACACCATGTTTTTCCTTAAAAGTGTCTTTATATTTTGCTCTAATATTCATAATACTGCTCATGTCCACTTCGTTGAAGGTAGTGAGCATTGCAGTTTCGTTTTTAACAGCCACTAAACGTTGCGAAAGCTTTTTACGCAGGGTAGTCATTTTTTGTCTATCAGTTTCGCGATTGGGCAGTGCATCTTTTTGGGGGGCAAAGCCCTGTGCCAAGAGACTTAAAATATCTCCTTTGGTTATTCTGCCGTCTTTACCCGTTCCACTTATAGAAGCAACGGGTATTTTATGCTCAGTAATAAGCTTTTTGGCTGCCGGTGAAGGAGTTCCTTTAGCATAAGAACTCGTGGTAGAAGATTCAGAGGCTTTCATAGCTGTTACTTTCTCGGGCAATGGAGTCGAAACTTTCTCTTCTTTAGGAGGAGCAGGAGTTTTAGCCTCGGGTGCTTTACTTGGCGCACTAATACTGGTGTCAATCTTTCCAATACTATCGCCTACTTTCACGGTATCACCTTCTTTAACTAATAAAGTTAATTGTCCGTTTTCTTCTGCATTTACTGTAAGCGTAGCCTTATCCGAATCTATTTCACATAACTCATCGTCTTTCTCAACGTAATCTCCGTCTTTTTTTAGCCATCTGGCAATTTGAACTTCGCTAATAGACTCGCCCGGGCTGGGTACTTTTATTTCTATAATCATAAGCGTCTTATTAAATTATTTTATCAAAATACATATAAAAACTAAGCAAAGGCTTTGTTAATTACTTCTTCTTGTTGTTTTATATGAGCTTTAGATGAACCTGTAGCAGGGCTCGCACTTTCTTTTCTCGATACTATTTTTAAATTAAGATGTCTTAAAGTTCTCAGCATAAAACTCCAAGCACCCATATTTTCTGGCTCTTCCTGAACCCATGTATATGATTTTGCCTTTTTGTATTTGGTAACAAGGGTATTTAGTTGTTTATTTGGAAATGGATACATCTGTTCAATTCGTACAATAGCTTTATGCTCTGCTTGGGTGCTTAATTTACGTTCCAAAAGGTCGTAATATATTTTTCCGGTACAAAACAATATTTCAGTAACTTTTTCAACTTGTGCGTTGGGGTCATCTATAATTTCTTGAAAACCTCCTTGCGTAAATTCATTCCATTTTGATACACACTTCGGATGTCGCAATAAGCTCTTGGGGGTAAATGCAATTAAGGGCTTGCGGAAAGAACTGTGAAGCTGTCTGCGTAAACAATGGAAAAAATTGGCCGGAGTAGTTACATTAACAACATACATATTACTTTCAGCACAAAGATGCAAGAATCGCTCTAAACGACCACTGCTATGTTCGGCCCCCTGGCCTTCGTATCCATGTGGTAAAAAAACACAAATTCCATTCATTCTGCGCCATTTGTCTTCAGCACTTGAAATATATTGGTCAAAAATAACTTGAGCACAGTTATTAAAATCACCAAATTGAGCCTCCCAAATTGTTAACCCATAAGGAGTGGCCATTGCGTAGCCATATTCAAAACCAAGAACCGCATACTCTGAAAGGAGAGAATTGAAAATCTGAAATTTTGCCTGAATGCGGTCCAAGTTATTTAATGGAACATATTCTTCTTCACTATCTTCAATTTTAATTACGGCATGACGATGAGAAAATGTTCCCCGCTCAACATCCTGTCCTCCAAAACGAATCGGATAATTTTCGCAAAGCAACGAACCATAAGCTAATATTTCGCCCATAGCCCAATCTAAACTTCCTTCGCCTTCCAACATTTTTTGTCGGTCGTGAAAAATATTTTCAATTTTACTAAAAAACTTTTTCCCTTCGGGTAAGTATGAAGTCTTTTGTCCAATATACAAAAGCAGCTCTTTATTTACTCCGGTAATGGGTGAATGTTCAAAATCCTGTTCTTTATCTCTGCGTACGCCCTTCCAAATACCTTCAAGAAAAGATGTTATTTTTGCGGTACTAATTTGTTTGGCCTCATCAAGCCTGTCTTGTAGTAGCTTTTTAAAAGCTTTTTCTATTTCTTTAGCTTTAGTTTCGTCTATGCTTCCTTCGGCTATCAACTTTCTAACATAAATCTCGCGGGGATTGGGATGAGCAGCAATTGCCTTATACAATATGGGTTGTGTAAAACGCGGTTCATCTCCTTCATTATGACCGTATTTTCGGTAGCATAATAAATCAATGAATACATCTTTGTGAAATTTTTGACGAAATTCAACGGCTAAACGTATAGCCAAAACCATAGCTTCTACATCATCTCCATTAATATGAAACACAGGTGATAGCACAACTTTAGCTATATCGGTACAATATGTACTCGAGCGCGCATCATGATAGTTGGTTGTAAATCCTATTTGGTTGTTGATAACCAAATGTATGGTTCCTCCGGTTTTATAACCATCTAATTTAGACATTTGAATTACTTCATAAACAACACCTTGAGCAGCAATCGCGGCATCTCCATGAATAAGAATAGGGGCGAGTTTTTTATAATTGCCTTGATAGGCAGCATCTATTTTGGCTCTGGAAATTCCTTCAACAACGGAACTAACAGCTTCTAAATGTGATGGATTGGGAGTAAGACTTAAATGTACTTTTCGTCCGGTTTGTGTTTTTATATCGGCACTGTAGCCTTGATGGTACTTAACATCTCCATCAAAAAGAGAGTCTTCATATTCTTTACCTTCAAACTCACTAAAAATATCTTCATAGGTTTTATGTAAAATATTTGCCAGTACATTCAATCGTCCACGGTGCGCCATACCTATTACAAATTCTTCAATTCCCAATTCAGCACCCTTTTCGATAACAGCATCAAGAGCAGGAATCATAGACTCAGCACCTTCTAATGAGAATCGTTTTTGCCCAACAAACTTGGTATGTAAAAAACTTTCAAAAACTACTGCTTTGCTAATGTTTTGGAGCAAACGAAGTTTTTCCTCTTTAGTGAATTGAGGTGTATTTTGTGTACTCTCCATGCGTTGTTGCAACCAATCTAATGTTTTTTGGTTGCGTATATATCTGAACTCTGCACCTATAGAGTTACAATACGTTTTTTTTAGAAAGGCAATAATATCTTTCAATTTTGCCGGACCAATACCTATTTGATTTCCGGCCTGAAAAACGGTTTCCATATCGGCTTCACCAAGGCCAATGAGATACAAATCATCAAGAGTAGGAGTGTACTTTCTACGTTCACGAACCGGATTGGTTTGCGTAAATAAATGGCCGGTACTTCGATATAAATTAATGAGATTAATAACCTGAAATTCTTTACTCAAATTGTCAGGAACATCAGTATCAACAGCATAATTTTTTCGGGCAAATTCAAATCCTTCAAAAAATGTTCTCCACCCCTGCTCTACTGATTCAGGACTCTCTAAATAGTGCTTGTAATTGTCATCAACGCTGGTAATGTGACCATTACTCAAATACGAAAATTTATCCATAATTTTTTCTTAATCACACGCAAAGTTAGGAATAATAATATAGGAAGCTATTAATTTTTTAAAAGACCCAATACAAAACAAGGCCGGAAAAATTCCAGCCTTGTTTTACAGAAAAAATATGCAAATTAATTACTTAATAATAGAAATTTTTTGATGATATAACAAATGATCATCATTCAAAATTTGAATTTGATAAAACCCATTTGATAGGGAGCTAATATCCATAAAATACACTTCGGTTGCATTTTTTCTAATTACTTGTTTGCTTTCAATAATGTGTCCCAACATGTCAACTAAGTTAATTGTTAGTGTTTGTTGATGCTGGTCAGATGGAATTTGAATATGAACGCCTCCGTTTGTACTAGGGTTTGGATAAACTGCAAACACAAGTGGAGCTTGTATATTGTAAGATACAGCTTTTATAGTGCTGTAAGTCCATTGTCCATCAAAATCTGTTTGCTTTAACCGGTAAAATGATGTACCATCTAAAGGCTTTTCATCATAAAGCACATAGCTTAAAATTTGATTACTATTTCCTGCCCCATCAATTTCCCCAATAGGTTCAAATGAAATTCCATCAGTTGAACGTTCTATGGTAAAAAAGTCATTATTAACTTCGGTGGCAGTGCTCCAACTGAGTTTAACTTCATTAGGAAGAGCTTGAACGTCAAACGATAATAGATTAATTGGTAGCGGAGTGCCATTACCCAAACCGGTAAAATCACTAAAGTTGTTTAAGCCTGTCCATGTTATTGTGTTGGTGCCAACATTTAAACTTCCGGTTCCCATTTCATAATTTGCCCCACTGCCCACAGCAGCAATCCAGCCCAAACTATTGTGTTTAAAAGGTTTTAAATTTGCTTCTACACCATTTATATCAATATTGGCATACTGATACACGACACCGTACGATGTAGTAACCGAAGGTAAATTGCTGGGCTCTACAATCCAATATCGAGAAAGATAGTTTGTTGCAGTACCACGGTCGGGATGCGCTATAGGTAGCACAGCAACTGTTAATGTTGTATTCCCTGCCATTGGATCGTTGTTAAATTGAACATCTATTGGAGAATAGTTTAAGACATCGCCAATCGGGAAATTATACGTGGTATTATTGCTTGTAGTATAACGAATAACTTGAGCTGTAGCCAAACCCGATATAATATAAGAACTGGAACTGCCTCCAATAATCGCACCATTATTACCCGTATAGCCTATGGTCAATACGTTATTGTTTAAATCAAATTTTCCGGTGCTTAGTGTTAAGGTATTTTTAACTTGTGCATTTATACTGCTTAAAGTTACTCCGGCTGAATTGTTTATACTTAAGTCATCAAAAGGGTTTACGGTGGTGTTACTACCACCTATAGTTTGCAAAGCACTTCCATTAAAAACAACACTTCTGTTATTAGGTATAAAATTTAGGATAGATGCCCCATTATTTGTCCAGTTCCCGTTTAATTCAATATGACCGCCTGCCGCACCTGAACCTTTTAAGGTTCCGGCAAATATAATTGAACCTGAAACGTCTAGTGGCACCGTCATATTGTTACCACCCGAGCTCATATCAAAGCTTGACCCCGATGTAATATATAGATCACCACCTGTATTTAGGGCTACTGCAGCATTTATAGCACCCAAACCGGCAGGGTTGAAGGTTGTATTATTTGCTACTTGAACATGATGCGGATAGCCTCTGCCGGATGTAGAATTCCATTCAATACCTCGGTTATAAGTACCTCCGGGGTAATACTCTAAAGTTGAACCAAGAGCATAATATGGCCCATTGTTGATTGCACTACCACCGGTATTGATTCGAAATACTCCATTGTTTTGTATGGTAACAGTACCACTACCAAAATCTACAGCTCCGGATGTATAAACCATAAATGGATTACATGAACCGCTAAAAGTACCCGATGCATTAAAATTTAATATTCCTCCGGCTGTTCCTGTGGCAAAATCACCCGAAGTGGCATTAACTGAACCGGCATTACTGATATTGTATTGTTGACCAATTCCGATAGCTAAAATTCCGTTTGCTAAAACTAGATTATTTCCAACTGCGTTATTAACACTTAATGAAACCGTATTGTTTCCTCCGCCTCCTTGGTTGTCAATAGTTAGCATGCCTGAATGAGTTGCAGGTAGGCCATTTCCGGTATTCTGGTTGGTTAAGCCATTATATATATAATGAGCAGAACTCAGAAATGTACGGCTTGTTGTTTGGATATTACCCATTGCAGTAGGGGCATTCACAATACCATCTGCTGAACCAATTCCAAGATTTGAGTTGGTTTGGTTGTTGAACGATCCACCTGTTAAAATATAGTTTTGGCAATTTAATGTGGCATTAGTAGCCAAAGTAAATGAGGCTGCTGAATGTATAGCTACTGATGAGTTAAAGGTTACCGTATTTGTAGTAACACCATCGCCTATTTGCCACTTAATATCGCTGCTATTTATACTGTTCGTTGCAATATTAAAGGCCTGACTGCCACTCGCTTTATTGAGTGTTATTTGGGAGAGTACATTTTGAGAACGAACAATACTTCCTGTTCCAGAAACAGTAAAATCACCTTGTGTGGTTAAGTTAGAACTTCCTGCAGTAAAGGCTGAAGAGCCTGTCATATCCAAAATTCCAGAGGAAACTGTTAAATTGCCTTGTACATTGATAACCGCATTACCAGAGCCGCTTGACAGAGAGTTTACAAGTGCCAAACGACCTCCGGTAATAGTTAAATTCCCTCCAATATTTAATGTTCCTGAGCTGTTATTATTAAACATACGTAAATCATTACTTGGAGAACCGGTATTCACTAACGAAAAATTATTTGATACTGTTGTTAATGCTCCGCTTAAATGAATATAGGTGCTTTGAGAGGCACAATTCCATTCAAAATTGTAAAATGATTGATTTATTCCGGCCGGAACAGTATTGTTTACACCGGTTACCTGACACAAGGATCCTGTATTCCAGGTGGCAGTAGGTATTGTACCTCCATTTTGATTATGATTATATACGCCACCACTATTAAATTCTATAGTTCCTGTATTACTTATAGTGCCTTGATTATTTAGTGTTCCTTCAACGGTTAAATCAGTTCCAGTACCGTTTGGTATAGTAAAAGTTTGACTCGAGTTGATGGTAAGTGTGCCTCCGACATCAATAGTTACCTGGTCAGCAACTGTGGCCGAAGCAATAGCTATATTATGGGTGTTTCTAATAAAGATGCCTATACTATTATTATCATCAGGAGCTGAAACTGCAGGTACTCCCGGAGGTGAAACAAATAATGGATCACTGGAAACTTCCCATACTGAAGGACTGCTCCAATTTCCGGAAGTAGCACTTTGATAAAATAAAGGTGCATTTGACCTTCCTATAAAATCATTATGCAAAAGTGTTCCTGTAGTTTGGTTGAGTGTTGAGGTGGTTAAAACATTAGTTAATGTATTAACCGAGCTACCGGCATCTTGTGTCCAAGTACTTAAAGGATTACTCCAACGATCTACTTTTAAACCGGTTTCAGAACCCACAACATCAGCCTGAACATAAGTAAAACTTGCGGTATAGGTGTAGTTGGGCGAATTTATACTATCGCAAGTCCAATAGCGTTTCAAATAATCAGTTAAACTAAAATCGTTAGGGTGCTGTGTGTTTGTAACTCTAAACCCTACTGAGTCCGGATTGCTTAAGCTTGAAAAATTAATTGTAACGGGCGAGTACTCGACTGTTCCGGTATTATCACCAATGGGGTAAGTGTATGATCCCGGACCATTAAAAATTCTAACAAGCATACCGTTTCCATTGGTTACAATCATTTTACTTGCGCCTCCTGAATAACTTGCTGAGGCTTGCATCGTTAAATCATAATTACCAAGATACATGTGACAGTTAGTTAATGTAAGAACATTTTGTATTCTAACACTTCTTTGTAATTCTAATCCACCTCCTGAGTTATTTACTGATAATTGATCAACCGAAGCCGGAAAACCGTTTCCTGTTTTTTGTAAACCACTACCTTCAAATGACCAAAGACAGCTACCACCCAAGCTTCTTGTGGCAGTTTGAATACATCCGCTGGCGGCAGGTGCTAATGAAAACCCATCCGGATGTTCAGTTCTAAGGCGGCCACCGTTTGCTATACGAAACATACCGGAACTGCTTATTACAAAAGATCTTAAATTAATGGAGTATCCGCTGCCGCTTCCAGTATTCGTTATGCTAATACCTCCTGAACCAAGATTCAAATTAGAATTAATTTGAAGTGCATTTGTAGTGGGTGAACCTGTACATTGAAAATAGGTATTCCCAATTACCGTTGCACTTGTTTGTGAGAACGTTCTAGTTGCAAACCAACCACTAAAGTTAAAATTAAAACATCCGGTTGGGGCAAAAAATGGTGGAGTATAGCCTGCTTTAGTAAATGTTCCGGAATTAAGAGCCAAATTTCCGTTTAAGGTAACTGTAGGTGCACCGGAGGCAACAGCTAAATAGGTCATCATAAAAGTTCCCCCATTTAATGATAGGTTATTGTTTATGGTTAAATTACCGGGAGCTTTATTTTTAACAACAGCAAATATACCTCCAGTAATATTTAATTGATTCCCCAAAGTTGCAGTACCAACTCCTGCACCGGTTGTTCCATTAGAAATATTCATTTCGCCCCCTGTTACTGTTACAATTCCGGTAAAGGTACCGATTCCAGTTCCTGTTGCACTGGTTAAGTTAAATACACCTCCATTAATGGTAGTAGTAAGATCAACAATTATAATCCCGTTTGCAGTTGTTCCAATATTTAATATTCCGTTATTCATTACCAGGGTCCCATCTATACCCAAGGTAACCGACCCGGAACTCCAAGAACCACCCACCCCATCAAAAATAAGGTTGTTAAACAACCTGCTGCCTACATTTGTTGTATAATTATTAAGTATTATTCCCGGCAAGGTTGATGAAAACCGTACCGTACTTCCGGTTATCGTATTAACTTTAGTGGCTGCTGGTGCAAAACTTCCTTTTACATCAATAACCCCTGAATTGGCCAAAGATCGGGTAAAATCTGTACTGGTAATATTAAAATAATAAAAAGCAGGTATAATTTGACCGTTTGCTCCGGCAAAGTGAAACGTATTACCATCAACCGATGGGCTGTAATTTGTTACTGTAGGGCTAAAATTTCCGGCAACAGTAATTGTTCCAGGTTCGAGTGTTAAGGTGGCGCCTCCTCTGTTTTGAGAAATAATTAAGTTTTGGTAATTTCCTTTACTTATAGTTTGAGTGCTGGTGCTATTATAATTAACAGTACTACCGGTAACAGTAATTATACCGGCACCTTGGTTAAAGCTTCCACAAATTCCTATGGTGCCGCTGTTGGCTAAAGTTCGGTTACCACCACTAATGTCCAAATTGCCATAATTTAATGCCGGTATGGTTAAAGGGTTAAGTGTGCTGAGATACAGAGAGCTGCTGCAATTAAAAGTAGCAGTTGCTGTTATGTTAAAAGTTCCGTTAACGGTTAAATTGGCACCAGCACCCAGTTGAAAATTGCCTGTTCCGGATACGGTAAAGTTGTTTACGTTAAAAGCTCCACTTGATGCAACACATGGATTGGGAGCTGAAACTGAGATTGTAACATTATCTATAATATTTGGAACACCATTTGGAGTCCAGTTGGTTGCCGTGTTCCAGTTGTTACTGGTTGAACCGTTCCAGACATAGTTTACTGGCGGTGCATAAACACGTCCTGTCCAATATGATGATAAAGCACCGCTAGTTTCATTGATGCTTCCGGTTAAGGTCATATCTGGTGAAACTACGGAAGTATTGGGGGTGCTGTTATACTCGTTCCATAATGGGCCTACATAACGACTAATTTTCATATTCGTAGCAACACCTACTACATCGGCCGGTTTAAAAGTAAAAGTAGGGATATAGGTATATGTACCTGCAGCACTATTGCTAAAGGTCCATCTCCGATTAATATAATCAGTTGATGGTAAATTGTTGGGTACTGCTCCCGGAGTAACAATAACACCCACATCTCTAATGGTGCTATTTGCAGAAAAGTTTAATTGTACTGGGCTGTAATTAGCAGCATCGCCAACCGGTAAAAGAAAGTTTATAGGTAGTCCTGCTGTTGGAATACGTTGCAATAACTGCCCGGTGCCATTCGTAACAATATAGCTGGAATTGTTTATTCCACTATAGCTTGTTACGGAGGTATTTATTTGGGTTAAATCAAAATTACCAAGAACCAATCTACCATTCGTAAAGATTAAGGAATTGGAAAGTGTAACAGAGCCCGACAAACTTACATTGGATAAATTATTGATGGTTATATCTCTTGCTGAAGTTAAACCTGTTCCTGTTACTTGAGCAGCAGTTCCATTAAAAGTATAATTGGCTCCGGCATTAAAATTCCGGGCACCGCTTGTTTGGATAGAGCCAATGGCTCCGCTATACTCAATACCATCAGCATGTGCAGTAATTAAGGTGGCACCAGGGCTTGTGGCCGATAAAGTAAAAGCTCCGGTGGCATTTGATAATTCTTTGGTGCCACAATCTAAAGATGCATTTTCTTTGACTGTGAATGTTGAAGCTGCTCCACCTAAATTTATATTAGTAGAAAGAAGCAAGGTATTGGTGCTTGTTCCATTCCCAACATTCCAATTAATTATTCCGTTTATTGTACCTGAGGTTTGTGTAATTGACTGAGATAGACTTGGTTTAACAAAATTAACAGTCATTACACCGGCTGTTCGGGAAAGTGTTCCTCCTGATAAATTTAAGTTACCTAAAAAATTTAAGGTAGATGAAGCTGTGGAGCTTTGTTGCAGTGTTCCACTATTTATTGTAGTATTTCCATTAATGTTAAGCACACATGCTAAATTAGCCGAGATTAAACGAAGAGTGCCCGTATTTATATCTATTAATAAGTTTCCGCCAACGTTAATTGTTGAAGCCGTTGAAGAAATACTTAAAAGGCTGTTGTTGGTTGAAAGAAAACTTAGATTACCATTAACTGTTGTAAATAAATTAGCACCCATAACTAAACTCGCACTTTGAGAGGTGCAATTCCAGGTAAAATTTCCAAATGCTTGATTAAAACCTGTTGGAATATTGCCAGTAACACCATTAATATAGCAATTTGAATTGATATCCCAAGTGGCTGTTGTTACAACTCCTGCATTTCTGTTGAAGTTGTAGTTTGATCCTGAAGCAAAGGTTAAGGTAGCTGCTGAGCTTGTGGTGGCACCAACGGTTAAATTATTGAAAGTTCCATTAACGAGTGTTGTGCTTGCCGTTGTAACAAACGAACCATTGTTGTTTACCGTACCGTTAATAGTTGTTGTGCTATTTGCTGCTGAATAAGTCCCTATTCCGGTATTAGTTGCTGTATTTAAACTACCATCAACAATTGCGGTGTTATTTGACCCGGCACTATGAGCTATTGTTAAAGCAGTTGTAGAAGGGGCGCCACCTATGGTTAAACTACTTCCTGAGGCAATTAAAAAATCATCGCCATTCACACCGGTTAAAGCAAGAGTAGCAGCTGCGCTGGATAGTAAAGTAATATCCGTATTGTTGCTTACTGCTATTTTCCCAATACTTTGATTAGTAATTGTATTGGCAACACTACTGCCACCATTGGGGAAAGTAAGAATATCATCAAAGCTCAAAACATTACGATTAGGCGACCAATTTGCTGCAACAGCAAAACTTTGTGTTCCTGATGTTGGAATCCAGCTATATACTTGAGGTGTTGAGCGTCCAACTATTTCATAACCTGTTACTAAAGGAAATATAGTTTCATCTACGCTGCTTGCAAATCTCAATGTAGTTGCTGCCGAGGTAGTAGCCGGAGCTTGTGTCCAGCCTCCTCCGGTGTAGGCATTTATTTTGGTATTTGTTGGTGTCCCAACATTATCTGCAGCTAAAAAATTAAAAGTTGCATTATAGGTATAAGTCCCACCGGCACTGTTGTACACCCCAAAATACCTATTTCTGTAATGCGCTTGCGGATCAGGAATATGCATTTGCGAGTGGGTGGCATTTGTAATATTAAATCCAATATCTCGAGGCACAGATGTAGCTGTGAAGCTTAATGCAGTAACTGGAGAATACTCAATAGTTCCGGTCATATCTCCAATAGGCCATACATAAGTTATACCTGTAGCTATAGATCTTATCAATCGTCCAGTACCATCAACCACCACCATAGAAGCAGTATTTCCGCTAGCTACTACAGCAGCAGCAGCAGTGTTGGTAATAGTGAGATCATTAGCTCCTAAAACCAAGCGGTTGTAAGTTGCAGCTAATGTAAGCACACCGCTAGCGGGCAGTGTTCGGTTGCTATGTAAAAAAATATTACTTAATACGCTATTGGCAATAGTTACATGAACCGGTCCATTTGAGTTTGGCCATTCATTATCAGTAGTAGTATAATCGGCTGCAACATTATAATATAAGGTTGAGTTAACCGGATTATACTCCATAGCTCCTGTGCCCGAAACCGATACACTTCCTTGAGTTAATATAAACCGTGCCGTAGAATTTATAGGAATTATACTGCCATTAACTATGGTAATACCCGCTGTATTGTTAAGTTTAAAATGTATAGTATTGGTAATATTACCCGGTACGGTAATATTCACATTTTGATTGATAGTTCCTATAAAAGCAATTGTTCCATTTCCTGTTGAGGTTTCGGATATATTGCCGGCACTCACTGTAAAATCTCCCACAATATTAATAACAGGGGCACCTGTTCCGGTACTTATATTAAGGGTACCTCCGTTTTGTTCAAAATCATTGTTTGCATTAAACTGTGCAGCTCCTGCACCACTACTTACAACTAGGGTACCACCTGAAATTGTAGCTTTCCCAGTAATATTAGCTTGAGCAGTAGCGTTGCCCAATGCTACTGTAAATGTTCCTCCACTTAAATCGCATATACCACTTACATTTAGTTGTGGGGAGCCACTGGCAGCACTACTAACAACTGTTGCTCCTAAGCTTTGTAAAAAGGCTCCGTTTACTTGTAAAACAGAAGCAGCAGTGTTATTGGTTACGTATAATGTACCACCTGTTTTAACAACATCTCCTGAAACATTAATGTTTGTTAGTGCTGTTGCTAAATAACATATACCACCACTTTGTATTAAATCTCCTCCTATGTTAATAGTAGTTGAAGCAGTGCTTGATAAAGTTAAAGTTCCTGTTGTTCCGGTGGAGAGAATACTTAAATTACCGGTTACATCAGTTAAATAACTGGCTAAATTAATTGCCCTTGTGTTTTGACCAGTACAGTTCCAAGTGAAATTACTAAATGTTTGATCATAACCACTACCGGCACCAACAGCAAGGGCTGCGGTATATCCAATAATATCACAATTACTACCGGTATTCCAGGTTGCCGTAGGGATAACTCCTACACTGGTAGTATAATTATGTTCATAAGTACCCCCATTGTTAATAATGAGGGTTAAAGCCGAGGCACCTGTAACAGTTCCGGCACTGCGTAAGTATCCGTTAACATTACAAACAGCTCCTGTTATATCGAGTGTGTTTGCGGCAATATTTAAACGAGCACCGGCATCAATAGTTAAGTTATTGCTTATGGTTATAGTACTTGTTGCGCTAACCTGAGCCGAAGTATTTGAAATAATTAAATAAGAAAAATTAACTGCAGTAGAGCTAACCGTTTGTGTTGTATTTCCATTATAAATTACGGCACGGCTGTTGGTGTTAAGCACTGATCCAGCCGTATTGGTAAAGTTACCTCCAATTTGTAAATCGCCTCCTATATTGGACGCTAAAGTCAAGGTGGCTGTAGCACTTAATAAAAGGTTGCCGCTTAGTTGACGATATTGTGAAGATGTCCCAAAATCTAATTGCGAAGAGGCTACCAGATCACCAACACTAACGTGCGAAGGTACACCGGTTCCTGTCAATATATTAGGAGTCCACTCGGTACCTGCAACATAGTTACCTCCACTATTGTATTTTAAATAGGAACCAGTGGCATAATTGGGAGCATTTGTGTTAATATAACCGCTACTGCGAATGTCTAAAGCGGCACCAGAGTTAAAAGTAAGACCTCCCGAAGCCAGAGGTGTAAACTTATTTTGAATTCGGATAATACCATCTACACTTAGATTGTTTCCAGTAATATTTCCTTCTCCACCGTATAGCCAAACAGTATTTACATTCATATTTATTGCCCCGGCACCACTGGTATTAATTGTTGTACCCGTTCCCTCGGTGTATGAGGCATTTCCCATAGTAATGGTTTGTGCTCCAAAATTTAAAGTTCCCCCACTTACTTCAATAATCCCACCAGGAGCCAATGTCCACGCTGTACTGCTGTTTATGGTTCCGGTGTTAACAATAACTCGGGCATAAGTTGTTCCGCTGGCAGGAGCTGTATTGGTTATGGTTCCTGTTCCGGTTAAACTTAAATTGGTTGTTCGAGTAGGAATACAATCGGCACTTTTGGTTCCTATAGCTCCAAAATAATCAGATGTGGAAGGGGCGTTACCACTAGTTCCATTGGGAGCTGCTCCAAAAAAGCCTCCGTTATATGAAGCATATAAATGAAAGCGAATGGCATCGGGGCTTCCTAAATCTGACCAGGGCACTCTAACTTCCAAAGCTCCGTTTGATCCGGTGGTGGTGTATTGAGTCCAGCCTTGGGCATTAGCTGCACCGGTAGTCCAACCCGAACTGTAAGTACTGTAAAAACTTTCACCCGAACTGTTGTTGCGAATACAAATTCGATAATCGGCAGCAAAAGGTAAAGTAGGGGTGTTGCTATCCCAAGTTTCGCCTGTTGAAGAGCCGGTTCCGGTGCCTATATCATCGGCATAAATAGTGAAATGGTCAAAAGTTCCCCATGAGTTTCCGCCAGTTCTAAATGCACCAAAATAAATATAGTTGGCATCATAAGTAACATAATAGTCAACATTATCAACCGAACTGTATTTTTCAGCCGCATTAAAGTCACTTGTGTTGCCACTAAAGCTTACTGTGTGGTTACTTTGCGACCAAACATGTTGCTGTACTATAAGCAAGCAAAACAGCATGACGACTTTTAGTTTTTTTAAAGTAAAATGAATTTCCATGAATAAATATATTTAGATTATTAATTGCAAATTTTAGAGTACAAAATTAAACCTAATTTCGTTAAACGAAAAATAAATAATATGGTTCAATTTAATATAATTTTAGGTTTAAGTGTAATCAAAAATGAAGGCTTAACTTTTTATCACTACCTTATATTTTCTTAGGATAATAATAAAAACTTTAAATTTTATAATTTTGCACCCTATGCTTAAAAGTCAGCCGTGCTTAATTGTAATATTTTTAATGTACGCATCGGGTGTTTTTGCCCAGAAGTTAAACGGTCGTTTAATCCATAATAGAATTGACAAAGGCTTTGAAGCACTTGTTATTTACGACTATTTTAAAGCAAAGAGAAAATTTGAGTACAGTTCTCAAAGATATAAGAAACTGGCTGATTTTGGCTTGGCTCTTATTTATTACCGCACGGACAATCCCTTTTCACAAATTGACTCTGCTTATTCACATATTACTCGATGTGAGAAAATACCCTATAACCAAAATAAAAAGCTTCAAAAGAAACTTCTTAAATGGCATATTTCAAACGATTCTATTCAAATTTTGAAAGAGGCTATTGAACATCGTGCATTTTTAAATGCAGTTCAAAAAAACACCATTTTAGAATATGAAAATTACATTCAAAATTACACCGCATCAAAATGGCTCAATGAGGCTGAAAGTAGGAGAAATGCACTGGCTTTTAGAAATGCTTTAGAATTAAACACTTATGTGGCCTATAGAAATTTTATTACAAAATACCCAGATGCTCTTGAAATTCCAATAGCTAAAGATAAATATGAGTTTTGCTTGTTTAAAGAAAGTACAAATAGTAATACTATTGACGCTTATCGAAAATTTATTGGAACTTACCCTAAAAGCCCATTTAAACTGGTAGCCGAAGATTCTATCTATGCATTAAGCACGCAATCAAAAACTGTTGAGGCTTATTATACTTTTATCAAACAGAATCCAGAGAGCAGCCACATTAATGATGCATGGAAAAAAATATATTTGGGAAGCAAAAACGACTACAGCTTAGGATTTTACGAAAATTTCATAAAAAAATATCCAGACTATCCTTTTAAAGAAGCTTTAAAACGTGAAATTCAACTGGCACAAGTGGAGCTTTATATAGTTCGAGATAATAACTTATTCGGTGCTGTAAGCAAAACGGGTAATTTATTGATCCCATTTGCATTTGAAAGTATTGATGAGTTTTCGGAAGGTTTAGCCCTCGTGACCCAAAATGGGAAATATGGTTACATTAACAAAAGCGGAAAAACAGTAATTCCTATTGTTTATGATGAGGCAGAGTCATTTCGAGAAGGAATTGCGATAGTTAAACGTGAGCAAAAATATGGAGCCATAAATAAAGTTGGCGACTTGGTTATTCCTCTTCAATATGAAGAACTTGGCGATAGCCACGATAGCCTTTTGATGGTTAAATCAAACCAACAATATGGCTTTATAAACCAAAAAAATAAATTAATAATACCCTATAGTTGGGATAATGTTTATGACTTTAACGAGGGGCTTGCCCCGGTTGAAAAACAAGAAAAACAAGGATATATAAACAAAAATGGAGCATTGGTTATTCCCTTAAAATATGATTGGGTGGAGTCATTCAATAATAATATTGCTCGTGTCCAAATTAATGAGTTGTATGGTTTAATTAACATCGAAGGGGATAGCTTATTACCCTGTATATACGATGTTATTTCGAAATTTAGTGAAGGTTTGGCATTGGTTGTTAAAGACGATAAATGCGGTTACATTAATCAAGCCGGAAAAATTGTAATTCCTCTGCAATACGATTATAAATCAGAAAATGAAATTTTTGGATTATTTAGTAATGGTTATGCCAAAGTAGTAAAAAGAAATAAGAAAGGCTTTATTGATAAAAACGGCAAAATTGTTATCCCCTTGGAGTATGCTGATGTGAATATGATTAGTGAAGGGCTTTTTCCGGTAAAGAAAAAATCGAAATGGGGCTATGCCGATATCAATAATAAAATACAAATTAAACCTGAATTTGAAAAGGCTGAACCATTTAGCCAAGGGAGAGCAAAAGTAATTGTAAAAGGAAAATCAGGCTTTATTGATTTAAAAGGAAAAATAGTAATTGAGCCAAGATTTGATCTTGCACAAAACTTTGAAAAAGAAGGGGCTTTGGTTATGAAAGATGGAAAGTATGGATTGATTAATACAAGCGGTACGCTCATTTTTCCAATGGAGTATGATAAAATTCAATTTTTGGGGAATGGGGTTGTTATACTACGAAAAAATGGGAAAAACGCCTTATACTCGAATACTTATTTAAGGTTTATTTTTAAAGAACGTGACTTTTAAGTTATTAACTTGGAATTTTCAATTCTGTTTTTTACCTTTGCGCTCCACTTTTTAAAGTGGTAAAATTATTATTCATTTAAATTATTATTAACATGTTAAACAATTATGAAACCGTTTTCATTATGACTCCCGTTTTGTCTGATGATCAGGCAAAGGAAACGGTAAGCAAGTACAAGCAGCTACTTGCATCCAATGGTGCCAAATTAGTGCACGATGAAAGTTGGGGTTTAAAAAAGCTTGCTTACCCAATTCAAAAGAAATCTTCAGGCTTTTATTACCTGTTGCAATTTCAGGCGCCAGGTAGTTTTATTGCCGATCTTGAAATTAATTTTAAACGTGATGAGCGTATTATTCGCTTTTTAACTGTGGCGCTTGATAAACATGCTTTAGCATGGGCTGATCGCAGAAGAGCAAAAAAAACAGAATCTAAAAAAGAAGTAACCGCCTAAACTAGATATACCATGTCAAAAGCACCAGAAATAAGATACCTAAATCCGGTTAGTGTTGAAGTGAGTAAAAAGAAATACTGTCGCTTCAAAAAAACAGGAATTAAATATATTGATTATAAAGATGCCGACTTCTTGTTGAAGTTTGTAAACGAACAAGGTAAAATTTTACCTCGGAGACTTACCGGAACATCCGTAAAGTATCAACGTAAAGTGAGCACAGCGGTTAAAAGAGCGCGTCATTTAGGGTTACTGCCTTATGTGGCTGATTTATTAAAACAATAAAGGAGGCATAGCTATGAAAATAATATTAAAACAAGAGGTAAAAAACCTTGGCGAGAAAGATGATTTAGTAACTGTAAAAAATGGTTATGGGGCAAATTACCTTATCCCTAAAGGAATGGCTATTTTGGCTACAGAAAGTAACCAAAAACAATTGACTGAAACGTTAAAACAAAGAGCTTATAAATTAGATAAACAAAGGAAAGAGGCTCAAAAAGTTATAGACTTCTTAAAAGACTTAACGATTAAAGTAGGAGCCAAAGCCGGTGAAAATGGTAAAATATTTGGTTCGGTTACTTCAATTCAAATAGCCGATGCTATTCGTAAATTAGGACATGAAGTGGATCGTAAAGCTATTACTTTAAACGAAGATCATATCAAAACTTTAGGAACATACTCTGCAAAATTAAAATTGATGAAAGATATGATAGCAGATATTAAATTTGAAGTAATCGAGGAATAGTTCTAAAAGTTATACTAAAAAAAGCCTCAGAATATCTATTTTCTGAGGCTTTTTTTGCTATTTATACCAAAGTATTGGTATTATTGCACCTGCAATCAAAAAATGAACAAAACACCCCAATATTTAAGTATTGTAATTGCATCTTACAATAGTGCTCAGGCCTTGCAAAAAAACTTAGGTGTTTTATTCGATTATCTTGCCAAACAATCCTACTCTTATGAAGTTATTTTAGTAGATGATGGTAGCCTTGACAAGGGCTTAACCGAGTCAATAGCTTATGATTATGGCTGTACATACATCAAACACAATCAAAATAGGGGTAAAGGGGCTGCTGTTAAAACTGGTATGTTGGCTGCTCAAGGAGCTTTTCGTGTTTTTACAGATGCTGATATTCCTTATCAACCACAAGTTATTGAAACCTTGTTACACTACCTCGACTTTAAAGAATTTGATATGGCTGTGGGCGACCGTACTGTTGGCGGAAACAACTATTACAATCAGGTAACTTTAACCCGTTCTTTTGCAAGTAAAATTTTTTCATTTATTGTGGGACGCTTTATTGCCGGTGGTATTTTTGATACCCAGTGTGGCATAAAGGGATTTAGAGCCAAAGCAGCAAATGAAATTTTCAATTCTACTCAAATAAATGGCTTTGCGTTTGATGTTGAAGTCTTTCACATTGGATTAATCAGGAACTATGACATTAAAAGAGTCCCCGTTCAACTCCGTAGTCAGGATGGAAAAAGTGTAAGGGTTTTTAGTAATGGTATAGGTATGCTAATTGACTTATTTCGTATTTTGATTCATAAATACTAACAAATTTCTATCGCATTTAGATTTCCCCCCAAAAAAACTACTCGTCTTTCTTCTTAAAATCACCTCTTTTCCAAGCTTTCACAAACTCTGCCCATTTAAGAGGATCCATTATACTCATAGGTGGTTTCCCCCCGGCATAATACATACGAGTTTGATATTGTTGCATGTTTGCTCGATAATTCTCTAGTGAACTCATACTCATATTCATTGAAATAACTTCCATCTCTTCTTGAGCCAAATTACGTTGTGCTCGTGCCATATCATCATTTGTATTTTCCATATTTAAAAAGGCTTGCCTAAACTGTTCGCGTGTTGGCCATGGATAAACTATAGCTTCGCGCAGCATAATAGTGTCTAGATAAAGAATTTGAATGATGGAGTACCTGCTTTCGCGACAGGTATCAGGAATTTGAAAATGTGCTTTTTTAAATCCAACGGCCGAAAAAGTTATTTCAGAACCTTCTTCAGCAGCAAAGCTATAAAAGCCATAATAATCAGAAAGGGTTGCATTTCGGCTGCCCGCTATATAAATATTAGTAAAAGGAACAGGCTTTAAACTGTCGCCAGTAACTACTACACCACTAAATTGGATAATTTTTTTTTCCTTTACTTGTGCATTAAGGTTTGCAGGAGTAAAAAAAGCGAAGCTTAAGGCAAGCACCCAAAGAGCACCAAACTTATGCTTTACATAGACAGCTGGAATAATATATTTCAAAACAGGTTTATAAATGAATTACTTCTCCATAGGCTGCAGCAGCAGCCTCCATAACAGCTTCGCTCATTGTTGGATGCGGATGCACTGCTTTAATAATTTCTTGTCCGGTTGTTTCTAACTTGCGTGCTAAAACAAGTTCTGCAATCATTTCGGTAACATTAGCTCCTATTAAGTGAGCACCTAATAATTCGCCATATTTAGCATCAAAAATCAGCTTTACAAACCCATCTTTAGCTCCGGCAGAACTGGCCTTTCCAGAAGCCGAGAAAGGAAATTTCCCCACTTTTAACGTATATCCTGCTTCTTTTGCAGCTTTTTCGGTCATCCCTACTGAGGCCACTTCTGGAACACAGTAAGTACATCCTGGTATATTTCCGTAGTTTAAAGGTTCTGGATGATGACCTGCAATTTTTTCAACACAAATAATACCTTCTGCACTAGCTACGTGAGCCAAAGCTTGCCCGCCTACACAATCTCCAATGGCATAATATCCGGGCTTATTGGTTGCATAATAGGCATCCACTTTAATCTTACCTTTATCGGTAATAATACCGCAATCTTCAAGTCCTATATTTTCAATATTTGTTTGAATTCCCACAGCAGAAAGCACAAGCTCTGCTTCAATAACTTTTTCACCTGTTTTGGTTTTTATTTTAACTTTTGATAAAGTTTGACTACTATCTACGCTTTCTACAGAGGCATCTGTCATTACATCAATACCAATTTTCTTGAATGAGCGTTCTAATTGTTTAGATACTTCTTCATCCTCTAAAGGTACAATTGTTGGAAGATATTCTACTAAAGTAACCTTAGTGCCCATAGTGGCATAAAAATAGGCAAATTCGCTTCCAATTGCACCCGAACCAACCACAACCATTGACTTTGGTAAAGCAGATAGGGTTAGGGCCTGGCGGTATCCTATTATTTTTTTACCATCTTGTTTTAAATTAGGAAGTTCACGTGACCGTGCTCCAACAGCAAGAATAATGTTTTTGGCTTCATACACTTCTGTTTTTCCCTCTTTTGAGGTCACTTCTACTTTTTTTCCGGGTTTAATTTTTCCAAGTCCCGCAATTACATCAATTTTGTTTTTTTTGAGCAAGAACTGAATTCCTTTGCTCATCCCATCGGCCACATTACGACTACGTTTTACTACTGATGGAAAATCTGCTTCATATCCTTTAACTTGAATGCCGTAATCTGCTGCATGTTTAAGGTATTCAAAAACCTGAGCACTCTTTAGTAGGGCCTTGGTAGGAATACAGCCCCAGTTTAAACAAATGCCTCCTAATTCATCTCTTTCAATTATAGCTGTTTTTAGTCCTAATTGGGAAGCTCTAATAGCTGCCACATAGCCACCCGGACCACTGCCTATCACAATTAAATCGTAATTCATATCTTGTTTATTATTGGTTTTCCTTGGATTGCGAAAGTAATAAAAACTTTATTTTATTTATGGTATATTTTTTTGGGGTTATTCTATTTGCAATTATTAACGTTGATTAGGTTGAATAACTTGCTTAAATTCAGTACTTTTACAATATATAAAAAAAACTAGTATATCAATTATAAATATGTGATAATCAGTTCTCAAATTGATGTTCAAATTTGGTGCTTAAAATAAATAAAATCATAATAATCAAATAAAATAAAAACATGGAAAAGAAAATGCTAGGAATTGGCGAACAGTTCCCTAAATTCAAAAAAAATGCAGTGGTTTCAATTGAAATTGGAAGAGAGTTCTATGATATAACTTCTGAAGATCACATTCACAATAAAAAATGGATGGTTATGTTTTGGTGGCCCAAAGATTTTACTTTTATCTGTCCTACCGAAATAGCCGAATTTAATAACAATTGGAACAACTTTAATGATCGAGATACTATGCTATTGGGTGCAAGCACAGACTCTGAATTTGTTCATCTGGCCTGGAGAAACAATCATCCTGCATTAAAAGATTTAAAATTTCCAATGATTGCTGATACCTCAAAATCATTAGCCGAAGCACTTGGTATATTAACTGCTGATGAAAAGGTTGCTTATAGAGCTACTTATATTGTTGATCCACAGGGAATTATTCGCTGGGTAAGTGTAAATGATTTGAGCGTAGGCCGAAATGTTCCGGAAGTATTGAGAGTTTTAGATGCCTTACAAACTGATGAGTTGTGCCCATGTAACTGGACTCCCGGAGAAAAAACGCTATCTAATGCATAATAAACATAGAAAGTTGAGCCGTAAAAATTACAGATGTAGTTTTTACGGCTTTTTTATGCAAACAAAACACATTATTTTCTTATAAAATAAAAAGACCCTTTGTTGTCGCCCATATTGGTAATTTTTCCGTAACGACAATGTTGATTTTTACTTGTAGCAGTTTCAGTTACAAAACGAACTATTTTTGAAACCGGTAAGCAATACTGCTTATTTGCATCTAATAGCGAAGCAAACGACTGGCAAAATAAGGAGTTGTCTGATGCTTTTTCAAAGGAAGTAGAAGAAAAAATGTAAGCGCTTCGATTGGTTTCCATTTTTAAATCAGTGCAGCTGAAGTCAGTAATTTTTTCATCATAAATACTGAATGAAGCACCTGATTCGCAAGCATCAGAAACGATTAAGATATTGTTTAAAATAGATCCGTAACTAGTAAGGCTCGACCGAAGATAACTAATCGGATAATAACTTAACTCATCATTTTTTTGAGCTGTTACAGGAAGCCAGTACCCTGTTTCATTCAAAAATTTTCCGTGCCCGGCATACCAAATCAGAATTGAATTTACACCTTGTTCTTTAATCAAATCGCGCAGCTCTATTCTAAAAAAACGCTCCATTTCGTTTTTGGTCATATTTTTAAGTGCAATAAAATTATCAATCTGATAATTTTGAATAGCTTCACGTATGTTATTTAAGTCGGTTTCTGGGCCCGTGAGTGTGGCGAAGTTTTCATAATTTGAATTAGCTATAAAAACAACCCAAGTTTTTCCCATAGGGTTGTTGTTAGTTGCTATAACCTTTTTGGAGTTAATAAAGTAAGTAGTAATCAATTTGTTTTCATAGATATCGGTTACTTCAATATGTACCGAGTCAGTATGATTAATATTAATTTCAACTTCAAACATCGGGTTTATCTCGTTTGTTTTAAAGTTAGCAGTAACTTCATTAACAATAATACTCTTTATGAGGCTTTGATCATCAACACGAGCCGTTAACTTTAAAACTTTATTTACATTTGTTGTGTTGAAATAAATCTCATTTTTCTTCTCAGAATTAACGGGTGATATTATTTTGATTTGTGGTTTTTGATTGTCTGTTTTATAAATAGCATAACTACGAGTGGTGCTGTTAGAGTATAAATCAATGGCTTTAATAACAATACTATCTTTATCAAATAAGATAACTTTTTGATTAAATTCAGGGTTTAAACTGTCCGTATAGAAATCAGCATTAAGCCCATTTACACTTATGTGTTTTATTAAGCTTTGGTCGTTTACTCGCCCCTTTACTTCAATGTACATGTTGCCTATTGGAATAACAGCTTTCTGATCAATATCAAGAACAGGTGATAATAAATCTATTTCAGGGTTTATAGTTTCACGGTTTTGTTCATAAACTTTAATTCGAATACGCTTTAAGGCCATTTCCATATCCTTTTCATATGAGTCGGGGACATTTGAGGCCGCTGCTCTATTGTATGAAATTTGAGCTTCATTTAAACGACCTATATTTTCTTCACTTTGCCCTAATGAATAAAAGGCATAAAATGCTGTATCGTTGGTGGCAACTTGTTTTAGTTGCTCAATTGCTTTGTAAAATTGTCCCGATTTTTTATAGACTAAAGCAGAGATATAATAATATTGTGGCGTTTTAAGATTTAGTTTTTCACACTGTATTATATCATTATTAGCTTCATTAATTTTATTAATTTGGGCATAGGCATAGGCTCTTTTTAAATATACATCGGCATTGTTAGGCTCAAGTTGAATCACTTTTTGATAGGTCTTAATAGCATCTTCATAGGAAAACATATGTAATAGTGTGTTGGCAAGGCTTAAATAATAAACTGCATTTAAGGAGTCGTTTAGGGGTTGCTTAATACTTTTTTTTATGAGCTTGTTATCGTTAACGTCAATTGCCTTTTTAAAACTAAGGGCGGCTGCTTGATATTCTTTTAAATTGCTTGCAGCTATTCCCTTATAATAATACATTAAATCGTTTTCATTAAATGCACTAAGGTTTTCATTCAGGTACTGAATTGCACCATTATAATCTTGAAGCATTATTTTACATTGGGCAACCTTTACTTTAGCTTCTTCAATGTGTAAATTTATCTCCGGTGCTTCTAATTTTAAAAACATATTATGAGCATCAGCCCAGCGATTTAATTCAAAATAAGAAAGGGCTAATTTTATGATGTAATTTTCATTAAGCAGGTCTTGTTTGTACAAGAAATCGTAATCAACTATTGCTTCCTTATAATTTTTAAGATTAAAATAACAGAGTGCACGTGCTTTTAATGCATCTGTATATTTTGGATTTAGATTGATAGCCGAATTGAAATTATTAATAGCTTCTTTGCAATTTCCTTTCTTTTGGTTTGAAATGCCAGATTTGTAAAAGCTTTTAGCGGTTTGAGCCTTAATTTCAGGAGCAGGAAATAAGATAAAAAATATACATAAAAGTATATAAACGATTATTGTATTTAGGTTTGCCAAAGTTTTTAATTTACCTATTTGAAATAACATTAATCGTTCGTCTAGCACATAACCATTAATACAAAAATACAAATTTAAGAATTAATTATCAATGCTTTTGTTGGCTGCCAAAAAAACAAAACCTGTTAGGCATGGAACTTGTTTTAATATAATTGTTATTTTTGTATGTTTCAAATATTGAAAATTATTGAAATCTAACTTATATTCGCCTTATCGTTAGCATTAATAATTATTTATGATGTCTGTAAAAATATTATACCGGTGTTTTGTAATTCTTTTTTTTACACACCTTGTTCTTTGTCAAGCGCAAACAACTACAACTAAGCCCAAACCTCATGCTTCAGCTCCCGCAAAGCCAGCAAAACCAATTGATTCAAATGACCCTGTTGCAGTAGCAGATTTGAAATTTAACACAGGTAATTTTGAGGATGCTTTAGTTGATTACCTTAAACTTTTAGAGGGTAATGAAAAAAATATATTTTACAATTATAGAGTAGGAGTATGCTATATTGAAACCAATTTGGATAAAAAGAAAGCTCAAACATTTTTGGAGTTAGCTATTACCGAGCCTAATGTGGATAAGAAATTTTACTTTTACCTGGGCAAGGCCTACACTTTTAATTTAGAGTTTGATAAAGCCATTGAACAATATAAAAAATTCTTAGCTACTCCAGCTGGAAGTGGTCGTGAAAAAGAAATTAAGCGCGAAATTGAAATGTGTCAGAATGGGAAAGAACTGATTAAATATCCTGTTTCAGTAACCTTCGAAAACCTTGGAAAAGAAATAAATTCACCATTTGCCGACTTTAGCCCTTTTATTTCGGAAGATGAAAACTTTTTAATGTATAACTCCCAACGACCAGATAATGCAATTAAGAAGCCAAATGGAAAATATACCAGCAACGTGTATATTTCAACTGTTAAAGATGGGAAGTGGCAGCCAAGCGAAGAAATAGGTCAAAGTGTAAATACCACCGAGGGCGATGAAGAAATTGTTGGTGTGTGTGCCGATGGCAATACGCTTATTTTTAGTTACGATAATAAAGAAGGGAAAGGCGACATCTTTGTAGGGCCTAAAATGGATGATCAAATTTTAAAACCATTTAAAGTTAACCCCAATATCAATAATCCGAAAACAGAAGAAAATTCGGCCACTATTTCACCTGATGGAAGAACACTTTATTTTGCTAGCAACCGCCCGGGTGGATTGGGTGGTTTTGATATTTACAGATCAAAAATTTTACCTAGTGGTGAGTGGGGAGAAGCATTTAATTTGGGACCAGACGTTAATACGCCTTATGACGAAGATTTCCCGAATATTTCATTAGATGGATTTACACTCTATTTTAGTTCTAAGGGACATAATTCAATGGGAGGATATGATATTTTTAAATCAGAGATGTTGACCGACTCTCTTAATTTTGGAGCAGCAAAGAATATTGGAAGTCCAATCAATACTCCGGGAGATGATCAAAACCTTTGTATGAGTAAAAAGGGACGTTACGGCTATATGGCTGCTTTACGGTCTGAAGGCTTGGGTGATTTGGATATTTACCGAATTACCTTTAATGGAGTAGATGCTGAACTTACTGTTGTTAAAGGCGTAGTTAAAGAAAACAGGACAGAGAAAATACCAGCAGGAGCTACAATTGAGGTGTTTGAAACAAAATCAAACAACACTTTTGGACAATATAAAATAAATGCAACAACAGGTAAATTTGCTATGATTTTGCCCCCGGGCAAATATTATGTTGAAGTAACAGCACAAGGCTATAAAACACATTCAGAAGATTTGATAATTTTGGATAAAGGTTCCTATGTTCCGACCATCGAAAAGAATATGTTTATTTTACCTGAGTAAACTGGAGTGTCTGTTTCTTTATTTATCATTTTACTTACCGCTATAATTTCAATAAAGGCTTTTAATAATTCGACCCTTTTTGATAAGCTCAAGCTCTTTCCGGCTGTTATGAGTAGCCAGAATCAACGCTATCGTTTGCTTACCTACGCTTTTGTTCATGCCGATTGGATGCATCTTGCTTTCAATATGTTTGTTTTATATAATTTTGGTAGTGGAGGGACAGAAGCCATTTATAAAGCTACCTTTGGAACCAAAGGGATTTTGTTCTTTATATTATTATATGTTGGTGGCATTATCACTTCAGTGATACAGTCAGTCGAAAAAAATAAGAATAATTATTCCTACTCGGCAGTGGGGGCATCAGGAGCGGTTTCTGCTGTAGTTTTTGCTTTTATTCTATTCTATCCTTTGCAACCCTTTTACATTATGTTTATTCCTATTCCAATACCCGCCTATATTTTTGGGGCTTTATATTTAATTATCTCCTTTGTTTTATCACGGCAAAATAAAGGAAACATTGGTCATGATGCACATTTTTATGGAGCAATTTTTGGCTTACTCTTTACCATATTATTAGATAAGAAAATACTTACTCATTTCATTCAACAACTGGCGGCAAACTGGGCATAAAATGATTACTAAGAAAGCTTGTATATTTTTAGACCGCGATGGTGTAATTAATCGGGAACGAGGGGATTATACTTTTTTATTAAACGATTTTGTAATTAACCCAGGTGTTTGGCAGGCACTTAAAATATTAAAAAACAGAGGCTATATTTTTATAGTTATAACGAATCAAAGCGGCATTGCATTGCAGAAATATACAATAAGTCAAATGCAAGAGTGTCATAATTATATGTTTCAGGAAGCCTTAATAAATGAGATTTTTTTTCAAGAGGTGTACTATTGCCCACACCACCCTTCAATTAGTAATTGTTTATGCCGTAAACCCAACTCTATTTTATTGGAACGTGCTATTTGTAGATTTAACATAGATATTAGCCAATCATTTTTTATTGGAGATAAACAAAGAGATATTGAAGCGGCTGAAAAAACAGGAGTAAAGGGTATATTAATTAATTCAAATACGAATCTTTGCGAAATATTAGCTCAAATTTCGTAACTTCGTACATTCATAAAACTTATGACTACCGAATTTATTAGTTTTAATAATCAGATTTTAGATAAAGATACCCCTGTTTTCACAGTTGCCAATCGTTCGTTTAATTATGGTGATGGTTTTTTTGAAACTATTCGATGGACAGGGCAAGATATGCCCTTTTTAAAGCAACATATAGAAAGGATAAAGGAAACAGCTGCAATACTGGAGCTTATTTTACCCGATGGGCTTAATGAAGACACTATTCGTAAAACCGTTTGGGAATTATCAGAAAAGAATAAAATTAAAAAAGATGGTAGAGTAAAAATTAATATTTTTAGAAACGAAGGTGGTTGGTATGCTCCTGAAACTAATCAAGCATCATGGGTTATAAGTGCAATCCCTTTAAAAGGTGCTAATGGCTTTGAACTTAACAACCGAGGTCTCAAGGTTGATTTGTATCAAAAAATTAAAAAACCATCTAATATTTTAGGGAGTATAAAATCAAGTAATAGTTTGTTATATGTTCTTGCAGGAAAGTATCAAATCGAACATGAATATGATGATGTTGTTATACTCAATGATAAGTATAATGTTTGTGAATTTACCGGAAGTAATTTATTTATAGTAATAAACGGGGTACTATATACACCTGCTTTAACAGAAGGTTGCGTAGGAGGTGTAATGCGTAAAATTATACTTGATTTGGCATCAAAATCAAGAATAAATATTTATGAGGTAGAGTTAAAACCAAACGACTTAATAAAAGCCGATGAGATTTTTATGACTAATGCATTGCTTGGCATACGATGGGTTTCAGCTTATAAGGCTAAACGTTATTTCAATAAGGTATCAAAAACTCTTGCCGATGTTTTAAATGAGTATGCTCAAACCAAAATACAGGAGTAAATTTAGGAGGTAATATATTTTACAATTTCAGCTGCCGTTAATTCTGCAGCATTTCCACTTCCATATAGGGTTTTGTTAAACGCAGTTTCTTTTTTATATAGTTGAGTAAATGTGTCTATTATTTTTTGACTTTTGGCTCCAGTTAAGAAATTGACATTGCTTTCGGTAAGCTCAATCCATTCTGTTTCATTCCTAGTAGTAATACAGTATTTATTAAAAAAATAGGCTTCTTTTTGTAGCCCTCCGCTATCGGTAATAATTAATTCAGCTTGTTGAATTAAAGATAGCATATTCAAATAGCCCTGAGGTTCTATTACATGAAAGCTAGTTGAAATCCCGGCACTCTGTATCGCTTTTTGGGTTCGAGGGTGCATGGGGATTAATACCGGTATAGTGTTGTTAATTTGATTTAGGGCTTCCACAATTTCTTTCAAGTTGTTTGTGTTATTAATATTTTCCTGACGATGAAGTGTTGCTAAAACAAATTGCGATAACCCAAGATTATGTACAATTTCTGAATTTTTTAGTGCTTTATCTCTAAAGTATAATGTAGCGTCTTTCATCACATCGCCATGGGTAAATATTTGGCTGTCTGCATGAGATGCCCCTTCGCGTTCTAAATTCTTTACTGCTTGCATTGATGGGCAAAAGAGTAAATCAGCTATGCGATCAACAACAATACGATTTACCTCTTCAGGCATCTGCGTATTAAAACTTCGCAAGCCGGCTTCAATATGAGCTATTTTAATATTTAGTTTTTTGGCAGTGAGGGCACCAGCCAAAGTGCTGTTTGTATCACCAAAAACTACAGCAATATCGGGCTTTTGTAATTTTAATATAGGCTCTAACTTTTCCATCATTTGCCCGGTCATGGCGGCATGGTCAAGACTGTTTACATGCAGGTTATATTGGGGTTCAGGTAGGGCTAAATCAGCAAAAAAAACATCACTCATATTATGATCAAAATGCTGGCCTGTGTGAATCAAAATTTCGGTTACAAATGAATATGACTTATATGCTTTACTTAACATAGCAGCTTTAATAAACTGTGGCCGTGCTCCTAATATGGTAACTATTTTCAAGGGTAATTAATAAAGGGGGAGTTTTAACTAATTATTATGTGTTTCGTTTGCATTGATTTCATTTCTGAGACAAAAATACACTTCATTCGAGTTTAAATATGATATTGATGTTTTGCTTCTCTTTTTCTTGTTTGGAGTTTTGATATTCTTATTCAATTTATTCAAATATCAAAGAAGAAGTCGTTCATTGATTAATTTTCTATAAAGAGCAATCATGTTATTAACATTCTGTTTCCAGTCATATTCTTGCTCTACTTTAATACGCCCATTTCGCCCCATTTCTTCACGTAAATCTTTATCAGCAATCAGTCTTTCAATGGCCTTAGCAGTTTGTTCAACGTTACGCGGAGGGACTAATATACCGGTTTTATTATCACTTACTACTTCTGGTAAACCACCAACATGCGTGGCAATTACTGGTACACTGCATGAGGAGGCTTCAACTGAGGCAACACCAAAGGTTTCTGAATCCAGAACTGAAAGGATAGCAAATATATCAAAGTTTGATAACAACTGAATGTATTTCTCAAAATCTTCATTTTGATTAATGTACCCATAAAATTTTACTTTTTCTGATATCCCTAAATCATTACAAAGGGCTTCTAAACTTTGGCGTAAAGGGCCATCTCCAACAATTTCAAGGCGGGCATTTTGATATTTATGACAAATCAAAGCAAAGGCGCGAACCAAATATTCTACACCATATTTTTCAGTCAAGGTTCTAATTGTTCCTATTCTAATAAGTCCATCATCTACATTATTTTGCTTTTTAAATTTATTAATATCTACACCAAAGGGAATTAAACTTACTTCTTTAGTGGTGAGTTTTTGAATCTCTTTTTTAGTTATTTTACTTAAAACCGTAATCGCATCAGCTTGTTTAAATGATTTAATTAATATTGACTTAAGAATTGGATTTTTAGGGCTATCAAAAATATCAGCACCCCATCCGGTAATAATAAAAGGATGAAAATTTAATTTACTTCCAATATAACCATAACTTGTTGCATAATGGGCATGAACTAAATCGGGCTTTATTTTGGTAATGATTTTCTTTACATTTCGAACATTTAATAAGTAGTCTATTTTATTATTAAGTAGTATATCTAAATTATGATATTGGACATTTTCAAATTGGACACCTCTGTTAAAAGAAATAACATGCAACTCAACATCAGGATACAAACTGATAGCTTTTACCCATTTCTGAATATGTACACTCCCATTTTCTCCTAATAGTGCTACTTTTATCATTTTCTTTTTTGCTCAAACTTTTTTGTAGATAAGCCAAGTAAAATTATAGGAATAATTATTCCTTCAATAATCATGGCTTTGTATGCCTCAGGTCCGGCTGTGATAAAGGTAACAATTTGGCTACACACTAAAAAAGGCATAAGAAATTTTAGTAATGTAATAAATTTGTTATTCCATTTATCCGGCAACTGCTGAATTTTAAATGCAGCAATATATACTGAAGCTAAAATTACAGCACCTAACAGCACGCCAAAAAATCCAAAGTTCAAATACCATGCTGTTGTATGATGTATGGTGTATATTTGACCAGGCACAGCATGTACCGACTCGGCATAATATGAGTAAATATCAGGCGGCCTTTGTGGATATAAAGAACGTGGAACTAAAGAACCTGCAAGAGAAAGTACACTCGAGCCATAGGTAAGAGGAACTTTTTTATGTATAACACCATACATTGAAAAATGAGCGTAAAACAGCTCATTGCTAAGAATTAAAGACCCTAAGGCTTGCTTTGTTTTAAGCATACTTGATTCCCCGGCTCCGGGGTCTTCTTGTTTAAGTACTACATGCTCGGTTTTAGGACTTAGTAATTTATTCAAAAAAATTGGAATGGTAGTTGACCTAAAAAAATTATTCGATAAAAATATGATAAACACGATGCTTAATATGATTCCGACTTTTTTGGGATAGATGTTTTTACGCTCATTGAGGGCAATTAACAAGCAAATTACAATTCCGGAAAGTATTTCGCGCCTATTTCCAATAAAAGCAATATACAGGCTTGAAAAAATACAAGCAAATAAAAGCAAGTAAAAGCTCCATTTGGCTTGTTTTATCTCAATATTATATTTATTTGTTTTTAGTGAGGCAAAAGAAAACGCAATAAAGGGCACTATTACTGAGAACTCATTAGCCAATTGATGAAATGTATAATACTTGTTGGTATTGGCACGGGTTACCAAGTAAATTGACTTTTCGGTAGCAATGGCATAAAATATCTCTTTCCTGAGTACATAAAAACTGATTAGTACCAAGACAACACTTAGTATAGCCACATACAACGTGTTGATAACATATTTTTCTTTTCTCGGTATTAGATTTACATTAACAGATACCCATTTTTTCATACCAAACAAGTAGGTGTATTGAAAAGATAGAATAAATAAAACATAAAGCGTGCAGGCATAGAGGTAATTAAAATCAAATGCAACTTTGAATAGTTTATCGAAAATAGGTAGATAATGTAAGCCTATTTCGATGCCTTTAAACCCCGAATAGGCATCTAAAGGAAAAATCCATGCACCGCCTAAGGTAAAATAATAAATAAAGAAAATACTGATAACTAAAGTGAAATCTTTATTTAAACGCCACATCTTATATGTATTATAAGCAATGAGACAGGTTGCTGATAAAAGAAAGAAATAAAAAGACAACAAGAATAACATACTATGATTTTTTGTGGATAGCTTTAAGTGTTATAAAGGTGAAGATTCCAAGCATGTTAATGCTAAAAGAAAAAATAAATAACAATACTTGAGGCGATAGTTTTATAAAATGGGTGCTTAAATAAAAGGAAACAATAAAAATTAGAAAAGCCCCTAATATATTTAAAGTATTTTGAGCTTTATTGAAAAAGGCATCAATTATACTCCTGATAACACTAAAAATGCTATAGCCTATAACTCCGCTAAAAATTATTTTTAACCATAATGCTGTTGTTTCTATTTCCTTTATTTCAAACATTTTTAAAATTAATGGACCTGCAAAATAAACAACAATAATGGACAAAATTCCTATAATAATAGACATGAGTAACAGTTTAGAGCTAATTTTTTTAAGTTGAATAAAATCTTTTTCGTGAACAATTTTTGATGCTTTAGGAAGTAAAATAACATTAATAGGCGACATGAAAGCAATAATAATATTTAACAAGCTCAAACAAAAAGCAATATTTCCGGCTTCTATTTTAGAAAAATAATTTGAGGCAATAAATGTAGGTAATGCAAAAAATAGGCCTAAAATAACATCACCGGGCATACGCTGAATGCCATAAGTGAAAAGCATTTTGAAGGCACTTGTAAATTGCTCTTTTGTTAATTTAATTAAAGGTATAAAAGTTAAATTGCTTACGGTATTAATAATTAGTACCAGAGCTGAAATGCCAAGTAAATAAAACAGTACATCGCGAACCACAAAACACATGATTAGAGGAATAATGCCTAAATTAATCAATTGAAGAATACTTGATATTTTAAAATTAAATTTACCTCTAAAAAAATTATAGATACAAGCGTGAGTCATTAAGCTGTACACATAAACAATATTTGCTAAAACTATTTTTTTATTATTGGGATTTCCAAACACCAGTTGTGAAAAGAAAGCCGGAAAAGCAAAAAATAAGAGTGTAACCATTATAAATAAAATGGTAATTACAATTATTGATGTGTAATATATTTCTTGTTGCTTTGACTTTGAAACTACAGGCAAAAATTTAGGTAATGCAACCCCTAAGCCCACCATTAACAAAGGCATTAAAAAACCGGTGAGTCTTTTGCTAATCGTAAAATCAGAAAAACCCTCAGCTTCAAAACGTGCCCCTACTAACTTAAACAAGGCTATTGTGATAACCATAATCAAAAACTCAACACCGAAAGTAATGGAGTAGTCTATGAGGTTTTTTGAGGATATGCTCTGTTTAAATTTAGCTAACATTTTGGCTAATTGTTAAGCAAGTAATCAATTGAGTTTTGGGTAATTTTTTGAATATCTGGCCGGTAAAAGTAATCTTTCCAACACCATTTTTCTGTCCCAATTACTAATAATTTTCCATGCGATTCCTTTTTTTTCAATAAGGCCATACCCGTAACAGTCTGTTTGTTCTGGTATAAACTGTAGTCGTAGGCTAAAAGTACTTTGCTTTCAAAGTTACTAAGGTCATCTGTTAGAACTGGTACAGTATCACGTTCTGATGCTTTTACACTAAACGAGTTGGAATTTTGAGTATCAATACCTATAACTGATTGATGAACACCATTGAAAATAGGATGTTTTTTTTCAATAATTTTAAAACCATCATTGCTCGACTTTATGGATTTAAGTGGCACTGTAAGTTCATAACTACAACCTAAACTACTTAAATTGGGTTTAATATCTTGCCATAGTCCTGTATGCGTGTCAAAGCTTTTGTCAGCGTTGTATTTTGCACAACATGTAAACAATATCTTATTTTGTTTCGGATTAAAAGTATATTTATTGTTCATCAAATAGCTGCTAATGGTAAGCACATTGCCGCCACTTTGTAAATACCGATCAAAGTTATTGCGTTGTTTTGAAGTCCAGAAAGCCGAATAGCCATAAATGATTAATAATTTTGAATTTTTGATGTTTTCATACTCTTCCATGTCTAAATCAGTAATAACATTATGGGGTATGTTTTGGTAAACACTATCTATCCATTTAATCAACATTTCAGGATGATCTCTAAAAGGAACATTTCTATTTAAACTAAGGCTGTTTGCAGCTTGTTTATGGCTTGAGTTATCGGGGTCAAAACTCTTTCCTCCTGTATTATTTAAAGCCATAAAATTTCCATAAGGAAATACTATTGTTATAGCATTTTTTAAATTAGGCTCTTTAACAATAAAGGGAATATTTGTTCCAATAAAATACAATCCACTCTTTAGGTTCTTCGTATTATATCTTAATTTATTTTTGTATTGAAAGCCTTTTTCATATAACAAGCTATCGCTTTGCACAGGCTGAACAAAAACTGGGGCAATTATGGAATCAACAATAAAGTGATTAACATCGTAAAATCGAATAAGCCCTTTTTTATGGGCTACCAATGGATTTACATAAAAATCGACAGTTTCTCCTCGAGCTGCCGAGAAATTTATCACATAACCTTGAGGTATTTCAATGGTACTTGTGTAATTTTGATGTCTAAATACATATATTGCCGAAAATATAAAAATAAAAAAGTATAGTATTCTGCTAAAAGCTTTCATATTGTGTTGTTACAAAAGAAGATAAAAATAAGTAGTCTCAAAAATAATTTTCTAAATCTTATTGCTTTTACAATTCCTTTAAGCAAAAACTTACTGCCTATACTTATTATTACCACACTTATTTTGGCCATTTTTGAAGGAGATTTGGCACGCAAAGCAAAGCATTATAAAAATCTTTTATTTTTACTCTTGCCCTTGCTTTACTTACTTTATATAGCTGGGATGATTCATACTCAACATATAGATACAGGATTTTTTGATTTACAACAAAAGCTTGTTTTTGTGGTTTTTCCTTTAATTTGGTTTGCACATAATTTTGATAAGGAAGAGTTTTTGAGCAACTTACTAATGTCGTTTATATGGGGCTGTGTTGCTGCATGTATAATTTGCTTGTTTAATGCTGCATATAGCTATTATCTATCCGAGAATAATGATGTTTTTTTCTATACGAAGTTCTCGGTAATTTTTCACCCATCCTATTTTGCATTGTATCTATGCTTTGCATTGATTTTATTGCTATTTCGCAATAATCTAATAACTTCTCAGTGGTTTCTATACGCACTTCAATTATTTTTTATTTTTATGATTATTTTGACCCAAAGTAAAAGCGGAATACTTTCATTAATTATTATACTTGCATACAAGTTAGGATATACGCTTTTTTATCTTAAAAATTTAAAAAAAAGTTTATCTTTTTTCTTCTTTACACTCTTTTTTGTAGGTGTATTTTTTGTTTTCTTTCCTCAATCACTTAATCGTATATTTCAACTGGAACAAACAATGTACAATAAAAATAAAGAAATCAATTCAACAAAAAGTAGATTAATAGTTTGGCAAGATGCGCTCCATGTTTTTAAACAACACTTTTTTGTTGGGGTTGGAACAGGAGATGTTAAAGACGCATTAATACAAGAATATCTGAAAAAAGGAGAGCATGAGGTGGCTCAGAAACACCTTAATGCACACAATCAATTTTTACAAACTGCTGTGGCTATTGGTATTACGGGCTTAATGTGGCTCTTCCTGATATTTTATATTTTAATTTCTAAAAGTATTAAAAATCATCAAGCATTTATTTTCTTATTTGCTGTTATATGTGTTATAAATTTGCTTTTTGAGTCTATGTTTGAAACACAAGCCGGAATTGTGTTTGTAACTTTCTTTAGCAGCTTATTTTTAGCCTTGTTTCAAAAAAGAAGTTTTTATTTTTAATATTTTAGGCGCATGAAACAAGTCTCCATTATTATACCTTGCCGAAATGAAAAAAATTATATAGAGAAGTGCTTGCAGTCGATTGTTTCCTGTAATTATGATAAAAGCGCCTTATCGGTTTATGTTTGTGACGGAAAGAGCGATGACGGAACAATTGAAATTATTAAATCATTTTCCACGCAACATCCTTTTATTTATTATATTGAAAATAAACAAAAAACAACTCCTTTTGCACTAAATTTAGGCCTCAAAGCTAGTGACTCTGATATTAAAATTATTTTAGGTGCTCATGCAGAAATTCATCCAGAATATATTCAGGAATGTTTAAAAGTTTTTGATCAAGATCCGCAAATAGCTTGTGTAGGAGGAATTATTGAAAATGTTTACGAAAATAAAACAGCCGAAATTATTGGAAAAGCAATGTCATCAAGTTTTGGTGTAGGCAATGCACATTTTAGAACAGGCCTAAAAGATGGTTACGTTGATACCGTAGCTTTTGGTGCTTACACGAAGGATATTTTTAATAAAATAGGCTATTTTGATGAAGAACTAATTAGAAATCAGGACGATGAGTTTAATTTTCGTATTCTTAAAAATGGGTACAAAATTTATTTATCCCGCTTCATAAAATCTAAATATTATGTAAGGGCTTCATACGCCAAACTGTTCAAACAATATTACCAATATGGTTATTGGAAAGTATATGTAAATAAAAAACATAACACTATTACAACCACGCGCCAGCTTGTTCCTGCTTTTTTTGTATCTTTTCTTATTGTAGGCTTGTGTCTTTCTCTATTCAGTAAAATGTTTTTTATATTATATTTCCTTTTGTTAATGAGTTATGTTGTTTTAGGGTTAACAAGTGCATCAAAACAAGATGCTAAACTTAGCGCCATATTCCCAATATTCAAAACCTTTTTTATACTTCATTTGTCATACGGATTGGGCTATTTAAGAGCCATTATTGACTTTTTTATAATCCACAAAGAGATTAAAAAAGAGGAGAAATTGAGCCGATAACTTGAAAAGTTAATGGGGAAAGGAAATCTAGATAATTTCTTATTTTTTATTAATTAATTAGCTATCTGCATTTTAAAATGTTTGTATCAAAATGCAAGTGTTAAAATTAAACAAAATCAGTTTTTTTAATTTATATTTGGAAAAAAAATGGAATGAAAAAGCTTTACTTATTAAAAATTTCGTTAATACTTTTCGTATTATCTCATCTTAAGGTACAAGGGCAATGCGCTTACCCAATTCCCACTATTAATGTTGTAAATGGGGTTATCTGTAATGGCTCACCGGCTATTTTATCTGTTCCTGATGATTATGATGCCTATCAATGGTATTGGGGTAGTGTTCCTATCCCTGTAGCAGCAGATACCTATGGATACTGGGCTGTAGTGCAAGGTTACTATCATTTAGAGTTAGTTCTTAATGGATGTACCAGTCAAACAGCTCCCGTATATATATCTGCGCCTTTAGTTCAGCCAATTAATTTTCCCGATACCCTTTATTCTTGTACCGACTCTTTAGTGATACAGATGGACACCCTTTTGTACGATAATTTTATGTGGCACACGGGTGAAACAACTAGTGCTCTTACCGTTCATCAGAGCGGTTGGGTTGGAGTAGGTGCTGGAATTGACGCATTGAGTTGTGGTGTGGCCGATACTTTTTGGGTGGAATTAAATCGTCCATCTCCGACAGTATCAATTAACGTTACCGGAAATAATCCATTTTGTCAGGATTCTTCTATTACATTAGAAGCCACACCTGTAGCTAACCAATACAGTTGGAATACCGGAGATCAAACGCAATCTATTACAGTAAATGCTGGTGGAAACTATATCGTTACGGTAACTAATTTTTATGGCTGCACGGCAAGTGATACAGTTTTAGCTATTGTTGTTCCATGCCCCCCTTCAACGCAATTATCATCTCTTTACTGCCCAAATTATGGCTTGGTAAAAACTAGTGCAATTTTTTGTGATCCGGTACAAGGGGCAACACAATATGAGTGGGTATTTACTCAAGGAGGTAACCCTTTTGCAACTAAAATAACAACCAACCCTTTTACCGTTCTTCATGGTGTTTCTCCAGCTCCGCAATTTGGTAATGTCTATCAGGTTCAAATTCGCCCTTATGTAGGTGGACAGTGGGGTGCTTTTGGTGCAATTTGCGAAATAGGTTTAGTTCCGCAACCTACACCAGCCACAGTTCCACTTACACAACTACGTTCTGAAGATTGCGGGAAACTAAACTATCGCTTTAATGCCAATAACCGAATAGTTGCAATTCCAGTTTTTCAGGCTATTGCCTATGAGTTTGAATTTAAAGACGCCATAACAAACATTGTTGTGGCAACATATAGTTCGCCTTTCCCGGTTTGTTTCTTTAATATGGTAACCCCGACTTTAACTTTTCCGGCTCAGTTTTACGTAAGTGTTCGAGTTAATTATGGAGGAGTTTGGGGCTATTACGGAAACTCTTGCTTGATTGGAATTATTGGGATTAATAAAGAAGCAGCCGAAAATCAACCTAACGAGCTAATTGGGGGTAAAAATATCCTTTTTGAAGCATCACTATACCCTAATCCTTTTGACCAAAACGTTACCGTATCGGTACTCTCATCCGACAAAGATATGATTTTAGTTAAAGTATTTGATGTTACGGGAAAGCAAGTAGATGAATTTCAAATGCAACCAACTGAAAGCAAAGTAGTAGGGGGTAATTACGAAAGTGGTTTATATATTGTTAAACTTAGTGCTACTTCTGGTATTAACAAAACCTTGAAACTTATCAAGAATTAGCATTTATTTTATAAAATTTTATAATTTGAATTTATTTATTTTTATATTTGACAGATTTCTTATTAAAACTATAATTACGAACTAAATTTATTCTTTATTAACCAACTAACTAAATCAATGCCTATGAAAAAACTATTTCTTTTTTTATTAATCTCAACCCTGTATTTAACAGGAAATCAGATTACGGCCAGGGCAGGAAACTGTGCCATAATTGATACTTGGGAGGTAACCAGTCCTACCGATCCTCTTTACCCATACGGATATGTTACAGGTACTTATTCAGGTACAAATATATTAGATGGCGATTTGTTTTATGAGAACCAAATTCTATATGCTTATTCATCTAATGATGGGTCTATTTTTATTTATGATTTAGCTCCAGGAAATTACGAGTTTGTGTACTGTGGAGGTTCAATAACCTTTACCGTAGATCCAATTGCATGCGATGTTAGTATTGCAAATATTGCAGCAACAGATGTTTCGGGGGCAGGATGTACTCCTAACGGCTCTATAGACTTAAGTGTTACTAGCTCAAATGTGGGTTATCCTTATTACTATAATCTTACCGAATTAAACACTGGTGTTGAATATACTGGACAGGATGATGGCTATGGTTTAATTTCTATTACCGGACTTCCTGCTGGAACTTATACTTTATTCGTATCTCAAGATATGGATGTTTTAAATTCTAGTTGTTTCGCAAGCGATTTAGTAATAATTAATGAGCCTGCTTGTGATATGGAAATTACAGCCTCTCAAATAACAGATGCCACATCACAAAATGCTACTGATGGTGTAATTGAATTATCAATTTCCGGCAGCTCTTGTTACATTGGCCCTCCAGGTCCTCCTATTTATAATGTTACGGCTACAATCGGAGGTTCACCCGCTGGTGCTTTAATGTACAATCCAAACACTCAGTATTGGGAAATTACTGGCTTAGCTCCAGGAACTTATACCATTACCGCTGATAATGGCGGGCAAACTTGCTTTATAACCGGTGAATATACTGTTTCTTTTGATGGCGCATGTAATTTGCCGTCTCCTGTAATTGTTGCATCAAACACAACTATTTGTAATGGCTCTCCGGCTATTTTAGAAATGCCTTATGGAATGGATTCTTATCAATGGCTATTTAATGGCTCCTATTACATACCTGGAGCCTTAACTGGAAACGACCATGAATATTGGGCTTATTTAGAAGGAAACTATTCTTGTATTGTAACCTTAAACGGATGTACTGCTGTTTCTAATTCAGTTTTTGTATCCGCTCCGTTATCGCCTCCTATTAATTTCCCTGATACTGTTTATTCTTGTGATAATTCTGTAACTCTAATAGTTCCAGGTGATTTTAACTATCAATTTTGGAGTAGTGCAGATGCTGGATTAATGGATACTACAGAAACCTTTACAATAAACACTGATGGTTGGTATGGCTTAGCTGCCGGAGTTAGTAGTTTAACTTGTGGAGTTGTTGATACTTTTTACGTATCATTAGGTAATTCAGTGCCTCCGGTTAGCATTAACTTAATAGGAAGTAACCCTTTCTGTACCGGAACAACGGTTACTTTAGAGTCATCAGCACCCGATGGTAATGTATGGAGCACAGGCGAAACTACACCTTCAATTACTGTAGGGGCCGCTGGTGTTTACACAGTTGAAATAAGTAATAATATGGGATGTACTGCTTCTGATACCCTGATCTTAGACGAGATTAATTGTGTTCCAAATACAAAGTTAACGGGATCAGCTTGTGGAAACATGCTTTTTGTAAAAACTTCTGCAGTACCATGTATTGCAGTTCCAGGGGCTACTAAATACGAATTTGAATTTAGTCACAACAATATTGTTTATGCAACTAAATTTAACACTGCCCCTTATGTATTGCTTCACTCTGTTAGCCCGGCTATTAACTGGGGAACTACTTGGGATATACGTGTTAGAGTATACATAGGACAACAAATGGGTACTTATGGTGATGTTTGTACCATTGGAGTTATTCCAGAGCCAACTCAAAATGGATTACCAAAAACACGAATTCGTAATGAAGATTGTGGTCAAGGTTGGTACACTATTGCCGGAGGACATAATAGAATTGTAGCATTAGCAATGAGTGGTGCAATTACCTATGAGTTTGAGTTTACTGACATTCAAACAAATACTGTCGTTGCAGTAGCTTCAAGACCTAATCCAGTACTTTTCTTCAATACTATGAATCCTACACTCCCAGTACCTGCACAATATAGTGTAAGAGTAAGATATAAAATGGCAGGTGGTGGTCCATGGGCTGATTGGGGACCTTCATGTAATATAGGAATTGGAAGTTACAATCGCTTAGCTGATAACAACACAGAAGAAAATGTTTCAATGGACACTTATTTTGAAATTACAGCTATGCCAAATCCATATTCTGATATAACAACTCTAATGATAAATTCATCTGAGAATGAAAGTGTTTATGTTCAGGTTTATGATTTAACCGGAAACTTAGTTCAGGATGTAAAAGTAAATACAAATGAAGCTATTATTTTTGGAACAGAGCTTAGTCAGGGAGTTTACTTCTTGAAAGCCCGTACCGATAGTGGCTATCAAACAACAACACGTTTAGTGAAAACACACTAAATTATTAAACTCATTTTAATAAAAAAAGCCCGAAATTTTCGGGCTTTTTTTATTAAAAAAAATGAAGTGTTGGCTTGCACTTTATCTGATAAAACATACATAACATTGTATTTCAGGATTATGTTTAGAGCAGTTGCATTTTTTGTAATTTTATTTTTTGTTTAAAGAAATATAATAAATACTTTTAACACATAAGGGGGTGTATATACTATTTCACTTCTGAAAACTATTAGAAAAAATACCTATGGTTGAAGATTATAGAGACTCGGAGAACGAGGATAATGTTGATGATCATAACAACGTTCAAAATGTAATACCCATAAGTGGTATGTACCAAAACTGGTTTTTAGATTATGCCAGTTACGTAATTTTGGAAAGAGCTGTACCGGCCATTGAAGATGGTCTTAAGCCGGTTCAACGAAGAATATTGCATGCCATGTATGAACTTGAAGATGGTCGCTACAACAAAGTTGCTAACGTAATTGGAAACTGCATGAAGTACCATCCTCATGGAGACGCATCTATTGGTGATGCTATGGTACAATTAGGGCAAAAAGATTTATTAATTGACTGTCAGGGAAACTGGGGAAATATATTAACTGGTGATAGTGCTGCAGCACCTAGGTATATTGAAGCTCGATTAAGTAAATTTGGTCTTGATGTTGTTTTTAATCCCAAAACAACTGCATGGCAGGCATCTTATGATGGACGAAACAAAGAGCCCATAACACTGCCCGTTAAATTTCCTTTATTGTTAGCTCAAGGCGTTGAAGGTATAGCAGTGGGCTTGGCCTGTAAAATAATGCCGCATAACTTTAATGAGCTTATTGATGCCTCTATTGATATACTTAAAGGAAAAAAAGTAAACATTTTGCCCGACTTTCCTACCGGAGGATTAGCTGATTTTAGTAATTATAATAATGGTTTAAGAGGGGGTAAAATTAGAATCAGGGCAAAAATAAACCAACTCGATAAGAAAACATTAGTGATTACTGAAATTCCTTTTTCAACTACAACGGGTAGTTTAATGGAAAGTATTGTAATTGCTAATGAAAAGGAAAAAATTAAAATCCGGAAAATAGAGGATAACACGGCTGGAAATGTAGAAATTGTTTTGCATCTACATCCAGGCATTTCTCCTGACAAAACAATAGATGCACTGTATGCCTTTACCAACTGTGAAGTATCCATTTCTCCCAATGCCTGTATCATTGAAAATGATCGTCCGTATTTTGTGGGGGTTAATGAAATGCTGAAATTATCAACCGAAAAAACACTCGAATTATTAAAACAAGAACTGAATATTCGTCTTAGTGAAATTGAAGAGTCTTGGCATTTTTCTTCTCTCGAAAAAATATTTATTGAAAAACGAATTTATCGAAATATTGAAGAGTGTGAAACTTGGGATGCCGTTATTTCAGCTATTGAAAAGGGCTTAAAGCCATATAAAAAACATTTTAAACGCGATATTACAGTTGAGGATATTACAAAACTTACCGAAATAAAAATTAAGCGTATTTCAAAGTACGATAGTTTTAAAGCAGATGAGCATTTGCGGAGTCTTGAGGAAGAACTAGAATTAGTAAAAGGCCACTTGAATAAACTTATTGATTACACCATTGAGTTTTTTAAGAATATAAAGAAAAAATATGGAAAAGGAAGAGAAAGAAAAACTGAAATTAAAGCTTTTGAGGTAATTAATGCCACTACAGTTGCTGTAGCCAATGAGAAGCTATACGTAAACCGTGAAGAAGGTTTTGCAGGATATAATATGAAAAAAGATGAATACGTATGTGACTGTTCGGATATTGATGATATAATAGTTTTTAGAGAGGATGGAACCATGAGTGTTTCAAAAGTTAATGATAAATCATTTGTTGGAAAAGGAATTATCCATATCAATGTGTTTCATAAAAATGACGATAGAACCATATACAACATGGTATATCGTGATGGTACAAAAGGAAAATCATATATAAAAAGATTTGCAGTTAATGGAATTACACGCGATAAAGTTTATGACCTTACCAAAGGAACTAAAGGATCTGAAGTTTTGTACTTTTCTGCTAATCCAAACGGTGAAGCCGAAATAATTAATGTGCTTCACAAACCACTCCCAGGGATTAGAAAATTACAATTTGATTATGATTTTAGTTCCCTAGCAATAAAAGGGCGAAACAGCCAGGGAAATATACTCACTAATTACCCGATAAAGAAAATAATACTAAAAGAAAAAGGTCTTAGCACATTAGGCGCCTTAATGATTTGGTTTGATGATACCGTAAACCGACTTAACTCGGACGGGCGCGGTGTGCTTATCGGTCAATTTAGTGCTGACGATAGAATATTGTGCATTACCCAATCTGGACATTATAGGCTAACGAGCTTTGATTTAAGCAATCATTTTGATGAGGATTTAATATTGATTGAAAAGTACAATCCAAGCACCATAGTTTCCGCTATATATTTTGAGGCAGTAAAAAAAGAATACTTTGTAAAAAGATTTGTTGTTGAGCCTACGGATAAAAAAGTAATTTTTATTGCTGAAACCGAAGGTTCAAGGTTGGAACTTGTAACTACTGCACAAAAACCAATAGTAGAACTGAAATTTCATAAGAAAAAGAATAATGAAACCCCCGATGAGGTTATTAATTTAGATGAGTTTATTGGTGTTAAAGGTTTAAAAGCCAAAGGAAATAGGCTTACCACAAATTCTATAAAAGAAATTAATAATATTAGTCCACCTAATCCTGATGAGAGCAATACACATAATGAATTGGAAACTAATGAAGAATCAGAAAGTCATAATTTTGAGGCAGATTTTACTCGTTTGGAACAATTACGAAATATCCGTAAGAAGTTAGACAATATGGATACCCAAATGACCCTTGATTTAGAGTAAATGCCTCAAATAACTGATCAAATGGGCCGACTAGTGGAAATTACTCAAAATCCACAGCGTATAGTTTCATTAGTTCCTTCACAAACCGAATTATTATATTATTTAGGACTTGAAAATCGTGTTGTGGGAATTACACGCTTTTGTGTACATCCCCCGAGTTGGCGATTGAATAAAAAAAATATTGGTGGAACTAAAAAGATAGATTTTAATAAAATAGCAGCCTTAAAACCTGATTTAATTATTGGGAATAAAGAAGAAAACAACAAAAAAGAAATTGAACTATTAATGTCTCATTATCCGGTTTGGATGAGTGATATTGATACACTGGAACAAGCTCTTCAAATGATTGAAAGTATTTCAAACATAACCCATGCTCAAGAAAAAGGCAAGACACTAATAAAGAAAATTAAAAAAGAATTTGAGCAGCTAAATTTTCCATCGGTAAAAGGGAAAAAAGTGGCATATTTTATATGGAAGGAGCCTTATATGGTGGTCGGTAAAAATTGCTTTATTACGGATATTTTACATCAAATTGGATTAAAAAATGTTTTTGAGAATTTTGAAAACTCAGCAAGCGGAACACGTTATCCTACAATTTCTAAAGATGATTTGGGGCAAGCCAACCCAGAATTAATTTTTTTATCTACAGAACCTTATCCTTTTAATGAAAAGCACATTACAATTTTTAAAGAGATTTGCCCGCAATCAGAAGTTAAAATTGTAGATGGTGAAATGTTTGGGTGGTACGGGTCACGTTTGGCATTTTTAGTAAGCTATTTAAAAACAATTTTTAAATAAAAAAGCCCTGAAAAACAGGGCTTTTTTTATGATAGTAATACAAAAATTACTTAACTACCTGAATTTTTCCTTGATGATAATTCCCATTTTCACTGTTCATGATATGGTAAAAATAAAATCCTTGTGGCATATCAGAAACATCAATTTTAATAGTGCTCCCTATATCTGATAGGTTTTTATCGTAAACCATTTTTCCAGTAATATCAAAAATCTGAATAGTAGATTGCGCCTGAATGTGATTCAAATAAATTACATCTTTTGTAGGGTTAGGGTAGGCTGTTACCGGAATAAACGAAGAGCTATTTGTAGATACAATAACTGTAGGGTCGTAATAAGCAGCACTAATTGGCTGTCCGCTGATCGGGTCAACATCAATGGTCATTACCAGACAGTGTGGATTCTCTTGTACAAAAAGGTATGTAGCGGAAGAGTCATGCACGTCAACATCGGGAGGCATAGGAACTCCTGTATAGGTTGTTGAGTCAATTTGATAGGTAGTATGTTTTATTCTAAGAATATTATTGAGCGTACCTATGGGTGTAATTAAAGTGCCTGTCCCATCAGCTTCAAAATTTTGAACTGTATAGGATTTAATACTAACACTTATCCCAGGAGGTATATTTGCGTTTATTTCAAATTTTGCAGTATGATCACGAGTGCTACCAAAACTAAAAGGTGTTGGAATTATCAATCTGTCAGGGTTCCAATCTACGTAATTCTGAAAAAAACCTGAGGCACTATCTGCAAATAATCCTTGTTCATAATAACCATCATAGTAAAGTCCGGTAGCATTCGTTTTTACAAACATTGCTGCTGAGTCAATTGGGTCAGTTAAAATGACCATACTTGAACCAGGGAAAGTTGTGGCTGCATTCATGTATGCAGGAGCAGTACTAACATTGTTAAAAATTAGTCCTGATGTATCGGACACAACAAAGGAACTAGAATAATCCCAATTTTGCCCCTGACCAGCCGGTGTAACCGTTATTAATGAAGCTGTAGTATCTTCAAAGCCTAACCAAATTTCACCAACATTGGGTAAATTGGCCGGTGTAATAGTTTGCGCTTGTGAAATGCCAAAAGCACCAAAAACTGTAACTAAAGTAAAAAATTTCTTCATTTTTATTGTTTTTAATTTGCTACAAATATAATACCTTTTGTTAAGAAAATTTTGTGTTTATGAATTCATATTGTTAAAATAAATTGTTTTGGTAAATAAGATAAATAGTAAGTTGACTGTATTAATAATGTGAAAAAATCTTGTATTGCAATTCCTGTTTGATGTGCCATTCATACTCTCGTTGCATAAATGTTTCCCTATCTTTGCTTTGACTAATAACATAAATTATGCAATTTCAACTATATAACCCATTTGAGAATATGAACTTTGATGTAGAAACGTGCTTTTTATCAGGCGTTTCTCTTTCTGATTTAGCTACTCAAAAAATAACTGTTTTTCCACAATGGATAATAGAGCGTTTTCAGCTAGATGATAAGCGGTTTAAGCTTATGAATAGTGTTTCGGCCATACCTTACTCTAAATTTTACTTACCGGCTTGCCAAGCTGTAATTGACGCTATGAATAAGCTAGATGATGAGATTCAAAAAGCATTCAATAAGGGATATGATAAGGTTAAAGAATTGCCTGAAGAAAAATTGTTTCTGTGGTCAGCTCGCATGATATACGGTGTATTGTATCATGATTTAAAATTAGAACAGGATAATCATCAACGGCAAAATTCTGAATTTAAGTTGTCGCATCAATTAAGTGAGCGCTTTGCATTATTTCATTTAATGATACAAGCATTGATAACACCTATCAACTTTGGGCAACCAAAACCCTGGAGCATAGTAGTGGTAAAACTTAAGTACTCGAAAGATATTTTTAATTATTATGACGATACTGTAAGACTTGTTTTTACACTTGGATTAAACGACTTGGGTATCATTGCAATTATGCAGGACGGTGGTTTTGTGAAACGACATGAACAGCCCTTATTAAATAAAATTAATACAGCAGTTTTACATCCTATACAATTTGAGGAACTTAAAGCGCGTTTTATTTACTATAACTATTTACTACAAATAAAACCTTGTTTTGATTTTAAAGAAAATAAATCCCAAATATTAATTAACACATTACCGCATGCGGTAAAAGAAAATACTCCCGTATTTGCTTCATGGGATGATAATATGTTTGCCGATGTGCTAACGGAATTCTGGAAACCTTGGGGCTTTCAAAAAAAGGATATACGAACAGCCCCCAATGCGCCTATTAGTTTTTTAGAGAACGAAAGAACTTATGCGTTTATCAGTCCTGAAAGTATTGACCAGCCTTTTTAATCTGCTTCATAATCAAACAACTTGTATAATATTGGTTTTGAAGGTGTAGCATCATTTTCAAATGAGGCTATTTGCAGATTGAGCAGGTAGAGCCCATCAAGAACACTATCTGGAACATAAATAAGCTCTGTAATGGTTCTGTGTTTTTGTGTGTTTTGCGGATACTCCCAGAAACTATGATGTGCAGCCAATTTACCGGAATCAAATTCTTTATCTACTGAAGGTAAATCAACAAGTAAATGTTTTATTCCTTTGCCCGTAAGATAGGATACGGCTTGGGCATCAATATAGGCTGGATTAGTGCCTGAGTATTTTTTAAACAGCTTTTCTGATGTATTGGGCAAGGTTCTTATTACAAGAGCCTGAGCAGCATTGTTAAAGGCTAATTTTTGAACCTGTTCGGAGGTAATAACCCAATCATGTCCTATAGCTTCAGGAGTTATGCTAACTACTTGCGAAAGAAAGAAAAATTGTTTAAGACACTGATTTATAGAATAAGTTTCTGAACTAATATGGCCCACACATTCGGTATGGGTGCCATGCCCATGTGGATTAAAACAAATATCTCTAAAATTAACAGATCCTCCATTGTTAACATCACCTATCCATGTTTCGTTAACTACAGGTTTTATAACCATATCGGGCACAAACCAGGCATGAATATTTTGTGATCCGGCATTTAATGGAGCCGAAATATCAATAGGTTCGAGCAAATTTGCAATAAATTTTTTTTGGTTAAAAGTAACCATGCAGTTTAACTGAATATTGTGCATAACAAGAACCTTTAAGTATGATGAAAAACAAAAGTAACGCTTTTATAATTTGGGCTAACTTCTAAATTGTTTAATGTTCTCAAACAAAACACATTGAAAAAGCCTTTATCGAATATTAAATTTTTCGATTAAAATTAAGTATTGTATCTCTAAAAAAAGTACCTTTGCTCCACAAAAAATTATAAATAAAAAGAACTGATGGGCGTTTTAGTCAATAAAAAATCAAAAGTAATAGTACAAGGTTTCACTGGTAGCGAGGGTACTTTTCATGCTACTCAAATGATTGAATTTGGGACCAATGTGGTTGGTGGTGTAACTCCGGGAAAAGGAGGTCAAAAACACCTTGATAAACCTGTTTTTAATACTGTAGCTCAGGCAGTTTCTGAAGCTCAAGCAGATACTTCTATTATTTTTGTTCCACCGGCTTTTGCTGCTGATGCTATTATGGAGGCAGCCGAAGCAGGCATAAAAGTAATAATTTGTATTACCGAAGGCATTCCTACTAAAGATATGATACAAGTAAAGGAATATTTGAAAGATAAAGATTGCCGTTTAGTGGGACCTAATTGTCCTGGTGTTATTACTGCTGGTGAAGCCAAAGTAGGAATTATGCCCGGTTTTGTTTTTAAAAAAGGAAAGATAGGTATTGTTTCTAAATCAGGTACTCTTACATACGAAGCTGCTGATCAGGTTGTTAAGTCAGGTTTGGGAATTAGTACAGCTATTGGAATTGGAGGTGATCCTATAATTGGAACAACAACCAAAGAAGCCGTAGAGTTATTGATGAACGACCCTGAAACTGATGGTATTATAATGATTGGAGAAATAGGAGGGGGAATGGAGGCTGAAGCAGCACGTTGGATTAAAAATAATGCCACAAAGCCGGTAGTTGGTTTTATAGCCGGTCAAACAGCTCCTCCTGGACGCAGAATGGGTCATGCCGGTGCTATTGTTGGTGGGGCTGACGATACTGCTGCTGCTAAAATGAAAATAATGAGATCGTGTGGGATTACAGTAGTTGACAGTCCGGCAGGTATAGGAGCTGCAATGGCACAGGCCTTGGAGACTATAAAAGCCTAAGCAATTTACATTAATTTTGATTTTTGATTATTAATTTATTACAAGCACTCTCATTTAGGGAGTGCTTGTTTTTTTGACATGTGTGCACTTTTTACAGGAAATAGTTTAATCCTTTTAGACGATGTTGAATCTACCAATTCGTATCTTGCTAATTTAACACAGCAACAAAAATTGGCTGATGGAACTGTTGTATGGGCGCAGTTTCAGTGGGCAGGTAAAGGACAAAGAGAAAACCATTGGCAGAGCGAAAAAGGAAAAAACTTAACTTTCTCCATTTTGTATTTCCCAAAAAATATAAAGGTAGGACAAGAGTTCTTGTTGATGCAAAGTGTTTCGGTTGGAATTGCAAAGTATCTAAAACAATATTGTGATGCAGTAAAAGTAAAATGGCCCAATGATATTTATGTTGCAGAAAGGAAAATTGCCGGCATTCTCATTGAAAATAATATTAAAGGCGAACACTTATCACAGGTAATAATTGGCGTGGGCTTAAATGTAAATCAACAACATTTTTTTGAACTGTCTTCCAAAGCCACTTCGCTAGCCAAAGAATTGAATTATTTTATGGTATTAAAAGAAACTTTTGATTCGCTACTCACTGCCATCGAAAATGCTTACCTACAATGGCAATATGGAAACAACAAAACGACAGAGCAGAACTACTTAAAACTCTTATATAAACTTCATGAGTGGCATGAATATACCTTGCCAGAAGGTAAAAAATTATGGGGTAAAATAGTTGCAGTATTGCCATCTGGACACCTTGAAGTTGAAACCCGTAATGGCGAAAAACTACATTTTGCTCATAAAGAAATTATTTTTTAGGAGGGAGTTAAAAATAAGTACGATTCGACTTAATTTCATAAATTTATTAGGGCTCAATAAAAATAATATTTGTTATGGTTTTTATTTGTCGACCTTTATTCATGCTTTATACTTTTTGAAAAGGCAAAAATATAATTAGAAAAAAAATTTAAAGCCCCGTTTTTAATTATAAACAGGGTTATTTATTTAAATTTTTATACCTTAGTGTAAAAAATACACTATATTTGTTTTATGAATAACAGTAATTTACTTAATCCTTTTTTCTTCCCCGAACATAAGGATATTCCTGAGTTGTATCGCATAGCAGCTATAGAACAAAAAAGTTATTTAGTTAACGGTGTCATGAAAACTTGGCAGGGTGCAATGCAAGAGGTTTTTTCACCAATATATATACATCACGATGGTAAATTAGAACCCAAACGTTTAGGTTCATATCCATTGTTAAATAGAACAGCTTCTTTAGAGGTTTTAAAGAGTGCTCAAGAGGCATATCACTCGGGCAAAGGGAAGTGGCCTACCATGAGTGTAAAGAGTCGTATTGCTTGCATCATGCAATTTGTAAAACTTATGAAAGAGCAGCGTACACATGTGGTGCACCTGTTGATGTGGGAAATTGGGAAGTCATTAAAAGATTCAGAGAAGGAGTTTGATCGCACTGTAGAGTATATTATTGATACAGTGGCTGCATTAAAAGATTTAGACCGAGATTCGAGTCGCTTAAAAAAAGAGCAAGGGATTTATGCACAGATCAGACGAGGTCCTTTGGGTGTGGTACTTTGTATGGGACCTTATAATTACCCACTCAATGAAACATTTTGTACACTAATTCCTGCACTAATTATGGGGAATACGGTAATTTTAAAACCTGCAAAAATTGGGATATTGCTACTTTCGCCTTTGCTCGAAGCTTTTCAGAAAAGCTTTCCACCGGGTGTTATTAATGTTATTTATGGGCATGGGCGAGACACCGTAGGTACTATTATGGAAACAGGAAAAGTTGATGTGTTTGCCTTTATAGGCAGTAGTAAAACAGCTAATATTCTTAAGAAGTTGCATCCTAAGCCTAATAGGTTACGCTCCGTTTTAGGACTTGAAGCAAAAAACCCTGCTATAGTTTTGCCTGATGCCGATATTTCGTTAGCCGTTGAAGAATGTATATTGGGTTCTTTGAGTTTTAACGGACAACGGTGCACTGCAATAAAAATAATTTTTGTACAGGAACAAATTAAGGAACAGTTTATTCAATTGTATCTGGAGCGATTAGAAAAATTAAAATTTGGAATGCCTTGGGAACAAGATGTAATGCTAACACCACTTCCTGAACATGATAAACCAGCCTACTTAAGCGAGCTTATTAATGACGCCATGCAGCACGGAGCACAAGTTTTAAATAAAAATGGTGGCTTAACTCAGAATAGCTTTGTGTATCCTGCCGTATTGTATCCTGTAAATGACAAAATGCGAATATATAATGAGGAGCAATTTGGCCCTATTGTACCCATACTTTCTTTTAAAAATATAAATGAACCTATTGATTATATGGTTTCTTCAAACTTTGGCCAGCAAGTAAGTATTTTTGGAACCAATGCCGAGAATATGGCTCATCTTATTGACCCTTTGGTAAATCAGGTTTGCAGAGTTAATATAAACAGTCAATGTCAGCGGGGACCTGATGTGTATCCGTTTAACGGGCGTAAAGACTCTGCCGAAGGCACACTGAGTGTTAGCGATGCTCTGCGTGTGTTCAGTATCCGCACTATGGTGGCAGGAAAAGAGAATGAAGGCAATAAGAAGTTGCTTACAGAAATTCTGGAGGGAAGAAAAAGTAATTTCTTATCTACCGATTTTATTTTATAAACTTTCATACTTTTAAATTTTATTTTCAAATTATACTAATTAGCAAACCCCAATATTATGTATTTAATAGCCGATAGCGGATCAACCAAATGCGACTGGATGTTGCTCAAAGACAATAACCAAACCGAATTATTCAGCACCATGGGATTTAATCCTTTTTTTCATAACGAAACCATTATTAGCAATGCCATCATAAATAATAAAGATTTGGCTCAATATGCCGATAAGGTTGAACTGATTTTTTTATATAGTGCCGGATGCAGTAGTAAAGAGCTAAAGCAGATAGTAGAACGTGGCTTAAAGCTTGTTTTTTCCAAAGCACATATATATGTAGATCACGATTTGGTTGGAGCAGCTTTTTCTACATATAGTGGAACTCCCGGAATTACCTGTATTTTGGGAACAGGATCAAACTCCTGTTTTTTTGATGGAGATATAGTTTCTGAAGAAGTGCCAGCACTAGGTTATATATTAGGAGACGAAGGAAGTGGGAGTTATTTTGGAAAGAAATTGTTGGCTGATTATTTGTATAAAAAATTACCGCAAGAAATACACACAGTGCTACAGAACGACTTCAAACTCAGTAAAAAGGAAATATTCGAAAGTGTTTATATGAAGCCCCATGCTAACGTTTATTTAGCTTCGTTTATGAAAATATTTTCATCGTTTAAAGAGCTCCCTTATGTTAAAGAGACTGTTGCAAAGGGTATGGCTCATTTTTTACAAAATCATGTGTGTTGTTTTCCTAACTATAAAAAAGTTCCGGTTCATTTTATTGGCTCTATTGCTTACCATTTTGAAAGTATTTTACATCAGGAAGCAGAAAAGCTTGACATTCAAGTAGGAAATATAATTAAAAAGCCCATTGATGGTTTGGTTAGTTATCACTTAAAGTATTTAATAAAAACTAAAAAGGCATAGGCTAATCATGCATTATACCCTTCGCTCAAAAGAGAGTTTTGTGGTATGATGTGAATAAATAAGGTTGTTTTGACTTTTAGAGATTAATTACTTTTTCAAGCATAATTTTTTATTGGTACTTTTGCAGTTCTGCTTAAATCAAATATTTATTAGCTGTGATTAAACCAAATATACCTAAAGGAATGCGTGATTTTTCGCCCGTTGAAATGGGGAAAAGAAATTATATTTTTAATATTATTCGCAATAGTTTTCAAAAGTTTGGCTTTTTACCTTTAGAGACTCCGGCTATGGAAAGCCTGAGTACTCTTACCGGAAAATATGGAGATGAAGGAGACAGACTAATTTTTAAAGTGCTTAATTCGGGAGATTTTCTTGAAAAGACTACTTTAAGAACTGATCCTACTAAGGAAATAACTGTTCAAAATGTATTAACTCAAATTTCAGAAAAAGCACTTCGCTATGATTTAACTGTGCCTTTTGCACGTTACGTGGTAATGCATCGTCACGAAATTAATTTTCCTTTTAAGCGCTATCAGATTCAACCTGTATGGCGTGCCGATAGACCACAAAAAGGGCGTTATCGAGAATTTTATCAATGCGATGCTGATATTATTGGGAGTAACTCTTTATGGAACGAATTTGAGTTGATACAATTACTGGATGATGTTTTTACACGTTTAGGCTTAAAGGTTGTTATTAAAATAAATAATCGCAAAATACTTTCCGGAATAGCAGAGTATATCGGTGCATCAGGTAGTGTAACAGATATAACCGTAGCCATTGATAAACTGGATAAAATAGGTAAAGAGAAAGTGATTGAAGAATTACAACAAAAGGGAATAATGCCCGAAGCTATTGATAAAATTAAGCCTTTATTAGATTTTAAGCCGATTACGGCAATAGGAAATGAAACTTCAACTTACTTAAATGAGCTTATAGGAAATACAAAAATTGGACAAAAAGGGATTGATGAATTGAAAGTTTTATTTGAACAAACCACTAAAATTCCACTGCAAACAGCACGATTTGAATTTGACTTAACACTAGCACGAGGCTTAAACTATTATACCGGAGCAATTTTTGAAGTAAAGTTAAATGAAGAAAAGATCAAATTTTCGGGCAGCCTTTCGGGTGGGGGCCGTTATGATGATTTAACCGGAATTTTTGGTTTGCCGAATTTATCAGGTGTTGGTATTTCTTTTGGGGCCGATAGAATTTATGATGTACTTGAGGAGTTGCAACTTTTTCCTGACGATCGTCTAAACCATATTAAAGTTATGATTGCAAACTTTGGAAGCGACACCACAGGCTTTTGTTTAAAATTATTATATACATTGAGACAACATGGAATTGCTGCCATTTTTTATCCGGATGAAGTTAAAATTAAAAAACAGTTTGAGTATGCTCATGCTCTAAAAATACCCTTTGTTGTAATAATTGGGGAGGAAGAGCTTAAACTCGAAAAAATTTCGGTTAAAACCATGAGTAATGGGCATCAAGAAACAGTAAGCGTAAATCATCTTTTACAATTACTTAAAGGAACATTGATTTAAAAAGTTTTTATCATGACTCATTTTATTTCCACAAAACCACTACTTATAGAGCACATACAGCATATAATAGAGAAAAATTTAAAAATTAAGCTTTCGGAAGATGCTGTAAACAAAATAATATTCTGCAGGAATTATCTTGATGAAAAGATTAAAAATCATCCTGAGCCCATTTACGGTATCAATACAGGCTTTGGCTCACTATGTGATGTTTCCATTGAGGAAAAAAATTTATCACGCCTGCAAAAAAACCTGATTATGTCTCATGCTTGTGGTGCAGGAAAAGAAGTAAGCAAGGATATAATAAGGTTAATGTTATTGTTAAAAATACAATCATTAAGCTATGGAAAATCGGGTGTGCAGCTTTTTACTGTAGAACGTTTAATTGACTTTTATAACCATGAGATTTATCCGGTGGTGTATGAGCAAGGATCTTTAGGTGCTTCCGGTGATTTGGCTCCTCTGGCTCATTTATGTTTACCCTTATTGGGGATGGGAGAGGTTTACTACCAAAATAAAAAATATACGGCTGCCGAAATACTAAAAAAATTTAATTGGCCACCAATTGAACTGATGTCAAAAGAAGGCTTGGCTTTACTAAACGGAACCCAGTTTATGGGCGCATACAGTATTTGGTGTTTGTTACAAGCCAAAAAAATTACTTTTTGGGCCGATTTGATCGGTACCGTTTCATTAGAAGCATTTGACGGCCGTATTGACCCTTTTCAGGCGAAATTGCATGAGATACGACCACATCAAGGTCAAATAAAAACAGCACAAAATATTTTAGATTTTTTACAAGGGAGTGAGATCATTCAACAAAAGAAAGAGCATGTTCAGGACCCCTATTCCTTTCGATGTATGCCGCAAGTTCATGGGGCATCAAAAGATGCTTTACAATTTATAGAACAAACCTTAGTAACTGAAATAAATTCTGTAACTGACAACCCAACCATATTTCCTGAAAGTGATGAAATACTTTCGGGTGGAAATTTTCATGGACAACCACTGGCCATAGCACTTGACTTGCTTTGTATAGCCATGGCCGAATTAGGAAGTATTTCAGAGCGAAGAACCTATCAGCTTATTTCTGGCTCACGAAAATTACCGGCTTTTTTGGTGGCACATTCAGGACTTAATTCAGGATTTATGATACCTCAATATACTGCAGCCTCAATTGTTAGTCAAAACAAACAATACTGTACACCTGCAAGTGCCGACTCTATAGTTTCGAGCAATGGACAAGAAGATCACGTTAGTATGGGAGCTAATGCTGCCGTGAAATGTGCTCAGGTGGTTAATAATGTTTACACCATTTTAGGTATTGAACTTCTAAATGCCATGCAGGCCCTTGATTTTAGAAAACCTTTAAAAGCAGGGGTAAAAATTGAACAAATGCGTAAGTCTTATCGTGACAGTATTGCTTTTGTTGATGAAGATAGGTATATGTATCCTTTAATTCAAGAAAGCGTCAACTTTATTAAAAATTATTCTTTCCCTCAATAATCTTGAAGTTTTACCTCTCCTTGAAAAAAAAATAATATAGCGAATAATTTCTATACATACAGGCCATAAGAAAAAGTTAAATAGCGAATACTTTTAAATAAAAGTATAACTTAGCTTACTTTTTTAGAGTAATGAGTAAAAGTATTTTGCGCTATATATTCCTTTGTTTGTTTCTATTTCCATATTTCGGCTATGCTCAAAATATTATAAGTAGGCAAATTGACTCTTTGGAACAACAGGTAGTTAAAATGCCTGATGATACAAGCAAGATAAATAAAATTCTTACCCTTTGTTTATTCTTAAACAAAGAATCCAGCCATGAGAAAGTAATTGTTTGGGCAACAAAGGCACTTAAATTAGCACAAAAATTATCCTATACAGATGGACAAGCAAAGGCCTATTCATATATAGGAACATCGCTTAGAAAATCGGGAAATTATTATGAATCCATTAGCAACTACAAAAAATCAGAGACTCTTTTAAAACAGTCTAACAATAAAACTGAATTAAGCAGTTTATACAACAGAATAGGAGTTACTTATTGGCGTATGGGCCTGTATCCACGTGCTCAAAATTGTTTTTTTCAATCACTTAAAATTGCCGAAGAAATTCACGACTCAACTGGAATTGCTAATGCTTGGGGAAATTTAGGTTTGGTTTATCATAATAATTCTCAATTTACGGAAGCCCTCACATATCATCTAAAGGCGCTAGACTATTACTTCCGAACGAATAATAAAAAAGAGATAGCTGCTTCATATACAAATTTAGGGAACATATTTTCTGCCAAGGGAATACCTGAAAAAGCGTTAGTTTATTACAAAAAGTCATTGGATATAAAAAAACAAATTGAAGATCGAGAGGGCACATGTATTGCTCTTGTAAATATTTGTAATGAGTTATATACTTTAGGGAACTATTTGGAATGTAACCAGTATGCTCAAGAGGCTTTGGTTATTGCTACAGAAATAAATTCGAAATTTCATATTATAGAAATACAAATATTAATGGCAAAACTTAATTTAAAGTTAAATCAAAGTTTGATTGCCCGTAAATATGCAGAATCTGCTTTAGCACATGCTAAAGAGATCATGTCAAATGAGATGCTAAGTAGTGCATATACCTATTTATCTCAAGTAGATTCATCAGAAAAGAAATGGGAGCGTGCTTATTTGAATTATAGAATGGCAATTCAATACAGAGACAGTGTTTATAATGACGAAAATAGAGTTAAAATTTCTGAACAGGCGATGCAATATGAATATGATAAAAAAGAGTCAATTCAAAAAGCAGAACAGGATAAAAAGGATGCTCTAGCTGCTGAAGAAGTTAAAAAACAAAATATTATACGTAACACACTTATTTTTGGTATTTCTGTAGTTGTTGTTATTTCCATTATCTTATATAAGAATTATCAGAATAAGAAAAGAGACAATGAAATAATCAACTCACAAAAGCTATTGGTTGAAACAAAAAACAAAGAAATTTTACAATCATTAAGTTATGCCAAACGAATTCAGGGAGCTATTTTGCCTCCGGCTCGCATAATAAGCAAGTTTATTCCAGACTGGTTTATTTTGTATTTACCAAAAGACATTGTAGCCGGAGACTTTTATTGGATTGAGCGTGAAGGAAATAAAACGTATATAGCTGTTTGTGACTGTACCGGTCATGGCGTTCCGGGTGCTTTGGTTTCAGTAGTGTGCTATAATGCATTGAATACTGCTTTTAATGAGTTTATAATTAGAGAACCAGGTAAACTGCTTGATAAAACAAGAGATTTAGTAGTTGAAAGTTTTACGAAAAGTGACGAAGACGTAAATGACGGTATGGATACTTCTTTGATTTGTATTGACTTTGATACTAAGGAGTGCCAATGGAGTGGCGCTAACAATCCTTTATGGATAGTACGTAAGGTTTGGAATGGAACCCAACATAGTCCCCAACTTATAGAAATAAAACCGGATAAGCAGCCCATTGGAAAAGGAGTAGGGGATAGGAATTTTACTACACATAATTTTACTTTACAATCTGAAGACATGGTTTACCTTTTTACTGATGGTTATGCCGATCAGTTTGGAGGTGAAAAAAATAGAAAACTAAATAAATCAAATCTGAAAGAACTACTTGTTGAAAATTATTACTTTCAACAGGAGAGTCAAAAAGAGAATTTGCTTAACTTTCATAATTCTTATAAGGGTAACCACGAGCAGATTGATGATATATGTATCATCGGAATAAAAATATCTTAATAAAAATGGCATCAAATTTATTCTTTGTAAGGGTATTTCTTTTGTAAAATTGTAACCTTAAATGACTCATTAAATTGCTTCGTGAAAATATAAAAATAGCCTTATTAGCTATTAAGGGTAATATGCTTAGGTCGGTATTAACTATACTTATTATTGCAATAGGCATTACTGCACTTGTTGGAATTTTAACAGCTATTGATTCCATCAAACAAACTATTAACTCAAGTTTTACAAACTTGGGAGCTAATACTTTTACAATTCGCAATAAAGAGCTTTCAGTGCATATTGGTCAGGGTGGTAGGAAACCAAAAATATATCCTCAAATTTCGTATTTCCAGGCCCGCCAGTTTAAAAGAAAATATAATTATCAAGCATCAGTTTCTATATCATCGGTGGTAGGACAAGCCGCAGTTATTAAATACAAAAATTTAAAAACCAATCCGAATGTAGCTATTCTTGCTGTTAACGAAAACTATTTGCAAAGTATGGGTTACGAGCTTACAGCAGGCCGAAATATTTCCTCTACCGAGGCAGACCAAGGAGGGCATGTAGTGCTTATTAGTAAAGAAATTGTAAACCGAATATTCCCGAAACAAAAAAATATTTTGAATGAAGAAATTAAAATTGGTGGAGCAAAATATAAAGTGATTGGTATTCTAAAAGAAAAAGGGTCTGGTATGGGTATGGGAGGCGACAAAACAATTTTTATTCCATTAACCAATGGCCCTCAGTTTGCACAAGCTGGCGACCATTTGAATTATGTGATAAATGTAACTTCTTCCAGCCCAAGAGATATGGAAATAGCCGAAGAAGAAGCACGCGGAACGCTACGGCAAGTTAGAGGTCTGAAACCCGGTGAAGAAGATAATTTTGAGATTATAAAAAGTGATAGTTTATCAAATCTTCTTATTGAAAATATAAGCTTTGTAACTATTGCAGCAACTATAATTGGGCTAATCACATTAATTGGTGCAGCTATAGGCTTAATGAACATTATGCTGGTTTCTGTATCAGAACGAACCCGAGAAATAGGTGTTCGAAAATCATTAGGAGCCACCAATAAATTAATTCGTATGCAATTTTTGATTGAAGCCATCGTGATTTGCCAAATTGGGGGCATTTTAGGTATTATACTGGGTATTGCTACCGGAAATATTACCTCTTTTTTTATGGATGCGCCTTTTATTATTCCGTGGTTGTGGATCATTTCAGGATTACTTATTTGTTTAACAGTAGGTTTGTTGGCCGGAATTTATCCTGCTGTTAAGGCATCAAAACTCGATCCGGTAGAGGCTTTAAGGAATGAATAAAATGCAATTGTGTATTAACGGGAATAAGTTTATTGATTAAAGTATTGATGTTTTCTAATATTTTTCTTTTGTTTACGCTCTCAAATATAATTGTACTATAATTTAATCTGATAAAAAATATATGACAACAAATCAGGCAAGCAAACACCCTAAAGGCTTATGGGTGCTTTTTGGAACAGAAATGTGGGAGCGCTTTAACTTTTATGGTATGCGGGCATTGCTTACATTGTTTTTGGTAAATTCTCTCATGTTCCAAGAAAAAGAGGCATCTCTTATTTATGGAGGATTTTTAGGTCTGTGTTATTTAACACCCATGTTAGGAGGTTTTATAGCCGACCGTTACTTAGGCAACAGAAATTGTATTATGTTGGGGGGCTTGTTGATGGCTATTGGTCAATTGATGTTGTTTACCAGTGCTACAATTTTTCCATCAGATATTGAATTGGCTAAAACTTTTATGTATGCTGCCTTACTGGTTATAATATTCGGAAATGGGTTCTTCAAACCTAATATTTCCAGTATGGTAGGGAGCTTATACCCAAAAACAGAAAAAAATAAATTAGATACTGCCTTTACTATCTTTTATATGGGAATTAATTTGGGTGCTTTTTTAGGCCAGTTGCTTTGCCCACTTTTAGGAGATGTAAAGGACATAAATGGAGTTAGAGATATTTATGCCTTTAAATATGGCTTTTTAGCTGCAGCCATAGCTATGCTTATTGGAACTTTAATTTTCTTTCTACTAAAAAATAAGTATGTAGTTTCGCCAACCGGACGGCCATTAGGGGGCTTACCTTCAAAACGAGAGGAAGCCGATTTTGAGGAAGGAGAAGCTCAGAAAGCAACGTTTACCAGTACTTCTTTAATTTTTTCATTATTTAGTTTAATGGGCTTAGGGGCACTCTTTTATTATGTTTTTGGGCAAAATGTTATCTACTCATTAATTTATGCTAGTGGACTTACATTGGCTGGTTTAATATTATCTGATAAATCATTGACAAAAATTGAAAAAGATAGAATATTGGTTATTTATATTGTTTCATTCTTTGTTATATTCTTTTGGGCGGCATTTGAACAAGCCGGGTCATCGTTAACTTTTATTGCCGACAATCAAACCGACCGAAGCTTTTTTGGTTGGCAAATGCCTCCTTCAATGGTTCAAATATTTAATGGTGTGTTTGTGGTTATCTTTGCTGTTCCATTCAGTATTCTTTGGGATAAACTTCGAGCAGCGGGTAAAGAACCGGTTTCACCTATGAAACAGTCATTTGGATTGGCCTTAATTGCATTAAGCTATTTTATTATTGCTAATAATGTAAAAAGCCTAGGCGATTCAGGTTTACTTGCTGTTTATTGGTTAATCTTATTATACTTAATTCAAACCCTGGGCGAGTTGTGTTTATCTCCAATTGGCCTTTCATTAGTAGGGAAATTAGCCCCTAAAAGATTTGCTTCGTTACTGTATGGAGTATTTTTTATTTCAAATGCTTCGGGATACGCACTTGCCGGAACTTTAGGCTCTATTTTACCAGCTACAGGTGATAAGTTTATGAAAGCCAAAGAACTTGGAATTGATTTACAAGCAGTATTAGATAAAAAAATAACTCCATCAACAGAGCAATTAGACCTACTTATAAAAAACCAAATCAGCACAGAATATCCTGTTTTTGCAGGATTTACGATACATAATTTATATGAATTTTTTATGGTATTTGTTGTGCTTTGCGGAATTGCGAGTATCATTTTATTTGCTATAAGCCCAAAACTCAAAAAAATGATGCATGGTGTTAATTAACTTATCTGTAAAAATTAGCTTGTGGAATATACATTAGAAAACATACAAAACTTTAAAGGAAAATACCCTAAGCAATTGTGGTATCTTTTTTTAACAGAAATGTGGGAGCGCTTTTGCTTTTACGGTATGCGTGGGGTTTTGGCCATTTTTATGGTAAGCCAACTTCAGCTTAGCGATAAAGAGTCTAATTTGAAATATGGGGCTATTCAAGCTTTTGTATATGCTTTTACATTTATTGGGGGTATTTTTGCAGATAAAATTTTAGGCTTCAAAAAATCATTATTTTTTGGTGGAATGGTAATGATTGCCGGAAATCTGATAATTTCACTTTCGCCCCATGATTTCTTTTATTATGGTATTACTTTATCCATTATAGGAACAGGATTTTTTAAACCTAATATTTCCTCTATGGTTGGAGAGCTCTATAGAGAGGATGATCCCAGAAGAGATGCAGGATTTGGCTTATTTTACTCAGGTATAAACATTGGTGCATTACTTGGCGGAGCAGTGTGTGTGTATTTAGGAAAGTATCATTCATGGAGTTTAGCCTTTCTTTCTGCCGCTATTGTAATGGTAATTGGATTGGTTACTTTTTGGTTTACAAAAAAAACCATTGGCCCTATTGGTGATTCCCCTCTCAAACATTGGAGTGCTTCAAAACGTCTATCCCGTGAAATTATGGTTTATATAGGTTCAATGCTAAGTATTCCATTAATTTTAATTATGGTAAAAGATACCGGTTATACCGATATGTTTATGTATAGTATTGGACCCATTGTTATAGTTTATTTTATTTATGAACTATTAAAGCTTAAAAGCAAAACCGAAAAATCACGTTTAATAGCAGCATTTTTATTTATAGCTTTCTCCATTTTGTTCTGGGCCTTTTTTGAACAAAGTGGCGGGTCGTTAAGCCTTTTTGCAGCTAATAACTTAGATAACAAATTTCTATTCTTTACTATTGACCCGAATATTATTAATAATACTTCCAATTCATTTTTTGTAATTTTGTTTAGCCCTCTTGTGGGTCTCTTATGGGTATGGATGAGCAAAAGAAGTATTGAGCCCAACACCGTAATTAAGTTTGGATTAGGATTTTTGTTTTTAAGTGCTTCCTTTTTTATATTTTATTATACTCGTTTTTTTGTAGATACTCAGGGCGTAACTTCATTAAATGTATTTACTTCAGCCTATCTTGTTATTACTTTAGGCGAGCTCTGTTTATCACCCATAGGACTATCTATTATTACAAAGCTTTCACCCAGGCATTTATCAGGAATGATGATGGGATTATGGTTTTTAGGTAGTGCCTACGGGCAATATGTTGCAGGTATTTTAGGGGCAGGTATGAGCACTCCAAACGAGAATGCTTCAAAAATGGAGAAGTTAATGTCCTATACGGAAGGGTATAAACAGCTTGCTCTTTATGCTTTGATATGTGGTTTGGTTTTAATAGCCTTATCATCGGTTATGAAAAAGTTGATGCATGGCGTTAAATAAAAAATTATATGAGCACCTCTCTAAATCAAAAAATACAGTCACTACGAAAAGAATATAGCACTGCCAGCTTATCGGAGCAGGATATTCATAGCAGTCCGTTTATGCAATTTGAAATTTGGATGCAGCAAGCTGTTGAAGCACTTGTACCTGAACCTAATGCTATGAATTTGTCCACGGTATCATCTCTAGGAAAACCAAGCTCTAGAATTGTGCTATTGCGTGGCTTTGACGAAAATGGTTTTACTTTTTACACCAACTATAACAGTCATAAAGGGAACGATATGGCAAAAAATAACTTTGCCTGTATAAATTTCTTTTGGCCTGAACTTGAACGACAAATACGTATTGAAGGCATCATTGAAAAACTGGATGAGCAAACCTCTACAGAATATTTTCATAGTCGCCCTCGCGAAAGTCAGATTGGAGCTTGGGCTTCAAATCAAAGCGCGGTAATTGAGAGCCGTAAAACAGTTGAAGAGGCGTTTATTAAATATTCGGAGACGTTCAAAAACATCGAACAAATTCCAAAGCCCGCGCACTGGGGAGGTTTGCTACTTAAACCCGATACTTTTGAATTTTGGCAGGGTCGTGCCAGCCGTTTACACGATCGTATTAAATATACTTGTGATAAGAATAATTGGGAAACGGAAAGACTTTCGCCTTAAGAGTTAAAAAATTAATGAACTCGTGTTTACACTTAATAAATACATAGTGGAACGTTTTAATACGATAAATATATTTCTAAAAATGAAAAATAATAGGTTATTTATAGTTAGAAAATAAAAGTCTAAAAGTAGTTCCGTTATGAGTAAAAAATTGAAAATTACCATTAAGCTGTTCGCTTAAGGCTTGAATCAAGATTATACCCAAAGAGCTGCTTTTTTCAGCAGCTTTCTGATAATCGAAACCTTGTCCATTATCTTTTACCTCTAGCAAAAATAAATCATTTTGGCTCTCAAGCTTTATCTCAATTATACCATTTTCCTGAAAAGTAAAGGCATGTTTAAAAGAGTTAGATATAAGCTCATTGAGTAAAATCCCGCACGGAATAGCGGTACTTAAATTAAAATTCAAATTTGAGTCAAGATGACTGAAAACATCTATTTTTTTATTTTTGGGATTATAGACAGATTTTAGCTCTTTAATCAAGTCTTCAATATAATTTTTAAAATTAATATTGGAATATTCTTTTCCTTCATAAAATTTTTGATGTATCATAGCCATACTGTTCACCCTGCTTTTGCAATCGGTTAAAGCACTTTTTGCACTTTCTTCTTCCAATGTATTAATTTGCAAATTAATTAAACTGCTAACTACGGCTAAATTATTTTTTACACGATGGTAAACTTCGGCTAACAATACCTCTTTGTCTTTAATATCTTGGAGGTGCTTACCTTCGGCATCCTGAAGTTTTTTTATATATTCTAAAAGCTGGTTTTTACTGTTTTCAATACTTTTCATAAACAACCACATTTCAATAATTAAACAAAGAAAAGCGAGAATGGCAAAAATTATAAACTGAAATCGGGCATTCGTATCAATAACAGGATTAAAAAATTTAAAAGAGTCTGAATAAAATAACGTTAAAAAAAGTAGAATAGCTGTTAATAAGAAGTATAAATACAATTCTCTTTTTTTGTTTACCCCTAAAAAAAAGGAATAACCTATTACCAACGGAAAATAAAAAAGATAGATACCCGAATGTAACCCTAAAGTTAACGATGTAAATGACATTAAGAAATTAGCCGTTATGAGTAGCGTGTGTGTAGCCTTTTGAACCTCTTCTTTCTTTAGAAAAAGATAAGCGAAAAGTGTTGGGACTATAAAGCAAGTCAAAACAATAGCTGTGCTGTTATAACCTGTTAAATATCGAAAAACTGCACCAAATATTAGCGCCCCTAATTGGATAAGAATAAATACTCTTATACCATCTGTTCGAAGCTTAATATTTGCATTTTTAATAATTTCCAAACGTATAAAAAAAAATGAGTGCTAATTAAAAATTGCCTTTATTGTGTAAATAATAATTTTTATATCGGTAATAATATTATGCTCTTGCACATATTCCAAATTTATTTTTAACTTGGCAGGCATTACTTGCTCAATATAGGTTTTTTCAGGATTAGAGCTTTGTGCAAGTAAGTCGTTCTCATTCACATATTTTATTGAAGCCCAGTCCGTAATTCCGGGTTTTACTTTAAAAACCTGTTGTTGTTCTGGGGTATAGAGTTTTACATATTTTTCAACCTCGGGGCGTGGGCCAACAAAGCTCATATGGCCTAGTAATACATTAATAAGTTGTGGAAGCTCGTCTAATTTGTATTTTCGTAAGTAATACCCTGCAGAGGTAATTCTGCTGTCTTTTTGACCAACAGTTAATAGTCCTTTTTTATCTGAATTCGAATACATTGTACGAAACTTGAAAAGTTTAAAAGGCTTCATATTTTTACCAATGCGTACTTGCAAATAAAATACCCCTCCATGAGAGTCGCTCACAATCCATAAACTCAAAATTAAAAAAAGGGGAAGTAAGACTAATAATCCCAAACATGCAAATAGTAAATCAAACAAACGCTTTATCATAACTATGATGCACCAATTACAGATGCCACCGCTTTGATAACTGCATTAATAACCATTTGTGTTTCTTGCTCCGATAAATCAACATAAACCGGAAGAGATATTTCGGCTGCAAAATTTTTATAAGTAGTAGGATAATTATTTATGTTATACCCTTTTCCCTTGTAATAGGAGGTTAGCGGAACAGGAATAAAATGAACGTTTACTGAAACATCTTGATCAAATATTTTTTGAATAATTTCATCTCGTTGTGATTCGGTAATATTTTTTATTCTTAATGGATACAAATGGTAGGACGATTCTCTGTTGATTTCCTTAAAAATTGGTAAGTGCGCCCATGAATAGGAACTAAAATGCTGTTGATAGGTTTCAACTATTTTCTTTCTTTGAGGTAATATTTTGCTATCGTATCTTTCTAATTCAACTAGCCCAATGGCGGCAGCAATATCGGTCATATTACATTTATAACCCGGCTCAATAACATCATATTTCCAATTCCCTTTTTGCATTTTTGCCAAAGCATCTTTGTTTTGTCCATGCAGGGTTTTTATACATAAGTATTGGTAAATTTCTTGATTGTTGAAAGGCTCAGGCAAACTTAAGGCCACTGCTCCTCCTTCGGACGTGGTCAAATTTTTAACTGCATGAAAAGAAAAAACGGAAGCATCACATAAAGCTCCCGTTTTTTTATTTTTATAACAAGCTCCAAAGGAATGAGCAGCATCACTGAGAACTAATATGCGTCCTAATTTTTGCTGCTCAGTAGTTTGCGGTTTAAATAATGATTTTATAGCATCAGCGTTTATAATCTCAATAATGGCATCATAATCGCATGGTAAACCTCCAAAATCTACCGGCATAATTACTTTAGTATTTGGTGTAATGGCTTCTTTTAAGGCTTTAATGTTCATATTAAAATCACTCTCGTTCACATCAACAAAAACAACCTTTGCTCCGCAATGTTCTACAACATTAGCTGTAGCACAATAAGTATAAGCCGGAACAATAACCTCATCTCCGTCTTTAACACCAAACCAGCGCAGCATTATTTCAAGTCCTGCTGTAGCTGAATTTAAACATAATATATTAGGAACATGACAATAAGAGGCAATATTTTTTTCTAATTGTTTTGTTCTAGGACCAGTTGTTATCCAGCCTGATTTAAGGGCATCAACAACTTCGTCAATGATTTTTTGATCAATGTGTGGTGGTGAAAACTTTATCATATTTAATCTTTTTTACATAAAATAAGAGCATTAATAGCCGAAAAAAACAAGCTTAAAAAAATACTGAACAACAATGTTTTTCCGGTTTGACTTGTGGCCGAATAGTCTTTTCGCCATACATTCATTTCATTTTGTAGTTCTGTACCGCTTTTGCCCGAAGCTTTTAAAGAACCTTCTATTTTTGCTAATATTTCGGTGGCAAACTCCGGGTTAACATAATGATAATAGATATACGTGAAAATCCCAAAAAGAATTGCACCTAATACCCCGGCTGATAAGCCTATTTTGAGTGCATCTTTAAAAAAAATTTCACCACCCGATATTTTTCGTGCTTTAAAAATAGCAAAAAAAGAACCGAGGAAGAGAAAAAGCAAACAAGATAAAAATACAAATCGGCTGCTTTCTTGGCTAAATCCGGCATAATAACTCAAAATTAACCACAGCCCACAAGCTATACCAAAAATACCACCAAATTTTATACTTTGCGTTTTCATGAATAATTTTTTTACGAAAGTGAATATACTACTAAGCCACTTCGAAGTTTAGGTTCAATATAAGTTGTTTTAGGAGGCATAATGCCATGATTGTCGGCTATTTTTTTTAATTGTTCCATAACTACCGGATATAACCCAAACGCCACTTTCATTTTGCCTCCATCCACATGATTTTTTAATTCTTCCATACCTTTTGTGCCATTTACAAATAGAACCCTTTTGTCTGTTTTTAAATCATGAATGCCTAAAATAGGAGATAAAATATGCTGTGTAAGTAAAGCAGCATCTAATGTGCCCACCGGATCTTGTTCATTAATATACAAAGACTTTACCGTAATAGAATACCATTTGCCACCTAAATACATGCTCATATTGTGCAAATGCTGAGGTTTGTATATTGTTTCTCCCATATCTTCAACATCAAACTTTTCAGCAATCATTTCTAAAAAATCTTTTTCATATATTTGATTCAGATCACTAACCACTCTATTAAAGTCAAAAATTTGCATCTGTGACTCTGAAAAATAGGCACATAGGAAATAATTAAAAGCTTCTTGTTTATCATAATTTGGATTTTGTAGCCTTTTACTTTTCCCTAAAAGTGTTGAAGATGCCGTACGATGGTGTCCGTCAGCAATATACAAGGCAGGCATTTGTGTGAATCCATTCTCAATCTTTTCTAGTAAGAACTTTTCTGTTACTTGCCAAAGACTGTGTCGAACTCCGTCACTGGTCGTAAAATCAAAGTAAGGATTATTTTTCTTAGCCTCCATTTTGGCATGTTCAATGTCTTTGTTTTCGGGGTGACACATTAAAACAGGCTCTGCATTAAAATCACATACTTCAAGGTAATGCATCAACTTTTCCTCTCGCTCAGTAATTGTTTGTTCATGAACTTTAATGATTCCTTCAATATAATCATCAATAGAAGAAAGTCCTATAATTCCGGTGTAAGATTGATTCTCTTTTTTTTGTTGATAAACATAAAACGCATTCTGTATACTAGGTTCAAAATAGCCCTTTTCAATAAATTCATTAAATTTCCTCTTTATTTTTCGTAACAGTTCAGGTGAATTGGGTCTGCTTTTTTTATTTTCGTTAAATTCTGGTTTAATAATTCGTAAAAACGAAAAAGGATTGCTTTGAAGCTTATATTTAAGATGAAACGAATTATAAGAATCTACGCTTCTGCTGGTAACAAGATGCACTTTATCTTTTGCCGGCAAAAGCGCTTTAAAAGGTTTTACAATAGCCATTTTTTTGTAAATTAGAGGCAAATATAAATCTAATTGACAGAATCTTTTAAAAAAAATGAAGTTCATGCCCATCGTGGTGGAGCTGCCTATTATCCTGAAAATACTTTACCTGCCTTTGCTTACGCCTTACAACTTGGTGTTGATGCTCTTGAAATGGATTTGGTGCTCTCAAAAGATAGACAGGTGGTTGTTTCTCACGAGCCATACATGCATCACGAAAAATGCTTAACGCCACAATTAAATCGTATTTCGGAACAAGAAGAAAAAAAATACATACTGGAACAAATGGATTATGCAGAAATTAAAAAATTCGACTGTGGTCTAGTAGCTTCATCTCAATTTCCTGAACGTCAAAATATACTTGCTTTTAAACCCCTGCTTACAGATGTTATACAGCAATCAGAGAACAATAACGTAGAAAAAAATTACCTTCCATTTAAGTACAATTTAGAAATAAAAAGCAACCCTAAATATACCAAGTACACACAGCAAGATAAAATTCTTATTATTGAAAAAGTAATAGAAGAAATATATCGCTATAAAATTGAAAGCAGGGTTGTTATTCAGTCATTTGATAAGGAAATACTTCAATTGTTTAAAAGAAGAAATAGCTCCATCTCTTTAGCACTGTTAGTTGAAGATAATATTTGTTTTGAAAGACATATTACCGATTTAGGTTTTAAACCTGAAATTTTTTCATGCGACTATATTTATATGACTCAAAATATAGTTGATCAGCTACATAGTGCAGGCATAAAAGTTTACGTTTATACCATTAATAAGCAAAATGATATTCAACATTTTATTAAAATTGGAGTTGATGCAATTATTACTGACTATCCTGAACAGGCTCTCCAAATTAGAAAGGCTATATGTAACCTCTAAAATAATAAACAACTAACCCAAAAAGTTCATGAATTAACACATCCCAAGTTTGAATGCAGGCTGTGTTCGGAATAATAGTTTTATCTGGTTCGTATCTGGTTTCCCCACTATAGCGGTCAACACTATATGCCGTTGTAGCAATTTCAAATTTTTTAAAGCATAGCTGCGCTCGTTTCATGTGAAAACCTGAAGTAACCATTAAAAAGGGCCCCTTTAGCCCTAACGAATCTATCACTGCTTTGGTATATTTGGCATTTTCATGCGTGTTGCGCGATTGATCTTCAATAATAATATCTTCTTTCTTGGTTCCAATTGCTAACAGATAATCTCTAATTTCTATACTCTCTTTATCCTCAGGATAAACAATACTTCCTGAACCACCCACAATAATTAGTTTTTTTACATAGCCTAAGTGATACAACTCAAGTGCCTGAAAAACCCTATCACTGCTGCGACTAAATTGAATGCGATCTAAAGTATGATCCCAAAATGAAAGCCCCCCAAGCACTATAGCAGCTTCATAATTTTTTTCAAGAGCTTGCCGAGGAATAGCTGGCACTTCCCAAGCATGCATCACTAAATTTGTAACAAACGAGTTGGTAAAAATTAAAAAGAAAATGATAGTGCCAACCAAGAATCGCTTTTTTAGTTTCTGATTTTTGAAAAATAAAACAGCTAACAAGCCCAGGAAAATCCATGTGAGAGGAGCAATTAAAAAACTTAGTATTTTAGATAACCAAAAAAACATTACAGAAAAAATTGAGTGTTTAAATATTAGGTCTTTTTTTAATACACAAAGATATATAGGATATTTGTGAAACATAATTTATAATGCGAAACAGAATTATTAATTCTTTTTTAGTTATTGGTCAAATTGCTTTATTAAGCTTATGCTTGTGGGTTGCAATTGATAGAGCCCTGTGGATATATTTGGCTGAGCAGGGTAGCGGTCAACTGCATATAATTTTGAATACTAAAAAAGTAGAAGAGCTGCAAGAAGAAGGCTTGCTTTCAAAAATGCAACAAAATAAAATACGTCAAATTCAAAAGGTAAAACAATTTGCAGAACATGAATTGGGTTTACAAAAAACAAACAACTATAGCCACTTTTACGAACAAAATGGAAAACCTGTATTATGGATGTTAACAGCATGTCAGCCATTTTCATTTCAGGAGAAAACCTGGACTTTTCCCTTCATCGGCAATGTTTCGTATAAAGGTTTTTTCAACTATCAAAAGGCTGTGCTTGAGAAACAAAGTTTAAAAACACAAAATTACGATACTGACATTTCAAAAGTAACTGCTTGGAGCACTTTGGGTATTTTGCCTGATCCCATACTTTCATCAATGCTGCAAAAGGATGATGGTGAATTAGCAGAGCTAATAATACATGAATTAACTCATGCAACTATTTATTTGTCGGGACAGGTCGATTTTAATGAAAATTTCGCAAGCTTTATTGGTCGTAAAGGAGCACTGTTATTTTTAGAAAAAACATACGGAAAAAATTCAGACCCGGTAGCAAGGTATTTAAAACAAATTGCTGACGAGGATACCTTGAAATCTTTTGTTTTATATCATAAGATGCATTTGGAACACTTTTACAATACTTTGAATAAACAGTTAAGTTTGGAAGAAAAAACTTATTTAAAAGAAGCCGAGCTAAATAGAATCACCAACAAATTATACCTCTTAAAGATATATGACAATCCGATAAAAATAAAAATAGCAACTAAAATAAAACTAAGCCAAAACGCTTTTTTTATGAGCTATAATCGTTATGATGCACAATACTATAGAATAAACACAGCTTTTAAAAAACACTCCGATAACTTGCGAGACTTTGTTGCCTATGTAAAGAAAAATAAAAGTATAGATTAAATGCTGAACAGATACTAAACACAATCTTATAAAAAAATAGTTAACCATATTACCTTGTTAATCAAATAAATGGTAATATTTTTTAATTATTTTTGTAAAAAATAGGAATTTGTTTTGGTTACTCTAAAAACGAGCACTATATTTGCAGCCGTTTTATAAAAATTTGATTCCGTAGCTCAGTTGGTAGAGCACAACACTTTTAATGTTGGGGTCCTGGGTTCGAGCCCCAGCGGGATCACAAAAAAAAGTCCTTGAATTTCAAGGACTTTTTTTTTGGCTCTAAAAACATTTTATGTATTATTATCGTTTCTTTATAACAATAAAAATGATTCCTTTAAAATTTACATCCAAAATTAGATTTAAAGTATGCTGTTTAATTATGCTATTCGCTCTTAAATCGGGAGCGCAAAACAAACAATTAAGTTTAGATGAAATCTGGAAAAAAAATACTTTTGGCTCTAAATATGTATGGGGTATTAATTCTATGAACGATGGTGTTCACTACACTACATTATCCTCATCTGGTAATACACAGTACATTATTAAATACAGCTATAAAACGGGTCAGCCGGTCGATACAGTTTTTAACAGTAACTTGGTAAAAACAAATAAAGATTCCTTTCCTCAAATAGGCAACTACAATTTTAGTGCTGATGAAAAGCAAATCCTGTTTTCAACTGACGAGGAGCGTATTTATCGCCATTCCTTTACAGCACAATATATTGTGTATAATATTGTCTCAAAATCATGGGCCTACTTATCATCAGGAGGGAAACAGCAATTAGCCACATTTTCGCCTAATGGTAAGCAAATAGCTTTTGTTAGAAACAACAACTTATATATTGTTGATTGGACACAACAAACAGAAACGCAAATAACCTTTGATGGTGAAAAAAATAAAATAATTAATGGTGCTTGCGATTGGGTATATGAAGAAGAATTTAGTTTTGATCAAGCATTTACTTGGAGTCCTGATAGTAAGAAATTAGCTTATTATCATTTTAATGAAAGCGAGGTTAAAGAATATGGTATGCCTAAATACGGAACACTTTACCCGGAGTATGAAACCTTTAAATATCCTAAAGCCGGTGAAAAGAATTCAACTGTGGATATTTATATTTATGATCTTGAACAAAAGAGAGCTGTTAAGGCCGACATAGGTGCTGAGACCGATCAATATATTCCGCGTATAAAATGGACTGCTCACTCCGATGTGTTAAGTTGTATCCGCTTAAACCGTTTGCAAAATCATTTAGATTTATTACTTACCGACAGCAAAACCGGAAAATCGAAAATTATACTTACCGAAAAATCCACAACTTATATTGATATAAGTGATGATTTAACCTTTTTCCCTGACAATAAATCTTTTTTATGGAGTAGCGAACTCGAGGGCTATAACCACTTATATCAATATTCAATGGAAGGCAAGCGGTTAAAAAAAATTACAGATGGTAACTGGGATGTTGTCTCTTTTAAGGGGTTTGACGAAAAATCTCAAACATTATATTTTACGGCAGCATATTCTTCTTCTATCAACAAAGAACTTTGCAAAGTAAATTTAAATGGTAGTCAATTCAAGGTGCTATCAACGCAAGTCGGAAATAATGATGCCAATTTTAGTAAATCCTTTTTATATTATATAGCAAGCTATAGTAATGCAAACACTCCTGTTGAATACACGTTATGCAACAACGGTGGAAAAACTATTAGAGTTTTAGAAGACAATAATGCACTCATTAAAAAATTAAAGGATTATGATCTCGCAAAAAAAGAGTTTTCAACTATAAAAACTAAAGATGGTTGGGAGCTCAATGTATGGATGATGAAACCCACCGATTTTGATGCCTCTAAAAAATACCCGGTATTGTTTGCCATTTATGGTGGTCCCGGACATAATACAGTAAGCAATGCTTGGGAAGGTGCAAATTATATGTGGCATCAATTACTGGCTCAAAATGGCTATATAGTTGTTAGTGTAGATAACCGCGGAACTCAGTTTAAAGGCGAAAAATTTAAAAAGGCAACATACGGAAATTTGGGGATGTACGAAACGCAAGATCAAATTGAAGCGGCTCAATATTTTGCCTCTTTGCCTTTTGTAGATAAAAGTCGAATAGGAATGCAGGGTTGGAGCTTTGGAGGTTATTTATCGTCCTTGTGTATAACCAAGGGTAGAGATGTTTTTAAAACTGCTATTGCTGTTGCTCCGGTTACAAATTGGCGCTATTATGATAGTATTTATACGGAGCGCTTTCTTGGGTTGCCTCAAGATAATTCAAAAGGATATGACGATAACTCACCCATTAATTTTACCGATATGCTTAAGGGAAATTATTTACTTATACACGGCACTGCCGATGATAATGTTCACTTTCAAAATTCGGTTGAAATGGTTAGCTCATTACAAAAAGCAAACAAACAGTTTGACTTTATGATGTATCCCGATAAAAATCATGGTATTGGTGGCGGTAACACACGTTTAAACATCTATACTTTAATGACCGATTTCTTACTTAAAAAACTTTAATATAATATCTTGATTTTGAAGTGCATTTAACGAAATTTGAAGAGGAGTTATTTATTCCCCTTTTTTAATCATAAAATATTGTATATTTGCGCCCTCAAAAATAACCATTATAACTGGCGAGGTAGCTCAGATGGTTAGAGCGCAGGATTCATAACCCTGAGGTCACGGGTTCAACTCCCGTCTTCGCTACACGGAGCGGTGCTTATAAAGAGCACTGCTCTTTTTTTGATATATGTTTATAACACGCTAACTAAAAATATTCAAAAATGATAAGTACGGCAAATGTGGGTTTACAGTATGGAAAACGCGTATTGTTCGAAAAAGTAAGCATCAAGTTTAATCCCGGAAACTGCTATGGTATAATTGGAGCAAATGGTGCTGGGAAATCAACATTTTTAAAAATATTATCGGGTGAGATTGAGCCACAACAAGGGCAGGTTATTGTTGACCCCGGAGATCGTGTTTCGGTACTGAAACAAGATCAGAATGCCTACGATGTATTTACGGTCATTCAAACAGTAATTATGGGAAATAAGCGCCTGTCAGATATCATGATTGAAAAAGATTCTTTATATGCCAAATCTGATTTTTCTGACAAAGATGGTATTCGAGTATCTGAGTTGGAGGCTGAATTTGCTGAATTAAACGGATGGAATGCCGAAACTGAAGCAGCTGAATTGCTTGAAGGGCTTGGCATCCTGAATACAGAACATCATAAACAGATGAGCGAAATGGGCGGAAGCGAAAAAGTTAGAGTGCTTTTGGCTCAGGCTTTATTTGGAAATCCTGATATTTTATTGCTTGACGAACCAACGAATAACCTGGATGCTACAACAGTGCTTTGGTTAGAAGACTTCTTGGCAGATTTTCAAAATACCGTAATCGTTGTTTCACACGATCGCCATTTTATGGATGCTGTTTGTACACATATTGCTGATATTGATTTTAGTCAAATTCAACTATTTACAGGTAATTACTCGTTTTGGTACGAAAGCAGTCAGTTAATTTTAAGACAAAAGCAAGATGCCAATCGTAAGGCCGATGATAAAAAGAAAGAGCTTCAAGAATTTATTGCCCGTTTTAGTGCAAATGCCTCAAAATCACGTCAAGCTACCTCAAGGAAAAAACTTTTAGACAAACTTGTTTTTGAAGAAATAAAGCCCTCATCGCGCAAGTACCCCTATATTATCTTTAAGCCTAAAACCGATACTAGAAATCAAATACTAGAAGTTAAAGGGCTAAAGAAAACAATAGATGGAACAGATGTTTTTAGTCAAATGAATTTTACTGTGGATAGTGGTGATAAGATAGCTTTTATTAGCCATGATGGACTTACAATTTCGGCCTTATTTGATATTTTAACCGATACAAAAAATGCTGATCATGGAAGTTTTAAATGGGGAGCTACAGCGCATATTGGATATTTCCCAAGAATTAACGATCACTTTTTTACAGGCGATATGAGTATTATGGATTGGTTGCAACAATATTCAGAAGTAAAAGAAGAACCTTGGATAAGAAGTTTTCTTGGTAAAATGCTCTTTTCAGGAGAAGAATCTTTGAAGAAAGTAAAGGTATTGTCAGGCGGTGAAAAGGTTCGGTGCTTAATTGCTAAATTAATGCTTGAAGCCCCAAATACGCTAATTTTAGACCAACCTACAAACCATTTGGATTTAGAGTCAATTACTTCATTAAATGATGGCTTAAAAGCTTTTACAGGAAATATTTTATTTGCTTCGCACGATCATTTGTTTACAGAAACCATTGCCAATAGGATTATAGAAATTTTACCCGGTGGTATTATTGACAGAAGAATATCTTATGATGAATACTTACGTGACGAGAAAGTAAAATCGCTACGGGCTACTTTAATGCAGCAATAAGCTGGATACGCATAATTTGATTTTTTTTATATAAATTTTTTAACCCAATTCATAATTACTTCTATAGCATGAAGATAGTTTTGCTTCAAGTTGGAAAAACCTCACAGTCATTCATAATTGAAGGAGTAAATGAGTATGAAAAAAGATTAAAACACTATAGTAATTTTGAAATTATTACACTTCTGCCGCCAAAAAATATTTATTCAACTTCATCGGTGGAGCAAATAAAAAAAGCAGAATCAAATTTTATTTTTTCAAAACTATATACTACAGACTTTGTTATACTTCTCTGTGAAACCGGAAAAGAAATGAGTTCTGTTTCTTTTTCGGAGTATTTGCAGCAGCATCAAATGAAGAGTTCATCGCGCTTGGTTTTTGTTATTGGCGGAGCTTATGGCTTTTCAAACAGTGTTTATGAACGATGCCATTTTAAGTGGTCATTATCACAACTTACATTTTCACATCAAATGGTACGCTTATTCTTTTTGGAACAGCTTTATAGGGCATTTACCATAATTAAGGGAGAGCCATACCACCATATTTAACCCTTCGATAATTGGCGGTAAATTCTTAAGTAATTGTTTATGCCATCACTTAAAGAAGCATAATTTGAGGCATATAATGCTATATTTGAAGGATTTAATGGAGGCATCGCTAAAAACCTCTTTATAGCATCTGTATAGGATTGATTGTCAAAATTATCAATAACAATACCTACCTCACCATTTTTTACTATTTGTTCCACATCGCCAACACCACTATTGCATATTACCGGAACGCCCATACCTAAAATTTCGGCTAACTTAGTTGGTGAGGAGGCCTTTTTTGAGAAAGTACTATTTATAAAAAATATAGAACATTTACTTAAGGCAATATAATAAGGAACCTCTTGCCTGCTGGCAGATTTAACAAGAATCTTATGTGGGGCAATTTGTAATTTTTCGGCAGCTCGATACGCAATTTCTGGCGCATCAGTGCTAATAATTAAGAAAAACGCTTGCGGAATATGCTGTAATAAAATTTTAAAAAATGACATCATTTCATCTATCATATACCAAGTACCTAAAGAGCCTATGTAGCTTATAGTAAAACTATCATCTTTTATGCCGTGCTTCGTTTTTATGGAATGAAGTTGCATTTTATCAATATTATTTTGCGAAAAATGTTCCAAATCTGCACAACAAGGAATTACCGAAATTTTATCAGCACTAACATGAGGTAGTTGCCAGCTTAATATCTCATCTTTTGCATTTTGTGTTAAACTAACAATATGTGCGCTTTGCTGTAAAAATGCTTGCTCTTTATGCTTAAAAAAAGTATAAATAGCTTTAAACAAGGGGTTCTTCAAGTTCCACAATTTACCATCTACGCGCTCATCGGCCCAAAAACCTCTCATGTCAAAAATAAAAGGAATTTTTAATTCTTTTTTAAACTTTAAGCCAACTAAAGCAGCAATGTAACTGCGGCAATGTATAAATGAAATATTTTGTGTTTTTAGGAGTTGTTTAACTTTACTGTTAAGTTTCCACAAATCGTATAAGGTAGATATAACTGGTGGTTTTTGATGATAGTGTAAGGGATACCATTTAATTGCGAACCCTGAAAGAAGTTGTTCAATTTTATGACGATTTTGAACAAACCGTTCTTTTTTCTCAAAACTAATTAAGTGAATCTCAAAGTTGTACATTGAAAGACCTCGCAAATAAGGTAATACTTGTGATTGACCCAAAGGGTCAGTCATTCCATCATACGATAAATAAAGAATTTTGTAAGTATTCATGAACGCAATGTAAAATTAATTGTTTTACATTTGAAAAAAATAAGACACCACTTATGCTTTTAGATGCATTAGACTTTATTCTTTTACCTTTCTATTTAGCCATAATTTATTTTTTCGCTAAACGAGTTCAAGAAAAAAGAATAGTTTATAATCAAGTTTACCGACACTATATTAGTGGCTTATTTGTTAAAATATTTGGAGGAATTGCATTAGTTCTAATTTATACACTTTATTATAATGGAGGTGACACTACAGCCTATTTTATTGGCGGGTTAATATTGAAAAAATTAAGTTATGTTAATTTTTCTGGATATTTAGAGATTATGGGTAATAATCTAACACATGAAACTTATTCGTATTTTAACTCCAGTACCGCTTACCCACAATATTTTTTTGATAAACAATCATTTGCTGTTGTTAGAGCATCTAACTTAATTAGTTTTCTAGGGAGCAACAGTTATATGCTTACAACAGTAGTGCTTTCCGTAATTACCTATAGCGGAATATGGCGTTTGTACTTGGTATTTTCAGAACTCTATCCAAAGCATCAAAAGCTCCTTTCTTATACCGTTTTGTTTGTTCCATCAGTTGTGTTTTGGGGTTCCGGAATTTTGAAAGACTCATTTACTTTAATGGGGGCTTGTTGGTTTACTTATAGTTTCTATAATGTTTTCATTAAAAGAAGTAACCTCGTGCTGAACAGTATAACTTTGGTATTGGGGGCATTGCTTATTTTGCAAATGAAACCCTATATATTTATTGCATTGGTTCCCGGAGCTTTAATTTGGTTTTCATTAGAACGCGTTAAGGCTATTTCCAATCCTTTGGTAAAATTTTTTGTGGCTCCTTTTATTGTTTCTATTGTTATTGCCATTGGAGCAATAGGCTTTTCATCAATTTCAAGTAGTTTCGGGCAATACTCATCGGTAGATAAAATTGTAGAGAAGGCTGTTGTGACACAGCGCGATTTAAAAATGGATTATAATGAAGGAAACTCATTTGATATTGGTGAATTTGACGGCTCAATAGGAAGTATTTTTAGAAAAGCTCCTATTGCTACTTTTGCAGGACTATTTTTTCCGCAACTTTGGCAAGTACGTAACCCTGTAATGCTTTTGGCTGCTATTGAAAATTCAATACTCTTAGTTTTAACTATTATGCTCCTGCTTAGAGCTGGACCTACTGTAGTTTTTAAAATAATTAGAAAAGAACCGCTGTTGATTTTTGGGTTGGTATTTTCAATTTTCTTTTCATTTTCGGTAGGCCTGTCAACTAGTAACTTTGGTGCATTAGCACGATACAAAATACCGGCACTCCCATTTTATGCCAGTGTGGTTTCGCTGCTATACTATAAATATCTTGAACATAAAGAAAACCCAACCGAAGAACTGATTGATGATTGATTTGCTCTTTTTTGCTATAGAATAAAAATTGATAATGACTCAATTTGCTTGTTCCGGTTATATATTATAACTTTTACCCACATAAATTTAATATTGCTCTATGAATTTGTTATCTGTTGAAAATTTAAGTAAAAGCTATGGTGAAAAGGAATTATTCAGTAATCTTACTTTTGGACTTTTACAAGGCGAGAAGGTAGCTTTAATTGCTAGAAATGGTACCGGAAAATCTACTTTACTAAAAATTCTTTCCGGAACAGATACAGCCGATAGTGGAACTGTAGTATATCGAAAAGACATAAAAATTTCATTTTTAGACCAAAACCCTGTTTTTATTGAAGAGTTAAGTATTATTGAGTCTGTTTTACAGGCCGATAATGAGATAACCAGAGCCATTAAACAATACGAAAATTGCTTGCAAAAATTGGCTGAAGCACAAGCTGATGATTTTGCTCAAGATTTGGAAAGTGCTACTGCCCAAATGGACAAGTTGGATGCCTGGGCTTATGAAGTGAGAGTGAAGCAAGTTTTTGATAAACTGGGGCTCGTAAAAATAAATCAGCCAATTAAAAATTTATCGGGAGGACAAAAGAAAAGGGTTGCCCTAGCTAAGGTCCTTTTAGAAGAACCCGACTTGCTCATATTAGATGAACCTACCAATCATTTAGATGTTGATATGATTGAATGGCTCGAAGAGTATCTTGAAAACAGAGATTTAACATTGTTATTAGTTACACACGATCGTTATTTTTTAGATAGGGTATGCCATAAAATAATAGAACTCGATAACCAAAAATTATTTCACTATCAGGGAAATTACAGTTATTTTCTTGAAAAAAAATCAGAACGGGAGTTTAATGCCGCACGCGAAACCGATAAGGCCCAAAATCTTATGCGAAAAGAACTTGATTGGATAAGAAGAATGCCTAAGGCACGAGGCACAAAATCAAAATCGCGCATTGATGCCTTTTATGACCTTAAAGAAAAAGCCACTGTAAAACACCAGGAAAATAAGCTGGAACTGAACGTTAAAATGTCACGCATTGGAGGCAAGGTTATTGAAATGAAGAAAGTTTACAAATCGTATCATGATTTGATTGTTCTAAAAGGATTTGATTACACCTTTAAAACGGGCGAAAGAATTGGAATTATTGGGAAAAACGGAATTGGTAAAAGTACATTCTTAAATATTATAACCGGAAAAGAGCAAGCAGACTCCGGTAAAATAAATGTTGGAGAAACTATTGTATTTGGATACTACTCTCAAGATGGCCTGCAGTTAAAGGAAGATAAAAGGGTAATTGAGCTTATTAAAGAAAACATTGCCGAAGTTATTACACTGGGTGATGGTAGTAAATTAGGAGCATCTCAGTTTCTTACTTTATTTCAATTTCCACCCGAAATGCAATATACCTATATTTCTAAATTGAGCGGTGGCGAGAAAAGACGATTGTTTCTGTTAACAGTATTAGTTAAAAACCCCAATTTTTTAATTCTTGATGAACCCACAAACGACCTTGATTTGCTTACTTTACAAACTCTCGAAGAATTCTTGTTGCACTTTAAAGGGTGTTTGCTCATTGTTTCGCACGATCGCTATTTTATGGATAAATTGGTTGATCATCTATTTGTTTTTGAAGCACCGGGTGTCATAAAAGATTTTCCCGGAAATTATCATGATTGGCGTGTTCAACAAGAAATTAAAGAACATGAGCAAAGAAAAAAGCAAAAGGAACCCAAAATAATTTTTAAAGCGGATACTCCGGATAAAGATTTAGAAAGAGGAAAAAATAAGAAGAAATCATTCAAAGAAAAATTTGAATTTGAACAATTACAAAAAGAAATTGCTAGTTTAGAAGCCGAAAAAACAGATCTAAATAAAAAAATGGCCGAAGGTGTTGGGCAACACCAAGATTTTAAAGATTGGAGCAAACGAATATCAGCCCTTATTCAGCTTATAGATGAAAAGGAAATGCGTTGGCTGGAGTTATCCGAAATTCCTGATTAATGCAACCTAACACTTCATATACCTATAAACCTTTATAGTGGCGAATGTTTAAAAATAAATTAGGAAGCTCTATAATATTTTGTAGATTTGATTTATTCCTATTTGACTAAATTATAATCAAAATAAATTAAACATGAGTAAAGAAATTAAAGAAACAAAAGAAGAAAAAGGCCTGAAAGAGCTTAATAAAGAAAAACTGAAAGCCCTTCAAATAACTATGGATAAAATTGAAAAAACCTATGGTAAAGGGGCTATTATGAAAATGGGCGATAACCCGGTAGATGAAATAGAGGTTATTTCAACGGGCTCCGTAGGACTCGATGCCGCACTTGGTGTTGGCGGGTTTCCTAAAGGTAGAATTATTGAAATTTACGGACCTGAATCATCCGGAAAAACGACCATAGCCATACATGCAATTGCCGAGGCTCAAAAAAAAGGAGGAATTGCTGCTTTTATTGATGCAGAGCATGCTTTTGACCGCCTATATGCACAAAAACTGGGAGTAGATACCGAAAATTTATTGATTTCTCAGCCTGATAATGGAGAACAAGCTTTAGAAATAGCTGAAAACCTTATTCGATCGGGTGCTATTGATATTATTGTAATTGACTCGGTAGCAGCGTTAACACCAAAAAGCGAAATTGAAGGTGAAATGGGCGATAGCAAAATGGGTTTACAGGCTCGATTAATGTCTCAAGCTCTGCGAAAACTTACCGGAACAATTAATAAAACGAACTGTTGTTGTATTTTTATTAACCAACTTCGCGAAAAAATTGGAGTAATGTTTGGCAATCCCGAAACAACTACAGGAGGTAATGCTTTAAAGTTTTATGCCTCGGTACGCTTAGACATCAGAAGGTCTGGTCAGTTGAAAGATGGAGATGTTGTTTTTGGAAACAGGGTTAAGGTAAAAGTTATTAAAAACAAAGTAGCTCCTCCATTTCGTATAGCAGAATTTGATATTTTATACGGAGAAGGAATAAGTAAAATTGGTGAAATAATAGACCTGGGTGTAGATTTAAATATCGTTAAAAAAAGTGGCTCTTGGTTTAGTTATACAGATACCAAACTGGGGCAGGGGAGAGACTCAGTAAAACAAATTTTGGCTGATAACCCTGAACTGGCTGATGAAATTGAAAATAAAGTTCGTGAAGAACTAGCTAAAACTTTAGTTTAAGTTATATTTTTAGGACTAATACACCCCTAAGTTTTTAGAGGTGTATTTTTTTGAAACGGTGTTTCAAAATTCATTTTCTTTGCACTTATGTTTAAGTCCATATTTTGTTCGTTGGCTTTGCTTTTAGCCTTATTTTCTTGCTCCCCAAAAAAAGAAGAAAAAACCAAAAAAGTTATACCCAAAGACACAACACTAGAGTTGATAAATGCCCGCATTGAAGGCAATCGTAAAAACCCTGCCCTATATGCACAAAGAGCAGAACTTTGGTTCTCAAAAGGAAAATATCAAAATGCATTTGATGATTGGACAACAGTCATAGCCCTTGATTCTATGAACTACGACTATCAACTTAAATTTTCAGATATTGCATTTCTTATAGGAAAGTCACGTCAAACGAAACAAGCCCTTGAAAAATGTATAGTGCTTAAACCAAATGACATAACGGCCTCGCTAAAACTGGCAGAACTTTATATTTATGTAAAAGAGTATAAGCAAGCATTAATATTGCTTAAAGAAGTTACTAAGGCCGACAATCTAAATGCTAAAGCATATTTTATGCGTGGGTTAACTTATAAATTTACGGGCGACACCTCTTTGGCAATAACCAATTTTCAACGTACCATTGAGCTCGATCAGGATTATTATAATGCCTATATGCAGTTAGGAATTCTTTTTGGAGCAAGGCATAATCCGGTTGCTATTGAATATTACAATAATGCCCTTAATTTAAACCCACAAAGTACAGAAGCGCTGTATGCCAAATCTTTGTTTTTTCAGGATCATGGCGATATACAATCGGCCGTAAAGGGGTATAATATGTTGTTACAAATGGATTCTACCAACTATTTTACCTATTATAATTTAGGTTTTATTGCCTTCAATGCTGAAAAGGACTTTCGAAAAGCCACAGTTTTATTTACTAAAGCCATTAAATTTAACGAAGCCTATACCGAAGCTTATTATATGCGTGGTTTAAGCTTTGAGCAGTTAGCCGAATATGCTAAAAGTATAAGAGATTACTCGGCAGCACTGCAAATAGCACCGCATTACGAGTTGGCTCTAAACGCTCTTAAGCGGGTAGAGCGCAAATAGTATATATCAGAAGTATATTCATATATAAGGCAAACAGCCCTGTAATTAAACCCTATTTTTGAGCTGTTTCCTATGTGAATAAGAAGCTTTATTAATACATGAATATGTTGATTACGGTTGGGATGGAACTTTAGAAATATCCAAATAGAAAATCTCCCAGGTGTGCCCGTCAAAATCTTCAACAGTTCTTTGTTTCATAAAACCATAATCTCTCATCTCGTTGGGTTCAATTCCACCTGCATTTAACCCATTGGTCATAACAATATTCATTTCTTCAATACTATTTACAGATAATGAAAAAAGTCCGGCAATGTGATATTTTGTGTCTGCTATCGGTTTAGAGGTGAATGATGCAAATTTTTCGTGTGTCATAATCATTACAAAAATGCTTTCACTCCAAACCATACACTTTGCTGTATGGTCAGAAAATTGAGGGTTATTTGTAAACCCCAATGCAGCATAAAAGGCCATTGATTTTTGAAGGTCTTTTACGGCTAAATTGATAAAAATTTGTTTCCCCATTAATTTAAATTTGAATTGTTTTTCTTCTTTTTAAGTATGCTTTATCAACTCGTATAATTATTCTCGCAAATTAATTATACGAGTTGATTATATCCCCAAACATAGTAAATATTAAAAATTGAGCGCTAAATATGGCTGCTTTTTTTTACAATTTAAATAAGTTTTCCAAATAAAAAAGCAGCAAAATGTTCATTATTTGCTGCTTTTTAAAAAGATTTGAAAAAAAATTACTTACGTAGCACTTGTATTTGACTTTTCGGGCTTAGGTATCAAAACCTTTTTAGATAATTTGAATTTGCCTGATTTAGGGTCAACACCAATTAATTTAACAGTAACTAATTCACCTTCTTTAAAAATACCATCCATGTTTTCTAAACGCTTGTGATCTATTTCAGAAATGTGTAACAAACCATCTTTACCTGGCATAAACTCAATAAAGGCGCCAAATGTTGTAATTGACTTAACTTTACCGGTATAAACTTCACCAACTTCCGGTATAGCTACAATATTTTTTACACGCGCTGTAGCCATATCAATTGACGATTTATCGGGCGAAGAAATTTCAACACGACCAATATTTCCAATTTCCTCAATACTAATTTGGGCTCCCGATTCACGTTGTATTTCCTGAATAATTTTTCCACCGGGGCCAATTACTGCACCAATAAATTCTTTTGGAATTTCAAGAACAACTATGCGCGGGGCATGAGGTTTGTAATCACTATGAGGCTCTTGAATGGTTTTAGCCATTTCATTCAAAATATGTAAACGTCCTTCTTTGGCTTGATGTAAGGCTTCGGCCAATACTTCATACGATAGCCCATCTACTTTAATATCCATTTGGCAGGCTACAATACCATCTTTTGTTCCGGTTACTTTAAAATCCATATCACCCAAATGGTCTTCATCACCTAAAATATCCGAAAGCACGGCATATTCTCCTTTGTTGTTGGCAATTAAGCCCATAGCAATGCCAGCAACCGGTTTTTTTATTTTTATACCCGCATCCATTAAAGCCAGCGTACCAGCGCATACGGTTGCCATTGACGAGGATCCGTTTGATTCTAAAATATCAGAAACCACACGTATAGTATAGGTCATCTCGTCTGGAAGCATTTTCTTTAAAGAACGCATAGCCAAATTTCCGTGTCCTACTTCTCTGCGTCCTGTGCCTCGCATCGGTTTTACTTCACCGGTACTAAAAGGGGGGAAGTTATAGTGAAGTAAAAACTTATTGTAGCCATTAATTACCGCGCCATCAATCATCTGCTCGTCTAATTTACTTCCTAAAGTTACGGTGGTAAGTGATTGTGTTTCGCCACGAGTAAAAATTGCCGAACCATGAGCAGAAGGTAAATAATCTATTTCGCTCCAAATAGGTCTTATTTGATTAAGTTTTCTGCCATCTAGGCGGGTTCTTTCTTTTAAAACAGAGTCTCTAACAGCATTCTTTTCAACGTCATGAAAATATTTACCAATCAAAAAAGATTTAGCTTTTTGTTCTTCCTCAGGAAGTGTAGCTACAAATTCGGCTTTAACGGCATCAAACATCTTAGCTCTTTCCGATTTATTGGCATTTCCGGCTTTTGCTATAGCATACACTTTGTCATAGCATGCCTTTTCAATAGCAGCTTTAAGCTCAGGTAGGTGATTTTCGTGACTATAGCTTCTTTTGGTTTTATTGCCAACCATTTCGGCAAGTTCTGTTTGGGCTTTGCACTGTAATTTTATAGCTTCATGGGCAACTTTGAGGGCCGCTGCCAAGTCCTCTTCACTGCATTCGTTCATCTCGCCCTCAACCATATTAATATCTTTGGCTGTTCCTGCCACAATAATATCAATATCAGCAGTTTCAAGTAAACTGCGTGAAGGATTAATAATAAAATTTCCATCAATTCGAGCAACGCGTACTTCCGAAACTGGACCATTAAATGGAATATCAGAAACAGAAATTGCAGCAGAAGCTGCTAAACCGGCTAAGGCATCAGGTAAAATATCTTTATCAGATGATATTAGGGTAATCAATACTTGTGTGTCGGCATGGTAATCATCAGGAAACAAGGGTCTTAAGGCTCTGTCCACTAACCTGGAAATTAATATTTCGTATTCTGATAACTTTGCTTCTCTCTTAAAAAAACCTCCGGGAAATCTTCCAACCGAGGCGTATTTTTCTTGATAATCAACAGATAATGGCAAGAAATCAACATTCTCACCGGCTTCCTTTTTAGAACAAACAGTAGCTAGTAACATGGTATTTCCCATACGTACTACTACCGAGCCATCGGCTTGTTTTGCTAACTTTCCGGTTTCAATAGAAATTGTCCGGCCATCTCCTAAATCAAATGATTTTACTATTGCTTGTTGCGACATCTTAATATATTTTGTATCAATAAAAAAAAAGGCAATCACACAAGATTGCCTTTGTATTATGTTCCCGAAAATGGGATATTATTACTTTCTAATTTCCAGATCCTTGATGATTGCTCTGTAACGAAAAACATCAACACTCTTCAAATGATCTAAAATTCTTCTTCTTTTTCCTACCACGTTCAACAAGGCTCTTTGGGTATTAAAATCCTTTTTATTGGTTTTTAAATGCCCGGTCATGTGGTTAATTCTATGCGTAAACAAAGCTATTTGCGATTCTGCAGAACCAGTGTTTGTTACACTTTTGCCGTGTTTTTCAAAAATTTCTTTTTTTAATTCTGATGATAAATACATACTTAATTTTTATTTAATCCTAAAAAATAGACCGCAAAAATATAAATCTCTTTTCAATTAATCAAATAATATCATCTCTTTCTTTAAAACACACTATAAAGCCGAAATAGATGAGGCATCATAATTTTTTTAAATAATTGATATATAGCTATTTAGTAAAATTGTTTAAAGCAAAAATCAATAGAAAAACACAGATACTATTTTTTAACACTAAAAAATGAATAACTTTTTAGACTGGATAAATATAGAATATAATCTCCATAAAATATATTTTGTATGTTTTTACTATATCAACATAATGAATAGGTAAATCAGAACAATGTGCATCGTTGGCCTCAGGTTTGAACTTAAACTCATTTAACGATAAGTTACTTATTATATTCTGTTAAAAAATAGTTTCAATGAATTATCATAATGTACTGAAAATTAATTCGATAAAAATATAAATGGAGATTTATTTTAAATACTATAACGTTTAATGTAATCCTCCCTATACTGTCACAATGACTTCTCAAGCTAACGCAGGACTTATTAGAATTACAAATCCTTATCTTTGACTTGCTGATTGTAAGCTCAATTTAAAACCCACCGTAAAAGCGAGGTTATGCTTCGTTTTCCTTTAATTGAGCAAGTTTTACTTGCAAATTTTGAAATTAAACTTGCTGCACTTTGAAGCCAAGCGCTAACTACTAAAAAAAACACGAAGCTATACTGGCGTACAACAAATCAACCTGGAAGATTATTTATTTTTTGACCAAAAAAGGAAATTGGGAATTGTGAAAAGAATTCAAAAACAAATTATTAAATTTGAACTGACTAATAAAGAATTGGGAATTAGAACTAATTGATATACAATAATTATTTCTTCGTTAGTTAGAACCTTATGACGACAGTGCAACCTTGAAACTTTACGGCTTTGAACAGACAGTTTTTAATACAATCAAACCGACAAGACAGCTTTTCAAGCGGCCAGCCAACTCTTCGTATTTTTTATTTTTTGCCTACGCTCAATTTTTTAATTCAAATTTTTGCCACCCACATTGCATATTTTCATTTTTTGCAACGCTTTAAGTCGAAACAGAAAAAAATGATAAGAATACAATTTCGTCAACGCTTTATAAAAACAATTACCTTTCGGCTATGGAAAATAACGATAACGGAGCACTAATTTTTTTACTAGTAGTTGTTATTGGTGTTTGCATTTGGCTATACATCAAACTGAAGAACGAAAGAAAGGAACGGGAAAAGGTTGGACGAGAAAACCGAAAGCTGATTGCTGACAATGCTTTGCTTGAAGCTGAGCATTTGAAATTTCAGTTACAGCCACATACACTCAACAACATTTTGGCTAATCTGAAGTCCATTGCCAACAAACTCAACAAGGGAATGGATTCACTTTCCGAAACGCTTGACTACATACTTTACAAAGGACAATCTCATTTGGTTAGTGTTGAGGACGAAATGAATTTCATCAAAAAGTATTTGGCACTAAATGACCTATTCATTTCTGAAATTGATTCAATAAAGTATGACGGCTCACAGGTAAACACCAATTCAAAACATTTCATTTCCCCTTGTGTACCTCACTTGATAACAGCTTACTTCATTGAGAACGCTTTCAAACATGGTGATGTAAACCATCCAGAGTTTTTGAAAATTCAAATCAAACTTTCGGACACAGTTTTTGAAATGGCAGTTGTAAATCGTATCAAACAAAAAGCAACACCGAAAAATGGTGGACTTGGTTTGAGCAATATGAAAATGCGTCTTGACCTTTTGCTGACAGGCAAGTATGAAATCAAAACGACTTGCAACGAACAAGAGTATTATTCAACTTTAATCATCCGCTTTTGAAATGAGTAAACTGAAAGTTGCCATACTTGAAGACAGCAAACAACTTCTGAAAGATCTCAAACAAAATTTAGAGGAAACAGATTTAGTTGAAGTGGTGGCTTATGCTACCACTTCTGATGAGTTTTTGGAAAAGGTTGCAGCAGCAAAACCTGAAGCACTTATGCTTGATATTGATTTAGGTGGCGACAGCATGAATGGTTTGGACATTGCTCACAAACTCAAACTTCCAGTTCTGTTTGTTAGTGGCAAGACGAAAGATTTTTACCAAGGCATTGAGGACTTAAATATCAATTCAGAAATTTCAGTTGAACACATCAGCAAGCCGATTACATTAGAGAAACTGAAAAAGATTTTGCCGAAGTTCATCAATGAAATAAGTGCAATGAGCAAAGCCAAGTTTGTTTATCTTGACTTTAGCGAGAGCAAGCGTAACAAAATTGCAATAGACAAAATTGTTTTTCTTGAAACTGAAACAGGCAAAAGCGGTTTGTCAAACAACAAGCGAATTTATTTTACCGATAGCAAGTCGGAAGTTCTTTGTGACTTTTCATTCACCAGAATGGAAGAAAAAGGTTTTAGCAAAAACCTTTTCATTCAAATTCACAAATCGTTTCGTGTGAACGCTGACAAGATTATTCGCTACAACAAAGGCACACACGAAGTAGAAGTAGAAATTTTCAAATCAACAGGTAAAACAGAAATTAAGAATCTTCCAGTTTCAGAAAACTTCCGAAGCGATGTTAGCAGGTTCAAAAAATAACCGCTTTCATTACTCTTAAAATCCATTTCGTTACTCTCCCATCTTTTTCGTTTCCCTCTATTAGACAGGGCTAAAAAGTCGCTGAACATTTGTGTCGTTAAACTAAAAACACACAATGATACCAGCAGTAAATTTTCATTTATGGGAGCCGTGCAACATGCGATGCAAATTTTGCTTCGCCACTTTTCAAGATGTCAAGCACAGCATTTTACCCAAAGGACATCTACCAAAAGAACAAGCCCTTGAAGTTGTTTTACAACTTGCGGAAATTGGTTTTGAGAAAATCACTTTTGCAGGAGGCGAACCAACTCTTTGCCCTTGGTTGCCTGACTTGATTGCAACAGCTAAGCAAGCAGGACTTACAACAATGATTGTAACCAACGGAAGCAAACTTACCGACAGTTTTTTGCAAGACAACAAACAGCATCTTGACTGGATTGCAATTAGCGTTGACAGTTTGAACATTGAAACAAATCTTGCAACGGGCAGAGCTTTTTCAAGCAAAACAGCGTTAGCAACTGAACACTACTTTTCGCTTGCTGACAAAGTCAAACAACACGGTTACGGACTGAAAGTGAATACGGTTGTAAACCGTTACAATTTTTCAGAAAGCATGAGTGAGTTTATCAGACATGCAAAACCAGTTCGTTGGAAAGTGTTGCAGGCATTGCCAATCATAGGACAAAATGATTTAAAGATAGAGGACTTAAAAATTTCGGCAGAACAGTTTCAGTTTTTTCTTGACACTCATGCAGACATAAGCGATTGCACAAGCATAGTTCCCGAGAGCAATGAGCAGATGCTAGGTTCGTATGCAATGGTTGACCCTGCGGGTAGGTTCTATGACAATGCAGAAGGAAAGCATAATTACAGCCGACCTATTTTAGAAATCGGTGCAAGGTTGGCGATACAGCAAGCGAATTATGACTTTGATAAGTTTTTAGACAGAGGCGGCATTTATCGTTGGAAAAGGCAAAAGCTAATTCCCAAACGAATTACAATATCAGGTGAAGTTGCATCAGGTAAAAGCACAGTTGGAAAATTACTTGCTGAAAAATTGGATTACGAATTTGTTTCTATCGGAAACAGAACAAGAGAATTTGCCGCGAATAAAGGGTTGAGCATTGTTCAGTTTCAAAAGGAATGTTTAGGTAATCCTGAGACGGATAAGCAAATTGATTCCCTCTTTTCTAACGAGTGTAACTCAAAAGAGGAACTCATAATTGATTACCGACTAGGTTTCAATTTTATAAAAGATGCCTTTCATGTCTACTTGAAGGTTTCAGATGAAACAGCAATTGAAAGAGTGAAAAAAGCACATCGTCCAAACGAAACTCACTTGACCGTTGCTATACGTAACGAGACATTCAGAAATCAATTTCTAAATGCTTACAATCTTGATTACACAAACCCGAATAACTATGACCTTGTCATTGATGTTGATGATTTGGGTTCCGCAGAGCAGATTGTGGAATTTATCATGGCAAATATTTCTAACTAAAAATTTGAAATCATGCCGAAACAAATTCTTGAATTTTTTCTTTCAGAGCACTTCATGCTTAAATGCTGGGAAAGAACAGTTGAAAAACAAACTCTCTATAAGCTGCTTCCGTTTGTTGATGTGAGTCAAGCTGAAAAGAAAATTATAGTAATCACACCATCCTTCTATTCATCAAAAGGAATTGTTGGGAGACCCAATCATTGTTTGGTTCTTGTGCTTAAACAGAAACTTATCAAAACAGGTTTTTGGTGCGACCATCCGAACTACTTGTTCAAGAAAGAACAAGGAGCCGAGTTTCAATTGCTTTACTGACAATGGTTTTATTCAAAGTCCATTTAAAACTTTGAAGCGGAAGCCGAAACGCTGAAGTAGAGGCATAACTTAAATTAAATTTAATCATGGCTAAAAAACCTATGATTCAATTGCCAAGACCCAGCACAAAACCTGGGAAACCGAGTGGACCTGCGGGAAACAATCCCCCAAAACCTAAAAAGTAAAGGTTAAAGGCAGGGTGGCGAAGCCACCCTGCTTATTTTTTGACGAGAGAATATAGAAAAGTCCACCCACAAAAATTACACTTTGTCTAATCCTAAAATAAGTTTATACAAAATAACGTGTAAAAATGAAAAAGTCAGTTCAAAAAAATCAGCCAATCCAACTATCTTTTATAGCAAAGACTTTAAATGAAAAATTGCTAAAAGACTACCTGAAAGTACTTGCTCTTTATTCTTAGTGGCTATTTTTAGTCTGTATCCGGCATTCTTTATCAAAAAAAGTTACTCTTTCTCTAAAATAACTCTCATTATAAGTGTTGTAAGCTTACCCGAAATTTGACCATTTAAAAATAGAAAAGCCTCGTTCGTGGTGATAAGCAAGCTATCATTACTAAATTTGAACTGACTAATAAAGATTTGAAAGTTATAACTAATTGATATACAGCAGCTATTTTTTTGTGTGTGTGTAAGAATTCTTTTAAACTATGCAGCGAAGTGCTTTTTAACTCTTTAGTTCCTTGGATTGTTGCTGGACACTTTGTTTTGAGGTTTAGAAGCTTATAATCAGTTTTATACTTACATTTCGCCCCATATTAAAAATTCCAACACGCCCGGTTGCAAGGTTTTCGGGAGCATATTTAAGCCTACTCAAATGATTTTGATAGGTAATATTGGCCAAATTCTCTCCACTAATAAACAAACTAAAAAAGTCTTTATGATTAAAAGCCCTAATATTTGCTCCAATACCAGCACTTAGCAGCAAATAGCCAGGAGTTCCTGTTTCGGTACTATAAGCTTTAAAAAATTTGTTCTGTTTAAAAAAATAATCAACTGCAAATTTAATATATGCATTTGATAGAGGTTTACCTATAGCTTTAAATTGAGCTTTTATTTCGCCTCTGTATTTTGGTGCTGGAATATGGGGTAGATACTTTGAACTGTCTGGTTGATTACTTTGCGTTGCCTGAACAATTGAAAATGAATTATCAAGATGCAGCCAGTCTAAAGGATGCGGGTGCATTTCAAAATAAATTTCACCGCCAACCAAGGTAGCCTGTCCCGATGTATATTTAAAGGCAGGAGCAGGGTCTGCTGGCTCAAGTATGCTGTCTGAACCATATACTCCTTTAAGTTTTTCAGCAAAAATATAATCCCCGATAAAGTTTACAAATGGTGTAATTTCAAATGTAATGTGCTCTGAGTTTAAGAAATACGCAAGGTCTATCTGATGGCTTATTTCAGATTTTAAATTGGGGTTGCCAATTTCATATCGAAATGTTCCTTCGTGTTTTCCATTTGAGGCAATTTCGGCTATGTTAGGTGCTCTATACCCTCTTGAAAGGTTGAGCTTTAAAGTTGATGTTTTATGGATTTGATAAGTTAAGCCCATACTGCCCGAAACTCCTTTGTAGTTTTTGTTTAATGAACTGAACTTAGTTATTGAATGGCTATAAGGTAAAGAAATTGGTTGTTTTAAAGTATCTAAGTAAAGTTCTTTTGAGTGAAAAAATCTAGTGTCGAAACGCAAACCGCCTGCTATGGTTATTTTCTTAAAGCACTTTTGAGTGGTTATAGATACTCCGGCATCAAACAAATTGTATTCGGGAATTATAAACTCTAAGCCCTTGTTTAAATTAACTTGCTGCATTCCACCAATACCCAAAGATGTTTCCCAGCCTGTAATTTTTTCGAAGTTGTACCTTACGTTATAATTGAACGTGTTTAAGTCAAAATAAAGTTCAGTTTCATTCGGATTGACAGGGTTGGCAAATTCTTTACGTTTATTGTTTTGGAAAGCCCAATCGGCATTGATAGTCCCTTTTCTTAGGATAAAATAATTGTTAGATGAAGCCCGTATGTGATTAATATGTTGATGCGGGAATCCGATTTTGTATCCTTTGAAATCACTATTCGTTACAGTTACTTCATGGCCATTTGAGTTAACTGTGGTAAAGTGCCCCAAACTATCTCTATTCCCTTCAGGAATATTAAGAATGTTGTTAAAAGTGCTGAGTGTTAGGTTCGAATGTCCCCAACTTTTGCTAACTCCTAACTGTAAGGCCCCAGCAAATTCTTTGAACCCAGAGTTCAATACCTTTCCATCATAAGCATTTTTATAATCACCAGCAAACTTATTGCTAAATCTTCCCATCCATTGAATTCCATTTTTATTTCCAGCATTTGAAAAGGAGTAACCTACTAAATTTGTATTTGTTTGATAATTGGAAATTAGCTGTGTTTTTATTTGGCCCATGGGTAGATTTTTAGGTGGTAAAAAGTTCAATACTCCAGCAATACCATCAGACCCATACATCAAACTACCCGGCCCTTTAACAATTTCAACTCTATCCACTGCATATTCATCCATTTCAATGCCATGTTCGCTACCCCATTGCTGCCCTTCTTGTCTTATGCCGTTGTTTAATGTTATCACCCTATTGTAGCCTAAGCCTCTGATGACAGGTTTTGAGATGACTGCACCGGTAGTAATTTGACTTACTCCTGAAATATTTTTTAATCCATCAATAAGATTTGTAGCACTATTTTGATCTAAAGTATATCTGTCAATTGTTTTTACTATAATTGGACTCAGTTTTAATTCCGTAGAACGTGACATCCCGGTTACGATTACTTCGTTCATTTCATGAATCGCTGGAACTAAAAGTAAATCCATTACAGTATCTTTAGTAATTCTTACTTGTTTTATTATAGTCTTGTATCCTACAAAGCTTATATCTAAAAGATAAGTGCCTGTTTTAAGATTTGTAATTTGATAATTTCCATCTTTGTCAGTAGAAACCCCCGATTTAAGCTCGGTAATATAAATTGATACACCTGTGATGTTTTCTTTGTTGCTCTCATCTTTTACATTGCCCGAAATCGTGTTTTGGGCAAAAGTGTTAAGGGTTGCAAATACGAATGCAACCGTGTATATGATATTTCTATATATCATTGTTTATTTTTATAATTTATGAAAAAAGGGAAACAACCGTACAATAGTTGACGGTATAATTGCTTATAAAAAATAAATAAAAGGAGGGCCTCTGTCAAAATTTTCAGAGGTTGAGGCTGAATTGAAATTTAAATTGTAAGTACTGTGATTTGGGGTAAATATTGTATTAATATATTCAAAAATGGGATTGGAAGCCACATGCGCAGAAATGGTATGATTGTCGCATAGAGAGCATTTTTCGAGAGCCGAAGTAATATGTTGTTTGTGTTTACAGGTACCTTCTTTATCGGCATAGTAAATAGCCTTTTCGCACTTATCGGCTTGGGCATACGTAACAACATTATTTTCGTGATGGTGAAATAGAATAGAAGGACTATTGCAGAATATGTACAGCAACAAAAGGAATAGTCCCGAAAAATTTATATTTCTGTTCTTTATCAATTTATTTGTGCATTGATGGTGCAAATGTATTGATAATTCTCTTTGATAAAACACCCCTAAAAAAGCTTATTTGATTAATTACTATACTTTGTTTTTAGTTTTGAGAATCAGCTTATTCTATGACAAAAAAAATTTGGAAAGACTAATAATATATATACATTTGAGTTGTGAATTTGGAACTTAATCTTTTATTTAAGACTATTTACCTGCAAAATTGGAGTGTTTTTCTTCTATTAAATCAGTACACTCCTAAAAATCCCAAAATCAAAACCATAAAAGTTGCAGTTTATGTTAATCAAGCAAGTCATAAACAAACAAAGTATTTTGGACTAAACTATGAAAAAATATGATCAGGATTAACTTATTGATTCCTCATACATTCACATTTTTTTGAACCATAACTTATGTATTAAAATAACTCAAAATAACTTAAAAATGAAAACTCAGTTACAAAAACCAATTTTACTAGTATCAGTAGTCATACTGAGCATGAGTTGCATTGCAAAAGCTCAGCAATACGACACACTTTACAATAAAAGTATAATTGCATTAACTAAAATGGGATTACCGTCACAAACCATCATTAGTAAAATCAAAACAAGCATAACAGCGTTTGATGTTTCAGTAAATGGTTTATTAGACTTACAATCCAATGGTGTTAGTGGTGATGTGTTAAATGAAATGATAAAAAGAAATGACCAGTTTAATACACAAGTTAGCAATGAAGTAAATAGCAACAACCCTAATGTAATGCATAAACCCGGAATTTATTACTACAGTCAGAGTAATTTAAAAAGAGTTGACCCTACGGTAACTTCAACAAATAAATCAGGAGGTTTCGGAACCCACCTTGCACAGCATTATACTGCTGGAATAGCTAAAGATAAAATTAGAACGAATTTAGCTGGAAATAAAAGTCATTTGCAAATTAAGGAAGAACAACCAACATTTTATTTTTATTTTAAAAGTGACGAAAATGCTAATACCGACAGTTGGTTTTTTGCCGCAGCTACATCGCCTAATGAATTTGCATTGGTTTTATTAGATGAAGATAAAGACAGTAGAGAAATGATAATAGGAGAATCAAATGCTTATGGACGTACTACAGGGGTCCCAAACAAAATAAAAGTAGCCTTCGACTATGTACAAGTTAGTGATGGAATTTATAAAGTTACATTCAAACAACCTTTAAAAAAAGGAGAATATTGTTTTCTTTATACAAGCATAACTCCCTCGCGCCAAAATAATAATAAAGTATTTGATTTTGGAATTCAAAACGAACCCTAAAGCTTCTGCATAATCTATTTTGCAAGAAAAACCTTAACCACAATAGCTAATACCTAATTATCTATTTTCAATAACAGCTATTGGGTTGTTGGGATGTACTCTATTTGTTATACATATTCTTTTTAATAATGTCCATTTTCCTTGAAAATGCACTTATAACTGCTGTTGAGCTATTTTTTATAATTTATTTTTTTGAAAAAGCGCAAGGGTTGTATCAATAAAAATTGGAATTATTATGAATTGGGATAAGTTTTTGTGACTATTGTTTTTGGGATGCGTGGATCTTCATAAAATTGTTTACACTGAAACAGTTTATGTTACTGCTATTTTGTCCTATACCTTAATTAAGATACAATTTACAAATTGAACGAAACAAAAATTACTTACTAGGTTGTTTACTCGTAGAAACATACCAATAACATTTTATTTCCCCTTTATCTGGTTAAATAATAGCTCTAAATAAGGTTTTTCAATAACCGGATAAGGAGAAGCTTCAATAAGGTTATTAAATTTTTTTATTCTATCTTCGGGTAATGGGTGTGTACTTAAAATTTCGGGCATATTTACCTTTTCATTTTCCTGTAAGCGACTAAATAAAGTGATTAGTCCATGAGGGTTTAGAGATTTGTTTTTTAGCACTTTAAATGCTTCTTCATCGGCTTCTGTTTCCAAACTACGCGAATATTTTAACTGACTTAGCTCTTGAGCCTGCCAACCAATTGCGTTAAGCCATGAATGGTCTTGAGAACCTAAAAACAACTGTAATAAAACAGAAAAGCCTAGGGTGTTAAACATGCTCTTTAAGGTGTGTTTTTTTCGAACATGAGCATATTCGTGAGCTAAAACCCCTGCTAGCTCTTCGGGGCTCACCATTTGATTTACTATACCACTGTTTATCACAATAAACCCCCCAGGCAGGGCATAGGCATTAACTACCGGGTTATCGGCAAATAGTATTTGCACCGGATTTTGAGCTGAGTCACATAATTGATAAAAAAAATGCTCTAAAAGAAGGCTTTTTTTTGGGTTTGCTTTTTCTTGCTCTTTTATTTTGGTGTACATCATTTCACCCAGTTTTTTTTCTTGCTCCCAAGGAAAATGAGTAACCGCCTTGTTAACGAGCCAGGGTACAAGTACAAAATAAAAAAATAATATTAGCCCAATGAAAAACGAAGCTAAGAAAAGAAGGTATTTTATATAAGTCGTTTTTGAAGATTTTGAAAGTGCATCTACCACTTCGTACCCCTTAAATTGTTGTTTTATTTCGGATAAAAATGCAGGATCTTTGCAAGTTAGAGTTTGATATGGAAAATCTCCAAAGTTAAGTACAACCTTATAGGTATTATAGGTGTGAATAGAAACTATTTCAGCTATTCTTAATAACTGTTCTCTTTCTTCTTCTCCTACTTTGTAGTAAAACCCACTTTCGTTTAAACTCACTTGTGCAGGTAACGACTCCTTTTGTCCATAAATACGATATTCTGCCGTATAGTAATTTATATAATTCATTTTAGTATCTTTATACCGTACTGCAAATATGAACAACAGTTTTAATTTAACAACATTAAAATTAAAAAGTGTAGCTTATGTTGATAGAGCAAAATTTTGTAATTCCTTCTTCCGGTCATCATTTACCCGTTTTTGGAACCATTACCTTTAATCAAGATGGACAAAAAAAACCTATTGTAATTTTTTCTCATGGTTTTAAAGGATTTAAAGACTGGGGATATTATCCCATAGCTGCCCAGTGGATGGCAAACCAGGGATTTGTTTTTGTGCGATATAACTTTTCACACAATGGCACTTCTATTGACCACCCAATGGACTTTGTTGATTTAGATATTTTTGGGAAAAACAATTTTTCTATTGAATTAAACGATTTATATGATGTTATAAACTGGATTGAGCAACAAGCATCAACCTTTGAATGTGATATTGAACATCTTTATATAATAGGACACAGTAGGGGCGGAGGTACTAGTATAATAAAATCAAACGAAGACCCGAGAATAAAAAAAGTAGTAACATGGGCATCTGTGGCCGACTTTGAAAGCCGCTTAGTAGGAAGTGACTTTGAAGCATGGAAAAAAAATGGAGTGGCTTATATTCCTAATGCACGTACCGGGCAGCAAATGCCTCTTTATTTTCAACTTTATGAGGATTTTGACCGAAACAGAAATCGCTTATTTATTCGAAAAGCTGCCAAGAATTTAAATATACCCCTTTTAATTATTCATGGTACCGATGACGATACGGTTTCAGTAAATGAAGCAAATGCTTTGCATCAATGGGCTAAAAACTCTAACTTAAGTCTTTTGGAGGGAGCTAATCATACTTTTAATGGCGTACATCCTTATATGTCAGAACAACTCAATGAATTTATTTTAAGAAAACTAAAACTAACTGCAGCATTCTTAAAAAAAGAAATGTAAAATTGAATCTTAGTTTTAGGTTAACATTCCGCCACAAACAGAAATGGTTTGCCCTGTAATATAGGCACTCATGTCACTACCCAAGAAAACACAAAGATTAGCAACATCTTCAACTTGACCTCCACGTTTTAATGGAATTGCATTTCGCCATCCTTGTATCATTGCTTCATCTAAAACTGCTGTCATTTCTGTTTCAATAAAGCCCGGGGCCACGGCATTGCAACGTATATTTCTAGAACCTAACTCTAAAGCAACAGATTTTGTAAACCCTATAATTCCTGCTTTAGATGCAGCATAATTTGCTTGGCCGGAATTACCACGAATACCAACCACTGAACTAATATTGATAATAGACCCACTGCGCTGTCTGAGCATTATTTTTTGGAGTGCTTTTGTAATATTAAAAACAGATTTGAGATTGGTTTTTATTACATCATCAAAATTTTCTTCTGTCATGCGCATCAACAAGCCGTCACGTGTAACACCAGCATTATTTACAACAACATCAATTCGTCCAAAGTCTGCATGAACTTGATTAATCAAAATTTCTGCAGCATTAAAATCGGCTGCGTCAGATTGGTATCCTTTTGCTTTTATGCCAAAACTTTTAAGTTCTTCTTCTAATTCTAACCCTTTTTCTACCGAAGATAAGTATGTAAAACCCACATGGGCTCCATGTTCAGCAAATTTTAGAGCAATTCCCTTTCCGATGCCACGCGAAGCTCCTGTTACAAGAGCTATTTTTCCTTCTAATAGTTTCATGATAGAGTATGTTTTAGAGTTTTTGTATTCGTTTTTATTCCTTTACCACTCCCATTGCACAGAATTTTTTTATCCTTTTTTCTATGCGCTGTTCAGGGCTTAAAGCATCCAGCTTATCTAAATGTTTTTTAATTTCATGCTTAACAATTTTATGTGCCTCTGCAGGGTTGGTGTGTGCCCCTCCAAGTGGTTCATTAATTATCCCGTCCACCAATTTATTGGCATACATATCACTTGCTGTTAATTTTAAGGCTTCGGCAGCTTTTTCTTTAAAATCCCAACTACGCCATAGAATTGAGGAGCATGACTCAGGTGAAATTACCGAGTACCACGTGTTTTCCAACATCAATACCTTGTCGCCTATTCCTATGCCTAAAGCACCACCAGAAGCTCCTTCGCCTATAACAACACAAATAACAGGTACTCTCAACTGAGCCATTTCAATTAGATTACGGGCAATTGCTTCCCCTTGTCCTCGCTCTTCGGCTTCTAATCCGGGGTAAGCACCGGGGGTATCAATAAAAGTAACAATAGGTTTATTAAATTTTTCGGCTAGTTTCATTAATCGCAAAGCTTTACGATAACCCTCGGGGTTAGGCATTCCAAAGTTACGGTATTGACGGGTTTTTGTGTTCGTTCCTTTTTGCTGACCAATAAACATCACCGTACGCCCATCCAAGCTTCCAAAGCCACCAACCATAGCCTTGTCATCTTTTACTGTACGGTCTCCATGAAGTTCTATCCATGTGTTGTCGCTAACAGCATTAATATAGCTAATAGCATACGGTCTATCGGGATGGCGACTAACCATTACTTTCTGCCAAGGAGTTAAATGCTCGTAAATATTTTTTCGGGCTGCCTTAATTTTCTCATCTAAGTCTTTAATAGTTTTAGAAACATCTACACCGCTTTTGCTCGCTACTTGTTCAACTTTTTCTTTTTGTTCCAAAAGTTCGGCAATGGGTTTTTCAAAATCTAATACGGTTGCCATTTTTAATATAAATTTGGGGACTAATGTACAAAATAATAGAGAACATTTGGTTTATGCTATTTTAGATATTAAAATATTCATTTTTAAATTCTTATTAATAAAAGATAATTTTTTTTTAACTATTAAACTATCAAAATGGTCAAATAAATGGCAATTACTTTATATTTAAAATATTTTTACTTTTAACAATTAGCATTTATTACGATTATAAAATTTGAACATGATTGAGGTAGAGAATTTATATAAGAAATACGGTAAAAGAGAGGCTTTAAAAGGAATTTCTTTTAAAATTATGAAGGCTGAAATTTATGGTCTATTAGGCCCTAATGGAGCCGGAAAAACTACAGCAATTTCTATAATGAGCACCATTTTACAACCTGATTCAGGAAGGGTTATTATTGATGGATATGATTTAAGCACAAACGCAAATTCCATAAAGCAAACTATTGGTGTAGTTCCTCAAGAAATAGCTTTATACAATGAATTATCGGCAAATGACAACTTAATGTTTTGGGGTGGACTCTATGGCGTTCCCGAAAAGGATTTACACCAGCGATGCAACGAACTTTTAAAATTATTTGGATTATATGAACGAAAAGATGACATTTTAAATTCTTATTCAGGAGGAATGAAACGCAGAATCAATATTGCAGCCGCTATCCTGCATAACCCAAAGGTTTTATTTATGGATGAACCAACAGTTGGAGTTGACATTCAAAGCCGGAATCTTATTTTTGAAGTAGTAAAACATCTTAATCAACAAGGTATGACTATTGTGTACACAACGCATTATATGGAAGAAGCTGAGCGACTTTGCGACCGGATTGGCATTGTAGATGATGGCAAAATTATTATTGAAGGAACTTTAGAACAACTGAAAAACTCAAGTTTAGTTAAAGATGTAATAAAGCTTTCATTTTTGAGCCATGATTCAAGTATAAAGGAAAAATTATTTGAATTTTGGAAAGATATTCAGTTTAGTGAAAGAGAAATTGCCATATATAGCGATGATGTGAAAGCCGATTTGCCTTTAATAGTTTCTAAATGCATTGACCTCGGTATAGAAATTACGAACATAGAAATCCACAAAGCAAACTTAGAATCCATATTTTTAACCTTAACAGGAAAACAATTACGTGATAAATAATAAAAAATGCTACAATTAATATTTAAAGACCTGAAGCTGTTTTTTAGAGATAAGCGAAATTTAATGCTTTCTTTTGCATTACCTATAGCTTTAATAAGTCTTTTTGCCCTTGCTTTTGGTGGAGCTGGGAAAGGAAGTGGTAATACAAAAATTACTTTACTATACAGTGATTTGGATCAAACCTATGCCTCGAAACAAGCTTTTTTAATTTTCGATTCCTTACCCAATATTCACCTTAAAACTATGAAATTAACGGCTGCACAACAAGCAGTTGAAAAAGGAAATGAAAGTGCTTTGTTGATTGTTCATCAGGGCTTTGCTGATTCATTAAATAACGGTGCCCAATTACCATTAGAAATACAGTATGACGAGGCAAAGAAAATAGAAGTAGGTTTATTGCAGCAGGCCTTAATTCCTTCATTGTTTACACTCCCTTTTGTCATTGGTAATCCAAAACAATCAATGGCTAAACGCTTTTTTAAAATGACTCCCAATGCAGACTCTCTAATTCAAAATAATATTCAAAATCAATCAAACAAACTATTTGATGCCATATCGGAAGGAGTAAAAATTGAAAATGAGAAAAATGGAAATACTTTAAATGCAACAAATTTTTTAAGCAGCGATATAAAAATAACGAAACTCATAAAGGCCAAAAAAGATAACCAATTGGGTTTAATTCAAGCTGTAGCCGGAACTGCTATTATGATGTTGCTTTTTTCAGTTGTGGGTATAGGGGCGGGCTTATTAGAAGAGAAGCAGGAAGGAACGCTAAAAAGATTATTATATACCCCTTTAAATCCTATTAAAATATTATTTGCAAAAATGATTACAACTAACCTCATATCATTAATGCAATTATTCATTATGTTTATTTTTGCTTGGCTCGTGTTTGGATTAGATATTATTGCCCATTTTCCTGCTCTATTAATAAGCATTTTAGCTACATCTTTTGCATGTTCATCATTCGGTGTTTTTTTAGCTTCAATTGCTCAAACCAGACAGCAAGTTCAAGGCCTGTCCACTTTAATTATATTAGTTATGAGCGCACTTGGTGGGAGTATGATGCCTATTTTTTTTATGCCAGAGCTGATGCAAAAATTAGCTGTCATTTCGGTAAATTATTGGAGCATTCAGAGTTTTTATGATGTATTTTGGAGGGATTTTCACATTACTGACCAGGCCTATTTAAAAAAGATTTTTATTTTAATTTTAATAGGTACAGCACTCAACTTTATTGCTTTTAGATTATTCAAAAGAAATATTCTGAGAATAAGCTAACAACAAGCTGCGTTAACTATATTTTTCGTATTCTAAATTCAAAAAAAAGTCTGATGGTTTTCAGTATTATGAAACCATCAGACTTTCAATTCGCAGTTTTATAGGAGATAAACTAAAAGCCTTTATTCTTCAATATCTTTTTGAGAGCCGTTTTTTTGATGTTTCTTTTCTTTTTTCGCTTCTTTCCATTTTGTAAGTTGATCAGGGCTTAGAACTTTTTTTAGACCTTCGGATAGTTCTTTCCGACTTTTTTCGATTTCAGCTTTAATTTTTTCTTTGTCTCCCTGAGTATTTTTCCGTATCGCTTCCATTCGGGTATAATGATCTAAAGCTAAAGATTTAATTTTAGATTTTTGTTCTTCTTTTAACGATAGTACTTCTGTCATTTTTGCTAAATACTTATTGGCTCTTGCTTCGGGGTTTGGTTGCTGTTTGTGGTTGCCATTTTTTAGCTCTTTTTTGTTAGGCGTAGAGCTGCCATTTTCGGTTGTTTTTAATTCTTGTGCTGAGGTTAACGTGTAAGCCAACATCAAATTGAATAACAAGATGAACTTTTTCATAAGTTTAAATTTTTAGGGTTTTTGTTGTGATAAATATTCAACAACATAGTTTAATCTAGGTTTGTTAATATTTATAAAATTACTTTAACCAGCTTGCAGTTGATTAATCTCAAGATCAATATCAATCATTAATTGGTTCATATTCTTTATAGATAAATCAACGTAACGAGGCAATTTGTCTATATTAGTATTTTCTTTCCCGTTTTGTTCTATAAATAGAAAAATATCAGACAGTTTGCTTAACCCTAAGTTTGCTACGCTTGATTTTAGTTTATGTGCTGTTAGTCCTAACATTTCCCAATTTTTTTCATTCAAGTGCGTTTGTAGTTTAACAATATCTTTAGGTACTTCTTGCTTAAAAACACGCAGAACTTCTACAATAATTTCGGTATCATGGTCCATAAGCTGCATTAAGTACGAAAGATCTGGCTTCTCAAATGATTCTGATGCTTGCATAGGCGCTTTTAATTTAATTGGGTTCGCAATTTTGGTAAAATGGAATTTCTTATTAAGAATATTTTCTCAAAAATACCGTTATTTAACTAAAAAATCAAAGCCGAAAACAATTTTTTATAATTTTGTGCGCTTTAGTGTTTTCTTAATATCAATATGTCCCAACATAATACATCTAATACTTTTAACTCGGTAAGCCTAATATCGCTTGTTTATAATTGGCGAAAACAGCTTTTAATAGTAGGTTTGGGTGCGGCCATAATATCTATAATTGCTTCACTTCTAATTACTCCTAAATACAAATCGGAGGTAATCATGTTTCCTACCCAAACAAGTTCTATATCTAAAGCCCTTTTAAATGAAAATAATACCGGTAAAGAGGATATTTTGAAGTTTGGAGAAGAAGAAGAAGCGGAACAAATGCTACAGATTTTAAACTCCGATTACATTCGGAATCGAATTTGCAACAAGTATGACTTAGCTAAGCATTATGATATTAGTTCTAAAAGTAAGTTTAGAAACACTTTATTATATAAAGAATTCGAAGAGAATATCAGTTTTGAGCGAACAGAGTTTATGTCTGTAAAAATTACAGTTATGGATAAAGATCCGCAAATGGCTGCCGATATTACTAACGATATAGCAGCATTGGTAGATTCTGTTAAAAACGATATGCAACACGAACGGGCGCGTCAAGGTTTAAAAATTGTAGAATTGGCCTTACAAGAACAAAAAGCTTACATTAAATCTATTGAAGACTCATTAAACAGATTGCGTAAAATGGGTATTAACGATTATGAAACCCAATCACAAGCATTTAACGAACAATATGCTTTAGCTATATCTAAAAATAATACAGCCGGTATTAAGTCATTAGAGGAGAAACTCGACATCTTGTCCACTTATGGTGGGGCGTATGTTTCATTACGCGAAAAGTTACAACATGAACTTAATCAGTTAAGCATAATTAAGTCGAAATACGAACAAGCTAAGATTGATGCTGAACAATCACTCACAAGTAAATTTATTGTAAATAAGGCTTATAGGGCGGAAAAGAAGTCATATCCTATCAGATGGCTTATTGTAACCGTAAGTACTCTATCGTCCTTAATATTTGCCTTACTTGTGATTTTACTTATTGAGAACTTTAAAGAAACGAAACTGTCTGTAAAAATTCAAAATGGAGAATAGTAGCGAATTTAATACCGGTAGTTTGTTCTCTTTAGCGATGCGCTGGCGTTGGCACTTAATTGCTATTATTGCTATATCGGGCCTGGCTGCTACTATTTTTTCAAGCAGCGCATTTATTGAGCCTAAATTTAAGTCAACGGCCATATTATATCCGGTAAACATAGTTCCTTATAGTAATGAATCGGCTACCGAACAACTCCTTCAAATTTTTCAGAGTGCTGATGTTAAAGCCAAGATTATTGCAAAGTTTGATTTAGCTAATCATTATGGTTTAGCCGGAGATTCTAAAGAGTCGAACGCAAGTTTAATGTTAGAATATAATGATAACGTGCAAATTTCGAAAACCGAATATGAATCGGTTAATATTGACATTTTAGATAAAGACCCGGTTAAGGCTTGTGCTATGGTTAATGCGCTTATAGATGAAACGAACATGAAACTGCGCAATTTACAGCGAGGAAAGAGCCAAGAAATGCTGAAATTGTATGCGGGGCAATTAGCCATCAAAAAAAGGGAAATTGATTCACTCGAGTCAGAAATAAGTAAACTCAGAACCGATAATAAATTGATTGATGTGGCTTTTCAAACGCGTGAAGTAACTCGTGCAGTAATTAACCAAAAGAGTGGTGAGGCAGAGATAATGGCCCAGAATATTCAGCAAAAGGGTGCTGAACTTACCAGCCTAAATCTTAGATTAGAAGCAGCCCTACACTACTACAATAAACAAAAGGATGCTTTTGATGATATTACGGGTGATTTGCAAAAGGAATTAACCTATACCAATGTAGTTACAAAACCCTTTGTTGCCGAAACAAAATCTTATCCTATACGGTGGCTTATAGTACTACTCAGCATGGTAGCCTCCTTGTTTTTAGGATTCACAGTTATTTCTTTGGTAGAAAGTAAAAAAAAAAACTCCAGGCAGTCCCTTTAATTCGGTTTAAGAATTTACCACAGCAATATTTTTATGTTGTTTCGTGCCTTTTTATTGCTATTAGCGGGCTGGCAATAGCCTATGAACAGTTTTGGTTTCTTTTATTTCCGCTGCTGATACTCATAACGCTGTTTTTTCTATATTCTTTTGACAAGGTTTTATGGTTTATTATTATAACAACTCCATTATCTTTAAACATTAAACTAAAAGATTTTGGTTTAGCCATAAACTTACCCGGAGAACCATTAATGATGGGGATTTTTGTCGTACTTATTTTAAAATTACTTTACGATCATAAAATTGAAAAAAGAATATTATATCATCCCATTACTTTAGCGCTACTTATTAATTTGGCTTGGATTACGATAACTTCTCTTACAAGTACAATGCCTTTGGTTTCATTCAAATTCTTGCTGTCCAGATTGTGGTTTATAGCCTGTTTTTATTATTTTATGATTCTGATATTTAAAGACCAAAAAAACATGAACCGTTTTTTATGGGCTTATATACTCCCTTTTACTATTGTTATTTTTTACACCATAGCTATGCATAGTCAGTATGGTTTTACTGTAAATACAGCTAATTGGGTTATGAGCCCATTTTATAATGATCATACCATTTATGGTGCTGTATTAGCATTGTATTTACCCGTAATTATTTACTTTCTATATAATGCTAATTACACTTTTGCACAAAAAGGCATCAGTTTTGTTTTTCTGATTATTTTTATTGTAGCCTTAGTGCTTTCCTATACTCGTGCTGCATGGATAAGCTTAGCTGTTGCTTTTGCTCTTGGGTTTATTATGTATTTTAAAATAAATTTCAAAGTTTTATCTCTATTTGGCTTGGTTGGAATCGTTTTGTTTTTCGCTACAAAAGATAAAATATTAATGAGTTTGGAAAAAAACCGTCAGGACTCTTCATCAAACCTTGCCGAACATGTGCAGAGTATTTCTAACATTTCGTCTGATGCCTCTAATTTAGAGCGTATTAATAGGTGGGAAGCAGCACTTAGAATGTATAAAAAGCACCCGGTACTAGGCTTTGGGCCGGGTACTTATGCCTTTAAATATGCCCCCTATCAGTTTAGCTACGAAAAAACAATTATTAGTACTAATGCCGGAAATAAAGGAAATGCACATAGTGAATATATTGGGCCAATGGCCGAAAGTGGAACACTGGGACTATTAACTTTTGTTGGTGTGGTAGTGGCTATCTTTTACACCGGTATTACATTATACTATCGCTTAGAAAAAGGATCATTACGTGCACTTGTTCTTAGTCTGATTTTGGGCTTAGTAACCTATTTTGTTCATGGCTTATTAAATAACTTTTTAGATACTGATAAAGCTTCACTTCCGGTATGGGGTTTTGCTGCGGCTCTTGTGGCTATTCAACTTTACCATGTTCCCGAAAAAAAGAATAAGCAAGACAACGATCTTAAAATAGATTCCAAAAAAGTTTAATCTTTTCAAATTTTTAATGTCGTTTGTAAGTTTAAATAATGTGTTTTTACAACCTGTATTATTGGACATTACTTACCCGATAAAATTATCTATTTTACGATTAGATTTAATAGACGAATATATTAGCGGAAATAAGTGGTTTAAGCTTAAATACAATATTGCCCAAGCGCAAGAACAACATAAAAAAACGATACTTACCTTTGGTGGAGCATACAGCAATCATATTGCTGCCACAGCCCGAGCTTGTATGATTTACGGATTTAATAGCATAGGTGTAATTCGTGGCGAACCCTGCAATAACCACACTCTAAAAAAGGCTCAAGAACATGGAATGAAGTTTATTTTTGTTCCTCGTACTTTATACCGCCATAAAGAACAACTAATGCTTTGGCTTGCCAATCAAATAGATTTAAATGCTACGTATATAGTTCCTGAAGGAGGGGCTAACTTATTGGGTGTAAAAGGGAGCAAAGAAATTATTGATTTAATTACTGAACCTTTTGATTATATTGCTGTTGCCTGTGGCACAGGGACAACTTTAGCCGGTATATGTTCAGCACTACATAATGAACAAAAAGCATTGGGTTTTCCTGCACTTAAAGGAGGAAGTTTTTTACAAGCTGAGGTATTAAAACTTTGTAACTATAATACTTTTAACAATTTTGAACTTATTCACGATTATCACTTTGGTGGATATGCCAAATACACTCCCGAATTGATTCATTTTATTCATGATTTTTATGAAAAACACAAAATAAAACTTGACTTTATTTATACAGCCAAAATGATGTACGGCTTGTTTGATAAAATAACTAATAGATATTTTCCCGAAAATACGCACATAATTGCCATACATTCAGGAGGACTTCAAGGCAACCAGGGTATAGGACTTTAAATAAGTAATTTATAAAACAGTTTTTTGTTATCTTAACGCATCTTCTTACTCTTATTAACAATTCTTTATTGATTATTGGTGTAAATAATTGCCTAAGCAGCTTGTTTTTAGGCTAATTTTGTTGCAGTAGCTATGAAATTTCTTTTTAATCCACATAACAGTATAAAAAAAGGCATTTTGCTTTGTCTGATATTGTGCTCAGCTTTCAACCCGCCATCGGCAGGTAAAAAAATTAGAGTAGTGGTATTAAATGCAGGTCATGGTGGAACTGATCCTGGTTGTCACGGTAATAAGTTTTTAGAAAAAGAAGTAGCTCTTTCAATTACTTTAAAAGTAGGAAAATATATTGAAGATAATTTAAAAGACGTAAAGGTTCTTTATACAAGAAAAACAGATGTATTTGTTCCTCTTGATGAGATAGCCTCACATGCAAACCGAAATAACGCTGATCTGTTTATATGCATTCACTGTAATGCTTCGGTAAATAAACAGGTATATGGCTCCGAAACATACGTAATGGGATTGCATAAAACAAAAGGAAATCTGGAGGTTGCTAAACGAGAAAACGCTGCAATCTTGTTTGAAGAAAACTATAAAAAGAAGTACGAAGGCTTTGACCCTAATAGTGATGAAGCCAATATCATATTCAATATGTATCAAAATGCCTTTTTAGACCATAGTTTAAACTATGCGTCAAAGGTTCAAAATGAATTTAAGAAAATTAAAAAGTTATTTGATAAAGGCGTAAAACAGGCCGGATTTTTAGTGCTTTGGAAAACCTCAATGCCAAGTGTATTGATTGAAACCGGATTTTTAACAAACCCCGATGAAGAAAAGTTTTTAGGCTCGGCAAAAGGTCAGGATGAAATAGCCTTTGCCATATACAAAGCCTTTAAGCAATACAAGGCTGAAATAGAAGGTTATGATCCCGGTCCGGAAAGCGAAAACAGGCCTAAAATTATTGAAGCAATTCCTCAAGCAAAAGAAGACAGCACTGTAAAAGATAAAGCAATAGAAGAATCATCAACAGTTAAGCCGCCAACTTCCCCCACAGATAATGATTCCTTGATTTTTAAAATTCAAATTGCTAACTCATCTTCAATAAAAACACTTAAACCTCCTAAATCTGCTACTTTAAAATCTTATGAAGTAATACAGGAGGGGGCTATGTATAAATACTATACGGGAAATTTTTCTACTCCTGATGAGGCATTTAATGAGCAAAGAAAACTGCGAAAAGAAGGCTTTGAAGATGCCTTTACGGTGGCTTTCTATCAAAATAAAAAAATAACAATAAAAGAGGCTATAGAAATTTTAGAAAAGAGAAAAAAGAAAATTGAATAATTAAACAATAAGTCGCAAAAAAGGATTTAAACAAATTATTTATATTTGGAATCAGATTAGAAGTAAAAATTTTACATTAAAAACAACATTGTGGTTATAAAAAAGGAGATTAAGATTGGCGGAATAGTAGTAATTGCTGTATTTTTATTTATTTATGGCCTAAATTTCTTAAAAGGAAAAAATATTTTTACCTCGCGTACACATTATTATGTTGTGTATAAAAATGTGGGAGGGCTCACTGAGAGTAATCCGGTTTATTTCAATGGTTTTGTAATTGGTAAGGTTAATGAGATTTTCTTTACTGATGATATGAAAGGTGATATTGTAGTAGATTTTGTGCTTCGTGAAAATGATTTAAAAATTCCTAAAAATACTGTTGCCAAAATATTTTCTGATGGGCTGTTAGGAGGGAAGGCAATTAGTTTAGAGTTCGGAAATGCCACTGATTATGCTAAAAGTGGCGATACTTTGTTGCCTAATTTAGAAAATAGTTTTACCGATAAAATGACTCAGGAACTTATTCCTGTAAAAGATAAAACAGAGAATGTGCTACAACGTATTGATTCTTTATTAACCGTTATAACCAAAATATTTTCACCCGAGGTTAATGATAATTTACGTCATAGTATTGAAAATGTAAATACCATAACCCTTAATGTAAACGGAATGGTAAGTGACCAACGCAAACGCCTTGATGTAATTACGGCAAATATTGAATCTATTTCTAAAAACTTAAAAAACAATAATGAAAACCTGAGTAAGGTTATAGCCAACTTTAAAAACATTAGTGACTCGGTGGCAAAAGCTAACTTGGCACAAACCATTAACAACGCTAATTTGGCTATGAAGCAAACAGCCGATATTATGGAAAAGATAAATAAAGGCGAGGGCTCATTAGGTATGTTAATTAATAATGACTCGTTATATCGACATTTGAATATGGCCTCTAGAGATTTGGATAGATTATTGGTTGATTTAAGAGAGCATCCTAAAAGGTATGTTCATATTTCGGTGTTTGGCAAAAGTGATAAACCACCTAAAGTCAAAAAGTAGTTTTTTCTAACATAGCACAAAATTTATGATTTCCAATATATTGTTTCTGATATTACTTAGTGCTGGAGCATTTTTATTTTATAAAAATGTTGTCAAAATTAGACGTAATATATTACTAGGTAAAGACATTGACCGTAGTGATAATCCTAAAGAACGAATCAAATTAATGGCTCTTGTTGCCATTGGTCAAAGTAAAATGGTTGTGCGCCCTGTTGCAGGCATACTGCATATTTTGGTGTATGCAGGCTTTATTATTATTAATATTGAAATATTGGAAATTATAATTGATGGCGTTGCAGGTACACATCGCATATTAAGTTTTATGGGGAATTTTTATAATTTCTTGATTGGAACTTTTGAAATCTTAGCACTTGGTGTTACCGTAGGCTGTGCCATTTTTCTCATACGAAGAAACATTGTTAAAATAAAACGATTTACAAGCCCTGAGTTACAAGGTTGGCCACGTTCAGATGCGAATTATATATTAATTACCGAAATATTATTGATGTCTGCCTTTTTTATTATGAACAGTTCAGATAGTATTTTACAAAGCCGTTCCTACGGACACTACATTCAGGCCGGAACTTTTCCTATAAGCAGTATGTTAACCCCCTTGTTTGTCAATTTTAGTTCCGAGTCGCTTGTATTAATTGAGCGCTCGTGCTGGTGGTTTCACATTATAGGTATTATGGCATTTTTAAATTATCTTCCCTACTCAAAGCATTTCCATGTTTTATTAGCATTTCCGGCTGTTTATTACTCAAATTTAAAACCCAAGGGCTCATTTAATAATTTAGAATCGGTTACCAATGAAGTAAAACTAATGCTCGATCCTAATGCTGCGGTTCCACCACCACAAACGCCATTAAAATTTGGTGCAAAAGATGTGTTTGATTTAACCTGGAAACAGTTAATGGATTCCTACTCATGTACAGAGTGTGGTCGCTGTACATCAGTTTGCCCTGCTAACCAAACTGGAAAATTATTGTCGCCTCGTAAAATTTTAATGGACACACGTGACCGTTTAACTGAGGTTGGAAAAAATATAGATTCACATAACGGAACTTTTAATGATGACGGGAAAACTCTTTTAGGCTCTTATATCACTGAAGAAGAGCTATGGGCATGTAATACATGTAATGCTTGTACCGAAGCATGCCCTATTAATCTTGATCCACTTTCAATTATTATGGATTTAAGACAATATTTGGTTATGGAGCAAAGCAGTGCTCCCGCTGCATTAAACAGTATGTTTAGCAATATTGAGAATAACGGTGCGCCATGGCAATTTTCACCAAGCGATCGTTTAAATTGGGCTAACGAAGATTAATTTTAAAACACAACTAAGATGAGTATATTAAAAGTGCCTACTATGGCCGAATGTGTTGCAAAAGGGGAGATGGTAGAAATATTATTTTGGGTAGGATGCTCCGGTAGTTTTGATGATAGAGCCAAAAAAATTACAAAAGCTATTGTGAAAATTCTAAACCATGTAAATATTAAATTTGCTGTACTTGGTACTGAAGAGTCATGCACCGGAGACCCGGCTAAAAGAGCAGGAAATGAATTTTTGTTTCAAATGCAAGCCATGCAAAATATACAGGTTTTAAATGGCTATGGTATTACCCGAATTGTAACCGGTTGCCCGCATTGCTTTAATACCATTAAAAACGAATATCCTCAGTTAGGTGGCAAGTACGAAGTTATACATCATACACAACTGCTACAGCAACTTATAAACGAAGGGAAACTTAAAGTAAGTGGCGGAAAATTTACCGGAAAACGAATTACTTTCCATGACCCTTGTTATTTAGGACGCGGAAATAATGAGTATGAAGCACCTCGTAGCGTTATTGAGAAGCTCGATACCGAGTTACATGAAATGAAACGCTCGCGCGAAAAAGGGTTTTGCTGTGGTGCCGGTGGGGCTCAAATGTTTAAAGAAGCAGAAAAAGGAAGCAAAGAAGTTAATGTAGAACGTACCGAAGAAGCTTTAGAACTGAAGCCGGATGTAATAGCAACAGGTTGCCCTTTTTGCATGACTATGATGCGTGATGGCATAAAGCATTTTGAAAAAGAAGATAAAGTACAAGTGCTTGATATTAGCGAAATGATTGTTCAGGCAAACGACTTATAGCGAAACACTCTTTTTAAATAGGTGCAGCCCTATTTCTTTATGTCAGCATTCAAGCCATTAATTACTTCTGAAGTAATTTCCAGACTGTCGTTGGCATACAAAATACCCCCATGGGCAGAATACCCTAAAATAAAGGCATAGTTTGATTTTCCGTAATGGTCGTTTAAATACTGTGTTATTGTTTTCTGAATTTTTTCGGATTGCCCATCTTCTAATTTTGATAAACGTTCTAATTCTGATTGACGGTATTCGGTAAGTTTTTGCTCCCGAAGCATTAATTCTTGTTGTCTTTTCATGCCTTCTTCTTCAGTAAGAGTAGCAGCTTTGTCTCGTAAGTCCAAATAGTCTGATTCTAATTTATGATAATCTGCTTCAAATTTTTTTTCAAATTTATTTTTTTCAATTTCTAACTCTTTACGCATTTGCTTCACTACTACATAATTCTCCCACAAACTGTCGGCATTGATATATACTAGGGGGCTTGACTTTAACTCTATTTTAGGCATAACAGCAGTATTAGGGTTTGTTGCCTTACTCGAATCCAAACGGGTGGCTTGCGGGGTACTGAAATGTAAATAAAATAAAACGGCAATGGCTACAGCAAACACAATATTAAGTACGGAGGAAATATTCTTCATAAGAATCAAATTTTATGCGAAATAAGTCAATATTAATCAATTATCTAAATTCATTGCTGCTTTGCTCTATTGTAATAATCATAATTTAACAAATCAGCTTAATTACTTTTATGTTATTCTTACTTATAGGTATTGTACGCTGGGCAAAAAAATCGTGATGTTATGTATTATCTGCAGTTAAAAAATATAATAAGATCAGATGCTGATAAGGATATTTTAGCTAATAATATGAAATCTTCATAAACCATAATAGAAACACCACGGCTTGTCAAATAATTTCTTAGTATATGGTATTAGCTATTGGGTGCTTTTTTCTAGAACGAGTAATTAACACCTAACATACCATTGATGCGTTGTGATGGATAGTTACTCCAAATTTGGTACTGCTTTGCAACTAAATTATTCAACTTAATGTAAGCCGAAAGCTTTTTAGTGTATCTGTATTCTGCGTTAATACTCGCATCAACATATCCCTTAATCTTTTCTTCCAAAATATTAAATAATGGTCCGCCTAAAGTAACTTGTTTTAGCTGTGCCAAACGGGTGTAACGTGGCCCTACATAAAAAACATCAAGCCCAAATAATATTTTATCACCCAAGTTATATGAGCCCTTTAATCCGGCCTCTATGGCTGGTAACTGCCACGCTTTAAGCTCATGCTCCATGGTGTATTGGTTGTAGGCTAACCAAGAGGACACCGTAATTTTACTTTCGGTAACATAACCTAATTCACCATATAAACGTGCCATCTTTGTATTGTCATAAATAACTTGAAAAACAGATTGTAAAGTATCAAAAAGATGCGGGCGATGTACGTATAAGGCTAACGAGTCAATAATCTTATAATTTCCGCTAACATTAAAGTATAAATGTTGGTCAATGTTTCCACGTAAACCAACTAAAGCATCTAGTTTTACGGTAGAAGTTCTAAAATTAACAGCCGGAGTAATAAAAGGATTTACCGATGATAAGCTTTTAAATGAGTTGCGGTAACTGTATCCTTTTAGCTCTGCATATACCGACAAAATGTCTTCGATAAGATTATACTTAGCACTTAAATCGGGTAAAAAATGTGTTTTTCCTTCGTCTGTTTCAATAGCTACTTTAATTCCCAATTGAGCATGCCAATTATGGCCATAGGTTCTTACAAAAGGGTTTATAGTTAAAATAGCCCCCTCACTAGAATCGGGAGATGCCTGATTCCCATAATAATTGAAAAGCAATTGCCCCCCATATAACTCTTTTCCTATTTGTTTACCCAGCATTGCTTGCAGGTTAAAGCTATTTTCCTGGTTTTTAAATTTATCACTAAAGTTATAAAATCCTACATTAAACTCATGATGTAAAGCCTCGTCATTCTGGGTGTTTTGAAGGAGTGAAGCGTTAACGTCTATTAAATTATAGATTTGTCTGTTTTGCGATTTAGTAAAATCAGGTTTTACATTATTAGAATCACGATCGTAGCCATAATAATGTACGCTGTTATTTTGATAGCTCCCGTTAATATTTAAAATATGGTCAGGAATAAAAAAGCTACTGTATCCTTTTATAACATTTTCGGCAAAACCAGTGTATCCATAGTTTTTAATTTTACCGGCAGAGGAAAAGTGCCGCCCCGAAAAAGCGTAGTTCATTTTTTTAGATCGTCCGCTGCCAATGTATGCCTCAACCTGTGAGGTATAATAATTTCCAAAACCTAATTTAGCGTAATTTTTACTTATTCGTTGAAGTGGCTCGCCCTTCATTTTAGCTGGTGTAATAGGCTCCAGCTTATAATCGGTAGTATATAATTTATTTATTACACTGTATTTTAAATTGGGTATAGGTGGGGCAGAGTCTTTAATAGTTGGGTTATTATTAATTTTAACGGCATCAGATAAGGTAGGTTTATAATCTTGTACCACATTTATTTGCCCAACATTAAGCCCATTTTCTTCTCTGGTTTGTGCCCATATTGCTGATGATAGCAAACCTAAACATAAAGCTAAAATTGATTCTTTCATTTCATGTATTTTTTAATCGCTTTATTACAGTATTGTTTATTTATTATCGTTGTTTTCGGGAACTACAATTGGTGAATCAAATATATCGCTATCCTTTTGTTCAGGAGCCTCAAATTTTATTTCTGTATCTTCAGGTACCAGAGTCTTTTTTGCTTTTTCTTCAGCATCTACGATGGTGTTTAAATTTTCTTGAGCCTCGGTCACTAATTCTGGAATTTCACATTTTTCAATTACACTTTTAAAGGTTTCTTTAGCTTGAAACGGATCGTATAAGGCATAGTAATTCTTACCTAATAATACAAAACCTTTGGCTATCCAGTAATCGTATGAAGGAATTCGGTTAACCAAATCAAAAATTGTTTTTTCGGCTTCCGGGTAGTTTTTTCTATTGTAATAGAGTTCTGCTAAGTAATATTGAGCCATAGCCCCAAATTCAGATTGCGACATGGTTAAGGTCTTTATTAAATCACCAATAGCCAATGAGTCTTTTCCTAACTCATAAGCTGCTTTACCTCGTGTAAAATAACTTTCGCTTAATAAGTCGTTTGATACTTTTGAGCTGTTCATTACTTTAACTGCATATTCAATGGTTTTAGCTGGTTCCGACAACTTTGAACTGCAACGCATAATACCCACTTTGGCTTCTAAAATATTAGCAGGGGTTTCGGCAGTTTCTAGTAGTTGCTCAAAATATTTTTCGGCTTGAGCATAGTCTTTTTGTTTAAAACAGATATTCGCTGTTTTTAATATGGCATTTTCAGTAAACTTATTTTTATTTTGCGATGCAACATATTGATATGCTTTTAAAGCTTCTTCGGGATTTTCTTTGGCTAAACATTCGGCTAAATAATAATTAGCATGAATAAGGAAAAAACCATTAGGATACTTTTCTATATATTTTTTAAAGTCAATTATGGCATGTTCGCAATCTCCTTTCATAAACCGTATTTCAGCAGCTTCATAGCTGGCCGAGTCTAAGGCTGAAGCACTAAAGTTAATTCCCGATTGGTTTTTTATATAATCTTCAAAAGAGGCCATATCGCTGTTTGCTATATAAATATTTCGTATGGCTACAACCGATTCTTTTGCTTCAGTACTGCCGGGATATTGGGCAATAATTTCTTTGTATAATGCGATAGCGTCTTTGTCTTTATCTAAATTATAATATGCCAAAGCTGATTTTAGCATAGCCTTTTTTACATAACTGCTTTTAGGATAATCCTTTTGCAGCATATTAAAGTATGATAGTGCTTTGTTATAATTTTCATTTTGCAAATAAGCATTCCCAATTTCGTACTCTGCATCATCTGCATAATTTGATTTAGGATATTTGTTTAGGAGCATTTCAAGGTTACTGATTTTATCATCAGTTTTAGACAACAAACCTAATATGCTTGCTTTTTGAAATAGAGCGTAGTCAATATCTATCAAGTTAATTTTAATTGCTTCATTATAAAAATCAGCAGCCTTTTGGTATTCACTTTGTATAAAATAACAATCACCTATACGCAAAAAAGCATCATTCCGCATTTTTAAGTTGGTTTCATTTTTTTCCTGTATGTATTTTCGGAATGAAATGGCTGCTTGGGAATAATCTTCTTTTTTAAATAGTGTGTATCCAATATTATAATTAACAAGTTCAAACTCTTTTTGTAACGATGCTCCAGGGGCAATATAAAAGTTATTGTAATACATCAATGCTTTGTCAAACTGGTTTAGTCGATAATATGATTCAGCAACCCAGTATTGAGATAAAGCATTTAAATTTTTATCTTTTCCAATATCATAAGCCTTCATAAAAAGTTGTATGGCATTGCTGTAGTCTCTGTCGTTAAAAAATTCAACGGCTCGGTAAAAAGCAATTTTTTGATAGGCAAAATCCATATCAAGGCTACGGTTTTTAATTTTTTCAATAGATACTAAAGCGCCTTTGTAATTTTTTGTTGTTAAGTAAACATTAACCATATACCTGAATGCTTCATCAAGACGCGGAGATTGAGGGTAATTTTGAATATATCGATCAAAGGCATCTATGGCTTCATGGTAAGGGTTATAGGAAAGCTCATAAGATAGTTTGGCATAGCTAAACAGAGCATCTTCAGCTATATCGCTGTAAAAGGTATCTTTTGAAGCTGCCTCATAACTGTTACGTGAAGCTTGCTTGTCATTTGTTTTTAAATAGGAATAAGCCAGTTGATAATAGGCTAATTGGTTAAGGCTATCGCTTTTTCCAATCACTTTTTTGTAAAAGTCAACTGCTTTTATAAAATTATTTGTTTTGTAGTAGCAATAGGCCATTTTATAGTAATCTTCACGAGTAGGTTTTACACCTTTGTCAAAAAATTTGCTAAGATACGGAAGGGCTTTTTCATAATTATCCATTCTGAAATAGGCATCACCTATTAAGTTAGCCAATTCTGGAGCTCTTTTCACAGTAGCCGAATCAAGCCAAGGTTCAGTATATTGAATGAGCTCAGGATATTTTTTTTGCATATAATAGATATGCGCTATATAATATGGAATAGTAGGGTAGAAGGGGGAGCCGGAATTGAACTTTTGAAAACCATGCAAGGCTGTTTCTAAATTTCCCTCACTGTAAGCTATATGTGAAAAATAATAACTTGCAGGTGCCGCATAATTATTTTCTACATCTTTAATTTCATTAAACAGGAGTTTGGCTTTTTCATAATCGTTACGTAAGAAAAAACAATATCCTTTTTTAAATTGATATTCACATCTTGAATCAAAAGAATGGAAATCACGCTCTGATATTTTTTCGTACCAAGCTAATGCATCACGATAGCTTTTGGTACGGTATTGTATATTTCCCAATTGAAAGTAGGCCATTTTTATTCGTTTACTTCCGGGGTACAACTTGATAAAGCTAACCATCCTTGTTTCTGCATCAGCATTAAAAAGTTCTAATGAGCAGCAGGCAGAATAGTACATAGCCTCTGCATGTTCCTCTGTATTGGCAGGGTAGCTGTTTAGAATTTCTTCAAAAGCTTTTTGAGCGGAAGCATATTTTTGTTTATAGAACAATTCATGAGCTATTTTCAGTTTATACTGCGCTTGGGTGTTTGTTTTTGTTTGTTGAGCCGCTAATGGCACTGTTACTAATGCAGTAAGCACCAGAGTAATAAATAACCTTTGCAAAAGTCCTGACATTATTTAACTTTAAATTAATTGGTTAAAAGTAAAGACTTAATCAGGCAGCAGTAGGTGTTAATGTTTGAAGTTTTCAACGTGTAAGTGTTAAGATTGTTTTATTCTGTTTTTAGTTTAACTCACTTTAACAAAGTGCATTATTTAAGCCTCTAAGTATTTTAAGCACGCACTTTCTAATTATTTGAATAAGTCTCATTTTTACTTATTCACAAATAAAATTTCATAAATTAGTAGCCTAAAGTTATTTTGTAAATTGTACAGAATTAAATTTGAATGCTTAATGAAAATTATGTATATTTTAAAAATAAAAGGAAAAGCCAAAATACCTGCTTATATTCAACTACGCGATGAAAACTTTACCTTAAAGGCATACTTTCGTGTTGACAGACCTGAAAAAAGTATTGCTAAAATAGGATTAGATGAAAATCAACTCGAAAAACTTTTAAATATTATTAAAGACTTACCATTTGGGAAAGTTTTGAAACTGGATTTATAATGGATAATAATGTAATTGAAATACAAAATCTGAATGTCTATCAAGGCAATAACTTGGTATTAAGTCAGGTAAATTTAAACGTAAAACGTGGTGAATTCCTTTACCTAATTGGAAAGACCGGAAGTGGGAAAAGTAGTTTGATTAAGATGCTGTATGCTCAAATTCGTGTTAAAGAGGGGAGCATCAAGCTGGCCCAAACAGAATTGAATGGTATAAAAGAAAAAGACATTGCTGCTTTTAGGCGCAAAATTGGTATTGTTTTCCAAGATTTCCAACTACTATACGACCGCACAGTTAATGAAAATCTAATTTTTGTAATGCAAGCTACCGGATGGCTAGACAAACAAAAAATAAAACAACGTTGCGATGAAGTTTTATCTAAAGTAAATTTGGTGAATAAAGGCAATCAAATGCCACATGAACTAAGTGGGGGCGAACAACAGCGCGTAGCTATTGCACGTGCTTTAGTAAACAATCCTGAGCTTATATTGGCTGACGAACCTACTGGAAACCTTGACCCAGAAACATCTGAAGGGATTGTGGAACTACTGAATGATTTAACCCAAAGCGGTTGCTCGGTGCTTATGGCCACACATGACTTTATGTTATTTAAAAAGTTTCCGGCCCGTATTATTAAATGCGAAAATGGAGTTATTATTGACTCTGGAGTAGTTGTAATAGCGTAATAATTTATTGATTGGTTATATTGGGCACTGATAGTGCTTCCATTATAATTTGTTCATAAATATAACGCCATCCTTCCCAAGGAAACTCATTGCTTAATGATTCATTGTGCCACAAACTCATAAAAGTGCCATCAACTTTTTTTACTTCATCAATAATAGGTTTGATTTTATGAATAGCATCGTGGGCATCTACTTTCATATAATAACGTAGCGAAGCATCCATTACCTGAAAAGGATGTATGCGCAATTTAGTTTCTGTTTCCAAATCCAAATCATAAAAATTAAATGAATCACAAATACCTGCTCTGAACCCTATTTCAGAAGCAAACCCCATCGTGTAATCATCGGTAATTCCTAATTCAAGTAAATGGTGGTAAGTATCTGGAAAGCTGAGCCTCAAAAAATGTTGCCGGCTTTTCGTTATTTCACGGTTTAATACTTTACTTAATCTTTTAATTTCTTTACTTAATCTTTCGGGCGACTCGTTTGAACTATAAGAAGGGTGGATGCCAACTTCTGAATTATCAGCAATAGACTTTATAAGTTCCTTGAATTTACGGCTCGTAACCGGAACATTTTTGTCGTTTTTACCATAGCTTGCAAACAAGATAAAATAAAGCGTTTTTAACTGATACTTACGGTGAATTTCTAATTGAAAATCATAAGTATCATAAGGATCTTTTTCTAAATCGAGTAAAACTTTGGTACGCTGTGCAAGCCCCTTCAAATCTATATTTAATAAAGACTTAACATAACCACCTGTGGTTCTTACAAAACCTTTTTGTCGGTATGCCCATGCATTATCAATATCAATGGTACTCACATAAGAGTATTTTCGTTTAGAAAAAACCAAATCAGGAAATTTTTCGTGTAATAACTCCTTTAAATTAAGAACCCAAATATTTACTATGGGCTTTTGTAAAAAACCCGAAGTGTAAGCTAAGCTATGATGAGCTTCAAAACGGTGATGACTGTCGTATATAGTAGGCAAATACTCTTCATACCGGCTTACCATATAAAAACTGGCTGCAAAAATATCAAACGGCAGGGCTGAGAATTTAGTTGTTGAAAAGAAAATTGGCGTATCCTGCCAATCTGTAACTTGAATTTCCTGATCCTTCAAACCGGTTTCAAACAATAATGGTCTGGCGCAAATAAAAAGCTCATGGCCAACAGGGTGAAAGGCATAGCTAAGTTTATATCCATTGTATTGAATAAAACTTTGGGCATCATCTGTTATATTAATTTTAACGCCAAGTAACTCGGTTATTATTAGCTTAAATATAAAACGTATCCGATTATTTATTTTAGGTACATAAATGAGTATGGATTGCAAAATTTCTGAATTTTAATTAAAAAACGTAACAATATTAAGGAAGAAATCAAGATAAACGAAAGTCCTCTTTAGATTGTTTCTAATTTTATCGCTTAATTAAAATAAATTATTGATTAAATGTAACATTTTGTGGATATTAGCGTAATTTAGATTAAGATTTCATAATCATCAAATACTATTGCCGATGAAAAAGAATATTACATTCTTACTTTTTCTATTAGTTGCATGCTCCTCTTCATTTTCACAAAATTTAAAAACTGCTTTGAAAAATGGAGATAGCTTTTTAGAAAATAAAAAATATAAAGATGCTGAAACGGCATATACCGAAGCTTTAGGGTATAATGCTAATAATGTCGAAGCTTTAATAGGGCGCGGAACCGCGTATGAAAATTTGAACAATTTGAATGCTGCTATAGCTGATTACACAGCCGCCCAAAATGCTAATCCTGTAAATACAGATATTGTTGAAAAATTAGCACATGCTTATTTTTTGGCGGGTAATTATCAAAAGGCTATTACACTTTACTCGTCATTAACTCAAGATAAGAAAAAATCATTAAATGCATACACAAAAATGTCATTGGCTAAAATTAAGATGAAGGATTTTAATAGTGCTTTAAATGATGTTGAGGCAGCTTTAAAAATTGATAATAATGACTTTAATGCTAACTTTTATAAGGGAGTAGCATTAGATAGTATTGGTAATTACGGTGCAGCATTAAAATCGTATGAAAAGGCTATAAATTCATTGATGAAAGAAAAAAAATACAAAGAGAGTTTGAATAAGTCAGAATACAAATTCTATTATATAAATCCGGCACGCACCAGTGGCAAAGTAAATCAATGGGATAATGCCTTTAAATATTATGTGCAAGCTGAAGAAATTTCACCCAATGATATAACAATCAGTTTTTACCGAGCCGAAACTAAAACTTTACAAGGTGATATTTCGGGTGCTATAGGTGAATATAGTAACACGATTGCCCGTAATAGTAACAATGTACTCTCTTTTATAAAACGCGGACATCTATACCTTGTTCAAGGCAATGCAGAAAGTGCTTTATCCGATTTTTCACGAGCTATAGCATTAGATGATAAAAATGCAGAGGCTTATTACGGAAGAGCTTTAGGTTATGACAAATTATCAGATTCAAAAAATGCACTAATTAATTATGAAAAAGCTTTACTGTTAGTACCGGATAACGCTCTTTATAAAAAATCTTATGATTTGGCTTCAATTTCTTATAAGGAGAAATTCAGAGAAAGTAATAAACCCGAGCTAATAATTAGTGCTCCTAAAATAATGAATAATAAATTACTTATTGTGCCACAAGACGAGAGCAAAATTACCATTACTGGACGTATTAAAGATGAGAGTAAAATAGCATCTATTACAATTAATGACATACCTGCAAAATTTGATAAGAATGTACAAAACCCTGAGTTTAATGTAAGTTTGGAAACCGAAAAATCAATGACATTAACATTCTACATTACTGATGTGTATAATAATACTGCTGTTTATACTTACGACATTAACAGAGTTGTTGTTGAAAGACCTGTTTGTGAGTTAATAACCCCAAGTGCTCCTAATGGACAAGTTTTTATTCAAAACAACAATAACTATGTTTTATATGTTGAAGGAGTAGCACATTCCAATAATATGATTAAGAATATAATCATTAATGACCATGCGGCCTCTTTTGATAAGACAAAGAAAAATCCCAACTTTTCAGCAAATATTGAAACTGCAGCTATAGACCACATTGTTATAAAAATTACCGATGTTTATGAAAATGAATCAGTAACAAAATACGCTATAAATCGTAGCTCCTTTGCACAAGAAGAAGCTAATCCTATGGGCAAAACTTGGGTTGTTTTTATAGAAAACAGCAACTATAGTAATTTGTCTTCACTTGAATCAGTATCTGGAGATGTGGCTATGGTGCGAAATGCCCTAAGTGGATACATTATTGACTCAATAATTAGTTATAAAAATATGAAAAAAGCCACTATGGAACGTTTTTTCTCAATTGAGTTACGTGACATGATAGCAAAAAATCAAGTTAAATCATTGCTTATCTGGTATTCTGGACATGGTAAAGTTAGCAATGATAACGGTTATTGGATTCCGGTGGATGGTTCCAAAAAAGACGAATTTAGTTATTTTAATACCAATAATTTGAAGGGGTACTTGGGAACATACAAAAATTTAAAACACACATTAGTAATAGCAGATGCTACTGAAACGGGGCCATCATTTTATTTGGCTATGAGAGCTTCATACAAACCAAAATCTTGTGGCGATTACGAGGCATCGAAGCTAAAATCGGCTCAAGTGCTCAGTGCATCAGAGCCTGAGCGCCTAAACGAAAGTTCTTTACTGAGCACAACTTTTTCAAAAACACTAAAAAACACACCTGATAAATGCGTTTCAATAGACAACATTTCGGAAAGATTAAATGTTGAGGCTAAGCAAAAACAAAAACAAAAACCAAAATTCGGTAATATTCAAGATTTAACAGATGAAAATGGGTCTTTCTTCTTCCTGAAAAAACAATAATAGCCCAAAATTCATAAAGAGTTTTACAAACTATTCCCCATTTATGTGTGATTTTTGTACTCGTGCAGCGTTTTTACAATAATCACATAATTTTTTGACAGCTGTTCAAAAGCCCCATAGGTTATTTAAAATATGCCCCATAAGCTTATAAGTAAACTTTAGCTTTGGAGTACAACTTATCAAAAAAAAATCACGAACCTGGTGCTATTTTCAGGTCAACGCAAGAGTAATTAAGGTCTTTCAAGAAGTGAGAAAAAGAAATCTCCTTCTATTTGAGCATTTTCATCACTGTCAGAACCATGTACAGCATTGGCAGAAATAGACTCTGCATATATTTTACGAATTGTGCCTTCGGCCGCTTTGCTTGGGTCAGTGGCTCCAATTAGTGTTCTGAAATCTGCCACGGCATTGTTTTTTTCCAATATTGCTGCTATAATAGGTCCAGAAGACATATATTCAACCAACTCACCATAAAAAGGCCTTTCTTTATGAACAGCATAAAATGCACCAGCTTGTTCTTTACTTAAGCGGGTATATTTCATTGCGATAATACGAAAATTGGCATCGTTTATCATTTTTAGTATTCCTCCGATGTGATTTTTAGCAGTTGCATCGGGTTTAATCATTGTAAATGTTCTGTTAGTAACCATATTTAGCTTTAATTTGGGCGACAAAGGTAATATTTTTTTAATACTTAGTGCTTGCCCATCCTTTTAGTTTTTTCATAGCTTATTTTTCTATATTGTGTAGCTTTGCCGTATTATTGCATCTGTTTGTATGAAAAATTACAGAAAGTATTTTTTAATTCCTGCTCCTCCTGACGAGGTTTATAGAGCCTTAACAAACCCTTTATCTATTCAACTGTGGACGGGTGAAAAAGCAGTAATGTCTGACGTTGCCGGAACTGAGTTTTCCTTATGGAATGGGAGCATCTCCGGAAAAAACATAGCATTTGAGGAAGCCAAAAATATTACACAGGAATGGTATTTTGGCGAACAAATACAAGCATCAATTGTTACATTGACCATGCACCCACAAGGTAACAATACCTCAATATTGGTAGAGCATACAGCTATCCCTGATGCCGATTATCATGATATTTCACAGGGTTGGGAGCATAGTTATATGGCTTCGTTGATAGAATTTTTTGAAGAGTAAAATGAGAAACCGTGTAAACCTTGAAAGATTTATAGCATTTCGATTAATAAAAAGACGCTCGGCAAACAAAAGCCGATTGGCTGCACCATTATACCGTATTGCAACTTTAGCTATTATAATCAGTATGGTGGTAATGATTGTGGCTTTGTCAGTTCTCAATGGTTTTCAGCACGAAATAACGTCTAAAGTTATTGGATTTGGTGCCCATATTCAACTTAGCAGTTACGATAATAATAACTCGCTTGAACCGCAGCCCATTAAGCCTGATAAAAAATATTTAGAAAAAATAAGGCACATCAATGGAGTTATAGGAACCACTCTATATGCACTAAAAGCAGGTATTATAAAAACTGATGATGAAATGGAAGGCAGCGTTTTAAAAGGTGTTGACGGGCAGTTTAATCAAAGCTTTTTTAATCGTTACTTAAGTTCAGGTAGGCTGCCCAATTATAGCACATCTTTTAAAAACGATAGCATATTAATTTCTAAGAAAATAGCCGATAAACTTAATTTTAAAGTAAATGATCCGGTAGTTGTTTACTTTATTCAAAACCCACCTCGAGTGCGTAAATTTTTTGTATCAGGTATATACAATACAGGTTTGGAGGATTTTGACAATAAATACATAATTTGTGATGTACGACATATACAGAAATTAAATAATTGGGATAGTACTTTATTTGCAGGTGTCGAGATATCAATTAATGATTTAAGGCAATTGGATGAAATAACAGAGAAAATTAATGCTCAGATTCCTACAAACTGGGGGGCGAGCAGTATTCGTGAATTGTTTCCGCAGTTATTTGACTGGCTTAAATTACAAGATATTAATGTACAAGTAATAATTACGTTAATGGCATTGGTTGCCTCTGTAAATATGATTACAGCTTTAATTATTCTTATACTTGAAAACACACGATTAATAGGTGTTTTAAAAGCATTAGGTATGAGCAACGGCAGTCTTCGTAAAATATTTTTAATTCAGGCCGGGGCTATTGTAGGAAAAGGTATTTTGTATGGCAATCTAATTGGTTTAAGCTTGTGTTATATACAGTATTATTTTCATTGGGTAAAACTTGATGAAGCTTCTTATTATATTTCCTACGTCCCGGTTAAAATCAATTGGCTTTTTATTTTTTTGGCTAATGTGGGAACTTTTTTAGTTTGTATATTGGCTATGATTGTGCCATCCAGGTTATTAGCAAAAATATCACCACTTAAAGCCATTCGTTTTCAATAGTGTTTTTTTTACCCAAAATAAACTCTAAATTTGCAACTCAAATGGTGCATTTATGAAGCTGAATAGAAAGGTAGATTGTTTAAACTGCCAAGTTAAAGATATATCTATTTTTTGTGATTTAAATGAAGAGGCTCTTTCTGTTTTGAACGAGGAGAAATCGTGTATTATGTTTAAAAAAGGACAAATTATTTTCTCAGAAGGAGTTACACCACAAGGTTTATATTGCGTGCATCATGGTAAGGTGAAATTATCTCAGGCCGGTGACATGGGGCGCGAGCAAATTGTACGTTTTGCAAAAGCAGGAGATGTAATAGGGTACCGTGCCTTACTTAGTGGAGAACGCTTTTTGGCTACTGCTATTGCGCTTGACGATTGTCAAATTTGTATCATCCCTAAAGATATTTTTTTAAAGCTTATTGAAAAAGAAGTTTCACTATCCATGCAAGTGATGAAACTGTTGAGTCAAAACTTAGGAAAAGCGGAACATAGAATTACCAATTTAGCCCAAAAACCTGTTAGGAAGCGTGTGGCAGAAGCGCTTTTGTTTTTGAAAGAAACCTATGGAACCGAAGCCGATGGAGAAATTTTAAATGTTGTTCTGTCGCGCGAAGAAATTGCTAATATTGTTGGAACTGCTACAGAAACTGCTATTCGGATTTTGTCAGAATTTAAAGCTGATGGCATTATTGATCTTCAGGTAAAAAAAATAAAGATTCTGGACCACAAAAAGCTACTTAGAATAGCCAATCTGCAAGATTAACACTCATTTATTTGGGGCAATTCGAATTTATGACTTTTATCATATTTTGTCGTGATTGTAATCATTTTTAATTTGTACCAATAGCACAATATTTGCATATCAAAAAATACTATGCAAAGCTATAATCAAATAAATTTCCATGATGTGCCTGCCGATGAGTTAATCAACTATATCGTAAACAAGCACCACGCTTTTGCAAAAAATATGATTACACTTTGTAAAGAGCATAGCAACGAGCTTAAAGAAGCCGGAGAAGAACAAGCAGATAAAATAAATTCTATGATTTTATCTTTGGAAAGAGCTCTGTTATCTCATTTTAGAGATGAAGAAGAAATACTTTATCCGTATGCTAAAATGCTATTGGCGTGGGAGCGAAAGGGAAGTAACAAAATGATTCCTTCTGTAAACATAATTGAAAATCCGATTAACAGGTTTATCGAGGAGCATAAAAACCTTCTTAAATTATTGGGAGAATTAAGAATAATTACCGAATTTTACACAGTATCATCAAATAATAAACATGGTTTAAAACTTTTACATGCTGAATTGTTTGAATTAGACCAAGACATTCAAAAGCAAATTTATTTAGAAAATAATATTTTGTTTACTAAGTTAATTGCATTAGAAAAACAAGCTATACAAAACAAACCACACTCGTAAATATTTTATATTCTAAACTTGAAAACTGTAATTGTACCTACCGACTTTTCTGAAAATGCTGCCAATGCCATAAGGTATGCTATTGAAATGTCTAAATTACATTATCAAAAATTAATATTTGTACATATTTATAGCTTGCCATTAATAAATCCTGAAATGGGGGTAGTTTACGATGCTGCTTTAGCAGACTCTTTAGCTTCACAATACGATGGATTTCTAAGAAAAGCAGTAGAAAAGGCCTATCATGACTTAGGCATTAATAGAAACTTGTTACTTTCAGAGTTGGAGGTTGTAGAGTCATTTTCAATTGCCGGTGGAATTGATAAAATGATAAATAAATATAATGCTACTGCAGTAATTATGGGCACTCATGGTGCTACCGGCCTAAAAAAAGTATTTTTAGGCAGTAATACTGTTGATGTTGTTAAAAATATTTCTATTCCTGTGCTTACAGTTCCTTCAGGAGCATCATTTCATGGACTTAAGCACATTGGATACGCATCCGATTTTAATGATATTGAAAACGAGTTAAAAGACATAATAGCTTTTGCTCAAATTTATCAATCTAAAATTCATATTTTTCATATTGCCACAAAAGCAAATGCTAAGAATGAATCTGAGTTGCATGCTACTTATAAAAAGTGGTACACAAATGAAAAGTATGATAATTACACACTTCACCTTGTTTCTGAGAATGAATCACAAAGTATTGAAGAAGGTATAAAAAAAATGGTAGCACAAGTAAATGCAGATTTGCTGATTATGTTTCATAAACAACGAAACCTTTGGCAAACTATCTTTTCTAAAAGCTATACTGCCGAAATGGTATATGAGTGGCAATCGCCTATTTTGGTTATCCCAAAAAAGTAAATATGTGTATATCCAAAAATTAAAGTACAAACCTTTGTTGTCATTGTGCTTAGCGAGTGAATAATGCGATACAGTTAAATCAAAAAGATTTTTGTTTTTACAAGGATGCAAAGCTGTTTATTTAACAGCAATGATTTATGCAATTATTAAACTTTCTAATTGTTCAGTAACCGCATTGGGGTTTTGTTCCATAGAGTCAGCAAATACAATCTTTGCTCCTCTCAACACAAAGGCATTGGCAGTACTCACATAAGTGTAAGAAGGAATGATGACTTCATCTCCTTCTTTAATGTTCAGCAGAATAGCCGCCATTTCCAAAGCATCTGTGCAGGATATAGTGAGTAAGCATTTTCGAAAGTCGTATTTCAGCTCAAAAAATTTCTGACAAAGTTGGGTCTATTTGCCGTTACCGGATAGTTTCTTAGATTTTAAGGCATCGGCAATGTATTCATGATCTTTGCCTGTTACATAAGGTTTGTTGAATGTAATCATACATATTAAAATCTTTTTTTGAGTTTTGCAGGCACACCTGCATACATTCCTGAAATAGTTAAATTCTCTATTACCACAGTACCACCCGCTATTTGTATAAATGGTTCAATGGTAATATTATCAATAATGGTTGAGTTTATTCCTATTATACAACATTCTTTTATATGAGCTTTGCCAGCTATACTGGAAGAAGGAGATAGGAAACAATGATTATCAACTTGAGTATCATGTGAGACCACTGCACCAACATTTAAGAGTACATTTGCCCCAATCTTTACGTGTTTATCAACAGTGCAGCCCGGCAGAATAAAGCACCCTTCTCCAATCTCTGCTGAACTATCTATATATGATGAAGAGTGTATAAGGGTAGCAAATGGAATTTTACCACTTAATTTTTCATAAAGTTCTCTTCTTACTTTTATGTGTTTATAGCCAATCCCAATCATTAAGCAATCAAAATCTCCTTTTCTAAACATGTCCTCAACTTCGGCAATTGCACCCAAAATAAGGATTTGATTCTTAAGAGTTCCTTTGACTTCATAATCATCAAAAAAACCAACAACTTTATATTTCTCGTCTTGTACTGCATGATGAGCAATATGTTGTCCTAAATCACCAGAACCAATGATAGCAAGTCTTGTCATAAGTTTGTTAAATTTTTTATAGAATACAGAGGTCTCCTTTTGCTCTCTTTGTATATCTTACCAATATAAATAGCTGCAATTCCAATAAAGAAAAGCTGTACTCCAAATCCCAATACAATTACACTTATTAATGAGGGCCATCCAAGTTCAAAGTCAATAAAAAATAATTTTAAAATGACTAAAAGTAGAAGTGCAACAAAACCCATTAATGAAAAGAACATCCCCAGTTTTACTGCAAGCTTCAAAGGTAATTCCGAAAAATCAAAAATAGCATCAAAAGCTAACTGCATCTTTCTCTTAAAATTAAATTTTGATTTTCCTGCAAAGCGTTTCCTTTGTGAAACTTCTATCTGACTTCTATTCATTCCAATATGTACAAATATCCCTTCTATAAATCTATTTTGCTCCGAGTATTCCAAAAACTTATCTGCAAATTTTCTGTTGAAAATACGCATCACAGCTAATCCTTTAGGAATTTCTAATCCTGTAAATTTGTTCAGTGTCCCCCAAAAAACCTTTGAATAAAGTTTATTGATCATACTGTCAACTTTCTCTTTGCGAACACCAAAAACCAAATCATATCCCTTCTCAATTTCATTTATAAAATTAGGAATTTCATCGGGAGGGTCTTGTAAATCAGGATCCATATAAAGCAAATAATCGCCTTTTGCATAACGAATACATGCACTAACAGCAGCTTGTTTTCCTTGATTGTATGAAAACTCAATTAGCTTAATTCTGTTTTCATTTCGAGCTTCTCCTTTAATTAATTCTACTGTCTTGTCTTTGCTTCCATCATCCACAAAAACTATTTCCCATTCCAAATCTAAATCATTCAATACAGGAATTGTTTCTTTTAAATATTGGAGAATACACTCCTCCTCATAATACACAGGAACAACTAATGATAATTTCTTCATTTTTAAAGGAGTTCTTTTAGTTCGTGTAAAGAGCTAAGGCGCTTTTTGCAATAGGGATAATCATTATATCTATCAATTAAATATGCATTCATACCCACTTTTAAAGCTGGTTCTAGATCCAATTTTATTGAGTCGCCAATATATAGTATATCCTCAGGTTTTACTTTTAATTTACTCATTGCTCTTTTATAAAATTCGATATTAGGTTTTCTCACATTCTCATTCTCAGAAACTAATAACTCCTGAAATAAAGCACCGAATTGTTGTTCTAAAATTGAATTTAACCCTCCATGAAAATTGGATAAAACAGCAAATTGAGTATCTAATTTTTCGAGCATATCGGTGTCATCAAACTTTTCCCATGGCAAATAAGAACAAGCAGAAAAAACTGCATCTAACATTACTTTTGTAGGAATAAGTCCTAAAGAGTTAAGCCACTCCTTGTTAAATGTCATATAAAATTCTTTTGAAGTACGGTCTGGAAATATAATGAGTTCGGAAACGAACTTATGATTTCTCCTGAGAACCTCTCTTTCAACCTTATATCCAAATTCATTAAGTACTTCCTCTACTTTCCTAAACAAAAGAGGTTTGTGAATTAATGTATTTGCAGCATCGAATAAAATTATCATTCTAAAACAACTTAAAATTATCTTGATTAGTACCTTTTAAATCTATGTTTTCAGGATAAATCACATCTGACAAATATCTATAAGCAACCCCTTTTGTAACTATTGGGGATTGAGGTTGTTTTCTCCATAAAAGTTCGTCTATAGTGTATTGTACATCTTTAAACCCAAAGTGTGAGCGAATAGAATTGGTCCCCGAAATTCTACAGTTAATTTCAAAAGGGACAACAACATTATCTCTCGTTACAATGGATTGAATATTAAAAGATCCTCTTAGTTCAGGCTGTGTAGCACACATTCTTTTAGCAATTTCCATTACTTCAATATCGTATTCGTCAATAACTCTACAAAAAGTAGTTGCTCCGTTTTCCAAACTTCTTTCCATTGTCAATAACCCATGTATGTCTCCATCTCCATATCGTCTATAAACAGCAGAAGTAATTTCTATCCCTTCGTATAATTTTTGAATCATATATTCCTTATCATTCAAGAAGGAAGTATCTTTAGGATTAATCATTAATCCTCTCGACCCTCTTCCTTTTCTTGGTTTTGCTATAAACTTTTCAAACTCATTCGAATAAGTTGAAGGCAAAAAACTTTCAGCAAAAGAAATTTTATTTTGATTATGAAATTCAAAAGTCAAAAACTTATCTAAATAACGCTCTGTAACCTCATAAGAAGAACCTGCAATCACACATTCTATTTCGTCATTATATAGAGATAAATAGTACGATTCATAGTCTGTTGAAGGAATTATTAAATCAACATGTTCATCATTCACTATTTGTTTTATTACCGGTAGAAAAGAAGCTTCATATCCATAAGGGGTTTGGTAAAAAGTATCTACTAAGTGATTTCCTGCAGAGAAGGGCGTTATATTAGTTCCAATAATTTTTATTGGATAACCCAACTCTCGGATATTACGAATAATACCCTGCCCAACGTTGCCTCCTATTCCTGTTACTAAAACTGTTTTTTCTTCCATTGAATATATTCTTTTATTCCTTCTTTAATATCTCTTTTATTCTTTATGGACAAGGAATTTCTTGTTATCTGATTATCAATTCGGATTGAGGGCGAATTATCATTTCCTTTAAAATTAATTACAGCACCTATTTCCTCTGAAATAAGATTGGCAAGTTCAATATTACTAACTTCTGACTCACCAGAAGCAATAAAAATTCCTTTTCCTTGTGTTGAGATTAAATGCTCAATATACCTTACTACATCCTCCACATGAATATAATTCTGCTTTCTTTTACCCTTCCCCCACACTTCAATTTCTCCAATTGATAGTGCTTGATTGACATAATTAGGGATAATTGTGTTTTCTTTCATGCCCGCTCCATAAAGTGAAGTCAGTCTTAAGATAGCAGAATTCTCTGTTTGGCTAACACACTTCTCTCCCCATAGCTTCGAAATGGCATATTCTGTTTGTGGGCAAGGAGCAGATTGTTCAGTCAATAAATCTTGGCTATCTCCATAAATCGAAATACTTGAAATATAAATTAAGTAGCTATTGGGAAATTGTTGAACAAGTTGCTTTGTAGTATGTACATTGGAGTTAAACAATTTAGTTGTATCAACCTTATCCTTGCCAGAGGCAACTGAAGCATGGCACATTATTACAATATCGGGTGTTTCTTTAATTGTAGAAATTTGATTTATCGAATATGATTCTTTATTGTCTATTTCCTGCTCTCTAGCAACACCAATTAAATTATGTTCAATTGATAATTTATTCCATAATACAGAACCTAAGAATCCCTTATATCCGGAAATCAAAATATTCATTTTAAACTTTCTTCTTTATTTTTAAAACTATTTAACATCTAATATGCACACCTTCAATGGGTTATAAAATAATAAGTTCTCTGATAAAAATTCAGATAAATAGTAAACTGCTCATAATCGGGAACAACAATATCATAGCCAAGTTCAGTTTTAAATTCACTCTGAAGCCGAGATAATAGGCTTGAGTCAATAGCCGTTGTGGGAATTATACATCGAATCTTGTCAAATTTCACAAAGTTGATGGTAAAAGTTGAATATTAATTTGATGCAAATTAAGGATTTATTTTTAAAGTTTGACGGATTTATTTTGAATAATTCGGGTTTGAACGAGAACCATTTTTCTATTGCATTGAAAGGAGTTTTTACCGTAAGCTCTTTTTTCATACTTCCTTGTCTTCGTTCGAGATTGAAATTAATTAGGAATTGGGTAAACTCTATGTTCATTTCTTCTATGTTTTAAAAGTCTGTTTTGGTCTGGAGGACACATCGGTTTGAAAATTACGGTTTTACCATTTGGAAAAGGTTTTTGTTGCTGTTGCAAAACTTTGGACGAATTCTTGGTATGACGAAGCATTGTTTTCATTAAATTACCAACGAATATGTATATTTGTCAAGGCATTTGAGTGATAAATCGGTTGTATATTCTTGATTTTTTGTGAAACAAATTTATTCAACTTTTATCTTTCAATCTTTCGGATTGCGTGATGCCATCAACAACGTGGTGAAACAAAATAAATATGGGTATATCCAAAACTAAAAGTACAACCCTTTGTTATCATTGTGGTGAGCGAGTGATTAATGCGATACAGTATAATGAAAAAGATTTTTGTTGCCAAGGATGTAAAGCTGTTTATCAATTATTAAATAGCAATGATTTATGCGATTATTATCAAATTTCTAATGCCCCCGGGAAACAGCAGGAAGAAATTAAATCGCTGCACCAGTATGATATTTTAAACGATACAGCTACAGCAGAACGTCTTATAAATTTTAAAAATTCAACTGATACGCATATTGCTTTTTATATTCCTTTTATGCATTGTAGTTCCTGCATTTATTTGCTGGAGAATATGCATAAGCTTAATCCATATATTGTAAGCAGCCGAGTTAACTTTCAGAAAAAAGAAGTAGAAGTGGTTTTTCATCACCAACAAATCAGTTTAAAGGAGGTAGCCTTGTTACTTCATAAAATTGGTTATCCGCCCTATTTATCTTTAGCATCAGAAAGCCAAGGAACACAAAAGAAAAAGAGCTATAAGGAACGAATTTATAAGATAGGCATTGCCGGTTTTTGTTTTGGCAATATTATGATGCTGAGTTTTCCGGAATATTTTAAGTTGAGCGATTTCTCTGATACTGGAGTATTGAATCATGTGTTCAATATACTGAGCTTAATATTGTCTTTGCCGGTACTGTTTTACTGTTCACAAGAATTTTTTGTTTCGGCCTGGGTTTCACTAAAACAACGTTACCTGAACATTGATTTGCCTATTGCCCTCGCTGTTCTTATTACTTTCTTAAGAAGTGTATATGAAATTACCTATGGAGTTGGTGTAGGCTATTTTGATAGTATGAGTGGAATTGTTTTTTTTATGCTTATAGGACGTTATTTTCAAAATAAAACCTACGATCACATTTCATTTGAACGTGATTATAAATCCTATTTCCCTTTAGGCGTTACTGTTTTAGAAAGCGAGAACGGCACTATGAAACAAAAAATCATACCCGTATCGGCTATAAAAACAGGTATGCGAATGATCATAAGGCAAAATGAATTAATTCCTGCTGACGGAATATTGTTTCAAGGAGATGCTGAAATTGACTATAGCTTTGTTACTGGCGAGGCCGATACGGTTAAAAAGACACTTGGTGAAATAATTTATGCCGGAGGGCGTCAAAAGGGAAGTCAACTAGAACTTGAAGTGGTAAAAGAAGTATCACAAAGCTATTTAACATCACTTTGGAATAAACACGAAACAAACGATATACAAAAACAGGAAACCGAAATTGTGGCTACAATAAATAAATATTTTACCTACTCCTTGTTGGTATTGGCTTTAGGAGCTTTTATTTTTTGGTGGCCCGATGATAAGCAAAAAGCCATTAACGCAGTAACAACCATATTAATAGTGGCTTGCCCATGTGCTTTATTGCTTGGAGCAACTTTTACGTATGGTAATGTGTTACAAATTTTAGCTAAAAATAAATTGTATGTAAAAAATGCTCAATCGGTAGAGCGTTTAAGTAAGGCCGATACCCTTGTTTTTGACAAAACCGGAACAATTACCCAAAATAATATTACTGCTATTGAATGGGTTGGATTAGCTTTGAGCCCAGCTGAGAAAGAACTTATTTACAGTTTAGCTTCTCAATCATTGCATCCCTTAAGTAAAAGAATAGTTTCATATTTAAATCAACCAGAAGTACTGATTACAGAACACTTTTTAGAGCATACCGGCAAAGGTATTGAAGGAACTATTCAAAAACACAAGGTGCGCTTAGGGGCAACAGAATATATTGGAAACTTTAAAAGCAAAAACAAAAATGAGGGAAGCACTGTGCATTGCAGTATTGATGATGTGTATAAAGGTTATTTTAATTTTAAAAATGTATATCGTGAGGGCGTTTTTAACTTGTTTCAAGATTTGCAACACGAAGGTTACGAGATTCATATTTTAAGTGGCGACAATGACGAAGAGAAAGAGCATCTGAAAGCATATATAAAAAACGACTCTTTCCTGAATTTTAAGCAAAGCCCACAAGACAAACTAAACTATATTGAAAAATTAAATAAACAAGGCAAAAAAGTGGTTATGATTGGCGATGGCCTAAATGATGCCGGAGCACTGTTAAAAAGCTATTCAGGAATTTCTGTTACCGATGATGTTAATTATTTTACCCCCATGTGCAGTGCTATATTAGAAGGAGATAAGCTGCATTTACTGAAGCAATATTTACAGTATGTTAAATCGGGAAATGGTGTTTTAAAAGCCAGTTTTGTGTTATCTATACTCTATAATTTGGTTGGACTTTCATATGCACTTACCGGAACTTTGCAACCTGTTATTGCTGCTATACTTATGCCGGCCAGTACAATAAGCATTGTTTTGTTTACTACAGCAAGTACCAATATTTTTGCCCGTAAACTATTGAAATAATAAGTAGCCCGTTTATTTTTAAAAACGGTACCCTGCCCCATAAGCGAAATAATCGGCTTTCGCGAAATGTGATTTAAGATTAAACAGCAAAAAAAAATGAGAACTTAAGGAATAATTTACCCCTAATTTGAAATACATAAAGGGGAGCTGACTGTAATTATTGTAGATGTAAAATCCGGCTGCCAAGGGGAATGACAGCCTATGGATAACTATTTCATACATCCCACCAACAGCTACTTGTACATTGGTTTTATTATTATTACTGGTGTCTTTATCGTAAAGCATTTGGTGACTAACAGATGCATCTTTAAAAACATCAACCAGTATACCGGCATTGGCTTTTTGATTAAGACCATAAAGTGCAGTTCCGCTTAAGGTGCAAAAGAAATAATTTTTACCTAGTACCGGGTACACTTGCTTTTTACCCATTGAGGTTGCAATTGAGAACTGAATCTTTTTTGGAGTAATTGCGGTATCCGTGTTCCCTTTCTCAATGTTTTGAAAGCGATATTTATAAGCAATTTGCACCATCGGTAAATTTATTCCTAAATTTGGTAATTGAGTTGCCCCATTCGAAAAGTGTGTTAAACCTATACCTAACGACAGCGTTTGCGATTTTTGAATTTGCTTACTATAATTAACTCCTAATTGTATTGCGGCATTCCAATGGGAGCCATTAACCATATTTTTATAATTATTTATCGGGTCAAACTTTTTTTCCACCCATCCGGGACCAAGTGCTACATTAAAATTAAAATTGCTTTGTTTAAACCTGTAAAATGGAAATTGCATAAAAATCATTGCAGCAGCTGCCCTACCGGTATATATGTTGTGCCCCAAATTGGAATAAAAAAGGTGAACTCCATAATCAGGATAATGATATAAGCTATGCCAACTCATATTACCTGATGCTTTTTTCCCAATACTTAACTGATACTGACTAAAATGAGCATTGGTATAACTTTGTAAAACAGGACGATGGGCCATAAAAAAGGAATAACTGCTTGAGGCTTCAATAAATAAATTTTCTGCCCGTTCTGCTTTACAAGGTACATGGAAAACTGATATAATTAACCATAAGACTAGTAAATGCAAAAAATGCAGTTGCTTTTTTTCATTCATTGCAATAATGGGTAAACTCTCCTAATTGTTTTGCTTTTATTTTATTATTTAGTTCAGGGTAATATTCACTAGGGGCAATACTTCCGCTTTGACCAAGAACCTCCATAGTAGATGCAGCCATAACTTTAAAGCTAAAAGACCCATCAGCATTAGGAATTGTCATGTTAAAAGCTTTTTTATTATCAGCGTTTAAAATTGCTTGTTCAATAGCTTTAAAATCACATAATACAAAAGGTAACGAATAATACTGAGCTATATTTGATTGAATTTCATAATCAACATCTTCTTTGTTTAACAATAAGGTTAACTCTTTTAATTTGGGTGCATTCTTAATATACATTTTCATAAATTGAACCTCGGTAACGCCTTTGTTGCGATAGTCTATTTGCAGAGCCAAACTCTTTATAGCATAAACTAAATCGGCTTCGGCTTGTACTACAGATGGCATAGGTACCATTATTAATGGTTGACTTTGAGCAGGGTTGCTGGCAATCCTTAATTCAAAACGACAGGCGCGGTAAGGTAATTGCTTCTTACTATAGTTTTCTACAATTTCATTTCTTTTATTGTATAACTTCTGGCTTAACAAATAGGATGATTTATCGGCATAATTAAAACTATATTTTGTATTTACAAGATATAGAATATGCTGTGCTTTGGATGCAACAAGTGTTTGTATTTTTTCTTTACTTACGTATTCAACTTTAATATCAGGAAGCCAATATTTTGATACACATTTTTTGAGCATTACATTATAACTTTCAATTTCGTTCCGGTAGCTTTCTAACTCTGTTGAGTTGAGTTTTTCTTCAATTTTTGGAATAGGTTTTTCTTCGGGTATTAACAGCGTGTAATTTTTAAAGTTATTTTGAGCTGTACAAAACAAATTAAGCAAACAAACACATCCAATTAAAAGTTTAATTTTCATAAAAGAAATTGAATTACGAGGAATATTAATTAAATGTGCCCTTGAATTATTTCATCAACTACTGATGGGTCGAGTAGGGTAGTGGTATCACCTAAGTTTTCTAATTCGTTTTCTGCTACTTTTCGTAATATCCTACGCATTATTTTTCCGCTTCTGGTTTTTGGAAGCCCGTTTACAAATTGAATTTTATCAGGTTTGGCAATTGGCCCAATGATGCGTGAAACAGTAGCATTTATATTGTTTCTTGTTTGTTCAGCATCACCATGAGTGCCATTGTAAATAACATAAGCATATATACCTTGTCCTTTAATATCATGGGGGTAGCCAACTACTGCGCTTTCTACCACTCCTTCGTGCATATTAATGGCATTCTCAACTTCGGCAGTTCCAATACGGTGCCCACTAACATTCAATACATCATCTACTCTTCCGGTAATACGGTAATTGCCTTCTTGATCTCTAAAACAACCATCTCCTGTAAAGTATAAATCAGCATACGTAGCAAAGTAGGTAGTACGACATCTTTCATGATCACCCCAAGTTGTTCGTAAAATGCCTGGCCATGGTGCTTTCATGCACAAGTTTCCACTAACCCCAAAGCTTTCAATTTCCTTTCCATTTTCATCAATTAGTACAGGCTGTACTCCGGGCAAAGGCAAGGTGGCATAGGTTGGCTTGGCAGGAGTAACACCAGCCAAATTAGAAATTAAAATTCCGGCAGTTTCGGTTTGCCACCAAGTGTCAACAATAGGGGCACTATTATTTCCTATATATTTATTATACCAATTCCAAGCCTCTAAATTTATAGGTTCACCAACTGTACCCAGCACTCTTATGCTACTTAAATCGTGCCCTTGAGTAAACATTTCACCATGGCCCATTAAACTACGAATAGCCGTAGGGGCAGTATATAAAATATTAACCTTGTGTTTTTCAACTATTTCCCAAAATCTTCCGGCATCGGGCCAGGTAGGAATTCCTTCAAAAATAAGACTTGTTGCTCCAGCACTTAGAGGGCCATAAACGATATATGAATGACCGGTAATCCAGCCAATATCGGCCGTACAAAAATAAATCTCTTCAGGTTTATACTGAAATACATTTACAAAGGTATAATTTGTCCAAACCAGATAGCCGCCACAAGTATGCACAACTCCTTTAGGTTTGCCTGTACTCCCCGAAGTATATAGTATAAACAAGGGGTCTTCGGCTTCCATAGCTACAGGTTCAACAAATGGGTTTCCTTGAGTTTCTACTTTTTTTATTTCGTCTTCCCACCATACATCACGACCTTTAATCATGCTTACAGGAATTCGTGTTCGTGTACATACAATAACACGTCTTACAAACTGGCATCGAACGAGCGCATCATCAATGACACTTTTTAGTGCAACATCTTTAGCCCCACGATACGCACCATCGCAGGTAACTATGTATTCCGCATGAGCATCCTCAACACGGTCGGCAATAGATTGGGCAGAAAAGCCCCCAAATATAACCGAATGAACAGCTCCAATACGGGCACAAGCAAGCATGGCAATACTTAATTCAGGAATCATACCCATATAAATACAAACTCTATCTCCTTTTTTTACACCATTGTTCAGCAGTACTTGAGCAAACTGATTAACTTTAAAATGCAATTCTTTATAAGTTAAAACTCTAAAAAAATCTTCCGGATTATTGGGCTCCCAAATAAGAGCCGGTTTGTTCCCTAAAGTATCCAAATGCCTGTCTAAACAGTTCTCTGTAACATTTATTTGACCTCCAGCAAACCAACTAATTTGGGGCGTTTTAAACTCCCAATCGAGAACCTTATTCCATTTCTTTCGCCACTTAAAATGGGAGGCAATTTCTCCCCAAAATTCATCAGGCTGTTCAACACTCTTTTTGTATTGCTGTTTATATTCCTCTATGCTCTTTATTTGGTATGGGTAGCTCATAAATTATAGCATTAATGATTAAATTAAATAACGAATGTAATAACTCTAATCTTATTTTGAAAACATGATGTATTAATTAATAGGATACAAAATGATTCAATACCTGTTCACAAATGATTAATTTGAAGTTTTGGGAGAATGATAAACGTAGTTTCACTATTTTTAATAATAAAGAAAAAAATTAAAACCCTAACTTTGCATTATGAATAATACAGAGCGCACAATATTAGAGATTGAGGGTATGAACTGTTCAAGTTGCGCCCTAAGTATAGAAAAGAAACTGAATGAACGAGGGGTAAAAAATGTGCAGGTTAGCTTTTCAAATGCGGAAGCTGTTTTTCTGAATGAAACGAATATTCCATTAGCAAGTATAGTTACTGATATTGAAAGTTTGGGGTATAAGGTGGTTTTAAACGAAAACGATCAACATAAGCCTTGGTATAATACAACCGCTGGTCGTTTTTACCTTACTGTTCCTTTTACTATTGTACTTATGCTGCACATGGTGTTCCCACATAGTTTTTTAAGCAGTTATTTGTTACAATTCATATTATGTCTGCCCGTTTTTATAATTGGTTGGATTCATTTCGGCAAAAGTAGTATAGCCTCAGTTCTTAATAAAACACCTAATATGGATGTGCTTATTTTAATGGGTTCATCATCGGCTTTTATTTATAGTATGATAGGCATGTTTATAATGCCCGACAGTCATAACATGCTCTTTTTTGAAACCACGGCTACAATTATAACCTTGGTTCTGTTAGGAAATTTAATTGAACATCGTACAGTACAACAAGCTACTTCGGCTATCAAAGAGCTTACTCAATTACAACCTCAAACGGCTCAAAAAGTTTATTTACATCTTGGCGAAGAAAAAACAGAAACGATCAATTATAAAGAAGTAAAGCCAGGTGACATTCTCTTAATCAATACCGGAGATAAAATTCCTGCTGATGGAGAAATTATTTGGGGCCAAGGAACAATCAACGAAAGTATGATTACAGGAGAAAATATACCGGTTGAAAGAAGCCTTCAAGAAAAAGTTTTAGCTGGAACTATTTTAGAGCATGGAATTGTGAAAATTAGAGCAACTAAAAGTTATGAAGAAAATACCCTCTCAAAGATTGTTGCTTTAGTTAAAGAAGCTCAACGCAATAAACCAGCTATACAAAAACTGGGAGATAGAGTTAGCTATATTTTTGTTCCAGCAGTTATTTTGATTGCCTTGCTTACTTTTATAATAACTTGGTTTGTACTTGATAAAACTTTGGCGCGTTCTCTAATTAATGCCATTGCCGTTTTGGTAATATCTTGCCCTTGTGCCATGGGCTTGGCTACTCCTACTGCTGTTATGGCTGGTTTAGGAAGAGCCGGTAAAAATGGTATGCTCATTAAAGGTGCCACTACACTCGAAACCTTATCGGGTGCGGGAGTTATTTTCTTTGATAAAACAGGAACCCTTACTAAAGGTAATTTTTCTATAAAAGAAATAAAGTTGTTTGGTAAGCAAAATGAACAAGAAATTAAAAATCTGCTTTATAGTATCGAATCATACAGCAATCATCCAATTGCTAAGGCTTTGGTAACACAGCTCAAATTGACCACACAGCCTGTATCGTTTAAAGAAGTTGAAGAGCAAAAAGGATTAGGAATAAAAGCTATTGATGATTTAGGTAATACATATTTAGCAGGCTCATTAAAACTAATGCAAGCCAATCATATTAATACGGCAATAAATCAGGTGCTTGATATCTACTTAAGTATTAATGGCAATTTAACTGCTGCTTTACTTATTGAAGATGAAATAAAAGAAGATGCTGCGGAGTTGATAAGCCGCCTTAAATTGATGCACTTAGATGTTATTATGCTGAGTGGCGACAAGAAAGATAAATGTGAGGCAGTAGCTTCGCAATTAGGCATTGAAACTGTTTTTAGTTCACAACTTCCTCAGCAAAAACTTGACATCTTAAAAGAATATGGCAATAAGAAAATTACCGTTATGGTTGGTGATGGAATAAATGATGCTCCGGCATTAAGTGCAGCTCACATTGGTATTTCTTTAAGCAGTGCATCAGAAGTAGCAATAAATGCTGCTCAGGTAGTATTAATTAGACCCAATCAAATAATTGATGTATATCATGTTATAAAAGTGAGTAAAGCCACTTTACTCACCATTAAACAAAACTTGTTTTGGGCATTTTTCTATAATGTTATTGCTATTCCTGTGGCAGCAGCGGGTTACTTAAGCCCTATGATTGGTGCTTTAAGTATGGCTTTTAGTGATGTAATTGTGGTAGGGAACTCTATACGTTTAAAATTTAAGAAAATATCATAATGTTGCAAAAACTGGCTAGGCACACACTAAAGCCTTTAAAGTATTTTGTCCACAATAAGGCTTATCGTGAGTATCTTAAACTTTATGATAAGTTGAATAAGACAACCTCTTTTCCGGTTGATGTAAGTGCCATGGAATACCAGTGGCAGGTGCACCATGCACAGTCATTTTTAAACCAATTTGAAAGTATTTTTGTAAACCATATTTATCGTTTTAAAAACACAACAATAGCCCCCATTATTATTGATTGCGGAGCCAACATGGGTACATCTGTATTGTATTTTAAGAAGTATTATCCCCAGTCACAAATACATTGTTTTGAACCTGATTCTGATATTTTTAAAGTTTTACAATGTAATGTATCTCGAAATCAATTAAGCACTGTCAACCTTTATCATAAAGCCGTTTGGACTCAAGAAGAAAGTCTTTTTTTTGAAAAGGATGGAGCTCAATCGGGCAAGATTTCAGTACAACCACATGAAGCAAAAGTTTCTTGTATCCGATTGCTTGAATTTATGAGAAATTTTGAGGTAATTGATTTTCTAAAATTAGATATTGAAGGTGCTGAATTACCTGTTTTACTTGATATACAAGATGAATTATATAAGGTTAAAAATTTATTTGTAGAATATCATAGCTATAAAAATAAGAAACAACAATTGTCTGTTTTGCTTCATTTACTGGAACAAAAGGGTTTCCGTTATTTTATTGGTGGCCACTACAACCACTCTCCTTTAGCTGAACAGCAGCACGAGCAGGGAATGGATCTTACGTTGGATATATTTGCTCAGGCAGCCCTCTAGAGCCATTTTATATAAATTTCTTCCAACACCTTTTCTTCATTTTCCCAACAAAATTCCTGAGAAGCCTTTTGGATGTTCAGAAGCCATTCGGCATATTCCTTAGAATTAATGTCGGTATTGTTAATGGCATTTGATATGGCATTTGCACTAACTTCGGGCAAGAGTATGCCAAAAGGGAATTGGGTATATATTTTTTCGATTTCCACTAAATTAGAAGCAATTACCGGAATACGTGCACTAAAATAATCAAACAGTTTATTGGGCAAACTGTATTTATAATTTAAATTGTCAGCCTTATCTATAGTTAGTCCAAAGTCGGCACATGATGTGTATTTCATCAATTCCGGATAAGGCATCTTGTTAATAAAAATAACCTGTTCGTTTAAATTATTTAGTTGAACCATCTGTTTCAGCACCGGAAGTGCATCACCTGAACCTATAATATAAAGAACAGCGTTTTGAGTTTTTTTCATGGCCATGACAGCCTCTTCGCCACCTCGACTCACATTGATTCCAGAACCTTGCAGAATAATTATTTTCTTATTTGTTGGAATATGAAGCTCCTCACGAATTTTGATCTTATTTGCTATACTAAATTCTTTTTTTCGGGGTAAATTCCGAATTACTTGCACAGGAATTCCGTATTTCCTATAATATATGTTGGCTATAGAATGATTAACCGTAATCACATTACGCAGCTTGGGAAATATAAAGCCTTCGACTAAACTCCAGATGTGCTTTTTTATTAAACTGTGTTGCAATTCCGGAACTTCAGTAAAATACTCATGTGAGTCGTAAACCAATGGTATTTTTTTTATCTTGCTTACTAGAAAATTAGGGGTTAAAGTATCCAAATCATTCGCTACTAAAATAGCTGCTTTTTGAAATAAAAGAAAAATAAAAAGTCGGATATGAAACTCCGTATAAAAAGCTACACCCTTATTGAAAAAGAGCGACATACGGTAGCTTTCAAAACCCTCTACCGGCAAACTATTCTTTCTTATACGCCCTACAAGAAGCACTTGAAAACCCATTTTTATGAGGCTTTGGGCCGATTTTTGCACCCGTTGATCGGTGGCTAAATCATTGGTAACACTAAATACAACAAGCTTTTTCAAGAAAACAGAAATGCCTAAATGAGATGAATACAAATGTTAACATACTTCTTAACAAATACCACGTTAATAACATAATGTAATATATAGAAAAGTGAAAAACAATACCAATACTTTTGTATTTGTGGATGCAATTTTACGAAAACATTCTTTAAAGTCGTATAATACCTTTGGAATTGATGCCAAAGCAGACTTCTTTTCTAGATTTGACACCATTGATCAGCTAATTGAAATATTAGATACAGATATCTTTAAACAGCAAAAAAGACTTATTCTTGGAGGGGGGAGCAATATTTTATTTACTCGTAATTTTGAAGGACTTGTATTATTAAATCGCTTAAAAGGAATTAGTAAAAAGCAAATTAGTGACGATGAGTATCTGGTAACTGCCGCATCCGGTGAAGTTTGGCATCATCTTGTAACCTTTGCACTTAGCCAAAACTTAGGAGGGGTCGAAAATTTGAGCTTAATTCCGGGTAGAGTAGGGGCTAGCCCAATTCAGAATATTGGTGCTTATGGGGTTGAGTTAAAAGATGTATTTGATCATTTAACAGCTTTAGACCTGGAGAATGGAAATACAAAAATCTTTAATAAAGAGGAATGTGCCTTTGGATATCGTGATAGCTATTTTAAAAATTCCGGAAAAAATAAGTATATCATTTTGGAAGTTACTTTTAAATTAAGTACAAAACATCAACTCAATACAAGTTATGGCACTATTGAGCAAGAACTCCAAAAACTACAACTTAAACCAACTATTCAAAATATAAGTACAGCTGTTTGCTCTATTAGAAAAAGTAAACTGCCAAACCCGCAAGAGATTGGAAATGCCGGGAGCTTTTTTAAAAATCCAGTAATTTCTTTAAACTTATTCGAAAGTCTAAAAAAATCTTATCCAGATATTCCCGGATATCCTACCCAAAAAGATAATGAAATAAAAACAGCAGCAGGCTACTTTATTGAGAAATGTGGCTTAAAAGGCTATCGTGACGGAAACGCTGGAATACATCAAAAACAGGCCTTAGTATTGGTAAATTATGGAAACGCAACCGGAAATGAGATTTATGATCTTAGTTGCAAAATTATTAATCAAGTAAAAACCACATTTGGTGTTTTGCTGGAAAGAGAAGTAAACATCTTGTAATTTTAAGAAGCTAATTTTATTAGGCTTAAATATAACTTCGATACACTATGTATTAAAAAGCACCATGCGTTTTATTATTAAATATTAATAATGAAGTGACTTTTAGTTAAAACATATAGTGTGCACTCCTTAATAAGGACGAATTTAATTGTCAGAATACTATACTGAGTTTATGGGCATACTGCCTTTTAATCTATGTCATCAAATTTTTTTCATATAAGCTAAAAAAAGTGTAAAAGGCTTTAAAATTAGTGTTTTCAGCGTTTTTTGATACCATGAAATAAACAAATATTTTGCAGTTTCATTAATTTTTTCTTACTTGCACTGATAAATCAAAAAGCATTATGAACTATAAGAAATTTTTGAATCTTGCTTTAGTGGGGGCATTAGTGTTTACCTCTTCGCTTATTTTAACAAGTTGTAATGGGGATAAAAATAAGGTTGAAGAGCAAGAAGAAGAAGAACCTGTTGACGCAGCTAAAGATAATTTGGTAAGTGTTAACGGAGAGTTATTTAGTATTCCATCTCCATTGCAAACCAGTATTTTATTAAAAAATAGTGGCGCTAACTACTCTAAAGATATTTTAAACGTTACCAGTAAATTACCTTCATATTCTACCGAATATAAAAAAGCTCTTAATTTAGGTGTTTATGGCGCTGATTTGGGATATGTTATAATTTATGGTCAAACTCAAGATGCCTTAGGATATTTGAATGCCGCAAAAAGACTGGCCGATGATATAAATGTATCGGGTGCATTTGATGCTAATTTGATGAAACGTTTTGAGAAGAATATGGGAAATAACGATTCCTTATTAAGTATATTTACTTCTGGCTATAGAGCTACCGACAGCTACCTTAAAAATAATGATAGAAATGCGGTAAGTGGTATGGTTATTACCGGAGGTTGGGTTGAAAGTATGTACTTCACATTAAATATTTTAAAGAAAGATTTTAAAGATAAAAAGACTGTTATTCAACGTGTGGGTGAACAAAGAAATACTTTAGATCATGTTATTAAATTACTTACTCCTTTTTACCAAAACCCCGACATGACTGAGCTTACTGAGCTTACTGATGCCTTACTTGAATTATACCATGACTTTGAAGATATTGAAGTAGTTTATACCTATAAGAAACCAACTACTGACGTAGCTAATAAAATAACTACCATTAACAGTACTACCGAAGTAAAAATTACAGACGAACAGCTTAAGAACATTACCGAAAAGCTTAACAGTATTCGTGAAATGATTATCAACTAATACATTAAAATCAACATTATGATTCGCAAATATTTATTAGCACTTTTTTTTGTTACTGCTGTTGGCTGCTTTGCAAATAAAGCACAAGCGCAATGCGATACTATTGCCAATTCCTGCCTTCGTCACATGACCAATAAATATATTAGTGACGGTCAGCATTATCGTGCTTTGTTATTAGATAAAGAAATTGCCGAGTTTCAGTCGGTTTTTTATGGAGGAACTACGTATCGTATTGCTGTATGTAGTGGTTTAGGCGATAAAAACCTACTGTTCAGAATTTTTGATAAGGACCGTAATTTATTGTTTGATAACAGCGAACAGCAAAATGCACCTTATTGGGATTTTAAATTTGTTTCAACATTAGATTGTACCATTGAAGCTCAAATTATACCGGGCAAAGCACCTAGTGGCTGTGCCGTAATGATGATAAGTTTTAAGCAATAAAGTAGTTATACAACATACTCGAAAGCATTTCCAATTTGGGAATGCTTTTTTTGTATCTACCCTTTTCATACAAATACTGAAGTGTATTCAAACTTAAACATATTGCCTTTAAGTTGGTCTTAGCGAATAAAAATTCAGAAGGTTTTCAAAGAAAATGAAATACTCGAAAACTAGAGGCCACATGTAAATAAAAAGAAAAAATCTATGTCCTTTTATGAGTCATAAACAAAAATAATTTGTACCATAAAATTATTTGTTACCAACTTTGAGTTTCAAGTGTTGGGTTTATTTTAGATAGAAAGTAATGCTCCTGTTTTTGCAGTGGAGCAAAAGTAAACAGACAAATAAGTAGTATTAAATGAAACTTATATCTTGCTTATAGAAAGTAACAGACTTAAGAAAAAATTTAGTTTGAAGCCTGCTTCACAAGGATAAATACTATTAGCTTGATTATGTTGATGAAATTTTTTAAAAAAACAAGTCACGTTCTCGCAATTAATTAGTACTTTACAAATATCGAAAGTGTTAAATACATAAGTGTTTTTTAAGTAAAAAATATTCATGGTGTAATTTTTACACTTAAATTCCTATATTAGCAGCTCTAATTAACTTTCAATTTTCATGATTCAAAGTTTAACCTACAAAATAGCATACATTATACTGTTTTTTTCAGCTTCAATAAATCTGCTGAAAGCACAAAGTATTTCGGGCCAAATAAGCGATAGTAAAAAAGAACCTGTAATAGGTGCGGCTATTACTATTGAAGGAACAACTAAAGGTGTTTCGAGTGACATTGACGGAAATTTTAAGATTGAAGGATTAGAAAGTAAAAAATATACTGTAATTGTCTCGGCTTTGGGTTATTCTAAACAAAAGAAAACAGTTGACCTAACAGCACAACCCGATCAGGTCTTAAATATTGTTATGGAAGATGATGCTTTGCAACTTAGCCAGGTTGTTGTAGTTGGCTATGGATTAGAACAAAAAAGAGATGTTACTGGTTCTATCAGTACTATAAAGGCTAAGGATATGAACGCTACGGTACAGTCAAGTTTTGAACAGGCAGTGCAGGGCCGTGCTTCTGGAGTGCAAGTTACCTCGGCTAATGGAATGGCCGGTTCTCCTGTAAAAATTAATATTCGAGGAACTAATTCTATTAGTGCAGGCAGCCAGCCATTGTATGTTATTGATGGTATTCCGATTACAACCGGTGATTTAAGTCCGGGTAATTTAGGCAGCCGAACCAATGCTTTGGCAGATATTAACCCAACAGATATTGAGTCGGTAGAAATACTGAAAGATGCTGCTGCCGCTGCTATTTATGGATCAAGAGGCGCCAATGGGGTTATTTTAATAAGTACTAAAAAAGGAAAATCGGGTAAAACAAAATTTGATGCCGGTTATTCTTTCGGCACCTTGTCGCCCACTAATTTAATGACATACACTACCGCACAAGAATTGCTTAACTTACGTGACAAAGCCAGCATAGAACTTAAAGGCCGGCCCGAGTCTAAAGACTCTACAGTATTGGGTTTCTGGAATAATAAACCTTTTACCCGTGCTGAGGCCGATTCTTTTGTAGCAGCCTCTGGAGGCAGTGATTGGATAGGAGCTACTCTGCGTAGAGGCTCTCTACAACAAGCCCATCTATCGGCTAGTGGCGGAAATGATAAAACAACATTTTATGTAGGTGGTACTTATAGAGATGAGGAAGGCTTTTTAAAAGGAAACAGGTATCAGCGTACAAATGCTAAAATTTCAGTAGATAATCAGGCTTTTGAAAATTTAAAAGTAGGATTTAGTTCTAATTTAAGTTATAGTATTAATAATCGTGTTCCTACCGGAAATGACGGTGGCTTTGGACTGTCACAATTAAAAATGCCCTATTTGCCCATTTATAATACTGATGGCAGCTATAACGATGCCCGATCTAATCCTTTATGGCAGTTAGATAATAGAAGGTTTGATGCGCGTGTCTTTCGTGCCATTAGCAATGTGTATGCCGACCTGCTTATATTAAAAGGACTTACTTTTAGAACAAATTTCGGAACCGACTTCTTAAATCAAAATGAAACCGAGTTTAACTTTCGTGATGTTCATTCTTTCGATACATCTGATGTTTCCAACGCCTGGGATCGAAGAACATCTGTGTTGAACTGGACCAACAGCAATTATTTTAACTATAATTTTAAACTGTCTAATATACATGATTTTACTTTCCTTTTAGGAAATGAAGTACAAAGGTCTAACCGAAATGGTGTAGGCTTATATGGTGAGAAATTTCCTAACGATTATTTTACACAACCTGGAGATGCTATAATTAAAAAGGGTTATTCCTACACTACTACATGGAGCTTTGCTTCATTTTTTAGTCGTTTAAATTACAAACTAATGGATAGGTATTTGTTTAGTGCCAGTATGCGTTACGATGGCTCTTCACGTTTTGGAAGAGACAACAAATGGGGGGCTTTCCCAGGCCTGTCTGCCGGTTGGATACTTAGTGAAGAAGACTTTATGAAAAACATATCTATTGTTAGCTTTTTGAAAATCAGAGCCAGCTATGGTCAAACCGGAAACTCAAGTATAGGCGATTTTGCTTCATTAGGATATTATTCCAGTTCATCGGGTTATAATGGATATAGTGCCATAGTGCCAAATACATTATCGAACAATAAATTAAAATGGGAAAAATCAGACCAAGTGGACATTAATTTGGATATTGCCTTTTTGAAAAACCGATTTGCTGCCGGAATCAATTATTACCACAAAACCTCCAAAGATTTATTATTGAATATCAGTATCCCTACATCTTCGGGTTATTCTCAGGTATTGCAAAATAAAGGAAAGCTCGAAAATAAAGGAATAGAAATAACCCTGAATACTAAAAATATTGATGGTGCCTTTTACTGGTTTACCGATTTCAATATTGCATTTAATCAAAATAAAGTATTAGATGTAGATGGCTTAAAGCCCGATGCCTTTGATGACAAGGATTTAGGTAACAGAGGCGGAGAAGGACGTGTTATTGTAGGCTATCCGGTGGGGCAGTTTTATGTGGTAGAGTGGGCCGGTGTGCAGCAGCAAAACGGAACTTTACAGCTCTGGAATTTAGATGGTTCTCCTAAACTTAATGCCAATGGCGAACAGATGTTTGTTAATGTTCCGGCAGGAACAGAATTGTTTAAAGATAAAAACGGTAATTTAATGACTTATGCCAATCCTACCGGAGGCGAGTTTTATGGTGAAAACAGAAAACCTATGGGGAACCCTCTTCCCAAGTTTATTGGAGGAATTGGAAATACATTTGGATATAGAGGTTTTGAGTTAAGTTTTTTATTCAATTTTGTGTATGGCAATCAAATTTATGATGATGCTGCCAAAACGCAAACAGGAAGCTTTACGAATATAAATCAACGTCCGGAGATATTGAATGCTTATACTGATGATAACCCTTCTGAACAAATTCCGGCTTTGTATAATAACTCCGGTAGTTCAAACCCGGCTAGTAGCTATGTGGCTATAAATAGCAGCCGTTGGCTGTATGATGCTTCCTATATTCGCCTTCGAAGCTTAATGCTTTCCTATTCTTTTAATGAATCGTGGTGCCAAAAAATAAAACTCAACAACCTCCGGATATTTGTAAATGGAGGAAACTTGCTAACTTTTACTAAGTTTCCGGGTATGGACCCAGAAGTGTTACGCAATGTGGATCCCGATTCTGAAAGAGGTAATATTGCCTTTGGAGGACCTTATTTAGGAACTCCGCAAGCAAAAACTATTACAGGGGGTATTCAAATAAAATTTTAAGCCATGAAAAACATAGTTTTATCAACTCTTATTTTAATAGCCATTACGAGTCTTTTTTCGTGTAAAAAGTTTTTGGATATAAAACCCCAACAACAGTTGCTAAACGATAGTGCTATGGCTACCGAAAAAGACCTAAAAGCAGTGTTAGATGGGGCTTATGATGGACTTCAAAGCACTAGTGTGGCTGGGGGCGACCTGACTGCTTTCAGCGACTTAATGGCCGATGACTTTGACGTTTTACCAAACCGTCTAAGCAACTTTGGAACTTCCGAAATTTATAATGGTCAAACTTCTGTTCAAATAGGTACACTAAGCGAAATGTGGAAACAACACTACAGTGTTATAAACCGTGTAAACAATGTAATTTATGCCATTGATAGTGGCCGAATAACTGGGAGCGATTTTCAATATAATAAAAATGCATACAAAGGCGAAGCGTTGTTTATTAGAGCCTATTGTAATTTCAACTTATTACAAATGTTTGCATTGCCCTATAATGTTCAAACTATTGGAACAAATACGCAATTAGGTATTGTTTTGCGAACAAGGCCTTCGTTGAAGGGGCCAGAGGGCTTGGATAAAGCTCGCAGCACTGTTGAGGAATGTTATACTGCTGTTATTCATGATTTGAAAGAAGCCTATGATTTATTAATCACTTCAGGTAAAATAACATCCATCGACAGAGTATCTGCAATGGCTGCTAAGGCTTTACTGGCACGAGTTTATTTTACATGTGGACGCTACAATGAGGCAGCAGAAACTTCATCTTTCGTGATTAATAGTGCTCACTATAATTTGGTTAATGCCGATGGCCGTGACTCAACCAAGTTAGTTTCTTTATTTTTTGTAAATGGAAATTCAACATATACCGATTATGGTAAACCTGAAACCATTTGGCAATTGGTAAACACCAAGGATGATAATAGCGGTAGCCTATTTGGATATTATTTTTCTCCTTATTTTATGAAGGTAAAAGCAGATGTTGTGACCACTATTGACTCTTTAGACGACCACATAGTTCGTAATGGGAACAGCACTGTTACCGGAAAATCTACTTTCATTAAGTTATTTACTACGGGCGATTGGTATATTGATAAATACCGTAAAAAACAAGGTGCTAATTATGTAAACAATATTATTTTATTGCGATTGTCTGAAATGTATTTAATAAAGTCTGAAGCTTTGTCCTTAGCTACGTCAAACGTAAGCACCGAAGCCTTAGATGCATTCAATAAATTAAAGTTGAGAAATTATGGGATTGCCTCATTTACTCCGGAAAATACCAGCGATTTAAACGAATTTTTGGAAAAAGTAAGACATGCCCGAAGGATCGAATTAATGAGCGAAAATGGAGATCGTTATACACAACTCAAAAGGTTGGGTTTACCTTTGCGTGACGGAACAACAAATTACGACAAATACGTATTTAAAATCCCGCAGGAAGAAATGTCGAGTAATAATTTAATAATTCAGAATCCATAATTATTAAATGATATACCCCATTCATTCATGTGATATTAAAATTACAAAGCTCTTTGACGAATCACTTCGTATAAAATAACACCGCAGGCAACCGATACGTTTAATGAGCCTATACTTCCCAATAAGGGCAGTTTTGCTTTATGGTGTGCCAATTTTAAATATTCTTCAGAAATACCTTCTTCTTCATTACCCATAATAATACAGCACGGTTCTGTATATGAAAGCGAAGTATATATTTGTTGTGTTTTCTCAGTGCAGGATATGATAGTAATACCGGCCTCTTTTAAAAATTTGATAGTTTCTTTTAAGTTCAAGCTTCGGCAAACAGGTATTTTATTTAGTGCTCCTGCCGATGTCTTCATAGCATCAGCATTTATAGGAGCCGATCCACGAACCGGAATAATAATAGCATCAACCCCACAACATTCGGAAGTTCGGGCAATAGCTCCAAAATTTCGGACATCGGTAATTTTATCAAGCAATAATAAAAGCGGAGTTTTTCCTTTTTCAAAGAGCCCCGGTAACAGTTGCTCAATATTTGAAAATCCTATTTCAGAGGTAAAAGCTACAACCCCCTGATGGTTTTGTCGGGTTAGCCGATTTAGTTTTTCTACAGGTACATACTGGTAAAAAACATGGTGCAGCTTAGCTTTTAAAATTAATTGTTTAATAGTTTCTCCCTTAAGCCCATCTTGAATCAAAATTTTTTGAATTTCCTTTTCAGAGTTGATGGCTTCTATAACCGGATGAATACCGTAAATAAGGTTATCGTAATCTTTATGTGGTAAGTTCAAAATTGTTCATATTAATGCTCGTTATAGGCTTTACCTTGCCGCCAGGTTTCAACTGAACGGTACCATTCATCTTTAAACATATCGGAGCGGTTTAACTGGTAATCATTTTCAGAAAAAGGATTTATAACTTTTATAAATACAAAAGATAATGACTTATAACTGCTTTCTTCGCCATATACCCAAGTTTCTGAATTTTGTTGCTTATATAAGGTATTGGGTTGTCCAAATATGGTGTAAATTAAACCCCTGTCGGTTTTCCACCCTTCACAGTATGAGGTAAAGAATAAGTTTGATTCTTGAACACGGGTGTAATAAGATTTTAAGACTGTACGTGCTCGTTCATTATTTCCTCCAGCATTTTTTATCCAAAAATCGTCAATAGCCTTTTTCTTGTTTTGTTGATTTACCAAGTCATCGTATTCCTGTCGGGTAGTAATATAGCGCAACATAGGAACCATATCATCAGGCTGGGTTAAATAGGGGAATTCATCATTAAAACGATATACCGTAAAGCCTTCTTTGCTGTTTGTATCTGTTTGTAAATGATAAAAACCTTGTTTAGGAAAAAGTAAAGTACAAGTCATTTGAGAATCAAGAGCTAAGGTAAAAATACTATCGGCTCGGTAGTCAAAAGGTTTCTGATTATAGGAACTAAAGGCCGGGGCTGGTGAAGGAAAATTTCGGTAATAATAGCGCACAAAAAGTTTAGATTGTTGCAGATTGCTACCGGTGTAGGATAAAAATAGTTTTTCGTTGGCTCGTATTACATTACGAAAAACAGGCTGTCGAAAGGCACTATCACAAAGTAAAAAATTTTGTGCTGATTGGGTTGAATTTTTATACACATCAAGCACTGATTTAGAGCTAATGTTACGGTTTAAATCTTGCAAGCTTACTTCCAAAACATAATTATTAGGATACTCGGCATTTAAGGTAGTTTTACCCAATAATAGCGTAGGTTTGTCAGAAAAATCTTTATCCACCAGCAATACCGAGCCGGTATCAAGTGGATGTTTAGCGTCATACGATTTTAATAAACGATAAGTAAGAGCTACACGAGCTGTAAAATTTGTGCTTTCGCCCGATTTTACATATAGGAGTTCGGCCGTGTTAATTGAAAAGTGCAACACAGAAGCAGTAGGACTAATATGTTGGATAAGAAACTGAGGATGTAGAATATTTTCGCTTTTACGATAGGAGTAGGAGAGGTTTTGATTTGAAATATTTTTTGGAGCCTGACAGGCACTAATAATGCTTAATATAAAGCTTATGCAAACGATACAAATAAAAAAGATACTCTTTTTTCTCATAGTTTTGCAAAGATAATACTTTAAATTTCTGACCAAGATTTTAAATGTATTGTTTAAAATAAGGTTTCAATAAGTATTGTATTAAAAAGTATAAAAGTTTCCTTTTTATAATGAACTTTGGGGCTATACAGCGATATTAATTAGGACTTGTTTTAACAATTAAAAATAGTCTTAATCTTTATGCTTATATTTGTCTTATATCTTTAATTTTAAATCAATATAAACATGAAAACAAGCATAATAATTACCGTATTCTTTTCTTTTTTTACCCTTTTCTCTTATGCCCAAGTAGCTCGAAAATCGGCTGATAAGCCCGATGCTAATAAGAAATTATTGGTATTGGAGGCCTCTTGTGGCGAATGTAATTTTGGTCTCGATGGTGATGCTTGCGATTTGGCTGTAAAAATTGATGGAAAAGCCTATTTTGTTGATGGTGCTGCCGACATTCAGAGTTTTGGTCACCCACATAATAAAAATGGTTTTTGTGTTGCTGTTCGTAAGGCCGAAGTACAAGGCGAGGTAGTTGATGGTCGTTTTAAAGCATCATATTTCAATTTGCTAAAATCCGATGAGGAAATAAAAAAATAGCAATCTTTTCGTTTAATTTTAGTGCCATTGTTTATTTGTTGTTCTCATTGATGATTCCACAAAATTGGCTGCTCCTCATCATTGCCGGATTGTTTGAGACGCTCTTTGCTTTTTGCTTGGGAAAGGCCAAGCAAGTATCAGGGATAGAAATGTATAGTTGGTATGGAGCTTTTTTATTGTCATTAACCATAAGCATGCTGTTGTTGATAAAGGCGGTGCAAACCATTCCTGTAGGAACAGCTTATGCTGTGTGGACTGGTATTGGTGCGGCCGGTACGACAATTTTAGGTATTTGGGTATTTAAAGAACCCGCAACTCCGCTTCGTTTGTTTTTCTTGATTACGCTTATTGGCTCGGTTGTAGGATTAAAATCTGTTTCATAACTTTTAAAAATACAGATTTTATCATTGCAATAGTTGAAAAAAGTCTGCAACATTTTCATCCTCATCACTCCACTTGTAGTTTGCTTTTAATTTCTCTATATAGGCATTAAGCTCTTGTTTACTGGAGCAAGTTTCTAATTTTTTAATATGCTCTTCCATTTCCAAACCATTGTTACCAAACAAATTCTTTATAAAACGAAATCGGTCGTTAAGTCCAATTTTAGATGCAATTTTTAAGGGGATAAATGATTCGGAGGCCGTTATTGTATTAATGATAGGTATTTCAAGAGTTTTTTCAATAGGTGAGTCGTGAGGTGTTTCAATGGGGCTATGTAGGTTCTGTTCCGAAGTAATAATTTCAGCAATGGTTTCTGTTTTTGAAGTAGGAGCATCAGGTATAATTGCTAAGGGTTCCTCATCGGGTGCGTTTGAATTTTGAGTATTATTTTGATCAGAAAGCGGCAAAGAGTCTTCTTTTTGTTGCTTTTTTTGCTCCATTCGGAAACGCTTTTGTTGATGTAGCTGTTCTTCTTCTAAGTAGTGAAGGTGATTGTAAATAATAGATTTTTCGTGTAATTTTCTAATTTTTGATGTAATCAGTTCAAGTTCAATAGTAGGTATGCGGTATTCATTTTCAATATTGTCATAATGCACCTTAATGCTCCTAATGAGCACCTCAATTTCTTTTAGTATGGCTTTTTTATCCAAACTCATAATTTTACTTTTCTTAATTGCTTTTACTTACTTTTGGAACTTTAAAAGTGAGAGTAAAAATATAAATTTTATTTTAAATTAAAAAATTAAGAATTGATTAATATATTGATATGTTTCTTGAAAATATAGCCAATGTGCAGAGGCGTAAAGGCTGGATTGAAGTAGTTTGCGGTTCTATGTTTTCGGGCAAAACCGAAGAGTTAATACGTAGGTTAAAACGAGCCAAAATAGCCAAACAAAAAGTAGAAATTTACAAGCCTGCCCTCGATAAAAGATATGATGAACAAAGTGTGGTTTCGCATGATGCTAATGCTATACTTTCTACTCCGGTAGAATCTGCTTCTTCAATATTGCTGCTTACCTCTGAGGTTGATGTTGTAGGCATTGATGAAGCACAGTTTATGGATATGGAAATTGTGAATGTGTGTACCCACTTAGCAAATAAAGGAGTTCGGGTTATAGTAGCCGGTTTAGATATGGATTACACAGGCAAACCATTTGGACCTATGCCTGCATTAATGGCTGTAGCCGAGTATATTACTAAGGTTCATGCTGTTTGTGTGTATTGTGGAAATTTGGCTAATCATTCGCACCGGCTTAGTTCAGAAACTAACTTGGTTATGTTGGGTGAAAAGGAGAGCTATGTTCCACTATGTAGGGATTGTTTTGTTGAACATTATCATTAAGTGTTACTCCTATGGAATACCGTATAGCAGCTATTGCTCAGCTTTGCGCAGCTCAGTTTCTGTCTTCTTTTGAACCGGAACAAACAGTTGTTTCTGCGCTCTCAATTGATAGTCGCAATGTAGAAGATCCGGCTAATACCCTTTTTTTTGCCATTATTGGGGTTAGACATAATGGGCACCAGTTTATCTCTAAGCTGTATGAATCAGGGGTTAGAAATTTTGTAATTTCTGATCCTTCATTTTATCACCCTAATTTTATTAAAGCCAACTTTTTGCTTGTGCATGATACACTATCTGCATTACAGATATTTGCTGCCAAGCATCGTCAAAAATTCCAAATTCCAATTATAGGTATCACCGGGAGTAATGGAAAAACTATTGTAAAAGAGTGGTTATACCTACTTTTGCGTCATGATTATAAAATTGTAAAAAGCCCTAAAAGTTATAATTCACAAGTAGGTGTACCGCTTAGTGTTTTTCAAATGAATGAGGCCCACACTTTAGGCATATTTGAAGCCGGTATCTCACTCCCCGGAGAAATGTCACGTATAGCTGCTGTTATTCAACCTCAAATAGGAATAATAACCAATATTGGTGCAGCCCATGACGAAAATTTTATTAACATAGACCATAAAACGGACGAAAAAATGAGGCTTTTTGAAAATGCAGAAACCCTTATTTATTGTAAGGATGTTGAGAGCATTTCTAAAAGTTTAAAAAAATCAGCACTTTTAAATCGGCTCAAACTATTTACCTGGAGTAAACAAAGTGCAGCCGATTTACTTATTGTAAAAATAGCACGCAACAAACAAGAGAGTATCATACAAGGTATTTTCAAGAATAATTTTATTCAAATTAAAATCTTTTTTACTGATGATGCTTCAATAGAAAATGCTATTAGTTGCTGGTGTGTTATGTTAAACATGGGTTATGAACATGATGAAATTGAAAAGCGCATGTGCTCGTTAAGTCCGGTGGCTATGAGATTAGAGTTAAAACAAGGTATTAATAACTGTACGATAATTAATGACAGTTATAACTCTGACATTAGCTCATTAGCTATAGCCCTCGATTTTTTAAATCAACAAAACCAGCATATTAACAAAACGCTTATTCTTTCCGATATATTGCAAAGCGGAAAAGAAGAAGAGAAGCTCTATGCAGATGTTGCTGATATGTGCCTTCATAAAGGAGTTTCCAAAATTATTGGAGTTGGAAGCGCTCTATTTAAAAATCAACATTTATTTCAAATTAAAAAATCTTTTTATAAGGATACTGACGATTTTTTAAATCATTTTAGTGCATCAGCATTTAAAGATGAAACCATATTGATAAAAGGTGCACGTCCTTATAAGTTTGAACAAATAAGTAAATTGTTGCAACAAAAAGCACATCAAACAGTATTGGAAATAAACTTAAATGCCCTAGTTCACAATATTAACCAATACAAAAGTTTGCTGCACAAAAAGACAAAAATAATGGCTATGGTCAAAGCTTTTTCGTATGGTAGCGGAAGTTTTGAAATTGCTAATACTTTGCAATACAATAACGTTGATTACCTTGCGGTAGCTTATACTGATGAAGGAGTAGAACTTCGTAAAGCCGGAGTTAAATTACCCATTATGGTGATGAACCCCGATCGTCAAAATATTGATCAGATAATACAATTTGATTTAGAACCGGAGGTGTACAGCTTTAAAATTTTGAAAGAGCTGGCAGAGGCATTTTCCCATCAGGGGAAAGCTCATTTTCCGGTACATCTAAAGTTAGATACCGGAATGCACCGTCTGGGTTTTGAAGAAGCAGATATTGAGGAATTATGTTTGCAGCTTAAGAGATACCCTTTTTTGCAAGTTAAATCTGTTTTCTCTCATTTGGTTGCAAGCGATGAATTAGAACATGATGATTATACTCGACAGCAAATTGCCAGTTATATGACCATGTGTACGATTATTCAAAAATATTTGGGCTATACTTTTTTGAAGCATATTTTAAACAGTGCCGGTGCGCTGCGTTTTCCCGAATTTCAATTTGATATGGTACGTCTTGGTATTGGCATACATGGTTTGGTTCCTGTACAGAGTAACTTATTTATTCCTACCATTCAATTAAAAACAATTATTAGCCAAATTAAAAACCTTAATGCCGGTCAAACAGTTGGTTACAGCCGTAAAGGAGTTTTAGCTAAAAACAGCCGTATAGCTACAGTGCCCATTGGTTATGCTGATGGTTATGTGCGTAAATTAGGGCATGGCAAAGGGCTTATGTGTATTAATGGAAAGTTGGCTCCCACCGTGGGAAATATTTGTATGGATATGACTATGTTGGATATTACCGGCATTGAAGCCGAAGAAGGAGATGAGGTTGTTGTATTTGGCGAAGGATATCCGGTTACAGAACTGGCAAAGGTTGCTGAAACTATTCCTTATGAAATTCTTACCAGCATGTCAGGCAGGATTAAGCGGGTATATTATCAAGAATAATAAATGGCAAAAGTTAAACTTAAAAAGCAAAATGATTTTTTTGATCAGGTTTATCAGGTTGTGCGCCTTATACCTTATGGGCGTGTAAGTACCTATGGAGCTATTGCAAAGTATTTAGGTAGTTCACAGTCATCGCGAATGGTTGGGTATGCGCTTCACGACTCGTTTAATAAAGTACCACCTGTGCCGGCACATCGCGTGGTTAACCGAAATGGAATGCTAACCGGTAAGCATTTTTTTGAGAATGAAAACGAAATGCAAAAGCTCTTAGAGGCCGAAGGTATTTTGGTTGTTCAAGATCAGGTTAAGCATTTTGAAAAAGTACTTTGGATACCCTTAAATGAATTAGAGCTATGAAAAAATTTTCCCAATTTAAAACCTTGTGCTTTTATATTACTTAGCTATTCGTATAACCAATAAAAATATTTTTTAGCCTGCCATAATTTTATGTAGATTTACCTGCAATATAAAATACTTGACATTGCAAGAATTGGATTTTGAACTTAAAGAAGATTATATTGAGCTCATTCGGCTGTTAAAATATCTCGGAATAGCTGAAAGTGGTTTAGCTGCAAAGCAGCTTGTGAGTGATGGTCGTGTTTTTTTGAACGCTACAAAGGAATCACGTTTTAGAGCAAAACTTCGGAAGCATGATGTTGTAAAAGTAAATAATTGTATAATCAAAATTCGGTAAATTGTTAGGATTGGGGCAACATATAATTTTAAAAGGTGTAATTTTTTTTACGGCTATTTTATTTTTATGTAACACCATAAGTGCTCAAGAAGAAAAACGTGATTTGCTGCGAAACACGGAGATTGAGCAAAGGGTAGAGCAAATTTCTGAAAATTCGGACAATGCCGATTTGGATTACTCTAACCTTTTAGAAGATTTACGTTATTACCAGCGCAATCCAATAAACTTGAACAATGCCAAGTTTGAAGACCTACAAGCATTAAACTTACTCAGCGATGTACAAATTATGAGTTTACTGCGCCATATTGAGAAAACAGGAAAACTTATTTCCATTTATGAATTACAGGCAGTAGATAATTTTACTTTAGATGATATTTTTAAGATTTTGCCCTTTGTATTTGTTTCAGATAATTTTAATACCCCGGTTTTAAGCTTAAAAAATATTTTAAAGAACGGGAGTGGTTATGTGGTTACACGAATTGCATTTACTGCCGAAAATCAAAAAGGCTTTTTGCCTGTTTCTGATTCTCTATTGACAGCTAATCCTAACGCCCAATATTTAGGAAGTAAGTACGCTTCATTTTCGCGTTTCAGATATACGTACGGTAACTATTTAAGCCTTGGCATTACAGGTGATAAAGACCCTGGTGAACAGTTTTTAAAAGGCAGCCAGAAATATGGTTATGACTTTTACACAGCTCACTTTTTTATTCGAAATTATAAATTTGTAAAGGCTTTTGCTTTAGGTGATTATCAGGCCCAGTTTGGGCAGGGCTTAACTTATTGGATGGGCTTAGGCTACGGCAAAACTTCTGATCCCTTAATGGTAAAACGAAGCGCTCGGGGCATAACGCCTAGCAATTCCATTAACGAAAACTTGTTTTTGAGAGGTACTGCCGGCACTATTCAGTATAAAAATTTGTTTTTTACTGCTTTTTACAGCGAAAATAAAGTTGATGCAACAACCAATATGAGTGACACTTTGGATAACACCATTGAAAGTATTTCATCTTTACAACTTTCAGGACTTCACCGAACACCACGTGAAATATCCGGTCGTAATGTACTTACACAATATACTCGTGGTGGAAATATTCAATATAAATCACGCTCTCTTTCTTTGGGAGTGACTGCCGTTCAAACCAGTTTCGATACGGAACTTAAACGTAGATTAGTTATTTATAACCAATATGATTTTTCGGGTCAAAAACTTTTAAACTATGGAGCCGATTACAATTGGATTTGGCGTAATATTAATGTATATGGTGAAGTGTCGGGATCTGATAATGGCGGAATGGCTCAGGTACATGGAGCTATAGTTGCTCTTGACCCTAAATTGTTTCTTTCTTTACATTACCGAAATTTTGGGTTAAAATATCAAAATCTGAGCAGCAATGCGGTTGGTGAAAACACAGTAAACAGTAATGAAAAAGGTTTTCTCTCGGGTTTTGTTTTTAAACCCTATCGTTATCTTTCTTTTGCCGGATATTTTGATCGTTATGTATTTCCCTACATACGTTATATGGTTAATGCGCCTAGCTTTGGTAATGATTTCTTATTTCAAATTAATTATACGCCTTCAAAAAAAACAGATATGTATGCTCGAGTTAGAAAAAGATTTAAATCGCGCAACAATGCGGCTTCATTAGAAGCCATTCAAGAACCTATTCCTTATGTTCAAACAAATTATCGTTTTAATATTTCTTACAAGGTAAACAGTGCCCTGCGCTTACGAAGTAGGATAGATGCTACAAGCTATGAGTTTGCAGGAAAACAATCTAATGGCTTTATGCTTTATCAGGATGTGAATTATAACCCTAGTATGGGTAAGTTTTCGTGTAATTTCAGGTACGGAATTTTTAATGCTGATGATTATTACAGCCGCTTGTATGCATTTGAAAATGATGTGCCCTATTCGTATTACATCCCATCTTTTTATTATAAAGGAACCCGTGCTTATTTAACATTAAACTATTCATTTACACGCCATTTTGAAATGTGGTTTCGCATAGCTCAAACGTGGTACAGCAATATTGCTGTTATTTCTGAGGGGAGTTTAAATCAGATAGATGCCAACCACCGTACAGATGTTAAAATACAAGCACGTTATAAATTTTAATTATTGTCCAAATATTTTGCTTGCCAATTGATAAGCTTCATGTAAGGCTTGAACATTTAATCCGTTATCAATTTTTTGTTTTTCAAGAAAATCTAACAAGCTCTCAGTAGCAATGTTCCCGGTTAACTCATCAGCGGCCATAGGGCAACCTCCAATGCCGTGTATAGCTGCGTCAAATCTTCGGCACCCGGACATATAGGCGGCAGCAATTTTCTCGTTACGTGTCTCTGGTGTTGAGTGTAAATGAGCTCCAACCTCAGCATCTTTAAAAACAGGTATTACTTGGGTAAATAAGTCGTTTATGCTTGCTCTATTTGATGAACCAACAGTATCACTCATAGCAAATATTCTAATTCCTTTTTGATATAGCTTGTCGGTCCATTCTACTGCAATATTTCCATTCCAAGGGTCGCCATAAGGGTTTCCGAAAGCCATTGAGATATAAACAACAAGTTGTTTTTTGTGTTTTAAACAAAGATTTTGAATTTCTTCTACTCGGTGCAAAGCTTCCATAATGCTTGAGTTCGTATTGCGTTGCTGAAAAGTTTCAGATATGGAAAAGGGAAAACCTAAATAAGCTATTTCTTCAAATTGACAAGCATCTTCAGCGCCTCGGGTATTAGCTATAATAGCTAAAAGTTTTGAACGTGTTGTTGAAAGGTCTAAAAGACTCAAAACCGCTGCAGTATCTTTGAGTTGTGGGATGGCTTTTGGAGAAACAAAACTTCCAAAATCAATGGTATCAAAACCAACTTTTAACAAGGTATTAATATACTCAGCCTTTAATTGTGTTGGAATAAAATTATGCAAACCCTGCATTGCATCACGCGGACATTCAATTAGCTTAACATTTGTATTTTTCGATTCCATTAATTATAATTTTGAGATAATAACTTTTTGTTTATTTGTTTTATTAATCCCGGACCTTCATAAATAAATCCGGTATAGAGTTGAATCAAGGCAGCACCTGCATTCAATTTTTCAAGTGCATCATCGGCACAATGAATACCGCCAACTCCAATTATGGGGAATGCCCCATTTGAATGGGTATGTAAATATTTAATTACTTCTGTTGCTTTTTGGGTTAAGGCTTTCCCGCTAATACCACCAGCCCCGAGGTTTTTTACCTTTTCTTTTTCATAATGCAGTACCTCACGATCAATTGTGGTATTAGTGGCAATTACACCATGTATTTTTGTTTGCGACACAATATCTATAATATCATCAAGTTGATGAGTTGACAAATCGGGAGCAATTTTTAATAATAATGGTTTCACTTTGGGCTGTTTATTGTTTAAGTCCATAAGTTCATTTAGCAAAGCTTTTAACGGTTCTTTTTCCTGCAAGTCGCGTAAGTTTGGTGTGTTGGGTGAGCTTACATTAACCACAAAATAATCTACAACGTCATATAATGCTATAAAGCATTTTAAATAATCGGCATTTGCATGACTATTATCTGTATTTTTATTTTTACCAATATTGCCTCCAATAATTAATCCGGGTTTTCGATTTTTTAAATTTTCTGCAGCAAGCTGGGCACCCTGATTATTAAAGCCCATTCGGTTTAATAATGAATTATCTTGTAAAAGCCTAAACATACGAGGTTTTTCATTACCGGGTTGAGGAAGCGGAGTAACTGTTCCTATTTCAATAAAACCAAACCCAAAATGACTTAATTCATTATAATAAAGTGCATCTTTATCAAACCCGGCAGCTAATCCTACACGATTTTTAAACTCTAAGCCCCATATATTTACAGCTAATTTGGGATTTTCAATTACAAATATTTTTTTACACAAAGCTGCGGCACCCGGAATTTTAAATAAAATTTTTAGGCAAGTAATTGTAAAATGATGTGCTTTTTCCGGGCTTATCTGAAATAAAAACCATCTAATTATTTTGTACATATAAGGAAACTCAGACGATTTACTGCATTATTTTTTTATACATAGTTTGCGGGTGTACTTATGGTCAGTAGTTTCATACACCACATTGTATATACCGGCATCAAATTGAGCACTATTTATAAAAAAATTATTTTTTCCTTCAAACATTTCTCCTTCATAAATTAAATGAACGAATCTGCCGGTTACATCATACATTGCAATTCGAATATTTCCAGTACCGGAATGATCAATAGGTACACAAGTAATTGCGTTGGCCGGATTAGGATATATATCTTGCAAAATTGTTCTATTGGCAACATACTTACTATTTGTGAGTGGAGTTATTTGGAATTTCCAAAATCCTTGAGGAGCAGCAATGGGACGAACCTGGTGTTTGCCGCTAAAGGCAGTGGCCTCAATATAATAAAATACTGTTGTGCCTGCTTGTTGAGCCGGTATAAAACCCGTCCATGTGTTTGTAGATGCATTGCTTAAACTCATAGCTACTTGTTGATAGCCTAAAGCCGTATCGGTACTATAATACAGGTAGGCATTAGCAATGCCGCTTCGGTGCTGAATTAAGGCATTAACTTGATAATCGGTGCTGGTATTAGCTGTGTTGGGTAAAGCCTGATGGCTAATAAGTAATGGATTATATACCCCTATAGAGTTTGTTATACAATGAATGGCTCCGCTTTGGGCTATAATATTGGATCCAGAGTTATCACAATCAATACCAATTATTTTATAGCCTGGCAGTGCATTTGTATATATTCGCATGGCTGTTGTGTCATACTCCTGTCGGTAGAACGGAACCAATACCGTTTTATTTATAAATACACTGTTTGTGTAGGTGCGATACGAACCGCTCCCAAACGGTGAACCCGGATTAGCACCTGAAGTGCTTGGTGGCATTGGGATTCTAATTACTTTATAGGGAGTACCAAAAACCGAATTAAAGTTACTTAATACATATTGCAAATTGGCTTCAATTTGTGGGCCGTCTGATATACCTTGAGGATACTCGCCAACCAATAGTGTTTCTTCATCTATTAGTTTCATGTGCATGTCAATATGATGAATAGCATCATAAGGCAAAGTTTCCATTTTTATGTAACGGTTTATCCCTTGAAACCGTTTAACAATAGTATCAATATCGGCTTCAGATTTTGGGGTAACACCGTATTGATTGCCCACAATATTTTCGTCTAAAACAAGTTTAGAGGCAAAAGCTGTTCCGAAGCCATCAACCATCCAATTACCACCTGTATTTACCAAATCATTGGGAGCTTCGGTAAGACTGTATAAGGGCACTCCTTTATAGTTCATTTGGGCTACCGGCATAATATCATCCATAGGGCGTGGACGATTATAAATCCATTCTACCATTACCAAGGAATCTACATCATTTAAGTAGGCCGTATGAGCACTGTAATCACGCTGCCATATACTGTTTAAACCGGTAACTAAAAATTTTATATTATTTAATGGAATACCTTGACCTAAAAGATAATTTCTTACTTGATTAGAGTCAGAGCAAGTAATAAGCACCTCACATTCTTCTTGTGCAGCATCGGCAATTTGTGCAAGTATAGATGGAAACCCTGTCCAGGTCATTAATAAAGTTTGTACTTCTTCCCATTCAGCAGCCGTTCTAACGGGTAGTGTAGGAGGGGTAAGAAGAATATTGCGGGCTTCAGAATTATTTCTCTTTGGCAGGGGGAGCATTTTTAGTTCCTCTTGTGTCATGTTATGAGGAAGTATTTCTTGTGCTTTAATGAGGTTGCTTGAAAAGCTAAAAATGACTACAAAGACAAGTGATTTCAGTAAAGTTAATTTCATGGTTTATGATGTGAAAGTATAAAAGTAAGAAAAAAACAATATCCTTTCTTATTTTCTTCTTATCTTAAATAAGTTCATAAAAAATCAAAAGTATGAAATGAATGTGCTCGAATATAAGCCCTTACATTTAATAAGAGACTGATGAGTTTTTCAAAACCAAGAATCATTTATCAATCCACTCGATTTATTTCTATACTTTTAAGCCAATATACATGACGTGGCCCGGTTTTTATATCATTAGTGCAAATTAATATCATATCGCCCTGTTGTTTTATAGGTTTACCGTTCTCTTCAAAAATTACATACACATGGTCACCGGTAGGGTTATTATAAATTTCAGCCCACGAAAAAGTAGCCTTGTAATTATCAGTAGCTCGTGCTACAATATAAAAATTTCGGTCTTTATGACCTTCTTGCTTGATTTTTGCCTTATCTAAAATGTTGCGTAGTAAGACACCTTTACAGGTTTTATTCTCTTTCATATTGGCACCACTTTGACAAACAACAACAAAATTCTCAATAGTTGCAACCTCCATTTTCTTTAATGAATCAACCGTTAGTGTCAAATGATTTTCTATTTCACCCTGCACACTTACTTGTTTACTGTTGAACTTAGCGCTGTCTTCATCCGAAATAGCAACACAAGCATCATTACTCGTTTTTGTTTTTTCGGACATGTTAGTGTCAATTTGTTGCTTTGAATTTTCTATAACATTTTTCTTTTTGGAATGATTGGTACAACCGCACCATAAAAGGGTATAAATGCTAATTAAAAGAAGACATATTTTTTTCATTTTTTATATTTTTTGAGAGGTTATTGCAATGCATTTAATTATGATTATAAAAACGGAGCGTGATAAAGTAATTTCTTCCTTCTTCCGGATAGCCTTCAGTGAGCATATAATTTTGATCAAAAATATTGTTTACTCCGGCTACTAAACTTAAATAGTTCCAAACATTAAAGGTAACCAAACCATTTATTAGTGTAAACTCAGGTGCTTTTGTCCCATAGCTGGTACTGTAACGAACAGAATTGTATTCTGTGCTTGCCATTAAATCAAGAATTGGTACCGGTTTATAGCTGATGTAAGTGTAAATTTTAGTATAAGGTACGCCCGTGAACAATACCGATGGATTGGTTAAATTGTGCATTTCGGTATAGGTGTAATTTGAACGAATCAACAGGTTTTTACAAATCGCATAACCTAAAGATAGTTCAATCCCTTTAAACTCTGCTGCACCTGTATTTTGCATTTGCGACTTACCGGGTTGCACATTGCTGACATTAAGTATAGCATCGCTTATATGGTTATAAAACAATGAGGTACTTAAGTTTAAATTTTTAATAAATATTCCAGAATAACTTAAATCTAAATTTTGAGCCAATTCAGGTTTTAAATTAGGATTTGGTATGGCTGTTCCCATACGATATGAATAACGATCTTTGATAGTGGCAAACCTTGATTTTACCGATGTTGTGAGGCCGATACCATGATTTTGGTTAAAGGAATAAAACATTCCGAGTTGACCGTTTTTAACTTTACTTGGGTTTGCTTTTGAATAATCCATGATAAGGTCTTTCTTACTGTTATAATCTTGCGCCTGAATGTTTGTACGCTCATTATAGCTGATACCGGGGATTAATACTAAATTTTTTGTTATTCTTGCTTTGTCTTCAATAGCAAAATAAAGCGTATTGTCTTCGAAACGTCTAATAGGCTCTCCTATATTATTTTCACGATGTACATCTTCTTTGAATTGTGCTGAAATTTTAAGCTCATTATTGGGGATAATTGTTGTACCGTATTCTAAGTTTAAGCCATAAGTATAGTCGTTATAGTTGCTTTGAAACGCATAAGGTTTTTTTTGTGTGGAGTAGGTTGAGTCATCATAACTATTTATGGTATTTTTAAATATATCATAATAAATTCTGCTTTTGAGGTAATGATTTTCATGTATCTTGTTGTTTGAAAGAAAATAATAAGTTTCTTTATCCCAAGCAGGCCATTGCCAGTAACGTGGGCTTTTTGAAAGTGTGTTTAATTTATCATCACCGGCATATAATGGTGTGCCTTTGCTTCCATGTTGGTTTATATATCCTACTACATATTCTTGTTTTATTGTTGGTGTCCATCCTAATTTAAAATTTACTTTTTGTTCGGTTCTATAAGAGTTTTTTCGTTCACCTCCGCTTTCATGAGCATGAGCTAAATATTTTTTTGATAAGGTGTATGAGTCTCTATGCAAATAGGAAAAGCCTCCCTGTGCGTATAACTTCCCTAAATTAGTGCCTAGGTTTATGTTTCCGTTGTATCCGTTGGTATTAATAAGTCCTATAGCACCATCATACTCCAGCTTAGAGATTGGCTTTCTGGATATTAAATTGATAGTTCCTCCCATTGAGTTTGGACCAAACAACATGGACGAAAAGCCTTTCGATACATCAATAGCCGATAAATCAAATGTTGTAAATCTGGCTAAATCAACATACCCATCGTAAGGCACATAAACCGGAATACCATCCATATAAACAGGAACTGCTCGTAAATCAAAACCTCTAATAGATATTGTAGATTCATTTCTTTGTCCAAAAGAAGTTAATGTAATTCCGGAAAGCATGTTGAGTGCTTTAGAAACTTCTAGCTTATTTTGCCCCCCTATATCGGCTCGAGTTAATCTCGTTATATTGTTTTCTCGAGTTGTTGTTATAGTTACTTCACCCAATGAAAAAATTTTACTTGAAAGAGAATCATTTTTTTGAACTTTTAATGAATCTTTCGTTTGTGATGATACCCAAAAAGGAAAAAAACAGATTAGTGTTAAAACGATACTTTTCATAACTATTATTTATTAGTAAGTGAACTCACTATGTTTATATAGGAATAGTGATGCTTAAAAAAAATTAAAACTTTATTTTTAGGGCTGTTTTTTTAGTAAAATTTTGTACTTGTTTTTCTAAAGAATAGAACTTTTTAATAGCTTCTTCTCCTGCTTTGGTTATTTTGGTGCCGCTGCCATTACGCCCACCAAGAACTTTTTCAACCAAAGGTATTTTTGACCTTTTATTCATATCTTCAACAAGCTGCCATGCTTGCCTGTACGACATCTTAATAGATTTTGCAGCATTGGTTATGGAGCCTGTTTCTTTTATTTTTTCAAGTAAAACAACACGACCAATTCCTAAAAATGGACCGTCATCTTCGTCAATCCAAACTCTAACTCTAACCGTATATTTCTTCTTTTTGGCTATCACTATGTAAATACAAACATAGTGCAAATATAAAACAGGTTTTAAAATAAAAATGTGATTGTTATCACAGTTTTATAGAAAAATTTACAGCCAATAATTTACTCATGTCGGGCTCCTTTCATGACTTTGAAAATATGCAACACTGCAGGGAATAATGCATCCATACTTTCAGTTGCCCCGCGTGTTGAGCCCGGAAGACCTAATACTAAAGTGTTGCCAATTAAACCTGATATACAACGGGAAAGCATGGAGTAAGGTGTTCGTTGTTGTCCGTATGCCCGAATAGCTTCATCTATTCCGGGAATTCTTTTTTCTATAATACTTTCAAGTGCTTCGGTTGTAGTATCACGAGGAGATAGACCTGTGCCACCCGTTAATATGACCATGTTTGCATTTGAGATGCATAAATTCTTTATTTTCTCTATAATTACTTCTTTTTCATCAGGAATAACAATATAATCACTTACATTAATAGGGTATTTTTGAAGCTTTTCAATGATGGCCTTTCCTGCTTTATCTTGCTTGTTTCCTTTTGAAATACTATCTGAACACACAATTACAGCGGCTTTTAATCCATTTATTTCCATATTTGCAAAATCACTTTTACCACCTGATTTTTCAATTAGTTTAATATGTTCAATGCTGATGTTTTTATCTAATGGTTTCAACATGTCGTATATAGTAAGTGCCACTACTGAAGCGGCATGCATTGCTTCTACTTCAACACCTGTTTTATAAATAGTTTGTATTTCAACACGAATTAATATTTCTAATCCATCAATTTCATGAAAAATGCTTGTAAATTCAATAGGCAAAGGATGACAGTCAGGGATCATATCGCTGGTACGTTTTGCCGCAAAGAGACCTGCTGCCTTGGACATGGTAAAAATATCACCTTTGGGAACGCGTTTTTCTAAAATAGCCTTTATGGTTTGTTCTGAACTGACCTTAACTACTGCCTGGGCCACAGCTGTACGATGTGTTGTGCTTTTATGGGTAATATTAATCATGACTTATTTATTTTCTTTCCATACAGATTCATTATTACTAATAATTTCTTTACCCCAAACAGGTAACTCTTTTTTTATACGCTCAACTATTTCTTCGCAGGCATCAATTGCAGCCTTACGATGTTTAGATGAGGTAAATACAAATAAACTGATTTCTCCGGCATTTACTCGGCCTATGCTGTGGTAAATATGCATACAGATTAAATCGTACTTTGTAAAAATTTCTTCACGAATTAAGTGTGCTTTTTCCAATGCCATTTCTTTATAAGCAGCATATTCTATGGCTTGTACAAGGCCTCCATGTATTTCATCGGCCCTTACTTGCCCCAGAAAAATACTGTGTCCGCCAATATTTGTTTTTACTTGATGATGACTAATGGAATCAGAAATCATTGCTGGTGTTATGGCTCCTTCAATAAATATATCTTTTATTTTAACTGACATATTCTTTCATTTTTTCAATAGTAAATAACTGAATTATACCTCCCTCAATGGAACAAATATTTTTATCGGGGAAACGTTTTTGCAGTGTTGCAGCAGCATAACGACTTCTTACACCAGTTTGACAAAAAAGATAAATAAATTTAAAATTGGGTAGCACTCTTTCGTTATCCATGAGTTCTGACAAGGGCTGTTGTATATGCTCCAAACGAGTTAATTTTGGGTTTTCATGAAGCTCTCTGATGTCAATTAAAACAACATCATGAGGATTATTTTCTTTCTTAGAAATAGCTTTTTGCCATGTTATATCTGCCAATGAAGAGTTACCTGTGGATCCACAAAGAACTTTGTAATCGGTTTTACGGAATGCTTCAATAGTTTTTGGAGCATGGCAGTTTAAAGTATTGGGATGAATTTTTAATTCATAAAAAGAGTAATCAAGCATACCATAAATCATCATTTTGTTGCATAGCGTTTTACCATAACCGCTTAGCCATTTGATTGCTTCGGTTGCCATCATTATTCCAATCATTCCGGGTAAAACACCTAGCACGCCTGTTTCACTGCAATTAGGGATTTCGCTTGAAGTAGGAGGGATAGGAAATACATCACGATAATTTATTTTTATTCCATTTTCATCAGGGGTATTGAAAAGGGCTACCTGTCCTTCATTTTTATAAATAGCACCAAACACAAGGGGTTTATCAAGCAATATGCAGGAATCGTTTACCATGTATCGTGTTTCAAAATTATCGGTACCGTCAATAATTAAATCGTATTGCTTCATAGTCTCAATACTATTTTCAGTATTTAAATAATAAGGGAGCGCAATTACCTGAATATCTTTGTGTTTTCTTTTTAGATAATGAACTGCTGTCTCTGCTTTTGATTTATTAATGTCATTTTCTTCAAAAATGACTTGACGATTTAAATTGGATAAGGCGACCTTATCGCCATCAACAACAGCTATAGTACCAACACCTGCTGCAGCTAAATACAGCAGTATGGGGCAGCCTAAACCACCAGCACCTACAACCAATACTTTAGCGTTGAGTAGTTTTTGCTGAGCTGCCTCGCCAAAGCCAGTTAATAATATTTGCCGTTCAAATCTGCTCATGGGTTTAACCTCCTGAGAAAGGTGGTAGCAATGCTATTTCGTCACCGCTTTTAATTGATAAATTTTGAGTAATGATATTTTTATTTACTGCTATACTCATTTTAATGTCATTCAAAACGGGGTAGGTTTGCTTTATGTAGTGCATTAAAGCATCTGTGTCAGAAATATTTTCTACCATTAATTCTTTAGTCTGCATCTTTTCAGCTAAAATTCCAAAAACTATTATTTTTATGTTAGCGGTCATTGTGAATGTTTTCTACGTAAAATAGCTGTTTAAATTAACCGGATTAAAAGTGAATATGACATTGCTTGTGTATAAATGCGGCAACTATCATACCCTATAATCTAATTTACTACTGTACTATTTTCTAAAAAAAAATTAATTTCAGGAACTTACAAGTCTTAAATTTTTCATTTAAAAGCTATCTTTTTCAATTTTCAAAATTAACTAAATCTTTTGGTTTATTTATATTTACAAACGCATCCGAATGTTCTTTTTCAAAAATATCCATATTCACAATTTTGCTTTGAACGCCCAAAATAAGATCTAACATTTTTAATTGACCATGAGCAATTCTTTTTTCAATCTCAAATTTTAGTGTTAGCTTATAAATTGCACATAAAGGATGTAACTGTTCCTTTGATTGGGCCACGCATATTTGCTCTTGATCGCTCTTAGAAATTAAATGATGGATAATTTTAGAAGTCATAAAGGGCATATCACAGCTTAATATTAACACTTCATCTGCTTGCGAATGGTTCATTGCTGTTAAAATACCACCTAAAGGACCTTTTTCCTGAACAATATCTTTCAAAACGGGGAATCCAAATGTTTTATAGGCATTATTATTTGCAACAATATTTATGGGTAATTTCATATTTTTCACCTCATCTAAAATATGCTGTATCATAGGTTTGTTTTGGAATAAAATCATACCTTTATCCTGTCCCATACGGCTGCTTTTTCCTCCGGCCAATACATAAACTTCTATACTTTTTGAACTGTTCAAGCCAACAAAAACTTAGTAGAGGCAATAAGTAAAACCACAGCTAACAATCGTTTTAGTAGTTGATTGTTAAAATGATGGGCACCAAAGTATGCCCCTGCAATACCGGCAGCAACAGTTACCGGCATCAGAACCTGCAACTGCGAATTAATTTGCAAATGAAAAGAACCTGCACCAATTAACCCGGCAATAGAATTGAGAAAAATAAATAGAGCGCTTACTGCTGATGTTTCTTTTACGTTGGTCCAACCCATTAGCAAAAGCAAGGGTGAAAGAATAATACCACCACCAATACCAATTAGCCCTGAAAGAAAGCCTATGGCACTACCCATAATGGCAGCTAACCACCAGCTTTTTTTAATAATGATTTTATCATTAGCCGGAAATAAATTAAATAACCGAAAAGCAGGAAATAACAACACAATACCTAAGATAAATTTATAGTATTCGGTTTGAATGGTGATACTTCCTCCTAAAAAAGCTGCTGGTATAGAAAACAAAGACAGCCAGAGAAATAAACGAGAAGGGAAAATGCAAACTTTACGAAAGGAAATAAAAGCCACGCCCGAAACAAATATATTTAGTACAAGAGCTGTAGGACGAATTTGTTCCGGTACAAAATGAAACAGAGTTAAACACATTAGGTAACTGCTGGCACCTCCATGGCCAACGGATGCATACAAAAATGCAAACATGGGCATTAGCAGCAACAAAATCCAAAAAGCATATTCCATCATAGGGCTATAAATTATAAACTTCTACTAATGTATTTGCCGGAACATATTCTATGCTTTCCTCAATAGCAAACAAACAATCTGCTTCTGCAAAAGGAAGCAGGTTGAATGAATCTTGTCCGGGCAAAATTACCAATTGGTTATTTAATTTACGTGCTTTCATAAAGTAAGTAAGCCCTTTTTTTACATACAAATCATTAGCTATAGGCATTACAGCATGGGGTAAAAAAGTATTCTCATAGCCCATCATTGATAATAGTGATGGTTTTACATAAAGATAAAAACAAGTGATAACTGCAGCAGGGTTGCCGGGTAAGGCAAAAATAAGCTTATTGTCTTTTTTACCTACAAATAAGGGTTTCCCGGGTTTCTGCTTCACTTTGTAGAATAGTTCTTTAACACCAGCACTTAGCAAAGTTTCACGAACAATATCATAGTCTCCAGCAGAAATTCCTCCAGATAAAATTAAAACATCATGTTGTTCTAAATACTCATTTATTTTTTTTTGAAGCAACTCTTTCTCATCTCGAACCCAACAACTAGCGTATTTTTTTATTCCCAAATTTTCTAACAAGGCTAATAAAGCCGGCTCATTTGAATTATAAATATGACCCGGTTGCAAAGTGGTTCCATTTTGCTGCAATTCATTTCCGGTTACAATAATTCCAACTGAAGGAATATCATATACAGAAACAGAGGTAACACCAACAGAAGCCAATAAACCAATATTTCCGGGGCGAATGATGTTACCGGTTTTTGCAATAATATCGTTATTTTTATTTTGTGAGCCTTGCAAACGAATGTTTTGACCCTTTTTAATTTGTGAATTATCGAATGAAACTATACCGTTACTAACCGTGCACAGTTCTTGTTGAATAACGGTGTCGCAGCCTTTTGGTATGGCAGCTCCTGTAAAAATACGTGCTGCATTTTCGGGTAAAATTGTTTTGACTGAATAATCGCCAGCTTGTATGTTTTGAGAAATTTGAAATGAATTTTTATCAGGTTGAAATAAAAAAGCATAACCATCCATGGCGGAGTTGTCAAATGGTGGAACATCAATTTTTGATTTTACATCAGCCGATAGAACATGATTTAATGAACGTGATAGCAACACGTCAACGTTTGGCATTTTTATTACCTGTTGTGCTAATATTTGTAAAGCTTCGTTAACAGATACCATAAGTTCGTTAATTATCCTCCAATATCAATCATACTGCGGTTTTTAATTGCAGAAGCATCGATGTTTTGGACTGAGGGTTTGAACTGTCCACCTAGCATTTCTTCCTTTTTCAAAACACATTGTTGAATAAGTGTCAAAATATCTTTGCCGCTTCGCAGGGCACCAAGAATATCTGTTTCATGTTTGGAGAAAAGGCAGTTTTTCATTTTTCCATCAGTGGTTAAACGGAGGCGGTTACAACCGTTACAAAATGGTTGAGTCATGGAACTAATAACAGCAAATGTGCCTATATGGTCTTTTACTGTAAACTTTTTTGCTGTGTCATGAACGTTGTCTTGTAATTTTTCGAAATCAAATTTTGAAGCAATCAAATCCATAATTTCAGCGTATGAAAATATCTTATTGCTCGACCACGAATTCCCGGCAAAGGGCATAAACTCAATAAAACGTATATGTACGGGATTGGTTTTTGTCCATCTGATAAAGTCTATAATTTCATTTTCATTTTCGCCTTTAATAACTACCATATTTATTTTAACATAAAAATCATGGTTTAAAAGCAGATCAATATTTTTTTTAACCCTCTCAAACTCATCTCTTCCTGTAATTTTAAAAAAGCTTTTACTGTTTAACGAGTCTAAACTTACATTCACAGATTTTAAGCCTATTGATTTAAAAGTATCTATAAACTCATGAACAAAAACTCCGTTAGTGGTCATTGCCAATTCAACAGGGAACTTTGCAAGTCGTTCTAAAATGTTTCGTATATCTTTTCTTACCAAAGGCTCGCCCCCTGTAATGCGGATTTTATTGATACCCTGCGACACAAAAATGGAAGCAATTTTTTCAATTTCTTCGGCAGTCATTCGAGTGCGACCCGAAAAATATCCCTTAGGTAAATCAACAGGATTACAGTAGGAGCAACGGAGATTGCATTTGTCAGTTATTGAAATTCTGAGATAGTCGTGTATGCGTTCAAATTTGTCTTTTAGCATAATAAAACTGTTACTCTTAATTTTGGGATTAATCCGTTGAACAAAGTTACGAAGAAATAATGAGCTAAGTATTTGTATAGGGTATAAAAATTCAACGCAATGAAATACTAAAATATTTTTTAAGTAAAAGCTCGGTTTTTGCTTTTTCTTCTGCACTAAAGTATTTTTGAGCTAAAGCAAAAATAACATTCTCTTCTCGAAACAAATGCAGTTTTAACAACTCCACCAATGAAGTACCTTGTTCAACCGCAATGTCGGTCACAATAGCCCGTGAAGCGGCATCTGTAAGGCGTGAGGCTATACCCATTAAACTGAAAGACAAAGCAGCCAATTGCATGGTTTTAATATGGTCGTCTTCCATCATGTCAACAGCCGTTTCAGGAATGTCGGCTGAAGAATGTTCTCCTTTGTTTAACAAGCAATCGTGAAGTATTGGGAATAAAATACGTTCTTCTTTTAAATGATGTAAAACAATTTTATCGTCTAAAAATTGAAAGAAAGAGCTCAGTTCCTGATTAAGTTTTTTATTTATACCCTCTTTTCTGATATTTAGTAAAGCGGTTTCAAATTTTTCGATTTCACCCGATATAACTTTGTGTTCATCGCTAAGGTGTTTCAAAAACGGAGAAAGCTCATCATAAGCAATTGGGCTCACACTTGGAGGTCTGTATGCATCAGGCGGATCCATTGGAGAGTACTCAGCTTTACCGTTAGTATCTTTTTCTACGTTTCTTTTTAAGTAATCTGATTCAGAAAAAATGTTGTTGTTTTTCATAATAATGGTCTTTAGAAATTAATTGATCAAGTTTGTTTGGGGCGAAAATATTTGCTTAAAAAGATGTTTAACAAATCCTATAAATGTAGCTGCCCAAGCTAATAAGGCAATAAAGATAAAATATTTTGGAATGGGTAAAAGAAAATTAAGGTCCATTGCTTGAGCCATTTCAAAAGTGCAGGCAGTGTACATGCCTAGAGGAAAAACAGCACCCCAATAAAGCGGGTCGTAGGTAATATGAAATCTTTTATAAACATGTCTCCAAAGGGCCAGAATAACAAGCATTGGAATCCACCAACTACCAGTTGCCCAGTAGAAAATAGTAAACCCTTTTAAAAAAGGGAGAGTAGAGTGTAGAAATGGAGCATTAGGGGTATTGATGATAAGCAGTGAGCCTGCTAAAACAGAGATTGCCATAGCTCCCATATTAATCCAATATGGAGGGGTTAAATCATCGGGAGAAAGTTTAAAAAATGTATAACGATAAAAAATTAATGAGATCATCCAAATGTATAACATGCCACCCCACAACCACATACTGAAAGCAAAAAAATTCATCATAAGTTTGTATTCTGGATAGTGCATAGATAGTCTTGAACTTAAAACAGCAAGGCTTTGTGTAGAGACTACAGCCAGCAACCATCCTCCATTTATTCCATTAGAAAAAGAGGGTTTCCCGGTTTTAATGGTAAGGTTAGTAAAGATGGTGTAGGTAATAATCAGCCAAAGCACAATTCCCAAAATCCAAAGTATAAAAGCTATTTGGTAATTTGAGTCTAGTTGAACAAATTGTGCTCCTAATATACAAGTTGCAGCAATAATTGTAAAAAATCCCATGCCACGTAAATGGTCGAATAAATCACTTAAAAATTTCTCTTTAAACCAATAAATCCGTAAAATAGTACAGCAACATAAAGCAAGATACATCACTATATTCAGCCCAAAAAGGGGATATGCAATAAAGTTCATTTCGAGAAAAGACGAAGCCCCCGAAACAATTCCAGTAGCCATAACCATTGCAAAATATGCAGGAGAAAGGTTTCCAATCATTTCCTTTATCCTTAAAAAGTATTTATTAGGTAAAGGGGCAATATTTTCTAAATGACTCATAAGGTGTTTAATAGAACGTATAGCTATTATTAATTAGCATTAGTTTTATTATCTTTTTACGTTTAGCAGCTACCCAAAGGGCGTAACATTTTAAACAAAACGCAATCTGAAAAACTAATGTTTCATTTACCACAAAACTTTCTTTGGAATACGAAAACCAGCCTTTTGGGTACGCACTAATATAAGCTGCCAATTCTTTTATACTCAACATTTCAGTCAGATTTCGTTTTTTGTCTATGCGTTGGAATGCACTCACTTTTGATTTTTTTTGCGTTGATTGAGCGATTGAAAAAAGCAAATGTGAGTGCAATAGGGTTGTCTTATTTATTGATTTTGTCATTTTATTAATAATTTGCCCCGGTAAATATTTTCTTTTCCGTTGTCAGAATAAATTAGTTCTACAAAATAGATTGCATGGGCTACAATCGGAACAAAGTTATTTTGATAGTTTGAATAGATATAAATTAATTGTCCTAAAGCGTTGTATATTTTAAGATTACTATTTGGTGGCAAATTGCTTATTACAAAAGCTTGTCCGGGAAAAAGAATGCTAGGTATAATTAAAGAAAGTTCTTTAATGGAAACACGGATAGTGTCATACACTACACAGCCATTAAGGTCTATTGCTTTTAAATAATAAATTCCTTCCTGGTTTATATCAATACTTTCTGATGTGCTGCCATTGCTCCATTCAAAATTGCTGAACCCGCTGTTGGCTGTTATTGAAACAGGGAGTTGTGATGCAAAAACTGTTGTGTCCGGTGGTAGAATGTCGGCAGATTCTTGTTCAAAATTAATGGATATGCTTTCTGTTTTTACACAGTTAAATGTATTAGTTACTGTTACAGAATACAAACCGTTGTTAGACACCGTAATGTTTCTTGTGCTATCTCCTGTATTCCAAAAATAGTTGGTGTTTTCTCCGGCATCAAGTATTAAACTTTGTCCAATGCAAAGGGTGGTGTCGTTGCCAAAATTGATTTGTGGAGTTGGTGATAGACTAACTGTAATAGTATCATTAACACTACCGCACAAATAACTTGCATTGATGTAATACACTCCTTCATTTTGTATTAAGGTGTTTACACTATCGCTGCCTGTGCTCCAGATAAAATTAGATAACGAGTTTTGGTATTGAGGCAATATACTTAAAGTACTCGGAAATTGTTCGGGACATAAACCCAGATTTGCTCCTAAGGGATTTTGAACGGCAAGGGTATCAAATATACTTACGGTGATGGTATCGGTAACCGTGCCACACCAATTGCTTGCCGTAACCCAATATGTGCCGGGTTGGGTGATGGTAATATCTTTAGTGGTATCTCCGGTGTTCCATAAATAATTATCATAATCGGAATATGCTTTTAATACCTGCGAAAAATTAGACTGTGGACACACTACTGTATCTCTGCTGTGCAAGGCTTTAAGTTCATATAATGAAACATCGTCAAGGTAATATGTGCTTTCATGTTGGAAATGAGTATAAAAGTTTAAATCAATGGTATCGGATTGTGCTGCAAATTTAAAATTTCCGATGGTGACAAATTGTTCATTTCCGCTGGCAATAAAGCTGCCTTTTATTTGCATCCAGTTAATTTTATCGGTTAATGGATTAGTTGCAGGATTGTTGGCAATTTGAGGAACAATATTGCTGAGTGTTTGACCAAATGTGCCAGTTGGAATTGAATTAGTAAAGGCCATACCCATATCATTGCAAGCTACCCTGTCCGTATCTACTAAGCTAACGTATATAGAACCACAATATGTTTTTCCCTGTTTTAAGGGACTTAGAATTTGGCCTGATACATAAGCTTTAAAATCATTGCAAACAGGTATTCGCATACAATATGTTTGAATAGCAGCATAATTGTTTCCGCTAATCGGATATTGAAACCCAAGATGGTTATAGGGGACAAAGTAACTTGATAAAATACAATCAGTATATAAGACTGCACCCGAAAATGAATACCACCCAAAATATTGTATATCTGTTAAAATCTGAGGGCCGCCCCAGCAAGTATCTAACTGTTCAAAGCTTGGATTAAAAATTAAATTTGGTTGGCAGAATGTTTCATTTCTGCAACACATAAAGTAGGAGAGCACAATATATAAAACCAGCTTTTTCATTAGCATTTATAAAAAGCCTACCGGAATGTAGATAATTCCGATAGGCTTTATTAATTTAATTAATGGTTAATGCTCAGTTTTTTTGTTGTAAAAGAATTTTTCTGGTCAAATACTTTTAATAAGTAAATGCCCTTGGCAAAATCTTTCACCGGAATGTTCATCAATTGATTTCCATTTCCTTGAACGGTGTAAATGGTTTTACCCATTACATCGCAAATTTCAATTCTATGAATGGCTTTGTCACTTTCTATATAAAGAATTTCATTGGCCGGGTTGGGATACACTTGAAATGCTAATAACATTGTTATTGAATTATTTATTGATCCTTTTTTTCTAAAGGGTGTTGAATTAGTATTATTGTTATTTACACTATTGTTTGAATTGTTAGAAGTTCTTGTGTTAGAATATTCGTCATAAGGCTCAATCCATTCTGAATATTCGCGACCATCAAGTTTCAGAAGATAGTCTTCTGCTGCTGCCCTCTCGCCTGAAGTAGGGTCATTGGCAATCGAGTGCAACAATGCAACTTTAGCAGAGTCGGTGAATACAGTGGAATCATTCAGATGGTTTTGTTTTACATTAATAACAAGTTCCATAAAATCGCAAAATGATTCAAAACCACCTGTTTGTCTGAGTGCATCTATTTCAATCATAGCCATTGCATAATCTTCTCTGCTCAGGTATATTTTTGCCGATTCAGTTTTTTCGGTCTCAAAAGGAAAATTATACTCTGTTAGAAATGACAAAACACTATCTAAGGATTCTTCATTTACTTCAATGTTAAATTCATACCTTTTTAATGCATCAATTTCCAGATTACGTTGACCTAAATGATAACTATATTCAAGCAATAAACTACTTAGAGCAATCGAATCGTGCGTACCTGATGTAGAATCAATAATTGCCAAGAGTGAATCTGCTATAGATTTATACAAACTGATACTTTCCCTTATCGCGCTTCTTGATCTGTTATATTTAGAGGGACAAGATTGAGCTGTTAAATTGCAATCAATAGGAAAAAGTCCATTTGGCGCAGGTGTATATGAAATAGGTCTGCGTGGATTTGCTGTACCTATTGTGCCAAAATTATAATCAGCATAGTAAATTTGTGTTGGGTTAGTTGGGTAGGAATAAGCCGCTGATATTTTGCAATCATTTTCATTATTAGAAAAGCTATGACTAAACAAATTGTTAGCCGGGGCATTCGTTTGTCCATTGCAAATACCTTGTAATAATGCAATGTTACCCTTAATAGAATTTGAATTGGTTACATGAATGTCAAAAAGGCCTATTGAGTTTTCAATATAATTGTTGCATTTCAGCACTAAACCCTCATCATTCTGAACAGAGTTAGGGCAGGCAGGACTGGCCGCTTCGCTATTGTTACCTTGAGTTTGGCTTCCAACCCTAATTTTTTCAAATACATTTCTGTATATCTCGTCTGATTGGTCGCAAAGCCTTTTGGCATTGGTTTGATTGGCAATAATCCCATAACAATTAGCTGTTTCATCTAACCCAATTGTTGTAAAGTAATTGTTTTCTACTGAGAAACCATGACTATAATCAAGGTACAAACCATAAGCTGCATTTTGAGAGTTGTTGTTTAATGTGTAAGGATATAAATCAAAACGGTTAGCATTTACTGAGGCGTTGTAAACATAATTTAAGAGTGCTCCCCGCCAGTTGTTTCTAAATAAACTGTTGGTTACAACAACTGGGTAATAATAAGGAGAGTTTTTTACATAAATACCATACCTGAGATTTTCAAAAATACATCCGCCTAAACCAGTCATATTTGTATTTTGAAATACCGGAGCACAGCTAAATGAAGATTTTATTCCATAGATTCCTGTATTACCATAGCTGTCAATTGGAGAATATGGGCTGGTGGTCATGTCATTAATAAATTTGCATGTCGAAAACCTTGCACCTTTGTTTTCAAAGAGGTAAACGTGCATATTTGGAAAATAGCACTTATCGGAAAGCACATCATTGGTAATAAACTGAGAGTACATAAAACGGCTGGTATTGTTTACAGCGGGTGAATTATAAGGGAAATACACATCAATCATATTATTTACAAACCGGGTAATATTACTTGGTTGTAATAAACTTCCGGAAGTTATAACACCACCATTATTGGGTGCAGTTGACGAATTGTTTGGATAGTTATTCAGTTTTTTGCCGGCCGTTACTCCATAAAAAGCATTGTTGATTTGTGCATTGTTTGTTAATAGTAATCTGCCCTGTTGATTGCTTGTAGAAGCAGCACCGGTAACACCCCAAACTTCAACCCCTTCCCACAATCCATCCGAACATGCTTTATAAGTGGTTAAGGTGGTATTGTTTAAAGTGAGCCTGCCACCAGCAAGGGAACCATTCCCATTTTTTATCTGCAAACCAGCTCCAAAGCTAATAGTTGAAGGATGATCAAATGGCGCACCTGAACAGGATGAAACCCTTGGTAAAAACTCAAAGGTCATATCACGCATGGTAATGTTGTAACCTGCGGGTATAACTAAATTACCTCTTACTTTTACTACTGCTAAAGGATTTAGTGTAGTGCCACCAAATGGGTTATTATCAGGCTTCCAGATTTGAACTGTGCTGCCGTTAAAAGCAAGGTTGGCTGCAAAGTCATTTGCCTCTACTATGGTATTTGCCATGCAACATTCAGGTGAAGGGCTTAAGCTTTGTTCATAATCCTCTCCATCGCGTTGGTCTGCCAATAGCCTAATAGATTGGTTGGCATAGTTGGTACCTGTAAAATTATGCGAAATAGGTACTATAAGATTATTGTTCTGATAATTCGGTAACCAATTTGAACTTGATGGCGAATTGGGGAATCGCAAAGCAGATATAAAATTAGGCCCCGCAAAAAGCAAGGCATCGTCTGTGCCATAAGCACGTTCTATTTGTGATAGTTTATAATTATTAAGGTTGTCGAAGGTTGGATTTACAGATAGATTGTTAACTAAATTATTTGACAAATCAATATATTGAATGGAATTATTAATAACCGTGTGAGTAAAATATAAATATTGCCCGTTAGGCGAAAATTCAAGGCCTTTTGGTATATCAGCACTTGTGTCATAAGCAGAACCTTGCATAGCAAAATCAACCTCATTAATCAAGTTATCACCGGTATTGTCAAAGTGCATTACCTTAATATGGTATTTAGAAAAATTGTACAGATATGGAAATGCAAGTTTATAAGTTTCATCGGATAGTTTTATCAATTCCATTTCTGAGCGTAACTGCGTAAGAAAAGATTCTGTTTGAACAGGGAAGTAGGCTAAAGTTGATTGGTTTATTGTAGATCCATCAATAAGATATTTATAAACTAAACCACCGAAATGAACAAACAATAAGCGGCTGTTATCACTTCTTATTTCAGATAATGCCAAATGAACAGCATTATAGGAGCCAAGGCTACCAATAGGAGGTAAATTAAGCTGAATAGGATTGCCTGATGTATTGTAAGTTTGGTTGGCATATTCAATAATCTTGTAATATACTGTTGCATTGATAGTTGTAATAGCATCTTCAACTACTGATGAGATTAGCATCCATTTATTACACTCGTTTGGTACAGGTAATATTAAACACTCTGTCGAACCAGTCATTGTATTACCAGTTAGATCTGTTACCTCATCAATATAATTACCATTATAATCATAAATCATTCCATCAACTATAAAAAACAACAAACTGCCATCTGCAGAATGGGCTGCATTATGGCTATGCATTGCGGATTGGCCTGTATAGTGAAATGTATTAGTACCTTGTGGAAGGTCAACTTTAACCAGGTTAGGGTTTAATTTTAAATAATAGGGCGGTGCTGAAAGTACTAACGATTGTGGTTGCTGTGCAAATAAATTCTCACACATTAATAAAGCAAGGAGCATTGCTATACTTGCATTTCTTATTGAAATAGAAGTTTTTCCCATGTTTTAATAGTTTTATTGAATAATAAATTTAATAGACAAAGGATTTGAAAAATGTTTTGACTGAAACACACCATAATAAATACCGGGAGCAAGTTTTTCTTTATTAATATAAAATAAAGCCTCTGATACTTCATATACTTTTACCACTGAGCCTATGCTATTAATAATGGAAAAGGTACCTTGACGCGCTTCTCCGCTTTTAATAATTACTTTTGCATATTCAGTAAAAGGATTGGGGTAAATTTCGATTAATGAATTAGATCCAACTATATTACTTTTAACACCATTGATGTAAGATTGTGCATTTCCCAAGCTATCTGTTTTTATCAGATATATACCACCACCATCTCCCCAGCTTGTTTCCATACCACAAATTATTACCCCTCCGTCTATAATTAACCTTGCATAATTTGCCACATCCAAATTTACTCCTCCAAAAACTTTTACCCACAAAATATTTCCATTAGTGTCAGTTTTGATTAGAATAATATCGTTTTCAGTCGAATCAGATATAAAACCACCAACAAAATAATAATTCCCATCTGTTGCTTCAAAACCATTACTTGCACCAATCGGGGTTTCTAAAAAAGGTTCTAATATTCGAGTCCAGATTGTATCTCCTAAATTATTTAACTTTATTATTAATGCTTTTGAATCTTGAATATTCGAGTTGTTAATTATAGTACCAGCAATAATATAACCACCATCAGTAGTTGGATTAATGCAATTACTTCTGGTCAAATTATAAGTGAACCCTAAGGGATGAGCAATAGTTTTAGTCCATAATGTATCCCCTATTGAATTGGTTTTAATTAAATAAATGTCATTGTCGTTAATGGACGGATTTGTATAAGTGGCTATAATATAACCGCTGTCTTGTGTTGCTAAAAAAGAACCGGGAGAACTTCCCTGTTCTTTTTTGTATTGTTTTGTCCATAGTTCATTTCCGTTTGTATCTGTCCGGGTTAAAAATGCAGTCCATTTATAATCAGCACTATCTACCACATCCGAAAGTAAGGTATAACCTTCATCAGCATTTTGTATAACCTTTACTCCCCAAACAGCATTTTGGTTAGTATAAATAAATTTTTTGAGCCATAAAGAATCCCCAAAATTGTTTAATTTTAAAAGACCAACATAGTTTAAACCATTAGTTTCCATCAATCCACCTGTAACGATGAAGCCTGAGTCCGATGTTTGAAATATTGATTGAGCAAGATTGAAAGTACCATCATACCCATAGGTTTTATGCCATTGGTAAATACCCATTGAGTCAACCTTTGCAATTAAAAATTTGGTACTTCCTCCTTGTCCTTTTCGGCCAGCCATAATATAACCGCCATCAAAAGTTTGTTGCACGCAATAAGCTTGTTCCACATCTCCAACCCCCAAGTCATAATATCTTTCAAAAGTAATGGATTGAGATACTGCAATTTTTGTTATTGAAAAAAGTAAAATAGTTGTAAAAAACTTTAGTATTGTTTTCATGAAATTTCTAATTGTTTTCATGTTTTACTTTTTAGTTAAAAATTAAATTGATGTTGTTTCTTTAAATTAATAAAGAAACAAAAAAGCTGTTTAAGAAGCAAAATATTTTGTCCTTTTGTATAATCTAATAAGGCCTATATTCATCTTTTAACTTGCTTTTTAGATGTGATAAATATGAGGGAAATTTGGGATCTTTTTTGTTTTTTCTTGCGTTGGTGGATTGCGTCTGCAAAAATGGGATGTGTCAAGATAAGCAATGCCTAACGTTGGGTTTGTTTGTCTTATGTTGCTGTGTCTCTTCATTGTTGCAGCGTTCTATTAGTTGCTTTTTAACTTTTTAATTGACGAAACAGCTAAGCGTTGTAACACTAAACAAATAATTGACACAATTGCTAAAAACAACCAACAAGTAGTCCATACTCCGGTAGAGTTCAGCATATATCCAAAAATGATGGGGTTAAAAAAGCCACCAAGCCCCCCAATTACTCCAACAATGCCACCTACGGTGCCTATACTTGATGGATAGTAATCGGCAATATATTTAAACACGGCTGCTGTTCCGAGTCCCATCATAATAGCTATTAAGAAAACAATAATGAAAAATACCCATTTATTTGCCTGAAAGTAAATATGTGTTACGCCTTTTGCAAGCAATTGCCCTTTGTTTATAACATCGCCTTCTTTTACTACGGTTTCTTGCCATGAAGTTGCATTAGGGAAAAATAGGAATCCTTCTTCATTATTATGAATTCCAAATCGTATCATAGTATGAGGCTCTCCGGAATGTTTTGATTGTACAGGATAATTCATGTCACCTACAACAACCAAACTATCGGTAGCCAGGGTTACTTTTCCCGATTTGGCTGCCATGATGCCTTGCCCTGGTGCTTCAATTTCCATTCGGGGTATCAACAGAAAAATGAGGAGTACAATACAGTCGCCAAAAACCCAAAGCAAAACCATGCGAGCTCCAAATTTGTCAGAAAGCCAACCGCCAAGAATGCGAATAATACCTGCAGGGAAATTAAATGCTGTAACCATAAATCCAGCAGAAACAATGGATAAAGAATATACATTGACATAATAAGGAATTAACCATTGGGCTAAAGCAACAATACTTCCGAAAACAAAATAATAATATAATCCGAAGCGCCATACTCTTGTTTCTTTAATAGGAGCCAAGCGCTGTGACATAGTTTTTACATCATCTGGTTTTTTATTGGATGTTCCTAAAAAGAACACTATAGCCATAACCACTAATAGGAGTGCATACCATTGGGGCAAATAACGCCATGCATCAAGATTGTCGCCTCCTTGTGTGAGATTTTTTAGTAATGAGGGGGCAAATAAGGTAGTAAGAGATGCCCCAACATTTCCCGCTCCAAAAATACCTAATACAGTACCTTGTTTTTCTTTGGGATACCATAAAGCTGTGAAGGCCACGCCTGATGCAAAACTACTACCTGCAATTCCAAAACCAAAGCTGTATATCAGAAATTCAGTATAACTGTTCGCATGTGATATCAAATACATAGGTATAGATGAAATTAGAAGAATGGCAGTCATTACCCATCGCCCTCCAATTTTATCAGTCAACATACCAACCGGAAGGCGTAAAACAGAACCAACCAAAACAGGAACTCCAAGTAAAAAACCAACTTGAACGGAGTTCCAATTGAATATTCCATTATTTAATAAAAAAGTAACCAAAACACCATTCATCATCCATGCTGCAAAGCACACCGTAAAAGTGAGTGTGGCTAAAAAAAGCATTCTGTGCGATTTTCCGGTTGTTGCTTCCATATTTATTTTTTAGTTTGATGTTACCATTCTTTTATTCTATTTCATATCTAAAAATCGGCTCTACATCATCTATACAAGTTACCTTGTTGTCAAGTTCTGTCATAATACCGGTGCAGCAATCAAATACCCAAGAGTGAATGAAAAGTGGTCGTTTTTTCCATGCTCTTTGTACTGTTCGTGTTTTTCCAAGATTTTTTGCTTGCTCTATAGTATGAAGTTCAACAAGGCGTCTTTCTTTTTTTTCAATACTTTCAATGGCATCCAATTCTTGCTTATGATGCTCATAAATTTCTTTAATGCTTCGCAACCAATTAGTAACAATTCCCATATCTTTATGCTGGATTGCAGCAGTAACACCGCCACATTCATAATGACCACAAACAATGATGTGTTTAACTTGTAGAATTTCTACGGCAAAATATAACACACTCATGAGGTTCATATCTGTTTGAATAACGACATTAGCAATATTACGATGGACAAAAATTTCTCCGGGCTGCGTTAAGGTAACTTCGTTAGCAGGAACACGACTATCTGAACAGCCAATCCATAAATACTCCGGTGATTGGCCCTGTGAAAGCTTTTTGAAATAGTCAGCATCTTCTTTTTGCTTTGAGGCAGCCCATTGTTTGTTGTTTCTCAATAATTTCTGATAGCTTTCTTCCATAATAAGTTATTTTGCACCCGATACGGGCTTTTTAAAATCCATTCTTCCATCAGTAATATCATTTTCAGAATACCTTACTATGTATTTTCCGTTGGGAACGTTAATACTGTCTTTAAAAAGTGGATAATAGGTATTACAGTTGCGTATTTTTTTTCCATTTACTTCGTATTCAAACTCGATACCCTCACCAAGTCCGGTTACACTACAGTAACCCAAAGTAGTGCCGGTAACATATTTTGGATTATGTAATAACGAACGCTCCATAAAGTATTCATTTAAGATGTAATAAGTAGCGAAGCACAATCCTAAAAGAGTAAGAAAAATTACAACCCTTCTTTGGGTTTCTTTAATACGAATTAATTTAATTAAATTAACTAGGATGCCTCCACATGTAATACAGAGTAAAACGATTTTTACAATCTGACTCGTTAATAATTTTTCATCTGTTACGATGTTTAGCAGCATTGATTAATTGTTTTTTGGGCGGTGCAACGACCACGGTGTTCTTGGTGCCCGAACACTGGTTTTGCCCCAATTCCAGCGCACCTGCTGGTATGGCCGCCATAAATAATTCAAAGGGTAAACTAAGAAGTGTATCATACGCGAAAAGGGAATTAAAGCAATGATAGTAAAAGCTCCTATGATGTGAATTTTTACAGCCCAAGGTAATAAAGCTACCGCACTAATATCTGGTTCAAGTTTAAAAATAGAGTAGAGGTAGGGTGTCAATAAAGTTGAGAACCATGATGATCCCCAACGGAAGTTATATGCAATCCACAAGCCAAAGAAAGTTTGTGTGATGAGTACGATATAAATCACAAAATCCATTTTGTTGGTAACAGACCGTAAACGGGGTGTGGTATATCTTCTAACAAAGTGGTTTATTAAACCGATTAACATACTTATACCAAAAATGAAGGCGGTAATTTCAAGTATCATTAACCGGAGTGGAATACTGTTCCATGCGAGTACACTTTTTGGAAAAAGAAAGGCAAATAAATGTCCAAAGAATAGAAAAAACACGCCCCAATGAAAGGGAACGGAGCCAAAGAACAATCTACGACCTTCGAGAAACTGTGACGAAAGCGATGATACTTGAAATCCTTTATAGGTATAACGGTATATAGAACCGACCAAAAAAAGTGCCAATGCTATATAAGGCAGGGCAATCAGGAAGAAGTTATTTAATGCATCCATTTTTATCAGTATTAATTTTTATTGTTCAATTGTTAATTCATTATCCACGTTTCCTCCAAAATCTTTTGGCGTATTGCTGTGTGAACAACTCCCACAGGCCATACCGGCTATTGCAGCATCGTCAGGCTTTGTTTCTATGGTAAGCTCATCAACAGGTGTATAACCAAAATCTTTTTTAAGGATAAGGAATAGTGCTTGTAGCAAGGTTTGAAAAACCGTTCGATAATTCTGCGAAAATTCAATGACTGTTTTTAAATGCTTTTTATACACTTCATCTTTCTTTTCAATTTTTTTACCTTCAAACTCTCCAATCATTTTCTCAATGGCGGGAATAATGATTTTCAAAGCCAGTTCATCACGTAATGCAGTATTATTCATCTTCGGTAATAAACGCAATACATTGGGAAGATGGTCGGATAATTCGGTTTCACAAACATTTCCAGATTCACGATGTTCACGGTTCAGATGAACAAGTAGTTGGCCTCGTTTATAGTCCTCGCCAAAAAGAATAAAACCAATGTCGAGCGTGGTAATGGCTTGTACATCAAACGAGCGTAAAAAGAGTTCTTGAATATCAGTAAGAGATGATTGGTTAACAAATTCCACAAATTTATTCACGGCATCTGCTGCTTGTGGAAATGTGGATAAGAGGTGCAGATATATGGCATTGATTCTTTCTTTATAGGCAATGGTGTGTGGGTACTCAAACCCTACCGAAAGCAATTTGTAATCGCTTAGCGGTAACCCGGTAAGGGTGCTGTTATTCATATTGTCTAATGCTACTTCCATAATCGAATTTTTAAATTCCTCTTTTTAGTTTACTCTTTATTCCGAAGCCTGTTGAACCTTTTACATCTCCTGTAAAATCAAGCATTTCAATGGCCTGCTCTCGATGTGCCGGAGGTATTACAAAACGATCTTCAAACTTGGCAAGTGCAGTAAGATAAAATATCCCATCTGCCTGATCGGCTGTTAATCCCGCATCGCGTAATACACTATCTGCTTTTTCTTGACTTACATCGCCAACGGTAACTCTCCTGCGGTGAATGCGTACCGCCATTAGTTTTTTCCACTTGTCTTTAATTTTTTCTTCATCGCCAATACTCAGCATATTAGCCAGGTATTTCATTGGAAAGCGCACTTGATCCAATGAACCCCATAGTTCTTCGGTACTTGTGTCGTACAACCAGTTGTCGTCCCAGTATTTCGCTATAGGATTCATCTTCTTGCTGTCCTCGGTATTATCTACTTGTTTTAACGAAGCCATTACGGGAAGGAGAGGGGGCACATAAAACAACATAGGAAGCGTGCGATATTCTGCGTGTAGTGGTAAGGCCAATTTCCATTCTTTTACATATTTATAAACGGGTGAAAATTGTGCGGCATGAATAGTTGAATCGGCAATTCCATTCATTTTTGCCGCACGAATCACTTCTTCATCAAATGGGTCAAGTATCATATCACGATGTGCATCAATCAGTTGATTGTCGTCCAAATGAACCGTTTCTTTAATTTTATCGGCATCATATAAAAGCACACCAAGGTAACGTATCCGTCCTACGCATGAGTGCATACAGGCTGGTGCAAGACCAGCTTCTAAACGAGGGAAACAGAGAATACATTTTTCTGATTTTCCGGTATGCCAATTATAGTATGATTTTTTGTAAGGACACGCAGTAACACACATCCTCCATGCACGACAAACTTCCTGATTGATCAATACCACACCATCTTCGCCTCTTTTGTATATAGCTCCCGAAGGGCAAGAAGCCACACAGGCAGGATTTAAGCAGTGGTTACAAATACGCGGCAAATAAAAGAAAGCCATTTTCTCCAACTGAAACATTACTTCCTGTTCGGCAGCACTCAGGTTTTGAAGATTGGGGTCATTTCTTCCATAGTCGGGAGTTCCACTCAAATCGTCATCCCAGTTAGGTCCCATTTTTATATCTATGGGTTCACCAGTTATCAATGATACCGGGCGTGCTGTTGGTTGTACTTCTCCTTCCGGTGACTCAATTAGGTCTAAATATTTATATGTAAAGGGTTCATAATAGTCGTCAATTACTGGCAAATTAGGATTGTAGAAAATATTCGTTAATCCCCTGCGTTTACCGGCACCTCTTAATGACACTTCACCATTTTTCTTTTGCCAACCTCCTTTGTATATTTCTTGATCTTCCCATTTAGTGGGGTAACCCGTTCCGGGTTTGGTTTCAACATTGTTCCACCACATATATTCTGCACCTTTACGATCAGTCCAGATATTTTTACAAGCGACAGAACAGGTATGACAACCTATACATTTGTCGAGGTGAAAAACCATTGATATTTGCGAACGAACATCCATACTTTAATTGTTTTTAGATTTTATATTACCATTCCAATTTTTCCATTTTTTTAACTACTACGTGTGTATCACGTTGTGGTGCAATAGGCCCCCAATAGTTGAAGTGATAAGAGAACTGTCCATAACCACCACTCAAATAATTAGGCTTAAGATGTGTGCGGGTTACACTATTATGTCCACCACCTCGTTTCCCACCTCTTAACTGTGATTTTGGAATACCTATCGTCCGTTCAGGAATGTGATAAACAATACAACTTCCCGGGGCAATACGTGAACTAACCACAGCTCTTGTTACATACACACCATGGTCATTATGCACTTCAACCCAGTCATTATCCTTTATACCTAAAGTTTCAGCATCTTTTTCACTAAGCCAGCATGGTTCAATACCACGCGAAAGCGTAAGCATACGCAGATTGTCCATGTACGTAGAGTGAATATGCCATTTACCATGCGGAGTAAGATAGTTGAGTGCAAGTGCTTTTCCTTTTTTCCAAGTTTCTCTTAAATCGCCATAAACTTCAGGGCGTGGAGCTGGTTTATATGTTGGTAAATGCTCGCCATGTGAAATATATAATTCGTGGTCAAGATAAAAATGCTGCCTTCCTGTTAATGTTCGCCAAGGAACTAATCGTTCTATGTTATAAGTGTATGCTGAATAGGCACGACCATCATTCATTAATCCTGACCAAAGGGGAGATGTATTGTATCTTCTTGGTTGTGCTGCTAAATCAGCATAACGTAGTTTTACATCTTTGCTTCCTTCTCCTAAATCAGCTAATGTTAATCCGGTTTTCTTTTCCATGTTTTTATAGGCTTGTACATTCAACTTTCCGTTGGTTAAGGTGGAAAGGTTAAGTACAGCATTGGCAGCCCATTCATCTTCCTGAATTGAGGGGAGTTTTTTACCTTGATATTCTCGTTGATGGAAATGATTGGAAACACACATATCATCATATTCTTCTTTGCAGAAATAATGATTGCCATGTGCGCCCAATCCTTTTTCACGAATGCCTTCTCCTAGCGTAATGAACTTTTCATACAACTGGGTATAGTCACGTTCAACAATAGCGAATTTTGGCATTGTTTTACCCGGAATTGCTTCACACTCTCCCTTAAACCAATCTTTAATGGTTGGTTGTGTTATTTCATCAACAGAGTCGTGTTGTAATGGGGTCATCACAATATCTTTTTGCACTTCGTTAAAATAAATTTTAGCCATTTCGCTGGTTGCTTTAGCCAGATGCTTGAAAATATCCCAATCTGTTTTTGATTCCCAAACGGGTGCAATAGCTTGCCCTAATGGATGAATGAAAGAGTGCATATCAGTACTGTTCATATCAGTTTTTTCGTACCAAGAGGCAGCCGGGAGAACAATATCAGAATACAATGCTGATGAATCCATTCGGAAATTCAGATCAACTACCAAATCCAATTTGCCAACAGGTGCAATGTCATGCCATTTTACTTCTTTTGTTTTATCTTCAGAATCGGTAGCAATTATGTTGGAATGTGTACCTAAGTAATGATGCAGTGCATATTCTGTTCCTTTCATGCTTCCATGAATAGCATTACCACGCCAGATGTACCATACTCTTGGGAAATTTACTTCTGATTCTGGATCATTAATAGCAAATTCCATTTTACGTGATTTTAATTGCTCAACAGTGAAATTCACAATTTCTTCATTTGTTTTTGCCCCGTTTGCAGCTGCTTCTTTAGTCAGTTCCAAAGGGTTTTTATTGAACTGTGGATAATAAGGCATCCACCCGTTTCTAACGGAAGTAAAAATGGTATCCGCAACATGTTTTTTACTCCAATCATTCTCAGGTACAGGATTGTAATGATAATGGAAACCATCGTAACGGTATTGGCAGGTATTAATATAATGCCAAAGAGGTGCCTGTTGCAAACGCGGTGCTGCTACCCAATCTTTAGCAAAGGTAATTCCTCCCCATGAATCAACAGGGGCTAATTTCTCCTGACCAACATAGTGATTTAACCCACCACCGTTTTTGCCAATACAGCCGCATAAAGCCAAAGCCATTGCTGCCGAACGGTAAATTAAATTAGCGTGGTACCAATGGTTTATACCAGCACCAATTATTACCATACATTTCCCTTTCGTTGTATCGGCAGTTTTTGCCCATTCATTGGCAAACTGAATAACAGTTTTAGCATCAATACCAGTAAAAATTTCTTGCCAGGCCGGAGTATATGAGGCTTCCTTGTCGGTGTAATCTTTTGGGTATTGTCCTTGCAAGCCACGATCTACACCGTATTGCCCCATCAGTATATCATAAATAGTAGCAACCGGAACTTTTCCGGTTACCGTGTCCATATATTTTACCGGAATACCTCTTAAAAATTTATTGTTTAATCCATATTCAATAAATTCTGTTTGAAGCACACCATCATTTTTTTGAAGTAAGGTAAGTACCGGGTCGAATTTTCTATCGGTTTCGCTACACTCTAATTTCATATTCCATTTTCCTCCCGCCTTTTCCCAACGATGCCCCATAGCTCCTTTAGGCACAACAAATTCTCCGGATGTTTCATCAATATTCAGAAATTTCCAGTCGCCATTTTCAATGTCTTTCCATTTTGTTATTTCATTGGCTCGAACCAGGCGCCCCGGCTTGTAGTGGTCACCTTCTTTTTCAAGATGAATTAAGAATGGACTATCCGTATATTGCTTGGTATAATCAATGAAATAAGGTGTTTGTTTTTGGTGATGGTATTCTTTTAATATAATGTGTGTTACGGCCATCCAAAAAGCATTATCTGTACCCGGATGAACGGGAACCCATTGATCAGCATATTTGCACACTTGACTGAAATCGGGTGAGAATACTACTGCTTTTGTTCCATTGTGGCGAGATTCTGCAAAGAAATGACAGTCTGGTGTTCGGGTCATGTTCAGGCATGCACCCATATCGGCAATAAATTTTGAATTATACCAGTCAGCACTTTCGCATACATCGGTTTGCTCTCCCCACATTTCAGGAAAATGAGTCGGAAGGTCACAATACCAATCGTAGAAACTTAAATTAAATCCACCAAAAAGCTGTAAAAATCGTGCTCCGGCAGCATAACTCAACATCGACATGGCTGGAATAGGAGAGAACCCCGCTACACGATCGGGGCCATGTTTTTTTGCGGTATAAATATTTGCAGCAGCCATAATTTCAAGTGCTTCATCCCAGGTTGCTCTGCGAAAACCACCTTTACCTCTTGACCACTGATAGCGTTTTCTTTTTTCCTTATCTTTCTGAATATTTTCCCAAGCTTTTAGAGGGTTTCCACCAGATTTTTCCTTTTCTTCTCTGAAAATATCGAGTAGTGAACCCCGAATTAAAGGGTATTTAATCCTTAATGGACTGTATAAATACCAAGAGTATGAAATTCCTCTCTGGCATCCTCGTGGTTCATAGGGAGGAAGTGAGTCTTCTAGTAAGGGATAATCAAGCTGCTGTGTTTCCCATACGACAATACCGTCTTTCACATGAATTTGCCATGAGCAACCTCCGGTACAGTTTACACCGTGCGTACTTCTAACGATACGATCATGCTGAAAGCGATTGCGGTAAAATTCTTCCCATTGGCGGGTTTTAGGCGAGATAATGTCTTCTATCCAACTCATAATATCAATGTTTATTTTTAAATATTTCTGTTAATTATAAATTTTAACTCGATTTTATCTGTCTTTCGAAAATGGAATAATTCACTGTTCGTTGTTTACGCTTCATCCAGAAGAATGAAAACAAAATCAAAAGTGTAATAACACCGGCAACACCTCCCATAATCATTCGAGAAGCCACAGGTGATGAGGGTGGATTTGTTTTAGCAGCATTATCTGCATATTTTAAAAAAGCTATAACTTCATTTACTTCCTGCTCAGTAAGGGGTTTTCCAGAATAGGACTGCTGCATTTGTGGCATGGGCATAGGGTTGCTTGCAAAAAAGGGCTTGGCTCCATCAGCAGTAAGCCTAGATATTGCCTGTGTTAAATCTTTTGCAAGTGTACCGCCACTTACAAACCCATTGATACTAACATTATGACATGAGTTGCATGCCGGACCTCCATTTATAAATCGAATTTTCCCAACAAAGAGGTCTTCTCCTTTCTTCCAGTCTTGACTACTGGGTTTTTCAGATGCTGCATGGCTATTAAAAACAAATAATAACATCAAGGTAACAAAGGGTATATTTTGGAAAATCGCTATTCTCATGGTATGTAGATTTAATATGAGTATCTGACGTTTATAGTTTTATTTTTTAAAAAATGTTCTGTTCATATTGTATAAATCGGCCAGCTCTTCAGCCAACTTTCGGTTCATTTTAGCTAATGTGAGTATAATAGCCAACAGTGCTATTACAGCTATCATCAGTATAATATTGGTATTTGTTAAAAAAATTTCATCTGCTTCGTTTTGCACTGTCGGGGCTGTAGATGGAGCAGCATTTTGAGAAACCGCTGCTGGGGCACTACTACTACTTTCAATGTACGCTAAAATACTCTTAATACTATTGTCATCTAATGGTTGATCGGGCATTATTGCTTTGTTGAATGCCTGATACAAAGAGTCTGCTGTTTTGTCGCCACTTTTAATAAGACTTTGCGATGATTTTATAAACTTATGCAACCACTCTACATCTCTGCGTGTGTGAACATGAGCTAAATCAGGCCCTACTAATTTCCCTTTGCCTATTGTGTGACAGGCAGAACAGGTCTGTTTAAAAATCGCTTCTCCATCTTGCCCAAAGGCAATTTTACATGGACTATAAAAAAGGAGTAAAAACAAACTTAATCCCGTAATAAATTTTATACCGAATTTTGGCTTGTCATAAAGCAATTGTGAGCAGTTTAGATTTGTCATATACATGAACTTTATATTTGTTTATGTGTTGACAAACCTATTCTATATAGTCTCGAAAAAAAATGGTTTTTCTTACATTAAAATGTGATTTTTAATACATATTCGTTTGCTCTGTTTTTTAAATTATAAGGCTGTAGAATTATTTTAAAAATGAAAATTTAGAGGAGTAAAAAATAGGCTATTTAAAATATAAGTAATTAAATAGCTTCAATATTTGGGATAGAAAAATAGGTAAGCAAATGAAAAGATATCTTAGAAAGCAGTGTTGGCAGTCTTTTGGAGCATTTCTAAGTCAAGAATTTTTATTTTTTTTCCATTTAATTCAATGAGCTTGGCGTCTTTAAACTCATAGAGAAACCGTGTGGCAGTTTCGCGAATGGTACCTGCAATTCCAGCCAATTCATCACGCTTTAAAACAACGTCAATGGTGCAACCATCAGCTTCAGTACCATATATTTCAGATAATAAAAGTAAAGATTCGGCCACCCTTTCTCTAACGTTTTTTTGCGATAAGTGAAGTAATTTAGAATCTGAGTCTTTCAAATCATCTGCTAAAACGCGTAAAAACTGGAAAACCAAATCCGGATTTTTCTTAAATAAATGTTGCACCACTTCATTCTTTATAAAGCACAAATGCAAATCAGTTATAGCGGTAGCAGTACAGGTATAAGCATCGTTACTAATTCGATAACCAACAATGTTGCCTTCTTTAGCAAAGCGTAAAATTTGTTCTCTGCCTTCTATACCTGTTTTTGAAATTTTTATTTTGCCTTTTGTTACAATATAAAACCCCGAAGGGTATTGGCCTTCATGAAAAAGAGTCTCACCACTTTTTAATAATATATGTGTTCTTTGGCTCTGAAGATATGAAGTTTCATCAATATTCAGCACATGAAAAATCGAAAACACTCTTGTGGTGCAGTGATGGCAATCTGTACATTGATGGTTAGAAAGCATATAATTAAAATTTACTCAGATAATACTTTCAGCAACAAAAATATGAAATTAAGAGTATGATAAAAAATGATTTATCTCAGGCTTCAGGAATAATTTCTCTTATTAACATTATTGAAAGTGAAGTTTGCTTTTAATTCCAAGCATTCTTAACATGAAACACCTGTTTGTTATTTTTCATCTTTTGAAACAACAACACGTTTTGTAAAATTACCTTGTTCACAGTTTCCTTGAATTAAATATACCCCGGGCGTTAACCCAGAAAGTGAGATTGAATAGACCTGATTTCCATTAATTTTTTGATAATTTTTATTTCCTATTTCTTTGCCTGAATTATCTTTAAGCGAGAGGCTTAAGTATTTTGAATCAAATCCGGTTTTAATATACAACTGTTGTTGTGCAGGAATAGGATAAATCATAACCGTAGAAGAGAGTTCATTTTTAGGTAAAGAAAAAGGAACATCCTTAATTAACTGCCAGCTTCCATAACTATCACTACCGGCTGAAAGAGGCTGTGCCAATTCGGCTGCAACGGCAGTAATAGCTTTTATATTACGTGTTAAAAATGGAATGTTAAGCGTGCTGAGGCTGTCTCCAGGAGTATGGTAATTAGCATTACGAAAATCTGCCCCGTCTGTTAGCATTAAAGCTTTATAACCGGCATCCCAAAATACAGCATGATCACTTCTTCTAAGATCCTGAGCTATTTGTCCGTTTCCGGGAACACTTAATATCAAGGTTTTTACTTGATCAACATATAATCGTGCTATTGAGTCAAAATTTTGTGCTAAAGTGGCACTGTTGGTATTTCCAACAGTAAAAAGCCATATTCCTCGATTGCCGCTACTATTTATAGAATCAACAGCTGCAGGAAACAGCGTAGAAAAGCCATTTGGAATAGTTTGAGAATTAACACTGTCATTATAATACCCAATCATTTCTCCGTTTAGTACTGCGTCAATATTTTCATAGTACGGAATAGAATTATTAACATAAAACAAGGAGCCTTTTAATCCACTTTCTTCTTTGTCAAATCCAATAAATTTTAAAGTCTTTTTAAAATTATATGAAGATAAAATTTGTGAAGAAATAAGCATAGCAGCTAAAGAAGATGCGTTGTCATCGGCACCTTGTGTGTTGGCTACAGCATCAAAGTGGGCATCTACTATGATGGTGTTTTTTTCTTTGATGAATCCAGGTTTGCGACCAACAATATTCTCTGAAGCAACATTGCCAAAATTAAAAGGAAGGCGTTGTGTTTGTAATCCATTTCGTATAAAATTACTTTCAATACTGTCTTTTACAGCGCTTAAACCACCCGGTGCCGAAATATGATGTCTTTTTTGAGCTAGGTATTGCATATAATTTAAAACTAATGCACTGTCAATACTTTGAAGTAAAGATTCAATTGCTATAGGCTTCCGATCGCTGGCTATTATTTTGATTCGAAACCACTTTTGAATATCATATTGAGCTGCCTGGTGTAAACTATCGGTGTTATATTGTAATACTAAGTTTTTATTATTTCCTGAAAATACTGGAAACCCGAAATCACCACTCACATTTTGGATAGGTGCAATATAACTGATGCCACTGTCAGCACTTAAAAACACCCTAATTTCAAGACTATCGTTATCCCCATCATTTACCTGATAATTAACACTTATTGTTTTAGCCAATGTATCAACAACAGCATTTGTTACCTGCACTGTGGGACTAGAGTTTTGACTGTACCCTACAAAAGGGAGCAAAACGAACATCAATATTTTTTTCATTTATTCCTTTTTTTTATCAAAAATAATAAAATTAAACTCAATAGGTTGTTTAAGTGTATATATGATTATTCTCGTTGCGCTTCATTCAAAACTTAGATTATGTTGTAGTTTAGACAAAAAACGCAATATATTTGTATAAAAATGATCCTAAATGCAATTTACAAAATACATTATTTCATTAAAAGCATTAGCGGGAATGTTATGCTTGTTTTTTTCTATTTCAATTACGCAAGCACAAAATAATGTAGGAATAGGAACAAACGCACCTGATGCCTCTGCTTTACTTGACTTACAAAGTATCGATAAAGGTTTCTTAGCTCCACGTCTTACAACAGCGCAAAGATTAGCAATTCCGGCACCGGCTAATGGATTATTAGTGTATGATATTAATTTGGAATGTTACTTTTTTTATAACGCAGTATCCATGACTTGGGGGTCATTATGTAATGGCTTTCCGGGGCCTCCAGGGCCTCAGGGGCCACCAGGGCCATCTACAGCTAACGCATGGGATTTGCTTGGAAACGGAGGAACCAATAGCAGCTTAAACTTTTTAGGCACTTTGGATAATAAATCACTTGTATTTAGAGTAAATAACATTCCACGACTAACTCTAAACGTCAATAGTCAGGCATTGGCGGTAGATGGAACTTCTGCGTTACCTTTTTACAGTTTCTCTAATAATACCGGTTTAGGAATGTTCAGAGCCGGTACAAACATTTTAGGATTTTCTACTAATGGCATTGAAAGAATGCGTATAATGCCTAATGGGAGAGCTACAATAAACAATGCTGTAACAGATGGTCAATTGGATGTTCGAGGTAATATGTTTACAGCCTTTGGGGGCTTAGGAACAGTATATGGACATAATTATCACTGGGGAGGAAATGGGGTCATTGGTATAGGTCAAAATGCTTCACAAAACGCTATTCAAAATGGCGCAGGCGGATGCTTTGTAGGCAATACTTTGGGAGTAGCCGTAATTATTAACCATACCGTAAATTCATCAGGTATTTATATACAAAACAGTGGCTTAGGAATTCCATTTGTTTGGAGTATTGGATCTATTGTTGGAAGTACAACGGTTAGAAAAATTATTGGTGCCGGAGTTGTATCAACAGTAGTAGATGACTTAGAGGGAAATAGAGTTATGTTAAACAGCCCTGAAAGCCCTGAATGTTTATATGTTGATTATGGTGTGGGGCAATTGAAAGATGGCTATGCTCTAATAACTATTGATCCTATTTTAAGTAAAAACATAATAGTAGATGAAGAACATCCGTTAAAAGTATTTATTCAACCCGAAGGTGATTGTAACGGTGTTTATGTGAAAAGTAAATCAATTAAAAATTTTGAAGTTCAAGAGTTAAATCAAGGAAAATCTAATATATCGTTTTCCTATCAAATTGTAGCTACTATGGGCGATCAGGTATATAAAGATAAAAACGGTAAAGAACATCATTTCAAATTTACAAACAGGTGGGACAAGGCTCCTGAAAACCATAAATTACTTTCTGATATAGATAATGAATCAAAGAAATAATACTGAAATGTGAAATTTATATTTATTAAATATAGAATAGTTTTACTTTTTGTTTGTGTTTTTGTTTCTCACACAAATGCTCAGGTTTTTTTTAACAATGGAGCTCCTATTAGTATTCAAAGCGGTGCCGTTGTTATGCTTAAAACAACCACTTTAAACAACTATTCTGGTTCTTTTCAAAACGCAGGAATAACAACAATTGAAGGAAATTTTATAAATGAGGCTACTGCTAATGGTGGTGGTTCTAACGGACAATATTATATTCAAGGTGATTGGATAAATAATGGCACTTTTATATCCGATTACACACAAGTAACTTTATACGGAGGGAATCAGTTAATTTCTGGAAGCAGTAATACTGATTTTTATCATTTAACACTAAGTGGTACAGGAATTAAAACACAAACCATAAATACCTCCGTAAATTTTCAACTTGATTTGAATGATTGCGAATTGGCTACTGATGTTAATATACTAAATATAACAAACACAAACCCCAATGCTATAACTCGTACCAGTGGCTTTGTAAGCAGTTTAGGAATTGGACGTTTATCGCGTATAATGAACACGCCATCATCTTATCTATTTCCAGTTGGTTCTTCAGTTGGCCTAACACGATACCGCCCTATTGCTATAACCCCTTCCGATAATTCAACACAGCAGTATAATGTGCGTATGGCAAACACCGATGCAACTAGCGAAGGCTTTGACCGATCAATAAAAGCAGCTACCATTTGTTTAGTTAATCCCAACTATTTTCACTATATCGATCAAATCAATGGAAGCTCTCCGGTTACACTCCAATTTTACTACGATCCTCTTGTTGATGGAAATTGGGGTACAGTAGGTCATTGGCAAAACACTCCTGAATGGCAAAATACAGGACCTGCAACATCTGCCATTATTTCGCCATTTACAGAGTTAACATTAAGCGGATGGAACGATTTTTCTTACCCACCATTTGCACTTATTAATATTGGGCCATGGGCTAACATCAGTGGCAATGCTTCCTTTTGCCAAGGAGCTTCAACTTTGATTACATTTACAGGTACTCCGGGAGCAACAATAACCTATACGGTCAATGGCGGAAGTCCACAAACTCTTATTTTAGATGCCTCAGGAAATGCTGTGATAAACACAGGAATGTTAAATGCCACACAGGTATATCAATTACTAAATGCTTATATGGCTGCTACTCCTTTGTGTGTAAGCAACTATTCCATACAAGCTACAATTACGGTAACTGCTGTACCTTCAACCACCCCTGTTCTTCACGATTAATTTAGGTTCTTGACCAGAAAGGGTTCAATTTTAATACTTGTTTAAATATGGGACAATTAAGATCATGAGCTCCAGGTAAATATCCGATGCTCATTAAGAACTCATTCACAATTTCATTACCTGTGAATTTAAAATTCTTCTTAAATAAATTTGTCCATTCGTTTAGGCTTTTGGGGTGGTGATGTTGCAACCAATGTGCAAATGAACCGTATTCTTTTTGTAAATTTAAAATTACTTGAGCATTATAAATTACAGCTTTTATTTTAAGCCTATTACGAATAATGCCACTGTTTTGAAGCAGTTCATTTATTTTTTCATCACCAAAATGGGCCACCTTTTTAATTGCGAAGTTTTGATATGCTTTTCGGAATGCTTTTTCTTTTTTTAGCATTAATTCCCAACTTAATCCGGCTTGATTTATTTCTAAAACAAAACGTCCAAAAAGCTCGTTATCATTCGTTAATGGAAACCCGTACAAATGATTGTGATAAAATAGATGGAGTTGCTTTTTCTCTGATTCGGGCATATTTAATATAGCTTGACAATACGACATAATGTTTATTTTTTATTTTCTAAATAATTAGAGCTAAAATTATTTTAATTTGATAAGTCCTACAACTTTGTTTTTCTAATCGTATAAAATACGATATTGGTCAGCAAATAAAACAGAAAGATACATTTCTAATTTATTATTAAAATAAATTCATTAAAGTTGCAACGTTTATAAAAAAAATACGTTTTAAAACTTAATTATTTTTTTGCAGAAGCAATTCATGAATAAGACTCAAGAATTCATAGAGCAATCGAAGACCAAAGAATCAAGCTTTAAAAAGCGCATTGCAAATATAAAGCTCAATTCTTTGCTTGAAATTACTAAGGCTATTAATAACAATATACCTACTGATGGCTTATTTGCTATTTATGAAAGTATTCTTATTCATCAACTGAATATTCCTAAAATTGCTCTTTATACCTATACTAATAGTTGGAGGTGTGTGTTAAAACATGGAATTAACACAGACGTAGAAGATATTAAGGTTGAAGTTGAGTTATTGAAATATAAAGAAATTACCGAAATTGATTTAGTAGCCTCAGATTCAAATATTGAGGCCTTTGACATTATCATTCCAGTACACCATAAGAATCAGCCTTTAGCCTATTTGCTTATTGGTGATATTGATGAACAAAAAATTGAAATAAGTCCGGCAATTAAACATTTGCCATTTGTTCAAACACTAACCAACGTAATGATGGTTGCTATTGAAAATAAAAGGCTATTTCGTGAAAATCTATTACAAGTTGCTTCTCGCAAAGAGTTGGAACTGGCAAGTGAAATGCAGGCCATGTTGTTTCCTGATAAATTGCCTAATGATTCTACTTTAAATGTAAATGCCTATTATCAGCCGCATCATCAAGTTGGAGGCGATTATTATGATTTTATCAGATTGAATGAGAATGAAGTGGCATTTTGCGTAGCTGATGTATCTGGTAAAGGAGTAAGTGCTGCCCTACTTATGGCAAACTTTCAAGCTAATTTAAGAGCCTTGTTTAAGCATAATAGTTCCCTCTCCGAAATTGCACACGATTTGAATACTATAGTTTTTGGAAATGCTAAAGGAGAAAAATTTATTACTATTTTCTTAGCAAAATATAATATCTTAACCCGAATGCTTACCTATATCAATGCTGGACATAATCCCCCTTTGGTTCTTTCTGCCGACACTATTTTTAACTTAACCACAGGAAGCATTGGTGTTGGAATGTTACAAGAAGTGCCACGAATTAGAGAAGGAATCATGCACATGTCGCCCAATACTGTTCTAGTATGCTATACCGATGGGCTGGTGGAACAAAATGATGAAAATGGAGATGAATTTGGCATGGATAAACTCAAACAAATTATCTTGAAAAAGAAAGATGCTGATGTAAAGAAAATAAACACAAGTATTATTCTTGCTTTAGATAAATTTAAACAAGATGTTTCTTATGCTGATGATATTGCCCTGTTTAGCTGTAAGTTTTTATGAAAAATTATTTTAAAAATTCAAAATCATCTTTACTCATTTGCAGGTATTTCTCCTGGTCAAATTCAAAAAGCTGAGCACGTTTGTGCGGAACATTTCTTTGTTTTTCTTGTAAGGCTTTCAGCAAGCCTTTTTTAATCATTTGCCTTCTGAAATTTCTTTTATCTAAGGTATGTCCTAAAATAGTTTCATATAATTTCTGAAGTTGGCTTAAAGTAAACTTTTGAGGTAATAGTTCAAAACCCACAGGATGCGTTTGAATTTTCTTTTTTAATGTTTTAAGCGCATACGCAACTATTTCATTATGGTCAAAAGCAAGTTCGGGCAAGTCTTTTAAAGAATACCATTCCGTTTCTTGTGCAAATGAAGAAGCACTTGGGTTAAAGTCATCTGGTTTTACGAGCGAAAAATAAGCAATGGTAATTACTCGTGCCTCGGGTTCAGTCCGTATTGATTCTAACCATAATTTATCTGTTTTTTTTCGAACACGTTCCGGATTTCCGAATGCATAAAACTGTTCTAAATAAATATTTTCTAAGTTGGTTAATTCTTTTAAAATGCGTTTTGCCGAAGTATCTAAATCTTCATTATCAAAAACCAAATCTCCGGGTAACAACCAATCTTTTTTTACCTGTGTATTCAAGCCATTTTGTTTATTATTTCGCTCAATAAGTAATACCTTTAAATCATTTTCTTGAAACCCAAAAACAACACAGTCCACCGAAACATGCGGATTGTGTATTACTTCCTTTATTTTTTTGCTGTACATATTTAATGGGGTAGCCTGTAAAAAACACAAAGTAATAGAAATACTTTTAAATATTTTACGGCTGTGTCTTTTATTTTAAAAGGCTTTATTTTATGCTCAATTTGGTTTAGCCGAATTCTAACACAACTGGATATAAGTGTTTTGGGGTTTATTTTCTACATAAAAATATACAAGTATTGTGGAATACATTTGATTTTTCATGTACTTTTGTAAAGTATGAAGAAATATTGCGTTATTTTATGGATGGTATTGTATAGTGTGCTGACTGCTTTTAAACCAGCAGGAACTGCCTTTCAGTTGGCATTAGTTAAGTATAACGGGGGAGGAGATTGGTATGCTAATTTAGAAACCTCACTACCCAACTTAATTAAATTTTGTAATGAAAATCTTAAAATGAATATGAACCCCGAACAAGCAGTAGTAGATATTGGGAGTGCCGAGATTTTTAATTACCCTTTTTTGCATTTAACCGGACATGGCAATATTATTATCAATTCGCAGGAGGCTGAGAATCTAAGAAAATATTTACTCTCGGGCGGATTCTTACATATTTCAGATAACTATGGTTTGGATAAATTCATTAGGCCTCAAATGAAAGCTGTTTTTCCCGAATTAGATTTTGTAGAGATTCCTTTTAATCATCCTGTATTTCATCAAAAATTTGATTTCCCAAACGGATTGCCTAAAATTCATGAACATGATGGAAAGGCACCGCAAGCATTTGCCTTGTTTTATGAAGGACGTATGGTTTGCTTTTACGATTATGAAACTGATTTAGGTGATGGATGGGAATCCTATGAGGTGCATAAAGACAGTCCCGAAACCCATCAGAAGGCATTAAAAATGGGGGCTAATTTAATTCAGTATGTATTTACATCACCCTAAATTATGGCTCTGTTATTAGAAATTCATCCCGATAATCCACAGGAAAAATTAATTCAAACTGTTGTTTCTTGTTTGCAAGATGGGGGGGTTATTATTTACCCTACTGATACTGTTTACGGAATTGGATGTGATATAAATAAAACCCGTGCCGTAGAGCGTGTTTGTAAAATTAAAGGAATTAAGCCCGAAAAGTCTAATTTCTCTTTAATTTGTTATGATTTGAGTCATTTGTCTGACTATACACGGTATGTTTCAACGCCTGTATATAAAGTAATGCGTAAGGCTTTACCCGGTCCTTTTACCTTTATCCTTGAAGCCAGCAGCCAAGTTCCTAAGTTGTTTAAACATAAAAAAAATACGGTAGGAATACGAATACCAGATAATAATATAGTGCGCCAAATTGTACACACCTTAGGAAACCCGATATTAAGCAGTTCGGTAAAAGACGATGATGAGATTGTTGAATACACCACTGACCCGGAACTTATTTACGAAAAGTTTAATGAAAAAGTGGATATTGTTATTCATGGTGGCTATGGCCGTATCCAACCTTCAACTATTGTTGATTGCAGCGAAGGTAATTTTACTATTATCAGGCAGGGCTTAGGCGATTTAGATTTGTATTTGTAATTTTTTGATCTAATTTTTCAACACTTGTATCTTATACAGCAGGGGTTTGTAAGCACTCACAATACCGGTTGAGCTACCTTGAGATCCAAAAGCTAAATTTGAGGGAATAATAAACTCACCCTCACTGCCCTTATTCAAATGCTTTAGTGCAATTTCAAGGCCTCTGATAAGCTGACTTTGAATCCCTATTTTATATTCAAAATAGGGATTGTATAGGGTGTAATTGTCAAACACTTGCCCGTTTAAAAAATAACCTTTGTAAGCAATTTTTACCGTTTCGTTCAGTGCTAAAGCATTTCCATCACCGGGTTTTGTAATGTGAAAAAATATGCCACTTTCAGTGGCCTGCCATTTTTTTTGACTAAAAGTAATGTAGCGTGCAATGGCATTTTGCTCCAGTAAATAGGCTGTTTTACTTTGTCCTTTATATATATTCTTTACTTTAATATAAAGGTTTATAGTGTCAGTTTCCTTAGTATTTACATACTTTTTATGGAGCCTATTCATGAAATCAGAATGGGTATTGAATTGCACTAAACAACTATCATTTTCCTGTAAATTTTTAAATAGGCGAAACACATCAAGCTGTAAATTGTTTTGAAAGGTAAGGGTGTCATTATAAATTTCGTTCAAAAAGGTACTATCGGGGTAAATAGTATCTTTTTTGTTGGTTAAATAAAGGCTTTTAAATTCTATTAAGTCACCTACATTTATGGCTTGAGATTGGTCATCAAAACTGAGTAATTTATATTGTGCATTTTCACTGATATCTTCATAGGCTTTCATTTTAGGGCTGTTACAAGAAGCCCCAATAAGAATAGACAAAAGCAAACAAACTTTTCTAAAAGAACAGGGGTGCATACTTAGGGTGCATTCTTAATTTTTAGCAATTCTACCTCATAAAGAATTGTACTTAATGGAGGAATTTTTTTATCGTCACCCAAAAGCCCGTGAGCTAAATGTGGAGGCAATATAAATAAAAACTTATCACCCACATGCATTTTCTGAATTCCTTCGTGAAGCCCGCTTTCAACTTGGTCTTGTTCTATCAAAAAAGTTTCAGGTCCCCCTTCTTTTGTGTCATAGCAAAAAGTGCCGTCTAACAAACTAACTTTATAATCGATAGTTGCCCATTGACCGGGCTGGGCTAAATTTCCATGCCCTTCTTTAATTTTGAAATAGCGTAATCCGGTTCCAGTCTTTTCTGCTTTTATTTTATGTCTGTTTAACCAATTGTCTATATCTTGACTTTCCTTGTTTAATAACTTTTTATTGATATTAATTGACGACTCGGTATATGTTTTTGAGGGAACTGTGACAGTACGCTCTGCTTGCTTATTACCACATGCACTATAAAAGAGCGGCAAGAGTACAGCTATTTGCCATTCAACTTTCATTATTCAAAGTATTTTTATACTGTGGAAGTAACTCTACAAACTGCATTATAGTTTCATCTAAAGTGAGTAAGCTGCATCCACCGGCAGCATTTTTATGCCCTCCACCAGCAAAATGAGCACGTGCAAAATTGTTTACATCAAATTGCCCTTTTGATCGAAAGGAAATTTTGATTTCTGATTCACGTTCAACAAATAATACAGAAAAACGAATACCCAAAATAGAAAGGGCATAATTTACCAAACCTTCAGTGTCGCCTTTCTGATGATTAAAATGCACTAACTCTTGTGCACTTAAAGCTATAAATGCTGTTTGATATTCATTTAATACCGTTAACTTTTCACTCAGGCAAAATCCTAAAAGTCGCATTCGATCTAAAGTATAGGTGTCAAAAACGTGTTGATGAATTTTTGAGTTTTCTACACCTTTATCAATTAAAAAAGAAATAACTCTATGTGTTTGTGCTGTTGTTGAGGGAAACTTGAAAGAGCCTGTGTCAGTGGTAATTCCGGTATATAAGCATGTGGCACAATCTGGATTTATTAAAAGGGTTTTATCCAGTAATTGAATAAAGTCAAATATCATTTCACAGGTTGAACTGGCCTTGGTGTTGCTTAAAGTGTATTGAGCAAAATTTTCGGGTTGAATATGATGATCTATTAAGATTTTGGTCCCCTTTGCTTGCTCCAAAGCTTTAGCAAGTATTTCTGTTCTGTGTAATGCATTATAATCCAAGCAAAATAGTATATCGGCTTTCTCAATGTGTTGTTCCGCCTTTTTTAGTTGCTCAGTGCCAGTTATACATAACTCAACTCCGGGCATCCAGTTTAAAAATGAGGGCCATGAATTAGGTGTAATAACATGCACCTGATGTTTCAATAATTTTAAAAAATGATACAAACCTAAACTAGAACCCATGGCATCGCCATCGGGGTTGTAGTGTGTTGTAATAACTATTTTCTTTTTCTTTGATAATAAGGTTTTTATTTCTTGAACTGCTTTATCTCCAATCATACCACATTTTTATTTTTCTCAAAGATATGCATTTTGTGTAACAGATAAAAGCTGGTGTTTTTGACTCCTGATAAGCCTATAATTGAATCTTAAGAAACACAATTATATGACAGTAAACTCTCTATTCCAAAAGGATGCATAAACTATTTTATAGCTCAACATATTTTAATATAGAATCTACACATAGTAAAGGTAGAAAGAACCGCTAATAGGGAGGGCGTTATCCCACACCTCACATTAAAACATAGGGTAAGGACAAAAATAAAATTGAAATAGTTGTTCCGTTTTCTTACTGAGCTTTGAGATGATAAATTCGTTTTACCAGAGTAGAATCTTGGTAATTTACTTTAATCTCGTTACCATTGTTCGATACGATGTTATAAACTCTACGTGTTTTCGAGTTGTTGGGTAAAAAAGCAATATGTTTCATACCCGCATTAGTGGACCATTTACCATTTGTGGTAACTCCATGTTCGGTTATGGTAGCCGTGTAATCTTTATTTAATAAAATATGGTCGTTAACTTCATTGGCTTCTAATTGATTAACTGTGCCGAACATCTCATAGGCTACAATTTTCCAGTTTTTACACAAAGCATTTTCAATTTTAGCATCAGCAGTAACGCTTTGAGCGAATGAAAAAGTACTTGCGAAAATAGTAATTAAAAGGAGTTTAAATTTCATGGCTTTCGGATTTTATTTATTTTAGCATCAAATATAATAATTATTATTATGAGATATAAAAGTTGTTTTATTTTTTATATTTTGATCAGCTTCATTTCATTTCCCGTAATGGCTCAAAAAATGTTTTACTCGGGCTATGTTGTAACAAACAATAACGATACATTATACGGAAAAATACCTTACGATATAGGTACGAATAACAACTATCACATAGTTGACTTAAAAGATCCACATGGTTATGTGAAAAAATTTAATGTTTGGCAAATAAAAATGTACTGTATGAACAATGAATTTTATTTTACTAAAAAATGCGAACGTGGAGAAATGCAACACCGCAAAGATCTTGTCTTTATGCACCTGATTCAGCAAGGCGAAGTAAAATTGTATGAGTATGAGTTTGCCCGAAAAATTGGAGCTTCACGAAGCTATGAGGAAGGTGGTTTAACTCCAGAAGGAGAGCGTGATTATTATGCTGAAAAAGCGGGAGGGGAGTTAATTTATTTTCCACGCCTGACCTATAAAAAAGTATTAAGAGAATTTATTAGAGAAAAACCGGAATGTGTAGCTTTGATAGATGCCAAGGACTTTGAGTACAAATCAATACCTGAGCTTATTAAATGTTATAATTCCAAATAGAGGGCTTGTTCGATTAATAACAAAACCCCTTTCTGGTCAATTAGGCAATTTTTTTTGATTGAATGCATACTTGTTTCACACAAAAAAGGGAATGTTTTGTGAGTAAACAACACAACAAATTTGTTCTATTTTTTTAAATTTTAAATTCATTTTAATTGTTCACATACTTTTAATTATAATGTTTGCTTAGTAGAGCTAATAACACGGAAAGTAGTAATAGAAGAAGTTTTTAAAATGAAAAATTAAGAGTTACAGCTAATTAAAATCGTCTGAATTAAATAGTATGTACATTAATATCATGATAATGCCAAAATCTACAATTCCCATAACCCAGGCAATCATTAAATGAAAAAATACTCCAGCAAAAATCATAATTTTCTTGGTTTTTTTCAACCATACTAAAAATGGAAAAAGCAATTGAAAAAGTAAGGTAAACCACGATACTGCTTTTATTGCAAAAATATTATCAATGAATGCATTTGAAATAATAGGTTGTGCATACATATCATTATATAAAACATAATAAAAGGCAGTGCCATCAATCCAGGAGATTCCCTTAAGCTTATAGAAACTGGCAACGAGATAAAGAAAAATTACTTGTAACCGCATGGCTAAAAAAGCAAAATTTGAAAGGGTTATTTCAAAACTTCGCCAGTATTTGTTTTTTATGGAAACAGCATTTTCGTTAACAAACAGCAGCATAAAAAATTCAATGGTTAAAAGGCTGAATCCACCATTTTGTAACGGAGCTGTTTTGTGATAAATATTCATAAGCAGTATATAAACCAGAATCAACCACAATCGTTTAAAAGGGAGAAAAAAGTAGGCCAATATACAGCCTATAAAACCCCACAAAAACCATAGATAATAGTGCTGAAAGCGAGGGTTTTCAAGTAGATTTAAGGGCCTGAGTATTAAGTTTGAAGATTTATAATACGGGATCATAAAATTATCAGGTCCTAAAAAGGCATCGGCTACAGGCAGTAATTGTATGGCATATAATAACAGAAAAATCAAAATACTACCACGAAATAAGGATATCGTATGAGCGTACCTAAACTCCTCAGTAAAAGAAGTTATATAGGTGTTGCAAAAGGTGTTAAACTTTAACCTCATTTATTTTGATTTAAGTACAGCAACGGTTGGGAAATTAATAACTAATTTTGTTGCTTTAATATTTTTAAACTTATGTGCTTTAAATTTTTCAGGGTAAACATATTCAATCTTATAGTGCATAGAATCGTATGGTACTGCTGTTTCTGATTTTTGAACATACTTAGAGAAATAGTGCTGTGCCATATTAAAACCATCATAATGTTTCAAGTATTTAAGCTTAAGAGAGTCCGAATTAGGGAGCTGACTGCTTTCTATATAATATTCAGCGTAAATATGTGCATCATATAACAACCGCAGTAAATAATCATATAGTTTTATGTGCATTCCAACCGGACTCAACCTGTTTTTTACATGGCGTTCAAGCATTTCCTTTTGTGGATTTAACCAAGGAGTCCATTTGCCTTGAGCGCTTTTATATTGAACCCAAAGTTCTTGTTTGCAAAAAGGAGGATCGGGAGCAAAAACCTTATTGTTTTGGTTGAACAAAGGAAACATATACATGAATACAGCTTTTCGTATTTGTGCATGCTCTGTTATCTTATCGAAGTTGTATATGAAAGTAAACAAAATATGAACGGTGAAACCAATTCCAATGAAGCAGAAAATTATTTTTTTGTAAGTTTCTATTCGCTTCATGTTTTGTTTAATTGAGGGCAAGTGAACAGCCCTTTTTACAAATATATTATAATTGATTAAATATTAGGTAATGAAAAGTTATTTCAATATATAATTGACAAATGAAAATGGGCAATAAAAAGACTAATATTTATGACTGGACTTTCTTTTTAAAGAAGCGTGATATTAAATTCTCAAGCCCATCAAGCAGTTTCTTTAACGCATCAAAATATAATGTTATCGCCATCAAAATGCTCATTCCCCAAATTACAAAACTATTCATCCAGTAGGTGTTGTAATAACTTCCTGCTAAAGGTTTTCTAGGGGCAAAAAAATGAGCTCTTAATATCCCATTTATATCTGGGTCTAAAAACACCGGATCCATCTTTTGAATTAGTTTGCCGTCAATTTCTAAAAAAGGATCGGTTGTTCGTTTGTTTTTGAGCAAATCATTCAGGTTATCATTATCATTATTAATACGTAAATTTACAAGATAATTTTTTTCTACACTGTTTAATTTGGTTATTATCTTTTCACGTTTATCATTAGCCTGGTTAAACATTTTTACATAATATTGTTTTAGATCTTTCAAATATTTTTTTGTTTTTGTTCCTACCTCTTTGTTGAATTTTTCGGGAGTTAATTTTTCCAAATCATCAAATTTTGGCTTTATACTTTTTTTCTTGATTGGAATAGCCAATTCTTTCGAAATTTCAGAACGAAGCAATGCCAAATCAGACCAATAAATATCTTTTTTATTAGGGTCATTCATTGTATTTTCAGCACCATCAACTTTAGCCAGTAAGCGGTCCAAATAAAAATCTTTTTTATAATTGGCCTTACTCATGGTTTTATCATACGAATAAAAGTTTTTCTCAAAACTATTATCCATAAATTGATTTACTGCTAAAGCTTCATAAGCCCAACGTGAGGCCATTATTTCGCCCCATACAGGCACTTTGGTTTGCGAAGTTACAGCGGGGTTTAACTTGTCAAATTTTACGATAACACCACTTAGTAGTAATTGAGGTATAATTAAAAAGGGAATTAAAATATAAATGGTAACTGCCGAGTTAAAGCTGGCTGAAATATTAAGCCCAAGCAAGTTAGCAAAGCAACTGGTTGTAAACAAAATATACCAATAATCGGTAAACATATTTTCTATACCTAAAATATTGTTGCCAATGAGAACAAAAGTAAAAGTTTGTATAGCGCTAAGTACAAACATGATGGCTATTTTACTAAATAAGTAGCTGCCTCTGCTTAAGTTTAAAAACGATTCTCTTTTTAAAATTTTACGATCACGAATAATTTCTTCGGCACTAACCGTAAGACCAACAAATAACGCAATGATTACAGCCATTAGCAGGTAGGCTGGAATGTTTTCATTTTCGGAGAAACGATACCCATCTGAGCCTTCTCCGGTATTATAAAACCGAACTAAATAGCTGAGTATTAATGCTAAAATAGGTGTCTCTAAAAAATTAATGATTAGATATTGTTTATTGGTTAATTTGCTCATTACATCACGAGTAATAAATACCCTAAACTGATTTAGCTTATTGGGAATTTTAAACGTGCTTTTGGGAATTTTACCGGTATAAACATCAGGTAGTTTAGTATTTAGTTCTTGTAGATATAAAGTATTCCATTCTTTAGGAGATACTTTACGTTTGGGAGTAGCGTTTCCGTATTCGTCAATAACTTTTGTTTCAATTATATTGAAAATTTGTTCCGGGTTAACATTCCCACAAGTGAGACACTCACTTTCGTTAGCGTTGGCATGATTAATTTGTTTCTTGAAATAAATTACAGCTTCAACGGGATTTCCGTAATATATAGGATAGCCGCCTAAATCAAGAATTAACAGTTTGTCAAACATTTTAAATATGTCTGATGAAGGTTGATGAATAACTACAAAAACGAGTTTCCCTTTTAAAGCTAACTCTTTTAATAGATCCATAATATTTTCACTATCACGTGACGATAAACCGGATGTAGGTTCATCTACATAAAGAACAGATGGTTCTCGAATTAATTCCAAACCTATATTGAGTCGCTTGCGTTGACCTCCACTAATTGTTTTTTCAAGCGGACTACCTACTTTTAAATGAGCTGTTTCACTCAAGCCTAAATCGGCCAGGAGGTCAAGTACCATTTGCTTAATCTTACTATCAGCATATTGTGCAAAGCACAACTTGGCATTATAAAATAAGTTTTGAAAAACAGTAAGCTCTTCAATAAGCAAATCGTCTTGCGAAATATGTCCTATAACACCTTCAATTTTTTTCTTGTCTTGATGAATGTTTATTCCGTTTATAAGTACTTCACCTTTATAAGGCTGCTCCAAGCCATTTAAAATATTAAGTACAGTTGATTTCCCGGCACCACTACCGCCCATAATGCCTATGAGTGTACCTGACTCTTCATTTAAGTTTAAAGGATGAAGGCCAACTTTACCACTTTTAAATTTAAACTCTAATTCACGGGTTTGAAATTGTAACTTTGTTTTATGGGTACTAGCTAAATAGCTGCTTACAATATCGCTGTAAAAAATAGGTTGCAACTTAGTGCTTCGCAAACTTGAACCTTGTGTAAAAATATACACCCTTTCTGGTTTTACATCTTGCCCGTTTAAGTATATTTCACTTTGTCCAAAATATCTGAAAATATACATAGAAACACTAGGGAAATGCAATACTTCTATTTGTCCCTGTATGCTTTCGCTTAAGTAAAAACGAGACTCTCGGATATTTTCAGGTTTGTGATTATCAATGACCAATATATACGGAGAGTCAAATTCATAAGCGTTCTTACTGTTTATGAGTTTTAAACACCTTTGGTATTCATTAGTGTCTATATTAAAGGAAGAGGCTACCGTGTCAACAAATTCAAGTTCCTGGCTCCCTACTGTTTGACTGGCATTAATGTATTCTATAAGGCGAATAAGAACTACTACCTTTTGAGGCTGCGTTAACTCTTTGTTAATTTCTGAACAAATTCGTAAAACCTTTACGGAGTTAAGCGATAATTTTTTGGTAGCATTTGTTCCTTTGCTTAGTTTGTGGATCGTTTCAATAAAATTGTCAAATACATCTAAATATTGATTAACCAACTCTTGGTTGAGCTGCTGCTTTAAAAACGATTGAACAATACTTCTGCCAATTACATTAGTGCCATCTACTTTAGCAATAATGGCAAATAATTGCATTAGTGCCCTGAGAATACTTTCGCTCATATTATTAGATTTTGCTCATTTATAAAACTGTAAACATAGTAATATTGATTAAAAAAAGAGAAAGGTGAATTTTGATTTTCTGAATCGAAGCATTTTTTTTATCTAATTGAAATGTGCTATTTATATAAAATAGGAATTGAAAAAGAAGTAGCAATTTTTCTATTAAAATTTTTTACAAAGGTATTAGATGATTTTAAATAGTTTATTTTCAGATAATTGTGTTTGTTGCGCTTTTTTTTTTACCAAAATCAATCATTTTTCTATTTATTTTTTTGAATTCTGTTAAAATATTGTTAAACTTGATGTTTGATAAAACAGAGTTATTCCGATAATGGGGAAAAAATACGTCAATATAGTTGAAAAATACAGCTGCTTGTTAGTCATCTTTTTAGGTATTGTATTTTCGGTAAACAGCATGGCGCAAAATCCAGAAGTTTTGAAAAAAGTAAGTGTACATGAAGGAACGATTGATGATACAAAACGAACTGACATTCAAAAAAACAATGTAAGCTCAAAAGATGCACAAATGGCTTTGGACCGTCATAAGGCAGCTCAAAAATTGAGACCACCATTAAAGACTTTAAATGATAAAGAAAGCCAAGCTAAACAACATTTTATACTCCATTTAGAAAGTGCCTATAAAGCAAACGAAAGTCTATACTTCAATGCACTCAATCAATATCCACAAATTGAAAGTTTAAGATTGGTAGATTCCCGTAGAACTATTTCTTTAGCAAATGGAGAAGGAAGCATAGAGTTATTATCAGGAAACGAACTCTTACAATTATATGGTCGTAAGATTCGACCTCAAAACATAAGACATGGACAAAAAATAACAGAAATAGAATTGGTATTATACCAAAATATGGTTATTAAAGAACAACTTATAAAGTAATTATATATTGAAGAAACTTGTACTGCTGATATTATTTCTGTTGCCCGCTTTTATTTTAAAAGCTCAGGTTTATAATATGGGTAATTTAGGTACTGTTAGTAATGCCTGTGGAGGAATGTTTTATGATAGTGGGGGGGCTGGCAGTAACTATGGAAATGGTCAAACATTTGTAGCTACTTTTTGTGCACCTCCCGGGCAATACATAACGTTTAATTTTACTTCATTTAGTTTGGAAAGCAATTGGGATTGGTTAGATATATATAACGGACCCAATACTGGATCTCCATATATTGGGGGCTATACCGGAACAGCAGGCCCCGGTATGGTTACCAGTACACTTGGAGGCTGTTTAACTTTTGAATTTACTTCAGATGGTACTGTTACATACCCGGGTTGGGTAGCAACCATTACTTGCTCTACAACACAACCATCTACAGGGAACGATTGTGGTACGGCACTGCCTTTTTGTACGGGAACTTCATATAATTTTCCGAATAATACCAATCAGCCCAATTTAGGCTCTATTGATTGTTTGCTTAGTACTCCTAATCCCGTATGGTATTATATGCAAATTGCTAATCCCGGAAATTTAAACATTGATATTTCTCAAACAGATGGTGGAGGTTGGGGCATTGATGTTGATTTTGACTTATGGGGGCCTTTTAGTACACTGGCCGATGGTTGCGTTGCAATTTATAATGGTTCGGCCCCAAGTGTCGATTGTAGTTACTCCCCTTCAGCTACAGAACAAGCAAATATTACAGGTGCCACAACGGGGCAGTTTTATATCTTGTTATTAACTAATTATTCAAATACTCCCGGAACTATTAGCTTTAGTGCTACAACTGGTTCAACTGCTACAACTAATTGTGCCATTTTATGTAATATGACTAATTTAACGGCAACACCAAGTGCTTGTGTCCCAGCTTCCAATTCTTATACTGTTTCTGGTCAAGTTGTGTTTACCAATCCTCCATCAACCGGAACCCTTGTTATTAATTCGAGTTGTGGGGGCAGTGTGTCTTTTAATGCTCCTTTTGTTTCACCTATTAATTATACCATACCTGGGATAACTGCTTCAGGTGGAGCTTGCAATGTTACTGCTACATTTACAGGAGATCCTGGTTGCTCATTAACAAAATCATACACAGCACCTGCAAGCTGTGCTTCATCAACTTTAAATTGCCCCGGCTATGCAAGTACCAGCACTAGCCCCAACACTACTTGTGCGGGGCAAGTTTATTATTTAGACGTGGCCAATACCTCATGTAATGGTACTATAACCTTTAATGTAGTTGGAAATTATGGTTCGAGTTATGCAAATGAAATTACCTGGGATGTATATAGTGTTTTAACGGGCACAATTGTAGCTTCAGGAGGTCCTGGAACTAATGGTGGAAACTTTAACTATACTGTAGGGCCATTAAATCCGGCCGTTTATGGTAATATTTTTCAGCTTTATGTATATGATGCATGGGGCGATGGGTTTAACGGTACCGGAGGTACCATTAGTGTGCTACAAAATGGAACAACAATTGCCGGGCCTATTATAGGAAATTTTGGATCTCAAGGTTCAATAATTTTTGGAGCTAATATGGCTATTTCACCTGCAACAATTACTATTACTACTCCCTCAGGTCCGGTAACATCTACCGTTACAGGTTGCAATAATTTTCATGTCCCTTTGTCGCTTCAAAACACTAATTTTTGCAACACCATTTCAGTTAATTTACCCTATACTGTTACTTGCTTATCAACGGGTGCAGTTTTAGCCAGCGGTATCCAAGCCGTTACAGTTTATCCAAGTATTCCTACAACAGCAAGTGATGTCGTTAACATCTCTTTTAATTCTACAACTTGTACTTGGTCCATGACCCCTCAAAATGATTGTATAGCCTCAAACATAGGAACTATATTTACAGTAAGTCCAAACCCAAGTTCTTTGCCTGCCCCCGCAGCTTGTATGGGGGGTAATGAAACTTTTACAGTTACTTACAATGGTATTTCCGGAGGACCCAATTGTTGCTCTACAGGTGGCCCAATGATCCCAATTATCTTAAATCAAAATTACTCACTCAGCAACGTTTCAGTTACTAATTCGCCATTTGGAGGCACGTCAAACGCAGCCTATTTGTCAATACCTCCTAATAATATTGGAGGAACCGGATTAAGTTTTAACTTAAATATCAATGTGGCAAATTATTGCTATAATTACGCTGTTGCTACTTATTATTGGGTTACGGTAATAGTAGGTGGAACTATAGTTTACGATAACTATTTTACAACGACTACAGCCAATGTGAGTTTGAATTTAACCAACCTTCCAAACGGGTATAACCAAAATACTCCTGTTCAAATATACGTATATCCGAACCAGCTCTCACCGGCTCAATTTACACCCAGTGTGCCTTGTGGCTCATTAGCTTATGGGTCATGGTCAGCCAACATTACAGGTTCCTTAAATGTTTTATTTGCAGACCAAAATCCAACGGCTGCTGTGTGCACTTTTAGCCCGTTTTTACCATATACTTGTTGCTCATCAACTGTGGTTACTGATGCGTCAGCCACTATTTGCAGCGGGGCTTCATTAACTAGTTTAACAACCTGGATAAATGCAGTAACAACGGCTAATTCAAATTGTGTTGTGTATTCTAGTGTTACCCCTGTTGCAGGTTCTGTTTTGCCGGATAATAACATGCCAACAGGTGTAAATAATGGGACAGTTCCAATTCAAGAAACAGTAATGGCTTATTCGTATTGCGATGTTAACGGTGATTACTCGATAAATGCCGGTGACACTTATACTTTAATTAGCACTTTTACTTTAACAGTTAATCCGGCCCCTACTGCTGCAATATCTGGTACAGTAGCTATATGTGGCGGTGGGAGCACAACTATTACCTTTTCAGGAACACCTAATGCAACAGTAACTTTTACAATTAATGGAGGTTCAAACCAAACTATTGTTTTAGATGCTGGCGGCAATGCTACTTTAAATACCGGTACGCTTATAGCAACAACAACATACAATTTAGTAAGTGTTTCTACTGGTGGAAGTCCGATATGTACCCAAGCTCTTAGCGGAAGTGCAGTAGTTACAATAAATCCACCCCCAGTAGCTACTTTTACATATCCAAGTCCGGTGTGTAATAACGATGCCAATATTTTTCCAACATTTGTTGGGGGAGGCGTTGCCGGTCTTTTTTCGGCTACCCCTTCGGGTTTAACTTTTGTTAGCACTGCCACGGGCGAAATAAATTTATCTGCAAGCTCTCCTGGAACTTATACAATAACTAATTTTATTGCATCTGCTTTAGGTTGCCCGGACGTATCTGCAACCTTCTCCATTCAAATTAATCCGGCTTTAACACCCACATTTAGTTTTCAAACAACCATTTGTAGTGGTGCACTTGCACCTGTGTTACCTACTGTTTCCGATAATGGAGTAACCGGTACATGGAGTCCTTTAATAGTTAACAATACAACAAGCGGGAGTTATACCTTTACACCTTCAAGTGGGCAATGTGCCAATCCACTTGTTATCAATATTAACGTGGATCCTAATCCAAATTTATCACCTGTTTACCATGACTAATACAGAAATCATGAAAAATATTAGAAATTTGATATTGACCCTATTTTTAGGGTTAACCTATCATGTTGGTTTTTCACAAACCTTAACCAACCAGCCTCAAGTAATTTGTGAAGGAGAAACCCGACCCTACCGTGTGGATTGGCAAGCTCCGGATGGTCCTGATGGGACACCCGGGGCCACATATACATGGTCGGTTATTACTGCAGGATTTACGGGAACAATTACTCCCAACCAAAGTCCTGGGGGCTTTAATAATCACATTTTAATCAACTGGGGCACAACTCCTCCGGGAACTTATTTTGTTCAAGTTATTGAAACCAATAATGGTTGTCCTTCTGCCCCCATTACATTAGAAGTACAAATAATGCCATTAATTACCCCAGAAACCGACTTTACCTATACCACCCCTGTTTGTGCCAACAATGCGAACTTAATACCGGTTCCTGATGCGGGCTTTACTACGGGAGGTACTTATAGTTCCACATCAGGCTTAACAATAAATGCCACAACCGGAGAAATAGATGTAGCCACCTCAACCCCGGGCACTTATGTAGTAACATATTCCGTAGCCGCCAGTGGTTGTCAGTTAGCGGGCAGTTCTACATTTAGTGTAACCATAAACAACACGATAACCCCTGAAACCGACTTTACCTATACCACCCCTGTTTGCGCCAACAATGCGAACTTATTACCGGTTCCTGATGCGGGCTTTACTACGGGAGGTACTTATAGTTCCACATCAGGCTTAACAATAAATGCCACAACCGGAGAAATAGATGTAGCCACTTCAACTCCGGGTACTTATGTAGTAACATATGCTGTAGCTTCCAGTGGTTGTCAGTTAGCGGGCAGTTCCACATTTAGTGTTGTTATTAATCCTTTGCCAACCACTTCTCCAATATTTCATGACTAGAGTTTAAAATAATATAGTGATTAGGAAGTCTTACATATTTGTTATTTTGTTAGTTACTTGCATAGTAACCGGTAAACTTTTTGCTCAAACCGATAACAGTAATCCACAAACAATTTGTGTTGGATATGTTGGGGCATACCAAGTCGATTATCCTGAAAATGGAGGTGCTGGAACATTGGGATCCACTTATCAATGGTCTGTTATAACACCGGGGTTTGTAGGAGGTATAACAACAAATCAAGGGCCTTCCTCTAGTGAGAATAGGGTTATTATTAATTGGGGAGCAACTCCAATTGGAATCTATCAAGTCCAAGTAATTGAAAGTAATTCAGGATGTGATGGAGTTCCGATTATTTTGGATATACACATTGTTCCTATTAGTTCAGGTACCGATGTTCAAACGGCTTGCAATACCTTTACCTGGATTGATGGGGTTACCTATACCGCCAGTACCAACACGCCAACCTATACTTTAACCAGTGTTGCAGGTTGTGACAGTATTGTCACTTTAGACTTAACGATTAACAATACAGTTACGGGAACCGATATTCAAACGGCTTGCAATACCTTTACCTGGATTGATGGGGTTACTTATACAGCCAGCACCAACACCCCAACCTATACTTTAACCAGTGTTGCAGGTTGTGATAGCATAGTGACCTTAGACTTAACCATTAATACCTTTGTTACGGGAACTGATGTTCAAACCGCTTGCAACACCTATACCTGGATTGATGGGCTTACTTACACGGCCAGCACCAACACCCCAAGCTATACCATAGTTGGAGGAAGCACTACCGGATGTGA
>CAUJCU010000011.1 GCA_963169745.1 Bacteroidota bacterium
AAGTGGCGTGCCGTGTTTATCGTATTTTTTTATGGAAATATCTGGACCTGTTAAACTGTCAATAACAGAGCCTGCCACATAAAGATTATCGTTGCCGTCAATAACCGTAGGAATTTTAAGCACCGTGTCTTGCAAGCCAAAAGCATCTGTCCAAATTGTGGTGGCGGTGTTTTGCGCTTGCACTTTTATTAAAAAAAATAAAAGGAAGAGGGAAGTGTAGAAATTTTTCATTGGAGTAAAATTAAGGATTAAATTTTAATTATTGATTTTTAATTTCTGTAAACAGAAAAGTTCAAGGTGGCCTGAATGACTTAAAATTAACTTCAAACTTAGTGGAGGGTGTGCGGTTGTGCACGTGGGCTTTTTGGGTTGAAGGTTGCTCCTGTCCATCATGTTGGCAATGCCCTATTGGTTGCTTAAATCAATAGAGAAATCACACGTGAACAAATTTGGAAATAAGGCATTCGTTTTACTGTATTTTTCATAATTATTCAACTATTTCTTTATAATTTTGGGGTAAAATATGTCATTAAAAATAACTTTTCTTGGAACCGGAACTTCACAGGGAGTTCCTGTAATAGCTTGTTCGTGCAAAGTTTGTAGCAGTGCCCATGCATTTGATAAACGCTTGCGTACGGCCGTTATGGTTGAAAATGATAATACGCGAATCGTGATTGATTGCGGACCCGATTTCAGACAACAAATGTTACGTGAAAAAGTTACCCATTTAGATGCTGTTGTTTTAACACACGAACATAAAGACCACATAGCAGGCTTAGATGATGTACGAGCTTTCAATTATTTTCAGCACACACACATGGAGGTGTATGCCACTCATAGAGTGCAACAAGCAGTAAAAAGAGAATATGCTTATGTTTTTTCAAATGAAAAATATCCCGGAACACCGCTTATACACCTCAATGAAATTGCGTTAGAATCTTTTTCTATTAAAGATTTACGTTTAATTCCCATAGAAGTTATCCATTATAAATTACCTGTTTTAGGATTCAGAATAGGTGACTTTTCTTATATTACTGATGCTAAGACAATCAGTTCGTCTGAAAAGAAAAAATTAATGGGATCAAAAATTTTGGTTCTTAATGCGTTAAGACAAGAAAGCCATATTTCGCATCTTACGTTGAGCGAAGCCCTAGAGTTAATTGAAGAGTTACAACCTCAGAAAGCTTATTTAACACACATCAGCCATCAATTAGGCTTACATCAGGAAGTTTCGGATTTCTTGCCCCAAAATGTATTTTTAGCTTACGATGGCTTACAGTTAAAACTATAGGAATTTCAGAAATAAAATAAGTAGAGAAGAGGCTTTTTATATACCTTTACGCTCCTGAATATTTATATGAACTCAGACCAAAGCCATTACCACAAGCTCACCACAGCAGGCGTTTTAGTAACACTAGGTATTATTTTTGGAGATTTAGGAACCTCTCCCTTATACGTTTTACGTGCCGTTGCGGGTGATAATATTATTGACAAAGAAGTTATAATGGGGGCGGTATCATGCGTGTTTTGGACACTTACCATGCAAACCACCTTTAAATATATTGTGTTGATAATGCGAGCCGATAATCGAGGCGAGGGAGGTGTTTTCTCACTTTATACATTAGTTAAGAAAACCAAAGTAAAATGGTTAATTATTCCGGCTATTATTGGGGGAAGTGCATTGCTGGGCGATGGTATTATTACACCGGCCATTTCGGTATCTTCTGCTATTGAAGGGTTACAAGCCATTAACCCACAAATACAAACAGTTCCTATTGTTTTGGTCATAATAATTTTCTTATTTTTTATACAACAATTTGGAACCAAATCTATTGGTCAGTTTTTTGGGCCAGTTATGTTAATTTGGTTTTTGTTTATTGCACTTATGGGAGTTTTGTCAATAAAAGACAATCCAGAAGTTATAAAAGCTTTGAATCCCTATTATGGCATCAAGTTACTTATAGCTCATCCGGGAGGTTTTTGGCTACTAGGAGCAATATTTTTATGCTCTACCGGAGCCGAAGCATTATATAGTGATTTAGGACATTGTGGGCGAGAAAACATTAGAGTGAGTTGGATTTTTGTTAAAGTGTCACTCATACTCAACTACCTGGGACAAGCTTCTTATTTAATAAATATAGAAGGACAGCAATTAGGAGGTGCCAGCCCATTTTATGCTATTGTGCCTAAAGAAATTTTGCCTGTAGGTATAGGAATTGCCACAGTGGCTACTGTAGTGGCTAGCCAGGCCTTAATTAGCGGATCGTTTACATTAATTAATGAAGCTATCCGTCTTAATTTATGGCCCAAAGTTAAAGTGAATTATCCCTCTAATATGAAAGGACAGCTTTACATTCCTTCAACCAATTGGCTATTAATGGCCGGGTGTTTGTGCGTAGTTCTTTTGTTTAGAGAGTCGAAAAATATGGAAGCTGCATATGGGCTAACGATCATCATTGGCATGATTATGACGAGCACACTATTTGTTTATTACATGATTTTAAAGAGGTATAACAAGTTTTATATATTTAGCTTTGCACTTATTTATTTCATTATTGAGGTTTCATTTCTAATTACCAATTTAGAAAAATTACCACATGGCGGGTGGTTTAGCTTAACTGTAGCTAGTTTATTGGTCTTTATTATGTGGGTGTGGTATGATTCTCGCAAAATACGCAATAGGTATATTGAATTTGCTAAGCTTGACGAGTATTCAGGACTTCTTTATGACCTTAGCAAAGATTTAAGTATTCCTAAATACGCTACACATTTAGTATATTTGACAAGTGCTAACAGAAAAGATGAAATTGAATCAAAAATAATATACAGCATCCTTCAAAAGCAACCCAAAAGAGCAGACTTATACTGGTTTGTTCATGTTGACCTAATGGATGAGCCTTATACCTTGGAATATAAAGTAACAGAAATAATAAAAGAAGACGTTATAAGAATTGATTTTAGGCTAGGATTCCGAGTGGCTCCTCGAATTAATCTTATGTTTCGTAAGGTTGTACAAGATTTAGTTAATAATAAAGAAGTTGATATTACCAGCCGATACGAATCATTAAATAAAAACAATGTAATTGGCGATTTCAGGTTTGTTGTAATGGAAAAATTTTTAAGCACAGAAAATGATCTTCCTTTTTACGAAAGTGTCATATTGAAAATCTATTTTATGCTTAAAAATATTAGCCTTTCCGAGGAAAAGGCCTTTGGTTTGGATACCAGTTCTGTAACTATAGAAAAAGTACCCTTAATTATTGCCCCACCTCGTGATATGAATTTGAAACGCATAGGATAAATAGTTAAAATTAAACACAATGGAAAAATTTGATGTAACAGTTATTGGCTCAGGACCCGGAGGATATGTGGCTGCAATAAGATGTGCGCAACTGGGTTTTAAAACAGCTCTAATTGAGCGCTACAACACCTTAGGAGGAACTTGCCTTAATGTAGGTTGCATTCCTTCAAAAGCATTGCTTGACAGTTCTGAACATTATCATAATGCTTCAACATCTTTTGCTCCCCATGGAATTGAAATAAAAGGGCTTAAAGTTAATTTACCGCAAATGATAAAGCGTAAACAAGATGTTGTAAAACAAACCTGTGATGGCATAAGCTTTTTGATGAAAAAAAATAAAGTCACTGTTTTTCAGGGATTTGGCAGCTTTGATTCAAAAAATACCATTAAGGTGAAAAATGAAAAAACAGAAAATCTTATTAAATCAGATAAAATAATAATAGCTACAGGGTCAAAACCATTTTCGCTTCCCTCTATAGCTATTGATAAAAAGAGAATAATTACATCTACCGAAGCTTTAGAGCTAACAGAAGTTCCTAAACACTTAATTTTAGTAGGAGGTGGAGTTATTGGTCTGGAATTGGGTTCGGTATATGCCCGCCTTGGAGCAAAAATTACCGTACTTGAATATGCCGATAGCATTATTCCAACTATGGATAAAGCATTAGGAAAAGAGCTTCAGAAATCACTAACCAAGTTAGGAATTGAATTTTATTTAAACCATAAAGTTACAGGAGCTAAAGCAAGTGCTAAAGAAGTAATAGTAACAGCCGAAAACAAAGAAGGGAAACAGCTATCGTTTAATGGAGATTATTGCTTAGTTGCTTTAGGGCGCAAACCCTATACCGATAACTTGGAACTTGAAAAAGCCGGTGTAACAAAAGATAAAAGCGGCAAAATAGAAGTTAATGAGCAGTTACAAACCAATATACCAAACATTTACGCTATAGGTGACGTGGTAAAAGGTCCAATGCTGGCACATAAAGCCGAAGAAGAGGGGGTTTTTGTAGCAGAACTGTTAGCCGGACAAATGCCACACATCAATTATAACCTGATACCCGGTGTTGTTTATACTTGGCCCGAAGTAGCATCAGTAGGAGCAACCGAAGAACAACTTAAAACAAACGGTCAAAATTTTAAGGTGGGAATGTTTCCATTTAAAGCAAGTGGTAGAGCACGTGCGAGTATGGATACAGATGGATTTGTAAAAGTTTTGGCACATACCGATACGGATGAAATTTTAGGCGTTCATATTATTGGCCCTCGGGCTGCTGATATGATTGCCGAAGCTGTAGTGGCCATGGAGTACAGAGCCTCAGCAGAAGATATTGCACGAATTTGTCATGCCCACCCTACATTTACCGAAAGTTTAAAGGAGGCGTGTTTAGATGCAACAGCAAAAAGAGCCATTCATATTTAAACGCCTGGCATTTAATTATAGAATAAACAATATTTTCGTAAATATTACGTTGTTCAAAATTACACTTTGTACTGATTGAGAGTGAAAATAAAAACACTATATCTATCTTTATTTATCTATCTGGGTTTTCCAGTACTTTTTTTATTGTCGTCAGGCTGCTCTACTAAAAAAAATACCTGGATAAATAGAAACTACCACGACCTTAATGCTAAATTTAATGGCTATTATAATGGTCAAGAGGCATTAAAAGAAGCTGTAAACACGATGGAAGATAATTATAAAGATGATTATAGCAAAGTGTTGCCCATTTATACCTATGGCGATCAAAAAGATGCCAAAACTGCTATTCCGGCTATGGAAAAGGTTTTTAAAAAGGCTTCTTTTGTAATTCAGCGCCATAGTATGCGTATTAAAGGTCAGGAGTATTGCAACTGGATTGATGATACTTATTTATTAATAGGACAAAGTCATTTTTATAAGCATGAGTATTTTGCCGGTGTTGAGACATTTGAGTATGTTATTAGTGAATTTAAGAAAAAAGAAAGCCGCTTTGAAGCCTTGCTTTGGTTAATAAAAACGTATAATGAAATTGGAGCTTTTACAAAATCACAGGGCTATTTAGATATGATTAAAAGCGATCCGGCCTTTCCTTATCGATTACGTGGAGAATTAATGGCGGTAACGGCCGATTTTTATAGCAAACAAGAAGATTACGAACAGGCATCAAAATACTTGAACCGAGCCATAGGATTTACTAAAAGAAAGAAAACTAAAGCTCGTTATACCTTTATTTTGGCACAAATGTATCAACGATTAAATAAAGTTACTTTGGCTCGTAATTTATACGGAAAAGTAGTTAAAATGAATCCGAAATATGAACTTACATTTTATGCAAAAATTTTTCAAGCAAAAATGTATGACGCTTCCGCAGGAGATAGCAAGCAAATATTGGCTCAGCTAAATAAAATGTTGAAAGATTCTAAAAACAAAGATTATTTAGATCAAATATATTATGGTTTAGCCGAAATAGCGATTGCCGATGGCAGCAAAGACAAAGCCGAACAGTATTTAAAAAAATCTATTAAAACAAGCACTACAAACACAAAACAAAAAGGTCAAAGCGCCCTTAGATTAGCTGATTTGTACTTCGAAATGCCTCAATACCCGATGGCCGGAGCCTATTATGACAGTGCGGTATCATTATTAGATAAAGATTATCCAGGTTATGATATTGTACTTAATAAAAAAAACAGTCTCTCGCGTCTTATCAACGATTATAATACCATTGCAACTGAAGATAGCTTACTGAGAATAGCCAAACTTAATCCGAATGAGTTGGACAAACTAGTTAGTGATTTAATTAAAAAAGCAATTGATGATGAAGAGAAGGCTAAAGAATTTGCTGAAAACGCTGCTTTTAACTCAGCAAATTCAACAGATATAAATAATGGAGCTATAAAAGCTGGAACCTCGGGCTCTTCTTGGTACTTTTATAACCAGCAGCAGCTTGTTTTTGGATTCAGTGAATTCCAGAAACGATGGGGAACACGGAAGCTTGAAGATAATTGGCGTAGAAGCAATAAGCAAATTGTAGCTGCCTTTAATACCGATGAAGGAGGAACTAAAACGGGCAATCAAGATGCAGAAGCAGACACTACCGGACCAACCAAAAGCAAATATTGGTACACAAAAAATTTACCTTTTACAACCGAAAAAAAGGAAGCTTCTATGCTTAAAATTATAGAAGCATACTACGACTTAGGAATTGTATATAAAGAACAGTTGGTAGATTATAAAAAAGCGATTTCTACTTTTGAAATGCTAAATCAAAAATTTCCGGCTAATAAGTATGAAGCTACCTGTTATTATCAGTTATATCGCCTGTATTTATCCTTGAAAGACAACGCAAATGCCGAAGTGAACAAAAACCTAATACTTAGTAAATACCCCAATTCTGATTTTGCAGAGTTAGTAAAAAACCCCCTCTATAGTTCAGAAAAAACGAACCGTTTGAGTAAAATTGAAGCCTATTATGAGGTTACTTATACCGCATATAGTGAAGGAAACTACAATCAGGCCTTAGAGCGTTGCTTAGCTGCCGATACACTTATTGCACAAAGCCCATTTAAACCCAAATTTGCTTTGCTTAAAGCTTTATGTATAGGGCACTTAAAGCCTATTAATGATTTTGAATTAGCCTTAAAACAAGTAGCAGCAGATTACCCTAAAGACTCAGTGAAATATAGAGCAGATGAGATTATAGCTGTAATAAGCAAACTGAAGTTTGGTGACAAAGCTGTTTCTCCTGTTGATACTATGGCAGCTAAATCAGTCTATAAACTGGGGCCTGATAAAGTTCATTTTTTTGTGTTAGCATTTGATTTAAAAAATATAAATATTGAGCAACAAACAGTAACCTTGGCTAACTTTAATACACAATATTACGAGTCTAAAAACTACAAGGTAAACTATTTGCCTTTTGGAAAAACGAAGGGGTTACTAGTGGTTCGGCAATTTACTAATAGTGCCGAAGCGATAAAATATTTTACTACAACACAAGCAGATAATGCTATTTTTAAGGACTTACAAATTGGTTCGTACTCCTACTTTATTATTAGTGACGAAAACTACAATGCTTTATTTAAAGCACAAGAAACCGAAAAATATGTTGATTTCTTTGCTCAAAACTATAAAATTGAGTAATCTGTAGTTTCTTGGTTTTGCATCCTTTTGTTGATATACATACACACAACACCGAATCATCTTCTAAGGTTATAAGTGTAGTAAACTGTTATCCTAACCCATTGGTAAACAGCTATACCTATCGGTATATTTCAGTAGGGCTTCATCCTTGGCATATATTTCCCGAAAAATGGAATCAAGATTTTGAACTTTTAACACGATATACAGAGCAAAAAAACTGTGTGTCCTTAGGAGAGTGTGGCTTAGACCGGTTGAAGGGCCCGCATATAAAATTACAAATAGAAGTGTTTGTTAAGCAAATTCAATTGGCAATTAAATGCTCAAAACCAATTATTATTCATTGTGTAAAAGCCTATGATTTATTAATCCCACTGATTAATGAGTACCATAAAGATCAAATTTTTATTATACACGGGTTTAACTCCAAATATCAAATAGCCGAACAACTACTTAAGTACTCCTGTTTTTTTTCCTTTGGAAGGGCGTTAATAGATCCTCGAAATAAAAAACTACATCACCTTTTCAAAACGCTTCCCTTAAGCCAAGTATTTTTAGAAACCGATCAATCAGAAATCCCAATATCGCATTTATACGCTTTTGCTTCAGAATGTAGAAACGAAACTACGGAACAATTAAAAAAATCTCTTTATAAGAACTTTTATTCAGTTTTTTCACCAAACAAGTTATAGTGTAGCTTAACTCTTTATAGCTCTAATAAATTAACCATTTGAAAACACTGCAACAGTATTTTCATCCAACCGCTTTATCCGTTATAAAAACCAACAGGAATTAGCTCTGTTAAATTAAACTCCAAAGAGTATTTTGCTTTTAAGGGGGTGGGGCTATAATAAAAAAGGCTGCCTCAAAGAGGCAGCTTTTTTATACAAACTAGATAGAATTATTTTTTAGTAGTTTTAGCAGCTTCTGTTGCTTCTGAAACCATATTACGAGTAGCTTTTACAGTAGCTACTACCATGTTTGGAGTGTCTAAAAATTCAACACCGTCTTTAGCAATATCTGAAACTCTGATATTTTTTCCAATATCTAAATTTTCAATATTAATATCAATGCTATCTGGCAAGTTGGCAGGTAAAGCCTTAATTTTAAGTTTTCTTACATTTAAGGTCAGTTTACCACCGGCTCTAACTCCTACTGAGTTACCAAATGTTTTAACAGGAACGCCAATAACAACCGGTTTGTTATCAAACATTTCCAAAAAATCAATATGCTGAATTTTATCATTTACAGCATGAAATTGAATTTCTTGCATGGAAGCTTTGTGTGCAACTCCGTTAATATCTAAATCAACCGTTAACACGTCTGGTGTGTAAACCAAAGGCAGCAAATCGTTGTATTTTACCGAAAAAGCCTTTTGTTCTTTACCACCATACAACACGCATGGTACCATTCCTGCATGACGCAGATTTTTTGCATCTTTTTTCCCTACGTTCGTTCTTAACGAACCGCTAATAGATACTGATTTCATTTTTTTGTAATTTGTTTTTTTTGTTAGTTCAGACAATACCCGCCTTTGCTTATCTAACGTTATTAATTATTTATTACGGGTTTTATTTATAAAAGAAAAAAAGAACTAGAGCTTATAGATTCAAAATTATGAACTCTTTTAAAGACATCGGCAAATAAATCGGCTACTGTAAGCACTTTTATTTTACTGCAGTTTTTATTTGCATTAAGTGGTATGGTATCTGTAACTACAAGTTCTGTTAATTTTGAGTTTTCAATTACATCATAAGCCTTTCCTGATAAAATAGGGTGGGTGCATACTGCCCGAACGCTATTTGCACCTCGATCCATCATAATATCCGATGCCTTGGCCAAGGTCCCGGCAGTATCCACAATATCATCAACAAGTACAATATCCTTTCCTTCTACATCACCTATCAAAGTCATGCTTTCAATTTTATTAGCTACTTTTCGTTGTTTATAGCAAATAACAATATCGCAGTTTAAAAATTTAGCATAGGCATTGGCTCTCTTAGAGCCTCCCATATCGGGGGCAGCCATAGTTAAATTGGGAAGATTTAAAGATTGGATATAAGGTAAAAAGATACTTGAGGCATATAAATGATCGACCGGTACATCAAAAAAACCCTGAATTTGATCGGCATGCAAATCCATGGTAATAATACGAGTAATACCTGCCGAGCTCAATAAATTAGCTACCAGCTTAGCCCCAATAGCAACTCTGGGTTTGTCTTTTCTGTCCTGACGGGCAAAGCCAAAATACGGTAAAACGGCAATAATTTGATTGGATGATGCTCTTTTGGCAGCATCAATAAGCAGTAGCAATTCAAATAAATTATCTGCTGGAGGAAAAGTAGATTGAATAATAAAAACATCGGCTCCTCTTACCGTTTCTTCAAATGAGGGCTGAAACTCACCATCACTAAACCTTGAAACAGTTACTTTCCCTAAATCCTGACCATAGCTTTTAGCTATTTTTTCAGAAAGGTACATACTTTCTGTACCGGAAAAAATTTTTACCTGCGATTCCATATTTAATTATGAGCCCATAAAGGTGTGCAAAGGTAATGCTATTTATGGAATAATAAAATCAGATTAAGCTCAATTTGAACTTTTTAATAGTATTTAGTTAATCAAACGTAAGTTACAAAATAGATTGTATATAATTAATTATCAATTGTATAAAACTATTATCACTTACCTGTGCGACTCATGGCATCGTAAAAAACTTGGTGAATATTGGTTCTGGTATTTAGTTTGGAAAGCTTTTTATTTTCGGCTTCGGGGTACACACGATTGGAAAGAAAGATATACAATAAGCCATTTTCAGGATCGGCCCAAGCATAGGTTCCGGTAAAACCGGTGTGTCCAAAACTACAAAGGGAGGCACTTTTACAAGTAGGCCCTTCTTTGCTTTTATTGGGTTCCGGCTTGTCAAAACCAAGACCCCTTCTGTTCCCATCCGGACAAGCAACACAAGAGCTGAAGTAATTTATAGTGGCCGAGGTAAGATACTGTTCGCCCCCATAAGTCCCTTTATTTAAATACATTTGCATTACTTTGGCCAAATCGTTGGCGTTACTAAATATTCCGGCATGACCGGCAACACCACCTAACATAGCGGCTCCCGGGTCGTGAACATAACCTTGTATAAGTTGTTGACGGAATGTTTTATCGTTTTCGGTTGGAGGAATTACTTTTTTAGAGAATCTTGATAGGGGCAAATAGCCCGTTGTGCTTGCTCCAAGGCGATTGTAAATAGGGCTTACATAAGCATCTAAACTACGCTTACTAAGGTACTCACACATCATTTTTGTTAGGTAAAAGCTCAAATCACTATAAACATATTTTCCGTAGTTTTTTATAGGTGATTTTAATATTTTTTGATAAATAGTATCACGATAAGCAGACCATAAAAACAGGCTATCTGCCACGGGAATATTATATTGTGCTGTATATTTTTTATGATATAGTTTGGGATCGGGCTTGCCGTTTTTAAGGGTGCTTTCATAAAAAGGAATAAATGGGCGCAAACCGGCTTGATGGGTAAGTATATCTTTAATAATTAAATCACCTTTATTGGTATTTTCTGAAAGAGGCAAAACATCTTTCAAGGCTTGTTCGGGATGATACTTTTTTAAATCATATAACTGCATTGTTGCCAATAAGGTAGCACTTATTTTTGTAATGGATGCAATGTCGTAAACACTTTTTAAATCTACCGGAGTAGATTTATCATAAGTAAAGTTACCCCACGCTTTATGATAAAAAACTTTTCCATCCTTAGCTGCCAGAATTTGACAGCCAGGCATGGCTCCCTCTTGTATAGCGCTAAGAGCCAAACTATCGACTTGTAGCAGCAACTTTCGATCAATTCCTATATCTTCGGGTATAACATAGCTAAACCGTACCGGAGCACCTAAATTAATGCCGGTTCCTGCAGGGTATTTTGTGGTAATGCTTACTGGTAGCTTGCCCGGAGTATTTTGTCCACCAAAAATAATTTCAGCAGCTTTTTGCAGGGTGTAATCATTACGCTCGTAGGTTAAAATTACTGCATCAGCATTTTCAATACCTTCAAACTTTTGCAAACAGTAAGGGCTTCCCGGAAGATTTATAACAACTTTGCTGTAAAAGTTAATACGCTTAATAATACTGATCGTTTCAGGATCTATTCCAAAGTTATTATTTGATTTTTTGGTCACATTTTCTAAGCTAACTAAAACTAAGTTATACATTTTTAGGGCATCTACAATAGAATCGGCTGCTGCCTTTGAAGCAGGATTCTTTAAATTAAAATGGCTGACAGTGGTATATAGTTCAGCCGTTTTTTGGAAAGCCCCGGGGAGTTTTTCACCTAAACATAGAGTGGCAATACACAAAGTATCAAGTCGCTTCAAGGGCAACAGATTGTTTTTATTTTGAAGTGTAGTAAAGGATTCGTTATACAAACGATGATTAAAAGCTTCCAAAGTTGGATTATTAATGTCACTATTTATATTTTGAAGCGAAACAGGTTTTAGTGAATCCAAGCCGGCCCATTCTTTAGCCATCAGTATTTTTTTACAACTGTGGTTTATGTCTTCCATACTCAACTCTCCATTTTTTATAGCTTCTTTAATAGTAGCAATAGCCAAGGGGATATTTTCACTAAAAAGTAAAACATCATTTCCTGCTTTTAGGGCTTTAACTTCTAAATTTCCTGGTTTATAATATTTGGCAACCCCTTTCATATTCAAGGCATCGGTAAATACTAAACCATGAAAGTGCAAAGAGTCCTGGAGTAAATCTTTAACTATATTTTTTGAAATAGAAGCACTTACATTTTTTCCGCTATCTAAAGCAGGAATTTCAATATGTGCCACCATCATACTTTTTAGTCCTTTGTTGATAAGCGCTCTAAAGGGGTAAAGTTCCATACTGTCTAATCGTTCGTACGAATGATGAATAACGGGTAAATCGGCATGAGAGTCCACATCGGTATCACCGTGTCCGGGAAAATGTTTGCCGCAAGCCATAATTCTATGATCTTGTAACCCTTTCATATACAGGATACTTTTTAAAGCAACGTCTTTCTTATTTTCACCAAAAGAGCGGTATCCGATAACAGGGTTCATGGGGTTGCTATTAATATCTGCATCGGGGGCAAAGTTAATATGTAAGCCTACGCGTTTGCACTCTCGAGCTATATGAGTTCCCATTTCATAAATTAACTCATTGTCTTGTATGGCTCCTAAAGTCATTTGTTTAGGGTAAGCCAAGGTGCTGTCAAGACGCATGTTTAGACCCCATTCGCCATCAATTGCCATTAAAAGCGGGGTTTTGGCAATAGCTTGATAATGATTTGTTTGAGCGGCTTGCCTTAAGGGACCTCCCTGAAAAAAGAGGAGCCCCCCAATGTTGTATTTTACAATGAGAGAGTCAATTTCAGCTATATGCTTTTTGTCACGATTACTGTATGCTGCAACCATAAAAAGTTGTGCTATCTTTTCATCATCACTTAAACTATTAAAAACACTGTCGGCCCAGCTCATTTTTTCTTCTCCCCAAAATTCTTCTTCAGGAGGAGCCTGTTCAGGGTTCGTAAGCGAATCGTAAAGAACCGCATAATTTAACCGCTTTTTTTTGTTTCTTTTCAAGTTGGTATCAGAGCTTTTCTTAGAGGGTTTAATAATACGGCAACTATCTAGAAAAAAAATGATAGTAAGTGATAGAATAATCAGAGATAAGGGCTTTATTTTTGAACTTAAATGATACATACAATAAAAGCTCAAAATTAGCTATAGAGTAAGAGCTTTGCGATATGATTTTTTAATTTTATCAAAATTTTACTGTTGAGAAAGAAACGAGCCTATTTACACCCAAACTCAATTTATAAGAATAAGAGTATAAAAGTTTGCAATTGTTCTTAGTGTTCTATCTTTGTAACCCTAAAAAATATCCTTATAATAGGGTGTTCTATACCTATGAAATCACATAATAACAAAGCTTTTGAGCCCTTTTTAATAATTTTATTGGCTTTTTGTTTTTTATTGGTTTTAAGCACGGCTAATGAGTATATCAGCAAAAATTTTAAGCAGTTAAAACCGCTTCACCTGCTTTCGGATATTACTTACAAAAAGGAGAAAAAAGGTATTAAAACGGCCTTGTACACGGCCAACAATAAGCTAATAATCAGTAATCATAAAACAGAAAGTACGCCAACACAAAATTATATTGAACACACTCAATCATTAGACACTCTAAAAGGCTTAGACCGTTTTTTTGAGGCTCTTAAAAACATTAAACAAAAAAGAAAAGTACGAATAGCTTGGTTTGGCGATAGTATGGTTGAGGGTGATTTAATTACTCAAGATTTACGTTATTTATTACAAAAAAAATTTGGAGGTTCGGGGGTGGGTATAGTTCCTTTAACATCAATAACTGCGGGGTTTAGGCAAACCATTAGACACACCTTCTCTGAAAACTGGTCGAACAAAAATTTACTTGAGCCTCTTAAACCAGATGATTTACTTGGTATAACAGGGTATGTTTTTAATCCGGTGAATTTAATAAACAGTGACACTATAAATATAAATTCAGAACAATTGAGCTGGGTTAAATACAAAGGGGTGTCGCGAAGGGGGTTGGACAAATTTTATAAAACACGTCTTTTTTATGGCCCTTGTACCACATTAAGCTTTGTACAGGTGCTCTACGGCAATGGATATCAAAAAAAGATTACTTTAAGCGGAAGCAAAAAGGTAAACAGTATTGATATTACAGCAAAAGAACCGGTTAGTGAAATCCAACTTAATTTTATTAGCCCCAATGATTTATCGGTGTATGCCTTAAGTATGGAAAGCGACACCGGTGTTTTTGTAGATAATCTTTCTTTTCGCGGAAATTCAGGCTTGCCTCTTACTAAAATATCTCAACAAGTGCTCAACGAGTTTGACCAGGAAAACAACTATGATTTAATTATTTTACAATATGGCATGAATGCCGTTAACCCCGAAGTAAGCGATTATAGCTGGTATCAAAAAGGATTAAGTAGAATGATAAAACACATACAACGTGGATTCCCAAAAGCTGCCATATTGTTTGTAGGAGTTCCTGATAAGGGTTATAAATTAGAAGACGAGTATATTACAAACCCCGGAGTACCTTATGTGGTAGCTATTGAAAAGGAAATATCGGAACAAAATGGAATTGCCTTTTGGAATTTATTTGAAGCCATGGGGGGGTATAATTCTATGGTTAAGTGGACAGAAGCCGATACTGCTTTAGCCAATAAAGATTATACCCACTTTAACTATCGAGGAGCTTCAAAAGTTGCTTCGTTACTTTATAAAGACCTGGATAAGCAGTATCAGTATTATTTAAAAAAAACACAAACAACAGCATTATTGCCCAAATAGATTATGTCCTTAAAAATAGCAGCCTGTTTCATTCTCTCCATTTTCAGCTTAGAGTCTAAAGCCCAAGAAGCCTTAGGAACAAACGACAGTATTCATAAAAAGTATCCATTTATAAAAACAGAGCAAAACATAGTTCAGGGCGACACAGCTTCATTAATACCATTTTATCAAAAATTGTATTTGTTACAACAAGACTCGGCCATTACAGTTAGAGTTGTTCACATTGGTGACTCGCATTTACAAGCAGATCATTTTCCAGCAATGGTACGCCAAAAATTACAAAAAAAATTTGGAAATGCCGGAAGAGGTCTTGTTGCTCCATTCAAACTTGGACGAACGAATGAGCCCACAAACTATAAAAGCACAAGTAACACGCCATGGAAAGCACGAAGAATTGTGAATGAGAAAGATAGTATGCCAATAGGAATAAGCGGATTAACAGTTAAAAATGATGCTGCCTCATCATATTTGTCTATGCATACGTATAATGCAGACGGACTGGATTATAGTTTCAGTAAAATAACCCTTTTTCATCAAAAAGGAATGGGGACTTACAATTTTAATGTGTGTGACAGTTTGTTTTGCTTTCAAACAGCTATAAACTCCCAAAACGATTCCCTTAACGAATACAGTGTTGTCCATGTTCCTTTATCCAATACCGTTATTTTTAGCTTTGATACGATTGATACACTATCAAAAAAAACAGCTTTAATTTATGGAATGCTACTGGAAAACGAAAAGCCCGGAATGTTATATAGTACCATTGGGATTAACGGTGCTGAATACAGACACTATAACCGAAACCCTAAATTTCAACATCAATTAAAAGTGCTGCAACCCGATTTAATTATTATATCATTAGGAACCAATGAGGCTTATGCTGCCAAATACAACAGCAATGATTTTTATAAAGAAATAGACACCTTAATAACCAATTTAAAAACACAAAATCCGGGAGCTCAGTTTTTACTTACAACTCCTGGTGACAGTTATAGAAAGAGAAAGTATAAAAATCCAAATAATTTGAAAGCAACACGCACTGTAATTAACTACAGTAACGATCATTATTTGGCCTATTGGGACTGGTATCATATTATGGGGGGTATGGGTAGCATCAATAAATGGTTTGTTAAGGGGCTAACATCAAAAGATAAATTGCATTTGAACCGTAAAGGGTATGAAGTTCAGGGAAATTTACTCTATCAGGCTCTTTATATGAGCTATATGAACTACTTAAACGTGTTGCATACAAAACCCTAAATTCTACATGCACTTCCCGGATATAGACCTATCAAAACTTTCAAAAATTCTGACTTACAGTCAGAGTGAACCATTACTTTTTAATAGTGGTTTGTTTTTGTTTTTGTTTTTAGGATTTATGTTTTTTTATGGCTTTTTGTACAAGCACATTACAGTCCGTGTTTTATATATTACTGTTTTTTCATTTTATTTTTATTACAAAAGCAGCGGATGGTATTTTGTTCTTATGGCCGGGGTTACTGTAGCAGCCTATTTCTTAACGAATCTTATTTTTAAAACACAAAGCAGCAAGCAACGTAAAGCATTGTTAATACTAAGCCTTACTCTCTACCTGGGTGTTTTGGGTTATTTTAAATATACTAATTTTTTAATTGAAATAGTTAACTCATTTTTAAACGATAAAATAGCTTTTCAAAATATTTTTCTGCCTTTAGGAATTTCCTTTTACACCTTTGAGCTTATCAGTTATTCTATAGATGTTTATCAAAAAAAATTTGAACCCGTAAAAAACATTCTTGATTTTGGTTTTTATATTTCCTTTTTCCCACATTTAGTAGCCGGCCCAATTGTTAGACCACATGAACTTGTTCCGCAAATACGTAAAAAACTGATTATACATAATGAGTTTGTAGGAAAGGGTGTTTTTTTTATTACTTCCGGATTAATTAAAAAGGCAATAATTTCAGATTATATAGGAATAAATTTTGTAGATCGTATTTTTGATAATCCCACCCTTTATTCCGGATTGGAAAATTTAATAGGAGTTTATGGCTATACTTTGCAAATATATTGCGATTTTTCAGGCTATAGCGATATGGCTATTGGTATTGCTTGTTTTATGGGTTTTACTTTACCACTTAATTTTAATGCCCCGTATAAAAGCACCAACATTACTGAGTTTTGGAGGCGCTGGCACATATCTTTAAGCACCTGGTTGCGCGATTATTTATATATTCCTTTGGGTGGAAACCGCAAAGGAAAAATAAGGCAGCATTGCAATTTAATAATTACTATGCTGTTAGGCGGTTTGTGGCATGGTGCCTCATTTAAATTTATTGTTTGGGGAGGTATGCATGGCATAGCCTTAGCGCTTGATAAAGGGCGAGAGAAACTTATACAATCGAATAAAGCAAGCTTCAAAAATCATTTTCTTTTTCGCTTTGCCGGTTGGTTTTTTACATTTCATCTGGTTGCTTTGTGCTGGATATTTTTTAGAGCATCAGATTTTCAAAATGCTCTTTCTGTAATAACTCAAATAGGTACTAATTTCCAACCTAAACTATGGCTTCAGATTGTACTTGGTTATAAAATAGTTGTAATCTTTATGGCTTTGGGCTATTTAATTCATTTTACGCCACAGCCTTTTGATAATAAACTTCTTGATTTTATTACCCGATTGCCTTTATTTTTTAAAGCCTTGCTTCTTTCTTTAGTAATTTATTTGGTGTATCAAACCAAAAGTGCCGAAGTTCAACCCTTTATTTATTTCCAATTTTAGAATAGGTTAGCATCAAGATAAATGAATTTTTAAGGCTTTTATCTTGAAATTATTTGTATGAGTTTTGCTTAAATTACAGCCATTGTACGGGTATGGTTATTACTTTGCAATAGAGCATATTTTTAAAAAAAAGACACCCAAAGCTTTAGATCGGAATCATTTTTTAAGGTAAAGTCTGCAGTTAGTCATTAAGTTTTGATGTTTGAATTTGCTGTGTTAATTGAGCCTGATGAGTTTAAAAACAAAAAAAGGGAACTTGCATAGCATGTTCCCTTTTTTTTAGTATAAGGTACCCTACTTAATTACAGTAATGGGAGTTGTTTGTGTACTATAATTCGTATTAACTTGTACAAAATACTGACCTTGCGGGATACCGCTTAAATCTATTTCAATTGAATGACTTCCGGTCATTTGCTGACCGTTATCAAATCTTTTAATTAATTTTCCTTCAAGATTAGTTATCGTGATGTTTACTTTTGAAAAGTGTTCAACACGATAGTTTACCTTTAAGGTATTTGAAACAGGATTAGGAAATACCTCAAGATTTATTGTGCTATTTGTCTTATTTAGAATACCATTTGCGGTAGGCGAATAAACTTTAATATCATCTAAAAACATTAAATTATCATCATGCGAGTTGGCAACAAAAGCAATATATATTGTTTTTCCTGAGTATGCGGCAAGGCTTACAGAATCAGGTCTTAAATAACCTCTGAAACGTGCAGAATCACCATCGTAGTATATATATTGCCCATCGGCACCATGAACAAACCCTGACGAAAAGGTATATCCGGCAAACGAGCTATCAGGCAAGGGGTCAACTTTAGATATATACTCTGCAAATACAGCTAGAGTATCAGTAAAAGAGTTTTCAAAGTTTGAAGTGGTTGATGCCAAAACAACGTAACCATCAACTTAGAGTGGAGTTTGATAAGGAAATGATTTCCAAGACAAGGTAAAAGAAGGGTCGATGATATTTAAGGGTGGAGTAATAAGCCAATTTTGAATTTGTGTACTTACTTCATTGGTCCAAGAGTTACTTGCAGCTACGGTATTTAATGAGTCATAAATATCGTATTGTCCAGAAAACCACTCTCCGGGTCTTCCCTGTGAGCTGCCATCAGGTAATCCATCTCCATCAAAGTTTATCCAAAAATTATCTGCGCCTCCCGGAGGGTTCATATCATAATTTTCTGGAGCACCGCCCTCAAAGTCTTCATAAACCAATGTCATTTGTGCTTTTAAACATACATTTAGCGATAAAAGCAAACCAATACTGAGTAATATTTTTTTCATAGTTTCTTTTTTAGTTATACAAATATAATTTTTTTACTTTCAGTAGAGTGACTTTTTAATAAAGAAGCAACTACGAATCATTCATTTCTGCTTAATTTATTGTGCCTACTATGTATCAAGTGTTTAAATTGATTTAATTTGCAGTATAATTTAAACGCTTTGGCTAATAAACAAAAAATAATCAATGATCCTATTTATGGTTTTATTACCATTTCGGGGAATTTGGTTTTTGATATTATTGAGCATCCCTACTTTCAGCGATTACGTAGAATTAAACAACTTGGCTTAACGGCTTATGTTTATCCCGGGGCGCTACATACCCGCTTTCATCATGCATTGGGAGCCATGCATTTAATGCTCACTTGTATTGAAACCTTACGAAGCAAAGGAACAGAAATTAGTGCCGAAGAAGCTGAAGGTGTTGTGTTAGCCATTTTACTTCATGATATTGGTCATGGCCCCTTTTCTCATGCCTTAGAATCTGTTTTGGTTAAGGGCGTAAATCACGAAGAAATTTCACTGCTTTTTATGCACAAACTCAACGAAATCTTTAATGGAAAACTGAGTTTAGCTATTCAAATATTTCAAAATAAATATCCTAAAAGTTTTTTACATCAGCTAGTAAGCAGTCAACTGGATATGGACAGACTGGATTATCTAAAACGCGATAGTTTTTTTACCGGGGTTTCTGAAGGCATTATTAATTCAGATCGGATTATCAGTATGATGCGGGTGGTTAACGATACCCTTGTTATAGAAGCAAAAGGAATTTACTCTGTTGAAAAATTTATTATTGCCCGAAGATTGATGTATTGGCAGGTGTATTTGCACAAAACAGTACTGTGTGCCGAAAATATACTGGTGAATATCTTAAAAAGGGCCAAATATCTAATAGCTCAGGGTATTGAATTACCGGCAACACCACCATTTGCTTATTTTTTAAAAACGGAAATTTCTGCGCCCAAATTTTTTCAAACCAACGAAGTAGCCGAAATTTTTAGCAAATTAGATGATTACGATGTTTTTGCTTCTGTAAAAATGTGGCAATGGAACGAAGACAAGGTGTTGAAGTTTTTGTGTAACAGCCTTGTTGACCGAAAACTATGGCATATTGAAATTTCAAACCAACCCTTTAATCAACCCTTTCAGGATACATTACTTAAAAAGATACAAGAGTTGTTTCACCTAAGTTATGAAGAAGCTATGTATTTTGTAATTAGCGACTCAGTGAGCAATAGTGCCTATAAACCGGGTAACGATAAAATTAATTTATTATATCGAGATGGCACTTTAGTAGATATTGCTGATGCTGCCGATCAATTAAATATTTCGGTATTGTCTCATACTGTGGAAAAGTTTTTTATTTGTTATCCCAAAGAGTGTTTAGTTATCTTGTAGATTTACACCCAAAAAAACACCATGGAATTTACACTGGCACAAATTGCCCACTTACTTAGCGGTGATTTAGAAGGAAATCCGAATGATGTAGTTAACAGCCTTTCAAAAATTGAAGAAGGGAAAACACATTCTTTATCTTTTTTATCCAATCCAGCTTACACCGAGTATATATACAGCACCCAGGCTACTGCAGTAATTGTTGCTAAAACATTTATAGCCGAAAGGCCTGTAAAACCATCGTTAATAAGGGTTGAAAACCCTTACCAAAGCTTTGCCCTGCTTTTAGAAACCTACAATAAGATTAAACAGAATAAAAGCGGAATAGAACAACCTTGCTATATATCAGAAACTGCAGAAACCGGAACTAATATTTATATAGGTGCTTTTGCTTATATTGGACAAAATGTAAAGATAGGAAACCAGGTAAAAATTTATCCAAACGTGTATTTGGGCGATAATACTGTTGTTGGCGATAACTGCATTCTTTTTCCGGGTGTAAAAATTTATTCTGATTGTGTTATTGGAAACCATTGCACGCTCCATGCAGGAGTTGTGATTGGTGGAGATGGTTTTGGATTTGCACCCAACAGTGACAATAATTATCAGAAAGTACCCCAAATAGGTAATGTTATTATTGAAGATTATGTTGAGATAGGGGCCAATACAACTGTAGATCGAGCAACTTTAGGCTCAACCCGAATAAAAAAAGGAACAAAAATTGATAATCTTGTACAAATAGCCCATAATGTTGAAATAGGAGAAAACACAGTAATTGCAGCACAAACCGGAATAGCCGGATCTACAAAAATTGGAAGTGACTGTATGATAGGAGGGCAGGTAGGAATTGTTGGGCACCTCAATATTGCCAAGGGAACAAAAATTGCTGCACAAAGCGGTGTTGGACAAAGTATTACCAATGAGAATGAAATTGTTCAAGGCTCTCCTGCTTTTGGTATTGGCGACTATAAACGCTCTTATGTCATGTTTCGTAAACTTCCTGAGTTACAAACTAAAATTTTAGAATTAGAACGATTGTTATCAAATAAAAATAAAACTTAGCTTTGCTCTTAAAATAGTTTCGTTTTTTATATATGTTGACCGAAAAACAAAGAACCATAAAAAAGGCTGTAAAAGTTGAAGGTGTTGGGCTGCATACAGGTGAGCATGCTGTGCTTAATATTCTTCCTGCACCCGAAAATCACGGTTATAAATTTAAAAGAATTGACTTGCCCGGCCAACCGGTAATTGATGCCGATGTTGATTTAGTTGTGGATACTGCCCGAGGAACAACCTTAGGTAAAGATGGCGTAAGAGTAAATACTGTTGAACATATATTAGCGGCATTAGTTGGAACGCAAGTTGATAATGCTCTAATTGAAATTTCCGGAACCGAAATTCCAATTATGGACGGGAGCTCTAAACCTTTTGTTGATGCTATATTGGAAACCGGTTTTACCGAACAAAATGCCACACGAGAGTATTTTGTATTTGACTCTACTTTAACGTATGAAGATCCGATAAAAAAATCGGAAATGCTGGCTGTTCCTTCAGAAGATTATAGAATTACCGTTATGGTTGATTATAACTCGCCCATATTAGGAACACAACATGCTTCCATGTACCACATCGGAGAATTTAATCATGGGATATCAGAGTGTAGAACTTTTGTTTTTTTGCATGAACTGGAACAACTTTTGCACCATAACTTAATAAAGGGCGGAGATTTAAACAATGCCATTGTTATTGTTGATCGTGAGATAGAACAAAGTAAATTAGACCATTTAGCTAAAATTTTTAATAAACCCACAGTTAAAATTCAAGGGAAGGGCGTTTTAAACAATACCGACCTGCACCATCAAAACGAACCAGCCCGACATAAGCTTTTAGATATAGTAGGAGATTTAGCTTTAGTTGGAGTTCCTATCAAGGGACATATATTAGCAGCACGCCCGGGCCATGCTGCCAATGTGTCTTTTGCAAAAATGATTAAAGAATTAGTAGTAGCGAGGAAGAAAAAAAAGGAAGAATTGGTTTTGTTTGATTTGAACGCGAAACCACTCATGAATATTCTAGATATCATGAAGTTGTTGCCGCACCGCCAACCCTTTTTATTTATAGATCGTATTATTGAACTTTCACCTTCACATGTTGTTGGGGTAAAAAATGTATCTATGAATGAGTATTTCTTTCAAGGACATTTTCCGGCAGAACCCGTAATGCCCGGTGTAATACTCATTGAAGCAATGGCACAATGCGGAGGAGTTTTGGCTTTAAAAACAGTACCTGACCCCGAAAACTATTTGACCTACTTTTTAAAAATAGATAATGTACGGTTTAAACAAAAAGTAGTACCGGGTGATACTGTTGTTTTTAAGCTCGATTTACTAGGGCCAATACGCAGAGGGCTAACACACATGAAAGGAGTTGCATACGTAGCCGGAAAACCCGTAATGGAAGCCGAAATGCTGGCTCAACTTGTAAAAGAAAAATAAACCTTAATAATACAAAATGCATGATTCATCCCAGCGCGATAGTTTCGCCTTTGGCAAAAATTGGTAAGCAAGTTGAGATAGGCCCTTTTACCACTATTTCAGATGACGTTGTAATTGGTGATAACACGTGGATTGCTCCAAATGTTACTATTATGGATGGCGCACGAATCGGTGATCAGTGTAAAATTTTCCCCGGGGCTGTTATCAGTGCCGTTCCACAAGATTTAAAATACAATGGAGAAATAACTACAGCTGAAATAGGGGACAATACGACTATCCGCGAATGCGTAACGATCAACAAAGGAACATCAGACAAAATGAAGACTGTGGTGGGAAGCAACTGCCTTATTATGGCGTATGTGCATGTAGCCCATGACTGCTTTATAGGCAATCATGTTATTTTAGCAAATACCGTGAATTTAGCGGGTCATGTACATATTGATGATTATGTAATTTTAGAAGGTCTTGTTGCTGTACAACAATTTGTACATATTGGAAGCCATGCATTTATTACCGGTGGAACCTTAGTACGAAAAAATGTTCCGCCCTTTGTAAAGGCTGCCAGAGAGCCCCTTTCGTATGTAGGTATAAACGCAGTTGGCCTACGCAGAAGAGGATACTCACAAGAGAAAATACTCATTATTGAAGATATTTACAGAACGATTTACGTAAAAGGTTATAATGTTACCAATGCCTTAAATATTGTTGAACACGAAGCACCACAAATTGCTGAAAAACAAGAAATCATAGATTTTATTAAACAAAGCACCAACGGAATTATGCGAGGTAGTTTACAGTAATAACATCTATGAATATAAGCGCTCAAGAAACCGGCAAAAAGTTTGGTAACGAATGGGTTATTAAAAACTTTACTTTTGAGTTTACTACCGAGCATCCTGTTGCTATTTTAGGAGGAAACGGCAGTGGTAAATCAACCCTCCTTAAAATGCTTTCCGGCTTTATGAAACCCTCGGCCGGAACAATTCATTACCATCAAAATAATCAAGAAATTAGTTCCGAACATATTTTTAATAAAATTAGTTATGCTGCACCCTATCTTGAACTTATAGAAGAGTTTAGTTGTATTGAAACCATTGCTTTTCAAAGTCAATTTAAGCCATTCGTAAATCAACTTACTACCGAAGAGGTTTTAGAACAGTCAGGTTTAGCCCATGCTGCAAAAAAACAGGTACGCTTCTTCTCATCAGGAATGAAGCAGAAGCTAAAACTCACCCTGGCAATAATGGCCAACTGCCCTATATTGCTGCTAGATGAGCCCTGCTCTAATCTTGATGCTAAGGCAATTGATTGGTATCACTATATGCTTAAAACTTTTGCTCAAAACAAACTTATTATTATTTGCAGTAATCATTTACAATATGAGTATGAAATTTGTAAGAAAGAGATTAATACTGCATTGTTCAAATAAAATACTTTAACAAGAGTTCCATTTAATATGTTTTTTACCACACACGATAACCTAAAAATTTATTACGAATTTAAAGGAAACATCAACAGCCCTCGAAAAATAATACTATTAAACGGACTAACTCAAACTACGATTGCATGGGAGCTTTGTATTCAAAAACTACTCCCTTCTTTTCATGTTATATTAATGGATTTTATTTTTCAAGGACGCTCAGATGAGGCCCCACAGCACCGAAGTTTTGATGTACATGCACAAGACGTTTTTGGATTCATTAGTACCGTTGTTAAACAACCGATAGCGGTAGCCGGTATATCTTATGGCAGCTTGGTAGCCCAACACCTTGCTGTAAATTATCCGCAAGTGGTTAATAAACTCATGTTAATTAGCTCATTTGCACACAAAACACCCTTATATCGTTCGGTTGAGCTTTCCTGGAAGAACGCTTTAAAAATAGGAGGGTACGACTTGCTTTTGGATGTAATGATGCCCTATGTTTTAGGACAATCATATTTTGAAAGTCCATTTATACCAATCGAAAAAATGAAAACACTGCGTAAAGATTTGCAACCCAAGCCAGAATCAATACTCAAATTGATGCAGGCAACAGAGGAACGGGCTGATTATTTGAATGCCTTAAAACAAATCACGTGCCCGGTATGGATTATTCATGGCCAAAACGACATATTGTTTCCGGTGTATTATGCAAAGGCTATACAGGAATCTATCAGCCAATCACAACTCCATATTTATGAACACTGCGGGCATACTATTAATCTTGAAAAACCAGAGCAATTAGCTCAGGATATGATTACTTTTTGCTCCTGATTAATAAATGTTACAAGCCCCTATTAATGCGTTAAAAACGATTAATTTTATAGATTGCTATGTTTTTATCCCTACATTTGATTTTAATCTGTGAGTATGCAAGGTATTAAAACTATTTTTCATAAATTTAAAAAAGGTATTGTTATTACTCTGTTGGTGTTTGTTTCGCTAACAATTTATGCCTTTGATGGGAATAACCTTTTTGAGATATCTAAAAACATTGACATATTCGTTACTTTGTTTAGAGAGTTAAATGCAAATTATGTTGATGAAGTAGAAGCCGGTAAAATAATTCACAAGGGAATAGATTCTATGCTTGAATCTCTTGACCCATATACCGAGTATATTCCTGAGGAAAATGTTGAAGAATACAAACGCTCTCACGTAAGCAATGAGTATGCCGGTATTGGCGCATTGGTTCAACAAATTGACGGAAAGACAGTTGTGGTGGAGCCCTATTTTGGTTACCCTGCCCAAAAGGCCGATGTGCGTGCCGGTGATATAATAATGAAAGTTGAAAATCAAGAATTAGGGAATAAAAAATCAGAAGATGTTGTTTCACTACTAAAGGGGCCACGCAACACCCCGGTTAAAATTACATTTTTAAGAAAAGGCGAAAAACAGCCCCTTGTAAAAACACTGATACGTGAAGAAATTAAAGTTAAAAACGTATCTTACTATGGAACTGTTGAGCCGGGTATAGGATACATAAAATTAGACCGTTTTTTAGATGATTGCTCCAAAGAAGTTAAAGACGCATTTGTTTCCTTAAATGAAAATGAAAAAATAAACGCTTTAATTCTTGACCTCAGAGGAAATGGGGGAGGTATTTTGCAAGAGGCGGTTAAAATTGTGAATTTGTTTATTCCTAAAGGGTCATTAATAGCAACTCAAAAGGGCAGAACCAAAGAAAATAATGCAGAATATTATGCTGAATATAATCCTGTTGATACTTTAATTCCATTAGTGATTTTGGTCGATAACAATAGTGCATCAGCATCCGAAATTGTTGCCGGTGCCATTCAGGATAGAGATCGAGGAGTTATTATTGGTGAAAGAACTTTTGGAAAAGGATTGGTACAACAAACACTTAGTTTGCCATATAATTCATTGCTTAAAGTAACCATAGCCAAATATTACACCCCAAGCGGTCGTTGCATTCAAAGTTTGGATTATGCCCATAGAAAAGACGATGGCTCTGTGGTAAAGTTTGCTGATTCATTGATTACGGAATTTAAAACCAAAAACCAGCGAAGCATTTATGATGGAAGTGGTATTTTTCCGGATATAGTTACTTCTGAACCTGTTTTTCATCAAATATCTTTTTCATTAACACAAAAGAATATTATTTTTAACTATGCCAACGACTTTAAATTAAATAATAAAGAGATAGCACCAGCTAAAACATTTCAATTAAACAATACACAGTATAACGAATTTGTAAATTTTGCAAGCCAGTCAAAATTTGATTACACGCTTAAAAGCGAAGAGCAAATTAAAGAATTTGAAGCAGCTTCAAAAAAAGAAAAGTATTATAGCAATTTAAGTTCTGAACTAACCCAATTAAAAAATCAATTAGAAGCGAAAAAGAAAAATGATCTTTTAACCTTTAAAAGTGAAATCATTCAATTGTTAGAATCTGAAATAGTTAGCCGTTATTATTTTCAGGACGGAAGAACAGAAGCATCATTCAAATATGATAATGACATTAAAGCAGCTTCAAAGATTCTAAATAAGAATAATGATTATGCGGCTATATTGAGAGGCGAGGGCATTTATAAAATTATTGGTAAACCTGTTAATAAAAGCTCTGATTTAAGCTTGCAAAAAGAAGAAAATCCGGAACAGGATGATGAATAATAAACAAAAGCACACCACAAAAGGGTGTGCTTTCTCTTTAATCAAATAAACTAAACTAAAATGAAAAGAGTAATGGGGGTGGTGAATAACGCGTTTCCCTGGTGCAAAAGAAAACGATAAAACCACACTTTACTCTAAATGATTAAAGAACTATTAAAGTTAAGAAACAGAATTAAGATCATCAATTTTTTCATTAGTAATAGGAGCTAAGTATAAAATCATTTTAGTATTTATATTTTTATTACCCTAGTTGTTTTTAATGCAGCAACACAACTTTAATTTAAACCAATTACCCCTACTTGTACAAATTTAGAAACGCGTATTTTATTCACAGCACTAGTATGGTTTAACCCCAATAACATTTTTTGCATACGAAGATACTTTTTAGGGCAAAACCTCACACAATCTATACTTAAGCCATACAACTAAGTAAAAATAAAATACTCTTTTCGTAAATTTTAAGTTATACACATCAAAAGTAGTAAGTATAAAGCTTACAATATATGATTCCAATCATATTGCTAATGTTTAAATTTCCGATAAATTTGTCGCTTTAATTAATCGACCTAAATAACAAATAGTTATGAGTGAAAAGATGCGAACTCTTACAGAGCCTTTTAAAATAAAAGTGGTTGAACCACTTCGAGTAACAACCGAAGAATACCGAAAAAAAGTTTTACAAGAAGCAGGCTATAATACATTCTTATTACATTCAAAAGATGTTTTTATTGATTTGCTTACTGATAGTGGTACAGGAGCTATGAGCGATAAGCAGTGGGCTGGTATTATGGTAGGCGATGAAAGCTATGCCGGAGCCAAAAGTTGGGAAAATCTAGATGCTGTAGTTAAAGAGCTAACCGGAATGCCTTACGTATTGCCTACCCATCAAGGTAGAGCAGCAGAACGTATTTTATATGGAATATTAGGAGGCAAAGGAAAAGTCTTTATCAGCAATACACATTTTGATACTACCCGAGCCAATATTGAATTTACCGGAGCAACGGCCATTGATATTATTAATGAAGAGGCCGAAGATACCGAGGTTGACCTTCCGTTTAAAGGAAATATAGATATTGAAAAACTGGAAGAACTTATTGCACAATATGGGAAAGAAAACGTAGCCGCTATAATTATAACTGTAACCAATAATTCATCAGGAGGGCAACCGGTAAGCATGGCCAATGTAGAAGCCCTAAGAAAGGTGTGCAACACACATCAAATACCTATGGTTATTGATGGATGCCGTATTGCAGAAAATGCTTATTTTATCAAACATCGTGAAAAAGGATTTGAGAACAAAACATGCCAAGATATTGCGAAGCAAATGCTCCGCTTAGGTGATGCTTTTGTAATGAGTGCCAAAAAAGATGGCATGGTAAATATGGGAGGATTACTTACCGTAAAAGACGAAGAGCTTTCCGTGAAGTGTAAAAATCTACTTATTATTTCCGAAGGATTTACTACCTACGGTGGCCTTGCAGGTCGTGATATGGAAGCACTTGCCATAGGCCTTACTGAAGTTTTTGACGAAGATTACCTTCACTATCGTATCAGAAGCACCGCCTATTTAGGTGAAAAGCTACGTGCTAAAGGAGTTCCGGTTGTGTGGCCTATTGGCGGACATGCTGTTTATATTGACGCTAAAAAACTTTATTCTCATATTCCGCTTCACGAATATCCTGGACAGGCTTTGGTTTGTGACTTATACATAAAGGGAGGTATTCGTACAGCAGAAATTGGTAGTTTAATGTTTGGAAAATATGATGAACAGGGAAAACTAATTCCAGCCACCAACGAATTAGTTCGTTTGGCTATTCCGCGCAGAGTATATACACAAAGCCATATAGACTACGTACTGGATATCTTTGACGATATTTTAGAGTTGAAGAATCAGAAAAGAGGATACCGTATAACCTACGAACCCCCATTTTTAAGACATTTTACCGCTCGATTAGAAAAAATAGATTAAATATTAATATTGCTTATAAACACATAGTTATGAAAAACATTAAAAAGCGCTCTTGGGCAGAGCCATACAAAATGAAAATGGTAGAACTTTTAAAAATGACTACCAAGCCACAACGTATTAAAGCTATTAAAGATGCCGGATATAATACATTCTTATTACCCTCAGAAGATGTTTACATTGATTTGCTTACAGACAGTGGAACCAATTCTATGAGCGATAGACAGTGGGGCGTATTTATGACCGGAGATGAAGCCTATGCCGGAAGTAAAAGTTATTATATTTTAGAAGAGGCTATTAAAAAATACTATGGTTATAAATATGTTGTACCCACACATCAAGGTCGTGCAGCTGAAAATATATTGTCTCAAATTCTTATTAAGAAAGGAGACATTGTACCGGGTAATATGTACTTTACCACAACGCGCTTACACCAAGAGCTTGCAGGAGGAACATTTGTTGATGTTATTATTGACGAAGCCCATGACCCACTTAACGAACATCCGTTTAAAGGAAACATAGATATAGGCAAGCTGGATAAATTGGTAAAAAAACATGGAGCCAAAAAAATTCCTTATGTATGCTTAGCCACCAATGTTAATATGGCCGGTGGGCAACCGGTAAGTATGGCTAATTTGAAAGAGTTAAGAGCTTATACCAAAAAACACGGAATTCGAATTATTCATGATATGACTCGAGTTGCTGAAAATGCCTACTTTATTCAACAACGTGAAAAAGGATATGACAAAAAAAGTATTCGTGAAATAGTAAAAGAAATTTGCTCTTATACAGACGGTGCCACCATGAGTGCCAAGAAAGATGCTCTGGTAAATATTGGAGGCTTTATGGCTATTAATGATTGGGATGTTTTTGAAGAAGCCCGAAACTTAGTTGTTGTGTATGAAGGTTTACATACTTATGGAGGTTTGGCCGGAAGAGATATGGAGGCCATAGCAGTTGGAATTGCAGAAAGTTTAGACGATAACCATCAACGTGCTCGTGTGGGACAGGTAGAATACCTGGGACAAAAAATGATAGAATACAACATTCCCATTGTAAAGCCAATTGGAGGACATGGAATATTTGTTGATGCCAAAGCCTTTTTGCCTCATCTTACACAAGATCAGTTTCCGGCACAAACTTTAGCTGCCGAACTTTATATTGATTCAGGAGTAAGAACAATGGAGCGCGGTATTGTATCAGCAGGTAGAAAACCCAATGGCGAAAACTACTATCCCAAATTAGAATTGGTTCGCTTTACAATTCCAAGACGTGTTTATACTCAGGCCCACATGGATGTAATTGCCGAATCAGCAGCAGCCGTTTACGATAAACGAAAATCAATAAAGGGCTTAAAAATGGTTTATGAACCCAAGTATTTACGTTTCTTTCAGGCACGTTTCCAAAAATTATAAATTATAGGTTATATTTGGAGTTTTATAGTTGCGAATGAAACTAAAAGCACGATACACTTTTTTTACACTAAGTATATTGTTTTTAGTATATACGGGATCCATTTATTTACGACCATTAAGAGCCGGTTCTATGAACAGCTCCAAGGAGGCTATTAGCGGACGCATAGTGTGGCAAAAGTATAATTGCCAGAGCTGTCATCAGTTATATAGTTTGGGTGGATATTTAGGCCCCGATTTAACCAATATTATGTCGCAGCCCGGTAAGGGAGAAGTATGGGTAAGGGCTATGCTACAAGTAGGACCTAAACAAATGCCTCAATTTCATTTAACTGAAGTAGAAACAGAGGAACTAATAGCTTTTTTAAAATCAACGGATAGTAGCGGTGTAGCCGACCCCCGAAATTTTAAAACCAGTGCATCAGGGATGATTGAAAGTAATGGAAGAAACTAAAATAGAACCCGGAAAATTATTTTTAAAAACAGCCTTGGTTATGATGCTGTCAGCTGCTCTTTTTGGACTTTTGGCAGCATTAACGTATATCTATCCCGACTTTTTAAAAGAAAGTGTAGGCTTTACTGCTCTTCGCCCACTTCATGTATCATCAGCTTTGTTTTGGATTATTTTGGGGGCAACAGGATGTGTTTTTAGTGGTCTAAATACGTTAACTAAAAAGAGCAAAAATAATAAAGTGGCATTGCTTCAGTGGGGTTTATGGATCTTGAGCATAAGTGGTATTTTTATTTCTTACTTTAGAAAAGATTTTGGAGGGCGCGAATACTGGGAGTTTAATCCTATATGGGCACTTCCTATAGCTTTGGCTTGGATACTCTTTTTGTATAACTTTTTTAGCAGAATTAAAAAATTAAGGAAATGGCCTGTATATGTTTGGATGTGGCTTACAGGTATAGTATTCTTTATGTTTATTTTTTTAGAAAATTACTTGTGGATTTTCCCCTATTTTAGACAGCATTTTATTACGGATATGACCATTCAGTGGAAAGTGAATGGCAGCTTGGTAGGCTCATGGAATCAAATGCTTTACGGAACAGCCATTTTTTTAATGGACAAAATTTCAGGAAGCAAGAAGGCAGGGCAAAATAAAATAGCCTTTGCTATGTATTTTTTGGGCTTGTTTAATTTAATGTTTAACTGGGGCCACCATATATATACCTTACCTACCGAAAAATATATTCGACTCATCGGTTACTCGGTAAGTATGACCGAATGGATTATTTTTCTAAAAATTATTTACGACTGGCGTGCTACGGTAACCACAATACAAAAGCATTACCATTATTTCCCATATAAGTTTATTATGGCCTCCGATATATGGGTGTTTTTCCATGTATTACAAGCAACTTTAATTTCAATTCCAGCTATAAATATTTATACCCATGGAACCCATTTTACGGTAGCTCACTCAATGGGAACCACTATAGGTATTAATACCATGATACTACTTGCAGTTTGCTTTGAATTTTTAAAACCAGATACGTATCAAGGTACAAAATCATATCAATTCTTAAATTGGGTTTTTTGGTTCCTGCAAGTATTTTTACTAGTGTTTCTAATAGCCCTAATGACTGCCGGAATAAAGAAAGGACTATGGCAACTAAGTAGCAATCAAAGTAGTTTCTCAGATATGATGCAAACCTTGTATCCGTACTTTGTTGCCTTTACAGTTACCGGTGCCGGTATTTTAATTACTCTGGCAATTTTTGCCTTTCATTTATTACAGCCTAATTCAAAATCAAAACCGTAAGAAATTCGATGTTTTTAGTATAAAAGTCATTTCTTCGACTGATTAATATCATAAAACAATCACTTCTGCCTGCTTACCTTTACAAAGTCTAAAAACAATACTTGAAGAACCTGACACTCATAGTGCTTCTTGTTGCTTTGTTAAATGCTGTATTTAGCAAAACCATCATTTATGTTAATTATTTGATATATGTAAATGAAATTACGGTAAAGTATTGTGAAAATAAATCGCGTCCTGCTATGGCTTGTCAAGGAAAGTGCTACCTAAAAAAACAATTGCATAATCAGGAGCAGAAGGAAGAAGCAACTCAAAATATTTTCCAAAATTTATTTGAAATTTTATTGTTTTCACCAACATCTTGTTTTAAAATATTTAACCCTTTAACAGATGTTATAAAAAGAAAAATCCCCTGCTTAGAAGGCTTTTCATCATTCTTTTTTTTCTTTGTTTTTCGACCACCCAAAACGTGTTTTATATAGAAAAATCAACCTCTTTTTTTGATAAAAATAGAGTAGTATTTTTTGTATCTCTTATTTAAAGAGACCATCACATTCTTAAATAAAACATTCTTTAACTCGTATAAAAAAAGATTATATATGAAAACAGTAAAATATATGGTATTGCTTAGTATTATTATAGCATTTACCAGTTCGTGTAAAAAAAACAATCCGGTTGATGACAGTGAACAACCGGAAAAACCAATAGTGGAAAATCCGAATACCAAATTAGGAGAAACATATATTCTCGGGGCCAAAGCCAAAGCTATTGTTTATAGTAAAAAGTCGCTAATTACTGGTTATAACGAAATTTTAGTTGCCTTTTATGATTCTATAAATGGAAGCCCTTTGTCGTCCGGAAAATTAACGGTTACACCTATAATGGATATGGGAACTATGACACACAGCGCTCCGGTTGAAAATTCAGACGCTCAAGCTGATGAAAATGGATATTTCAAAAGTAACGTAGTATTTACCATGCCCGGTACCGCATCAGAATGGTCTCTAAAGCTCCATTTTATAAACAATAAGAACGGGCTTCAGGGGAATGGCAGCATTGGCGTTTCTGTAGCAGCCTCTTCTCCTTCAAAACTTATAAATACTACCCTGAGTGCCGATAGTAGCCGAAAAATATTTATTTCATTGTTGCAACCTGCTGCTCCAGAAGTTGGTATTAACAATTTTGAAATTACCGTACATCAAAAAAGCACCATGATGGATTTTCCGGCTGTTAGCGATTATACTTTTGAAATTGAACCTGAAATGCCAAGTATGGGACATGGTTCGCCTAACAATGTAAACCCTGTTTATACCGGAAACGGACACTATGTTGGGAAGGTAAACTATACGATGACCGGGCTGTGGTATATTCGTTTAAAAATATACAAAAACGGGACTTTAATCAGTAACGACCAATATTTTGAAATGACATTGAACTAATGGTTAAAAAAAAGCTTTCGTTATTAATTTTGATTCTCATTTCAGGAGTTCTTTTGGGGCAAGAAGCCCCAAAAGACTCTGTAATGAAGATAATTAACCTCAGCGAGGTTCAAATTTCTGAAGAAGGATATGAAAACAATAATGCGTTTAATTTTTACAAACAAAACAAATTATCCACTATTGAAGATATTTTGTCTCGAATACAAGGTGTAAACCTTATTAAAAGAGGGGCTTATGGTTTAGAGCCATCATTGCGCAATTACAGTGGAGGCCAAACCAACATAAGTATTGACGGAATGCGAATATATGGTGCTTGTACAGATAAAATGGATCCTGTTTCTATCTATGTTGAACCGAGTAATTTATCAGGTATTCAGGTTGCACATGGCTCGTCTGGTTCGTTTAATGGGAGTACTGTTGGAGGGCTAATCAACATGAAAATAAAAGAACCAATAATACTTTCAAGTGCCCGCCCTCATGGCGATTTTTCACAAACGTATGCCCATGTAAACAAGGCTTTGTTCACTACAGCAACGCTGCAACAGAGCTATAAAAAACTAACCTACCGAATCAATGGAACATACCGGAAAGCCGATGATTATGCAGCAGGAGGCGGATTAATAATTCCCTACTCTGGCTTTGAGAAATATAATTTAGGAGGGTCACTTTTATATAAAATATCGGAAAAACAGAAAATTAAAACAGACTATTTGGGCGACTGGGGTAAAAACATTGGATATCCTGCTTTGCCTATGGATGTTGCTTCTGCAGTAGCCAACATAGTTTCGTTAACACATCAACTTACTTTTAAAAACAAATGGGTTAGCTCCAATGAGATAAAAGTCTATTACAATGCAATTACCCATAAAATGGATGATACGCATAGACCCTATGTTCCCATGCACATGGATATGCCCGGATGGACCCAAACTATAGGTTTTTTTAATGAGTTAACTAGTAACGAAAATTTGAAAATTAGGCTTGATGCGCATCATGTAAACTCCCGTGCCGATATGGTAATGTACCCTAAAGGAGAGCCTGTTATGTATTTACAAACACTTCCTGAAAATGATTTAATTAATGGGGGTCTATCTTTACAATATTTACGTAATTTTAAGTACCATCAGGAAATAACAATGACTGCCCGGGGCGATTTTTTTACTCAGATGGCTGTATTGGGGCCCGGATCTAAGCAGTGGAAAGTTTTTAATACTGACGTTACGCAAAGATTGATAAACGTATTAAAAAATGGAAACCTTACTTATTCCAAACGTTTTTATGAAAAAATTATACTGCAAGTTACGGCCGGTTATAGTGAGCGCATTCCCTCCTCAAACGAGCGCTATGGATTTTATTTATTTAACCGGCAAGATCAATTTGATTATATCGGAAATAGCTTGCTAAAACCGGAACAATCGTTACAGGGAGAGGTTTCAGTAAAGCATAAAATGCAACATGTGGAGTATGGAGTAACTCTTTTTTATCACCATATTCGTAATTATATTTATGCCTACAAACTAGCACATGTTGGACAAATGACAATTGGTGCCCAAGGGTCTAAAACCTATCGAAACATTGATTATGCTCTGTCACAAGGATTTGAAACAAATATAAAGGCCCATTTTTTACAAAACTTTTTCTATATTAATAATATGAAATTTGTGTATGCTCAAACCTTTTTAGGGCAGCCTTTAGCTTTAATACCCCCCTTAAAGTTACAACAAGCACTACGCTATGCATATAATTTATATCAATTTCAAGTGGAGCATGACTATGCCATGGCTCAAAACCGCATTAATAGTGATTTTGGGGATAAGGCAACTCCAGAGTATCACCTCTTTAATATACGCGTCTCTAAAAACTTTAGAATAAAAGAAACTGTTTTACAAGCTACTTTAGCTTGCGAAAATATTTTTGACACAAACTATAGAGAGCACTTGGATATTGGGCAAATTCCACGATTTGGCCGCAATTTTATTTTCAATACAAGCTTTTTATTTTAAAGAAAAAACTTCTCCTAAAAAACACTCTTGACAATTCGTTTTACCGGATCAGAATTTCCCATAGTATAAAAATGCAAACAAGGAACTCCTTCTTTAATAAGCTCTTTAGATTGTTGAATTCCCCATTCAATTCCTATTTCTTTAGCTTCTGCATCTGATTTTGCTTTTTGCAAAGCATCAGCAAGAGCTTCGGGAATATCAATATTGAAAATTTTAGGTAAGCTGGTCATTTGCTTTAGTACCGATATGGGTTTTAATCCGGGGATAATAGGAACCGTAATCCCAGCTTCTAAACAAGCCTGACGAAACTTAAAGAACTTTTCATTGTCGTAAAAAAGCTGTGTAACGATATAATGAGCACCGGCATCTATTTTGGCTTTCAAGTATTTAATATCTGTATTAAAATTAGGCGCCTCAAAATGCTTTTCGGGGTATCCGGCAACTCCTATGCAAAAATCTGAAGGACTGGTATGAATTTCATTATCGGAATAATTACCCTTATTCATATCAACAATTTGCTTTACTAAATCAACGGCATGTGCATGGCCATTTTCTTTAGGAACAAAAGTCGACTCTGTTTTTACGGGATCACCTCGCAAAGCCAAAACATTGTCAATCCCTAAGTACTGCAAATCAATAAGGGCGTTTTCCGTTTCATCTTTTGAAAATCCACCACATATAAGGTGTGGTACAGCATCTATTTTGTATTTATTAATAATTGCCGCACAAATACCCACAGTTCCCGGGCGCTTTCTCATTGAAATTTTTTCGAGATAGCCCCCTTCGCGCTTTTTATAAATATATTCTTCCCGATGATAGGTTACATTTATAAAGTTAGGCGAGTACTCAATAAGTGGATCAATACTTTCGTAAATAGATTCTATTCGCTTCCCTTTTATTGGAGGAAGTATTTCAAATGAAAACAATGTTTTATGGGCATTATTTATGAGGTCAATTACTCGCATATTGTATGAAAAGACTGCAAAAGTAGGGAATTATTTTGGTGACTGAAATTCCTATTGTATTTATTGGGTTAATGACACTAATAAGACCAATTGAAAATTATTTTTCGCCCCAGCGCAAGGTGTTAATACGCAGGCCTGCTAAATCTAACGCTCTGTCAATTACAGTAGTGGCAAGCTCTTCAATGGTTTGTGGTAAGTGATAAAAGGAAGGGCTGGCCGGACATATAATACCACCGGCCTCAGTTATTGCTTTCATATTTTGAAGATGAATTAAGCTGTATGGTGTTTCGCGAAGAATTAGAATAAGTTTTCTGCGCTCTTTAAGTATAACATCAGCAGCACGCGTGGTTAAATCGCTTGAGACGCCCGTTGCAATACGTGCCAAAGTGCCCATAGAACAGGGACAAACAAACATGGTATTATATTGTGCTGAACCACTGGCAAAAGGAGCATAGAAGTTATTTTTTTCGTAATGTTGAAAAGGAAAATCAAGATATGATTTGCCTCCCAATTCATATTCCCAAACTTCCTTGGCATTTTGGCTTAAGATAAGCCCAACATCATCTACTTGTTCTTTTAATGCCGTTAACTTTTGGAGTAAAATTTTGGCATATAATGCGCCACTGGCTCCGGTAACGGCTACTACTATTTTATTTTTGCTTAAGGACATTTTAGAGAGAAAATCCAGTATTTATATGCTATATTTTAAAGAAAATGAAAGTAAATTATTTGTTTGTCCGTAGTTAAGCGCATAAAAGAAGGTAGCTCCACTAGCATGTTTCCGAATTGGGAGCAAGGGGAATGTGTCAACTGTTTTGACTTCAATTTCCCATTTTTTTGCGAGAGCCAATGAAATTCCTAAATGAGTACTTACCTCATATTTTTTAAAAGGCCTGTTTTCAATACTATAAGTTGGAAAGGGGCCTGATTCATTGGCAATGGAAGAGTGCATCAAATAGCCTCCGGAAAGGCCACCAAATAACCATACTTTTTTAATTTTATATCGGTAAAGTATGGGAACTTCAATATAGTTTAAATGCAAATAATAAGCACTAAATTTCCCATTTTCAGGGTCCGGAATATCTCTGCTCCCTTTAGCTGAATAGGTTAATCGCATTTCAAGCTGACTTTTTTCACTTAAATTCTTCCCAACAAAAAAGCCTCCGTAAAGGCCGGCTTTATTGTAGCCCGTTAAATTGTCGCCCGATACCTGAGAAGCATTTAAACCCAAAAGAGCCCCTCCTATAAAGTTTTGCGCCTTGCCCTGTGATGTGAATAACAGTGCTATAGAAATTAAATAAGGGGCAATTTTCATATTACTTTACTGGTTTTTCCTGAGCTTGAACAACCTCATAATTACCCACTTTATATATATATGCAACTATTTTACAATGTTCAGGCTTCCATTCCGGTAATAAAACTAGAGAATAATCTCTTTCAATAGGTAATGTATTTTTATCGGGATTGGTTGCAATGCTTTCGCCAAAGGCTGGTGTAAGGCCTTTTCTGAGCATGTGATTATGCACATAATCTACAACTTTACCTCCGGGAGCATTGGCATCTTTTTGAGGCGAAATAATACTGTCTTGAAGCAGAAAAACACAAAGCTTAACCTCATCGTTAATTGGGTTTTCAAAATCAATTTTTAAGTGAACCGATACCTTTTTTTGGTTCTCATCAAATGTATTTTTCATACTTATCCAAGCATCCAACGGAGTATTAATAATATTGTTTACTTCGGTACTCCATGACTGAAATGGTAATATATGTTGTCCTTGATAGCCTCTTCTGTTTATCATTCCTTTAGGTAATCCGGCATCTGATATTTTAAAGAAGTCATCAATGGCTGTCCCTTCTGTAGTACGATATTCGGCTGGAAATGATGGGGGTGCTGGTGCTGCAAAAGTTTCGGAAACATGGAGCGCCATAGCAACAACCTTTTCACCAAATAGGTTTTCAATGTTTTTAACTTCGGTGGCAGCTTGTGGGCAATTAGGGCAAAGATGTCCCGTAAAGTCTTCAAGTAAAACTATTCTTGTTCTAGTTTCGGTGCTATCGGTGTTAGTGGTTGTATCTTGTGGGGTTGTATTTTCTTTTCCATAGTTGGCTACAATATCTTTGTCAATGTAATCACAGGCATTTAAAAGAGTTAATGTACATAAAGCAACCGTGAGTTTTAATATTGATTTCATGGCTTTATTCATTTTTATTTATTAGAAACTGCTTGATATAGAAATAGTAGCCCCATTAGAAGCCGGAACAACACGGCATATACCACCTATACAAAATATGCCGGCTCGCTGCCTACCGTAACCAATTGTAACTCGTGTTGAGTTTTTTATAAATCCAATTTGTCCAATAGGATAAAATAAACGATTGGCCTTTACACTATTCCCGTAATTGTATTGGTTTACAGCAGAGAAGAACCATTTTGGAGAAACAGTATATTCAGCTACAACAGTTGCCCAGTCACCATGATCTTGTTTGGTTTGAAGCCCCTGTAATTCCATTCTTAATGCATGAATATCATTAAACTTATAGGTAAATTCTAGCACTTCAATGTTTGCATATACCATTCCTTCACCTACTTTTCCTTGGGCTACATCTTTGTTGTAAACAAAATTGGCATAAAACAAGTTCACCTTTAATGATTTGTTTATTTTTTTCTGAATTTCAATATTAAAATCTTTAAAATATACTTTTCCCAGTTTGCCATAGTTGGCTTTATAGCCCAATCCACTATTTTCTGGGGTAGTACTTAAGCCATTAGCCGAGGAGTAATTTAATAATACTGTAGTTCCGTATTTACCACCTAATTTTGAATCTTTTTTTAAGGTGTAGGTAATATCACCTTGATATGCCATTTCGCCATTGGGCTGTGTAGCATACGGGTATATAGTTGAAGCTAGGTTGTAGGCGTGCTGGCGTGTTAAGGCAGGCAAATAATTAATCAGCAAATCATTGTTTTGTGCCGTACGGTCGCTTCTAAAGTTCATATTATCAATTATTTTACCGGAGAGGTTAATACCCAATCCCTTTTGAGAGTAGCTGGTATTAACGTAGGCAGCAAGCCCTTTTTTATAAATATAGTTGTTTACGCTAGAGGGGTCGTTTATTTTATTGGCATACTCACCATATAATGACCATCCGCCATGGTTTATCTTTATTCTGGAAGCCCAAGCTCCTACATTTTCGGGTAATACAAATATGGGGTCTTGATCAACTTGATATTTACTTACAAAGCTACCCCCAACAAATACTTTAGTTTTCTTTTCGTTTAGTTTTTCACTAAGTTCATTAATGGCTACTTCACCATCAAATCCTCTGACAATACCAGGGCCATGTGTAAAGTAATAACGTTGTTTTCCGATAAGTCCTTTTAAATGAACTCCCTTTATCAAAGTATATTTAACACGCAATCCATCCATGGCATTATCATATCCAAGCCCACGTTCCTCATAGCTTCTAAATATTAATCCACTTCCAAACTGCTCATAATAACTCCCCACTGTTATAGAAAAATTATCTTTATTAAAGCTAGCATACCTAAATGGAACCCCATTGCCAACATAGCGTGGGTCAAAGCCCAACATGGTATTTAAGTAACTTTCAAAACGTACTCCGGCAGAAAAACCACCGTTGGTGTATATAATATTTGTAAAACTGTTCATTAAAACCTTTTCAGGAATAGGTTTTGCACCAATAGCACTATCTGGATTATAATACTGGGCATCAACCTGAAAATTACCATGCACTTCACCTCCGCCTATAGTTTGCGCCTGACTTTTAGTATATTTTAAAGAATAAAAAACTAAAAAAAAGAGTTGACAAAATAATAAAGAGTTTCTTTTCATACTTCTGTAACACAATATTGTTTAGTTTAATTTCTCTCCTTTGGCAACCTTCTTTACAATTTCATATAGTTTTTTGTCGTCACCGGGGGCGGCAGAGTTTTGCTGATATACTATTTCTCTGTTGCCATTTAATACAAAAACATGAGGTACATTATTAACATTCATAGCTCTTTTAAAGTCACCATTAACATCAGAGAGTACTTCATACTCCCAGCCTTTGCCGTTTACATAAGGAGCAACTTTGTCCACATTTCGTGCATCATCTATTGAAACTGCTACAAGCTTAACACCTGTTTCTTGCTGCCAGTCGGCATAGTCTTCGGCAATAGCGTTAAGCTCTGCTTTGCAGGGGCTGCACCAAGTGGCCCAAAAGTCAATAATTATCGGTTTCCCGTCATTTTGAATATTGTTGGTGTTAAAAGTACTTCCGTCTAGTTTTTTAATATCTACCGAAGGAATAACACGGGTGTTGTTTTGAGCTGTTGTTAAGCTTGAAGTGCTAAGCATAAAAGCAATAGCAAAAAGAACTTTTTTCATGGAGTTAAATTTTTCAGAGGATAAAGTTATATATTTTTAGAATTTGATAAGCACAATTGTACTAATTACAGTTTTTGTGCCATAAATCCTTTTAACTTCCAAACTAAATTAAGTAAAACTTGCAAGGGAAGTGAGACCTCCTTTTACTTTTTGATTTAACGTAACATTAATTTTAGTTCCGACCGGGACAAAAACATCTACTCTTGACCCAAATTTAATAAATCCAAATTCTTCTCCTTGTTGTGTATTTATACCTTCTTTACAGTAATAAACAATTCTTCGGGCTAAGGCCCCGGCAATTTGTCGCATCAAAATAGATTTTCCATTAGTATGTTCAATTACTATACTAGTTCTTTCGTTTTCTGTTGATGATTTAGGATGCCATGCAACAAGATAAAGACCGGGGTGGTATTTTACATATTTAATAATTCCTCCAATTGGGGTTCGGTTAACATGAACATTTACCGGAGACATAAATACAGAAATTTGAATTCTTTTATCCTTAAAGTATTCAGTTTCTTCAACCTCTTCAATAACAACAATTTTTCCATCGGCAGGGCTTAAAATATTATTGTTGTTTAAGGCAATTTTACGGTTGGGATGGCGAAAAAACTGAAGAATAATAATAAGGACCAACACACTTAATGCCAGTAATGTTTGTTGCGCCCAAGGTAAACCTATTAGCAAAAAGCCCATAACGCCATTTACCATAAAAATAATCATTAGGCTCATTAATAAGGTTGGAACGCCTTCTCGGTGAAATTTCATTCTTAGTGTGTTATGTATTTATAAATAGAAAAAGTGAGGTTGAATAATAAATTCAATCCTCACTTTTGTAAACATTAGCTTAATTAATTAGAAGTTACCACGGTACTCTACTGCTTTTTCCAGCTTTTCTAAAGCGGTAACATAAGCCCCGGTACGTAAATTGGTTTTAAACTTTTGAGAGTTATACCATACTTTTTCAAAAGCATTGGCCATATTGGCATCATGTTTTGAATTAACTTCATCTTCAGACCAATAGTGACCATATTTATTTTGTACCCACTCGAAATAAGAAACGGTAACACCACCGCCATTGGCCAAAATATCAGGAACAACTGTAATTTTTCTTTCAAAAAGAATAGGATCAGCTTCTGCAACAGTAGGACCATTGGCTCCTTCAACTACTAATTTGGCTTTCATATTTTCGGCAATATGAGCTGTTATTACATTTTGTACAGCAGCCGGAACTAATACATCAACATCTGCTAATAATAATTGTTCTCCAGTAATGGATTCACCACCATGGAATCCTTTAAGGACACCGCCATTTTCTTTCACATATTTTAAAGCAGCTTCAATATCAATGCCTTTTGCATTATAGAAATTAGCTGTGTGATCTCCTATAGCCAATATCTTAATTCCTTTTGCATTCAATAAGCGAGCGGCACTTGAACCAACATTACCAAAGCCTTGTACAGCGCATGTAGCTGTTTTGTGATTCATTCCTATCTTTTTCATAGCCTCTAAACACGAAATCATCACTCCTCTACCGGTGGCGGCTTCACGACCTTTTGAACCACCAAGAGTTAAAGGTTTGCCGGTTACAACACCCGGGGCATCAATACCGTGTATTTTAGAGTAAGTGTCAACTATCCAAGCCATTTCTCGCTTACTGGTACCCATATCTGGAGCCGGAATATCTTTATCCACCCCAAAAACATCAGACATAGCAGCCGTATATGCTCTTGTTAGGCGCTCTAGTTCACCTAACGAAAGTTTTTTAGGATCGCACTGGATACCTCCTTTTGCACCTCCGTATGGGATGTTGGCAATGGCACACTTAAATGTCATCCAGGCTGATAGAGCTTTTACTTCATCCATATCCACATCCATAGCATATCTTATGCCTCCTTTTGAGGGACCAAGAGCTGTACTGTGAATAATACGATAGCCCTGAAAGACTTCAATCTTTCCATTATCCATCATAACAGGAAGACTTACAACCACCTGCTTTTGTGGATTTTTTATTATTTGTTGAAAATTATAAGAAGGATTAAGCTTAGAAAAAGCCATATCCAATCTTGACAAAACTGCATCAAACATTCCTTGTCCGGAGTGAGAAGCTTTTGTTGTAGCAGAAGCACTTTTACCTTTTGGGGAAGCAGGAGCTCCAACTTCTTTTTTGTTAGCCATGATTAATTGTATTTTAAAGATTAACTATTTGCGGGCACAAAGGTACTAAAAGTTAATTCTTTAGCAAGAAAAGCAAGCTTTAATTATATTATTGAATAGCTGCTATAAATACTTATTTAAAAGGCTATATTTGAGGCTCGAAGGGCGTTAATGATGTAAAGAATCGTTTATTTTTGGGACACGATGTAAAAACAAAAAGCCGAGAATAAAAAATATCATAAGCAGCATAACCGGGGTTCGCATCGTTTCAGAACTCTCGGTGATTAATGCAAAACAAAACATACCCATTACAATACTCAGTTTTTCGCATACATCGTAAAAACTAAAGTACGAGGTGTGGTCGTGGGTTACAGGAAGCATTTTACTATAGGTGCTGCGCGATAATGACTGAATTCCTCCCATAACAAGGCCTACGCCTATAGCTACCACGTAAAAGTGTGCGGGGGTATAAACAAAGCGATATGTAAATCCACAAATCAGTATCCAAAACAGGGTTGCTATTTTTAAGGTAAAAAGATTATCTGTTTTTCGGGATAGGAAAGAAAACAAATAGGCTCCGGCCATGGCAACAAATTGAATTATCAAAATAACTGTAATTAATTTACTGGCATCCATTCCGTTTCCGTTACTGTCTTTTATTTCATTTGATGCAAAAAGTGTAGCTACCAGCATAACGGTTTGCACCCCCATACTATACACAAAAAAGGCAAATAAGTATCGTTTAAGTTGTTTGTTTGTTTTAAGGTCTTTCCAAACCTTATGCAACTCCATATACCCATTAGCTAAAGTTGTTCTTTTCCTTTCTTTTCTTTGACCCGCAGGCAAATAATAAAATGGAATTTGGGCAAACCCGGCCCACCAAAGCCCCACCGTTAAAAAGGAAATTTTTGTAGCTTGTGCCGTTGAAGAAATATGAAACCAGTCGGGTTTTTGAATCATAATTAAATTAAAAATTAACAGTATGGAACTTCCCCAATATCCCATAGCAAAGCCTTGAGCACTAACCTTATCTTGTTGTTCGGGAGCAGCAATTTCCGGAAGATAAGCATTGTAAAACACCATACTGCCCGAGAAACCTATACAGGCGAGGACAGCTAATAAAATACCAAAACTAACATTAGTGCTATCAAAAAAATACATAAGTGCACAGGCAGTTGCTCCCAAGTAACAAAACAGTTGCATAAATTTCTTCTTACTGCCTCCATAATCAGCTACTCCTGATAAAAGTGGTGAAAATAAAGCAACAATAAGATATGCAAAAGCTAGGGCATATTCATACAAAGCGGTATTTTTAAAGGTTAATCCTAAAAATTGTACGGTGTCACGGATAATTTCTCCGCTACTGTTTTTTTGGGTGGTAACCGCATTGTAATAAATAGGAAAAATAGTAGCAGTAATAACTAAATTATAAGCCGAATTGGCTAAATCGTAAGTAGCCCAAGCTCTGGTTATTTTTTTACTTCCAAGGGGCAATGTTTCCATATAACAAAAAGGTTGAGGTATGTTTAGTTATTCTTCTGTTACGAAAGTAGTAAAACTAAAGAAGTTTGCTATATAAATATTAAAATCCCTTAAGCTCATTTTTAGTATAGTTTTAAACAGGAGCTTTCTGGTTTAAATTTTTTGATTTAATTTTAACTCAAAATTATACCATGGATTCTTTTCAAGAGCTTAAACTAGATGCACTTTTCTTTGATGCTGATCGCTTAATAAGCGAACGGAAATACACCGATGCTATTAACATGCTTGAGGCTATTCTTATTGAAGCTCCAGATTACGGTAAGGCGTATAATCATTTGGGGTTTATATACGAAACGAAGTATCGTGATATTGCAAAAGCCGAAGAGTTTTATAAGAAAGCGCTGCTTTATAGTCCGAATTATCCTGCAGTGTATTCCAATTTATCGGTAGTATTGTCATCGCAAGGCAAGTATGATGAATTAGAACCCTTGTTAAAGCAGGCATTAGAAATTAAAGGAGTTGAAAAGGCGGGCATATACAATGAGTTTGGAATTATGTATGAACTGCAAGGGAAGTATTTACGAGCTATTGAAAGTTACAAAGATGCTATTCGAAATAGTTTAAGCGATGTTAATGTTGAAACCTATTCTAAATCTATGAAGCGCTGTAAAAGCAAATTAGAAATTTTAGAAGGAAATTAGAGTGCATGTACCTCGGAGAGAACCTCTAATGATTTAACTTCCTTTAGGGAAGCAATATGTTGCATATAAAAGAACAGAATGTTTTCAAGGAGTTTTATGCGCTGTTTGTTTTGTAATACGAGCAAATGCATTTGTTCAAAATCTAACGTTAATAATTTTGAGAACAACAGGCTTTGTTCTTCGTCCATCATTAAGCACCCCGGCTTGTAATTATCAAACACCCCATCGGTAAAATAAAAGTATTTGTGAAATGCGCTGTGGTTTGATTGCGGTTTAAATCCTAAAAAGTGACTTAATTTTACGAGAAAAAGAAGGTGGAAATTATTACAGTTTTGTGTTGTATTATTTAAATAGCAGATGCTGTTATAAATAAAATCAAACAAAGGGGTGTCTGTCAATTCTTCGCTTAAGCATTTATACAGAATTTCATTAATAAATAAGAGAATTGAGCGTTTTGTGTGGTTTTGTAAAGCATTTTGAATATTACCCGCAGCTGTAATTTCACCTAAGCGAAACAAGCGGTTGCTTTCGTCAAAACCTGTTTCAAGCCAAATGGGCTGTAAGGGTTGTAACAAAGCTGTTTTTTGCCGGCTATTTTTGGTACTTCCTGCCGATACAACAAACGAACGTAATCCAAAATGTTCGGTATGTATTTTAACAATACGATTTTTGTCGTTAAAAGGGAGTAACTTTAGGGGAATACCCCGGGTTTTCTGTAACAGCATTAGTTTACAAAAAAGAGTTTTGTAGTTTCTGTTTTTGATCCATCGGGATTGGTGCAATAAACAATATAAACTCCCGTTTGTGCTTTTCTGCCTTCAAAGTTCTTTCCATCCCAAATAGCCTGCCCTCCAAGAGCTTTTGTAGCATATATTAACCTTCCTGATGTATCGGTAATTTTTACATCACAATCACGCACAAGTCCTTTTATTGCAATAACACCATCGTAATTTTGTTTCACCGGATTCGGGTAGGCATAAACCTGCTCATATTTTTCTGTAGGCTCTGTAGCGGTAAATTTATATGAGATAATGCCACTGGTTGTGGCAATATACACTTCCCCTGTTTGGCCATCAATTTCAATATCGTTAATAGTGTTATTTAACAGAGGGCTGTTATCAACGGTAAAGTGTTCTAACTGCTTGGTTCCGTCTGGGTTAATCAAATACACACCACTATTTGCTGTTCCAATCCATTTTCGATTGGCTCCATCTACGGCAATACATTTGACCACTTCGCTTTCTAATAAATACTCAACATATCCTCCGAGTTCAATTTTTATTTGTTGAGCATCAAAACCAGAGCCGTCAAAAACTGTAGAAGGAGCATAAAAAACACAAATTCCCTTATCGGTTCCTACCCACATACTCCCATTTTGGTCTTCAGCCACAGTAAGGGCATCAGCCCCGGTTAAGGCTCCTGTACCGGGTGTAAAACCTAATTTTTTAATTTGATCATCTCCTTTGTTGCTTATGGTTCCTTTGTCATCAAAAACTAAAATACCTCCGCCTTCGGGAAGAATACACCATTTTTGACCTAAGGAGTTAATTGTAATTTTGCTTATGCGGGTGCTTCCCAAAACATCTTGTGTAACTATTTCGTCCCACTTTTTTAGTTTGTTGTCAAAAACACAAATACTGTGGGTGCTGTATGCATTGCTTACCCAAATATTTCCGTTGTCATCAATTGCAGAGCCACCTACATATATAAAAGGAGCACCCATAATAGTGTCTAAAGTGGAGTTACTCTGATTAAAGTAGTTACTTACTTTTTTACCGTTTATTTGCACTAATCCTTTGCTCCAGCTCGAGGCAAAAACACGTTCTGCATCTTTGGGGTCTGTACAAATTTGAATCAGGTCATACACTCCATATTCAGCAAACAACGAGTCTCCGGCAATAATATTCCATTCATTATTAAAATAATGTGAAACCCCATCGGTATTAAAAAGGTTTGACCAACCGTCTAAATCGCCCGGGGCAACCCATAAATGTCCCTCCGAAACAGCTATATCAAAGGCCTTATTAGAAGAAGGACCTGAGGGTTTAATAATTTCGTAATCGCCACTATACATTTTTGATTTAACCATACCATTATTAAAATCAGCCAACCAAAAACAATTATCAACGAAAATGGCATCTCGAGGGTCACACTTCGGATAAAAATTTTTTACATCTATATAGTTCCAGTTTCCCTCATAAAGGGCTGTTCCGAGAGCGAACATAACTAATAATTTATGGTCTGAAACACGCAAGCCATAACATTTATAATCCACTAAAGTATCTACCCATGCCCAAGCGGTATCACTTATGTTTTTTTGCCACAAACGTCCATTATTAACTGATGTGGCTTGATTGGTAATAATTCTATTGTCATAAAAAACAAGGGCGTTAAAATCGGCAGAAGGCAGTCCATTATCCAAAGTCCAGGAACCGAAATCGGATAAAAATGGATTGCTTTTTTGACCTTTAAACACACCCATAGAGGTGGCTGCATAAAAGTATGTCCCTTCGCTGCCAAAGTCTTTTACATTAACAGAAACACCCGATATTCCAATATTATAGGTATCTTTAATTTCAAGTTTTTCAAGATCAAGAACAACAACTCCAAACCCACATGAGAGATAGGCAAATTGCTCATCCATAAATATATTGTTAATGCTCTTGTTCCCAAATATTTGTTTGTTTTTTATATCTGGAATATTGATGATTTTTCCATTTTTTATAATGTCTAAATTAGTGTTTAAATAAGCTACAACAAGTGCCTTTGTTGTTTCATTATAGGCTACTTTAACGGCTGTTACATCTGAAAATCCGTTGACTTTATTGGCACGCTCCAAGGCATTGTCCTGAGTGTTATATATGAATAAATTACCATTAGCAATACAATATATCAAGTTTCCTGATTGTACTATGGATGTTCCTTGATTATAGGCCAAGTGATCGCGCCATTGACCAATAGCTATTTCTTGTGCAAAAACTTGTACAATGCAAGTGAACACAAGTCCAAACAGTATTTTTGAGAATTTATTCATCATTCTATAATAGGGCACAAGGTAAGTGTATTTTAGGGATTCCTGAGTAACCGTTAAGAATATTGCTTTTTAGTGGGTTAAAACGATGTCCTGAGCTAATTATTGTTTACGGTTTAGTTAATTTACTTTGTCGCTGCGTAATTTCAGTAATAACTTCGCAATAAATGGAGTCTAAGGCAATTGGTTTTTTCTCATAGTATGCATAACTGTTAAAGAAACGTTCTTTAGAAACGTTATAATCTTTGTAAATTTTATCTTTCAACACATTTCGCATGTTCGCAGTTGTTTTGTCATCAAGCATTTTTAAAGTAAGTGATGCTTCGAGCACATGAAAATCAGCCAAAATAAGAACCAGAGTATCTTTTGCTATTACATGGTGGGGAGGTGCAACTGTTGATGGTGTTTTTTTGTTACAGGCCGTACTTGTTAACAGAAAAGAAATTAAGATAACAAAGAATGTAAGTTTGAGTTTTACATCCATACCGGGCAGTTTTTAGATTTAAGTTGGAAAATGGGTATTTTCCTAAAAATATAAATTATTGATACTTCAGCTCCTCCTCTAAGATTATTGGCCGCTTTTAGTTTAGAAACAGTAATATCGTAACTGAGACCAACTCTAAAATTTTGATAATCTATGGCAGCAGCAAGCACAGCAGCATCTCCAAGGCGGTAAAATAGACCACCGTAAACGGCATAATCGGAAGTACCGGTGCTTCCCAACCAGTATTTTACCCACGAACCTATGTTAAAGGCATTGTACTTATTTTGATGCGAAAATTGCAGTTCGGGAATAATATCAACAAAAGTAGATACGGGTTTGATTAATGAAAAATGGGCGTTTAACTTTGGAGATACAGCTACAGGATTTTCTGTATAAAAAGATCTTTTAGGACGGTTAAAATGTTGGTATGAAATACCTGTTAACATAGTGTTACGCTTATTTCTAAAAACATACCACGAAACCCCCACATTAAAATCAGCAAAAATAACATTGGTATTTGCAAAGTCTTCATTCGAGCTCAAAGCTCCATTATAGCCATCTCCGTCATATTGATTATCAAAAGTTAAAGCACTTGTTGAAATACCTCGATTGGCAATACCCGGCTGAAAACCTAAGGCTATAAAATGTGCTGAGTCTTTACTTACTTTTTTTATATACGAGAGTGAAAGGTTTAGTCGGTTGCCTCCGTAACGACTTGTTCCGGCTTTGTCATTTTGAATAAATGCGCCTATCCCAATAAAATTATTTTTTATTTTGTATTTAGTATCAGCAGCTATTGTAGTAGAGTTATAACCTACAGTGAGTACCTTATACTGATTTCGAAAATTTCCCGAAATCCGGTATTCTCCATCAAACAAACCGGTATTTCCAGGGTTTTGGAATAAAGCCGCACTGTTAAATTGAGAGTAATGAATATCCTGTGCATTACTAGAAAACACGCAAAATATAAGACTAAGAAAAGCCAGCAAATGTCTTTTCAGTTGAAACTCAAGCTTCTTATATTTTGATACAGATATTTTCACTTATCTAATTAACGTTACGTTTCCTTTTATTTCATTAGTTTCGCCATTACGGCAGGTTGTTTTTAGATACCAGCCAAAAACACCCGGATCGGCCTCATTGCCTTGGTAAGTTCCATCCCATCCCATATTTTTATCATTGGTTTCAAATACTTTTTCGCCCCATCTGTTGTATATGGCAAAATAAAGTTGACTGATATAGTTTCCTCGTACCTTTAGAAGGTCATTCTTTCCATCGTGATTAGGAGAAAATGTGTTTGGAACAAAAATTGATGCTTCACTGCAATCGGCTTTAAAAACAACTATTTTTACCTTCTCAGAACGACTGCATAAGCTGCCTTCAGTAACTGTTAAAGTATATTCTGTTGTGTTTACTGGAGAGGCTACAACATTATCTGTTTGAGCATTATCTAACCCTTGGGCAGGAGCCCATAAAAAGCTAAAATTACCATTTGATATTTCAACATTAATTGGAGTGCTCTCGCCTTCAAAAATTGTATCTCTCTCGGCATCTATATGAAATTGAGCATAACCAAGGTTAGAAACTTGAATAGTTGTACTAAAGGTTTGACGACAAGTATCCCCTTTTTGATTGATTCTTCCAATGGTAACGGTAAAAGTAGAATCACTAGAAATTGTTACCAACTGATTAGATGCCGATGGTTGGCTGAATAAATAGGGAGGTTGCCATTGGTAAAAATCACCCCCTTGTGCCTGTAATAATATATCAGAGGGTATGGCACATAACAAAGTATCAGCACTCAGAAAATAGGGATTATAGGAATTAAACAGGAGTTGTTGACTTACAGTATCTATACAACTATTTGCAGCAGTTACAATAAGTGTTGCGGTATAAGAACCATTATTATAGGTATAAACCGGATTTTGTTGAGAGGTGTACTGGCCGTCACCAAAACTCCACAGCCATTGGCTACTCGGATTTCCGACAGATGAGGTAGTTTCTGTAAAAGATACTTGGTTGCTACAGGTGTCTTGATTAAAACTGAATGAAGCTTGAAAAGCAGGGTTTATAGTGACATCAAAAAAAGCGGTATCGCTACAGCTATTCTTATCCCAGTAAACAACCAAATAGCCATGATATACACCAGTATCAGGATACAGAAAACTAGATGGTACTAAGGAAGAAGTATTTCCATTGTATCCATAATTCCACCAATAACCCGATGCTCCTGATGTTGTTGAATTAAATAGAGCTAAAAAGTTACCACATTGTGTAGTAATACTTGGTTGTGCTGTTAGAGCAGTAATAACAATTGTGGAATCATAAGAACCGGAACAGCCGTTAACATCTGTGGTAGTGAGGTGTACTATATAGGTTCCCGGATTTAAATAAGTATGTGAAGGATTGAATGTGTTTAAAGTGGTGCTATCCCCAAAATCCCAAAGCCATGAATTAATAGGGGCTCCTGCTCCAACAGTTAAATCAGTAAAGTTTACAGTGCTCTCGCAAGTAGGAACAGAGCCTGAAAAACCGGTATTTAAACCCGGTAATACAGTAATATATTTTATTATGGTATCAGCAACATTACAACTATTAATATTGCGTATGATTAATATAACCGGATAGACACCGGGGGATGTAAATGTACGTATGGGGTTTAGTTCTGTTGATGTGGTGTCGTTATTTCCAAAGTCCCAAAAGAAACTATTGGGGCTTAAGTTGATAAAATTAACAGTTAAGGGAGCACAACCACTTAGGGGACTAGCCAAAAAATCAGCATGTACAAGCCCAATTTCAAAATCAAATTTAAAAACGCCATTGTTACAGTTAGAACTGTTATTGGTGTTGCTCCAGGCCCCGGGTGTTGTTGGGAAATCATTATGAGCCCCACAGCCGGCACATACAGACTGATAGACGATCCCTTTTTTATCAAAACGACTGGTTCCTCCATCTACATGCTCGTGGCTTTGGTTTCCACCAAAATAAGTAGCATAAATCATGCTATCCATATCATGTTCAAATACGGCTAAATAAAAATCAAAACCATCTGTAGTACTTTGAAAAGCATTTGTTGATAATGGCATATTCTGTGTCGGAATACCTGCTAAAAGATTACCTCCCCATCCACAAATATAAATATGATTACAATCATCAACTAAAAAAGCCGAAGGCGAAATATTGGGGGCGCCATTTCCATTTCCAAATGTTGTAGATAATAACAGGGTGCTTAAGCTACTGTCTAATTTCATAATAAACTGCCCACTATTGGGATTTTGATATGCCCCAGCCCCTGTATAAGGGAAACTGCCGGCCGTTTGTCCAAAAAGGTACACATTTTTCATGTCGTCTAATTGAATGAAATAGCTTTGGTCATAAGCCAATGTTCCAATATAACTGGCTAAAACAGGTATTGTACTGCTGGTTGACAACTTGAATACCATGCCATCTGTTTGTCCGCCTGCATAGTTGGGTTGATAAGCATTAGCAGAAGTGGGAATATCAGAACTGCTTGTTCCTCCAGTTGCATATACGTCAGTTCCGGAAACAGTTATGGCATAAACAGCATCATTTTGATTTCCACCCAAGAATGTACTGTAAAGTAAATTCTGAAGATTTTTGTCAAACTTTATAATACACCCATCAGAAAAGGCTCCTTTAATAGGTTGTACCGCATTGGCCGTAACTGGAAAATCAGCAGAAAGCGTATTGGTCCCGATAACAATATTATCATCACCATCAACATTAATCTCACCCCTATAGAAATCTCCATAATTATACGCCAGCTCTGAGGCTGTGTTTAAACCATCATTCTCTGTTCCACCTATAAAGGTACTGGCCAACAACTGTGAACCATTGCTACTAAAGCGACTTACAAAAATATCAATACCATATTCAAAATAAGTACCATTGCTTGCTGCTGAAAAGCTTTGCCCTCCGTTAAAACTCGTATCATAAACCTTGGCTGTAGTAGGAAAATCGGACGATCCGGTAGTGCCAAAAACACATAACTCTTCGGTAGAATTAACAACCATACTATGTACCACTTCGGTATTATCTGCCCCGCCTAAGTATGTGCTATAAATTAAAGTGGCTCCGGTGCTATCAAACTTCGAAATTGAAACATCTGTTCGGCCGTATTGAACAATTCCATTATAACTGTCATCATAAGCCCCTAATGTTGTAGGGTATCCGGGGCCATATACCAAGCCTCCGGTATATAAATTTCCATGATTATCATAGGTAGCCGTAAGGCCAAAATTATCGGCTGTAGAACCGGTGTAGCTTGCAAAAACTAATACAGGGTCAATAACTAAAGGATAGGCCGGGTTGTATTTTTTTGATAACTTAAACGAAACACTATTTTCTTGCAACACATACTCGCAGGGAATTTCAACTTTTTTGTTTTGAATAATTTGCCAAGCTACCGGAGCTTCATCAATAAGTTTATTTACCGATGTGGTAATAATTAGCGTATTGTTTTTTAGTTCTAATTGGGTTATGCCCTCAAATTGAAGCTTTATATTCGTATAATCAGCGTTTGGAGCTACATTAAATTGGTATTTTATTCCGTTTTGAAGCCCCTCTGTTTCCATGTCAATACCTTTATACAAATTATGGGCAATAATTTTTTCCCACGATTTTACACCGCTAGCCCAATAATCAGGATTATTTCCAATAAAATAATTTTTATAGGCAGGACAAGGGCTGTGTTTTTTGAAAACTACTTCTGAATTAGAATTAACCATATTCATTTTAAAAGTATGTCCATTAACTTTTAAACGCGTTTTATTCTTATTAATATGATTTTGATGAAGCGCTTCTTTGTTATAAAAATGATATGTAAAACTATTGTTCTCTACAAACAAAGCCCCACCATCTATATCGCCTCTGAATTTGATATTTTTTTCCCATTGCCCATTGTTTTCTGTAAAGTTTATGGTTTGTTTATGGGCAAAAGAAACCGAAGAAATAAGTATAAAAATAGCCGCAATGAGTATTTTCAATGAACAATTTGTATTTCTGAAAAATAGAAACATGGGCAAAATGAGATATTAAAAATAGATATTTAATTGAAAAAAAACAATTCTAATATTAGTTTTGTACGAAAATAAAAAATTATTACTCTAAATAAATACATATTAATACTTTGTTTTTCTTATTGCTTTTACTTAAATGTATATGGGCAAAAGCAAGCACCCTCTTATGGTTACCCGTTGGTTCAGAACTTTACCAGCAAGCAATACCTTATCGGTAACAATAATTGGTGTGCCGCTCAAGATGGATTAGGAAACATGTATTTTGCCAACAGTCAAGGCGTTTTAAAATATGATGGTGTTAGATGGTTCACGTTTCAAACCCCAGCAGAGGCTTTATCTTTAAGTTATGACTCCATAACACAAACCATATATGTTGGCTGTACCAATGATTTTGGGTTATTAAAAATAAATAGCAAGGGGCAAACAGAGTATCAATCACTGGTTGACAACAGAAAGCCAAATACGAATATAGGTGATGTATGGGATTGTTTTGCTACCCCAAAAGGTATATTCTTTAACACAGCTAATGAGTTATACCGATATAAAGATGGGAACATAAAGAAGTGGACATCAAGAACAGGGTTCTATAAAATTTTTTATTCGAATAATAAATTGTTTGTTGTTGAAAAGGAAACGGGACTGTTTTGCCTTGAAAACAATCAGTTATTATATATTCAAGGATCAGAAATCTTTTCAAAAAACAGACCTTGTTTTATAGGGAATATAAAGACAGACACGAGCAGCTATTTTTTATCTACAAAAGATTTTAATCTTTATGGATTTAAACTAACTAAAAGTAAAGACGGATATGGAGCTAAGTTTGACCCATTAAGTACAAAAACTTCAAGCTTATTTTCTGATAACTTTATATACAATGGGGTTGTTTTGAAAGATAATAGAATTGCCCTTACAAATATTAATCATGGTATTTTTATACTTGACAAAGAGGGGCGTTTGTTAAATCAGTTTACCGTACAAAATGGTCTGGTAAGTGATGCAATCAATCATATTTTCGAAGATATTGAGGGTAATTTATGGCTTTCAACCGAAAACGGAATTAGTTTGTTGATGTACACTTTGCCTTCCTATAAGTTATCCGAAGGAAAAGATATTACCGGGTTTGTTGAGTCTTTTGCTAAGCTAGATAATGAGCTATATGTAGGAACATCAATAGGCTTATTCAAATTTGATACCATTGAAAATAGCTTCAGTAAGGTAAACTTCCCTTCGGCTTATATAAAAAAAATAATTAAAATTCCCGGAGAATCAGCACTCATGGTTATATGTTCTTACGGAATATATAAACTTACTTCAATGGGCTACTCTATATTAAATAATGCGATTGCAAATATTTGGACAGGAATTAATTCAAAAAGAAATAATCAACTCTATTTTATTGGCCATGATAATGGTTTAGCTGTTTTTATATATGAAGGCGGTATGTTAAAGTTAGTAAGTCAGGTTCCGAATATTAATTACAGTATTAATTTAATAACTGAAGAAGACCAAGGAAACCTTTGGTTATCTACTAAATATGACGGAATAATCTATTTACTATCTTCTAATTTTGACCTTTCTAAAAAAACAAACTACATCAACTATATTACTTATGGTGTTGAAAGTGGACTTCCTAATTTAAATGCAAACCGACTTTATGTATTTGAACAGGAAACTATAGTAGCCACTTATGACGGAATTTATAAGCTAGATAAATCAAAAATAAGTGCTAACCCGTCAATTCAAGAACTTGCCGATCTCAGGTTTTCAAAATATACGAAAATAAATCCCTTCAATACCATACCCAATATTCAAGTAGAAACTCTAATTCCTGAGGAAAAAAATAACCTATGGCTTACAGCTCTTTTTCCTAATGGAAGAAGGGAGTTAGGAAAAATTGTTTGGAACAATCAAAAAACAAGTAAATGGATAGCTGCACCTTTTAAAGTAATTGCAAAAGAACGAATAAATGAAATTTTCCCTGACTCTAATTATGTTTGGTTTGGTGGAACAGATATTGTTTATTGCTTTAACAAACAAAAAAAATATAATTTTAATAAGAAATTTAACTCAAACATCAACCTTATTTTATCCAATAATGATACAATTTTTAACGGAATCTATTATAAAACAATAACTAGCGAAGCACGTAGTTTTAACGTGCCTGCGCTAAAGCAGCCCGATGCTTTAATACAATCATTCCCGTATCAATATAATGACTTTACTTTTTATTTTTCAGCAAATTCATTTGTTGCAAACGCTACGGTAAAGTTCTCTTTTATTTTGGAAGGAGAAGACAAAGCTTGGTCAGAGTGGACCAACGATGTCAGTAAGTCATACATGAATCTTTCTGAAGGGAAATATATTTTTTTGGTTAAAGCCCAAAATATTTTTGGTACAGAAAGTACAATTTCCAGTTATGAGTTTACCGTATTGCCCCCATGGTATCGTACTATTTTGGCCTATATCATCTATTCTTTTTTAGCTGCAGGTTTTATTTACTCTACGGTAGTTATCTCTACCCGTAGTCTTAATAAAATTATAAAAAACCAAACAGCTGAGATTCAATTCAAAAAAGATGAAATTGAAAAGAAGAACAATGAAATAATGGATAGCTTAAATTACGCTAAGCGTATACAGGACGCCATAATGCCAAGTAATGAATACGTAAAAACAATGTTCCCAGATAGCTTTGTTTTTTTTAAGCCCAAAGATATTGTAAGTGGAGATTTTTATTGGGCTCATTATCGCGACAACCATGCTATTATTGCTGCAGTTGATTGTACCGGGCATGGTGTTCCGGGAGCCTTTATGAGTATGATGGGAAACGATTATTTGAATGATATTATTGTTGACTCTAAAGAAAACAGCACCGACCGAATACTTAATAAAATGCGTACCGGAATTATTAAAGCGCTAAAACAAAGAGGAGAATCAGGAGAAGCTAAAGATGGAATGGATATGTCTATCGTGAACCTTGATATTAACAATAATATTATAGAGTATTCAGGAGCAAATAACCCTATTTATATTGTGAGAGAGAAAAACAGAGAGGAAATTTATAATGCCATTAATTTTACAATTCCAGAATCAGAGTTTGTTTTGTATGAGATTAAGGGAAATAAATTCCCTGTGGGTATTTATATGGGTGATAAATTACCGCCATTTTCAAAAAACATTGTGTCATTAAACAAAGGAGATATTTTTTACATTTTCTCTGATGGCTATGCCGACCAGTTTGGTGGACCATTTTCTAAAAAATTGAAATACAATCAATTAAAAAGGTTTATATTGGAGTCGGCTACATTAACAATGGAAGATCAGAAAACCTATCTGGAACAAAAACTTATGAACTGGAAAGGAGATTTGGAACAGGTAGATGATATTTTAGTAATTGGGGTGAGATTAACATAGACAATGCCAGAAAAGAATGACTATTGGTTAATAGTAAAGAAAATTACAGGTAAACGCTTTCTGAACGCATTAGCGCTGTACGTGTCCTATATCCTTTCAAAACATCTAAAAATAGAAACGCACTGGGGGCTTCCGGCAAGTATTTCCATTGAACCTACAACTTCTTGTAATTTAAGGTGCCCGGAGTGTCCAAGCGGTTTGCGTTCATTTACCAGACCAACCGGAATGTTGCAAGAAGAACTGTTTAAAAAAATTATTGACGAGTTGCACAGTTCATTAATTTATTTGATTTTTTATTTTCAGGGAGAGCCCTATCTAAATCCTAATTTTTTGAATATGGTTACCTATGCAAAAGAAAAAAACATATACACTGCCACCAGCACCAATGCTCATTATTTAACCAACGAAAACTGCAAAAAGACCATTTTGTCGGGGCTTAATAGATTGATTATTTCTATTGACGGCACAACACAAGAAACCTATCAATCCTACCGCATTGGTGGAAATTTGAATAAAGTTATTGAGGGAACAAAGAACATGATTAAATGGAAAAAGGAAATGAAGTCAGCTACCCCTCATTTAATATTTCAGTTCTTAGTGGTTAGGCCAAACGAGCACCAAGTTGAAGAGGTAAAACAACTGGCTGCTGAACTTGGAGTGGATGAAGTAAGATTTAAAACAGCTCAAATTTATAATTATAAGCACGGAAACCGATTGATTCCACAAAATGAAAAGTTTTCACGATACAAGAGAAACGCAGATGGAACTTATTCTATTGTAAACAAAATGTTGAATCATTGCTGGAAAATGTGGCATTCTGCTGTAGTTACCTGGGATGGGAAAGTGGTACCTTGTTGTTTTGACAAAGACGCCCATCATGTTATGGGAAATATACAAAATCAAAGTTTTTCTGAAATATGGAGAGGGCAGCCTTACCGCCATTTTAGAGCATTGCTGTCCAAAAGTCGCTCCCATATAGATATGTGTAAAAACTGTACAGAGGGCACTAAGGTTTTTACTTCGTCCTAATCATTTTTTTATGACAGAATTAAAAACCTATATTTTTTTTTATAACTATTGCAAATATTCAATTAAATAGTGTAGGTTTGTATGAACCAGAAAATAAAATAATAAAAATTAAAATGGAAGAATTTGATAACAGAGGGGCTGAAAAGAAAGATAAAAATCTAATCTTTGGTCAGCAAGTAAAGGCCGGTAAACGTGTATATTTTATTGACGTTAGGGCAACCAATAAAGGAGACTATTATTTATCCGTTACAGAGAGCAGGAAAAAACTGGATCAGGATGGAAGAATGACTTTTGAAAAAAGTAAAGTCTTTTTGTATAAAGAGGATTTTGATAAATTTACTACCTCTTTAAATGAGGCTATTGATTTTATTAAAAAGGAGCAACCTTTTGACCCTGCCGAATATGCTGAAAGAAGAAAACATTATATGGAAGAAAGAGGCGGGAATAATTTAAACAACAGTACCGAGTCAGGGAAAGATATTTCTTTTGAGGATTTGTAAAATTGGTTTAATTCTGATTATTAAAAGGAAAACCAAAATTAATTTGCCCATTTTATTTTAACCGTTTTTATTGGTATTGCAGCCTTTTATTTGGGTGTAAATGAATAAAAGGGTTAGTTGGTGAAGTTTTTGAATGATATAGAATCTTTCAAAGAAGGGTTATATGAAGTATTATCTTAAACTTATGCTTTTTCAATACTATCGTGCTTAATAAATATATTTTAGGGATGAGTTTATTCCACGACAACTTTTGTGGTGCTTTGCATTCCTTCAGATGTGTTTATTTTTACCATGTATATACCTTTCGGCAAATTGAGGCCGAGAGTTAGATTTTGTTGATTATAAAACTCTTTTGTATAAACAGGAGCCCCTGTTTCATTAATAATTTGCAGGTTTAATTTGCTGTAAATTTTATCAAGCATCACAGTAAAACCGCTATTTGTTGGATTAGGATAAACTTGAATAGCAGTATGGTTGTTGTAGATATTTTTTACACCAACACTAAAAGGTGATTCTATTAATTTTGTATAAATAGGCTTAGCTCCATTAACACCTGAAAAATTTGACTTTAAAACAAATGAAGATGAGTTTGGATTATATTCAAATACAATTCCCATTCCATAAGCACCACCATTAGTTGTCATTCCATATAATTTCCCGTTACTAGCCAACATTAAACTCCCTTGAGGGAATGCTCCATGGTTTGCTCCATCAAAATCAAGCTTTTTGATATACATGTTTGTTGTTGGGTCATACTCAAACAAAACGCCCCAGTTGTTTGTTCCTCCTTTGTATGTCATCCCATAGAGTTTATTATTGTTAGCTGATGTTAAGCTGCCCAAAGGTAATGAACCATTACTGGCACCGTCAAAATCAAGTTTTTTGACAAAAGTATTAGCGGTAAAATTATACTCAAATAAAATACCCAAATCATTTGTTCCTCCGTAAGAAGTCATTCCATACAAATTATTGTTGCTTGCTTGCGTTACGCTCCCGTTGGGGTAGCTCCCATAATTTGTACCATTAAAATTAAGTTTTTTGGTGTAAGTATCAGTTGCAATATCGTACTCAAAAAAAGTCCCCAAGTTATATGTACCTCCTGAATAGGTCATTCCGTATAATTTACCGTTGCTTGCTTGCATTAAACCTCCGGTAGGGTATGCTCCATTGCTTGCCCCATTAAAATCCAGTTTCTTTGTAAAAGTATTTGTTAATGGGTCATATTCAAATAATATACCCGAGTTACTTGCGCCTCCATAATAGGTCATTCCATATAAATTTCCGTTGCTTGCCAGCACTAAATCACCTACAGGGTATGCTCCGGTGCTTACCCCATTAAAATCAAGTTTCTTGGAGTAGGTAAATGTAAGTGGGTCGTATTCAAACAGAACACCTACGTTACTTGTACCTCCTTGATTGGATACACCATACATCTTGTTGTTAGGGGCAAATATTAGACTCCCTTGAAGGTTCTTAGCCCCTTGAGTTTGTGCAAAGTCAATTTTTATAGTATAGATATTCGACATTGTATTAAACTCAAACAACACCCCTAAATTATTAGGTCCCCCCCAATAAGTCATTCCATAAAGGTTGCCATTATTAGCTTGCATTAAACTTCCCTCAGGATTTGCACCGTTAGCAGCATAATTAAAATCAATTTTTTTAGTATAAAAAGAAGAGTTGGGGTTGAATTCAAATAACACACCTGCCATATACATTCCTCCTTTTGAAGTCATGCCATACAAACTGCCATTATTGGCTAGCATCAAACTACCTTTAGGGGAGGAGCCAAGGTAGTTGCCATCAAATTCAAGTTTTTTAGTATAGACAGAAGTTGTAAGGTCGTATTCAAATAAAACACCTAAACTATCTAGTGTGTTTTTCTTTGTCAATCCATACAGCTTACCATTGCCTGCTTGTGTTAATCCGCCAGTGGGTTCACCACCATTGTTTGCTATATTAAAATCTAATTTTTTTGTATAAGTAGATGTTGTAATGTTGTATTCAAATAATACTCCAATATTGTTCACTCCACCAAACTGAGTTGTACCATATAAATTGCTGTTGCTTGCTTGTATTAAGTTATCATTGGGCTTATCACCATAATTAACGCCATCAAAATCGAGTTTCTTGATATATGTAGAAGTTGCAGGATTGAACTCAAACAAGACGCCTTTGTTGTTTAACCCTCCTAATTGAGTTACACCATATAAATTACCATTATTAGCCTGTATTAAACTTCCTTTTGGGCTCGCCCCATTGCTTACACCGTTAAAATCAAAAATCTTGGTATAGGTAGAGGTTGTAGGGTCGAATTCAAATAATACACCCCAATTATTGGCTCCTCCAAACTGGGTCATACCATATAGTTTTCCGTTTATGGCTTGCAATAAGTTACCACTTGGGCTCGCCCCATTGCTAGTACCGTCAAAGTCAAATTTATTAATGTATATAGCATTAACAGGATCGTATTCGAACAAAACGCCTAAATTGCTTAATCCACCAGCAGAAGTCATTCCATATAATTTACCGTTACTGCTTTGTATTAAGCCTCCTTGAGGGTATGCCCCACTTATGTCACACGGAAAAGTTTTTTCAACTGTAAGGCTTCCATTAAAGTCAGTTTTAAAAAGTACCCCATTGTTATCAGCACCACCCTCGCTAGTAACACCATATAAAATCCCTTGAGCCTGTGTCTTAGTTGGCAGTATGGCACATAGAATGATTAGTCCTAAAAAAAGACTATTAAAGATTGTTTTTTTCATGACCCTTTTTATTAATACTTAAACAAATATAATTATTAATAAATAAATATGGAGTCATTTTATCTTGTTTAAAAAACTGAAATTCAAATAGGTAATATCTACAATGTGCGGTTTTATTTTTTTAAAAAACTCGGGTAATTCAAGTATAAAATGTTTTTAATCCAGATTTTATAAAAGAAATAATTTAAAGGGTTTTCTTGTAGCTTTAGATAATAATTTTTTAGTTGCAAACAGATAGACGAAACCCTTAGCTAGAGTATCTCTTGAATTGATATAAAAAATGTACATTCGGTAAAGCGTTGCATAGACTACATACGTCTTTAAACCTATTTATTTAGATAATTTTATTTAGGGTATTACTCTTTAAAAGCTGATGCAATTGCTTTCTCAATACCATTAATAAAAGTACCACCTGCTGTTGCAAATGTTGGACTGCCACCACCACCACCTTGTATTTCTTTAGCAAGATTCTTTACTATATGAGCTGCATTCCATTTTTTATCTTGAACTAAGTCATCGCTCAGAGCCACAAAAATCTGAGCTTTTTCTTGAATTACAGCACCTAAAACGATGTATGAACAAGGAGTTTGTTTAAGCTGAAAACAGAGATCTTTAATTATATCTGACGATGGGAGTTCAATAATCCCTTTAATTACATTAACGCTATTGATTTGAACGGCCTGTTTCTGCAGATTGCCTTTAATTTCTTTAGCTTTATCGCGCAATAAATGTTCAACCTGTTTTTGAAGTTTAGTGTTCTCCTCTAAAAATGACTCTATACTTTTAACAATCTCTTTAGGGTTCTTCAAACTTTCTTTAATGGCGTTAAGAATACTTAATTGGTCGTTCATAAAAGTTTCAGCACCTTCGGCTGTATAAGCTTCAATGCGTCTTACCCCTGCTGCAACAGCACTTTCAGAAATTATTTTAAACAGTCCTATTTGTCCGGTGTGTTTAACATGGGTGCCTCCACATAACTCAATACTGTAATTCTTATCAAAGGTAACAACCCGCACAAGGTCTCCATATTTTTCACCAAAAAGAGCCATAGCTCCCTTTTTTCGGGCATCTTCAAGAGTCATTAATTCAACCTGCAAGGGAATATTTTCACGAATCTTTTTATTCACCAGAAGTTCAATAGCAATAATTTCATCTTGTGATAATTTAGCAAAATGAGAAAAATCAAAGCGTAGGTATTTATCATTTACCAAACTCCCTTTTTGCTCTACATGAGTTCCCAAAATATTACGTAAAGCAGCGTGCATAAGGTGTGTAGCAGAGTGATTATTTTCTGTTTTTTGCCGTTCTTTTTCATTTACCTGCGCGGTAAAAACAGTATTTATATCCTGGGGCAACGTATCGGTAAAATGAATGGTTATCCCATTCTCCTTTTTTGTGTCAGTAATAAGCACATGTTCCTTTTCGTTACTCAGAATCCCTTTGTCGCCTACTTGCCCCCCACTTTCTGCATAAAAGGGAGTACAGCTCAAAACAAGCTGAAAGTATTCTTTATTCTTAGTTTTTACCTTACGATATTTTATAATTTCAGTATCTGTTTGTAATAAATCATATCCAACAAAAACAGACTCTGCTTTTTTATCTAAAATTATCCAATCATCAGTATCTATGGTTGCAGCAGATCTAGATCGTTCTTTTTGTTGAGCCATACATTGCGCAAACTCATCCATATTTACGTGTAAATTTTGTTCCCTTGCCATAAGTTGTGTAAGATCAATAGGAAATCCATACGTATCATACAGTTCAAAAGCAAAAGAGCCCTCTATTTCGGTTTTTTTTAAGCTTGCTAAGTGGTTATTAAAACGAATAATACCATTTCCTAATGTTCTTAAAAAAGCAGTTTCTTCTTCTCTAATTACATTCGTGATTAGTTCTTGTTGTGCTTTTAATTCAGGAAAAAACGACCCCATTTCTTGAACCAAAACAGAGACCATACGCCATAAAAAGGGCTCTTTAAGATCTAAAAAAGTATAGTAGTATCTTACTGCCCTACGAAGTATTCTACGTATTACATACCCAGCCTTATTATTGCTTGGTAACTGCCCATCGGCAATTGCAAAGGAAATAGCACGAATATGGTCGCTCAGAACACGAATTGCAATATCTGTTTTTTCAGAAACCCCATATTTTTTGTTGGAATGGCTTGCTACAAATTGTATTAAAGGCTGAAATACTCCGGTTTCATAATTACTATTTTTCCCGGTTATAGCACGACAAAGGCGCTCAAACCCCATGCCTGTATCAACATGCTTTTTAGGAAGTTTAACTAAAGAACCGTCAGCCCTTCGTTCAAACTCCATAAACACATTGTTCCATATTTCAATAACCTGTGGGTGATCATTATTAACCAACAAAGCACCATTCACCTGTGCGCGATCCACATCGTTTCGTAAGTCAATATGTATTTCTGTACACGGCCCACAAGGTCCGGTATCGCCCATTTCCCAAAAATTATCTTTTTTATTTCCTTTTAAAATTCGGTTTGGGGCTACCCACAATGCCCAGTTATCATACGACTCTTGATCAAAAGCTAAACCATCTTTTTGGTCACCTTCAAATACGGTTACATATAACCTTTCTTTATCTAGTTTGTAAACTTCGGTAAGCAACTCCCAAGCCCAAGCAATGGCCTCTTTTTTAAAATAATCGCCAAAGCTCCAGTTTCCTAGCATTTCAAACATAGTGTGATGATAGGTATCTACACCAACCTCTTCTAAATCATTGTGTTTTCCGCTAACCCGAAGGCATTTTTGGGTATCGGCTACTCGAGAAAACTTAATGGGAGCGTTTCCTAAGAAAATATCTTTAAATGGAGCCATACCGCTATTATTAAACAGCAGTGTGGGATCATTTTTAACAATCATAGGGGCCGAAGGAACTATTTCATGGCCTTTTGATTTGAAAAAATCTAAAAAGGTTTGTCGTACTTTGTGTGGTTCCATTTTATTACTCTTTTTTAAATATTGAGAGTTTAGTTGAATTTTAATTTATTACATCTATCTGTGTCGCATCCTTAATTAATGCTAAAAGAACATATTTCAAAAAGCACTTAACAGAATGAGGCTCGCAAATTTAGTGTATTTGATTAACTTTGGATTTCATTTTTCAAAAGTTTCAAAAGAAAAAAGGATTCATGTCAAAAATTAAATTTTATTTCAACACCAAATCGCTTACCTACGAAAAGGTGCAAATAAAACTTTGGGATAGATTTAAGCGCTTTGCAGGCTTTCTTATAACGGGTATAGCTTTTGCTTCGGCAACCATGTTTGTAGCCTATCGTTATTTTGACTCACCTAAAGAAAAGCAATTAAGGCGTGAAATTGAAACCATGAAATATCAATATGATATACTCGATAATAAGCTGAATCAAGTCAATGTGGTTTTATCAGATATGCAAAACCGAGATGACAATATTTATCGGGTTATTTTTGAAGCAGACCCAATTCCTTCAGAAATACGCAATGCCGGCTTTGGAGGGGTAGATCGGTATAAAGCACTAGAGGGGTTTAACAGCAGTAATGTTATAGTTAATGTAACTAAAAAATTGGATAAGATTAGCAAGAAAATGTATATCCAAAGTAAGTCATTTGATGATGTAGTGAAATTAGCCAATAATAAATCGGTTATGCTTGCTAGTATTCCGGCAATTCAACCCATTAATAAGAAAAATTTAAAAAGTGTAGCATCTGGGTTTGGGTATAGAACCCACCCTATATATAAAACAATGCATTTACATAGTGGAATGGATTTTTCGGCACCTATAGGTACGCCTATTTATGCTACAGGAGACGGAGTTGTAGAATCAGCCGATAATTTAGCACAAGGCTATGGAAATCATGTTGTTATTAATCACAATTTTGGGTATAAAACATTGTATGGGCACATGAGCAGGTATGCTGTTAGAAGAGGTCAAAAAGTGAAGCGAGGTGATGTTATTGGCTATGTTGGAAATACCGGCATGAGCACTGGCCCTCATTTACATTATGAGGTAATTAAAAATGATGTAAAAATTAACCCAATTAACTTTTACTACAACGATTTAAGCCCGGCCGAGTATGAATTAATGATTGAGCAAAGCTCTAAAAGCAACCAGTCATTTGACTAGTATTTTTCTGACAGAGCTGCTTAAGCTGTCTTCATCCTTAATATTCAATATTGTTAATCCACATGTTTTATGGTAAAAAATACATAGATTTACTTTGTATTTGGTATTATTTCAATGAGGTTTAAAAAAAGGATATTACTTGGGTTTTTTACTTTATTAACCATACTATGTCATACAAACTCCTTCAGTAGGTCTTTGACAGACTCTCTACGCACCCTTATAGCACAAAATAAAAATCCATTACAGACAGAAAGCCTATATCTTGAACTGGCGCAAAGTTATCTTGAGAAGTATCCGGATTCCAGCTTATTTTATCTAAAGCACATTTCAACATTGCCTGTAAACAAGCAATCTGTTAGCGTACAAATCAAAGCATTAAATCTTAGAGGCGAAGCCTTGCAGCGTTTACAAAAATTACCACAAGCGGTATCAGCCTATTTTGCAGCTATTCAATTATCCGAAAAACACCATGATCAAAAATCATTAGGGAGTTCTTACAATGGCTTGGGTATTTGTTACTATAATTTGAACGATTTTGTTCGGGCTGATAAATATCTTCGGCTTGCTCTACAAGCTAAACTTAACGACAATGACTTTACCTATTACACCGTTGTTTTAACCAATTTAGCCACTTTATATCTTCAAAACAACGAAGCCCCAAAGGCTTACCGCATATTAAAAGAAGCCGAGCAGATTTTAACAAAAAGAAATGAAAATAAGTATTTGGCTCATATTTATAATTCTTTAGGCGCTTATTATCAAATAACAAATCGTCATACTGACTCAGCATTATATTATTATCAACAAAGCCTTAAATACGCACTACAATATAGCGAATCATTAACAATTGTATCTGCATACTATAATATTGGTGATTATTATTTTAACAAGAAAAACTTTTCTAAAGCTTTGGAAGTTTTAAATAAGGCATATAAAGTAAATGAGGAACGAGCCGATGATAAGTATAAAATTAGAATATTAGCCTTATATAGCGATATATATGATTCATTAAAAGATTATAAGAATGCCTATTTTTATAAAAAACAGGAACATGAATTAAGTCAAAAGATATTTACAATAGAAAGCAAAAAAGAACTTGGTGAGCTGGATTTAAAATATCAATCTATAAAAAAAGAACGTGAAATTCAAAAGCAAAGAGAGGAACTGCAAAAAAGGAAAAACCAACAGCAAGCTACTTTTTTTATAGCCATTTTACTGTTACTTGTTGGTGTATTTATTAGTTACTTTATTATTCATAAAAATAAAATAAAACAACATTTTGAGCGTGAAAAGCTAAAACTTTTTGAAAACATTGTACACGAAATAAGAACACCGTTAACCCTGATACATGGACCCATTCAGATGCTGAAAGACAATGTGCCCGAAGGGTTGAAAAGACCTATTGGCCTTATGGAAAAAAATACCCAAAAGCTTATGGTTTTAATCAACGAACTTTTAGATGCTTCTAAACTTGGTAAAGGGAAATATAATATAGAATGGCTTACGGGCGATATTATAAAGTACCTAGCTGATGCTATTGATTCATTTTCTTTAGAATCTTCAGAAAAAAAAATCAACATTCTTTTTGAACCTTCCCATAGCTCTTTCCTATGTGTATTCCCATCTAACGTTTTAGATAAAATAGTTTCAAATTTGGTTGGAAATGCTTTAAAATATTGTGACAATGGATGTACGATCCAAATAAAAGCAGACGCTAGTTCAGATACCCTAAAATTGAATATTAGCGATAACGGGAAGGGAATTCCATTAAAAGAACAAAAGAAAATATTTGATCGCTTTTACAGGGGCTCGTATTCCTTAAACACCACCGGAACAGGTATCGGATTATCTATGGTTAAAGAATTAACAGAGCTTGTCCAAGGAAAAATAGAGGTAATTAGTACTCAAAAAGGAACCACTTTTGATATTCATATTCCTTTAAAACCACTTGAAAATCAATTGCCTGTGTCTGAAGTTATAGACAGTTCAAAACCTGTGTTGCTGCTTGTTGAAGATGAACCTGATTTAGCTGAATTTATCAATTTGTTGTTAAGCAAAGAGTTTACTGTTGTTTCTGCCCCAGATGGGTTGAAGGCTGCTCAAAGAATTCTAGATATTATTCCGGATATTGTTCTTTCAGACATTATGATGCCCCATAAAGATGGAATAACTTTGTTAAACGAAATAAAGACCAATGAGTTAACCAGTCATATTCCTGTAATACTTTTTTCGGCAAAAAATGCTGTAGAAAGCCGTCTTTCAGGTTTGCGCTATGGGGCTGATGTCTATATATCAAAGCCATTCTCACCACAAGAGTTAGAACTTACTATACAAAATATATTAACCACCATAAGGCGCAACAAAGAAACGTATAATAGCAACTTAAAAAGTCAAAAACCCTTTGATGAGAGAGTTAAAAGCACGAGCCACTTTATTAATAAGATTATCTCATTTATTATTAGTAATTTAGATAATTCATCTTATTCTGTTCATGACTTATCAAACGATATGGCTGTTAGCCGAAGCCAATTACATCGAAAATTAACGGCTATGACAGGCCTGTCGGGAACTGCTTTTATTAAAATGGTTAGACTGGAAAAAGCGAAGGATTTGTTACAGCAAAATGATTTAAACATTACAGAAATAGCTTATATGTGCGGTTTTAGCAGCCAATCGTATTTTACTAAATCTTTTACAGAGTATTTTGGACAAAGTCCTGGAAAATTCTCAGGTCGAATTGAAAAATAAATATATTTAAAAATGTGTATATTAGATTGTTAAGAATTTTGAAACAATAGTACATACCATATATTTTAAGAGAAATCACGTTAAATAGTCAAATAAAATAGACATATAGTTAAATTTAATATATTGGTTATCAGTATGTTGATAGTTGTGAAACAATAGTACACGAATTTGCAACAATACTTCATACCAATAATTAGTAGAATATTGATTTTTGGAATAAAATTAAGCAGCAATAAGTTTTCTAATCATAAAAAACAACATCATGAAAAAAACAAAAAGTACCTTATTCAAAAAAATTGGGCTGTTAATTGGCTTTTTAAGTTCACCCCTATTTTTGCTTGCCCAAGTAAATTTAAACAATGGCCTTGTTGCTAATTATCTATTTGATAACACATTAACAGATGCCAGCGGAAATAACAACCATGGAGCATTAACAGGTGGTGCTGTAAACTATATAGCCAATAGGTTTGCAACACCCCAGTCGGCAATTGCTTTTGGTGGCCCCAACAACTGGGGAAAAGTAACGGTAAATAATTCATCTAGCTTGACTTTTAACAATGAAGCCTCATTTGCATTTTGGATGAAAATTATCAGCAACATTGGAACCAATGGAAGCGGAAACACAGTAGCAGGGGGTTCACAAAGCGCTTTTGCAAAATATGGAGATGCCGGTGGCGGACTGTATCAACTTTGCTCTGTTAATGGAACTACTCTTAATCAGGGGTTTGGAAATGTAGGCATGTCCTTTTTGTCTCAAAACCTAAGCCCATATAATTTGGATCAATGGGTGCATTGTGTTATTACTATGGATGCAAACGGGCATAAAATCTATATGAACGGAAACCTACTTACTTCTAATAATACACCTGCTGATTTTTCAGTTATGAACACAAAACCATTGGTATTTGGGGCCTTTGCTTCCAACTGGTATCCTTATAATGGAGCCATAGACGATTTTAGAGTGTATAACAGAGCGCTTAACGGAAATGAAATTTCAGCATTAGCAAATGATGCGATTATAAATATATCTCTATCTTATAACGGTGCAACACAGCTTTGTGCCGGTGACTCTTTGCTTATTTCCTATACTACAAGTGGCACGTTTAGTTCAGGCAATCAATTTACACTACAAATGTCAGACGGCAGCGGAAGCTTTGATCACCCCATTCCGATTGCAAAAAACACACTTCCCAATAGTACTTTCAATACCATTGTCCCTTCGGGAACACCTAGTGGTAATTTGTATCGCTTTCGCATTCTGTCTTCTGCACCAGCAGCTTTTAGTGACAGCTCACAGTTTGTTCAGGTTAAGGGCGTTATAGGAGATATTCCTAACTCGGCCGATTTTAGATATGTTGGAAATGTAAATGGGCGCAATTACTATATTGGAATAAATGGCAAGAATATGTCCAATGCAAAACTTAGTTGCCAAAATAATGGAGGTTATTTAGCTAGTGTTCCTAATCAAGGAGTTAATGACTTGTTTCAGTCCAATATTACGGGCTCTAGAGCTTATATAGGGTTAAATGATGTACAAACCGAGGGACTTTATATGTGGGAAAACGATGATCCTTTAACATTTAAAAATTGGTACACCCCACAACCGGATAACAATGGAAATGAAGATTATACTGAGATGCGAAAATCAGATGGTAAATGGAATGATTTATCGGGAGCTACGGTGCAAGAGTATTTTATGGAATTACATCCTGCCGGAATAGATAAGAGTTTATGTGCCGAATCAGATATTAGTTTAAATGCAGCAACCCTGAATAATGCGGCTTACCTTTGGACAGGCCCCGATAATTTTAGCAGTTCGCAGCAAAATATTATTATTACTTCGGCTTCATTACTTCACAGCGGAATATATACTTTAACCTATACTCTAAATGGCTGCTCTGCACAATCACAAAGCAGGGTAAATATTAAGCCTTTACCTATTAACACGAATCAAAATTCAGATTTATTACCTTCATTGTCTAATGGTTTGATTTTATACTATCCTATGGATGGAGATGCTAATGATGCGAGTGGCAATGGGAATGACGGAATAATAAGTGGGGGAGTAAGTCCGGCTAAAAACCGTTTTGGAGAGGATAACAAAGCTTTGGATTTTAATGGAACAAACGGGTATATTAGTGCCCCTTCGGGAGTTTATTTTAATGAGGGAAACTTTACAGTTAATGCATGGATAAACAAAAAGTCAAATAAAACTTGGAGCCGGTTATTTGATTTTGGAAACGGCCCGGCAAACAGTAATGTTTTATTGGCATTAACTAACGGTACTTCCGGAAAACCAACAGGAGAAATATATAATGGCACATCAAGCCCGGGACAAGCAACAAGCCCTTCGGCTACAATACTTAATAACCAATGGGCTATGCTTACTTTTACATTACAAGGCACTGCCGGACGCATCTATATTAATGGAAATTTAGTTGCACAAGATGTTTTAACGCATCCGGATAGTATAATTAGAACACTCAATTATATTGGTAGAAGTAATTGGGCTGTTGATGGATATGCTGATGCTACTTTTGACGATTTTAGACTATATAACCGAGTATTAAATACTAAAGAAATTGAATCGTTACTCCAAGAGCAACCTCAAAATTTAAACTTTATTACAATACCAGGAACCACCGTTTGTACAGGAAGCGCAGCGCAAATTGGCATTATTAATGCCCAACCCGGTGTTAGTTACCAAATGTACAATGCCAACACAATGGCTAATATAGGTAACGCAATTACTGCCAATGGAGATACACTTTGGTTTAGTACCGGAAATTTGAATGCAGCAACTCTTATAGGTTTTAATGCCACCTCAACTTATACAGGGTGCAGCCGAGCAATTAGTCCAAATTTATATATAAGTACACACGATCTTCCCACTACCCCAACAGTAAGCGGAGGGCAAATTTGCAATGGAGGACAAATTACTTTAACAGCTACTGGAGCAGTAAGTGGTGAGCATTATAACTGGTATGATGTGCCAAGCGGAGGAGTGCCTATTCCTGGCCAAACAGGGCCTGATTTTATAGTTAACACCAATGTTACTCAAAACTATTATGTTTCCATTACCGGTAATGATGGCTGTGAAGGAACTCGGACTCTAGTTACAGCAACAGTTTTAAATCCCTTAAACCCACCGGTTGACATTATTAGTGGGCTTATTGTACACTATAAACTAGATGGTAATTATGATGATTTTAGTGGAAACAATTATAATGCTTCTCCGAATGGTAATATAGTTTTTGTAAATGACCGCCACGGCCAAGCGCAGTCTGCCATTAACACTACTAATCCGGCTAATAACAGCACGTATCTAAATATGGGAAATCCGCTTAAAATACAGCAACTTAATAACCAAATGACAGTATCTGTATGGATAAGACAAACTCAAACCTGGTTTGATGATAACGGAACCATGCCTATTATTAATAAATGGGATAATGGCTCTTCTACCGGATGGTGGCTAGGTTTGGAAATGAACAATCCAAACAATATGACCAATAAAATTAAATGGCGCGTAAGCGGTGCTACTTACACGATATCAACCGCTAACGTTGCAACGCAGGCATGGCAACATATTGTAGGTACCTATAATGGCTCTCAACTAAAGGTTTATTTGAATGGAAATGTGGTTGGAACGGCAAATTATACTGGTAGTATTCAAAACACAGGACTTAATGCGTTTATTGGACGCTATGCTAGTGGAACCCCTTCTGATGGAATTAATTTTAGAGGCGATTTAGACGAAATTAAAATATATAACCGCGCCTTAAATAGCAGCGAAATAAGTACTTTGTACAACAATGAAAGTGTAGCCTTTGCCAATACGCCTTTTTGCAGTGGGAACGATGATTTAACCTTAACTACTTTTAATTTTCCCGGAGCTACTTACCAGTGGACAGGCCCGCATGGATATACTTCTATTTTGCAGAGCCCAACTGTTATTTCTGCTGCTGACTCTGCAACTTATGCAGGTGTTTATACTCTTGTTGTTACAAGCAGTGATGGTTGTGTTTCGCCTCCACAAACTGTAAATGCTGTTATTTATGAAATTCCGGGAGCCCCCCAAGTAATTAACGATACGATATGTGGAAGTGGTAATGCTACATTAACAGCCAGTGGTGCGGTGGGGAGCGACTCTTATGTGTGGTACACCGTAGCTACCGGAGGAACACCTATTGCTGGCCAAAATGGAGCCACTCTAATCATTAATAATATTACTACTAGTCAAACACGCTATGTTGCTCTTATAAGAAATGGGTGTGAAGGGGCTAGAGTGCCGGTACAAGCTATTTACAATGCCGGCCCAATAACTAGTCTTACTGTTATTGGAAGTAGTGTTTGCAGTGGAATATCGTCCACTAACATTACCATTAGCAACAGCGAATTAGGAGTTTCTTATCAAGCATTTTATAATAGCAATCCGGTAAGCTCATTGTTTTCTGGAAATGGAGGAAACTTAACAGTGGCGATAAATACCACAAGCTTAAACTATGGAAATAATACAATTACTATTCAGGCTATACAACCAGGCTGTGGTGCAGTGAATTTAACCAATACTGCTACAGTAACTTTGAACCAAATTCCAAATGTAAATGCAGGGCTCGACTTGGCTGTTTGTGTAGGGGCTTCTGTTACTTTAACTGCTACCGGAGCCAATAATTACACTTGGAATAATGGGATAACTAATGGGGTTTCCTTTATACCCAATACAACATTAACTTATACTGTAACCGGAACCAGTTTAAATGGATGTAGCAATACTGATAGCGTGACCGTTACGGTTGATAACCCTCCTTTAGTTAATGCAGGTGCTGATGTGACCGTATGTTTAAATGACGGTGTTACCTTACAAGCCAGTGGAGCAGATACTTATAATTGGGATAATGGAATAAGTAACGGACAAATCTTTTATCCAACAAGTACGCAAACTTATACCGTAACAGGAAATCAGGGAGCCTGTAGTGCTACAGATGAGTTAACGGTTACTGTTAACCCTTTGCCTACTGTGATTGCCGGAACAGACACCACTATTTGTGAGGGAGCAAGTATTTTATTGACGGCTTCAGGAGCTATTACATATACATGGGACAATGGAGTTACAGATGGAATATCGTTTACGCCTGCTAATACCCAAACTTATACTGTAATTGGTACCGATGTAAATGGTTGTGAAAATACAGATGCAGTAATCGTAACTGTAACCACCTGTACATCTTTATTTGATGTAGAAAATGAATTAGCTCTTTATCCTAATCCGGTAAAAGAGCATTTAACCATTAAATATCCTGGTTTTTATGAATTTGAAATACGTGATATTTTAGGAAACGTGGTTCTTCAAAGTACAGGAGTCAATCAAAGCATTATTTCTACTCAAAGCTTTAGCGAGGGAGTGTACTTTATCACTTTCAAACAAATCGGACAGGCATCCAAAACAGTTAAATTAATTAAAGTTAAGTAATAAAGGGGGATGTTTTAATCACAGGGGTGATAGTTTTTTAAGCTATTACCCTTGTGATTTTTTGTTTTTTAAGGAGTCCTTACGCTCAAAAGTAAGCATAGTAAAATCGCCAAAATTAGAGAGTATATTAAATCTAGTTAATAAATTATCTATTTGGTTAAGCCTGTTTAAGCGTGATTGCTTATGTTTAAAATAATCATTCATAAAGGCCGGAGGAGTAGCAACACCAATAGAATTTGCGCCAACAAGACTAAAGTGAGGGCGAAATATTTTTTCTAAATTTTTTACACTGTAGTACCACCTCTCCACCATACCTTCATCAACATTTTCATGAACAGCTTTATTATCCCATCTTTTCAATGCATTTACCAGTTTTAGCTTTTTTAAGAAATAAAGTGTTTCCCACAAACAGTATTTCCCTTTTACAACCACAAGCATTTTTCCTCCTGGATACAGCAGTTCTGCAAAGTCTTTAGATAGGGTCTCTAATTCGGGCTCATTATAGTAATTTAGCCCTCCGCAACCACTGTAAATAAAATCATATTGCTGACCTAAAAGTTTTTTTCGAAGATCGAAAAGACCACATTCTTCAAAAGCAACATTTTTAACTCCCTTTAATATTTTTTTGCTTTCGGCCAAAGTTATCAATTCGCCCGATTGGTCAGTTGCAGTAATACTATAGCAATACGAAGCCATCCAAAAAGTATCGTCCCCGCTTCCACAATTTAACTCCAGTACTTCTGCTCTTCTTTTTGTAAATAGGGGCTCCATAAAACTCCAAGTACTCTTGCGTTGCAATAACTCAATTAAATTATCAGCAGCTTCATGTGCTCTAAGTTTTTGTTTTTCTAAATCTTTTAGCTCTTTAATAGGAAGCATTAGTAGTTATATTAACGAGTTCGTTTTATTATACAGTGCACAACTATTTTAATAAGTATATACGGATAATAATATTTTTTTGTTTGTAAGAAATCAAGTTCTCTTAAAATAGGATAATGATTTAACACTTAAACTCCTCTAAAGCTTAATATATAAATCAATAATTCCATTAATCATAGCTTGCCAAGAGTATTTTTCTTTTTGAATTTTACAGTTTTTCACCATTTCTTCAGAACGGCAGTTCAAGTAATAGTCTATTATATAAGCTGCAATTTCATCTGGGTTTTTTTCAGAAACATAGCCACATTGCTGATGAGGCACCATTTCGGCTAAGCCTCCAACACGAGTTACCAGCATAGGTTTTTCGAAATGATAAGCAATTTGTGTAACTCCGCTTTGAGTAGCCGTATGATAAGGTTGTACAACCAAATCGGCTGCACAGAAATAATATTTTACCCAATCACTTTTTATATAGTGTGTATTTAAAATAAGTTGTGATTCTAAACTGCCCTCTTGAATTAATTGTAAATAGGGTTCAGGGTTTTCATAAAACTCACCTGCTATAATTAACTTGATGTTCATTTTTTTTATTTGTTCGTGAGCCATGGCCCTTAACAATAAATCAAGTCCTTTATACTGCCGTATAAAACCAAAAAACAAAATATAGTTTTGACGAGGATCTAAATGCAGCTTCTCACAAGCCTCTTCTTTGCTTATTTTTAAACCGAAGGTATCATAAATAGGGTGTGGAATATAAGCCTTTTGAGGATTGGATGTAAAACTACTCAAATCGTTCAAAACCTGTTGTGACATAGCAACAAAAGCATGACACGAATTTACGAAAAACTGCGTAAATAATTTGTCGCCCAATCGATGTTCGTGAGGAATTATATTATCTGTTAAAGCTATTATTTTTATGTTGCTCTTGTATTTTACTATACGCATTATGGTACCTAAGCAAGGAGCCATAAATGGAAGCCAATAGCGAACTATAACTAAATCTGGTTTTTGTTTTTTTATTTGTAATGCGGATAGAACCCAGTTTATCGGGTTAATGGAGTTAATTTTTGTTTTTATTTTTATATCTGAGGGGGCAATTCCTTTTTCGTACTGGGTAGTTCCCGGAAAAAGAAAAGATGGATATTGTAATGAAAAAGAAAATATTTCTACCTCGTGCCCTGCTTTACTAAACGCTCTACATAGTGATTCGTTAAGATTGGCAATACCGCCTCGTAGCGGAAAAGCTGGTCCAACAATAATTACTTTCAAAGCTTATGTTTTAGTAATATTATTTATTAAAATCACGTAATTTTATGGCTGTGAGAACTTTTTTAGTGTATAATGGAAAATCTCCTTTTAGCATCCAAGCATAATATGAAGGCTCTGTTTTAAGCACTTCACTAACAGGTTTTCCCTGGTGTTTCCCAAAGTTAAAAATTTCTACTCCATTTTCGTCCAGTGTAATACGTCCAATTAAATCAACATGACGTGTAACATTTGAAAATTGATGCAATGCTTTAACATCGTTCTGAACAGGAGTAGATTTAACCCCATTCTTATCTTCAAATACCCTATCTTTATATCGTTCTAATTGAGCCAGTAATATTTCATAGGTGGCCTCAATATCAGCTTCGGCCGAGTGGGCATTTACAAGGTCTTTATTACAGTAAAACTTATAAGCTGCTTTTAAAGTTCGTTGCTCCATTTGGTGAAATATGTTTTGAACATCCACCGTCTTACGCGAATCAATATCAAAGTCAACCCCTGCGCGTAAGAATTCTTCTACTAATATAGGGATATCAAACTTATTGGAATTATACCCAGCCAAATCACTATTGCCAATAAAGTTTGCAATATTTTTTGCTTGCTTTTTAAAAGGAGGCAAATCGGCAACATCTTTATCATATATGCCATGAACCAGTGAACTTGCTAAAGGAATAGGAATTTCTGGATTGATACGTTGGGTGTACTTCTCTTTATTACCGTCAGGGAGTATTTTTAATACACTTATTTCAACAATTCTATCGGAAGCTACATTAATTCCAGTAGTTTCAAGGTCAAAGAAAGCCAAGGGCTTTGAAAGTTTAAGTTGCATTAAAGAAAGAAATTTACATTTAAAATTTTATTTTTTAGGACTCGTTGCAGGGCTTGTTGCTTTATTTGGAGTCCCGGCTTTAGCGGGCTTAGGAGTAGTTCCCGTTTTAGGTTTATCATGTGCTTCGGATGCTCCCTGTTTCCCTTTAGGCTTTGGAGCCGGGGCACTTATCAAAGGTTCTAAATTTATGGTTAATGGAATTATTTCGGTATAGTTATTTCTGTTGTCCACATTTATTTCTTTGGTGTATTTTTTGTATCCATTACACGTTACAACTAATTCATATTTTCCGGCATCCAAAGCAATAGCTACTTTTCCATTTCTATAAGTAATATACTCTCCTTGTTTGTTTCCTGTGGGTATGTAGTTTACGATTACTTCAGCATTTAAGCCCGACTTACTGGTGTCGGCTATGCCAATAATATTTGCGGTAATTACAGATAATTTTGCAGGAACATCTTCAAGGGTAATACGATATAAATCGTAATCGCCATGACCTTCTTCTCTTACAGCTGAAATGTAGGCAGAACGACCGTTTTCCATATAACAGATAGTCATATTATCATCTGGGGTATTTATAGGATAACCAAGATTTACAGGTTCTTTAAATTTTTGTGCTGCACTATCCCACTCTGCTCTAAACAAATCAAATCCTCCCATGCTGGTAAACCCTTGTGAAGTAAAAATCATATACTTTCCATCAGGACTTAACTCTGGGAAATCTTCTCCGTAAGGAGTATTTAATTCTTCAATATTAGTGGGTTTCCCCCAGGTGCCATCGGGTAGTTTTTTTGATAACCATAGGTCGGAACTGCCTTTCCCATCTGTTCTGAAACTGGCATATACCAAAGTATTTCCATCGGAACTAATTGAGGCTGCTGATTCTACTTTATTGGTGTTAATTACTTTACCCAAATCAATAGCAGGGCCAAAACCACTCCTTTCATATTCTGACAAGTAAATGTCACCATAGGTATCTTCGTGATCAATATAAACGAGCATTTTCTTCCCATCAGCACTCAGCCCTACAACTTCTTCATCATAGTCGGTATTCAATTTGGCATTTATTCCTTTTGCTTTAGTCCAAGCAGAGTTTTTCCATTCTGAAATAAACATTTCAGAAGTATAAAATCCATCCGGATCAATAACTCCTCCTGTATTTCCCGGCCTACGGGTGGTAAACACAATAAATGATTCGTTTGAAGGTAAAAAGGGATAATAATCAGCAAATTCTGAGTTCACTTTTTTTCCTAAGTTTTCAAAACTAATGCGGAGTGGTTTATTAATTAGTAATTTGGCGTTGTTGCATTGAGTAATTTGCAAATTTGCCATTTCTATCTCCACTTTCTTTTTAGGGTTTAGCTCTATATACTTACTATAAGCTTTAATTGCTTCATCTAATTTTAGGGCATGATGATAGGCTAATCCAAGATCATAGTAATATTCATTACTGGCTTTATTAGAGTCAAAATATTTTTCCAAATAGGTATAGGCATTTGTTTTTATAGAGTTGGTACGCAGCAGGCATAATGCAACTTGCAAATTATACTCCGGGTTTTTCTCATCTTTTTTTAGTAATTCCTGATAACTCCTCAAAGCTCCCTTATAGTTCTTTGAGTTAAATTCTTTTAATGCACTTTCTGTAGTAATTTCTTTTTGCTGAGCTAAAATTTGCCCAGAGCTAAGTAAACACAACAATAAAAGCACGGTCTTTATTAGCTTGTTGTATATAACACTCATTGTATTATTTTTATTCGTATTCCGACAAATATAAGATTTCCATTTTAATATTTTTAGTATGCTTTTACGCGAATGAATATATTTATAAACTTTGCAGCTTGTCTTTTAAAAAATGAATTGGTTATTTGTGTAAAGTAAGCTGATGTAGTTTTGCAGGAGCTGTTTTTGATGCTTCGGCAGACAGGTATAAAGTGCTGTCATTTATAAAACAAACACCTTCCATTTGCCCAACTTCTTTATAGTTTCCAAGAGTAATTTTTTCTATTTGACCCGAAAAAAAATCGGTTCCTTTAAAATGGCTCAAAATATATAGGAAACAATCTGATTTTTTGTTGTATCCAAGTAAAGCTAATTTGTTTCCTGAAGCGTTCATATCAGCCCCTGTAACACGCCCTTGTGTGTCAAAATACCCTATGTGTTTTGCTGCAAAAGACCCTTCCTTTGCCGGAATACTATACACATCTGTTCCTTGATTTAAGCGGTTTTTTGAGAAAAGATATAATTGATCTTTGAAACAAGCCAATGCCTCACAATCATAATTATGTTCTTTCCCTTTTTCAAAATCTTTTTGCTCCGGAAAGTGATAGGCAATATGGGCAATGCTGTTCGTTTCTTGTTTATCCTGAGTTAGATCTTTGGCTGGAATTTTATAGACAGCTAAGTTTTTTCGAGTGCCTTTGTTATTTCCTGTATCGCCAATATAAAGAAAGCCATCGCGATAAACAACATCTTCCCAATCATTATTTTGAACATTATTTACCCGTATAGTATTTATCAGTTCTCCTTTTGGAGTTTGTATTAAGTACAAATTACTTGCTCCACCTTTGTCATTGTGGCTAACAATTAAATTATTTACCAATGCTAATCCTGAAGTTTCATTAAGCTCAGTACTCCAATCAGTCACAAGCTTAAGGGTAAAATTTTTAGGTGTGTTTTGCACCATAGGACTGCTTGATGAAGCCCTATTATGGGGTTCATTTCCGGCTGGGTTTGTACAGGAAAGAAATGAGAGTACGGCAATGCCAACAACAATAAGTTGTGACAAGCACCATAGTGATTTTTGAATATTTTTATACCTCATCGAAAAATACATTTACTCTGGTTATATGATTTAATTGATTTAACTCGCTTGCAAACAAAGCAGATTTATTTATATTCTTAAGGATAATATAATACGAATACTCTGTTTGTTGATCTCCACTTTCTCCTATTTTTTTAATATTTACTAGTTTGTGTTTAGAACAATATTTTGAAAATACCTTATACAGTTCTTCTTCAGGTTCTGTAACTTCTTTATAAACAATTTGAACCAAATACTCTCTCCGTATTTTTGTTTTATCGTTTAAAAAGGAAGCAATTAAGACAACCAACCCCACAAAAATTGTTCCTGTAATGGCTACTGCGTACACCTCAGAACCACATGCCATACCGATAGCCAAAGCAAAGAAGATAAACATAATATCCATAGTGTCCTTAACAGCTGTTCTAAAACGAATAATAGACATTGCACCAACCAACCCGAATGCACGAGCCAGATTATCACCTATAACCATAATTACCAAAGATGTAATGAGTGTGAGCATAATTATAGATATAACAAAGCCCGAAGAATAGCTTATTCCTTTATACGTAATACGATACAAAAGAGCAATAAAAAGGCTGCAAAGCAGGGCAACCAGCAAATTCGAAAAAACCTCAGCGGGGCTTAGCGAAAAAACAAACAATCTATGAAAATCACTATTCATGGTTTGCTTTAATTTTTAATATGAAAAGGTGCAACTTTAACATTCTCAAATACTGAGGCAAATTTAGACAACGCTTCGTGCCGCAGCTCAAACTCGTGTACTATTGATTTAGCCCATGTCGGCATTTCGGGAGTATGATACTTAATTTCTAAAATAAAAGCCTCGTCCCAAATATATACCAATCCGCGATTACAAAATAAATTACGCAACTCTGGATTCACTACAGCTCTAATATTTTTATCAAAGGTTATGCGAACTTCAGGGTCAAATTTCCCATGATAAGCTTCACGTTCGTAAACAACAGTATTAACCGGTTTTTGTGCTTCACGATGAAGATGAAACAAAAACCGTGAGGCATCATCTTTCATATTTTTGGTGTTTTTACCCGAATAATCAACCAATTCACCGGTAAGTAATGTTTTTTCAAGAAAGTCATACGAAGTAATAGCTCTGTTTTTTGCAATAAGGTTACCATATTTTCTTTTAATTTCTAAAAACACTTCACAACCCGGAAAATAAGTATTATAACCACGTATTCTTAATTTTAGTCTGTTTTCTACACCTTCTTTTTTCTCGCTTAGGGCATTAAAATCAACACTATCAAAATAAATGCTTCGAACGGTATATTGTGTTTTTCCCTCTGTTTCCTGAGCAAACAAATCAGGATACAAAAAAGGTATAAATCTTTTACGCAGATCGTCTAGTTTGTTGTTTGCAACTAAATATTTTCGCTCATGCCGTAGTTTCATTTTCCGGGATCTTTTGAAAACATACGTAAAAAATATTCTGCTAATGTTATTTTTCGATTGCCCAAAGTAGCTTCGGTTATACTGCCCGGAAGCAACTTAGATTGATTTTCCCAAAAAACAGTAACATAAAACGATTGTCTGCCTTCAATAAGTTTTATGCTGTTATCAATATGTGTAATTGTGCCTTTTGAGTTTTGAATAAATACAGCATCGCCTACATCAATGTATGTTCTTTCTTTAAGTTGAACCGGAACTATAGCGGCTAATTGATCAACATTACCAATAGAAATAACATTGCCGCCAAATAATGTATCTACATCACGTTGTGCCAGTAAGTTGCCCGATATGGGTGAGATAAATGTAAAGTATGCCAATCGTGAAGAGATTTGATCTATCTGTGATTCTATACTGTTAATCTTTGCCTTTATTAAATCCAGTTGTTCTTTTTTTTCTCCTGTTATTATCGACATATAGCGAGCCTCGGCAATACTCAATTCAATTTCTTTTACTTTTAAATTGTTAAGCACAAGATCATACTCTTGCTGCGAAATTACACTATCTTGATGCAATACTTTTGAACGTTCAATTAATGTTTTTTGAAGCGCCAGATTTTGTTTTGCTAAATCCCATTCTTCCTTGGCTGTTTCAACATCTTCGGGCTTTTGTCCGGTGGTATAAAACATATGTTCTGCTTTTAAAACGCCCAGCTCTCCCTTTAGTTCAACAAGAGTTATTTGTTCTTGATTACTCAGAATCCAACCTATGGTGTCACCCTTATTCAAATGACGATCTTCTAATATACCCTCGGCTAAACTAAATTGAACCACATCACCGCGTTGAAAGGCTGTTATACCATAGTTTTTGACTACTCCGTTTATGTTATCTTTTAAGGTTGTAACAAGAGTTCCATCACTGGTTCGCACCAAATTGTATTCCATAGAGGGCACAATAAATGCCTTCGATTTAATGGAATATGGAATTTTTACACGAGTTGAAACAATAACCAAAATAATGGCAATACCTGCGAGCAGAAAAAGAGTTATTTTTTTGGCATTGCCTACCATGAATAATCAAGATAAATCGTATTGCAAAGTAACCAAATAATTAGAAAGCCAAAAGGAAAGATGAATTTAATTAATCATATTCTACAAAATAGCTAATTAATGATTTCATTGCGTGTTATTATCCACTTTCTTCTTTTCAAATAATAACAAGCACAAGATGGCCGACAGCAGCATGGAAAAACCACCTATGAGCATAGCAAACACACTTTGATTTTGAAATAGAAGCTTGATTACCCAGCCGAGTAAAGCAGCAGCTAAAATTTGTGGAATTACAATAAAAAAATTAAACACTCCCATATAAAATCCCATTTTATCGGCAGGCAAGTTCCCGGCTAAAATAGTGTAGGGCATAGTTAGTATTGAAGCCCAGGCCAAGCCCACTCCAAACATAGGCACAAGGAGCATGGTCTTGTCTTGAATAAAAAACAAAGCAATTAGGCTCAAGCCTCCTATAAACAAACAAATAAGGTGTGTAAAAGCTTTTCCTATTTTTTGAGCTAACATAGGGAGTAAAAAAGCAGCTACGGCCGAAATACCATTATATACGGTAAACATAACTCCTACCCAATCTCCGGCATCCTGAAAAGCCTTGGAACTTGAGTCGTTAGTTCCAAAAACATTTTGTGCAATACTGGATGTGGTATATATCCACATTGAAAATAAGGCCAACCAGGTAAAAAATTGAACTGCTGCTAACTTTGTCATGATAACGGGCATTTGTGATATCCCTTTAAAAATCTGTTTTATTCCGGTAAAAACGCCCTTTGTTTCTCTTTTCTCTTTTTCCCATTGTTCCATGTCTTCCGGTGGGTTTTCTGAAGAGCTTACCACAGTCCACAATACCGAAAGAAAGAATACAATAGAGCCGATAAAGAAAGAGTATTTTACAGAATCGGGAATTACCCCTTCGGGGGCTGTGTTGCTAAAACCTAAATAGTTTGTAAAAAAATAGGGGAGCAAGGAGGCAATAACAGCTCCCAAACCAATAAAAAACGTTTGCATAGCATAACCGGTAGTTTGTTGTTCTATGGGTAATTTATCGCCAACAAAAGCACGAAAAGGTTCCATACTTATATTTATTGAAGCGTCAAGTACCCATAAAAGCAATGCTGCTATCCAAAGGGCTTTAACATGAGGCATGGCAAATAAAGCAAGAGAAGCAAGCAAGGCTCCCAAAAAGAAAAAAGGCCTTCTACGCCCCCAAGTAGGGTGCCAGGTTCGATCACTTAAATAACCAATTATGGGCTGTACAAGAAAACCTGTAACGGGTGCTGCAATCCATAAAATAGGAATATCATCTATGCTTGCGCCTAAGGTTTGAAAAATACGACTCACATTAGCATTTTGAAGCGCAAATCCAAACTGAATTCCCAAAAACCCAAAACTCATATTAAATATTTGCGAAAGACGCAATCGTTGTTTCTGTTTCATGCTATTTTTAAAAAATGAAATTCAATACCTTATATTATTCAATGGGAGTAAAAGTAGTTTTTTTGTGTGTGCTTTTTACACTTTAACAAAAATGTAAAAAATATTTATTTTTTGTGCTAAAATTATTATTATTACCCTTAAAAACTCTGGCTTTTATGACTGATGATAAACTTAAATTTAAGTTTAAACAGTTTCAGATATCCCAATCTAAATATGTTATGAAGGTGGGTACAGATGCTGTTTTGCTAGGGGCATGGGTACAAACAGAAAATGCAACAAGTATTTTGGATGTTGGAACCGGAACAGGAGTTATAGCCATAATGATGGCACAAAAAAGTATAGCCAATATTGTTGCTTTGGATATTGATTCAATATCTGTTGAACAATGTAAAGAAAATGTAAACAATTGCCCCTGGTCCAATAGGATAACCGTTATTCATAATTCTTTTCAAAATTTTGCATCTACTCATAACACTCGGTTTGATTTGATTGTGAGTAATCCACCTTATTTTGAAAGAGCATATAAATCTATTGAAGAATCACGTAATCAGGCTCGGCATAATGACCAATTCCCTTTCGAGGATTTAATTATTGGGGCTAAAAAATTATTAAACGATTCAGGTAGATTATGTTTAATTTTGCCCACTAAAGAAAGTATAAAATTCAGAAACCTGGCATCTCTAAATAATTTGTACCTTACCCGAATAACTCACATAAAAACCACCTTATATAAAGAGGAAAAAAGACAACTCTTACAGTTTGAACTGCAAAGCAAAAGCCTTTTGGAGGATACATTGGTAATAGAGCAAGAAGAAAGACATTGCTATAGCTCAGAATATAAGGAACTAACAAAAGAATTTTATTTATTATTTTAACCTATTTGTTTTATGAAAAAACATTTTTCATTCGGAGCACTCTTATTTCTACTTGTAATATTATATAGTAAGACTTGGGCGCAATCCGGAGACACGATTAACGTGCAAACTTTTACTTTTGGGTCACCACAAGATGCTTGGTTTGTTTTTCCTTCAGATACCGTAAGTGTTGAAAAAATTTTGATGAAATACACGCTCAAGTGTAATCCGGCACAGAGCCCCGCCTGCGGAGAGTGGGATTATTTAACATATACATATTTGTATGATCACACCGGCCTCACAGATTCTGCCATGCAAACCCAAAACCTGTTTACCGTAAATGGACAGGCTCCGGCTCAGTACAGTTACACGCAACTACCTGCTTATAATTATTATCCCTACTGGCAACCTTTTATAGTTTTTACCGATACAACGAGTATCCAATATGCAACTATTGGAAATCAACAACAAGCTAACTATACCGCTTTGCACAGTGCCCATGCTGTTTCCAGAAGTCAACACTTGTGGACAGCAACCGAACTTTCAGCAGCCGGCTTAACACCCGGACCCATAACCGCGTTACAGTTAGAAGTACTGAATCCGGGCAGTATTTTACGCCAACTAACATTAAAAATGGCTTCTGTATCATATAGCTCACTTGATGTAAATAATATTCAAAATACGGCATTATTTACGGTGTATAGCGCTAATACGTCACTTACAAACGGAGCTAATAATTTGACATTCACCCAAAATTTTATTTGGGATGGTGTTTCAAATATTTTAATTGATTTAACGTTTAGCAATAATCAAGATGGAAGCGATCAAATACTTGCTGCTTCGGGGGTTAACACGATACAAAGTATTTATAGCCATGATAACGACCGCTATATTGAACCCTATACCGGTGGGTTTATCAATGTTCCGGTAAACAGCAGTATAGCTGCTATTGACTCAACAGTAACTGTTTGTTTTTGGGCATACGGGAACCCCGATACACAACCAAGTAATGGTTATACTTTTGAGGCTGTTGATGCCCAAAATAACAGAATTTTGAACAGCCATACTCCTTGGTCAGATAGCCAAGTGTATTGGGATGCGGGCTTTTCGGGAACATCATACGACCGAATTAATAAAGCAGCTTCCAGCTCAGAAATAAAAGGACAATGGAATTATTGGTCCTTTACCAAAAACACAATAACCGGAAGTATGAAAATTTATTTGAATGGAAATTTATGGCATTCGGGAACTGGAAAGACCAAATCCATGAGCAACATTCAGGAGTTTAAAATTTCGAGAGGCGTTTCAAATTCATCTACAATTTATGAGGGAAAAATGGATGACTTTGTGGTTTTCAATATAGAGCTCTCTGCAGCTCAAATACAAAGTATCATGTATCAACACATCGAAAATACAAATCCTTTATACAATAACTTATGTGTTTACTATCATTTTAATGAAGGTAATGGAACAGCTAATGACTATGCTCCAGGAAATCATCAACCGGCAACGTTTCAGGCTGTAAGTAATCCCTTGAAACAAGCGGCTGAGCAAAATTTGAATTTCCATTCAGACTCTTTACGTCCAAATGTTACTTTTGTACAGGGTATTTTTACAGCTTCTTTAGATTCTGTTTTACTAATAGATTCAACCCTAATTGAACCGGTTCAAATTTTAACCTATAGCAACAACGGTTCACCAACTATTCCATCAGATACAATTTGGGCTTGGCCTTTACATTATTTTAATTACGTTTTTGATACTAATGGAATGGCTGTTGATTCTACTTTTTCTGGAGTTACCGATAGTTTGCAGAATGGCACTTTTAACTATTATACCTATTTCCCACAAGTTAACAGATATGAACTGGCACGTTATATTACACCTTATGGAAATGGATTAAGCTTGGGTAACGGATGGACCTGGACTTTTGATGTAAGTGACTACAGAACACTGTTGCACGATAGTGTTCATTTGGCTGCCGGAAACTGGCAGGAGTTATTGGATATGCGTTTTGAAATTATTAAAGGAACGCCATCTCGAAATATTATAAGCATTCAAAATATTTACTCGGGAAGTTATGATTATGGAAATGCAGGCGACCCTATTGACAATCATCTGCTTCCGGTTCGTGTTCATATTCCTAATAATGCAGTTTCAGCACGATGGAAAAGCCGCATAACCGGCCATGGTATGGATACTCCCGAAAACTGTGCTGAATTTTGTCCTAAAACACATTATTTTAAAGTAAATGGCACACAACAATTTTCTAAATTAGTTTGGCGCGATAACTGTGATTTAAACCCACTATATCCACAAGGAGGAACCTGGGTTTATGATCGTTCAAACTGGTGCCCGGGAGCTGAGGTTTGGACTTATGATTTTGAACTTACTCCTTTTATTACTCCAGGCGACAGCCTCATATTGGATCATGATGTACAACCCTATACGGCTACTAGTGGATGGCATTATTATCAAATAGAAGACCAAATAGTTACCTATGGTGCTCCTAATTTTAGTAACGATGCTTCTTTAGAGGCTATTTTATCACCCAGCAACGACCAAATGTATCAACGGTTTAACACGATTTGTACCAACCCTAAAATACGGATAAAAAACAACGGGTCTAATAATCTCACTTCCCTTACAATTACCTATGGCATGAATGGTGCAACACCATCTGTATTTAATTGGTCAGGAAATTTAAAATTTGAAGAAACGCAAGAACTTACCTTAGGAAACTTTAATTGGGCACAAGGAGCGGACCACTTTACGGTAAGCTTGAGTAATCCTAATGGGCAGGCTGATGAATATGCTGCAAACAACACGCAAATCAGTACCTATAATTATCCAACGGTAATGCCGGCCAACTTTATAGTTACCTGTAAAACGAATGCCCGCCCATGGGAAAATGAATATGTATTAAAAGACGCTTCAGGAAATGTTATTTTTGAACGAAATGGTCTTACGGCTAATACGATTTATAAAGATACCGTTATGCTAACAGATGGTTGTTATGAGTTCAAATTAACCGATAGTGGTGAAGATGGGTTGAGCTTTTGGGCCAACTCATCACAGGGAAGCGGATACTTACGCTTCAATCATATTAGCGGAGGCGTAATTAAAAACTTTGGTGCCGATTTTGGAGGCGAAGTATATCAACAATTTACAGTAGGGCTAAACAGCAGTGTCAGAGATTATGTTTTTGAAAAAAAGCAATTATTACGAGCCTATCCTAATCCGGCTAATAGTACACTATACATTACTATTGATTTGCCACAACGCAGTTCAGGAACTCTTTACCTCAGTGATATGTTAGGCAATAATGTGTTTTCAAGCAGTTTGCAAAACAAAATAGCTGAGGTTTTTGAAACAGACATATCAACTCTTGCACCGGGAGTTTATACGGTAATTTTAAGTACAGAGTTAGGGGTTAGCACGCAAAAGATTATCATTAACCGATAAGGTATTTTGCAGGATCAATTACGTATTAATTTAATAAAATCGATACGATTTTCTTTGCTTTTTATTTTAAGGAAATATACTCCCATGGGTTGCTTTTCCAAATCAATCAAAGGCATGGTACTTTCTACTGTTTTTTTATCAATTAAGACCCCACTGCTGGTATACACTTCGTAGGACACTACTTGTTTTGAATAAGCATATATGTAATACTTGCCTGATGATGGATTAGGATATACCGCCAAGCTGTTGTCAACAGGATTGTTATGTAAAGAAACAGGAGTGCCACCGTAGTTAATTTTACCTACATACATATCCCTCCAGCCAAAACTGAAAGAAGTATTACTAAGCACCGTGCTTCCAAAGTACATGGTTGCATCTTCAAAGAAACCGGTTATATAGCAGTTTCCAATACTGTCAGCAGCAATACTTTTTCCCCATGCTCCGGTTGATGCCAATAAGTTTTTTGCCCAAATAGATTGACCTGTACTATCGTACTTAACCACAAACATATCACCAACTGAGGTTGTAACCGAAGCACTATTAATAGTTATTGCTCCAAAACTTAAAATAGATCCATTATAATATCCCGTTGTATAGGTGTTCCCTAACCCATCTGAAGCAATACTTAATCCGGTATCATTACTGTATCCAGTGGCTTTTCGAGCCCAATTAAGGGCTCCTGATAAATTATATTGAATAATTAATATATCACCGTCAGGACTGCCTGAATTCGAGTAACTATTACCGCCTATTTGTAAACTTATACTTTTTGTAAATCCTGTTAATATTGCATTCCCGTGAATATCACAGGTTATAGCATTTCCCCCTTCTTCTAAAGCACCGCCTATGCTTTTTACCCATTGTGGGTTTCCGGAAGTATCATAGCGAGCAATAAAAATATCTTTACTCCCACTACTGGTAATGCTTGTTGTATCAAAAGCTGCTGTACCACTATAGCTACCGGTAAGAAACAAGTCGGAATTGCGCCCCAAACAAATTCCATTTCCTGAAGAAACCCCGTCTGACAAGGTTTTTGCCCAAGCCCAATTACCAGCAGGGCTAAATTTAGCTATAAAAAGCTTAGCACTAAAGGTAGCATATTGATTATTCAAAATTATTGTCCCAAATGATAGTGTCGGGCTTTTAAACATCCCTGTCAAATACCCATTTCCATTGGGCTCAACAGCTATACTATAACAATAATCTGCCGAACTGCCTCCGGCTGTGTTTATCCACTCAACAACACCAGAGGAATTAAATTTACATACAAACACATTAAATCCTGAGGTTGTATTGGCACTCAAACTGTCACAATAAATGGTAGCACTATTAAAATAACCGCACACATATATATTCCCAGTTGTGTCTGTGGCAATTCCGGTACTTCTGTCTTCACCAACACCTCCAATTGTTTTAGCCCAGAGCAATTGGCCGGCACTATTGTATTTTGCCACATAAACATCAACCCCACCTTTGCTTGTTAGCGTTGTGCTTCCTATATCAATAGTATATGGCCCCGAACTTAAATCATCATAAAAACCGGTAACCACAACGTTTCCTTGTTTGTCAACGGCTACTGCATTCCCTTCTTCTGATCGTAGTCCTGTTGCATTATTAGCCCAAATCCAGTTAGGCGCTTGTCCCATTGCTGAATAAGACATGATAAGGAATAAAGAGAAAGATAAGAGAGTTTTCATAAGTTGAATGATTAGTTAAGCGGACAAAAAAAAAAAAAAAAAAAAAAACGAAGAACTAAAAATATGTTAAAAATGGGAGGTTTGGACTTATTTAAAAGAGTTTATTTAAAGCTACGAATGTTTTTCACCTCACAGTCAAAAACTGAATAGTTACTGCTAATAGATGATGCCTTGCGCAAAATAATTTTACAATAGGCAATTTAAGCAACAGCATTACTTTTTGAAAACAGTGTGTTACGCTTTTAAACGATGCAACAATAGTAAAGTAAACGAAAATAAGAAAAAGGCTCCGGTTTGGTGTAAACTGGCTATTACTACAGGTACTCCCATAAGCAAGGTTAGTAAACCCAACAAAAATTGGGCTAGTACAATAAATGCTAAAAAATTAACAATACGTAATTGTAAAGAATTTAGGTTAATTTTTCGAGCTCTTAGAAATACAATTGCCGTAAGAATAACGACCAGATAAGCTAAACAACGGTGTACAAACTGAACCCCAATAGGCCCTTCCGTAAAATTTTTCCATAAGGGTTCCATAAGCCAGGCATTTTGAGGCAACCAGTCTTCGCCCATTTTTGGGAAAGTAGGATAAATATAACCGGCTTTTAATCCGGCTACAAAAGCACCATAAATAATTTGTATAACCACTACCAATAAAAGTATTCTAACCCAATTTGTAAAGCTCCTGTTACTTGGTGTGTGAGCAGGATACATCAAATCTAAAGCATACCAAAAGGTAAAGCCAAAAGTAATAAAAGCTGTAATTAAGTGTGTTGCAAGCCGGTAATGACTTACATGTGGATTTTTAACTAAGCCACTTTTTACCATGTACCAACCTATTAAACCCTGTAAAGCGCCCAGCAATAATAAAACAACAGTTTTTTTAACAAAACCTTCTGGAAATTTTTTTCGAAACAAAAACCAAAGAAACGGAACAATAAAAACAATGCCTATAAGGCGACCTATAAAGCGATGGTAAAATTCCCATAAATAGATACTTTTAAAATCATCAAGAGTAAAATGAGCATTTATCAACTTATACTCGGGCGATTGCTTGTATTTGTCAAATTCTACATTCCAATCGGCTTCGTTTAAAGGAGGTAAGGACCCCGTAGGGCTCCATTCTACCATGGATAAGCCGGAATGTGTTAAACGTGTTATTCCGCCAACAATAACCATCAAATAAATAAGAAGGCATCCGGTAAATAACCATAAAATTATGGGTTTATTAGTTTGATAAGAAGAATTCATACAGACAAGTCTCAAAAGGAATAAAAGATGAATCTATTATTCGGTAATTTATGGTTACAAATCTAAAAGTTTTATCCCAAATTACGCGATATGAATTTTTTGGTTTAAATCAATAGGATAATCCCATAGTCCGGCAAACCATTTTCTGCCTTTCTTCTTGAGGTTGTAGCCCCTTTTTGGTAATTGCTCCACAAGCGATTGCAATTTTAATTCTCTTAACAAAATCCCTATCTACAAATTTACAATTTTAATAAAACAACAATAGTTCATTGGTAAAGTACATTATTAAACCTATTCCACCACCAGCAATTTGCCATTATAAACTGTTGTTTCATTAGCTCCTGTTGAAGCATATTCCAACTCCACCAAATAAACCGCATTGGCCACTAATGGCATAAAATTATTTTGGTAGTTATTGCTTTTGTAAACTATTTGCCCAAGAGCATCAAACACTTGCAAACTGCTGCCCGCAGGTAAATTATTGAGAATAAAATTTTGCCCTTTGGTTATTATTGTCGGCACTTTAAGTTCAAACTT
>CAUJCU010000012.1 GCA_963169745.1 Bacteroidota bacterium
ACGCAAAACGTTGGCGGCAATGTTAGACGTCCCACGTAATTGAGTAAAGACCTCTTTCATTTGGACTGCTTGACACATTGAAATAAAATGTTGACTTGCCACTTTCCAACAATTCAAATGTGTCTATGAAAAATCCCTGCAAATCTTTAGAAGTAAATCTCAAAGAGTGGTTGTCTTTACGCCTTAATATAAAAGCATCAGGTTCATCATCTTTTATTACAAATCCAGTTTTAGCCTTTTGATTGAAGCCAAACATTAAACCATTGTCATTGTCAACATTTAAAATATCTGCTAACTTTTGACTTATTAAAAATCTTCCAGTTGGGTATTCCAACTTAATTACAGGGTTGTTGTAAGTTCTGCAATTCCCTGTTTTGTTTGTTCTTTTTACGAAAATTATATCTTCCATTTTGTTTAAAATTTATTAGTTCTACAAAAACACTGCTGCCAACATTCGTTTTGCGTCATGCGGGCAGACGTGGTTAATTCAAGTGTAGTGCTTCTAAACCCGCACGAACGCAAAGCGAAAACCCGTTGTGCGCAATAAAAATTAAACCTTCATCTGCTTAATCTTTCCACATTCTTTACAAACAAAAGTGTGTCTGTAATATCTTTGTCCCATGTCATCCTCAACAACTCTCTCTTTGTATAATTCCCATTTGTGCATACAAGCCCACTTTTGTAATAACTTCTTAATTAACTGTATCATAAGTTTAATTTTTACAGCTTATAACAGCGTATATGCAAGATACGCATACAAGCATTTGTTAATAATTTAAAATTTTCGTTAAGTCGTACCTCGCATATACGCAAAACGTTATGTACAAGTGGCGGATAATGTCGGGTTGAATATAGGTGTTCCCAACCTTACCTGTGCGGTGTGCGCCAAACCTGCCACACATTCAAGTCCGCCACTTGTACATAACAACAAATATAAGAAATAAATTTCGAAATAAAAAATTTTCAAGAAAAAATTTACTTTTCATATTTGCAAACGTTAGCGGTTATTATGTTCGCCAACATACATTTCAATAATATCCTTTTCAACTAAACTAAGTTTTGAATATTTTTCCATACATCTATGCAGTTCATCTTCTGAAATTTCATCAAACCATCTATAAGCTAAATGTCTTGTTTCATCAGAATAACAACCGCTAACATCAGATTGCTTCAATTGCGAGTTATACGCATCTACAATCTTTTGTGCTTCTAAATATTGTTCGTGTGTTATCATAATTTTTCGTTTTTAAATTCGCAACTAAAGCAATCTGCGGAACGTTATGTGCCATTAAGCGACCAACTCCACTTCAAGTTCATCAAACCAAAAAACTTGACCGCAAACGGTAGTCAAATATGGTTCATCGTTCTTTTTCCAATCAGAGAATTTCTGCTTAACTATGTAGATAGTATCATTAAATTTGAATTGACTACCTTTTTTTAGTGTTTTGATAAATACTTTCATTGTTCTAAATTTAACGGCACATAACAAGGATTTTGCGTAATAGCCCTATCAAGTGCCGTGGTTAATTTTAAGTTTTTACTAAGGGCTACTACGCAAAGCCCAGAATCGTTAGCAGTAATACTACATTCCATCTCAGAATGAAGTTACTAAGTTAAATTCTTTTTCTTTTCTTTTTTCTCCCACCATCTTTAAAGAAATATTAAAATGTTTTTCGTCATTCTCTATTCCAATAAAATTACGGTTGGTGTTTATGCAAGCAATTCCACAAGTACAGCTTCCAAATGTATTATCTAAAATAGTATCACCTTCATTACTGTATGAATTTATCAACCATTCAATCAATTCAACTGGTTTTTGTGTGCTATGTAATTGGTCTTGTCTCCTCCATTTTTGTTGAAAGAATTGTACGGTTGATGGATACCTAAAACCATCATTTGTTGTTTCACTTTCAGAAATCACACCAAGTTTATGGTTATTTGGTTTATCTCCTTTATTTGCTTTTCGTTTTCTGTAATACGGTTCACCTTCTTCAAGTTGTGGATTATAAACAACTTTACCGTTTCCAAATATCAAAATGTTTTCGTGTTTTTGAACAGGTCTGTATTTAGCAGTAAACGAACTTCCACTTTTGCTTTTATGCCATATAATTTCATACTTATACATTTTCTCATTTGATAATGCTAATTTGTAAGCGAACAATCCCGTACCAAATAAAGCAATAGCACCATCGTCTTTGATTATCCTTTTGTACTGTTCCCAAAGTTGCTCAAATGGTATTACAATATCCCAATGGTTTTTAGTTGAGCCATAAGGTAAATCACAGCAAATAAAGTCAATACTTTTGTCAGGTATCAATTTCATTTGTTCTATTGTATCTCCGTATCTTAAATCTATTGTCATAATATTATTTTAATATTTTTCCCACCGCACAAAAAAGAAAAGAAAAAGGTTCGATTCTTCGATTGGGCGTTTGTGGTTTAAATCCGTACTACTGCTAACAGCGTATATAAGAAATGGCACATCAGCATTCGTGCTTAATTTCAACATCCTACAAGTGCCACTTCTCATATACGCAAACCGTTATAACCAATGCTACGAAACGCTACGAGCAAAATCAATCGCCATTTGCTTAGCATCTTCAATAGTTTTTGCAGTCCATTCTCCTTTACCCCATTTTTCAGGATATTTTGAAAAGTGTTCATACAAAGTTCCACGCAATTTTTCATTTGGAACTTTATCATTGTAGGTATAAGTTATTAAAATACCATTCTCCTTTTCGGTATAGTCAGCAACTCCATTTACGGCATATTCACAATCACCCCAAAAAGACATTTCTCTTTCAATAAATTCATCTTTATTTGATGGCTCAAAACCACAATTACCTTGTTTACATTCGCTACCAATTCCAAAACCAAATATTGCACGATGTGACCAACCAAACCATTTTTGTTCTATTGGATTAAATCCTATGCAACAAGTTTTTGGTTCTCCATAACCGTCTTGTATTTGTTCGGTAATTCCTCTTTTTAAAAGAAAGTTTAAATCTTCTTCCATTCCTACTCTTGTTAAATAAGCACCATCTACTTTTGAATAATAGACTTTACCATCATCATCAGGAATATTTGAATTTCCAATAGTTGCAATTGAGTTGATAAACTCTTGTAGTTTTTTTGAAACTCGTTTTGTTTTTTGTTTTAATTCTTTTGACATTTTGCTTGTATTTAATTGTTAATAATTTAAAATCCGTAAAAGCACTGGTTATAACACGGTATATAAGCAAGTTTGCCATTAAGGTTGTTAGTAATCTGAAACATTCTGCAAGGCAAACCTGCTCATATACCAAACCGTTAGTAGTCATGCTAACATTGTTGCAACTTCATTATGTAGTTTTATTTTTCAAAAGTTCTAAGGCTTTTGCCTTTAAAAATTCCTTGGTCTTTTTCATATACAAAAATTATGTTCCTAGATCTTTTAAAAATAATATTACCCGTTAGTTCTTGTTGTTTTAAGCAACGTGTTACCACCATTGCTTTGTCTTTAGAATCACAAATATAAGCCTTTTTTATTAAAAAACAATTTTTAATTACATCTGGCGTATTTTTTGGTATCGTTTCTTTTAAAATTATATCGTTCACTTTCATATTTCATATGTTTGGTCTGTTATTTTTGTAATAGGTCTTATCATCCCACATCAGGATATATACCAAACCTATTATTATTAATATGTTTAGTATCATAGCCTAGCATTAAAACATTTTTTACAATAATAAATATTTATTGGGTAATTACACAGACCAAGCCTCATATTTATTTTTGAATTTGTTGGGAATCCGTATTTCCAACCGCCAGGAGGGTCGATGAATTTTATTTTTTTCATATTATCTTAATTTTAGCATCCGTATTTTTTAATCGTATCCAATAAGCCTATAAACATCACCTTCACAGAAAGCATACCATCCTTCCTTCCAGTCTGTTTCATCATAGTATTCCCAACCTTCTAATCTATCTTTATTAATTTCGTTTAGTATATCTGCCATGGTCCAAGTGTGAATAGAGCCGTACCGAATGTCTTCCACCACGAACACAGGTTCATTTTCTGTATCAACATTAATTCTCTCATGCTTTCTTTTGGTTTTATGAACAATTGTGGAAGGTTTCCATCCAGTCTCTCCTTGTCTCATATTTTTATCTACAAAATTTCGTTTCATATTGTTTCAAGTTTGGAGTAAGAGGTTATAGTAAATTCAAGACAAGTCCTTTCGGGATGCCTGATAGCTTCTTTTATGTCTTCCTCAGACAGACCATAAAAAAATATATCGTCATCATTTACTTCGTCTATTTCGTCAGAAGGACTTACAATGTAGCCTTCAAATTCAGTTTTAACATCGTTCCAAAAACCAGATATTTCAAATAATTCCATACTATTTAAGTTTATAATCAGTCGAATATTTATCTATCCATTTTAGAAAATTCATTTTTAAAGTATTGATTTTGTTTTGTTTATAAAAGTTTCTTACATATATACGTTATGTGCCATTTTAAAAAGACCCTGCACTATCTTCAAAACCTCGCTGAAAATAGTTGACAAGCATGAAAATATCCTTTTCTGATACATCCGTAAAACAAGGTATTACAGGGTAATCATGTCCACTATGTCCAGAATTTACTGAAATATAACTTTTTATTACCTTAATACCACACAGGGCTTCTTCATCCCATTCCCAATCATTAAATCTATCTGCTATAATTAGTAAATAGTCGGGGGTGTAGTTCATTTTTCTTAGACCAGAAGCAACGGCTTCAACAAATTCTTTTTTTGTCATTTTAATTTTGATTTGTGATTGACAACTCCCACACCTAAAGGAAGTGGGTCTTCTTTCTAATCTTCTATAAAAACGGCACATAACAAGGGTTTTGCGTAATAGCCCTATTAAGTGTCGTGGTTAATTTTAAGTTTCTACTAAGGGCTACTACGCAAAGCCCCGAATCGTTATTTTATTTTAGATTGTTTAAAAAAGTCCGCCCGATTTATTTCAAGCGGACCAAAAATTCATCATTAAAACAACAACATTAGTTCATCATAGCCATTGCCGTATCCATAGCCATCACATTAAGTTTGTTGGCATTTGAGTACAATATGTCCTCTATATTTCCTCCTGCAAGGTCATGTGTAGTATAACGTGTAATCCCATTGTACAAGCTAAACAAGTTAGCACCGGTGTTTTGCATTTCTATAGCCACGGACTCATTTATCTTATCTAAGATATTCCTTTTTCGGGTGGTCAGTTCGGAATAATCCGACACATTATAACCCGTTACCTTTGTCAGAAATGCATCAATTTCTGACTGTTTCACTTTCTTTTTTACAAATTCACCTAATTGTTGTACATAGGCTTCTGTGTCGTTGATGCAAGTAATTAGTTCATCCGCCAGCATAAATACTTTGGCATGGTTGTTCAACGTGTTTTTGAACGACACGTCAATTGCGGACTTTCTGGTCGCACCGTTTGTACACCATAACCGGAATGATAGGAAAGATACGGATGTTTTTGTGTACCCGTCAAAACCGGTTTGGATCAACAAAGAGGAAGAAACAAGGTCTCCTACCATAGGACTGCCTTTTATTTCTTGGTTGGATTTAAGGGGCAGTTCGAATGCTACCTTTGAACCTCCTTTGAATTCTTTATAAGACAATTGCTCTATGTCCACATCAGCCGAACAACATTCGACTACAGACATTACCACACTATCCAAGAGTACATTCAGGTCCATCGGCTGGAATACTTTCCCCACTACTCCCAATGCGTCACCTCCGGTGTGTCGGTAAATTCCGTAAGCATCCGGACTTTCAAAACCTTCCAATCCTGAATGTAGCTGTATTTTCTTTGGTTGGATAAGTTGGCTTCTGATTCCTTCAATGTGGTTGTTTTGGCTTTCAAATTTTTCTAACATGGTGTTATTGTTTTAAATTATTGAATAAAATTGATTACTAGTACAAAGATGTTTTTATTTCAATTAATATACAACAGGCAATATACCCATTAACATATTATTAACTATTATTTACCTTTTTTAGTTTTCATTTTGTGTGTTGTGTTTATTCCAAAATTTAGTTAATTGTTCTGCAATCCATTCAGCCATTTCGTAAGCCTTTCCATAACCAACAGAATGCGAAGTATCGTATTTATCTTTATACACATCTCCAAATACAGCAGTATCAATAGTTATTGTATTAATACTTGTTTGCTCCCATTTTACAGCACAAATATCATCACTATTTCTATGCTCAAAAAACGCAATATTTAACTGTTGTCCGCCGCCGAATTTTTTGGAAAGTAAACTAACTATATAACCTTGCTCTCTGCAATTTTCCCAACGGGCAACTTTTATCTCCGCATCGTAGCATCTATATTCTTTATTCCAACTACTTTCAATATTTGAATATCTTTGTAAAAACATCAAAGTTGCTCTTGCTTGATAGTCAGCTCCGTCTTGTAAGTAATTTTCTAAACTTGTCATAATTTTAAATTTTAATTTTTGTAATTATTTATAATTTATAATTTGTGCCCCGTTTGTTTTAAATTTTCTTATAAATTGCTTCTCCATTACTGAAGGAAGCATATACCTCTAATGTATCTGTAAGTTTACTAAATACTTTTTTCATCTCTTTTGATTTTAAATGATTAATTAATTATACGATATATGACAAGCGCACTTTTCAGACAAATAAGGACTGTAAGAGTTACGATAGAACCCCACAAAGGGGTTTACCCTTACATCCTCCAAAAGTCTCTCAAATCGCTTTAAAAGTGCCTTAAAAACGATTCTACAAACAATTAATTTACGGAATCCGGATTCGATGCTCTGTTATATCCATGCGAATCACCTGCATAAAACGCAATGGTTAGCAAAGTCACTATGAATTGCTCATCGTATTGCACCTTGACGAATATACTTGAAGTCTCGGAAGGTATAACGGTAAATTTTACAGCTTCCCTTACGTCAACACTTGCGTCCATTAGGTATCGTTCAATACTTTCAGCCATTCTCTTGCTACAAAATGAATCTGTTATCATGGTATTTATTATTTTTGGTTAAAAATTCTTCACAATGCCCTTATTTCAAAGGGGTTTATTACGTTGGTTTTCAGGTAGTTAGTTTTTAGGGGTATCGAAAATCACGGCAAAACACTTTTTGTGTTTTTTCACAATTAACCCTTAACCCTTAACACTTTTTTAACACTTTTTTAACACTTATGGCAATTCTTTAATAGAGTTATAGATGCCGTTAGCTGCAACTGCTACCATACTGCTAACTTGAAACTTTTTGCTCAAAACATTCTTTTTCTAAATCAGCATACATCTTGCAATGGGTATTGACAATATCTGAAGCAATAGCCCAATTTTTCAATAAAGAAGCAGCGTGAACAGTTCTCCAGTAACTTTCTTTCACATCAGGTGTAAAGCATCCTGAACTACCAAAATTTATTTCGTTTTCTTTTCTACCAAAAATATTATCAGGTTCAGCAGCATACAATGATATATCAGAAGCAAAAGCCATTTTAAAACCTTTGTCCATATAAGCACAAGTATCAGCTATTCCTAATTCAATACTACTTTTAGTAATTCGGCAAACTGCATCAGGGGCAACATCAAAACCATTACCTTTTAATGTTTTCAAAAAACTATTTTCAAGTTTTTCAATTTCTGCAATCCTTCCTTCTTTTGTTGTTAAATCTCTCATTTTATTGTTTTTTAAATTGTTTATAATTTGAACCTTGTGTTTGTCTAAGGTTGGCTAAATTGTAAAGCTCATCACCTTTTATTCCAAATCCTTCTTTCTTTGCTTGTTCGTGGCAAAGTAATTGAGCGGATGAAAAATCAGAAGCGATGCCTATTAAATCTCTGCTTGCGTAGCTGTGCCAAGCGTCTGTTTTATAAACTGCATATACTTTCATAATCGTATTGATTTTAATTGTCCGTAAATAAATCCGTCTTGTTCTTTTTCAAAGTAATAGTAAGTGTTTCCTGAATAAGGTTCACCACAATAAAAACTATTTGCATTTTGTTTTATTGGCGGTACGCTGCCAAGCATATCCCAATAAATCCGTGCGCTAACCCTTACTTTCTTGCCTGCTCTCATATCTTCAAACCTTGCCTGCCAATTATCAGATATTAAGGCTTCAATGATGTCTGTATCATTCGGTTTTGTTTGTTGGTAGTGAATATCTTCATCATTGTGTCTGATGTAGAATAGTTTATCTACATTACAGTAAGTGATTTCTGTGTGTCCCATGATTTTTACTTTTTATACTCTTTTAAAAATGATTCTACTTTTGTTTTAGGTATATATAGCCCCATGCCAACATGCACGACCTTTTCATCATCTTCAAGAATGCCGTTGGCTTTTAAATTGTCATATCCAGCCCGGAACTGGTCATTGTTAAATGAAAAAAACCCGTTGTGCCGTTCAATAATATCCTGTATTTTTGTGGTTTTAGTCGCTTTCGCTTTTGTCGCTTCTTGCTTTTCTTTTTTTACAAAATTAACCTCCTCATCATCACCCCATAACAATATGGCTGTGTAAACTTTTTCTTCAAGGTCTTTGACGGCCTTATTAGCATATTGTAAACTCATCGAATGCGCCCGCTTTTCGGGATGGTCTTTCAAAAGTTGGTGATATTCTTTTGCCTTTCTTAGTTCCTCCTCGAAATACTCTAAACTATCAGGCATTGATAAGTCTATTTTATTTGCTTTGGCTGCCCAATATTCTGCTCGTCTTTCATACTCTTTTGCCTTGTCGCTTTCTGCTACACTTTTTCCCATGCGCTCCCAATTACGTTCGATTAGTTTTCTGTGCCTGCGCTCCGAATGGTGGCCAATTTTTATTGGCTCGCCAAGTACTAAAAAATCTCGACCCTCTTGGGATGCTTCATAATATGCAGTACTTCGTTTTTCTGCATTTGCTGCGTACCCCTCCAGCTTGTCGGCTTTGTTTTGCGCTCTTTGTTGTGAGTTAAGGCCATCCAATCGGGTAATTGAATAAAGATAAAAACCGTCTTTTGTTTGGCCTAAAAAGTTGTGTATTTCATTTTCTACCTCTTTGCCGTATTTAGTATGTAAAATAATAGTATCACCTTTTTCGTGCTTTTCTTCGCATTGTGCCACAAATACATTCGGGCAATATTTTTTGTAAGTATTCATAATTTTTTTTGTTTTAAATTGTTATTTGATGATACAAATATAAGCCACTTATTTGTAACCCTTATCCGCATAGTGAGGTCGGAAGCCTCATTCTGCCTGGCTTGTTGCCGTTCTGCCCTTAGCACTTGGCTTATGGCTTTAGGTGAAAGAGACTTTATAGGCTTTAACCATGACTTAAGGGTTTCAAGGGTCTTTGTAGTTATTGAAGCCGTGTTCCATCTTATAAGGCTGAAAGCCTC
>CAUJCU010000013.1 GCA_963169745.1 Bacteroidota bacterium
ATAACCATCAAACTCTGTTTGTTTGCAGTTCTTTATTTTTGATTCTGCGGTGGCTTTGTCATAGTCCATAGCCAATGCTTTATTGTAAATGCTGATGGCATCGCTGTATTTCTTCTCCGCTAACTTCGCATCGCCATCGGCAATGATCTTATCAAAGGTATCTTTCGATTTGGCTGTTTGCGCTGCTTTGATTTTGGCCTCGGCTGTTGGATTATCAAAGTTCATGGCTACAGCCTTACTGTATTCTTTTACGGCATTATCGAACTGCTTTTGATTTAATATATCATCTCCTGATTTTAAATAACCATCAAACTCCGTTTGCTTGCAATTCTTTATTTTTGATTCTGCTGCAGGGTTATCCAAATTCATCGCTAAGGCTTTGTTATATTCCTTAATTGCGTCTGCAAATTTCTTCTCTCCTAAGCGGGCATCACCATCGGCAATAATCTTATCAAAGGTATCTTTCGATTTGGCTGTTTGCGCTGCTTTGATTTTGGCTTCGGCTGTTGGATTATCAAAGTTCATGGCCAAAGCCTTGCTGTATTCTTTTACGGCATCATCATATTTTTTGGTGTTTAATAAAATATTCCCATCAGCAATATATTTTTCAAACTCTGCTTCCTTCTTTGCTAAAGCATCTGCTTCTTTTGCTTCTCTAGCGGCTTTAATCTTATTATTACAAGTAACCTTGTCAACGTTCATATTCAAGGCTTTTGTGTACGTCAATATTGCATCATCAAACTTTTTAGCAGCAAGATGGGCATCTCCTTCACTAATAAGTTTATTAAACCCTGCATTTTGTTTGGCTTTCACAGCTGCTTCTGTGGCTTCCTTCTGTTTCTTAACTTCAAGCGCTTTGGAAAGTACCTCTACTTTTGTTTTTATGCTCTTTGTGTACTCTTTATCATAGTCAAAATTTTTGATGGCCGGATCAAAATATATTTTTCCGATAGGTTGTTCTAAAATACTCACGTCTAAATCAGGGACGATTTCAAATAAATAAACTTTTGCACCACGGTAATTAAAAACAGCCGTTTTATCAGAAATTTCTTTAGGAACGTTTTTAGTACTTATGCTCAATATTTTTGAAGTAAATCCATTTTTCGAAAAAACTATTGTGTAATCGTCATCTTGAGGAATCTTAAATATAAAGGCTCCGTTTGCGTTAGTTCTTACTTTATTTACCTCAGTTTTATCTTTGTATAATACGACTAAGACATCTTCCATTTCTTGACTATTACTATCATCAAGGACACGCCCACTAAATTCGAGAAGCCACTTGTCATTAGTCTGCGATATAGCATTTTGAATAGTAAAAAAATTGATCGTAAAAAATATGTATGTAAATAATCTCAAAAGGGAAAAGGGCATAATCGTACCTGATAAATCTTACTTATTTTTATATTTTAATAATCTGATTTCATTGTTAAATATAGACGGGGTAACATCATTATTGTTTTTCTTATAATAAACCCCCCACTTATAGGTAAACTTTTTATAATCTGTAACATTCTTACCTTCAATAAAAATCCATCGCTCAATTTTACAATTTCCAGTTACATACTCTTCAAAAGTAAGACCATCAGGGTAATTTGCTAAAATAGAATCTAATGAGTTTGATAAAGCAATAGGCTTGTCCATAGGCTTTCCATCCGACTCAAATGTTTTTCTTTTACTGTTAAAATTAGAGTTACTGAGAGCGAGCGACTGTTTTTTTCTTTCTTCAATAGCTCTACGTTGTGCCTCTAAATGCATTTGCCTTTTTGCTTCAAGGTCTTCGGCTGCTTTCCTCTTTTTTTCTTCCATTATCTTAGCATTCTCCTTCAACTTTTCTCTAATTTCTCGCCTCTTTTTTGCAGCTTCTTCTGCTCTTGCAATTCTATTTCTTTCTGCCTCTTCAAGTGCTCTTTTTCTGTTGTCGTTATTTAATTTATTTGATGTCTCTAACTCTGCCGAAGCTCTATATATTTTTTTATTTGAGGTAGTAGAAATCCCATTATTCAATTCTTCATTCTTTTTTATTAATGAAGCTTGTTCCTTTTTTTCTTTTTCAGCAGCTTGTCTAGCTTTGCTCTCAGCAATCAGCCTTTGGCGTTCTTCATCGGCTATGCGGGCTTTCTCTGCTGCCTCGGCAGCTTCCTTCTCTTTGGCTAATCGCATGGCTTCCAATTCGGCCTGACGCTGTGCTTCTTGTTCGGCTTTTATACGTGCCTCCTCTTGTTCTTTGGCTAATCGCTCGGCTTCTATTTGCAACCTATTTTCTTCTTCCTTTTTTAATCGGCTCGCCTCTTTCTCTGCTGCTTCTTTCTCGATAGCGGCCTTTTGAGCGGCAAGATCTTCTTCACGTTTTTGTTCCTGTTCGGCCTTAATGCGTGCTTCCTCAGCATCTTTTGCTGCTTTCTCAGCAATCAGCCTTTGGCGTTCTTCATCGGCTATGCGGGCTTTCTCTACTGCCTCGGCAGCTTCCTTCTCTTTGGCTAATCGCATGGCTTCCAATTCAGCCTGACGCTGTGCTTCTTGTTCGGCTTTTATACGTGCCTCCTCCTGTTCTTTGGCTAATCGCTCGGCTTCTATTTGCAACCTATTTTCTTCTTCCTTTTTTAATCGGCTCGCCTCTTTCTCTGCTGCTTCTTTCTCGATAGCGGCCTTTTGAGCGGCAAGTTCTTCTTCACGCTTTTTTTCCTGTTCGGCCTTAATGCGTGCTTCCTCAGCATCTTTTGCTGCTTTCTCAGCAATCAGCCTTTGGCGTTCTTCATCGGCTATACGGGCTTTCTCTGCTGCCTCGGCAGCTTCCTTCTCTTGGGCTAATCGCATGGCTTCCAATTCAGCCTGACGTTGTGCTTCTTGTTCTGCTTTTACTCGTGCCTCCTCCTGTTCTTTGGCCAATCGTTCGGCTTCTATTTGCAACCTATTTTCTTCTTCCTTTTTTAATCGGTTCGCCTCTTTCTCTGCTGCTTCTTTCTCTAGGGCGGCCTTTTGAGCGGCAAGTTCTTCTTCACGCTTTTTTTCCTGTTCGGCCTTAATGCGTGCTTCCTCAGCATCTTTTGCTGCTTTCTCAGCAATCAGCCTTTGGCGTTCTTCATCGGCTACGCGGGCTTTCTCTGCTGCCTCTGCAGCTTCCTTCTCTTTGGCTAATCGCATGGCTTCCAATTCAGCCTGACGCTGAGCTTCTTTTTCTGCTTTTATACGTTCTTCTTCCTGCTTTTTTGCTTTCTTTTCGGCTTCTAAGCGTAGCCTATCATCTTCAGCTGCCTTTTTTTTAGCTTCGGCTTCAAGTTGAGCAGCCAATTTCTTTTGTTCAGCAGCTAATAAAGCCGCTTCTGCGTCTGCTTTTCTTTTGGCCTCCTCTTCTGCTTTTTGTCGAGCAATTTCAGCTTCTCTTGCATTTTTTTCAGCTTCTAAACGAAGTCTTTCTTCTTCTGCAGCTTTCTTTTTAGCTTCTGCTTCTGCTTGCGCTTTAGCTTTAGCCTCTTCTAATGCTCTTTGTTTCGCTTCTGCTTCCTTCCTTAAACGCTCTTTCTCTTCTTCTTGAGATTTCCGTTTAGCTTCTTCCAACTCTTTTTTTCTAGCTTCAGCTTCTTCCAATGCTTTCTTTCGAAGCTCCTCGGCAGCTAACTTCTCTAATCTTGCTTTCTCTGCCAGCTCTTCTTTCTTTCTTATGCGTTCCTCCTGAAGTTTAGCTTCGTATTCTTTCTGCATATCTTCGACCCGCTTTTGTATCGTTTTATAATAATCTGGATCAAAGCCAAATTCTTGAGTACTTTTCATAAAAAAAATACGCACCATAGGTTCCTCCATAACAGAGTGATCAATTCCAGGAAAATCACGTAACATGGAAACATTGGCCCTAAAAGTAAACATACCTTCAATGGCAGAAGCTGGTGGGACATTCTCGGTATTTACTTCAATTATTTTAGTGAGATAATCACTTTTACTATAAGAAACAGTGTATTCTCCATCAGGATCTAGTTTGAATTGGTAAAGAGCTGTTTCGGTGGTTACTTTTCTATCAACTTCCTTTCCGTTCTTTTTAAGGATAATCGTTACACCCCCAAACTTGATATTATCCTCATTATACACCACTCCTTTCAACTCCAGATACCAATCTATCTGAGCTGAAGCCGAAAAGGTAAAACTGCATAACAATACAATTAAACTTTTAACTAGCCATAATTGCCTTCCGGTTAGGTGCATTTATACAATTATTTCATTCTGTTAATTGAATTCTATTTTCATTTCATCAAACCAACAAATATACTTAATTTATAATTACTTAATAGTAAGTATGGTTATTTATTATTGACAAAATTTGAATATAAAAAAAACTTGTAATTTCTTATTTGAAATTAAGAAATTTAGTCATTGAGGACTCAGATAAGTTTGAGAAATAATAACACTGAACAGACCTTCTGAAAATCAAGTTTATTCGGTGTTATATTTAACCCTTAAAACACCGGATGTTTTGTTCCTTGTTTAGGAAACAATAGGCTCTATCTTTTGGCTTGAGGCATACTGCGCATTAACTTACTCATTTGCTCTTTATTTCCCATTAATTTCATCATTTTTCGGGTATCTTCAAATTGTTTAATGAGCTTATTTACTTCCTGAATGTTAGTGCCGCTTCCTTTGGCTATCCGCATGCGTCTTGAGCCATTTAATATATCAGGGTTTTCTCGCTCGGCTGTAGTCATAGAATATATAATGGCTTCAATTCCTTTAAATGCATCGTCATTAATATCAACATCTTTTAGAGCTTTGCCCGCACCTGGAATCATACCCATCAAATCTTTAATATTACCCATCTTTTTAATCTGTTGCAACTGTCCTAAAAAGTCGTTAAAATTAAACTGATTCTTCGCTATTTTCTTTTGGAGTTTCCGAGCCTCTTCAATATTAAATTGCTCTTGTGCTCGTTCTACAAGGCTTACCACATCGCCCATCCCTAAAATACGATCTGCCATCCTTTCAGGATAGAAAATATCAAGGGCCTCCATTTTTTCACCTGTCCCAATAAATTTTATGGGTTTATCAACCGTATATCTAATGGTAAGAGCTGCACCACCTCTAGTATCACCATCTAATTTGGTTAAAATAACTCCATCAAAATTCAAGTGCTCATTAAAAGTTTTAGCTGTGTTTACAGCATCTTGCCCAGTCATAGCATCAACTACAAATAAAATTTCATCGGGTGTTATGGCTGTTTTTATAGCGGCAATCTCATTCATCATTTTTTCATCAATGGCCAAACGACCAGCAGTGTCAATAATCACAACTGTGTGCGCATTTTCTTTAGCAAATTTGATAGCTTTTTGGGCAATATCAACGGGGTTCTTATTCTCAATTTCGGCAAAAACAGGAATTCCCAATTGCTCACCTAAAACTTGCAACTGATTAATAGCAGCCGGACGATAAACATCACAAGCTACCAACAAAGGTTTTTTCCCTTTTTTATTTTTTAAGTAATTAGCCAGTTTACCCGAAAAAGTTGTTTTTCCTGATCCTTGCAAACCACTCATTAAAATAACAGATGGGTTGTTTTTAAGATTCAATTCCTTCATGCTGCCTCCCATAAGCAAGGCCAATTCATCATGAACAATTTTTATCATTAACTGCCCCGGAGAAACCGCATTGAGTACATTAGCGCCTAAAGCTTTTTCTTTTACCGTTTCCGTAAATTGTTTGGCAATCTTAAAATTAACATCGGCATCTAATAATGCTTTTCGAACTTCTTTAAGAGTTTCGGCAACGTTAATTTCAGTTATCTGTCCATGACCTTTAAGGATTTTAAACGCTCTATCAAATTTTTCACTTAAGCTTTCAAACATGATTTTTTTATTTTTTTGGGGACTGCAAATTTATTAATTTTTACCTTTATACAATGACCTTTAAAAACAAACTCTAAAGCAATTCTGAACTTTTTAAACAAGGAATTATTATACTTTATTTATGTATTTCTTATTTCCTAAAATAAGCAATATTTTTGAGAGAAACAAACATTTGGAGTATGCAAAATTGTTTCTTAAAATTTAAACACACTTAAAGTGGTTTATAAACTTTTAATCACATGCTTAACAATTACTTAAATATTTATCTGCATTATGTGTAACCAATTTATAAAAAATAAATTTTGTCGTTGATGATTTAGTTGCTACATTTGCAAACCTTTTTAGTTAAGGAGGGCAAGGTGAGGTGCCTGAGAGGCCGAAAGGAACAGTTTGCTAAACTGTCGTACGGGTAACTGTACCGCGGGTTCGAATCCCGCCCTCACCGCATTAAAGAGCTGAAGTTATTTAACATTCTTATTTATATTCGGGGCGTAGCGTAGTCCGGTCATCGCGCCTGGTTTGGGACCAGGAGGTCGCAAGTTCGAATCTTGCCGCCCCGACATTATATCAAGAGCTAATTATTTAATTAGACTATTTAGTATCGCTACTAAATAATTCCAATTGGTTAATTAGCTTTTTTTTTGGTTCCGTAGCTCAGCTGGATAGAGCAACTGCCTTCTAAGCAGTAGGTCATTGGTTCGAATCCAATCGGAATCACAAAAATAAAAGGGATTACACGATGTGTAATCCCTTTTATTTTTTCGTTTGCACACATTTTGCACAAGATTGAGTTTTTCTATTGTTCTTTAATAATTGGAAGTTGAATCTTATTTAACATTCACCATTTTCTTAGTGTCAATACTAATTCCATCAGCTACTAAAGAATATGAATAAGCTCCAGCACTTAAATTGGATAAATAAACTTCTAATTGACCAATTCCTCTTGTTTCAATTAAAATTGACTTAATAATTGAACCATTGTTATCAAAGAAAATTATTTCCGCTTGTTTAACATCATTCGGAATTGAATATCTTATTGTTGTTTTGTCTTTAAATGGATTAGGCTCGTTTTGATTCAAAACTATTTTATCATAATTCGACAACTCAACTTTAACTTTTTTTATTTGAGCGCCATTGTCTGAATCTTCTTGCATGAATTGACCGGAACGATTTCCTTCATCACTTACTCTGCAACATTGTTTTAGTTTTTGTAATATTTCATCTATTCTTTGATTCTGTTGTTCCAAAGTTTGAGCAAGAGCTTGGTTCTGATTTACCAATTCTTGATTTTGATTGTCAAGTGCTTGGTTTTTACTATCAAGTTCTTTAATTGCATTTATTGTTGTAAACAATAGGACATTTTGATCAATTCTCAAAATCTCCTGAGCAGCTTCCGTGCTATCAGCAGGGTTATTTAAAACACCTAAAAAATTATCAACAGCATTCGGTAAAACCTGCATTAGTTCTTGTGCTATTACACCAACCTTAGTATTAACAGTATCTGTAATTCCCAATTTAGTTTTGTATTGGTATGATACTCCTGTACATTTTTCTTAATCCGTTCGTCAGAGGGTAAATAATTTCCTGTTACTGTTATGTCACCATTTACCCATAGCCCAATTATACCAGCAGGTACGAATCCTCTAATTCCAACATTTCCACCAGCTGCTACCTCAAAAAGAGGCACAATTGAACCTATACCACCATTTTGGCAAAAATTATTTGTTCCTGAACCTGTTGGCGTACCAATAATTCTAAAATATGAAGCATTATCATATAACATTCCTGTTTGCAAATACATAGCACAATCCGTATTACTAACATCTCTTGCATTTCCAGGTCGGATTCTAAAAAAATCTAGGATTAGTACTTCTTGACTTCCAAATATCGTGTGCGTAAACACGACCCCAATGATGGGTATAATCACCAAAAATAGCACCAGTAAAAGAGCAACCACTTCCAGTATTGGTGGTGTTTGGAATGATTGTGTCTCCTACAAAGGCTAACCTGTCGTTAGATACATTAACTGGCTCAATCCCCGGAATGTTACTTCCATTAATGCTTGAAGTTATTCTAACACCTATATTGCTTACCAACGCCTCAACTTGGCCATCACCTCCTCTCCCAACAGCCTGAATTGTTGCTGTTTCGTTTCCATTAGTTCCTGAAGTAAACATTGTAAAAGCGTCTTTATAGCCAGATCTGTCGCTAGTGGTGCCCAATAAAAAATTACGCTGAGTTGCACTTGGAGAACTGGTAAAAGATGCATCAGTATTTACATGCAAACGAGCCTCTACTAATTGGCCACTCCCGTTGCTTCTTCCAATACCAGTATTACCTTCTACCACCATTCCATCAGTAGGTGCGCTTGTAGCAGTAGCAACATATCCACTACCTATTTTTGTATTACCATTTACATTAAGTTTACTTCTTAAATTATTGCTCGTGCTAGAGCCAATACCGATATTATTTATATAAGTTCCACTTGGCACTTCATAAACACCACTTGCACATAGATTATTTGTAGCTGCATCTTTTTTCATTAAAAAATCATTGGGAACGCCTGTGCAATAGTTTACACCACCGCCACCTGGACCTTGCTTATCATCAACCAATATTACATCGCCACTGCTGTTTACACTTAAAACTCTGCTGGTAGAATTTGTCAAGGGCGAGCCGCTGGCATAGGTGTTAGTTAAATTTGTAGAACGTAAGCCGCTATTGCCGTTTGTTCCATTTCTAATTTCAACATTATTTTGAGGTTCTGTTCCGCTTAAATTAAAACCGCTTCTCGAATTACTTGGATTTATTCGTAGATTACCAGAACTTGTAGTTTCAAAATCAGTGTATTGTAAAGGATTTGAGGCTAAAACACTGCTTATTCTGAATTGAGGTACAGCGCTTGATTCATAAACCTCCATTTTCCTCGCTGGAGCTGATGCTCCTACACCTGTTCTTCCCTCAACAATTAAACCGTTTGTAGGTGCTAAAATACCTGTGTTGGTATTACCTATTGATGCACCACCATTTACATTTAATCTTGATCTGTTAGGGTCATAGGTAGTTATACTATTAAAACCAATATTAAAGTTAATATCACTATAGGCGGTATAACTACCAGTTGTTGCCATACTACCAAAGTTAAAAATTCCAAAAGATGATTTTATTTCATCTGGCCCGCCTGGCGAAAATGCACCAATTGCAAGTGAATTGCCACCTGCCATGATTATTCTTGTATGAATTGAGTCCACATCTAATATACTATCAATTTTCATAGAGTATAAAAAATTGGTTCTTCCATTGGGCTTAATGACTCGTCCTAAAAAAAGTTTACATTTTAATTGATTAATCATGCAAAAAGTTTACAGTTCATTTTTAGGACTGTATGGGGTTTGCTAATATATTTTGTTTTCGATAATAATTCTTCCATTATCTTTCTGTTATAGTTATTGTTTTTGAATGATGAATACGGTTTGGTGTGAAGTTACTGTCTGTGTTCTTCTTCTTCGCCTGTGTACTTCTCCCTAATCTCTACCTTGGTACATTGGGTTGTAATTAACTCCTGAATAATCTTGTGTTTCTCCTCTACGGTCAAATATTTACCTGCTTTTTGAATGATTTTTTGTCCATTTTTTACACTTTTTAGAGTAACCCTATTTTAGGAAGAAACACTCTTGATTATAGTTAAGATAAAATTACCTAAAAATAAAATCAAACATTTATTGAAAAATGTTTGATACTTAAAGCAATTTCATTTGATTCTCTTTATGTAGAGATTATATTTATCTTTACTCCCACTTATGAATAATAATACTGCTTTGCTATAATATAAAATTATTATTTATCAGTAATAATGTTAAGTAAGTTTGCTATATATTTCTTTGATTACGGTTTGTAATGCTACGTTTTTTACATATCACTTTAATACTTAGTGCGGTAGTTTGTTTTAGAGTTTGTGGCCAAAATATTACCTTAACTACAGTTGCCGATATTACTCCTATCTTAGATGAAAGTAGCGGAATAACTTACCGTGCTCCAAATAGCTTATACACACATAACGATTCCGGAGGAGGTAATGAGCTTTTCGAAATTGACACATTAGGAAATTGGGTAAGAACCATTATTATTGGTAATGCTACAAATATTGACTGGGAAGATATAACACACGATAATAGCAACAATATTTATATAGGTGACTTTGGCAATAATGACAACGACAGAACAAATTTAAGGATTTTAAAAATTCCCGATCCGCATACTTTTTCTAATGATACGGTGAATGCAGAAATAATATCTTTTCTTTTTCCTGACCAAAGTCAATTTCCTCCATTTCCTCCAAAAAGAAATTTTGATGCTGAGGCTTTTGTGTGGTTCAACGATAGCTTATTTATTTTTACTAAAAACAGAACAGCACCTTTTAATGGATACTGCAAAGTATATAAAGTACCTGACTTACCGGGTAATTACAATGCACAACTCTGTGATAGTGTGTTGATAGGTCTTACTTCACAATCCGAAAACTGGGTTACTGCTGCGGCTCTGTCTGAAGACAAAAGCCAACTTGCTTTGCTCAATGGAAGTAAAATATGGCTGTTTAGTTGCTTTAATAACTCCTCATTTTTTAAAGGTAATAGAGCCAATATACTGCTCAACTCTATGTCACAAAAAGAAGGTATTTGTTTTAAAAATAACAATAAGATATTTATAACCGATGAGCTTTTTGCAAATACCGGAGGTAAGTTGTATCAAGCCAGCTTAGCTGATTATACCACTATGCCGTTTGTAAACATTAATCAAGATAGTATAATTTGTGATAATTGCACCCTATCTGTTGATAGTTTTTCTGGAAATTTATTTTGGAGTAATGGAACTTTTGGGCCTAGTATGACTCCAAATTATACCGGTTGGCATAGCGTAACAGCAAAAACATTAAACAATTGTACTTTTACCGATTCTGTTTATGTTTCCTGGGTTCAAGCAGTAAAACAAAACGCTAATCAGGCTCTTTGTATGAATGCCAGGGTAGTTTCTCCCGAGAAAATAAAAGTTAACCTCAGTAATATTTCTCAAAGCCAATATACCTTACGTTTACTTAATTTATCAGGTAAAATAGTTAATGTCACTTATATTGAACCTACAGCACCAAACCAGGAAATTTATATTTTTGCCCCGGCTCAAAATGGGTTGTACTTTCTTGAATTAAGCGGTGCTAATACAAATATTGTTTGCAAAGTGGTTATAGCAAATTAAAGAAAGGCATAGTAATTGTTGAGTTTATCCCAGTTTTCATTGATAATATTTAAAGTACTTGGACCGATTAAAAAAACATATAGAGCAAAAAGCGCATACACAAAATGGCCGGTTTTTACCTTTGATGGAAGCCTTTTATACCATTCAAGGCGAAGGCTATAACACTGGAAAAGCAGCGTTTTTTATACGGATAGGCGGTTGTGATGTAGGTTGCCATTGGTGCGATGTGAAAGAAAGCTGGGATGCCGCTATTTATCCTTTAACTTCAAGTCACGAGATTGTAGCACGCGCCCGAAAATATACTGCAAAAGCAGTAGTGATAACTGGAGGCGAACCGAGTATGTATCCTCTTGATTATTTAACTGATCAATTAAGATCAGAAAAAATTAAAACATTTGTTGAAACATCAGGTGCCTATCCTTTAAGTGGATATTGGGACTGGGTGTGCCTTTCGCCCAAGAAATCATTGCCTCCATTACACGAAAATTACCACTTAGCTCATGAATTAAAAGTAATTGTTTATAATAAACATGATTTTATTTGGGCAAACGAAAATGCGTTAAAGGTAAGTCCGAATTGTTGCTTGTATTTGCAACCCGAATGGAGTAAATCAAAAGAAATAACCCCTTTGATTATTGATTATGTTAAGGAAAATCCGCAATGGAATATTTCTTTACAAACGCATAAATTTTTAAACATCCCTTAAATTTTTTTCGATGATTAAATTAACGGTTAATCTCCTGAACATAGTACTGCTTTGTTTTGCTATTTATAGCCCGCTTTATGCTCAGAAATGGGATAACAAATACAGTACTAAATCTGACAAAGCCATCAAATATTTTGAAAAAGCTCAATTGAGTTTTGATGCTCGTAAAGACGCTGACGCCATTGAATTACTACAAAAGGCAATAAAAACCGATAATAATTTTATTGAAGCTCACATGTTTTTAGCTGAGGTTTTTGCTGAAAACAAAAATTATACAGAGGCCCTTCAAGAAGCCCAAATAGCCACATCTATCAATGCTGATTTTTTTACCAGTGCATACTACAGTATGGGATTTTGGTGCTTAAAACTACAAAGCTATAATGAAGCTGAAAAAAATTTTAGAAAATATTTATCCTATAAAAATATTTCTGCTCAAGCTAAGGCTAATGCCAGTTTAGGATTAAAATCAGCTTTATTTGCCCAACAGGCTTTAAAAAATCCGGTTCCTTTTAATCCACAAAATTTAGGGGCAGAAATAAACTCTAGCGACAATGATTATTTACCCGCCATTACTGCTGACGAACAGAAGTTAATTTTTACACGATTAATTTCACGTGATCCCAGTGGGAACTCAAAAGACATGCGTAATAAACAAGAAGATTTTTACAGCAGTATAAAAATAAATGAACATTGGAGTAAAGCAAAAAATATTGGCCCTCCTATTAATACCATAGGAAATGAAGGAGCACAATGTATTTCGGCTGACGGGCAAACATTAATATTTACTGCCTGCAAAGAGTATGACGGCTATCCCGGGGGCAGAAAAGGTTTTGGAAGTTGCGATTTATTTATTGCCAAAAAATTACCCAACGGAAACTGGGGAACTCCTGAAAATATGGGGAAGCCTATTAACACAGAATCGTGGGATTCACAGCCCTCACTAACAAGCGATGGGCAAACTTTATATTTTGTAAGTAACAGGCCCGGAGGAAAGGGTGGATCTGATATTTGGAGAAGTACCAAAAGTGAAAATGGCAAATGGGGTATACCTGTAAATTTGGGCGACAGTGTCAATACCCATGAAAATGAAGAATCTCCTTTTATTCATCCGGATAATAAAACTCTTTATTTTTCTTCAGAAGGATGGCCAGGGATGGGAAGCAAAGATTTGTATGTGGTACGCTTAAAAAGTAACCAAACATTTGGCACACCCGTAAATTTAGGCTACCCAATAAATACAAGCGAAAATGAACGTGATTTAATAGTCAGCGCAAACGCCAAAACAGCCTATTTTTCTTCTGAGCGATCCCTTGGGTACGGAGGTTTAGATTTATACAACTTTGAACTTTACGAAGCAGTCCGCCCCGAAGCAGTTACTTATGTAAAAGGCAAAGTATTGAATAAAGAAAATAATAATGGATTGGAAGCTAAATTTGAATTAGTTGATTTGGCAAATGGGCAAACAGTGATGCAAGCCTCAAGCATGGCCGGTACAGGAGAATTTCTTGTTTGTTTGCCAGCGAATAAAAATTATTTAATGAATGTAAGCAAAAACGGTTTTTTGTTTGCATCCGAAAACTTTAGTCTCAAAGGAATGAGTAATGATCTGAAACCCTTTGAAAAAAATGTTGGTCTAACACCCATAAAAGTTGGTGAAAAAGTAATTTTGAAAAATATTTTTTTTGAAACTGCTTCATACAGTTTAAAAGATGAATCAAGAATTGAACTTCAAAAACTGAAAGCATTTTTAGTATTAAATCCTAATATTAAAATCCAAATTTGCGGGCATACTGATAATATAGGAGACAAAAAATCGAATCAATTGCTTTCTGAAAATAGAGCTAAAGCAGTTTTTGACTTTTTAATCAATCAAGATATTACCAAGGAAAGACTCAGTTTTAAAGGCTACGGTGACTTAGTGCCCATAGATAGTAATGATACTGAAATGGGCAGAGCCAACAACCGTAGAACGGAATTTATAATAATTAATTAAGTACAGTAAATGAGCTATTTGCTGTCGGTGCAAGTTACAGTTGCTCCATTATCGGTAGCGGCTGCTGCATTTACGGTGCTGCGGTAATTGTCCAATACTTTTTTGTTGCCGCACTGTTCGGGGTAAGTTTTTACACTATCCTTTCCGGCTATTTGATATTGGTAGGAGCACGTTGTGCATTTGGTACACGAAGCAAAAATCATGGCACTTAATGCTGTTGCAGCAAATAGAGTAAATAGTTTTTTCATCTTATGTTCTTCTAGTAAGGTTTATTTTGGGCTTGTGTTGTTTTAAAATAGTGTGGTTTTTCGTTCCACACATTGTACTTTGTTTCCATTAGGGTTAACAATTTCTTCGTAATGTTTCCTGCGCTCCTCAATATACTTCTTTTTTCCGCATATTTCGGGCCATTCTATAACTTTTGTGCCACCGGCATCTGTTTCGGTACACTCTACACATTTATGGCATGCGGTAGTGGCTGTAATCACTAGAAGTAAAAGAGCTAACCGAATTTTCATCTGTATTGTTATTTATCTTTATCTACACATTGAGCTGTAGTTCCGTAGCGCTGTGCATCATCCGAAACAAGCTTCTTAAAAGTTGTAATATCTTTACTTTTCTTACTGCAATAATCTCCGGTATATGGCTTTATACCTGGCGCGCTATAGCTGCAAGTAACACATTTTTTACACGAACTAAATAAGGTAAAACCTAAAATTAAACTTATTCCAAAAACCAATAATTTCATATCTTGTCTTGTTATATTTTGAGGCTAAAAATAAAAAAAATAATAGTGTTGATTTAAAAATTTATCGTATCGGTAATTTATCATTTTTAATCAATACAGTTCGTTACGATTTGCCAAAAGGGTATTTTGCATCAAACTAGCAATGGTCATTGGTCCTACTCCACCAGGTACGGGAGTTATAAAACTGCATTTATCTGCAATATCATCAAAATCAGCATCTCCGGCCAACTTAAAACCGCTCTTAGTAGTGCTGCTCGGAACTCTATTAATACCAACATCAATAACTACTACACCGTTTTTTATCATATCTCTTTTTAGATAATAAGGTTTCCCAATGGCTAGTATAATAATATCGGCTTGTCGTGTAAAATAAGATAAATTATCTGTTTTGCTGTGGCATAAAGTAACTGTACAATTTCCGGGCGATGAGTTTCGTGCAAGCAAAACACTCATTGGCGAGCCTACTATATGACTGCGCCCAACTACTACACAATGTTTTCCTTGAGTCTCTATATTATTGGCAGCAAGCATTTTCATTATTCCGAATGGTGTGGCAGGTAAGTATGAAGGAAGGTTTAGCAACATACGCCCTAAGTTAACCGGATGAAACCCATCAACATCTTTTTGAGGAGCAATAGCCTGTGTTACTTTGTTTTCGTCAATATGTTTAGGAAGCGGTAACTGTACAATAAAACCATCAATACTGGTATTTTGGTTAAATTCATCAATAATTTTAAGCAACTCCATTTCCGTAATTTTTTCATCAAGCTGCAATAGTGTTGATTCATAACCAACTTGCTCACACGCCTTTATTTTTGCATTAACATAAGTTTGGCTTGCCGGATTATTGCCAATAATAATGGCTGCTAAATGGGGTACCTTTTTACGCTCTTCTTTTAACAGCGCAACCTCATTTTTAAGCTGCGTGTATATTTCTTCAGATAGTTTTTTTCCATCTATTAGTTTCATAGTAGTATGATTAATATTTATGTATGAAATGGTTACGCTCTGTGCTCTTTGATTATACTATTAAGCCATTTTATCATCAATAAAATTATAGCTGATGTAACCAAAGCCAAAACAAAATTTACCCAAAAGAAATTGGCTTTATGCTCATAGCCATCCCACATACTTGCTAAAACACCGCTCAATTTATTTCCAATAGAGGTTGACAAAAACCACCCGCCCATCATAACAGCAGTAAGTCGGGGCGGGGCAAGTTTTGACACCAATGAAAGAGCCATAGGACTTAAAAAAAGCTCTCCTACAGTTATAACACCATAAGCCCCAATTAACCAGAGCATACTGCTTTTTTCTAAACCATTATGGCAAGCATAGGTGGCGCCAACCATAACTAAGGTTGATAAGGCAGTTATAAACAATCCAAAAAATATTTTCCAAGGAGTTCCGGGTTCTTTGTTTCGTTTTTTTAGAAAAGCAAAAAAGCCTACAACAAGAGGTGTAAGAACAATAACCCAAAAAGGGTTAATACTTTGACCTAACTCGGTAGATACTAATTTTACAGTTTCTCCGCTTGCAGGCAATTGGCTGGCTGTAACATTTTTAAAATATGACGGATAATCCCATGATTTTATAATTCTTCCCTCTTTATCACGTGCCACTCGAAACTGCTCATCAATCATAGGAACCGAGTCTTTTGTGTAACTTAACTCTTGAACAACTCCAAGAGATTTTGCAGGAGCATAAAGAGAAGGGCTAATTTCACGATCCGTATAACTTTCGGCCCAGGTAGTAAGTGCTGTACCATTTTGCTTAAAAATAGCCCAAAAAACAATTGCCACTGCGAACACAGAAAGCAATGCAGCGATAGATTTTTTATCAGCGGCATCACTTCGCAACATAATGTTAACATAATATCCGGCAACCGGTATTGCCCCTAAAATAAAAGCATCGGTACTGTCACTCCCAAAAATATTTCCAGGTATTATCCACCCAATATATCCGGCTACAAGCATAGGAATTAAGGTTACACTAAATATTCTAGCCACCGACATATCTTCTGGTTTGGCTGGTTTTACTACATCTGCATGTTTAAAATGTTTATTGCCCATCCAAAAAATAATAACCCCTAAAAACATTCCTATACCGGCTGCTGTGAATGCTGCCCCCCAGCTAAATGTATTACGTAAATATGACCCAAAAAAATTGCATATAAAAGCTCCGATATTAATACCCATATAAAAAATATTGTACCCCGAATCTTTTAGTCCTTTGTACTTTTCATCGTTATAAACATTTCCTAAAATTGTGGAGATGTTGGGCTTAAAAAATCCGTTTCCTATGCATATTATTATAAGAGAACTATAAAAAGCGGTCATTCCAGGAATGGCCAAACCACAGTAACCTATACCCATTAAAATTCCGCCTATAGTTATAGAAACTCGGTAGCCCAGTACTCTATCGGCCAATAAACCTCCAATAAATGGGGTTAAATAAACCAAAGCAATGAATGTTCCAAATACATCACTCGCTTGCTTTTTGTCCATTCCCATACCACCTTGTTGAGTGTCGGTCATGTATAAAAAGAAAATTCCGAGCATAAGATAAAATCCAAATCGTTCCCACATCTCTGAAAAAAACAAGTATGGTAATGCTTTAGGATGCTTTTTATTCATAAAGAAGAAATCTGTTAGTTGTTAATTATTTACTTTAGTTTCCAAATGTATCATTAAAATAATACAAATTATAAAAGACCCAATAATTTTTAAAATATAGAATTGTGCCTATTTTCTAATGTTAAAAACGTACTTTTGCTTTTTATTAATAGTTTGGAATGACAAAAAAGAAAAGAACAACTGACCATGCTGCCATTTTAGCAGACACGGTGGTTAAAGGAATTCAGGAAAAAAAAGGCAGCAATATTGTAATTATGAACCTAAAAGGTATTCCAAATGCTGTTACTGATTATATGGTTATTGCCAACGGAGAATCAAACACTCAAGTGGCTGCCATTGCCGACTCGGTTGAGGATGAAGTGCGTAAAAGCTTAGATGAAAAACCTTGGCATACCGAAGGATACTCCAATGCACTTTGGGTACTGTTAGACTACGTTACTGTTGTTGTACACGTTTTTCAGCCAGATGTTCGGGATTATTACCAATTAGAAAAACTTTGGGCCGATGCTGAATTTAATTGGGTTAAGGACTAAGTGGCGTACTTTTCAAAAAATAACTATTGGTATGCTATTTGAATAGGAACTTTATTTATTATAAAATTTAAGACAGAACCACAATATATGTTTAACCAAGAAAAGGATAAGGAAAAAAAATCAATGAAAGATAAGTTACCTAAAAAACCACAAATGCCCAAAAATGGATTTAATTTTTATTGGATTTATGTGGCAATAATTGTGGCTGTAATTGCTATTCAGTTTATTGATTTTAACAGTGTTGCCCGTGAAATAGATTTTGGAAAATTTGAAAACACGATGCTCAAAACCGGAGATATTGATAAGTTGGTGGTGGTAAACAAAGAGATTTGTGAAATTTATTTAAAACCCTCAAGCCTTGAAAAGCCAGAGTATAAGGATATTGCACAAAAACCCTACGGCAATGGTAAAAACTTAGGTCCGCATTATTATTTTACCATTGGTTCTGTTGATTCTTTTGAAAAAAAGCTAAGTGAAGCTCAAGCTAATGTGAGCCCCGAAAACCGTGTTAATGTCGTTTACGAAACACGAAAAAACTGGGGTGGTGACATTATTACATGGCTTTTACCTTTTATTCTTCTAATCTTATTTTGGATATTTATATTTAGAAGAATGGGGGGCGGTGGTGGAGCCGGTGGGCAAATATTCAATATCGGTAAATCACGAGCAGCATTATTTGACCCTGAAGATAAAATTAAAGTTACATTTAAAGATGTAGCCGGCTTAGAAGAAGCTAAGGAAGAGGTTATGGAAATTGTTGAATTTTTAAAAAACCCTGCCAAATTTACTAAGCTGGGGGGTAAAATTCCAAAAGGTGCTTTATTGGTTGGCCCTCCGGGAACAGGAAAAACCTTGTTAGCAAAGGCAGTAGCCGGTGAAGCTGGAGTTCCTTTCTTTTCGCTTTCTGGATCAGACTTTGTTGAAATGTTTGTGGGCGTTGGAGCTGCTCGTGTTAGAGATTTATTTAATCAAGCTAAACAAAAAGCTCCTTCTATTATTTTTATTGATGAGATTGATGCAGTTGGTCGCAGCCGTGGCAGAGGTTCATTTACCGGAGCCAATGATGAGCGTGAAAATACATTAAACAGCTTACTGGTTGAAATGGATGGGTTTGGAACTAATAGTGGAGTTATTATACTGGCCGCTACTAACCGCCCAGATGTATTAGATTCTGCTTTATTGCGCCCCGGGCGTTTTGACCGTCAAATAAGTATTGATAAACCCGATATTATAGGACGCGAAGCCATATTTAAAGTACACATGAAGAACTTAATCTTAGCTCCTGAAGTAAACGTTAAGAACCTATCTGAACAAACTCCGGGATTTGCAGGAGCTGAAATTGCCAATGTGTGTAACGAAGCAGCCCTTATTGCAGCACGTAAAAATAAAACGCAAATTGACACACAAGATTTTCATGATGCTATTGACAGGGTTATTGGAGGCTTGGAAAAGAAAAACAAAATCATTTCTCCCGAAGAAAAAAATATTGTTGCCTATCATGAAGCCGGGCACGCTGTTGTAGGATGGTTCCTTGAACATACTGACCCTTTGGTTAAAGTAAGTATTGTTCCACGCGGTATTGCAGCATTAGGTTATGCACAATACTTACCTAAAGAACAATTTTTACATACTACCGAACAAATGCTCGACTCTATGTGTATGGCTTTAGGAGGTAGAGCTGCTGAAGAAATTGTTTTCGGGCGTATATCAACAGGTGCCTTGAGCGATTTAGAAAGAATTACTAAAATGGCTTACAGTATGGTGACCATTTACGGGATGAATAAACGTATTGGAAATATTTCATTTTATGACCCACAACAATCAGAATATGGCTTTACTAAGCCCTATTCGGAAAGTACCGCACAAGCTATTGATGAAGAAGTAAAGAAAATAATAGAAGATGCGTATAACGTAACAAAAAAACTTTTGTATAATAAAAGAAATGAACTAGAGATAGTGGCGCAAGAGTTACTTAAGAAAGAAGTCATTTTTGATCAGGATATTGAAAGATTAATTGGGAAAAGACCATATCAAAAACATACAAGCAATCCAGAACCACTGGCGCTCGAAGAAAAAACAGAACAACAAACTGAGGCACCTGAAAAAAGTACCCTATAAAATTTAAAAAAGCTAAAGATTTCTTTAGCTTTTTTTGTAGTACCTATGTGTTATGAACGTTCAATTAAAGAACATCTTAATTTTTTCATTCCAAGTTTTGGCACTTAGTACACCTTTATATACCATGTCGCAAAATAATTTTGAAAACTACAATACACAATTAGAGCAATGGCATAATCAACGTGAACAAGCTCTAAAAAGTGAAAAAGGATGGCTTACCGTTTCAGGTTTGTATTGGTTAAAAAGTGGAATCAACACGATTGGTTCTGATTCAAATTGCACTATTGTTTTTCCAAAAAATAATGCTGCTGAACAATTAGGCTTTTTATCACTTCAAAATGATGAAGTATATTATACTGCTGAACCCAACTCAGATATTTTGTTGAATGGCAAACCTTTTGAGAAGGGAAAGATATTTGATTTGAATACCGATGAAGAAAGCCTTGTTATTACACACCGAAACCTGCGTTGGTTTATCATAAAAAGAGGAAATAAATATGCACTTAGACTTCGTGACTTAGACAATGATGCACGAAGAAACTTTAAAGGAATTAATCGCTTTCCAGCGAATAAAAGTTTTATCTTTAACGCTAAACTGGAAGTGCCCCAAAAAGCAGAAACAATAGCTGTACCTGACATTATTGGGAACATTACCGAAACACCACTAGCCGGTTATCTTACTTTTACATTAGCCGGTCAAGTGTATAAGCTGGAGGCTACTCTCGAAGGCCAAAATGATTTGTTTATTGTTTTCTCTGATTACACTTCGGGTCATAGTACTTACGGTGCAGGGCGTTTTTTATACGCCAAAAAAATGCCTAACGAAAATACAGTTTTGTTAGATTTTAATAAAGCCTATAATCCTCCATGTGCTTTCACAAACTTTGCCACTTGCCCGCTACCTCGTGAGCAGAACAAGTTGAAAGTTGAAATAAATGCAGGTGAATTAAAATATGAGCACGATTAAAGTATGGTATTAATTGGCTACCACAACCTTTAATTTGCTTCCCGGAATTAGTACATAATCACGTTTTAAATTATTTAAACGCATTAACTCATCAACTGATTCCATTTTGTACCGATTGGTTATATTCCACAATGTATCTCCTTTTTGAATAACATGATAAGTTACTTTCGAAACCGAAGAAGGAGTATTTTTTTCACTCAAAATAACAGGATTTAAGGTCAAATGAATGCTATCATTTGAAAGAGAATCTTGAGCTATAGTAAGTGTGTCTAAAGTGTTTTTGATATTATTTTTAGCAAGTGAAGTATTCTTATTTGAAGCTTCAGGTGCAACAAAAACAATCAATTTAGTACCGGGTTTTAAAGACGTTTTGTGTAGCTTATTCCAATTCTTAATATCTTGAACCGAACAGTTATACTTAGCAGCAATTTTCTTTAGATTATCACCCGACACTACTTTATGATATTTTTTTTGTGGAGCAAACCGTATGGCAGCAGTCATAATGCTATCTCTAATGTGCTCTTCTGATCTTTGATAGGAATAAATAGCGTTTTGATTGTTTATAAATGACCCTATTTTTTCGGCAGGCAAATACAAGTAACGATAGCTGTCATAACCGGGTACTCGTTTCATCTTGTATGATGGGTTCAGAAAAGCAATGTCTTCCATTGAAATATCCAATACTTTTGAAACAGCTTCAAATGAAACCGCTTGGTTTACATGAACCGTATCTGCATAAAAATAACTTTTTTTGGCTGCTATCGGATATATATTGTGTTCACGGGTATAATTCATTAAATAATTAACCGCAATAAATGCCGGTACATAGCCTTGTGTTTCTGCAGGTAAATAGGGACGTACTTCCCAATAAGTCTTTTTATTTCCGCTTCTACGAATGGCTTTGTTTAATGTTCCGGGGCCACAATTATATGCTGCTAAAACCATTTGCCAATCACCAAACATACCGTATAAGTATTGTAAGTAGCGACAGGCTGCTTCTGTTGCTTTTAGAGGGTCGCGTCTATCATCAACATACGAGTTTACTTCCAGGTCAAACATTTTCCCTGTAGGATACATAAATTGCCATAACCCGCCAGCTCCTGATTTACTAACAGCGCTTGGATTAAGAGCCGATTCCACTATTGCCAGATACTTTAATTCCATAGGTAAATTGTATTTGGCTAATTTTTCCTCAAACATTGGAAAATATATTTGAGAAAGCCCAATCATTCTACTTACCAAAATTCTTTTACGTAAAGAATATACATCTATATAAGCCTTTACAGATTTGTTATAAACCAAATCGAAAGGGGTTGCTTGGTCTAATTTTGCTAAACGTGCCTCATAAACCAACTCATCAAAATAAGGAATAAAACCTTCTTTATAATTGGCCATATCATAGAGACAAGAATCGGATAAATAACTGTTACACTCAAAATATTTGGTTCGTTGCAAACTATCGAGCATAGCCAAAATAGGATCATCTGAAATATAAACAGCAGCAGTATCGCCATCAGCTTTGGTCCTTAAAGGGCAAAGTCCTAATAGGGTCAATACCAATATATATTTAAAAATGTTGAGCACGTTTAAAATAATGGTTTTATAACTAAACGCAAAGATGTTTATTGTAGCTGTAAAAAAATGATAAAACAAAAATCAATTATCAACGAACTATTGTGAAATCTAATTCTGATGAATCAATTGTTGATCTTATTAATTACAAGTTTACCATTAAAGTACGTTTACAATTTTAATAGTCATACCATTTGTTTTGCATATTTGATGGGAGTTCGGGAATATTATTACTTTTTACAATGGTAAAATAGATACCCGATTTTTGAATAATTCTTATGCATTTATGTAATTATACTTTGGGTATAAAACTTTTACTAATCCGAAACGGATATAGTTACTCAAAATCTTATACATTACGGGCGTACACTAATAAAATAAGGGTCAACTGAAACCTCAATTTTTTTTTGAGGTATTAGTTTTAAAGTATTTATATCTACAAAGGTAATGTATCCGTTACGGCCTCCGCAGTCCGAGCTGTGATGTGGTGCCGGCCCGTTTGCGTTATTATTTCGGTTGGCAATAATCAGCTCATCAAAAGATTCATCAACGGCTATGCCATGTGGCTGATGGCCGGTGTAAATATGTTTCACTAAACTTAAAGTATTCAAATCAATAACAGCTATTGAGCCCCGAAATCCCGGAAAGTTGACTGTATCTTCCATACAGGATACAAACAAATAATTTTTATGATTCGAAATTGCCAGTTCTTGTGGAAAAGTCCCTACCGGAATTGTTTTGATTAAATGATCATCGGCTGTGCTATAAAAACGTACCTCATTGGTATTTTGACACGAAAGCATATATTTATCCCCATCTGGGCTAAAAAGAACATCATGAGGTTTTAACATTTGACCGTTTGATTGGTCCATCGTAATCATTCCACTAATCTCAGGTGATAATGGAGAATTTCCTTGACTGGCACGCATATCAACCTTATAAAAAAAGCTTGCCTCCTGGCCAAAAACATACAATAAATTTTGATTGGGATGAAGAGCAACAGCATGAGGAAATGAGAATAAATTGGGGCCATTATACGTTGCTTTTACTTCCATTGCCGATAGATCAATATATTTAACTCTGCCTTGTCCCGGAAATAAATCATCGCCAGCACTGTAATCAACTAAATAAGCATACTTAGAGTCAGCTGTAATAACAAAGGTATTCCAGCTTCCATGACCTATATACACCTGTGAAACGAAAGAATCATCGGCTGTGTTGAATTTTTGGAAAATGGTACCATTTAAAAATATAACATAATAACTTCTACCATCTGGTGAAACTCTAACTTGATGTGGCGATTCATTAAAATTTGGCGATTGTCCTACTTCAAAACAGCGCATTGGAAGTGCTGTAGCGGCATCAAAAACAGTAACCAAATCACATCCTTGATTGCAAACATAAAATTTGGAACGTAAAGGATTGTCACTAAATTTCACAAAACCCTTCTCGTTGGGCGCACCATAGTCAATCCAATTTCGTAAAGTAATTACTTCTTCTTTTGTAAGTGGCGACTCTTCGTAAGGCATTGTAGGTTTAGCAGAAACGCCCAATTCTTTATAAACATTAGAAAATAGAAATAATGTACTTTGTTTGTGGTTATATGGAATTACTGCTGCTCCATTTCTTGTACCTTCAAACATGTGATCCCACGTGGTTAATGAAAGACCAGACGCTGCTTCTTTACTTATATCATTGTGGCAGCCGCTTACGGCACATTTATTTAATATAATTTTAGCAATGGGTTCAGGATAATTTCCACCACTTTTAATAATTACCGATGAATCGGTTTTACAAGTGCAAAGTACAATGGAAAAAAGTAATAGAACAAAAAGTAACTTATAGCTGTTATTTGATTTCACATTCTAACTCTTAATGCTTAACGACAAACTTGGCACACTTAACAAACATATTTCCAGATAAGTTGCAAAAATATGTTCCTGCTTTAAACGATGAGGTATTAACCACACAAGGAGTTCCGGCTACATAAGTTTTGGAGTATATAATTTGGCCTTGAAGATTAAACACCTCAACTTTGATATCTTGTAGCTTCATAAAATTATCCGTTTCAATATAAAGCTCTTCGTTTGATGGATTCGGGAATAAACTTATTTGAGGTTCGTAACCGGTATTTCCCATATTGTGAATGGCATCAAATGTATCACCCATAAAAAGGCTCACTCCGCCACTATAATTTCCAACAAGCATATCTAATTTTGAGTCGTTATTCAAGTCGTATAAAGCAGGTGCACAGCGCTCTCCCTCATATAGATTTTGGAAAACAGAATCTACTAAGGTAAAGGTACCATTCAGGTTATTATCTATGTCAGTGAAACGATAAATACGCCCACTGGCCGATCCCACAAACATTTCATAATGACCGTTATATTCAAATACGCAAGGATAGCTGAAACCATTGCTCACATTAATGGAAGTTACATTAATGTTCCCAAAATTATAATTAGCGCTATCAACCGAAAATTGTGGGTTATTAGAACTTCCAATATTTTTATAATAATTTAGTTTCCCGTTACTTCTACCTATTACCAAGTCTAACTTATTATCTCTATTTATGTCAAATAATTGTGGTGCACAAAACTGCCCGAATAACATTCCGGAAAAGAAGGTAGGGTTAAGTGTATAATTAGCTGGAAGCCCTGCTGCAGCAGTATTTTGATAATAATACATGCGGCCATCACTGGCACCAACAACCATATCCACATCTCCGTCATTATCTAAATCTCCAAATGTGGGTACTAAGTTTTGCAAATTTAAAGCTCCCATTGATGCAAAGTCTTTACTAAACAATTCAAATTTAGGTTGTGTAGGGGTTCCAATATTTTTAAGGGCGGTCATTTTTGAAGTATAAACGCAACCGGTATTGGGATAACCGTAATTTCCAATAATTACATCCATCAAACCATCGTTATTAAAATCAACAAAGGCAGGATAAGCACCTTCTCCAACCTCTACCATATCATTTTGCAAAAAATTAACCTGTTGAAAAGCAAAATAAGCAGAGTCATCAGTATTGGTATTCTTGTACCACCAAAGTGATTTATCGCTTATGGAGCATGTATTAGAATTGGGGCTTACCAACAAATCACGTACCTGATCATTGTTTACATCAACATAAAAAGCACACGGAAAGAGTGGGGAATTTACTGAAGTTGAATATGTTGGAAAATCTGTATGTTGTGCCACAATATCAGCACTCTGCAATGTGCCACCGTTTTTAAGAAAGGTAATATTATTAAAGGAGATATCGCCAATCAATAAGTCACGAATATTATCTCCATCTAAATCAGCACATAGTGTACATGACCCGGCATGACGAGCGTTTCGGTTGTTATTGTTTTCAGGCACCGGGCTTATATGATCGGTAGGCCCGCACACATCTAGAGTAACTGCATTGCTACTGAAGTTCTCCTCAAAATCACCAAAACATTCATCAACCAACATAAAGTAATTTAAAGAGTCGCAGGTCCCATAATTTTCTAACGAAAAATTTTTGTTGAATTGCATCCGACTTCCGGCAAAGTCAAAAGTTAAAATGTCTAAATCGCCATCATCATCTACATCATAAATTGCCGGAATATCTGAGCTCATTACATACAAATTCAAATAGTTTGAAGGCGGGCTGGTGTCAATATAGTATGAGTAAACAACAGGTTTTACTAATGTAAAATGCAATCCATTAACGGCATCTCCATCGTTTATAAAAACCCTAATCCCTAAACTGGTATGTGTAAAAATATCCATTTTGCCATCACAATTATAGTCACGCAATAGCACCCAACTACTCATTTTTGGAAATTTATCTCGGTATGAAGCATCATATTTATAATCTACCGTATTTGCAGTACCACCATTAATAAAAGTAGAAACTTTATTTCCGGTTCGGTCAAATACAAATAAATCCATAATCCCATCATAGTTGAGGTCAATATCTGAAACCTGCAAAAAATTTAATCCTCCAGCCCAAGGATTGGCCAAAGTAGTACCGGATATTGTTTGTACTAAAACAGTGTCTGTTCTGCTAAAATACAACTGCGCTTTTGCACTTAAAAAAGAAATTAACAGACTTAAAATTAAAGTAAGCTTTGTTTTCATATATTATTGATAATACTTACAAATGTACTAATTATAAAAATGAGAAATAACGGTATTACAGGAACACAATTTCAATAATTGTCTTTTTTATTCAGCTTAAAAGCTATTTGTAGCGTGAGTTTTTAACAAGTACAGCCAAATGTTCAAAAATACTTCAAAAAGGATTCAAAATTACTGTATTTGCACCATTGTAAATACATCAAAAATTGTATCTTTGTACTCCTTTAAAAAATTACGCGAATCTATTACTGATTCAAGTATTTACAAAGAGGTAAAGAATTTAATCTAAATAAAAATTATGTCAGAAGAGGTAAAAGAAAAACAAAAAACAGATTATTCAGCAGATAGTATTCAAGTATTAGAAGGTTTAGAGGCAGTTCGTAAGCGTCCCTCTATGTATATTGGTGATACGGGTCAAAAAGGATTGCATCATTTGGTTTATGAAGTAGTTGATAATTCAATTGACGAGGCATTAGCCGGTCATTGTAAAAATATTTATGTTACAATCAATGACAATAACTCAATTACTGTTCGTGACGATGGGCGGGGGATACCTACCGATATGCACTCTAAAGAGAAAAAATCGGCTTTAGAAGTAGTAATGACTGTATTACACGCAGGCGGAAAATTTGATAAAGATTCCTATAAAGTTTCGGGAGGATTACATGGCGTTGGGGTTAGTTGTGTTAATGCATTGTCTTCTCACATGCTTACAGAAGTACATCGAAATGGAAAAAAATATCAACAAGAATATTCCTGTGGAAAACCTTTGTATGATGTAAAAATGGTTGGCGACACCGATTATCGTGGAACCATCCAAACTTTTCAACCAGATGACACTATTTTTACTACAACTGTTTATGTTTTTGATATTATCTCAGCGCGATTAAGAGAACTTTCATTTCTAAATAAGGGAATTCGTATTGTATTAACAGATGAGCGCGAAAAAGATGAACAAGGAAAACCTCGTAAAGAGGAATACTTTTCTGAAGGCGGTTTATGCGAATTTGTTCAATATCTAGATGCTACACGTGAAAAGCTACTTCAAGAACCTATGTACCTGGAGGGTGAAAAACAAGGAATTCCAGTAGAAGTGGCTATGATATACAATCATTCCTATTCAGAAAATATTCATTCCTACGTAAACAATATCAACACACACGAAGGAGGAACACACCTTGCTGGTTTTAGAAGAGGGCTCACGCGTACCTTAAAAGCCTATGCCGAAAAAAGTGGTATGCTTCAAAAAATTAAGTTTGAAATATCAGGAGATGATTTCCGTGAAGGCTTAACTGCTGTAATTTCAGTTAAAGTAATGGAACCGCAATTTGAAGGGCAAACCAAAACAAAACTGGGTAACAATGAAGTTATTGGTGCTGTTGACCAAGCTGTTAGCGAGATGCTAACCAATTATTTGGAAGAAAACCCTAAGCAAGCAAAAGAAATTGTTGATAAGGTAATACTCGCTGCTACTGCTCGCCATGCCGCACGCAAAGCTCGTGAAATGGTTCAAAGAAAGAACGTTCTTACGGGAACGGGCTTACCCGGAAAACTTAGTGACTGTTCAGAAACAGACCCGGCCATGTGTGAACTGTTTCTGGTAGAGGGCGACTCGGCAGGAGGAACAGCCAAACAAGGAAGAAATAGAGCTTTTCAGGCGATTTTGCCTCTTAGAGGTAAAATTCTGAATGTTGAAAAAGCCATCATGTACAAGATTTTTGAAAATGAAGAAATAAAAAATATGTTTACTGCAATGGGTGTAAGTATTGGTACCGAGGAAGACAGTAAACAGCTTAATATTTCAAAACTGCGCTATCATAAAATAGTAATTATGACCGATGCGGATATTGATGGGAGTCATATTACTACTTTAATTCTTACTTTCTTCTTCAGATACATGAAAGAACTCATTGAACAAGGCTATATCTACATTGCTACACCACCTCTTTATTTAGTAAAGAAAGGAAAAGCAGAACGATATTGCTGGACTGAAGATGACCGATTAAGAGCCATCAAAGAATTAGGTGGCGAGAAAGAAAGCAGTGTTTCTATTCAGCGTTACAAAGGTTTGGGAGAAATGAATGCAGAACAATTGTGGAGCACAACTATGAATCCTGAAAACAGAACTTTAAGACAGGTAACCATTGAAAGTGCTGCTGAGAGTGACCGTATTTTCAGTATGCTTATGGGAGATGAAGTACCTCCTCGAAGAGAATTTATTGAAGCAAATGCAAAATATGCTAAAATTGACGCATAAAATGTTTATAATAAATCTAAAAAAAATCATGCCTAAACTTCTTTTAGCCATAGCTCTAATTTTTGGACTAAACAGCACCCAAGCCCAAATCATTAAAAAGCCTACCGAAATAAGCATTAAAGTTGGGAATTATGATGTGCGCTATGAAATGAATGGGCGCACCATTGTAAACAAACCGCATGTAGAAATAATGTCAGAAGAACACGGAACTGTTGTGGTTACCGTTACCATAAACAAATATGGACACGTTATTTCAGCAATACCCGGTGCACCAGGAACCGACACAGAAAGCAAGTACTTAAGAACCAAGGCGAAGCAATGTGCTGAATCAGCACAATATGACACCAAGCCAACGTATCCCTTAAAAACAGTCGGAACTTTTACTATTACCTTTTAAACAATTTATTTTTTAAGTAATACAAGTTCACAAAAATATTTTTCTTAAATACCATTATCTTTAAGACTGTTTAAAAACCTCCATATATAAATATGAAATATGGAATGTATTTAACACACTGAAGCTTAAAATTGCATTAGCAAAGAAAATAGTTCGTTTAATTTGGGGATTACCCTATTGATATATCAATAGAAATCTTTATTGCTTAATCAAGGTTTAAGTGCTTTCAATTATTTATACTTTTCTGATATGCTTTTCTGCATTTGAAAAATTATAAATATAAATAGCGTTTTGTTTCAATGTTATATTTTTACTCCTATCATTAAAATATCGTCAATCTGTTCGGTATCTCCTCGCCAGTCAATATGAAGTTTTTTAATAAGATGTTTTTGTTGATTCATAGAAAATTGCTGCATAGCTATTAATTCATTTTGCAATCGTTTAACCATAAATTTTTTATTTGATTCACCTCCAAATTGGTCAGCATAACCATCACTGAAAATATAAAATGTATCATTCTTTTTCATCTGAATGTTATGGACTGTGAATCTCCTGTCTGATTCAATTTGATAGCCTCCAATAGGAGTTTTATTTGGTTTAACTTCTACAAATTCAGCACCTTCATTACTTTTTGTGTAAATATAAAGTGGTCGGTTGGCACCGGAATATTGCAACTGAAAAGTATCCATATTTACTCTGCATAAAGCAATATCCATACCATCATTAGTAGCATTTTGGGCAATGTCTTGCTTAAGTGCAGAACGAACACCAGTATGTAAGTGGTTTAAAATTAAATCCGTTTCATAAATTTGTTTTTCATTTAGAATTTCGTTTAAAAGTGAGTTCCCTACCATACTCATTAAAGCTCCCGGTACACCATGCCCGGTACAGTCGGCCACGGCAATATAAACCCAATTTTGGTCAATATTGTTAGGACTATAAAACCAATAAAAGTCGCCACTTACAATATCACGAGGTTGAAAATAAATAAAAGACTCCGGAAACATTTTACTAAAATCTTCGGGTAAGGGTAAAATAGCTTGTTGAATCTTTTGGGCGTAATTGATACTGTCTGTAATATCCTTATTTTTAACTTCAACAATCTTTTTTTGTTTTAACACCTCTTCTTTTTCTGCCACTACTTCAGCAGTACGGCTTTTTACTACTTCTTCCAATCTTACCTTAGCTCGTTTTAAACGAGAAACACTAATTTGAATACTCACATAAATCAATGCAAAAACCCCAAATGAATATGCAATATATGCCCAGATAGTACGATACCAGGGTGGTAAAACAACAAAAATATAAGTATCTTCTTTCCCAATTTTATTGTAAATATTTTGGGATCTAACATGAAAAGTATAAGTCCCTTCGTTTACATTGGTATAACTTTTCTTGAATTCAGATGACCATTCAGACCAATTTTTATCAAAACCTTCCAGATAACAACTGTACATATTATCTTTTTCATTATCAAAACTTTGAGCTGCGTATTCAAAATTTATATTATTGTTTTTATAGTCTATTTCAGGAATTGCGTTTTGAGATTGAGAAAAATGTTTATCCAGTGTGGCATCATAGTTCCAATACCCCCCAAATAAGGTTTTGTTGTTGCAATACACTTTAGTGATTTTCGTGTTAAAATTTAGTGTATCATATAAAGGTAATGAAGCATCGTACTTAAACAAGCCATCAGGCCCGCCAAACCAGGTAACATATTCGTTTTCCGGGAAAATACATTGATATGCATCGTACTCTCCCATTCTTCTCAATGGAAAAGTTGATTTATTATTTTTTTGGTCGTAGTAAATAAATTCATGAATCTTGTTGTTTGAGCGAAAAAACCATATTTTGTGTTGAAATGCTTCAATAATCTGAAAAATTTGGTCTAATTGATTAAACTGACTGAATTGCAGATTAGGAAAACTTTGTACTTTAATAAATTTTAATTTTGACTTATTAAACTCGTAAATGCCATATAATGTACCGAACAATATTTGATTATTTACTTTAAAAGGCAAATTGTAAACCAGAGTAGGCAAACCAGATGTTGTATCAAAAGGGGAAATTTGCTTGTTGGTTTTGTGCAAATTCTGAATTCTGTAAACTCCATTATAAGCAGTACCAACCCATAATGTAGAATCACCTTCTTTAACAATTCTCCTAACCTCACCTATTTGGTCCATATTATCTTTTATTATTTGGTTTTTCAAATAATTGTATGTCCAAACTCCATCGCTTGTGCCGATATACACGACACTATTTTGAGAATCCAAATCAGAGATAAAATAACAATTCTCATTACTTATTTTAGTTAATTGATTGTTATCTATTTTATATAAACCTGATTCAGCAGCAATTAACAATATTTCTTTTTGATTTTGAGTAATAATTAGTTTTAAATTTCTAATCTCGTTTTTTATGCCTTTGTATCTGTTAACAAAATTGTCTTTTATTTCAAACAGACCTTTAGAAGTGCCACAAAACAACGTATTCTGGTACTTAACCACAGTGTTAACCGTACCTTCTAAACCTTCAAATTCTCCCATACTTTTAATACGTGAGTTAATTTCGATCCGAACAATACCAATATCTAGAGCTAACCAAATAGCTTTCTGTCGGTCTATGTATATATTGTTAATTATATTGCTTTTTAAATTATAGTTTTTATTGGTTATTCTATTCTTTAATTTTCCAAAAGCATCAATAATAAACATACCCTGGTTAAGAGTTCCAATTCCAATATCGTTTTCTTCATTTAGCTTGGCAGCGCAATACACCTCGGCATGAGCTAACAATTCATCAATGTCTGTTTTAAAAGGCTCAATTAAAATCGATTCATTTGGATTGAAAGTAATTTTAAAAGCTCCTTTTTCTCTTGTAATTACTAGGGCATATTGAGCATAATTAATCCATGCATATATTCTTAAATCTTTAAAAAAATCACCCCCTGAAACTAAGCTTAGTTTATCTTTATAAAGCTTTTTTAAGCCAATTTCCCGATCTATTATATAAAAGTCATTCCCTCTTTGATATCCAAAGTGAAAGTAATTTTCAGCACGAACAATATTAATCTTTTGGTTTTCATAAATAAAAACATAGTCAAAAGACTGGAAAATGACTTTATTTTTCAGGCAATACGTTTTCCAAATATCACCATAGTTTCTTATTGAGTCTGGTAAGAGATGGGTTAAACTTTTACTTTGCAATATTCCATTACCATCAGCATACAAAAAGCCAAACTCATCTTGGGCTCCATAATAAATTCTATTCTTTGAATCTTTTGAAAGACTTCTTACAATTGAATTATTTAATTTAACAGACTCCCATTTCTCACCATCATATACTAAAAGATCTGTGGTGTTTCCCACATAGATTAACCCAAAGGTATCTTGTAGTACACACCAATTTTGTGCATGTGCATTATATATCTTGGAGCCGTAATAGGTAGAAAAACTTTTACTTTGCCCATGGGCTACAAAAGGTATTATAAAGAAATACAATAACGTAATTTTAACCGCTTTCATTTGTACAAACCTAACATTTGTCTAAACAAATAAAAAACAAAAAATAAAAATTAGAAGAGACCATTAAGATAAGCTTCTCATCTGTTTATGATTTTCAATGATAAATCACCAACTTTTTTACAAAGCTTTGAATGCCATCATCAACAAAAACAAAGTAAACTCCGTTACTTAAATTTGAAATTTTAAGATCGTAATTCAATTCACCATGTAAAAGAGATTGTTTCGGGGTTTTAAGTATTGTTTTTCCTTCTATATCTTTAATTGTAAATTGAACAAAATTAGCCTTGTTGAATTTCCCTTTTAAAGTAACAATATCTGCCGCAGGATTGGGGTGCATCAATAACTGATTAGGTGCGTAATAATACTTTTTCAATCCGGTTGTATCAGAAGGGGCGCCTTGCAATCCAAATACTCTGCCATGCCCGCCTTGTCCGGCTACAAGTCCTTTTGATGTTCTAAAAATAATTCCATTATTATTGTAGGTGTCTCCTACACTATATCTAACCCAACTTAAGCCCCCATCTCTGGTTTCATAAACTAATCCGTCAAAAGCACATGCCCAAGCCGTGTCGGCAATTCCTGTCACACTTCTAAAGCTAACATCAACACCATTTAAAACGGTATTCCAGGTTAAGCCGGCATCAATAGATTTTAAAATAAGACCTTGAGTAACACCACCTACTGCATAAACCACATTTTGCCCAATTACAGCTGTACCAAATAAACTGGCAGTAATCCCTGATGATTGTGGCGCCCATGTAGTTCCATCATATTTAAAAATTGTACCACCACCCCCAACAGCATAGGCTATAGGGGTGCTTGTTGATTTATCAACGGCAACATCCCAAAATCGGACTGAAACGCCTGTGTTTTGCTGCGTCCACATGGCCCCATCATAATTAATTATAACTCCAGAGTCTCCAACAGCAAAAGAATGTGTATCATCAAAAGTTGCTACACCATACATTCTCTGTGTTACTCCGGTATTCATAGGCTGCCATGTTTGCCCATTGTTTGTAGATTCTAACATGATACCATTAGAACCGGTTACCCTCCATTTATTCGGATACATATCACAGGAAAGCAATGTATCAATCCCAGCAATGAGCCCTGTAGCAGAAACATTCCATGTAACTCCTCCGTCAAATGACTTTAGGCAATTCCCGTCTCTTAAGGTCATTAATGCCGTGTCTGCAGACAACATGGTAACATCAGTTATATCAACAGTAGTATTGGTATTAACAGCCGAGCTTGGGAATAACTGCTCAACCCTGATATATAAATTTTTAGTTACATTAACCACACAAGCTCCATCAGTAATAGTGCAGCTTACATTAAACTTACCAATAGTATTATAATTATGGGTAGGTTGTGCCAATGCAGAAACACCTCCATCGCCAAAATCCCATTCATAAGTTGACGTTCCACTTTGTTGAGGAATAACAAAAAAAGTAACTGCTCCATCGGGTAAGTACTTAATCAGGTTGTTTGCTGCAAAGTCAAATTGAGGACTATTTACAACAATATCAAAACCATTGTCATTACTGGTTGCCGGCAAATTGCTTGACTGTATTCTTATCCTGTATGAAAGACCGTTCCCTACTGTTGTAGGAACAACGCATGCAATAACTCCACTGCTTTGAGTTGAAATTAATTGGCCAATTAATGTTACATTGTTAAAATTACCTACACTATCTGATAATTGAACATAAAAAACATTCCCAGAGTTATAGACCCCGCTAGCCGTATAATATACAAAAAAAGTATCCAACTTGCAAAATGGTATGGGCAATATAGAATCTATTACAATATCGTTTGCGTTTGGCAATACAGGACCTATGGTAAATAGCGAGTTACTTTCATCGGAAATAGATGTACCGGTACCTGCATTTTCTACTTTTACAATACATTGGGTTGAAGATATAGCTGGGACATTCCAATAATAACTATCGGCATTAACATTGTTAAGAAGTGTATTCCAAGAGGCACCATTATCATCACTAAAATACAAGTTAATTAAAGGTACATTGGTTCGACTCCAGGTTATATTGTACCAATAACCTTGATTCAGGTACTCACCCCCATTGGGTGTGATAACGGTAAGAAGTTGGGTTGATGAAGTTATGGCGAATTCAGCATCGCTGATATCCGTTAATGTTGGGTTTGAATTACTTGTTATGCGAATCAAACATTGTGTTGAAACAATGTTTGGTGTAAACCAATAATAAATATTATTTGCAGATGCAAAGGAATTGATAATAGTGTTCCAGGTAGCCCCGGCATCTGATGAAAATTCTATTTTTATGGAATTACCTATTCCGGAACCACTCCACTTAATTAAATGACTAGGTGTATTTTGAATAAAACTTTCACCCCCATTGGGTGTAATCAATGTTAGAAATGGAGTACCCGTTGTAATAGTAAATTCGGCATCACTTATATCAAACAAACTTGAGTTACCTGCTGCTTTAACTTTTATCAAACAATTACTTGAAACAATATTAGGGGCTAACCAATTGTAATAGTTTATATTATTCAAATTAGAAACTAGGGTAGAGTATGTATTTCCCCCATCGCTAGAAAACAAAATATCAACATTGGGAACTAGAGCACTCGTCCAGGTAATTGGAATGTAATTACCTGCATTAAATGTTTCGCCTCCATTGGGTACTACATTGTTTATAAACGGGCTTGTTTGCGTGGTACTAAATGTAGCATCACTAACATCAAAAATAGTGGTATCGGTAAGATCAGTTATTTTAATCAAACAATTTGACATTGTCTGGTTAGGCACCATCCAGTTAAAGTAACCCGAATTGCTTATACTGTTCGCTAATGTTACCCAAGAGTTCCCATTGTTATTTGAAAATTGCACTTTAAAATAATTGGAAACAAAACTTGCGTTCCATTGAATAGAATAGTTTAATCCACCATTTAAAATTTCACCTCCGTTAGGTTGTAAAATAGTAATGTTTGCCGAATTTGCATTAATAGTAAACACATTATTGCTTTCATCAAAAACTGAAGGGTTTGACATTTGACTTACTCTTATCCGGCAATTGCTGCTGTTTACATTGCTCACAAACCATGAATAATAGTTGTAGGAACCGTTTGAGTGATAAATATTGGAATCAATGACACTCCAAGAGCTTCCATTGTTAATGGAGTACTCCAGTTTAACTGAATTTGTATTTAAATAGCCAGTCCAGTTAAGAGTAACATAAGTAGCTCCATTTAGTGTTTCACCGCCATTAGGATACGTAACTTCTATATAAGGTTCAACAATATAAAATGCACTCTGACTAAAGTCATTAACAGCACTATTTGATGCATCACTTATACGTACAAGACATAAATTACTTGGATTGTTCGGTATAGTCCAAACATAATAATTACTTCCGTCAACTGAAGGGAGCCCTGAAACAACACTTATCCAGCTTGTTCCGGCATCAACAGAGTAATCAATATTTACATTTGACACAAACATGCTTTGCCAAAATATGTTAGTAGTTGTTCCAATTAAAAATGTTTGAGCCGTGTTTGGAGCTAACAAATCAACATATATCGGAACATACTGTATTTCAAATTGGTTGTTACTTATGTCAAATACAGAACTATTATTAGACGATAATACTTTAACAAAACAATGTGAGGAAGCTGGTAATGGAACTTGCCATGAATAGCTGCCGGTATTTACAATATTTGACGCAATACTTTGCCAAGTTAACCCACTGTCAATAGAATATACTAAATCAACGTTGGGTATATTTTGTGATGTCCATGTAATTAAATTAGAGGTATTACCAATCCAGCTTTCGCCTCCATTAGGTGCAGTAAGATTTATTGCCTGAGTTCCTTGAGCAACGCAAGATATGGTAGCTTCCCAACCTGTTGATGTGACATTATAAGGATTAGACGACCATACAAATGTTAAGGCCCCTTGAGCGTTAGTTGCTACTATTGAGCCCGGGCCATTAGTTCCATTGTAGGTCCCAATTAATGGAGCAGTAGTCGTATCACCATTATAAATATACAAATTATCATAATATGGCTCTGTTGAAAAGGATGTAAAATCAAATTTTAACACTTGTAGCGGATTTGAGGGGTAAAAGGTTTTCGTATAAAATTCATTCGAATTATAATTGGAAAAAGGTCCCCCTGAATCGTAAAATGTTCCCCCGCAAAGTGTATCCGTATGGTTATCCATATTATAAACATTAGCAGGCGAAGTAGTAAAACTATTCACAACACAGCCAATAGCACTACCATTAAGACTATTAGGAACAATTTGCCAATAATAAGTAGTTAATGGATTTAGATTAGTTAAAGTGTAATTAACATTTAAAATATTTGTAGCATATAAAGGAGGGTTAGGTATTGTACCAAAGTACAAATCATAACCTGTAACAACTATATTCGAATTTGAATTAGCCCAAGTTAAGGTTGGATTAGTTGAAATTGAGTTAACCATGTTACTCGGGAAGAAATTAGTAGCACAAGCTGGTAAGCCCCCAAAAACTATGGCAAAGGGAAAATCACTCACATCCGATAAAGTATTATTGCTCGCATCACTTACTCTGAACAAGCAATTGTTTGATGGAGTATTTGGCACATTCCAAACGTAATCGTTATAGCCATACCATGTTGTTACCGAATCTTCAACTAGTACCCAGCTATTACCCCCATCTGTACTGTATTCAAGCCTAACAAGGGAAACACCAAATGCAGTATAAGATACATAATACACATTTGACCCTGATTGAAACGTTTCACCTCCATTTGGAAAAGACAACTGTATTGTTGGATCTATAATTTCAAAATCAGCATCATTAACATCATAATTTGATGGATTTGATGCATCAGAAACTCTTATAAAAGCAGCAGTTGAAATTGCATTGGGCACAGTCCAATCGTAATAAGTGCCTGAATAATAAGAAACAATTGGCTGCCAGGTAGCCATGGAGTCGGTAGAGTATTCAATATTAAATTCATTTATTCCAAACCCATCCCAATAAATTTGTTGTTGCGTACCAACTGTCCATTGGGCACCGCCATTAGGAGTGTAAAGTTCTATTACGCCAGCTCCAATAGTAAAAGTAGCAGCAGAGACATCGTTAATACTTGGGTTATCTTCATCAGAAATTCTGACTAAACAGTTTGTTGAGGGTGTATTCGGAATTGGATCCCAAGTGTACCCACCTTGTGAACCAGATGAACTTCCAATATACATCCATGTACTTCCATTATCAATAGAGTACTCAACTTTAACATTTGCTACTCCAACGCTAGTCCATTGAATATATTCATAGGTGTTTATTATAAAGGTTTCACCCCCGGTTGGATAATAAAGAAGCAAAGACGGTGTCTCGATTGAAAAAGAATTATCAGATATATCGCTTATTGCAGTATTACTGCTTTGCGTTAACCTTACTTTACAATTTGTAGAAGGGGTGTTGGGAATTGGGCTCCATGTATAATTGCCCAAAGTAGCGTCAACACCCGAAGCTATTAATGTAAAATTTGAACCCCCATCAATAGAATACTCAATATTAATAAAATCAACACCGGGTGCATACCATTGAATATCTTCAGACCCGCCTATACCAAAACTTTCACTGTAATTTGGATAATATAAATTGATATAAGGTGCGGCAATAGAAAATGTAGCATCGCTTATATCAAAATCTGATGCGTTTGCGGTATTGGTAACTTTAATTAAACAATTATTTGATAAAACATTGGGCACTGTCCAACTATACAGTCCAGTTCCGCTCATAGAAGTGCTGTTGGCTATAAAATTCCAAGTGCCACCATTATCCAAACTGTATTCAATTTTTACTTGTGGCAATGAAGCATCATCCCATATTATGTACTGAGAAGAGCTAGCTGTAAAAGTTTCGCCTCCGTTTGGGTAGTTAATTTCAATACTTTGTCCAAAAGAGGTAAAACTAAAGATTAAAAGATACGATATGTATATTAGCTTTTTCATGGTGGGATATTTAACAATTGTAAATCAAATTTAAGCTTTTTTTTTTTTAAAATGAAATTTATATAATTTTTGATTCATTTTAATTTAACTGAATTATTGAAGTTATTATTCATATCGTTTTGCGGAGTTGCAGAGTTTTGCACTAAAGTTAAATTTTTCCTCCTTTATTATAGTTGTCCTCCAACCCTTTAAATTTTTCTACAAACGAAACTAACTTTTGAAATGCAATTTGCTTTTTGTCCATTTTGTAAACTTTATATTGTCAACCTATTTCAGTACAAGTCATCCATAAAAAGAAAAAGCCCTGTATTAGGGCTTTTTCTTTTTGATTTTAATTATTAATGCTCTGTTTCTCCAGGGCTTAAAGGTACTGTTTGTGGTACAAAATCCTGGTCTTTTCCGGGCTTACTGTAATCGTAAGGCCAACGGTGTACCGTAGGTAATTCGCCCGGCCAGTTACCGTGTAAGTGTTCAACTGGTGCATCCCACTCTAAAGTATTACTATTCCAAGGGTTTTGAGGAGACTTTTTACCTCTGTACATACTATAAAAGAAATTGAACAAGAATAAACCTTGCGCTAAGGCACCAATAATGGCAAAAACAGAAACAGTTATATTAATGTGCTGTAGATTATCAAATAAAGGGAAGGCCTCGTTACTATAATATCTGCGTGGAACACCACCTAAGCCAATAAAGTGCATTGGAAAGAAAACACCGTAAACCGCAATAAATGTAAGCCAAAAGTGGGCATACCCTAATTTGTTGTTCATCATTCGTCCAAACATTCGCGGAAACCAATGGTAAATGCCACAAAACATACCTAAAATTGCCGAAGCACCCATAACAATATGGAAATGCGCTACAACGAAATAGGTATCATGCACGTTAATATCTAAGGCTGAATCGGCAAGAATAATTCCTGTAACCCCACCTGTAACAAAAGTTGAAATTAATCCAACAGCAAAAAGCATAGCTGGTGAAAAGGTAATATTTCCACCCCAAAGTGTAGTTAAGTAGTTAAATGACTTTACCGCTGAAGGTATAGCAATAATTAACGTAGTGAAAACAAATACAGAACCTAAAAATGGATTCATTCCTGTTACAAACATGTGATGCCCCCATACTAGGAATGAAAGAAAACCAATTGACAAAAGGGAACCAATCATAGCACGATAACCAAAAATAGGTTTACGGCTCATCGTTGAAAGTACTTCAGAAGTAATACCGAAAACAGGAAGAATAATTATATACACCTCTGGATGGCCTAAAAACCAAAAAAGATGCTGAAAAAGAATAGGGCTCCCTCCGGTTTGTTCCATGGCTTGTCCGCTGATAAAAATATCAGATAAATAAAAGCTGGTTCCAAAAGAACGATCCATTATAAGCAATAAAACACCTGCAAAAAGAACCGGGAATGATAATAAACCAACAATAGCTGTGGTTAAGAAAGCCCATATAGTTAATGGCAATCGAGTCATTGACATCCCTTTAGTTCTAAGGTTTAGAATAGTTACAATGTAATTAATAGAACCTAATAACGAACCTACAACAAAAAGCACCATACTTAACAACCATAATGACATTCCTAAGCCAGCACCCGGCATAGCTTCAGGTAAAGCACTTAGTGGAGGGTAAATTGTCCACCCTACTGAAGCAGCACCAGACTCAATAAATAAAGAGCTGAACATGATTAGACTAGATACCGCAAAGAACCAATAGGATAACATATTCAAAAAACCGGAAGCCATATCTCTAGCCCCAATTTGAAGCGGAATAAGCAAATTACTAAAAGTACCGCTTAGCCCTCCGGTAAGTACAAAAAACACCATAATAGTTCCATGTATAGTAACCAAAGACATATACATATTGGCATCTAAAACTCCATCAGGAGCCCATTTCTTTCCTAGAAAAAACTCCAGTACACTAAAGCCTTGTCCGGGCCATGCCAACTGCAATCTAAAAAACACGGATAACATCATACCCACCACACCCATAAAAATAGCTGTTACTAAAAACTGCTTTGATATCATTTTATGATCGGTAGTAAAAATATATTTTGACCAAAAATTTGGTTCTTCATGTGCATGGTCATGAGCATGATGATCATGTACATCTCCTAAGTTAACTGATTGTGCGATATCGCTCATATTTATTGTTTTTAATTAACGTTAATGAAATGCCTGTTTTAATTAGTTGGCAGCCAAATTAGATACTTCTGTGTTCAGGTTAGCCATACTTTTTTCTTTAAATGTTTTTTGTTCGGCTAACCATTTATTGTAATCTTCTTCGGTATCCACAATTACCTTCATTTGCATATTCCAATGGGTGGTACCACATATTTTGTTGCAAAGTAGTAAATAATCAAAATCAGGATTATTGGTCTTTTTTCTCATCTCGGCAGTGGTAATAGTTGGGGTAAAATGAAATTCTGTTTTCATACCCGGAACGCAATTCATTTGAACTCTAAAATGAGGAAGGTATGCACTGTGAATAACATCTTTGGCTCTAAAGTCCATTTGAACGGTTTTATTTACAGGAATGTGAAATTCGCCATTCACTATTTTGTCATCCCAGGCATTTTTATCTGTAGCATCAATAGCCAAAGGGTTCATATCGGCTGTAAGTTTGTAATTACTTTTTCCAAGCACGTTATCGGTACCGGCATATCGTGCTGTCCATTTAAACTGTTCAGCAAAAATTTCCATAACCACAGCCTTTTTTCTGTCAGTTGGTTTGGTAATATTATTCCAAACAGCCAAGCCGTAAATTATAACAACAGCTAAAAAAGATGCCGGAACAATGGTCCAAATCATTTCTAATTTATTGTTATGGGCATAATAAACAGCTTTTCTGTTCTTATTACGGTGGTATTTATGGGCAAAGTAAAATAATAAAACATTAATCACAACAAATACAATTGTTATCACAATCATATTAAAGTTAAACAAGGTGTCTATTTCAGCACCATGACTAGAGGCAGCTTCAGGTAGCATATCGCTTTTATAGGCAAAGTACCAGTAAAAGCAAAATACCATTAAAGCTACTAAAACAGGCAACATAAGTCGTGCATTAAAATTAGACTCTGAATCACTTACAGGAGTGTAAACCTCTTCCTGTTCTTTTAAAGCTGCCGAGAGTTCATATACTTTAATTAAATTGGCTATGGCGATAATTCCTAAAATTATAGCTATAAGGGTTAAAAGAGTAATCATATTTTATGAAAAATTGTTTTACAAAATTATAAATAGAAATGGTAACTTTCCTCAATCATAGGATGATTTTCAGGGACCACGGCTGTTTTAGACATCGAATTAAAGAAAACATACAAGAACAAGCCGGCAAAGAAACAAGTTGCTCCTATTTCAATAATGCCAATGTGTGCATGAGTTCCCATAATTCCAGGCATTACAATTAACCAAACATCAAGCCAATGGCCAATAATCATAAGTGCCCCAGCAACAAGTACCGTATTTTCTTTTCTTTTAGAATCTCTTGACATAAGTACTAAAAAAGGAATGGTAAAGTTAATCACAAAATTCAGAATAAAAATTGGTCTTAACTCAGGCTCCTGTCTTAAAGCATAGTAAGCAACCTCTTCGGGTAAGTTGGCATACCAAATAAGCATAAATTGAGAAAACCACAGGTAAGTCCAAAAAATACTAAAGGCAAACATATATTTTCCAATATCATGAATGTGGTTTTCGTTAACTTTTGGGAAATAACCATTTCGTTTTAAATAAATAGTAAGGATTCCCATTACGGTTAGTCCGGTTACAAACAATCCGGAAAAAATATACCATCCAAATAAGGTACTAAACCAATGTGCGTCAACTGACATAAGGATATCCCAGGCTCCCGTAGAGGAAGTAATGGCAAATAATACCAAAAACACATGTGATAATTTAGATGTTTTCCAATAATTCTCAGTCCCCCCTACCCGATCTTCTTCAAGTGCATATTTTCTAAGTAAAACGGCCGAACCAGCCCAAATAATACCATATAAGATGAGGCGTATAACAAAAAAGGGGATGTTTAAGAATGCTTTTTTTCCATAAAGAATTTCATCAAAATGGGGCGAATTTTTATCATATAACTCGGCATGTGTCCAATGATATAAGTCATGGTGCCCGAAAATGAAAATAAGCAGTAAAGCCACGCAAGCATGAGGCAAGAATTGCGCCATAGCTAATGGAACACGTAATATACCGGCAGCCCAACCGGCCTCAGCGGCAAACTGGAAAGTGTAAAAAAACAAGCCACACAGTGCAATGGCTAAAAGGAAAAAATTACTTTGCAATAAACTGGCCCATGTTCTTGTTGGATCGGTAGCAAAACCATAGGCAATACCAACTACTCCAAAGGCAATAAGGCCAAAAGAAAGGATTTTATTATTTTTAGTTATTGTGTAGTTCTTCATAACTCTATAATTTCTGATGTCGTAATTTTATTTCTTTTTAGATGATTTAGCAGATGCTTCAGTTGAATTAACAATCAAGGTAGGGGCTGCCTTTTTAACTAACTCGTCAATGTGATGAATAACAAGCCATCTTTCTTCCTTAGTAAGCTGGGAAGCATGGGAACCCATCAGATTTTTTCCATAGGTAATTACATGAAACATTTTCCCATCATTTAAGCCATTGGCTAAAACCCTATCCCAATATTTTCCGGGTGACGGGAATTTTCCGTTAGCCACAATAGAACCATTACCATCTCCGGCATCACCATGGCAGGGAGAGCAAAACTTTACATAAAGATCGGCTCCTTTTTTTAAATTTTCAGGTGTTGCAGGAAGTGGGTTTTTTAGCTTATTTCCGGCTTCTTCATAGCCTTCATTGGTATCTGGAAAAGGGTAAAAAGCCTCATTTATATTAAAAGCTGAATTTGGAAACTCCCCTTGCGACACAGTTCCTTGTACTGGAGGTCGTGCTCCAAGCAGGTCTTTAAAGTTTGGGTTTTCCTCGTATGGCTTATAGGCAACTGAACGGTACATATCAGGCATAAATTCGATGCCCGGGCTAAGTGGATCGTTTTTGCAACTATTTAAGAAAACCAAAGCAGATGTTGTTAGCGCTAAACTTAACTGTATTTTATATTTCAAAATTTTCATAGTCTTTTCTTAATTTAAACTATTATTTGCCGTATTCTTTAACTTCTTCGGCACCATGTTTCAAAAGCAAGTTTGTTAAATCAGCTTTTTTACTAGCATCATTACATTCTACTTGCATAATAAATCTGTCATCAGTCATTCTTTTATCTGGTACAAAGGCTGTTACACCTGGTAAAGTTTTACTTCTTAAGTAAAAAGTAAGTACCATTCCATGGGCAGCGCAAAACACAGCCGATTCAAAAATAATTGGCACAAAAGCCGGCACATTCTTATAATAGGCAAAGCTTGGTTTACCTCCTATATCCATTGGCCAGTCAGCAATCATCATATACTGGGTCATCCAAATGGCAAGAAGGCATCCAATAGCACCATAAATAAAGGAACATATTGCAATACGTGTTCTTTTATGCCCAATTAAATGATCCATGCCATGGATAGGAAATGGACTAAATACCTCTTTAATCCGAACTCCCTGACTTCTTAAGGGTTTAATGTTTTGCATTAAAACATCTTCATCATTATAAACTGCGAAAATATATTTGCTCATACTTTTAGATTTTAAAGGAATTAATGATGTGAAACATGGCTATGTCCGTGTTTTAGAGCTTCGCGCTTGGCTTGTGTGCTTGAAGATTTTACTATTGTTTTTAGCTCACTCATAGCAATAACAGGGAAAAAGCGTGCGAACAATAAGAACAAAGTAAAAAATAAACCTAATGATCCAACATAGATACCTACCTCAACCCATGATGGGTGATACGTTCCCCACTCGGATGGAACAAAGGCTCTGTGAAGCGAAGAAACGATAATTACAAAGCGCTCAAACCACATACCAATATTAACTACTATACTTAGTACAAAAGTAAAAGTGATATTGGTTCTAAGCTTTTTAAACCAAAATAATTGTGGCGATACAACATTACAAGTCATCATACTTGCATAGGCCCACCAATAATATCCGGTAGCGCGGTTAATAAAACAGTAACTTTCATACTCAACACCCGAGTACCAAGCAATAAAAAACTCAGTAATATAAGCTATACCTACAATTGAACCGGTTACTAAGATGATACGGTTCATCATATCAATGTGTAGGGTGGTTATGTAATTTTCTAGTCCTAATACTTTTCTGGTAATAATTAATAAGGTTTGCACCATGGCAAATCCAGAGAAAATAGCCCCTGCAACGAAATAAGGCGGGAAGATAGTAGCGTGCCAACCAGGTAGTACAGAAGTAGCAAAGTCCATTGATACAATGGTGTGAACTGAAAGTACTAGAGGCGTAGAAATACCGGCCAAGACTAAGGAAACCTCTTCAAAACGTTGCCAGTTTTTAGATGACCCCGTCCAGCCAAAGGCTAATAAGCCATACCAAAATTTTGTAGCACTTGTTTTAGCTCTATCTCTAATAACGGCAAAATCAGGAATAAGCCCTGTGTACCAAAACACCAAAGAAACGGTAAAATAGGTAGTTACAGCAAAAGTATCCCAAATTAGCGGTGAATTAAAGTTTACCCACAAAGAGCCAAACTGGTTTGGTAATGGTAAAAGCCAATAAGGCAACCAAGGGCGACCGATGTGTGTTAGTAAGAATGTTGCAGCACATATTACTGCAAATATGGTCATCGCTTCTGCTGAACGATTAATGGACAAACGCCATTTTTGACGGAACAGTAACAATACAGCCGAAATAAGTGTTCCGGCATGACCAATACCCACCCACCAAACGAAGTTGGTAATGTCCCAGCCCCAGTCAACAATATTGTTTATTCCCCATACTCCAATTCCTTCTCCTACGGTAATGGCAACACATAGTACCCACCATAGTAATGCAGCTACAGCTACTATAAAGCACCACCACCAGTATTTATTTGCTTTCCCTTCTATAGGTCTGCAAATATCCTCTGTAATGTCGTGATTCGTTTTGTCTCCCAGTATTAACGGTTCTCTTATTGGGGCTTCGTACATAATTATTAGGCTATTTTATGATTAATAACTTATTTTATCTTCTTTTATGAATGATGTTGATTTGTTGATTCTTCAATGTTTCTAACTTTTACTTGGTAAAACACAGAAGGTTGAACACCAAGTTCTTCTAACATGTAATAAGACCGATCTTCTTTGTTCATGATGGACACGCGGCTTGAAGAATCGGCAATATTTCCGAAGGTAATTGCATTAGTAGGGCAAGACTGAGCACAAGCCGTGTCTATATCACCATCTTTAAGCTCTCTGCCTTCTTTTTTAGCTGTTAATTTACCATCTTGGATTCGTTGAATACACATAGAGCACTTTTCCATTACCCCACGAGAACGAACGGTAACATCAGGATTTAACACCATTTTACCTAAGTCGTTATTCATGTTGTAATTGAACTGGTCATTTTCAAAATATTTAAACCAATTAAATCTTCTTACTTTATAAGGGCAGTTATTGGCACAGTATTTTGTTCCCACGCAGCGGTTGTATATCATCTGGTTCAAACCTTCGTTACTATGGGTAGTAGCAATTACCGGACATACTGTTTCGCAAGGGGCATGATTACAATGCATACACATAAGCGGCTGAAATACTACCTGTGGGTTTTCTTCAGGTACTTCCATAGCATGATACATATCAATAACTCCTTTTTTCTCAACTTCAGCCTTTTCTTTAGACATGGCACTAGAATAATAACGATCTATTCTAATCCATGACATTTCACGGTTCATACGCACCTCATCTTTACCTACCACTGCCACATTATTCTCTGATTGACAGGCAATTAAACAATTACCACAACCTATACAAGAATTTAAGTCAATACCCATACTCCATTGTAATCCTGGTTTTGCAAAGCCAGGGTTTTCTTTAGTAGCCCACAAGTCTATGGTATGAGCAGGTACTTTTTTATGTTCATGACCATTGGATATGGCAAGCATTTCCGTATGATTTCCGGCTTTTGGATCTTTTTGAAATTCAGCTAATGTAGTTTCCTTAACCATATTTCTACCCATTAAGGTTTGATGGTTTTGGGTTGTAACTACCATGTGTTTTTCGGTGTTATTAGCAATTATAGCCTTATTGGAGTAATAGCTAATAAAACCACTGCTGTTTAAACCTAACAATGAAAAGGCATTTACACCTATGTTGTTGGCCGTTGTTCCAGCCATTGTTCTTCCATAACCAAGTGCCAAAGCTATAGTTCCTTCAGGTTGACCAGGTTGCGGATAAACCGGTACTTTTTCGAGAGTAACACCATTAACGGTAAGATTTACCGTATTCATTTTTTCTTCCTTTTCATGAATGGTGTTGAAACCTCTCTTCTGCATTTCTGCAGGAGACATGGTAATATAGTTATCCCAGGTTACTTTGGATATAGGGTCAGACATTTCTTGCAACCAAGGGTTATTGGCCTGTGTTCCTATTCCCATTCCTATTTTTTGATAGAATGTAATTTCTAATTCGCTTCCGGTTTCTTTAGCTATTTCAGATGCACTGCCAGATAATTCAAAATTCCAAGTTACGCTTGATGCAGCAGCTAATGGTACTTCATAAATTCCATCATGGAGGCTTTTCATCCAAAAGTCTTCAAATAGTAATTCTGTACTTTGGGTTGGAAATATTTTCTTTTCCCAGTGTGCCTTTATATAATCTTGATATTTGGTCGTATTTCCTGTCCACTTCAAAACACTGTCGCCAAAAGATCGTGTATTGAACAAAGGGTAAATAGTAGGCTGAATTAAAGCAAAAAGCTTGGCTTTTGGACTGGCATCTCCCCATGATTCTAAGTAATGATGATTAGGGCAAACAAACTTACATTTAGAAGCCGTTTCATCTAATCTATCAGCTGTTGAAACGGATACCGGCACTTTGGATAAAGCGGCTTCAAATCCTAATGATTTAGGAGTTGTATATACGGGATTAGTGTTAAGCATGATCAAAACAGCCACTTTACCTTCTTTCATTTCGCTTACTAGATTGGTAAATTCGGTATCTTTCCCTTGTCCAATATTTAGCGGGTTGGTTAAATCTATAGTATTCCCATAATTACCTAACAGATTATTGATTCCGTTAACAACAGCCTGAACATTCGGATTGTTGGAATCGCACACAACAATGGATTTCCCTTTGTTTTCCCATAAATCATGTGCAGCTTTTTCGATATTCTTAGCAAACGATACTTTATTTGCATTTAGTGTCGAAACTCCAGCTTTAGAGGCTAAAGCATTATATAAATTAACAATAGCAGCACCTTGTTGTGAAGGCTTAATAGGGGTTCTTACATCTGCATTAGCTCCGGTCAATGATAAATAACTTTCAAACTGATAGTGTTTACTCATTTCTTTTTTACCATTGCTTAACTTTCTGGTTTGAGCATATTGGCGGGCAAATTGTATAGGAGCTATCCAGTTTCCAAGAAAATCGGCACCAAAGCTTACAATTACTTGAGCTTTGCTCAAATCATAAGAAGGTATTGCAGGAATTCCAAAGGTTTGCTCATGTGCCTTATGAATGGCTGCATAAGAAACTGCATCATACATAACATGCTTGGCCGTAGGGTATTTGCTTATGAAATCACTAATAGTGCTGTTTAAAGAAGGACTCGTTACCGAGGCACTCAAAATTCGGATAGCAGAGCCTGCTGCTGCTGCCTCGTTTAATTTGCTTTCAATTGCAGCGTCCACATCTTTCCAGGTGCTAGGTTTGCCATTTTGATGTGGTCCTTGAATTCTGGCAGTGTCATATAAAGTCAAAACGGAAGCTTGAGTTCTGGCATTAGTGCCCCCCGATGTAAAGGAAGAAAACTTGTTTCCTTCAATTTTAATGGGACGTCCTTCACGAGTTTTTACCAATACGTTACAAAAATCAGCTCCATCATCAAAAGTTGAAGCATACCAACTCGATACTCCAATGGTAACCTCTTCGGGTTTAAATAAATAAGGAACTGTTTTACGAACCGGAGTTTCACAGGCTGCTAATGATGCAGCCGTTACAGAAAAACCTAAGAATTTCAGAAAATCTCTTCTCGGAGTTTTACTTGATTCTAAAGCGTCATTGCTTAAGAATTTCTCAATAGGAATTTCTTCAGCAAATTCATTTTTAGCCTTCTTAACAAATTCAGGGCTTCTATTTAGATCTTCTATTGATTTCCAATATTTTCTATTACTCATATTTGTTATACTTAATCCTGATAAATAGGAATTATTTTTAAAAGATTGATTTTATGCTAAATACTATTAGTAATGACACTTTCCACATTCAATTCCGCCCATCATTTCTACGGTAATTGGTTTATTTCCGTATGTCTTTTTGAGTTCTTCGTGTAGTTTTGTGTAATATGGATTTCCTTCCATTTTAACCTCTGTTTTACGGTGGCAATCAACACACCAGCCCATAGTTAGTGGTGAAAACTGGCGCAAGGTATCCATTTCGGCTACAGGACCATGGCATGTGGTACACTCTTGCTTGCCTACAGTTACGTGCTGAGCGTGGTTAAAATAAGCATGTTCAGGCAGTTGGTGAACTTTTACCCATTTAATTGGTTTTGGGTTAGGCCCATAAGTTCCTTTATCTGGATCATAATCTAAAGCTTCGTAAATCTTAGCAATTTCTTTTTTACCAGTTACTGCTCCTTCCTGAATACCTTTATGGCAGTTCATACAAACATTAGCCGAAGGCACATTAGAGGTTTTACTTTTTTCGACACCAGAGTGGCAGTAAACGCAATTGATACCATTTTCTCCGGCATGTATCTTATGGCTAAAGAATATAGGTTGTTCCGGGGCATATCCTTGGTACACACCAATTCCCATCATACCATTCCAAGCAGCTCGAGATGCCACACTAACGACAACAATAAGAATAATTGCTATTAATTTTTTATTGTTTCTTGCGCATTTTAAGAAGTAAGCTGTGTTGTAAACAACTGGTTCAGGTTCAGGTACTCCATTTTTTTGATTTACCATTTTCTGAAGGGATTTTTTTACCCCACCAAGTACACTTATTAATATAAGGAATAAAACAATAAGACCAACTAAGAAATACCACACTTGTGATGATGACTCTTTTTTAAGAGGTGCCGCTTTTTCGGTGGAAGCAGTAGCTGTTCCTTGTCCTGCATTTTCAGCCGGGGGATTCGCAATGTAAGCTAAGATAGATTTAATTTCTGCATCACTTAAAGCTTGCGCAGGCATTACCATTTTATTGTACTCTTCATAAATCTTATTGGCATAGGTATCACCGCTCTTTATAAGTGATTGTGAATTTTTAATCCACTTTATTAACCATTCTTCGGCCGGTTGAGGCACTTTGCTGGCTATATCTTTTAGCCCGGGACCAACTAATTTAGCATCGGTAGTTTTGTGGCATGCAGCGCAGTTAATTTTAAACAATTTTTCGCCCGCAAGTACTTCTTCTGAAGGAGCCCCTGCGCCTCCGGCTGTAGCTCCTGCAGCTTTGCTGCCCCCCGGATTATCTAAGTAAGCCAAGATAGACTTAATTTCATCATCGGTTAAAGCCGTGGCCGGCATAATCATTTTGTTATACTCTTCATATATTTTGTTGGCATAAGCATCTCCGCTCTTAATAACAGCTTGTGAATTTTTTATCCATTTAATTAACCACTCTTCAGCAGGTTGAGGTACATTCTTAGCCACATCTTTTAAGCCGGGGCCTACTAATTTAGCATCGGTTTCTTTATGGCAAGCTGCACAATTAATTTTAAATAGTTTTTCACCAGCAGCTGCATCCTGACCGTATGAAAAATGGCCAGAACTAATTACTAAAGCTGAAGTGATTAAAAGGAACTGGTGGAAATAAACTCTTAATGCTTTGAAAAGTGTATGCATATATGTTAATTTTTCTTTTGTCATATTAATGTCAGACGACATTGTTTTCACGCGGCAAAATTATAAGTTTACCTATTCAAAGGGCAGAAAATGCTTATATTTTTTTAAGATTTTACTAATTTATAAAAATTCTAAATAAATTATATAATACACTAAATAACAATGTTATAAGAAATATTTTAATGAATTTTATAATTTTTCCTATTGTTAATAAACTAATTAGGCTGTGTAAAAATCATAAAATATTTTAAAAAAATTCTTATTGCATAGAAGCATTGCTCGTTTATTATTAAAGTTGAAACTCTGAGGGTTTTGACTTAAAGAGCGGGAAAGCCGCTTTAAACTGTTCTAATGAAACAGCTTCTTTTATAAAGTAATTACCTATTTGTGTTCTTCTTAAATTAGTAAGGTAAGCCATATTATTTAGTTTTAAACCAAAATCACGGGCAATAGCTCTTATATAGGTTCCTTTTGAACAAATGATTCTAAAATTTACTTCGATCGTTTCTGCTAGCATCTCAATGCTATTAATTTCAAAAACTTTTATTTCTATTTGACTTGCCTTAATCTCGACCGTTTCGCCTCTTCGGGCTTTATGGTATGCTCTTTCGCCCTTTATTTTTTTTGCTGAGTACAATGGAGCTATTTGGTTTTGAATGCCTATAAAGGTTGTGGCGGCAGTATAAATATCGCTTTCCTTAATATGCGAAATACTGCGTGTTTCAGATATTTCAGTTTCTAAGTCATAAGAAGCTGTGCTTTTTCCTATAACTATAGTTCCCGTGTATTCTTTATCCAAACCTTGAATGGAGTCAATGCTTTTAGTACTTTTTCCGGTACACAATATTAATAAGCCCGAAGCTAATGGATCGAGTGTACCGGCATGACCCACTTTTACATTTAGGGTCTTGCGTACATAGTTTACCACATCAAAAGAAGTCCAATTAACAGGTTTGTCAAAAAGCAGGACAGCGCCTGTTTGCAATACTTCTGGGGTGAGTTTAGTAAGTTCCAAGTTGTTATAACATACCTAGTTTTACTCCTGCAAAATGAAGAATTATAATAGCAAGGCCAATAATTATACGGTAATATCCAAATAATTTAAACCCAAATTTAGTAATGTACCCAATAAAATATTTTATGGCAAGCACGCCTACCAAGAAGGCTACCACATTACCAAGTATGAGTAAGTGCACTTGATTAGACTCAAAACTTGCACCATCATAAATATACTTAAAAAGCTTGTAAACAGAGGCAGCAAAAAGTGTGGGAACAGCTAAAACAAATGAAAATTCGGCCGCATTTTTTCGAGACATTTTTTGAGTTAACCCCCCTACAATTGTAGCAGCAGATCGTGATACACCCGGAATCATAGAAATAGTTTGAAACAAGCCTATTTTAAGAGCTCTTAAATTAGTAAGTGGTTTTTCATCTTCTTCTTTTACATCAAACCACTTATCCACAAAAAGTAATATAATTCCTCCGATAACTAGTGAAAAGGCAACAGTAAGGGCATTCTCAAGAAAACCGTCAATTTGTTTTTTGAAAAGAAAGTAAAATATAGGAGCCGGAAGAAAAGCAATAAAAAGCTTTAAGTAGAAATCAAACTTTAACAAAAAATCTTTCCAATAAAGCACCATTACAGAAAGAATGCAGCCGAATTGAATTGAAATTACAAAAAACTTAGTAAACTCTTTAGTGGTTTCATCTTGAAGTAAACCCATAATAGAAGCTGCAATAATTAAATGTCCGGTTGATGAAACAGGTAAAAACTCGGTTAGTCCTTCAATCAATGATAATATTAAGGCGTGCAGCGTATTCATTCTAACTTATTTCTGATTAATCTTTAGGTTTACGCATAATAGCAATAATTTCAATGGTAAAACCCAGCAAAATTACTATTGGAGCTAAGGTAATACGTCTGAAGCTAAAAATTTCAGGATTAAAAACATTAGGATCATCAGACCCACCCCCAATCATTAAGAGGTTTCCAATAATTATAACGATTAACCCAATTATCATAATTACATAATTTTCTTTTCCAAAAGCAAAATCGTTAGGCTTAGTAGTATCGCTTATTTTTTTTGACATATTGTTTTAATTAAAGTTGATACAAATCGTCTGTTTGAATTTTTAAATATCGTTTAAGTGCAAAATAAGTACTTAGTAAATTAATTCCAATTCCGGCAATGATAACGAGTACAAAAAGTTGAATAAATAAATTAATATCTTGAAGCTCTATTAACTCAGGGAAATTTTTTTGAGCTACAAAAATCAAACCCATCATTAATGCAATGGTAATTAGCGAACTATAAATACCATTCCAAAGGCTACGTACTAAAAAAGGTTTACTGATGAATTTTTGCGTAGCCCCTACTAATTGCATGGTTTTTATTAAGAATCTCTTGGAATAAATATACAAGCGAATTGTGTTATTAATAAGAGCCACAGAGATAATACTTAATACAAAGCAAATTCCTAGCAATACAAGCCCTATTTTTTTTACATTTTCGTTAATAGCTTGAACTAGCGATTTTTGATAAAAAACTTCCTTAATGCTAGGATCGGTAAGTAACCGAGTTTCAATGCGAGCTAAGCTGTCGTTGTTAGCATAAGCGGCATTCAACTTAATATCAAAAGATGAGAGTAATGGGTTAAAGCCTAGAAATTTTATAAAATCTTCGCCCAAGTCTTTTTGCAATGATTCTGCTGCTGCTTCTTTAGTTACAAAGGTAACTTGCTTTGCAAAAGGTGCAATTTCAAGGTTCTTTCGAAGCTGTTGAAGGTCTGCTTCTTTTATACTATCATGAATAATAACGCTCAAGCCAATGTTTTCTTTAACATACTCAGAAAGTTTTTTTGCATTTAAAACTATTAATCCCAACAACCCTAAAACAAAAAGCACCAACGACATGCTGATTATAGTTGAGAAATAGGACGATTTAACCTTTCTGTTTGTATATTTATCGCTTTGATTTGGCATTTTACGGGCAGCAAAATTATATTTTTATTTTTAAAAACAATATGAACCAGCTCATTTTACTATTCGTTAACGAATAGTAACAATTTGTATATTTATTTTTTTTATTTTTCTAATACACTAAACCTCAGAGGTTTAAAATTATTTATTTATAAGTATTTGTGTTTAAGTTTTGAATTGGTTCATTGTTAGAACTTATAATACAGCAAGCCGAGTTGGTATTTACGAGGAGGCAACTTTATTATCCCTTCTTTAAGTAATTTAAGGATTAAAGATATATTTTTGCAAGTTTTTAGAGCTAAATAATTGCATTTTTATGGAGTATAATTTTAGAGAGACCGAAAAAAAGTGGCAGCAATACTGGGTTGAAAATAAAACGTATAAAACAGAGCGCGATCCCTTAAAACCAAAGTTTTATGTTTTAGATATGTTTCCTTATCCCAGTGGGGCTGGTTTACATGTTGGGCATCCATTAGGCTATATAGCCTCAGATATTTACAGCCGGTATAAACGACTCAAGGGATTTAATGTTCTGCATCCCATGGGTTTTGATTCGTTTGGGTTGCCTGCCGAGCAATATGCTATACAAACAGGTCAACACCCTAAAATAACCACACAAAAAAACATTGAACGTTACCGTGAACAATTAGACAAAATAGGTTTTTCATTTGATTGGGACAGAGAAGTACGTACATCAGATGCTTCCTATTATAAATGGACACAATGGATTTTCATTAAGCTATTTCAATCATGGTATAATACCCAAAGTGATAAAGCAGAGGCCATAGTTGACTTAATTAAGATTTTTGAAAAAAATGGAAATTTAGACGTTTATGCTTGTTGTGATGATGATACACCGCGATTTACAGCAAGTGAATGGTTGTCTTTTTCTCCAAAAAAGCGAGCAAATATTTTAATGGCCTATCGTTTGGCCTATTTGGGTGAAGCATACGTAAATTGGTGTCCTGTTTTAGGTACTGTATTGGCTAATGACGAAGTAAAAGATGGTGTAAGTGAGCGCGGTGGGCATCCGGTTGAACGTAAACTTATGAAGCAATGGAGTATGCGTATTACAGCTTATGCTGATAGGTTGCTAAAGGGTTTAGAGCAAATTGATTGGAGTGAAAGTATAAAAGAAGCTCAACGTAACTGGATAGGAAAATCAGAAGGAACAAGCTTATACTTTAAAATAGTAGGAAGCGAAAAACAGGTTGAAGTATTTACCACACGGCCTGATACTGTTTTTGGGGTTACATTTGTAACGCTCGCTCCTGAACATGAGTGGGTGCCATTAATTACTACCAGCGAACAAAAACAAAAAGTTGAAGACTATATTACAGTAACAGCCAAGCGTAGCGAACGAGAACGTATGGCTGATGTAAAAAAAATAAGTGGCGTTTTTACTGGGGCTTACGTGCAACACCCTTTTACACAACAAAAAATTCCGGTATGGGTAGGAGATTATGTGTTAGCGGGCTATGGAACAGGAGCAGTAATGGGGGTTCCGGCACACGATTCAAGAGATTACGCTTTTGCTGATTATTTTGGTTTAGAAAAAAAACAGGTCATACAACCTGAAGAAGTATGGGATTTTAACAAGCTGTCTTATGACGAAAAACAAGGCATACTCATTCATTCTGATTTTTTGAATGGATTTTCTGTTCGTGATGCCATAAAAAAAGCTATATCAGAAATAGAACAACGAGGCTTAGGAAAAAGAAAAATAAATTATCGCTTGCGTGATGCCGTTTTTGGCAGGCAGCGGTATTGGGGAGAGCCTATTCCGGTTTACTATAAAGATGATATACCATGTACTTTAGATTTTAATGAACTTCCGCTAATTTTACCTGAAATTGATTCATACTTGCCTACTAAGAATGGCGAACCGCCTTTGGCTCGTGCCGCAGAAACCTGGAAAAAAGATGGCCTATACGATTTCGAGCATACCACCATGCCGGGATGGGCAGGAAGCAGCTGGTATTATTTACGCTATATGGATGCTCAAAATCAAAATGAGTTTGTTTCTAAAGCAAATGCAGATTATTGGCAAAATGTAGATTTATATATTGGCGGTGCTGAACATGCTACAGGTCACTTGTTGTATGTCCGTTTTTGGACCAAATTTTTATTTGACAGTGGGTATATTACATTTCATGAACCTGCAAAAAAACTTATCAATCAAGGAATGATACAAGGTGTTAGCAGTTTTGTTTATCGTTCGCCCAATACACGTTCATTTATTTCTTATAATTTAATAAAAGATCAGTTTGGTAAAATATCTATTGATGAGCTTGAAAGCGAAGCTTCTAAGCCCGGTGCTACTACAGCAGCTCTCAATGCCTGGAAAAATTCTTCTTACCATAAATTTGGTAAAGTAAGTGCTTTGCATGTAGATATTCGTTTTGTAACCAACAACCAATTGGATATTGAAGGTTTTAAAAGCTGGCGTGCAGAGTATGCTGATGCTGATTTTGTTTTAGAAGAAGGAAAATATATTTGTGGCAGTGAAGTTGAAAAAATGTCAAAATCAAAATGGAATGTTGTAAGTCCAGATGATATTATTGAACAATATGGTGCTGACGCTTTAAGATTATATGAAATGTTTTTGGGGCCCATAGAACTGAGTAAACCATGGAATACTAATGGCATTACCGGAGTATCAAATTTTATGCGAAAGTTGTGGCGCTTGTACCATCAAAATAACGAGCTTAACCTAAGTGATGACGAACCTACAAAACTGGAGTGGAAAGTACTTCACCGAACTATCAAAAAAATTAGCTATGATATTGAACATTTTTCGTTTAATACCTCGGTTAGTAATTTTATGATTTGTGTAAATGAATTATCAGATTTAAAATGCAACAAAAGAAAGATATTAAATCCTTTAGCGATTATTATATCACCTTACGCCCCTCATATTGCTGAAGAACTTTGGCATTTATTAGGACACCCTGAAAGTATTACAAAAGCTCAATTTCCGGAATACGATGAAAGTTTTTTAGTTGAATCATCATTTATTTACCCGGTTTCTTTTAATGGAAAAACAAAATTCAATTTTGAATTTGACTTATCATTAAGTAAGGAAGAGATAGAAAAACAAGTATTGCAACTAGAACAAACACAAAAAATACTAGCTGGTAAAACGCCCAAAAAAGTAATTATTGTACCTCATAAAATAGTAAATATTGTGATGTGAGTCATGAGCCTGCCTTAAGCCTCATTAGCAAAGAACCGGAGCAGATTCAAAAATATGCAAGAAAACACAGTTGTATATAAACTCAAATTACTAGGAAGTTTTTGTAAAAGGACACTACATTACCTCTAAAAACGGCAGTTCGTCTAATAATTTAATTGTTTTTCCCAGTAAAAGCGAAGCTACGCTTCGTGTTTTTTAATAGATAGAGCTTTGCTCGGCTTTATTGTGCTCATTTGATTTTGAAAAATAACATCTTTTCTGTATCCACGCAAGTAAAACTTGCTCAATTAAAGGAAAGCGAAGCACAACTTCGCTTTTACGTGTGTGGTAAACGCGAAGCTACCCTTCGTGTTTTTTAATAGATAGAGCTTTGCTCGGCTTTATTGTGCTCATTTGATTTTGAAAAATAACTTCTGTTCTTTTTCCACGCAAGTAAAACTTGCTCAATTAAAGGAAAGCGAAGCACAGCTTCGCTTTTACGGAGTAATAAGGTGCGGTTGAACAGGCTTGTTTTGAAGATGATTTATATTTGTTCTCTCCATCTATGTTAACTTGTCAAAGGCTTTCTGATAACATTTTTTCTTAATCATTTAAAATATTTCACTTGAATTTATAATGTTTTGTAGCTTTGCAACATATAAATTTTTACATAAGAAAAATTTAAACAAAAACGATTTTATCCCGCTTAATAAAACAATTGGAACAGCCTTAACGCTTATTTTCACATCTAATTTTTTAAATGCACAAATTAGAACTGGGGGAATATTAATCCCGCCTTCAACTGGTACTCAAAATATTTATATTGGAGATAATGCTATTCTTTCTGTTAATAATGCAAAATTGGAAGTAAAGGCACAAGATCTTTTTACTTCACAAAATTGGTCAGCTGGTATTAGATTAATTGCAAAAAATCAAGGTGGAACGCCTCAAAATGGTGCTGCAATAATATGGGATAAAGGAACTGGTGGTGTTGGTGTTCAAGCTCCCTATCATTTTTTTATGGCTGGTCTAGCTGACAGTCCATTTGGTGACTTTTTTACAGGCTGGGATACAGCATATGGAACCACGTATAATCCAATTTACACAAGCACAGTTTATGCTCAAGTTAGAAATGTTGTTAATCCAGTAGGGACTACTAAGTTTTATAAGAATCTCTTAGTTTATGATGGAGCTTCTCCAGAGGTAAATTCTAGAAATAGAGTAGGAATTGGTTTATCTGCTCCGAGTGAACAATTACATACTAATCAAGGTGAAAGATTTGAAGGGCTAACCTCTTCAACTACTGCTCCTCGTTTGGTTGTTCAAGATGCAACAGGTAAATTGTTTTACAGAAATTTTTTGGGTATTCTCTCAAATTCTTGTTCTTCTGGCAATTATCTACCAAAGGTTGATATTGCAAATACTAATAATTTTATTTGCAGTCAAGTTTATGATAATGGGAGTAGTGTAGGTATTGGAACAAGTTCTCCAGATGCTAAGTTTCACATGAATGGTGGCTCAATATGGTTAACAAATGGTGGAGCTCCATTTATTGCAGCTGGCGCAGGTTTAAGAATGTACAATGATAATGCAACTAAAAAAAGTAATATTTTTTCGTTTAATTATTCTAATTCTACTGCTACTGACCTTTTGCTACAAGCACCAGGTGGAAATGTTGGAGTAAATATGACGCCAGGAACTTTTACTGGTAGTGGTGTTTCTATTCTTGGCGCTCCTGCAAACCCTACAAAGGTTAAATTAGATGTAAATGGGATGATTAGAAGTACTTATTTAGTTGTAATTTCAGATGAAAAGGTGAAGACAAACATCAAAAATTTGAATTCATCACTTGATAAAGTATTAAACCTTAGAGGTGTTTCTTACAACTGGAAAAAAGATGTTGCCAATAGAAATTTTGACGATTTCAAACAAATCGGATTCATTGCTCAAGAGGTTGAAAAAGTTTTACCAGAAGTAGTCGGAAAAGATGAAAACGGCAACTATGCAATGAATTATCAAGCTATAATTCCAGTTTTAGCAGAAGCAATAAAAGAGCAAAATGCTGTAATTTCTGAACTTAAAGCTAAAATTGAAATTTTATTAATTGCATCGACAAATAATACAACTTCTGTTAAAGATGTTGAAAATAGCCTTGGGTTAGCTGAAATGATGCAAAACAAACCTAACCCTTTTAATAAGGAAACTACTATTACTTGTATAATACCTGAAGCATCCTCAAATTCAGTATTGTTTATTTATGATATACAAGGCAAGCAATTACGAAAAACAGAAATAAAACAAAAAGGGAAAACCGACATTACAATTTAAGCAAATGAATTAAAACCGGGCATGTACTTATATAGTTTAATTGTTGATGGAAAAGAAGTTTCAACAAAGAGAATGATTATAACTGACTAATTAAAAAGGAACTCTATATTAATATTATATAAGTTTCATTATTGTGATATCGTTAATCCATAAATAGTATTTTTCATAAAGTAATCAATGCAAATTTACATCCATAGCTCACTTTCATATATCAATAATGAGTTGGTGTATATCCTAACCCAACTTTTTAAAAACTACAATACTGAATATGTATTTTTACAACAAAAATCAGAAAACAGCATTTGTGTTTCTACTATTGGTTCAGATATTTTATTCAAAAAATCTAACTTTGAAAATCTTACAAACTTATACGTTTAGTATCGATTTCACAAACAATGGTTATTTAAAATTAGAAAATGGAACACCTGATTACTTGGCAACTGCTTTTTATCTTTTAACCTGCGCTCAAGAATTAAATGATTCTAAAAAAGACAAATTCGGAAGATTTCCTTTTGAAGAAAGTTACCAAAAATACTTTGGTATTGCTTCTGAAAACCGAGTACAAAAATGTTTTGATGAACTAGTTAAATTAACACCCAAATTAAGTACTCTTAAAAAACCAGCATACAAGAGTACAATTTTTCTTTCACACGATATTGATTTAATCAATGGTGCATTGATTCAAGACGGTTTTTATTGTTTAAAAAGAATGAATATCCCTGCCATTTTCCAAATTATATTTAGCAATTTAATTGTAAAACCACAATGGTTGAATATGGATAAAATAATGAAAATTGAAAGTGAATATGACTTTAAATCAACTTTTTATTGGTTAGTAAACAAAGGGCTTTCAAAAGAAGGAATTAAAAACTCCGATTACAATTATAATAGTGCTAAAGTGCAAGAACAAGTTCAATTAGTAAAAAATAATGGTTGCGAGAATGGTTTGCATAAAAGTATTTCTGACGAAACTTTTGAAACAGAAATATTAAAACTTAATTTTAATCCAATAGGAAACCGCTACCACTTTTTAAAATTTAGACCACACACTGATTTTGAAAAAATAAACAATATAGGGTTAAAGTTCGATACTTCATTAGGCTTTGCTGAACAAATTGGATTCAGAAATAGTTACGGCTAGCCCTTCAAACCATTTAATTTTCAAACAAAAAAGGAATTTAATTTTATAGAATGTCCATTACATATTATGGATACAACATTGCACCATTACCAAAGAAAATCTGCTGATGAAGCATTTAATTATATAACTACATTTACCGAACAAAATGCTGAAAATGCAGTATTATCGGTACTTTGGCATAATAACTATTTTACACCTTATAAGTACGGAAGTTATTTTAAACTCTATAAGCAATTACTTGCTTATTTTTATGAGAATAAGTTTTTAGGTATTACTCAACAAGAAATAATAGAAAAATACAGTTAAACAATGACAATAGAAGTAAGACTATTGATGAACGAAGAACTGACACATGCTAACGATTTCTTCAATAAAATTTACAAGTTGCATAGAGCCTATGAGCATTTTAAATGGGAGTTTCTTGATTGCCCAGCAGGTTCGGCAATCTATGTTGCAGCCATTGATACTTCAATAAAAACAAAAATGAAAATTGTAGGAATCCAATGCGCAATTCCACTATTGATGATAACTTCGGAAGGACAACAAATACTTACAGCAAAGTCAGAAGACACACTTGTTGATCCTGAATACAGAGGGCAAGACATTTTTAATAAAATGTATAATCTATTGTTTGAAGAATGTAAAAAAGCAGGCATTAAATACATTTGGGGCTTTACTCCTGCATACAAACCATTTATCAAGTTGGGCTTTAAACTCAACTTTAAAAGCGCTCAATTACTTTATGTCAATAAACCCATTGCAGCCTATCACTATTTATCCTCATTAAATCCCAAGAATAAATTAATTGATAAGGTTAAAATTTTAGGATTAAGTTTTTTATCGAAACTTAATTCGTTTAAGTCAATGCCATTCAGTAAACTTTTTGATGAGATAAACTATAAATTAGAAAACTTTGAATTAGAAATTGTATCTAAAACATTATTTAAGGAAAATACAAATCAACTATTTTTATATGAAGATAGGGAATATTTTAATTGGAGAATCTTTAAAAATATACATAATAACAATTACAAAAACCTTGTTTTTAGAACTCCCGATAATAAATGTGTAGCAGACGTTATCATAAACACAAGAGGGACAGTTGGCTATATTGAACAAATAATATTTACAGAAATTCTCAGTGAAAAATCAAAAAAAGCAATAATAAAACAATGTTTAAATGTTTTAACAAACTTAGGTGTACCAATTATTCGGTTTTTAGGTTTTGAAGCAAATTCCATAAATCAATCGGAAGTGAAATTATTAATAGATATTGGCTTTTATAAAGTAACGCGTGGCAATTGGTTTGTTTGGAAATCATTAGATAACAACTTTAATCACGAACCTGAAAATATAGTTCTTAATAGATTGTTTACACAAGGTATTATGTAATTAAATTTGTCAATCAATAATATTTTCAGTTTTTTCACTTTAAATAAATTATTAATCCAAATTCAATAAAATTATTGCATCCACAATAGAAGCAGGACGCTCAAAAAATGCATCAAATTGCTTATATATGTCCCCAATGTAAACGTAAAGCTGCGCTTCGTGTTTTTTTAATAGATAGAGCTTAGCTCGGCTTTTTTGTGCTCATTTGATTTTAAAAAATTTCATCTGTTCTATTTCCGCGCAAGTAAAGCTTGCTCAATTAAAGGAAAGCGAAGCAAAGCTTCGCTTTTACGTGTGTGGTAAACGCGAAGCTACGCTTCGTGTATTTTAATAGGTAGAGCTTTGCTCGGCTTTATTGTGCTCATTTGATTTTAAAAAATAGCATCTGTTCTATTTCCACGCAAGTAAAACTTGCTCAATTAGCTTCGCTTTTACTGGGAGTTATTATAAAGTCTGTAGTTGCCCACAAGCAAAGGCTTGGCTTTTAATAGCCTAATATTTTAAGCATTGATTTATAGCTTTGTTCTTTGGCAAATAATTTGGTATAATACTCTCCATCATCATCTACATTAATTATAACATGTTTTGGGGCCGGTATTAGGCAATGCTGAATGCCACCATATCCACCAAGTGATTCTTGATAAGCACCGGTATGAAAGAAGCCAATATACATAGGTTTTTTCTTATCCAGCTTAGGTAAAAATATTTGATTAATATGTGCTTCAGAGTTATAATAATCATCACTATCACATGTTAAACCACCTAAATTTACTTTTTCATATTCCTTATCCCAATTGTTAATAGCCAGCATAATAAATCGCTGTCTAATTCCCCAAGTGTCGGGTAAAGTTGTAATAAACGAAGAGTCAATCATATTCCAAAGCTCTTTATCGTTCTGGTATTTTTGATCAACAATGCTGTATAATGCAGCGCCACTTTCGCCTACCGTAAAACTACCAAATTCGCTAAAAATATTAGGCTCCTCAACCCCATTTTCATTACAAATTGTTTTTATATGTTGAACAATTTGTTCAGCCATATACTCATAATCATAATTAAATGCCAATGATGTTCTTATTGGGAAACCACCTCCAATATCAATACTGTCTAATTCAGGGCAAACCTTTTTTAAATCACAGTAAACGTGAATACATTTAGTTAGCTCGTTCCAATAATAAGCCGTGTCTTTTATTCCTGTATTGATAAAAAAGTGCAACATTTTTAAAGAAAATTTACTGCTCCCCTTTATCTTCGTATGATAAAACTCAACAATATCATTTGATCTAATACCTAATCGCGAGGTGTAAAACTCAAAATCAGGTTCCTCTTCAGCGGCTATCCGAAGGCCAATTTTACACGGTTTTTTTATAAATTTTTCGTAATACCTTATTTCATCTTTGGTATCTAAAATAGGGGTAACATTCTCAAAACCATCATTAATTAAATCGGCAATGGCCTGTGCATAGGAAGGACGTTTATAACCATTGCATATCACATAAATTTGTTTTGTAATGAGCTTATTCTCATATAGCTTTTTTATTATAGGAATATCAAAGCCCGAACTTGTTTCGATATTAATATCATTTTTAAGAGCTTCTTCCAAAACAAAAGAAAAATGTGAGCTTTTAGTGCAGTAACAATACGTATAGCTTCCTTTATAGTCGGCTTTAGCAATGGCAACATTAAACAAGCGTTTGGCTTTTTGGATTTGCGAGCTTATTTTGGGAAGATACGTAATTTTTAGAGGTGTTCCATATTGTTTAATAATATCCATTAATGGAATGTCATAAAAGTACAACTCGCCCTCATTAACTTTAAAGCCTTCTTGGGGAAAATCGAAGGTTTGATTAATTAAATCAATATACCTGTGGCTCATGTTTTAATAACAGTTAAATATTCTTTGTAAATTTGCGACTGCAATATACTAAGCTATACAAGATAATTTTATTTTGTTAAAAAATAAAATCAAAAGCTTTCGAATTTATTATAGAGCGAGTAAAAATATAAATAAGGACAATAATTATGTTGAAAAAAGTAAAGTTCATTGAAGTAAAGTCAGAAATTGGTGCCGGAACCAGAGGAGCAAGTTTAGGGATAGATGCCATTAAAATAGCATCACTCGATCATGGAAGCACTTTATTTAAACGTATCCCATCGGTTGAAATTCCCAATGAGAATCATCTTCTTTTTGAAACCGTTGGCAGCTCTTATGCGAAAAGAATTAAAGGAGTTTTGAATATGTATGAACGTATTTCTAAAGAAGTAGCAGCCACCCTTAAAAGTAATGAATTTCCGATAGTACTTGCCGGTGATCATAGTACTGCTGGAGGAACTTTGTCAGGGATTAAAATAGCTTTTCCGAAACAACGATTAGGTGCTATTTGGATAGATGCTCATGCAGATATGCACTCGCCATTTACCACACCTACCGGAAATATGCACGGGATGCCTTTAGCAACTGCATTAGCCGAGGACAATACAATAAACAAAATAAATAAAGTTGACAAAGAGACAGCCGAATTGTGGAACAAATTAAAAAAGGTTGGTAATATTTCTCCTAAAATTAATTATCGTGATTTGGTGTTTATAGCCCTACGCGATATGGAACCTGAGGAAAAATATTTACTCAAAAAACACAATGTTAAGGTATTTACTACGGCTGATGTACGCAGAAATGGAGTAGAGAAAATAGCTCGTGATACTTTAGCTCATTTGAATGCCTGCAATCAAATTTACGTTTCGTTTGATGTGGACAGTATGGACTCTTCTATTAGTAAAGGCACTGGAACTCCTGTGCGCAATGGAATTACGGAAAGAGAAGCCGGCAGTTTATGTGTACGCCTAATTCAAAACGGAAAGGTATGCTGTTTTGAAATTTGTGAGGTAAACCCAACCTTAGACAAAGAGAATCTAATGGCCGAAAACACTTTTGAAATTCTACAAAAAGTAGTATCGCAACTTACCAACTAAACCACTGCTTAAGATAATGATTATTGAACAACAAATTAAAGCAGCTATTACTGAGGCTTTAAAGCAATTATTTAGCCTATCGCTTGATCCTAATGATGTGTTGCTGCAAAAAACGAAGAAAGAATTTAAAGGAGATTTTACTTTAGTTGTTTTCTCATTTAGCAAAATAGATAAGCAAAGCCCTGAGCAAACTGCCCAAAAAATTGGATTACATTTAACGCAGCACAATAGCAATTTAATTAAATCTTTTAATGTTGTAAAAGGATTTTTAAACCTGGAATTGCATGATGCTGTTTGGTTACATTTTTTTTGTGAGTATGCTGTACAGCCACAATACGGCATAAGGCCTGTGATAATAAATTTACCACCGATATTGGTAGAATTCGCTTCGCCAAACACCAATAAACCCCTTCATTTAGGTCATATCAGAAATATACTTTTAGGCTATAGTATTTCTAAGATAATTGAAGCAAATGGGACAAAAGTTTATAAAGTAAGTATTACCAACGACCGGGGTATTCATATTTGTAAGAGTATGCTGGCGTATCAGCTCTTTGGGCATGGAGAGTCGCCTGAAAGCTGCTCTGTTAAAGGCGATCATTTAGTAGGAAAGTATTATGTTATATTTGACAAAAAGTATAAAGAAGAAATTGCTGAACTGATAGCCTCTGGTAATACCAAAGAAGAAGCTGAAAAAAATGCTCCTATAATGTTACAGGTACAGGAAATGCTTCGGCAATGGGAAGCCGGAAACGCTGAAGTAATAGCTCTTTGGAAAACTATGAACAGTTGGGTATATCAAGGATTTGATGAGACTTACAAATCATTGGGTGTTTCATTTGATAAAGTATATTACGAGTCGGAAACCTATTTATTAGGGAAGCAAAAAGTTGAAGATGGACTCCAAAAAGAAGTATTTTATAAAAAGGAAGATAATTCGGTTTGGGTTGATTTAACTGACCAGGGACTTGATGAAAAGGTTTTGATGCGTGGTGATGGAACTTCACTATACATAACCCAAGATATAGGAACATCTATAACCCGACATGAAGAATTTAACTTTGATAAAATGATATATGTGGTTGGGAATGAGCAGGACTATCATTTTAAAGTTTTGTTTAAAATATTAGAAAAGCTAAAATTTTCATGGGCTTCAGGGCTTTATCATTGCAGTTACGGAATGGTAGAATTGCCCGAAGGGAAGATGAAATCTCGAGAAGGAACGGTGGTAGATGCTGATGATTTGATCACCGAAATGATTCAAAATGCCCGTCAAACTACAGAAGAATTAGGCAAGACAGAAGGCTTAACAGAGGTTGAAAAAGAAACTTTGTACCATACGGTTGGATTAGGAGCATTAAAATACTTTTTGCTGAAAGTTGATCCGAAAAAGAAAATGCTTTTTAACCCCAAGGAGTCTATTGATTTTCAGGGCAACACAGGTCCTTTTATTCAATATACACATGCTCGAATTAAGTCCATATTACGCAAATCAGAAAATCTGGTTCGTGTCCAAAAAGAGCTTACTTTTTCATCAAAAGAGAAAGAATTAATTCGCTTAATTTATGATTTTCCTCAAATAATAAGTGATGCAGCAAATACATACAGCCCGGCCATAGTGGCTAATTATGTGTATGAGTTAGCTAAAGAGTTTAATCAATTTTATCATGAGTGCCCTATACTAAAAGAAACAGATGTAACTATTCGAAATTTCAGACTAAATTTAATACAGGTGGTTGCTCATGTTATTCAAACTTCAATGAATTTATTGGGCGCTCAAGTTCCTGAGCGAATGTAATCGTTCAAAGCTATATTAGTTTATTTCTATTTCATCAACAAAAAGCCAAGGCCTATTACCAGCCCCATTTTTTTCGGCAGGAATAAGCGGTGCGCAATATACTTTTACCTTTACATAACGACCTGGTGTTGGCTTAAAAGTATAGCTGTAACTGTAACGATCCTTTGTTGATGTAATGTTTGGAGGTGTAGTTATTGGAGTAAATGTGTTATTATCTGCTGAAGTATATAATTCAATTTTATGTGGTAAATAAATCCAATCTGTTTCATTTTTTAAACATCCAATAGTAACTGCACTTAGTGTGTCTATTCGTTTTAAATCAATAGTGGCTTCCATATCTTTTCCAGTCCAGGCTAGCCATTCCTCGTTTATTCGTGGGGCATAACCACGCATGCCATCCAGTAAATTACCTTTATTATAGTATGTGCTTGGAGGTTCTGTAAAAGTTATTTTTTTTCCTAAGCCTTTATGGTAATAGATATCAATTCCACAATACTTTCCGAATGGCTTACCAGCCGTAAAATACTGCGCCCCACCGTGAAATGACGATGTAATCATAATCGGTTCTTTATATGTCTGAGTTGCCCTGCTGCCTGCTAAAAGCATGATTAAATCAGTCGAATCGTTAGCATTATTTTCAAACAATACATTATTAAGATATAGGTAAGTTTTATAGGTACTGGAATCGGTTTTAACTTTATATGTAATATTATAAAGAGATTCAGAATGAGGTATTTTATTAAAATTGAGGTATTTCAAATGTTTCTTTGTGCGCTTTAAAAAACCGGTTAAATCTTTATTTTGTTCGGGGCTCCATACTACTTCTGAAATTGCTGCCATTCGTGGAAGCGCATTGTAACACACCGCATCAAACGAGGTTAAATATTCCGTCCATAAATTTCCTTGGGCTCCTAAAATAAATGATCTTTCATTCTCATTTAGTGCTTCAGGCACCGGATTAAAGTGATAGACTTTCTCAAGTGGAGTAAACCCTCCAATAGCTAAAGGCTCAACAGCAGGATGCCCCTGATAGTGGTCAAAATAACAATGCGAACCGGGTGTCATAACTACTTCGTGATGTTGTTTGGCAGCAGCTATACCCCCTTCGGTTCCGCGCCAGCTCATTACTGCAGCTTGTGGAGGCAAACCACCTTCCAGAATCTCGTCCCAGCCTATTATTTTTTTTTGATGTTTTGTAAGAAATTTCTCTATTGTTTGTATAAAATAAGACTGTAATTCGTGTTCATCTTTAAGGCCTTTTTCTTTTATCAATTTTTGACAGTGAGAACATTTTTTCCAACGCGTTTTAGGGCACTCATCACCTCCAATATGTATAAATTGTCCAGGAAAAAGGGACATCACTTCAAGTAAGACATTTTCCAAAAACTCAAATGTTTCCGGTTTGGGACAAAACACATCATCAAACACACCCCATTTTTTTTCCACTTCAAATGGGCCGTCATTACAAGCAAGCTCAGGATAAGCAGCCAATGCAGCTAAGGCGTGTCCGGGCATTTCTATTTCAGGAATTATGGTAACGTGTTTAGAAGCAGCATAAGCTACAACCTCTTTAATATCTTGTTGGGTGTAAAAACCGCCATATCGAAGTGTATCAAATTTGTGATCGGTGTAATGACCAATCATACTCCCCTTTCGCCAAGCTCCCTTTTGGGTAAGCATTGGATATTTTTTTATTTCTATTCGCCAGCCTTGATCATCGGTTAAATGCCAATGAAAAACATTCATTTTATACATGCTTATGAGATCAATATATTTTTTTACCTCATCTTTTGAAAAAAAGTGACGGCAAACATCCAAATGCATTCCGCGCCATTCAAAGCGAGCACTATCACTAATATAACATGCCGGAAGAATTGCTTCATGCTGTTGATACGTATCAAAAATAAGTTGCTTCAAACTCTCAAAAGCATTCTTTAAACCTTCGCCCTTAGCTTTAATAACTATTTGTTCGGGTTTTATTTGAAATTCATACTTCTCAGATTCATTTTTTACCGAATTTATATAAATAAGATTTTTTTGGTTTTTGGTGTAATTAATGAGTTCTAGTTTATACCCATAATAATTTTGAAGCCATTCGTTAAAGAACAAAACCTCAGCTTTGTTTTTCTCATCCACATCATCAACTAAAACTATTTTGGTATTGCTATTAAATTTAAAATTTCCAAACATCATATCGGTTGATACCGGTGCCGGAATGATATTAAGCTGTGCTTTGACAGAAAAGCAGGAACTCAAAATTAAAAATAGCATAATACTCCACTTACAATTAGAGATTATCTTATTTTGGAGTGTCGAAGAGGGTTTATTCAAACTATTATTTTCTTTTAATGAAAATTATATGGGAGCTTGTTTACATTACGTTAAAGAAATTATATAGCGCTCAAGAAAAGTTTGTTTTTTACTTAGTAGTGTGCTGTGCATTAAAGTATTGCTTTACCAAGATCCATTTCTTGTTTAATCGTTTTCTAAACACATAAACAGCTAAAGTAGAAAGTAATAAATAGGGAATAGCCATAAGATACATAATAGCTCTATTAATTCCTCGGGCAGCATTGCCCCCACCCTCTAAGTTTGAGCTTGGCCCCAAACGACACTGCACACAACCTTGAGCATACACGTCATATTGTTGACCAACAACAAGAAGCAGCACAACAATAAGTAGCAATAAGTAGGATTTTCTTTTCATTTAACAGACAAAGTTACAAATTTACCTTTGATAAAACGGAGATATCATAAAATAAACCGCCACACCGCTAATGGTCACATAAAGCCACAAAGGAAATGAAATACGGGTAATTTTTTTGTGTTTAATACGTTCGTTTGCTAATCCGTAATAAAATGAGAGTAATATTAAAGGGAGCACCACAGCCGAAAAAACGATATGCGATACTAAAACAAAAACATACAATGGGCGTAAAGCATGGTCTTTGGGGAAAGTAGTTTCTTCAGCCATCCAATGATAGGTAAGGTATGAGAGTAAAAACATACAAGACAATACAAAAGCTGTAATATTTAGTTTTTTATGCATTAAAAAATTCTTCTGTTTTATATAATAAAAAGATAAAACTAAGAGTAATGAACAAGTTGCATTAATTGTAGCATTTAAAGCCGGGAGTTTGTAAACCCAAGCAGGAACATGTTCGGGAGCAGGAAATACGTTACGATTTAACAACACAATGGCAGCTAAAACAAGCGCACTTAGAAGCAATACCAGTCTGAAAATTTTCTTATCATTCATAGCGCAAATATAGAAAGAATTTATCGGTATAGCAGCTTTTCAAGCAATTGCTTTATGTTGCAAAACTTATAAAGTTATTGTGATAATTAATGTGTTTTTTTTATTCTTCCATACTCAGAAGCCAATACAGCAGCTTCGTTAATTAGGCGACTGGTTTCGGTTAGTGTATTAGAACGATATATGCCTCTGATATTATTTTTTCTGTCAATAAGCAACATATATAAAGACCCGTTGAACTGTTGGGTATGCCTGCTTAACAGGTCATGGTTTTCAAAAACTTCAAAAGCTTTTTGAGCAGGACCAGCGGTAACATTCCATAAGGGTAAGTGTGCATGTACTTTATCGGCATATTGTTTTAGAGCAGCCAGGGTATCGTTTCCTGTATTTTTTAATATGGCTACAACATGAAATTGTTTTCGTAAATAATCTAGTTTACGTTGTACAGTAAACATTTGTGCCCCTAATTGATCAGCCTCAGGTGATGAAAAATCAACCATGGCAAGCAAATAAATTTTATCACTCAGGGTTGTAGAATCAACAATATCATTGTTTTGATTTCTTAAGTTTAAGCCCGGAAGTGTATAATGTATGGTGTCTGAGTTTATTGTGACACCTTTGTAAGGGCCAAAATAAGGTAGTTTAATAAATACTTTAGGATTACCACTAGTGAGTGGTTCGCGGATAACGAAAAAGTAAAAAGAAAAACATAAGATTATTGGGAAAAGAAAAGTTAAAAGAAGAGCAAACTTCCTATACGAATTTACTTTACCCATTAGTTTCTCAACAAGCCCTTAGGATTGTCTTTATTTTAATGTTTAGCCTCAGGACTATGGTGTACAGCTCCGCTAACATTTTTATCTACCGGATAACGGTCAATTTTCGAGAAGTTACCTTCACTTAAATCGAGCAGTAAAATCAAGTAAATGATCAAAACCAAAAATGGTCCCAAAACAACCCATTTAAGTGCTTTTACTTCATCGCCAAGGTGCATAAAAGACAACACTATATATGCTGCTTTAACGATAGTTAAACTAATAAAAAATATTTGTAAAAAGATCTTACTTAAAGCCCAACTTTCGGCTTTAAAACCAACAAGAAGTTCAACCAAAGTAACACCAAGCAGTATCCAAAATACTTTCCAAATTACTTTACGTACATTTTTACCATGGTCTTCGTCATGCTGAGCCATTAATTCATAAGAAGGGTAACCATCATTAAATTCCATAATGTTTTGATTAATTAATTTGAAATATTTTTAAACTTATAACAGATAAAAGAAGGTAAAAACAAACACCCAAACCAAATCTACGAAATGCCAATATAATCCAACTTTTTCAACCATTTCATAATGGCCTCGTTTTTCGTAGGTACCTTTAACCACATTAAGATAAATGATAAAATTAATAACTACTCCACTAAAAACGTGAAAACCGTGAAAGCCAGTAATAAAAAAGAAAAAGTCGCCAAATACAGGCAATCCATACTCGTTATATTTTAAATTAGCTCCGTGAACAACGGTATCTTTCCAAACTCCATCTACTAATATATTTCTTACTGCGCCTTCCGGGGTTCCAACAATAAAATTATACCATTCCCAAGCTTGCGATCCAACGAACATTAAGCCTCCTAAAATGGTAAGCAACATCCATTTTTCCACTTCTTTTTTCTTATTCCGATGTCCGGCTTCAACAGCAAGAACCATAGTTACAGAACTCATAATAAGTATAAAAGTCATTAACCCTACATAGGCCAAAGGAATACTACCTTCGTAAAACGGAAAGTGATGGAAAACGTGTCCGGGATTAGGCCAAATATCCGTATATTTATGACGCATAAAGCCGTAAGAGGCCAACAAACCAGAGAAAGTGAATGCATCGGAAACTAGGAAAAACCACATAAAAAGTTTTCCATAGCTTGCTCCCATAGGAGAAACTCCACCTCCTCCCCAATGGGGTTTTACTTGTGTTGCAGCAGCGTGACTTGACATATAATATTTGTTAATTTAATTTACAGCGGGTAAAAGTAGAAAAATATTTTTAATCACATCAAGATTTTTTTTAACTCTTTTCAGCTTTTTATTCATGTTCTTTAATAACTATTGCAATAAGCTCAAAATCAATTAGTTTAATTTTATTAATGGATAAGTTCGTAGTTTTTAATTTCGTAAAAAATATGTCCTTGTTCATCTTCATTAATCTTAATTTGCGCATCAAAAAGCTGATCGTTTTTTAAACCTGGTAAAAAAATATCGTTAGGGTCGGGCGATTTATATTCATTACTGGATACTAGTGTACGCGTAAAATGAACCAAAAGGGTATCTCCTTCAAGTAGGGTTTTAGGGATATTGTAGCCGCAACTGTATGATTTCATAATAATAATATAAGCTTGGCAATGATACGCATGGCAAGGTGATTTCTTTGTATCACTCTCGAAGTTCAAAATATTAAATACCGATGCCATAATTTTACACGTTCCGGGTTCAACAGGATACGTATTAGTTGTTTGTTCTAATTTTGATTGCTTATTGGGAGCATTCGTTGAAGTACTACCTTGTTGATTTTTTAGGGTTGTTTTACATGCTCCAAACAAACAAAATGTAACAGCTATAAAAAAGTATTTATAAGTTTCAATAATTTTTATCATAGCTCCTGATTTAGGTGGTTAAAAATACGAGCAACTGCAGGACAAACTGTACTGTTTTTTAAAGTTAAGTCAAGAATTTGGTTCATTCTTTTACGATTGGTATGTGGGTATTCGCGGCAAGCAGTAGGACGGCTGCTATAAATGGTACAATAGTTTTCGTAATCTAAAAAAGGGCAAGGTGCCGATTTTAACACATAATCATTGTCTTTGTCAATTTTCAAATACTTTTCAATAAAAGCCATTGGCTTTATTTTGAGCGCCTTAGCTGCACGCTCTATATCCGTCATGTAAAAAATAGGGCTGGTTGTTTTACAGCAATTGGCACACTTCAAACAGTCTATTTGCTCAAACACCTTATGATGTAAATTTCCGAAAACAGCATCTAAATCTTTCGGCTTTTTACGTTTAAACTTTTCAATAAGTCGGGCATTGCTGTCCAACTTATTTTGAGCTTGAATTAATTCGTTATTGTAAATCATTATAAAAAAAACAAAGCGGCAATTATCATAATTAAAATGATAACCAAATACTGCCAAATGTCAACAAAATATACCTTATACGTGTTCCAAAAGTCTTTCATATCTAAAAATTACGTGCAAATATAAAGCCAAATTGGGAATTTATTTATTTTTTCTATTGCAGCAGAAATTTCATTATTACGCTTTATTGCTCAAAAGCAAACCTATCAAACTCCTCTACTCTTGTAATAAAAACGATGTTAATTCTTTGAATTTTAATTAGCTTTTATTAATAACATACGTGTGTTAATATCCAATTAAAATTATCTGAAATGCACCCAATGATATCTTTATTTTTAAGCTCCTAATAAATTTATATTCAACAGCTCTAAAAAGGTTTATGAAATCGTTACTGTTATTGCTCTTTTTTACTCTTTTTGGAGCTCTGGAAGCAAGTAACAAGACCTTCGTTTTTCAAGGTCCTACACGAAATACGGCACATGAGGCCACCTACAGTTTTGGTATTGATATAAGCCGCTACCAAACTATTTTTTGGGAAAAAATAGATACCAATATTAATTTTATTATTTGTAAAGCCTCAGAGGGGATTACCATAATTGACCCTAAATTCAGCACTTTTTGGAATAAAATAAATCCACGTGTAAAAAAAGGAGCTTATCATTTTTTCAGGCCTCAAAACTCGGGAATTGAACAGGCACGCCTTTTTTTAAGTGTTGTTAATTTTCAAAAAGGGCATTTATTACCGGTAATTGATGTGGAACATGGCAGATCTTATAGACATATTAAGCCGGCTATAGCTGCAAAGCACTTGAAAGATATGATTCGGTATATTGAAAAAGAACTTAATGTGAAACCCATTATTTATACTAATGCCAGCTTTTGGAATCGTCAGTTTGCACCACATTTTAAAGATATGGGACAAGAGTATCACTTGTGGATTGCGGACTATAGACTACGTGAAGATCCGGCTATTCCTAAGGGTTGGGACGATTGGACAATTTGGCAGCACAGTTGTAAAGGTATTGTTAGAGGTATTTTAAACGAAGTTGACTTAAATGTTTGCAAAGTTGATTTGAATCAACTAACCATTAAATAATCTTTCTTATGAATGATAAAAAAGCTATCTTTAACTCTTAAACTTTAATCATGGACAGATATGATTTATGTGTTATTGGAGGAGGGCCGTCAGGTTATGCGGCAGCTATGCGTGCAATTGATTTTGGGAAAAAAGTTTTGTTGATAGAGAAAGATAAAATAGGCGGAGCAGGTTTGTTTTACGGAGCTTTGTGGAGTAAAGCCATGTGGGAGTATTCACAAAAAGTGATACAAATTAGGCAAGAAATCGGTAAAAATACAGCTAGTTTTGAAGGGATGATAAAAATGGCCGATGAAGTACTTTTTGACCGCAAATTTCAGATGACTGTACACATGAAACTGCTTCAAGAAGAAACAGAAAGTAAGCTATTTCATTATGAAAAAGGCGAAGCATCTTTTATTGATGAACATCAAATACGTATTGTTAAGAAAGATAAGGGAGAACACATCATTTATGCTGATCATATTGTTATAGCTACAGGAAGCAGACCACGGTTAGTAGAAAACATTCCGGTTGATGAAAAAATAATTATGACCAGCAACGGTATTGGAAACTTAGGGAAACTACCTGAAAGCCTTGTTGTAGTTGGAGCCGGTGTAGTTGGTTGCGAGTTTGCTACAATTTTTTCGAATTTAGGAAAAACAAAAGTATTTTTAATTGATAAAGGAGAAAGAATTTTACCCTTTGAAGATGAAGATGTAGCCTTAACTGTAATGGAAAATCTTGAGCAAAATGGCGTTGTAATTCATAAAAATTCCAGTTTACATAAAATTGAGATTAGGAACAACCGTGTGCATTATGAGTTAAAATATAATGACGGAAAACTGGAAAGTTTTGAAGTAGAACATGCCTTAATATCTATTGGTCGTGTTCCTAATACTGAAGGATTAAATTTGGATAAAGCTGGTGTGGAGCTAACCGCAAGAGGCAATATAAAAGAAAATGATACCCAAACCACAGTACCGCATATTTATGCTGCCGGAGATGTGAGTGCCAGTATAGCCCTTGTAAATGTAGGCGAACGTGAAGGCCGCCATGCCGTTGCCCGTATGTTTGGCCATCATGTAAAACCTTTGGTTTATAACAATATATCAACAATTATGTTTTTAAATCCCGAAGTGGCTTCTGTTGGTATGGGCGAACAAGAAGCTTGTGAAAAAGGGATAACAGTTAAGGTGGCCAAGATTGATTATTCGTGTATTGCGCGTGCTATTGCTATGCGTAAAACAAATGGTTTCTTTAAAATATTGGTTACAAACGATGAGGAAATGAAGATTTTAGGGATGCGTGCTGTTGGCGAACATGCCAGTAGTGCTATTCAAGCTGTTGCCTATTTAATCCATACCAATCAAGGTATTGAGGAACTTGCTGTTATGATGCATCCGCATCCTTCTATTATTGAAGGAATTCAGGAATGTGTGCGCATGTTATTAGGAAAATCAATTTATAAATCATCGGTATTCAAAGACAAGTTAAAATGTTACACTCGAAATAAAGAAGTTTGTACTCCTTTGGAAAGATTATAAACCCCCATAGTTATGCTTTATATAGTGCCCACTCCTATTGGAAATTTAAAAGATATTACCCTCAGGGCATTAGAGATACTCCAATCGGTAGATGCAGTTATAGCTGAAGACACGCGAAAAAGCGGACAATTACTGAAACATTATAATATTGAGAAACGCTTTATTTCTTTTCATCAGCATAACGAGCATAAGGTAGTAACTTCTATTTGTGACAAGCTGGAATCTGGTCAAAATATGGCATTAATAACCGATGCCGGGACACCCGGAATTTCTGATCCCGGCTTTTTATTGGTAAGAGCTTGCATACTCGCCAAAATTGAAGTATGCAGTTTACCCGGAGCCACAGCATTTGTGCCGGCTTTAGTAAATTCAGGGTTACCCAGCGAACGCTTTTGTTTTGAGGGCTTCTTGCCTGTAAAAAAAGGGCGGCAAACACGTTTAGAACAACTCGCTATTGAGTCGCGCACCATCATTCTATATGAATCGCCACACCGATTATTAAAAACCTTAGGCCAACTTAAAAATTACTTAGGAGCTGAACGAAGAGCCTCGGTAAGCAGAGAACTTACCAAACTCTTTGAAGAACATAAAAGAGGAACATTAGAAGAATTAGAGCATTATTTTACCACGCAAAATATACGTGGCGAAATTGTTGTAGTAGTAGAAGGTTGCCCTTCTAAATAAGAGTAAATAATTTTCTTTTTGGCTGTTGTTTCTCTTGTTTTTTAAAACTAATTATTTAACATGGTATGCTTATTGTTAAAAGGGAATAGGTAACTTTGTAAAACTAATTTTGCTTGCACTTATGAAAATTGTGTTTTGTTTATTTTCCTTTATTTTTTTAACCCCTTTATACTTACAGGCTCAAATTTTTAAATCAAAACCTAAAGCTGTGAAGGTTAGTTTTTATTCTAAAACACCTTTAGAAGACATTACTGCTTTAAACAGTAATTCGGTCTCATTTATTGTGGGCGATTCCATAAAATTTAGCTTAGCAAATACTGGTTTTATTTTTCCAAAGCCATTGATGCAAGAGCACTTCAACGAAAACTATATGGAGAGTACCAAATATCCAAAATCAACATTTAGTGGGAAAATAAATGAAAAAACAGATTTGACCAAAGATGGTGTTTATCGGGTAAGCTGTAGCGGATTGCTATACATACATGGGGTTGAAAAACGAATTACCGTACCCGGAGTTTTTGAGGTAAAAAATGGACAGGTTAATTTAAAAGCATCCTTTCCTATTTTGTTAGATGATTATAATATTAAAAGACCGAACATAGTTATAGAAAAAATAGCCGAACAAATTGAAATTAAAATTGATGCTGATTACCTTCCATATCAAAAGAAATAGAAGGTACACTCATTAATGGAAATACTATCGCTCGCGTTCTCTTTTTTGATAGGTAATTTTTAAGGGATTACTCGAAATCTCGGCATATATTTCTCTTTGCTTAATGATATCTAAAGCAGTATATACTGCATTTCTAAAAGAAGATTCAGATGCCAGGTTCTTTCCAGCCAAGTCATAGGCCGTTCCATGATCGGGAGAGGTTCTCACAATTGGCAATCCGGCAGTAAAGTTCACACCCTGTTCAAATGCTAAAGTTTTAAATGGGATTAAGCCCTGATCGTGGTACATACTTAATACGGCATCAAACTTGGTATAGAGTCCACTTCCAAAAAAACCATCAGCTCCATAAGGCCCAAAAGCTAATATACCTTCTTCTTTTAATTTTTCAATTGATGGAAAAATTATAGTTTTCTCTTCATTACCCATAACTCCATTATCACCCGCATGTGGGTTAAGGCCCAGTATAGCAATTTTAGGCTTTTGAATTCCGAAATCTTGAATGAGAGAATTGGCCATAATTTTCGCTTTCTTAAAGATTTTTTCGATACTCAAGAGCGAGGCTACTTGTTGAATAGGAACATGACCGGTAACTGTACCAATTTTAAGATGTTCGGAAACTAAAAACATCAAATGTTCTGGAGCATTAAATTGTTGTGCCAAATACTCCGTGTGCCCGGCAAAGCGAAATGACTCAGAACGGATATTATCTTTATTAATTGGAGCCGTTACCAGAGCATCAATGAAGCCTCTTTTCATATCATTTATAGCAGTATTTATTGACTCTAAAGCTAATGCTCCGGCTTCGGGAGTAGCGATTCCAGGCTGGTAATTAACCTCTTTGTCGTACACATTCAAAAGATTTACATGCTTATTAGAAACCTCCGAAATTTGTTTAATTTGATGAAAACCAAATTCAGGAATATGAACGTTCTTTCGATACTGTGTTGCTGATTTGACATTACAATAAATAATAGGAATACAGCATTGCAACATTCGGTTATCTGAAAATGTTTTGATAATAACCTCTAAACCTACGCCATTGATATCGCCACAAGTAATCCCAATTTTTGGCAAAAAACTCTTTTCGTTTGTTTTGCTCATATTTAATTTATGTATTTTTACGAAAAATATTGAGTGCGAAATTAGTGAATAAAACCATAATTTCTGCAGTTAATTCTTCAAACTGATTTTGAAGTTCTATATTTAAACACAAAGATACCTTACTAAGAGTACTATACTATGAATACCGATGATTTGCTAGCTCGAGCATTGCATTTTGATTTTTTAAATAAGGAAGAAGGGATGTATTTATATCACCATGCTCCTTTAACTGACTTGATGTACACAGCCGATGAAATGCGTAAAATACACAAAGAAAATTCACCCTACGTAACTTGGATTATTGATCGTAATGCGAACACTACCAACGTTTGCTTAGCCAATTGTAAGTTTTGTAATTTTTACCGAATTCCGGGTCATAAAGATGCTTACGTCACAACTATTGAACAATACAAACAAAAGATTGATGAGACGTATCGCTACGGAGGAAGGCAACTCCTTTTGCAGGGCGGGCATCACCCTGAACTAGGCTTACGCTTTTACGTGGATTTATTTCAGCAACTTAAAAAGCTGTATCCTGATTTAAAACTTCATGCGCTTGGTCCTCCAGAAGTAGCTCATATAACAAAACTAGAGAAAAGCACGCATACCGAAGTCTTGAAAGCTTTAATAGATGCAGGGTTAGACAGTTTGCCTGGGGCCGGAGCCGAAATTTTGAACGACCGAGTAAGGCGTTTGATTTCTAAAGGTAAATGCAACGGAAAAGAATGGCTTGATATTATGCGTGCTGCACATCAGTTAAACTTGACCACCTCGGCAACGATGATGTTTGGTCATGTTGAAACCATAGAAGAACGCTTTGAGCATTTAATTTGGCTGCGTGAAGTACAAAGTGAAAAGCCCCAAATAGCCAAAGGTTTTTTAAATTTTATACCCTGGCCATTTCAGGATGATGGCACTTTGCTTAGACGATTAAAAGGCATACGAAACAGTGTAACCGGAATAGAGTATATTCGGATGATGGCTCTATGCCGTATCATGTTACCCAATATAATTAATTTTCAAGCATCGTGGCTCACCGTTGGAAAAGAAATTGCTCAAATATGTCTTCATGCCGGAGCTAATGATTTTGGTTCTATAATGATAGAAGAAAATGTTGTTTCGGCAGCCGGTGCTCCACATCGCTTTACCTCCAAAGGGATTCAAAGTGCTATAACCGAAGCCGGCTTTATACCTCATCTCCGCAATCAGCAATATGAGTTAATTGCAATGCCTGAAAAAATAGATGAGCAGGTGATTAATTATTAAATATTATTACTTTTGCTACATCAATAGGTTTTGCATTGTACAAATTAAAAGGGAATCTTGTGTAAATCAAGAACAGTTCCCGCTGCTGTAAGTCTATATCTGGTGTAAGCCAGAAGCTATGCCATATTGCCACTGTTTTGTTCGGGAAGGCAGCATAGTTAGACAAGTCAGAAGACCTGCCTTTTGATGCTTTAGAAATGCTTTCGGTGAAAAAGGCATGAAGTTTATCTGCATTGATTGTAAACTCCTTGTTTGTTTTGCCTTTAATGTTATCACGATAAATGAAATATTGGTTCTTAATGTTTTTTCTTATTCATATCGACATAGTCTCTCAGGCTCAAAACGATAGTGTTCATACACTTAAAGAGGTAGAAATTCAGGCTGAGTCGCGTTTAAATTTAAAAAAACAAGGTTTGAAAACAGAAGTACTCGATTCGGTTTATCTTTCACAAAGTATTTCTAACTCATTGGCTGATCAACTGAGTCGTTTAAGTTCCATTTATATAAAAAGTTATGGAGGAGGAAGTTTAGCTAGTTCCTCGTTTAGAGGTGGAAGTGCTGCTCAAACTGCAATAGTGTGGAACGGGTTTAATTTGCAAAGTCCGGTAAACGGAATGATTGACTTATCATTAATTCCTTCTGGATTATTTAATCAAATTCGAGTTCAATATGGGGCGCAGAGTGCTGCGTGGGGAAGCGGTGCTGTTGGTGGCACTATTTATTTGCAAAATAAGGCTCGTTTTAATCAAGGCAATAGTTTTACAATATATACAGGAATAGGCAGTTTTGGTGAAAGAAATGTACTTCTGTCCTTTACTCAAAGTAAAGCAAATTACGTAGGCATTACAAAAGTAATGGCGGGGTCATCTCGAAATAATTATACCTTTAAAAAGGAAGAAAATGACAGCACTTATCTGGTTAAACAAAGTCATGCTGCTGTAAAAGGAATAAGTGTAACACAAGATAACTTTGTTCGATTAAAACATCGTCAATTTCTTGAAAGTCACTTGTGGATACAAGGTAATAAACGCCAAATACCTCCTACCCTTTTCCAAACCAGTAACAGTTCAGAGCAAGATGATAATGCACTTAGAGCCGGAGTACAGTATAAAAAGTATTTTAACCTGTTAAATTTTAATCTTAAGTCAGGTTTTTTTAAGGAAAACCTTTCCTATCAGGACTGGGAATTAAAACAACCTGAAAAGAGTTCTTTTTACAGCTTGGTTAATGAATTATTACTTAGCAAAGCATGGAATCGGGTGCATGTTGATGTAGGAGTAAATTCTACTTTATCCTATGCACATAGTCAACAATTTATTGGAGTTCCTAAACAGAATAAAAAGTCATTATTTACTTTACTCAGTCATCAAAACGATAAAAAAAATTTAAGTTCTATCGTTACAATTCGGCAAGAATGGGTAGATGGGACACAAAATCCCTTGGTTTGGTCTGCCGGTGTTCACTATACCCCATTTATGTGGTTTGCTATAAAAGCTAATGCCGCAAGGGTTTACCGCAACCCAACTCTTAACGATTTATACTGGAAAGAGGGAGGAAACCCCAATTTAAAACCTGAAGACGGCTATGCTTATGAAGCAGGAATGGTTATTAAGTGGTCATCACAAAAAAAGCAAATAGAATTAAGTACGGAGCTTAATGTTTTCAGCCGAAAAGTAAATAACTGGATATTGTGGCTCCCTAATGGTGCTTTATGGAGTCCGGTTAATCTCATGAAAGTATGGAGTAGAGGGACTGAGAGTAGTACAAATTTTATGATTAGCCTACACAAAATAAAATTAACAGGAAATATTAAAACAAGCTATGTTTTATCTGAAAACACTATAACATTATACAATAATGATGCTTCACTAAACAAACAACTTATATATGTACCTTTATATAGCGGACAGTTTAATTGGGGGCTTAATATTAAAGATGTAAGCTTATGGTTCAACCATACCTACGTTGGCTACCGCTATACGAGCAGTGATCATAGCACCTACTTAACTCCTTATTTCCTACACAACTTCCATGTCTCATATACTATAAAATCTAAACGTTTTGATGTGGCTATTCAGGCAGGGGCTAACAATTTACTTCAAACAAATTATCAGGCTGTAGCAGGAAGACCCATGCCTGGTATAAATTTTAATACCGGATTACTCTTTAAATTCAAAAACCAAAATGAAAAGAAATAAACTAAATGCTGCCATTCAACTATTACCACTCGGAGCCACTCAAAATAAATATGCCGAAGTGGACAAGGCCATATCTGTAATTCAAGATTCGGGACTTAGATATATGGTGTGTCCTTTTGAAACCGTTGTAGAAGGAACTTTTGAAGAAATTTTTAAGTTACTGGAGGCTATAAAATCAAAAACCTTAAATCAAGACAATGAAGAAATCATTATTAATGTGAAACTACACTGTCATTTACACAAAGATTTATTTATTGACGATAAATTAAGTAACTATCAGCCATGAAAAATCTATTTTCAAATAGTATGATAAAAATCCATCAGCTAGTTCTAATAGGAACATTGTTTTGCTTATGCTCATGCCGCTCAGACAAGCCTGAAGATGCTATAAAACCCAATATATCTCTTAACAATGCCCATGGCCTATATGTGTTAAATGAAGGGAATTTTCAGTTTGGAAATGCCTCGGTTACTTATTATAATTTAGACAATGGTAGTTTGGTTGAAGATATCTATAAAATGGCAAACGGAAATAATTTAGGAGATGTAGCCCAAAGTATGACTTTGATTAACGGGTGGTACTATTTAGTTGTCAATAATTCACAGAAGATAGAGGTTATAAATCCTGAAAATTTTTTGCAAATAAATCGAATTAGCTCCTTACTTTCTCCCCGATATATACTTCAGGTAAGTAAATCAAAAGCTTATATCAGTGATTTTAAGAGCAACCGAATAAGCATAATCAATTTAAACAGCAACAGTAAACAAGGAGAAATTATTATACATGGATGGACCGAGGAAATGCACTTGATGTATGGAAAAGCATATATAACAAACATGTCGAATGATAAATTATATATTGTAAATACTGCCAATGATATGTTGGAAGATAGTTTAACTCTAGCTCAAAGCCCCGGTAGTTTAACCGAAGATAAGAATGGAAAACTATGGGTGCTTTGTCAGGGCGATGCACCAACGAGCAAAACAGGTGCTTTATTTTGTATAAATCCTGAAAATAAAGTAATAGAAAAAAGAATGGATTTTAGCTCTTCAGATGCTCCAATGCGGCTTTGTATCAATGAGAGTTTGGATACTTTATATTTTATCAATAAGCATTTATTTCAAGTACCTATTGAAGCTACTTCACTACCTCAAAACCCATTGATAGACGGCAATTCAAAAAATTTTTATGGCCTTGCTATACAGCCTAAAACGGGAAATATTTTTATAAGTGATGCATTGGATTACATTCAAAAGGGGACGATTTTTGTATATAATTCAAAAGGAGCCTTGTTAAAAGAGTTTAAAAGTGGTTTAATTCCATCAAAAATTTATTTTAAATAAATTATTTACCTTTGTAGTATGAGATTCTTGCTGTCTTTCTTTTTGTCTATTCAAATTATCAGCAACAGTACATTTTTGGAAGATGTGTTACGTATTCCATTATTAGTTGAACATTACAAGCATCATACCCAAACTGAAAACCCCAATTTATCATTTTTAGGTTTTATTAAAATGCATTATCTTAATGGTTCAGACCATCAAGACATTAATCATTCTTCATTACCACTACATCACTCCCATGATGTAGGTCATATTCATGTAAGCTCTATATATACTTTACCTGAAGAAATAAATATTTTTTTAAAAATTTCACTAATCTCAGAGCAGCATAGTACTTATACTAGCTTTATCCCAGATCGAAATACAGAACGTATTTTTCAACCCCCAAAAATCTGTTGATTGTAGTGTTGTTTATATACAACATTATCTGATTTATTCTTTTACTCATTCTGCATCAGGCACATTATTGATTAAATCGTGATATAGAATGATTAATCATTCCTTCTCGTATCATCTTATTTTACAAGGAACTGTTTGTTCGTAACATATAAAAAAGAAACACTTTTATGCTGAATAATATTATCCATTTTTCCATTAAAAATAAATTTATAGTGGGTTTATTTGTACTCACATTAATTTTTTATGGCTCATATCAAGCAACAAAACTTCCCATTGATGCTGTTCCTGACATTACCAACAACCAGGTTCAGGTAATTGCCATTGCTCCATCATTAGGAGCCTTAGACATTGAACGTTTGGTTACATTTCCAATTGAATTAGCTAATAGTAATATTCCTGGCTTGCATGAAATACGTAGCTTTTCAAGATTTGGGCTTTCTGTTGTAACAATAGTATTTGACGATGATAAAGATATTTATTGGGCACGACAACAAGTAAATGAACGAATACAGAAAATAACCGAAACAGTTCCAAAAAGTATGGCTGACATTTCTTTAGGTCCAATAACTACCGGGCTTGGGGAAATTTACCAATATACTTTACGTGCCGCTCCGGGTTATGAAAAAAAGTATGATATTACGCAATTAAGAACCATACAAGACTGGATCGTTAGGCGACAACTGTTAGGTGTTAAAGGAGTAGCAGAAGTAAATAGCTTTGGAGGAAAACTTAAACAATTTGAAATTGCAATTGAACCCAATAAATTAAAATCATATAATATTACGATAGAAGATGTATTTAAGGCTCTTGAAAATAACAATCAGAACACCGGTGGGGCTTATATTGAAAAGGGACCTACCGCACTCTATATTCGAAGCGAAGGATTAATTGGCAATTTAGATGATATTCGCTCTATATTTATTAAAAGTAATAGCAATGGCACCCCTTTATTATTAGGTGATGTAGCCACAGTTGCCATTGGATATGCCACACGATATGGTGCATTATGTTATAATGATGAAGGTGAAGTTACAGGTGGTGTGGTAATGATGCTCAAGGGCGAAAACGGGAACACCGTAGTTCAAAATATTAAAGAAAGGATTGAGCACATTAAAAAAACCTTACCCCAAGGCCTTATTTTAGAGCCTTTCTTGGATAGATCAAAACTAGTTTCAAATTCAATCCATACTGTTACAAAAAACTTGATGGAGGGAGCCTTGATAGTTTTGTTTGTGTTAATAGTTTTCTTAGGAAACTTTCGAGCGGGTTTCTTAGTAGCTTCTGTTATTCCACTTTCAATGCTGGTGGCCATTATATTGATGAACTTATTTGGAGTAAGTGGTAATTTAATGAGTTTGGGAGCTCTTGATTTTGGGCTGATTATAGATGGGGCCGTAATTATAGTAGAAGCAGTGCTACATAGCCTTCATGCCCAAAAGTTTAAAATCAATACCGGTATTTTCAAAAAAACTGAAATTGAAGATCAAGTATATTCATCAGCAAGTAAAATGTTGAATAGTGCTGTATTTGGTCAGTTAATTATTCTAGTTGTTTACCTCCCAATTTTCTTTCTTGAAGGTATTGAAGGTAAAATGTTTAGACCAATGGTTCAAACTATAGTTTTTGCACTTATAGGAGCATTTATACTTTCACTTACCTATATTCCAATGATGAGTGCCTTAATCATGAGTAAGAAAATGACTTTCAAAAAGAGTTTTTCCGATACGCTCATGTCTTTCTTAGAAAAATATTATCAACTAATTTTACTCAATGTATTGAAAATTCCCAAGTTAATACTGGGGATCGTACTATTGCTCTTTCTTATTTCAATAACCCTACTTTCTAAAATGGGAGGTGAATTTATTCCTACCTTAGAGGAAGGTGATTTTGCTTTGGAAATAAGAGTACTTCCCGGGAGCAACCTAAACACTACAATAGAACGTACTCAAAAAATTGCACATATTTTATTGACACGCTTTCCGGAGGTTACCCAAGTAGTAACCAAAATTGGAAGTGGTGAAGTACCCAATGATCCCATGCCTATGGAACTGGCCGATATGATGGTTATTTTGAAAGATAAAAAAGACTGGAGTTCTGCTCATTCATTTACTGAACTATCTGATAAAATGGGTAAAGAATTAGAAGAAGTACCCGGTATTTCCATAAGCTTTCAGTATCCCATCCAAATGCGGTTTAATGAACTAATGACCGGAGCCAAACAAGAAATTGTGTGTAAAATTTTTGGCGATAATTTAGATACGCTTTCAAAATATGCACAACAACTAGGCCATATTTCGCGTGGTATTGAAGGAGCGCAAAGTGTTTTTGTTGAAACTGTTAATGGATTGCCAGAGGTTTTGATACATTATAACAGAGGTGCTATAGCTCAATATGGGTTAAATATTCATGATATAAATAAAATTGTAAACACTGCTTTAGCTGGCCAAAGTGCCGGACTTGTTTATCAAAGCGAGCAACATTTTGATTTAGTAGTACGTTTAAAAAGTAGCTTAAGAACGGGTTTAGAAAGTGTAAGTCAGCTCTTAATTAACACCCCAAGTGGCGATCAAATACCCTTAAATCAATTAGCACGTGTTGAAATAAAAGCCGGCCCCTATCAAATTCAGCGTGAAAATGCCCAAAGGCGTATTATAGTTGGCTTTAATTCTAAAGGACGTGATATCGAAAGTATTGTAAATGAGTTACAGAAAAAAACAGAATCGCAAATTAAACTACCTAGTGGTTACTACATTACTTATGGCGGAACTTTTGAAAATCTTAATAAAGCCAAAAAGCGCTTAGGCATTACAGTTCCGGTTTCATTATTCTTAATTTTTTTACTTTTATATTTTGCATTTGGCAGCGTCAAACAAAGTTTACTTATATATACAGCCATTCCACTCTCTATTATTGGGGGTATTATAGGTCTTTCGCTCCGAGGATTTTCATTCAGTATATCGGCCGGAATAGGATTTATTGCTTTATTTGGTGTAGCAGTGCTTAACGGGATTGTACTGATTGCAGAATTTAACCGTTTAAAGCAAAATGGTATAAACCAACCCGAGGATATTGTTATTAAAGGAGGTATCATGCGCCTACGCCCAATTTTAATGACTGCTACGGTAGCATCGTTAGGTTTTTTACCTATGGCCTTAAGCACAGGTATTGGATCAGAGTTACAGCGGCCATTAGCAACAGTTGTTATTAGCGGATTATTGATAGCTACCTTGCTTACTCTTTTTGTTTTACCTATATTATATATCATTTTTGAAAAATGGAAATTCAATAAGACAATAAGGAACACACTAGTAATTGGGGTTCCACTATTTATTCATTTTATGCCAATGCCTGCTAAGGCTCAAGACGTTTTAAATTTAAAAGCTTCGCTTGATACAGCCATTCAAAATAATCTTTTTCTAAAAAAAGAAAAATTAAATAGTGATTATTATAAAAAGCTAAAAGGCAGCGCCTGGCAGCTCGATGAAACAACTGTTTCTGCCGAGTATGGGCAGTTTAACAGTATCTATAATGATACAAAGTTATCGGTGAGTCAAAGCTTAAAATTTCCTAATGTTTATATCAAGCAAAAAGATGTGTTGAAAGGCGAATGGGAAAAGTCAAACTATGATTATGAACTTAAAAAAAGACTTTTAATAAAAGAAGTATCATTAACATATTACCACTTAGAGTATTTAAAATCATTAAAAAGAATGTTGTTGAATACCGATAGCTTATTTGCTTTTTATGAACAGAAAGCCGTATTGAAGTATGAGAAGGGTGAAAGCAATGTTTTAGAAAAAAATACTGCCATGTGGCAGCGAACACAAATAAACATACAGCTCAGGGCAATTGAAAATGATTATGAAAAAGAACTTCTTGATTTTAATTTACTCCTGAACTCTAAAAAGTGGTACGAGCCCGACAGTCTTAGTTTTAAAGCAGTTTCTTCTATAGAGATTAAACCCAACATGAACGAAAATCACCCATTACTCTCGGCACTAAAACAAGAGCAAATAAACAGTAAAAAACGGCTTGAGTTAGAGAAATCACTGTTATTACCTTCTCTTTTTGCAGGGTACAACACCATGAGTATTATGGGAAATGGACCTGATAATGTATTTTACAACAAGAGCCATCGGTTTCAAAGTATTCAAGCCGGAATTGGAGTTCCCTTGTTCTTCAATGCTCAAAAAAGTAGAATAAGTGCTCAAAGAGTTCAAGTTCTAATAGCCGATAATATATACCAGTCTGCCTTTTCTTCCCTTCAAAATGAATATAAAAAAGCCTTAAAGAATTACGACCATAGTTTAATACAAGTACAACGCTTTGAAGAAGAATCAAATCCTATGGCAGAAGAGATGCTACAAGCCGCACAACTTCAGTTTGAAGCAGGAAGTATAAATTACTTAGAGTGGATGATGCTTCACAATCAAATAATTGACATTAAAACAGATTACCTTAAAGCAGTAAACAATTTAAACAACAGCATTATTGAAATTAACTATTTTAACAGTAAATAATATGAAATCGCTAAACCCCTCCATATTTCTATTTTTAGGCTTTGTGTTCATCCTTATTTCTTGTAATGAAAATCCACAAGAGCACCATGATCATGACAGCCACATCATCAAAAACGAGAATGTTGTAACTTTAAGTGAAGCGCAATTAAAAAATATTAATATAAAAACAGGTGTATTTTCACAAAAAAATATTTTTTCAAAACTAAAAGTCCATGGCCGTATTGATGTTCCTCCTCAGAACATGATTTCAGTAAGTGTACCATTAGGTGGCTTTTTAAAATATACAAAGCTTTTGCCCGGTATGCATATTGATAAAGGCGAAGTAATTGCTACCATGGAAGACCAACAGTATATTCAATTCCAGCAAGAATATTTGAATGCCGTTTCTAATTTGAAATTTGCAGAAATTGAATATCAACGTCAAAAAGATTTAAATCAAAGTAAAGCGAGCAGTAACAAAGCATTAGAGCTGGCAGAGGCAAGTTACAAAAGCCTGCAAATAAATGTTCGAGCTTTATCAGAAAAGTTAAAACTCATCGGTATTAATCCGGAAACCTTATCTGAAAAAAACATATCGCGTACTATTGAAATACACTCCCCTATTGATGGCTATGTATCGACTGTTAATGTGAATGTTGGTAAATATGTGAATCCAACTGAAGTTCTTTTTGAGCTGGTAAATCCTGAGGACATTCACCTTGAGCTGACTGTATATGAAAAAGATTTAGACCATATTTATATTGACCAAAAACTGGTAGCATATACCAACGCCAACCCCGATATCAAATACCCTTGCGAAATAATATTAATAGGGAAAGACATTTCGCACGATCGAAGTGTTGAAGTTCACTGTCATTTTGAGAAATATGATAAAAAACTGATACCCGGTATGTTTATGAATGCTGAGCTGGAAGTAACGGGAAAGAATGCTATGGTTGTTCCTGACGATGCCCTTGTAAGGTTCGAAAATCAGTATTATTTGTTTGTTCCGAAATCAAAAAACAGCTTTGAAATGATAGAAGTTAAAACCGGCATCAGCGAAGCTGGTCATACAGAGATTATTTCGCCCGAAAATTTATCGGGTAAAACAATCGTGACTCAAGGCGCTTATTACCTGTTAATGCAAATTAAAAATGATGTGAATCAAGGCCATCAACATTAATAAACAAAGCGTACGACAATTTTTTAGTTGCATTTTATTCTTTGGTAATTAAGTTTTAGCTTTGCGGCATGAGCAAGACATTAACAAAAAATATAACAGGCGAAGATTTATTTAAAAATGTAATAAGTCATGCCAAAGAATATGGATTTATTTTTCCATCGAGTGAGATTTATGATGGTTTAAGTGCTGTTTACGATTATGGGCAACTTGGTATTGAGCTCAAAAAAAACATTCGGGAATATTGGTGGAAAGCCATGGTTCAAATGAACCAAAATATTGTTGGTATTGATGCGGCTATCTTTATGCACCCAACTACCTGGAAGGCAAGTGGCCATATTGATGCCTTTAACGACCCACTCATTGATAACAAAGACAGTAAGAAGCGCTACCGAGCTGATGTATTAATCGAAGACTACGTTAATAAAGTACTCTCTAAAGCTGATAAGGAAATTGCTAAAGCACGGGAACGATTTGGCGAAGCCTTTGATGAAAGTCAGTTTAAAAGCACTAATGCACGGGTAATAGAGTATTTGGCTAAAGCCGATGAAATTAATAACCGATTTAAAGAAGCAATGGACAACAATAATCTGGCAGAGGTAAAAAAGATTATTGAAGATTTAGAGATTGTTTGCCCTTTAAGTGGCTCGAAAAACTGGACTGAAGTGCGGCAGTTTAACCTTATGTTCTGCACCGAAATGGGAAGTACTGCCGAGGGTGCCAGCACTATTTATTTAAGGCCTGAAACAGCTCAAGGAATTTTTGTTAACTTTTTGAATGTGCAAAAATCAGGACGTATGAAAATTCCTTTCGGAATTGCTCAAACCGGAAAAGCTTTTAGAAATGAAATTGTAGCACGTCAATTCATTTTCAGAATGCGAGAATTTGAACAAATGGAAATGCAATTTTTTGTACGTCCGGGTGAAGAATTAAAATGGTATGAACATTGGAAAGAAGCCCGAATGAAATGGCATCTCTCTTTAGGATTTGGAGCATCTAAATACCGTTACCACGATCATTTAAAATTAGCACACTATGCCAATGCAGCTTGTGATATTGAATTTGATTTTCCGTTTGGATTCAAAGAACTTGAAGGAATTCACAGCCGTACTGATTTTGATTTAAGATCTCACGAACAATATTCGGGTAAAAAACTACAATATTTTGATCCAGAAATAAATCAAAGTTATGTTCCTTATGTGGTTGAAACCTCAGTAGGCTTGGACAGGCTCTTTTTGGCCATTTTAAGTAGTGCTTATCAAGAGCAGGAACTGGAAGACGGAAGTACAAGAGTGGTTTTGAATATTCCTCCTATCTTGGCTCCATACAAAGTAGCTATTTTACCTCTTACCAAAAAAGATGGCCTACCCGAAAAGGCTGAAATGATACGAAATGACTTAAAGTTTGATTTTAATTGTCAATATGATGAAAAAGATGCCATTGGAAAACGCTATAGGAGGCAAGATGCTATTGGAACACCATTTTGCATAACTGTTGACCATCAAAGCCTTGAAGATGACACAGTAACCATAAGATATCGAGAAACTATGATACAAGAAAGGGTTTCGATTTCAAAGCTTACAGCAATTTTACAATCAGAATTAAGTATTAAAAAACTATTAGGAGAAGGAGTATAATTTAAGTTTTAGTTAATTCCATAATTATTATCAAAGTAATTAAGGAAACCACTATCCATAATATTAATCCTTGTAAAATAGGTTTCATTCCAACAGACTTTAGCAGCTTTGCCGACATACTTGAACCAATAAGAAATAATGTAAGGGTTAATGTAGTTTTTGAACCTTTTACGATGTAAGGACTTATTTCAGCAACAGCAGGTAAGAAAGTATATAAAACAATAGCTATAATAAAAAGTCCTATAAAGTATGGGAATTTAATTTTTGTAATACGTTGATTAATGAAAATTGAACTCCCTAAAGCCAAAGGAATAATCCATAACGCTCTTGCTAACTTTACGGTAGTTGCTACTTGCAGGGCTTGGTCGCCATAGCGTGTTGCCGCCCCAACTACAGAGCTAGTATCGTGTATGGCAATGGCACACCATAAGCCAAATTGATTTTGTGTTAAGTGCAAAAAGTTAGCTATTACCGGGAATAGGAATAATGCTATGGCATTTAAAATAAAAATAGTTCCTAAAGCTACACTGGTTTGTTTCTCATTAGCTTTAACAATAGGTGTTAAGGCCGCAACAGCACTGCCACCGCAAATTGCTGTGCCTCCTGAAATAAGAAAAGAAGTAATTTTATCAGTTTGTAAAAACTTACCCAAAAGCAATCCTAACGAAAGAGTGCCTATGATGGTAGCCAATGTAAAAACAAAGCCATCTTTTCCGGTATTCAAGGCGGTAGTTAAATTTATTCCAAAACCTAAGCCAACAATGGAAGCCTGCAACAAAATTCGGTTCATTTTTTGATTCATATCGGGATAGGGATGTGAAAAAAATTGTGCAAAAACAATTCCAATAAATAGTGCAAAAGGGGGAGAAATAAAGGAAGAAATAGACAATAATCCTAAAAATACAAAAACAAGCTTAGCAAGATTTGATTTCTTCTTATCATTAAAATAATGCTCTTCTTTCATTAGTACAATGCGGATATTTTCAATATAATACTAAATATATCCTTATAATTTAAATAGGAATTAATCATAGGCTTAACTTTTGGCTCAACGTCTGAGTTCAAAATTTTGTCCTAAATACACCCTTCTTACTTGTTCATCCGAAGCCAATTCTTCTGCTGTTCCGGCTTTAAGTATTTTCCCTTCAAACAATAAATAAGCTCGGTTTGTAATATTTAATGTTTCGTGCACGTTATGATCGGTAATTAGAATACCAATATTTTTTTCGATTAGTTTTGAGACAATAGCTTGTATATCCTCAACTGCAATAGGATCAACTCCTGCAAAAGGTTCATCTAATAAAATAAATTTAGGATTTACTGCCAAAGCACGGGCTATTTCTGTTCTTCGCCTTTCACCTCCTGATAAAACATCACCCCTGTTCTTTCTTACTTTTTGCAAACTAAACTCATTCAAAAGGCTTTCTTTTTTTTCAAGTTGTTCCGCTTTGCTCATATCTGTAATTTCTAAAATAGCTGCAATATTATCTTCAACACTGAGTTTGCGAAAAACAGATGCTTCTTGTGGCAAATATCCAATACCCAACTGAGCCCTTTTGTACATGGGTTCATTTGTTATTTCTAAATCATCAAGAAATATTCTACCAGAGTTAGGCTTTATCATGCCAACAGTCATATAAAATGTTGTTGTTTTGCCGGCTCCATTAGGCCCCAGTAAACCGACTATTTCACCTTGATGTACTTCAACCGAAACGTCATTAACTACAATACGATTCTTATATTTTTTAAACAAATGTTCTGCTCTTAAAATCATGTTTTCTTATGCGTATAATACAGCAAAAATAAGTTTAAAAAATTACTTGTAACGTACCCCTAAAACCAACTTTAGAAATATTTGGGTTATTTAAATGGGATAAGCGCCACAAAACATCAAAGCGAAGCACTCTAAATATATTTTCAACACCAAGACCAGCCTCATAATAGGGCTTTCCGTTTAGGGTATTTAAAGTATTCGGAAAAATTAAAACTTGACTGTTTTTATTATTAATAGAACCAACAAGAGCTTTACCCGAAACCACCTCACGCCATTTTAGTTTTCGCAATAAGGGGATTTTATTTAGAAAGTACCCTTCAAAATGGTGACTCATGCTTAATGAGGCATACTCATCGCTCACAAATTCATAAAAACGCATCATATTGTAGGCATAGGGGTCGTAAAAATAAGTCTCGTTACCGCCATGAATTTCCATAAGTGGAAATGGTATATGTCCAAACACCTTACCGGCATCAACAATGTAATCGGTGTATCCTAGTGGGTTTATGCGGAAACGATCAGAAACATTAAAATTTATTTTATGGTAATGGTAATCACTTTTAAATACCCCTTTTACACCTCCGGTATATTGAACTGAAAAAACAGGCCATTTAGTTCCCATACTAATTCGTTCAAACTCTCCTGATAAATATTTTTCATCAATAGCCAAACGTGCAGAGAGCCGCACTTCGGAAGTGATTAAGTTGGGTAAGTTTTGTACGTTATTCTGATTATCATAATACTGATATTTAAAGCCTGCTACAGGTGTATAAATACGATGCACAAAAGCAATTTTATTCTCAAATCCCGAAAACCATTCATAGCTATAATAAGCTTTATATTCTTGAATGTTGGTAAGGTTTGACAGAGGCTTAATTCGCGAAATAGTAGCAATAAAGTTGTCATACGAAAAACCATTTTGGCTTTGCCCTAAAATTTCATAATCATTTTTATAATCAAGGCCAATCATTTGTCGCGGATCTTTTGTAATAAAAGCCCGGTAGCCCGCTCCACATTTGTAGGTATAATCGTAAAGTCCATAGGCCGCATAGGCACTTAACTCATGCCATTTACTAAATTTATTACTCGTGCGACCACCTATCCTGAAACGATGCCCCTCAATGTTATTGTAGCTATACATCTTATAAATGGGGCCCAACTCAAAAAGCCCTTTTACAATATAGCCGGTAGTAGCGCTTTTTATGATCTCTTGATAGGTTTTAAATGCTCTAATGGTTCTAATCGTATCCACCATTTTATAAATCCCTTGTTCTGTTTTAGAAAGGCTATCATGCCGGTTATTTAACCAATAGCTATCATCTTTTGATGTTGCGTTCTCTTCAACCACAAGGTTATCAGTCTTACTATAAAGTTTTTCATCAACAGGCTTATTTATTAAAATGTTGGTATAAGATGTTGTTTTTCTTCCGTAAAATCCGGGTTTATCTTTCTGCAAAATAAAATCAACTACCAACTTATCTTTATTTAAGAACCAAGACCCCTCTACGTTTCGATAATCCTGAACTACGTTAAAAGTATTAATATAATTGATATTTGCATCACCGGCCATATTCATTTCCAGACGCTTTATTGCAAAAGTGGTATCGTTAATCCACATATTTCCGGTAAAACAAAGAGATTGTTTTCTTTTCGGTTTAAACTGTATTTGATAACAATACCTTCCATCAACCATCATACTGTCAATTAAATAATAGCGATAAAAAAATAATCCCATATCCGAAACAGGGCTGGTAAAGTTTTTCCCAAATACTAAAATAGCATTATCATAAATATTTACATTTTGATATAAATCACCTGTAAACTGCGACACACTGGCATTTTCAACTCCAGCAACTTTGGTAGCCTTAATTACCTCTTTTGTAACTTTTGGTTGTTTACGGTAATATACCTCCGAAATTGACTCACTTAAAAACAGAGGCAACGATGGCTTTTCAGCAACATTGGTGCTATCAATATTATCAAAAACGAATTTAAAGGGTTTTAATGTTTTGCTTTTTTTAAGTTTATCGGTAATATTATTGATATCAAACTCAATTTTGTTATACACTTCGTATTGATAATAGTCTAATTTTTCGCGATTGTTCAATGGTTTTTTCTCAATAATTTTTCGAAATATTCGATGGGCAGGATTTTCACCGGGCTTAATAATTATTTCTTTTAATGCTATGGTGCTGGCACTTAATCCTACGTTTAATTGCTTTACGGTACCTTTATTAACTTTTAAGGCCAGCCTATCGTAGCCAATGTATGTAAACACTAAACTGTCTATTTCTTTATCAGTGCTTATGCTGTATTTTCCGTCAAAATCAGTAGTTGTTCCAATATTCGTTCCTTTAAACGCCACATTAATAAAAGGTAAAGGTTCGTGCGTAGTTATGTCCGCAACAGTTCCGAAAACTTTTGTTATCTGTGCCCAAGCATAGGTATTACTAAGTAAAGTTAGAAGTAGTGTATAAAAAAAGAAATATCGTTGTTTTTTATCTTTTATCATTTCAAGTGAACAAACCTAATTTTTTTGAGTTAATACTCAAAATTTTTTACTCAAAAAGCATCATCTTATTCTGTTAAGGAATACTTAGCATTGAGTATTTGTGCATGCAAAAAATGGCTACGAAACATTAAATTTAGATTGCTAATTGTAAAAAAGGTTTATCGGATTCGATCTATTTTGAAATAATTATTAAAAAAGGTGGCTTGAGTAGTATTCTTTATGAATACTATGACTTAAATGATAATTGAAATATTTGAGTTAATAAATTTTGTTTCTCGGATTAAGGCACATTAAGTTCAACACGCGCTAAGGCATACTGCGGAGTAAAACTTTTTATCAATAAATACAGGCCATAAGGAGGTACAATAATTCCAAGCAACCATTGACCCGTTTTCATACGTTTTACACTTTGCAAATACAGTTCGTTTCCGGAACTGGTCCATTCAGCATGACGCACAAAAAGCAAATCTTTTTTTGTTCGAGCCAGTAATTTTTGCTGCACATTTCCACTTCCGTCAATTCGGGCCAATGCAATTGATTTAGCAGTTTCTGAAACAGCCATTCTATTTATATTTTGTGTATTCTCGGGCTTTATTTCGTTGGTTTTGCTATCGTAATTACGTTCATTATCCGAAAAAACAAAGCGTAATTCATTATGAATTTTGCAATAAGTAAAAGAATTAAACACGCCATTATCATTTGTTGAATGTTGAAATTTAGGAATATGTTTAATCCAAATTATTTCGCCATTGGGTGAAATATTGGCAACCAGAATAGCTTTAGAGATGTAGTGATTGGTAGAGGATACTCCCCCTCTCCCGTTTGAGTATGTAACGGTGTAAAAGTAGTCTTCTTCTAAAATAAGATTGGTCGTTCCATTTTCCATCGTTTCCAAACCTCTTAACTTAAACTCACTTGGAATACCATTATTTCGAGAAGCTATTTTTTTGCTTGTCATAAACTCAATAGTACTACGGTCAATTTTTTTATTGCTCTCGGAAAGCAGTGTTCCATTTTCAGGATTTAATCTTATGTAGAAGATGCCATCAAAATCTGATGTACTTCCACTTCTGTTTATTTCTGAATACGTTCCAGCGCAAACAAGTTCTCCGAGGCTGTTGATTGTTAAAGCAGCATTCAAAATTCCTTTCCCTTTCAAGAGTAAATTATTCACAAAGGGCTTCGTATCAGGGTGATTTAAGTCAACTCCGGTAATTTTATAAAACCATGGAGCTTCACCCGACTTAATTATATCACGTCTTTCTGCTCGAGATTGTTGGGAAGCAGAAGTTAATGTGTAAGCAAAATTATTTTCGCTTAACACAGCTTGATCGCCAAACTCGGGAACACCTACATCCATTGTAGTGTTTAATAGAGGTTGCATTGTTTTTACATCATAAAGCGAAAAGGTAACTGGCCCCGAAATAATTTCTGAGTCAGCTTTAGTTGCCGGTGCCTGATTTATTACTAAAATTTTTTCAGATGTTTGATTGGTTTTTAAATAAAAACCTCCTCCATCCATTTTGTTTAATCCTAAAAAGCCGGTACGAAGTTTTATGTTGCTCCTTGAAGCTAATTTTTGTACTCCATTCAAAGGTTTAAATGACAAATCAAGTTCCTGAAAATAGAGTCCTTCAACACTCTCTTTATTTTCATTATGTTTATAAAACAAAAGCTCTTTATCTGATAATGAAACTTTTTTAAATAATTCATACTGCTGTGTATTCAGAGCGTATTCAGGTAAATTTTTTCCATAAAAATTAATGGCTTTAGGTTTTCCGTTAGGGATAAGACTAACAGGAGAGAGCTTCCAATAATTTAATTCTTTTTTGTTTTTGGTTAATACGGATAATTCATTATCATGCAAATTAATATCAACTATAGAACGGACACCATTTAGAGTAGGGCCAATTTTAAGTACCCCTTCCTGCGCAAAACCCCATGATAGATTTAGAAGCCAGATTAATATGCTTTTCAGAAATACTTTCATGTAAAGCGTTTTAAATTATTTTAAAAAGATTACTCTTCAGCGATTTTTAAATCAATTTGTTTTTTATCAATCATTACATTAAGATTTTCCCATTGATTGAGTAATGCATCCAGTTCTTCTTGCACCTTTTTCTGTTGCTTATAAATATCAATTACTTGTGCATTATCAGTCAAAATTTCTGGAGTAGATAATTTTTGATTAAGTATATTGAGTTGCTTCTCAAACTCCTCAATGCTGCTTTCCGTAAGATTTAATTGTTTGTTCAGCTTCTTAATATCTTTTTCCAGCTCTTTCTTTAAAGTATTATTTTGGGTTTTATTCTTGGGCGTTATTTTATGTTCTTGGATGTTGTTTTTATTCTCAACCTTTTTTTGCTCCAGCTCGCTAAGTGTATTTATTTTATTATATTTAAGAAACTCATAAATACTCCCAATAAAGGGTTTTACGGTTTTGTTACCAAAGTAGTAAATCTTATCGGTTAAGCCTTCTAAAAAATCTCGATCATGTGACACTAAAATAACTGCTCCATCATAGCTTTGTAAGGCTCTTTTCAATACTTCTTTAGAGCGCATATCTAAGTGATTGGTGGGCTCATCAAGCAATAATAAGTTGTATGGATGCAGTAATAATTTGCACAATGCCAACCGGTTTTTTTCACCTCCACTAAGCACCTTCACTTTTTTTTCAATTGTGTCTCCACTAAATAAGAAAGAGCCTAAAAGGGTGCGTACATTTTTTCGCACTTCTCCTACCGCTTCATCATCAATAGTTTCAAAAAGGGTTTTTTCGGGGTTAAGGCTTTCGGCTTGATTTTGGGCAAAGTACCCCCAATCGGTTAGTTGGCCAATTTGCAGTTCTCCTTCGTAGTTTGTTTGGGTTGCAAGTATTTTTAAAAATGTTGATTTCCCTTCACCATTTTTTCCAACCAAGGCAACCTTTTGTCCACGCTCAACTTCAATGTTAACATCTTTAAAAATAAGTTTATCGCCATAGCTTTTTGTAAGACCTTGTGCTGAAACGACTACCTTTCCTGATCGTGGTGCGGGTGGGAAACGGAAATGTATAGCCGTATTTTCTTCATCATCTACTTCAATAACATCAAGCTTATCTAGTTTTTTTATTAAACTTTGAGCAAATGCAGCTTTAGAAGCTTTTGCCCTGAACTTGTTAATAAGATCTTCGGTATGTTCAATAAATTTTTGTTGGTTTTTTTGGGCAGCCAGCTGCTGCTCTCTACGCTCTTTACTCTGAATAATGTAGTTGCTGTAATTAGTTTTGTAATCGTATATTTTCCCTAAACTAATTTCAATAGTACGATTAGTTACCTGATCTAGAAAAGCTTTATCGTGTGAAACTAAAATTAGAGCGCCAAAGTAGTCTTTTAAAAAATCTTCGAGCCATTGAATACTTTCAATATCCAAATGGTTGGTAGGCTCATCGAGCAATATTATATCAGGTTGTTGAAGTAAAATTTTTGCCAACTCAATACGCATACGCCATCCTCCACTAAAATTACTGCAAGGCTGTTTAAAATCATTGCGAGTAAAGCCCAATCCAATAAGTACTTTTTCAGCATTTCCTTCTGTATCATAGCCTCCCATCATGTTAAAACGCTCCGTAGCGTCATGTAATTTAATTAACAGTTGGTGGTATGCCTCTGAATCATAATCCGTACGCGTTGCTACTTCAGTATTCATTTTATCAATCTGATCTTGCAAATGATTTAATTCTACAAAGGCTTTACAAGTTTCGTCCATTACCGAGCTAGTACTTGTACTCGAAATTTCTTGAGCTAAATAACCTACTGTTAAACCATTTTGAAGCGCTACTGAACCGGAGTCGGCTTGAACTTTTCCGGAAAGGATTTTAAGTAAAGTAGATTTTCCGGCACCGTTTTTTCCTGTTAAACCAATACGATCTTTTTTGTTTATCAAAAATGAAACTTCCTCAAACAAATAGGTGCCGTTAAAACTAACAGAAAGCTTGTTAATAGATAACATAATAATTTGAAATATAAATTTTAGAGCAACTCCTTTTGAGTTAAATACTGCCTTTTAAATGTTTAATCATGTCTGAAGTCATTTTCTGCAAGTCAAAACGTGCTTTCCATCCCCAATCCCTTTGTGCTACACTATCATCAATGCTTTGAGGCCAGCTTTCAGCTATTGTTTGGCGATTATCCGTTTTATATGTTATTTTAAAATCGGGATAATGCTTTGTAATCTCCTGTGCAATTTCTTTTGGTGAAAAGCTCATTCCCGAAAGATTATAAGATGACCTGATTTTAATTTTATCGGAATCGGCATGCATTAAATCGAGTGTTGCTTTAATAGCATCAGGCATATACATCATAGGCAAACTCGTATTCTCGCTTAAAAAACATTCGTATTTTCCATGCTTTATGGCTTCATGGTAAATGTGTACCGCATAATCAGTAGTGCCTCCCCCAGGAGCACTCTTATAACCTATCAGTCCCGGATAACGTAAACTTCTAACATCTACATGATATTTGTTATAGTAATATTCGCACCAACGTTCACCTGTTTGCTTACTGATACCATAAACTGTATTGGGTTCCATTATGGTGAACTGAGGGGTGTTTTGCCTTGGTGTTGTAGGGCCAAAAACTGCAATAGAGCTAGGCCAATAAAGCTTCTTTATATGCCCCTCTTTGGCCAATTCCAAAATGTTGAAAAGTCCATTCATATTCAAATCCCAGGCAAACATTGGGTTTTTTTCTGCAGTAGCCGAGAGCAAAGCGGCTAATAAATATACCTGTGTTATTTCATACTTCTTAACGATCTCAAAAACCCTTTTCGAATTAAGTACATTAAGCGTTTCATAAGGGGCTATTTTTTTAATTTCATCTTTACTTAAATCTTTAATGTCACTCGCTATTACATGGTCATTCCCATATATGCTTCTTAAGCCCTCAACCAGCTCTCCTCCAATTTGTCCTGAAGAACCAATGACTAATACTTTTTCTTTAAATTTCATCAGTATCAATTTTAAGCCCCAAACCTACATTTTTTTAGTCAATTTATTTTCTAATAATTATTAAAGTCGCTATTATGTATAAAAATTTCGGTTTGATGATGGTGGCTCTATCTTTGGGGAGACTTCGTTTTAAAAACAGAATACCTATAAGGTTTCGATAAACGATTTGCATTTATCTTTATATATTTGTTACCTCTTACCCAAGCAATATGAAATTTTATTCCTTATTAGCAAGCCTACTTATAATGCTGCTTTCATCTTGTGCAGGTATTTATAAAAAGCAACATAGTTCGGGGTTCACGGTTATGAGTCGGAACCATTCAAAAACAGAAATTAATAAAAAACAAAATAAAGCTGAGTTGCCGCAATTAAGTTCAGTAAAGGCCATCAAAAAGCCAATAACTGTTCCTGAAAACACCGATGTTGCTGTTACAAATTATCACCTAAAGTATGAAAAATTAAAACCTGAAGTACCCTCTGTGTTGTATAGTAACTCAGCAAAAATATCCTATTCGGACAAGCATTTTTCAGGAACAGACACCTTGTATCGAAAAGCGCCTTCAAATTCAGATCAAATGAGGAAAGCTATTGACAAGAAAGCATCATTAGCATTAACAATTTCCATTATCTCTATAGTTTCGTTTTGGATTTTAAGTATTTTCAGTTTAATTCCGGCTTTTATTGCACTTTCATTGATCAAGAAATCAGTCGCCATGTCAAAAATCAATAATCAGGAACCACCATCAATGGTTAAAAGTGCCAAAATTTTAGTTTGGATTACTTTTAGTCTCAACATTTTGCTGGTGTTACTATTTCTGTTTTTATTGTTAGTTATGTTACTCATAGTAGGACTGATTTAATTTTTGTACTTAAACAATGAACACTGCATTTTTATCACTTGGTTCCAACTTAAATTTTCCTTTAAAAAACTTAACTCAAGCTATTAAATTAATTCAAAAACAACCCATTAAAATTACAGCCTATTCGGCTGTATATCAAACCAAAGCCTGGGGAAACACGCAACAAGATGATTTTTTAAATGCTGTAATTGAAGTTAAAACAGATTATAATGCCCCATGCTTGTTACATGAACTTCTGCGAATAGAAGAGCAAATGGGACGTGTTAGAAACGGGCAAACCTGGATGCCACGCATTATTGATATTGATATTCTGTATTTTAATGATAGCATACTGCATACTGTTGACTTAGTAATTCCGCATCCTTATATTGCTCAACGAAAATTTACACTAGTACCTTTAAATGATGTTGCACCCGATTACCTGCACCCTATATTACAAGTTCAAAATAAACAATTGCTGGAACTGTGCAGTGATCAAGGAAAAGTAATTAAAACTACCTATCATATTAACTCTGTAATAGCTGATTTGGACGAATAAATGATACATAATTTTATTGTAATAGAAGGTAATATTGGTGCCGGAAAAACTACATTAAGTACTCTATTAGCAAAACGATTTAATGCTAAATTAGTGTTAGAGCAATTTGCTAATAACCCATTTCTTCCAGAATTTTATAAAAACCCCGAAAAAGTTGCCTTCCCTCTTGAATTAAGCTTTTTAGCCGATCGGTATAATCAATTAAAAACTGACTTACTGAATTTTGATTTGTTTAATGATTTGTCAATAGCTGACTATTTTATATACAAAAGCCTCATTTTCTCCAGAAATAATTTAAAAGAAGATGAACTAATTCTGTATCATCGTATTTTTGATATTATAGCAGCTTCGTTACCCAAACCCGATTTGCTTATTTATCTTTATCGCAATACCGAGCAGCTACAACAAAATATATTAAATCGAGGGCGCTCGTACGAGCTTCAAATTCAAGCCGAATATCTCGATCAAATCCAAAACAGCTATTTATCTTTTTTAAAAGGGCTGCCCAATCAAAAAACGGTTATTCTTGATGTTCAAAATGTAGATTTTGTTGCTAATACTTCCAAACAAGATCAAATTTTTAACATAGTGCAACAAGATTATCCTAAAGGGTTAAATTATATTACCTTATAGTGATAACACCAACATAGCAAAGTGATTCAGGTTTACTTTTCACAAACTATTTGTAAAACAGATCAACGTACATGATTATTTGTACTAAAGAATTATGGTGTTAGCTCAATTATTAGGCTAAATAGCCTCTTAGTAGAGTCTTTATTTATTATAACACATCTTATAATTTAATTATTTTTGTCAATCATAAACAATAAAACACTGTTTAATGACTCCAAAAATTATTGGAATGATTCCGGCCCGGTACGCTTCAACAAGGTTCCCAGGAAAACCTTTAACCGATATTGGTGGCAAGAGTATGATACAAAGGGTGTATGAGCAAGCTTCACAAGCTAATTTAGATGACTTATACGTAGCCACTGATAGTACAAAAATTTACAACCATGTTATCCGGTTTGGCGGGCAGTGTTTAATGACTTCTGATAAACACCAAAGCGGAACAGAGCGCTGCGAAGAAGGGGCAAAAAAATTACAACTTCAGGAGCAAGATGTGTTAATTAACATACAGGGAGATGAACCTTTTATTAAACCAGAGCAGATCAGTTTACTTAAAAACTGCTTTAATGAAAAAAATACAGAGCTGGCAACTTTAATAAAAAAGGCCGAATCGCTTGCTGAATTACAGAATCCAAATATTCCTAAGGTTATTATAAACAAGTTACATGAGGCTATATACTTTAGTCGCAGCATAATACCATATATGGTAAAAACACCGCACGAAGAAGCACTCAAGTCGGGGGCTTATTTTAAACATATTGGAATTTATGCTTACCGAATAAAAACACTGTATCAAATTTCGGAACTCCCTCCTTCCTTTTTGGAACAGTCTGAATCGTTGGAGCAACTTAGATGGATTGAAAACGGATTTAAGATAAAAACAGCACAAACAACGATGGAAACTATTGCTATTGATACACCTGATGATTTGGAGAAAGCATTAGCATACTTAAAAAAAATATCCTAAAATATATTTTAGCTTTAATTTTGAATAATTACTTTTTGACTGTAAACATATTTATCAGTAACTAACCGCAGTATATAAATACCATTACAAAAAGGAGTGGTATTAATGGCTACATAAACAGTTTTAAAATCGGGCTCAAATTCTTTAACTATTCGCCCATTAATGTCAGATAAGATTACTTTGCAAAAACCAATGTTTGTGCTTGGTAGCATAATATTAAGTTGTGATTGGGTTGGATTAGGAAAAACCGTAACATTATCGTAATAATTTCTTTTTTGTGTTGTTACAATATCGTTATCATATTTAATTTGAGCTGCTGCTGCACTATTTTGTATATCTGCTAAGCTATCACCTGCAATAAGAGCAAATGCAACCACAGCAGTATCTGTAGGCGAAAGCACATAAGGACCACTACTCATAAAGTTAATGATGTCATTCCCATTTCCGGAACCACCGGCATTTAGACGGGTTGTAGAAATAGCTGTAAACTTTTTATTGGTAGTAAGCCCGCCTACGGGGTCAATACCCCCTGCCCCACCTGATATATTATCCATAGCATAAAATAGTGGTGGCGCTGTGCTCGAAAGCAGTTTAATGCCGGCATACAGGCCACCTGCTTGAGTGCTGTATGAATACCCCGTTTTAGAAGGAGCGTCATATGCTGATTTATTCAAATTACTGTTTAAAATATCCCAATCAGCAAAAATTCCGGCAAATAAGTTATCCAGCACCACAGCTCCGGTATTGATAATTTCATATTTAAAAATAACATAGCGTGAATCTGCTGGTGTACTCCAGGCATGTGCATGTTGCATTATTTTAACGGGAATGGCATCAGTTAAAGCACCATCATCGTTAAATATTCCATTTACATCAAACTCCGAATACACCCCTGGTGTCACTCTGTACACGTTGCTTAATGCCACAAAATCAATATCATTTCCTGATGTTTCCCGAATACGGTCAGATACCCGATTAGGTCCCGATCCCACCAAAAGACCTGCCTCATAAAGTAGATTACTGTTGTTATATACAAAGCCCAAGCCTTGAGAGGAATTGTTATTATACCCTATATTGCCTTTGCTGGTTATTGTAGTTGCTACATCATTAATAGTAATATTTAAAAAATCTACATTTACTACGGTGCTTATGTAATACACAAATGAGTGACCTGAAGCGTCTGTTATCAATAGTTTAAAGTGAACAGGAGCATTGGAAGGGGCACCTATATTTATTTTAGCTCTAAATGGATTGGCAGTGTTGTTTATGGTTTGCATGGTGCTCAAATTGCCTAAAGCAATAGCACTATCAAGGAGTGTCACAAAAGGTGCATCGCACGACATGAGGACATTTACATTGGTGGCTTCATGCAGGTAATTGGTAAATACGCCTGACATAACCAAAGTATCTCCTACAACAAATGCATTGTCATTGTTATCGTTTACAACACTTTCTGTTAATACAACAGATACAGCCGAAGTATCAGTTAAAGCCCGAAAAAGATTAATACGCCCTGATCCAAGTTTCCCATTCCAGACACTGTTAAAAGGAATCGTATCTATAACATCGGCTGTTGCTCGAAGTTGCTCGCCAACCTGAATACCGGAGTAATTAGGGAAATAACTTTTAACCACAGCCGCAGCTCCCGAAACTACAGGAGCAGCAGTGGAAGTTCCTCCTGAACTGATGTAGGAATTATTGATCCAGGTAGATAAAATATCTTCACCAGGAGCACACACATCAATACTCGTTCCAAAAGAAGAGTTGGCCTTTTTATGATCATTTTGGTCGGTTGCTGCCACATTGAACACATTTTGATAAGAGGCCGGATAAAACAACGCATCATCTCCATTATTTCCGGCAGAAGCCACAACAAGTGCCTGGTTATTAATAGCTGCATAGTTAATCACGTCTTGGCCAAACTGCGAAGCTCCCAAACCTCCCCATGAGCAATTTATTATTTGGGCTCCATGGTCGGCAGCGTAAACTATACCTTCATAAGAGGTATTCAATGTGCCACCGGCATCAGAAATTTTGATGGGTAAGTACTTTGCTTTAAATCCAACCCCCGCAATTCCCTTATTATTATCGGCCACAGCACTTGATATACCGGCACTATGCAAACCATGATAATTAGCGTTACACTGGGGTATATTATCGTTTTCTCCTAAATCCCACCCATAAAAATTATCAATATATCCATCGGTATCATTATCAATACCGTCAATGGTATCCAAATAGTTAAATTTAATATTGTTATACAAATCTTCGTGAAAAATTTCGGTTCCCGTGTCAGTAATGCCAATAACTACATTTGTGTCGCTCTGGCTCAAATTCCAAGCCTGAAAAGCATTTATTTTATTGAGATAGTACTGAACAGAAACAGAAGGATCGTTAGGGGTATAGAAAAGCTCTTGAATATATTGTGGTTCGGCATACTCCAAAATACCAGTGTGCATTAAAATGGTTATGGCCTTTTCAATTGGTTGTTGCGGATTAAGCCTGATGCTGTAAATTAGAGTTAAGTCGGTTAATTTTTGTTGATATTGATTAAATTCGGTTACGGGTGCTTTATGATGAGGAAATTTTTTTAAAATACTGAGTGCTTGAATGCTTTTTAAACAATCATCAAACCCCGGATAATCAATACGGTTTACATAGCATATATTGCTAAAAGCCACTTTTACTTTAATATTGATTAACCCCTCCTGGTATTTTGCAGCATGAATTGCCGGCCTGTTTTGTGCATTAAGAAAATGGGTGCCAATGACTACAAAAAACGACACTACACCTATTATCTTATTGAGATTTGTGGCTCGCATGGATTTTAGTTAAAAAAGCAATTCAAAAATAATTATTCAATCGTGTTCAGGATTTCTACCCACTGTTTAGCCGCAGTAGGCCAATCCTTCGTATATGCTTCTGGTTTTAAATTACCCGAAAAAGTTTTTAATAACCCCGCAAGTGCAAGGGTACTGCGCGCTTCTTTAACTTGCTTTATCCATCTGGTTTTGTTCTTTTCCCAAGCGGGTTTAAAATATTTAGGTTTAATTTGCTCTGAGAGGGTAACCATACTGGCACTAAGGGCATTCACATCGGTAGCACTATTTGTTTTTTCAAGCCAAATACTTTTTTCAGTCTTCCAAGTTTTATTAAATGATTTAGGGTTAATACCTTCTGCTAAAACAGTTAAGGCAGTATTCAAATTGGCATGTTCTTCGTGTTTTAATACAACACTATTTTCTTGAAAGTTTCTTACAAGCTGGTTGGGAATAGATAGGTTATTTCCAAAAAAAGAGCAAATTCCGGTAACCGTTAATAAATAAACGAATTTCATATATAATTTATTGTTTTTCACAAATTTACTGAATTATTATGGGTCTGTGAATTAAGTTTAAGCTTTTTTCGTTTTTTTATTAACATCAATTCAAAAAGGGACATGGTTAAACAGACTAATATTTGTTAATTTAATAGAGATTAACCCTATTCAAATAATTGAGTTGTTCAATATTCACTACTTTTGTGCCTTATTAAAAAAAATCCTTCATGAAATTAAATTACACTACTGTAGCTTTTTCGGCCTTAATACTTAGTTCTATTTTATTTTTTTCTTGCAATAACTCTAAATATCCAGGGTATGATAAAACCAAAGATGGTTTGTATTATAAATTATTCTCGCATGATGAAAAAGGGAAAAAAGCTGTTGAGGGAGATGTATTAATGTTGGATATGATTTATAAGAATGATAAAGATAGTATATTATTTAATTCACACACTCAAGGTCGTAAAGTTCCTGTTCCATTAACAAAGCCTACTTTCAAAGGTGGGTTGGAGGAAGGATTTGCTATGTTGGTTAAAGGAGATAGTGCAAGTTTTATTGTTAGTGCCGATTCTCTTTTCGAAAAAACATTTGGAATGCAGGAATTACCTAAAGGTATTGCTAAAGGGAGTATGCTTACGTTTTTTGTAAAGGTTGATGAAATTAAAACTAAAGAAGAAATTGAGAAAATGCGTCAAGAAAAAATGGAGCAGCAAGAGCGTGAATCTGCTCTTCGTCAGAGCGAAGAAAAAGAAAATATTTCCAAATATTTAACCGAAAAAAAGATTACAACCGCCCCTACTGCCAGTGGCCTTATTTATATTGAAAAAACTAAAGGAAAAGGAGTAAAGGCTGAAAAAGGGAAAAAAGTAAAAATGAATTATGTTGGGCGTTTACTTGACGGAACATTATTTGATACTAATAACGAGAAAGTTGCACAAGAAAACAATGTTCATAACTCGGGACGAAAATACGAACCTTTTGAATTTACCGTTGGGAACGGAGAGGTTATACCCGGTTGGGACGAGGCTCTTTTGCTTATGAACGAAGGAGGAAAAGCAACCTTTATTATTCCCTCTAATTTAGCTTATGGCGATATGGAACAAGGGCCTATTAAACCTTATAGTACACTTGTTTTTGATGTTGAATTACTTGAGGTAAAGTAAAATGACCTGTAAGAAACTTCTCACGCTGCTATTTATAGTGATGTCCGGAGGAGTAATTCTGGGACAGAAAAGTGCCCCTTTTCAAAAAACATCTTCTGGGCTTGAATATAAAATTTATCGCCATGGCGGCACTGTAAAGCCACGTCCTGGTGATATCATAAAAACAATTCTTGTATATACCAATCACAAAGATTCAGTAATTTTTGACTCACGCATCAGCAGACCCGAAAATATTTTTGAGCTGCTTGAACCCACCTTTAAAGGAGGGCTTGAAGAGGGTATGACACTTATGGCCATTGGCGATTCAGCCGTATTTCGTGTAAATGCTGATTCTGTCTATTCCAAAACATTCAAAGTATCACGTCCTAACTTTGTTAAAAAAGGGAGCAAAATGAACTTTAGAATTAAACTATTGGCAGTAAAAACAAAAGAATCCATTGATACGCGTAGTTCCGAAGAAATAGAGCATGATAATGAACTTCGGAAAACCGAAGAACCTAAGCGTATTGAAGAATTTGTTAAACTCAATAATATTACGGTATCCCCTTCCGAAACCGGACTCTATTACATTGTGCGCACAGCAGGAACAGAGCCTAACATTACGCCAACAAGCAAAGTAAAAATTACGTACACATGCACGACTCTCGAAGGCCAAAATATTGATACTCAAACAAACCCAATTGAAATAGATATGGCAGCCCACAAAATAACCAAAGGAATGGAAGAAGGATTGCTGTTGATGAAGAAAGGAACAAAAGCCACCTTAATATTACCCAGCAAATTAGCCTTTGGAAAGCGGCATATTAGCTCAGTACAACCCTATACTACACTAATTTATGATTTAGAAGTTTTAGAGGTAAATTGATTTATTCGGTTTTTTTCATTTAAACAAGTATCATAATTTATTTTTTTGAATTAGACTTATCAATTAAGGATATTTCTAAATTTGTTCCTCAATGAAGTGCCTTTCTTTTTTATTTTTAGCCGTTTTTCTGTTTTCGTGTCAATCAAAACAAGAGAAAATACGCCCCTATGAATCACCAGTTACAGAATCGGTATATGCATCTGGAACCATTAAAAGTAAAAACCAATATCAAGTTTTTTCAGCTGTAAGCGGTGTTATAAAAGACATTCTGGTTAAAGAAGGTGATACAGTTGTAAAAGATCAAATAATTGTAGTTTTAGATCATAAAGCTCAGAAATTAAATACGGAGAACGCTGCACTTAATGCCCAATTTTCAAGCTTAAATGCAAACAAAGAAAAATTGAATGAAGCTCAGCTTCAAAAAGACCTCTTAAAGAACAAACTTCAAAATGACTCTTTACTATACGAGCGGCAAAAAGATTTGTGGAATCAAAGAGTAGGTAGTAAAGTAGAACTGGAGCAACGTCAACTTGCCTTTCAAAATGCCAAAGTAAATTACTTTGCTGCAAAAGTCAAATATGATGACTTAAAGAAACAGCTTGAATTAAATGCAGCAATTACTGAAAGAATTTTAGCTTTATCTGATAAAACAGAGAGTGATTACTCTATAAAAAGCGAGTTAAACGGTATTATGTACGCCTTATTTAAAAAGAAAGGTGAAATTGTAGGCCCTCAAACACCCATAGGAATTATAGGCGAGGCAAATCATTTTATTTTAGAAATGCAAATAGATGAGTATGATATTTTGAAAATTGCCAAAGGGCAGCAGGTATTTGTTACCCTTGATAGTTATAAAAATAAAGTATTTAAGGCTCAAGTAACAAAAATTAATCCTTTAATGAATGACAGAAATAAAACATTTTTAGTAGAAGCTGAGTTTACCGAACCGCCCCAAGTGCTTTATCCTAATATTTCTTTTGAAGCCAGTATATTGTTAAAAACCAAATCAAAAGCTTTGCTTATTCCCCGAAAATGTGTATTAAACGATTCGTTAGTTATAAAAACAAATGGTGACACGGTAAAAATAGAAACAGGTTTAAAAGACTATCAAAACATTGAAGTAATAAGCGGTATAAGCAAAACCGATGAACTACGAATACCTAATAAATGAGATTAAAGCTCTTAGCAAATATTTCTCGTTCCTTATTATTAGCCCGCTGGAAACAAACATTAGTAGCTGCTATTGGAGTAACATTTAGTATTACTATGTTCATAACCTTACTTAGTTTTATGTCGGGCTTAAATGATTTGCTCGATGGGCTAATTATAAACCGCACCCCTCATATACGTTTGTATAATGAAATTTTACCCGCTCAAAAGCAAGCTGTTGACCTAGTGCCATCGTTTCATCATTATTACAATTTTGTACGTTCCGTTAAACCCAAAAATGACTTACTTCAAATAAGAAACAGCGAGGCTATTGTGAATAGTTTAGCTAAAGACTCACGGGTATTAGGAGTAGCCCCAAAAGTAACAGTTCCTGTATTTTATAATATTGGGAATATTGACTTAACCGGTATTATTAATGGTATAGATGTAGAAGCAGAGGCGCGTTTATTTTTATTTAAAGATTATGTAACCGAAGGAAATTACATTGACTTGAAAAATATTCCCAACAGTATCATATTAGGTAAATCTGCAGCCGAAAAAATGCTGGCCAATATTGGCGATATGATCCAAGTTACTACTGCAAAGGGAAACCCCATTCAGTTAAAAGTAGTGGGGTATTTCCAATCAGGCTTACAAGAAATTGATAAGGTTCAGAGCTATTGTAGTATAAATACTGCACAAAAAATGCTTGGCGAATCAAATACTTATATTACCGATATTCAAGTAAAGCTAAAAAATATTTTACAGGCACCGCAATTATCTAATGAGTATGCCCATTTGTATGACACTGAGGCCGTAGATATTCAAACAGCCAACTCTCAATTTGAAACTGGAAGCAAAGTTCGAAGTTTAATATCCTATGCTGTTGGCATTACGCTTTTGGTTGTAGCGGGTTTTGGGATATACAATATTTTGAATATGATGATTTATGAAAAAATGGATTCTATTGCCATTTTAAAGGCTACTGGGTTTTCAGGATTAGATGTACAACGAATTTTTATAGGAATTGCCTTGTTTATCGGTATTTTTGGTGGTCTTCTTGGACTTCTTTTTGGCTTTGGCCTTTCAGCATTTATTGACCAAATTCCTTTTAACACAGCCGCATTGCCTACTATAAAAACCTATCCAATAAACTACAACCCCAGTTATTATATTATTGGAACAGTATTTTCTATACTTACCACATACTTAGCCGGCTATTTTCCTGCTCGAAAAGCCAGCAAAGTAGATCCAGTTGTTATTATAAGAGGCAAATAAAATGGGTAAGACAATTTTAGAAACACAAAATATTTCGAAGTATTTTCATGACCCCTTAACTATTCAGGTTTTAAAAGAAGTTAGCTTTAGCATCAAACAAGGTGAATTTATTTCTGTTATTGGAAAATCGGGGTGTGGAAAATCAACCTTACTTTATATCCTATCTACAATGGATACCGATTATCAAGGAAAACTATGGATTGACGGGGAGTTAATGATGCAAAAAAAAGAAGTTGATTTAGCCCGAATTAGAAATAAAAAAATTGGGTTTGTTTTTCAGTTTCATTATTTATTAAACGAGTTTACAGTGCTTCAAAACGTAATGCTCCCCGGATTAAAATTATCTGAACACGCAGCAAAAGAAGTAGAACACAGAGCTTATGAAAAGCTTAAAATTTTAGGGATAGAAAATGAAGCTCTTAAACTACCCAATCAGCTTTCGGGAGGGCAAAAGCAACGGGTTGCTATAGCACGTGCATTAATTAATGATCCCTTAATTATAATGGGCGATGAGCCTACAGGAAATCTGGATAAGAAAAATGGAGATATTGTGTTTCAAATTTTTAAAGAACTTGCTAGCTCTTTTAATCAAACATTACTGATTGTAACTCATGATAATGAATTTGCCGAACGTACAGACAGAATCATAGAAATGGAAGATGGCAAGATTATAAAGCATTAGCATAGTTTGAATTACTCCATCACCAATTCGAGCTTATCAATCCAAACCCCATCTTGTTGTGTCTTTACGGTAAGTATTTGTTTCAATTTTTCAATACTGCTTTCAGTAGGTAATTCAATAGTATATTTTACAATTTTGTCCTCATGCTTGATGGGTAGTTGCCCCACTTTTATATAATTAAAGTATAAATCTAAGCTATTTTTCACAGCGTTATTTTTGAGCCAAATGTGTATCTTTTTTACTTTTGATGCTGTGGAACTACATTCAAATGGAATATGTAAACTGTCATGCAGTGCTGTTAAAGTTGTAAAAGTTGTGTAATCTGTTGGCGACTTAGATAAGGTTATTTTTTCTTTGCCATACAACTCAGCCTCTAATACTATGTTTTTTGACCAAAAATAGGGGTGCTTGTATTCATGCCATCCATCAAACTGATAAAATAAAGGCTGTTTTCCGGTTTCGCTGTAATAATAAACGCTGCCCTGCCTACGTGCTTGTACTTTTAATGTTTTATGCCCTAAATTTACCGACACTGTTTTTTCAAGAGGAGTACCTTTATTATATGATGTTCCGGTTTGCCAGCTACAGGCAATTATCCAAATTTTAGCCTGGTTGCTTTTTCGCACCACAACAGGCACGTCTGGATCTGGATAATCAATAAAATCTTCCTGATTAATCATTTTGCTATCGCGAAGTATATCTTCAAAAAAGCTTGTAATTGCTTGTGCATAAACAGGAGTGGTAGCTTGCCATACGTAGTTAGCCGGAATGGCAACTTGCTTACCGGTGTTAAAAAATCCCGAATAGAAAAACTCAGCTCCCATATTGGAAACCACCTTAAGCAATCCAAGCCATTGAGCTGGTCGTATGTTCTTTACCTCAACACTGTCCCATCCTGCGGCTACAAAAGGAGAAAAAAGATTATCGCCTAAAGCAAGCTCTGTTTTACGGCATACTTGCAGCCACTTTAATCCGTGCCAAGGCCCTTTCCATGTTTTCCAGTTATCCGGATGACGAGGATAGAAATCGGGTGTGCTGTAATACTGATTATTGATTTTTGAATTAACTACCCGCATGGTCGCATAATCATGTCTAAAATTATTGTTACCATCAATAGAATACTCGGTGTATAAACAATTCTCTAGTTGTTTTTTCTGCATAAAAGAGTTTCTAAAGGCCCATTCTTTTTCTAATCTTTTTAATGCTTGATATTGATTCCAATTAATGTTCGGGTACTTCTCTTTATCGGCTTTAATTCGCAAATCTCCCTCCATTAATTTTTCATTATATAGGGTAAATACTTCCCCATTTTCATTTATTAATTGCAGTGGCCTTTTTAAAGCACTCAATAAGGAGTCAATATAAATTGTTTGTGTTTCAAAATCGCATTTTAAAGCAGAAACGGGTGTTAAAGGGCTTGGTCTCTTTCTATTATTAGCCAGCACAAGTTCGTTATTGTTATGTATGTAGCAACTGTCTGGTAATTGTTGATTGTTTACAAAGGGCCATTTCCCTGTACAATTATTTCTGGCTACAAAAGGTTGCACTTGTGCCCAAAAACTTATAGCAGCACAAGGAATTTCAGGGTGTGAATTAGCGTAAGCAACCCAATTTCCAGTAAAAGTATTGGTATTACGATAAGACTTGTATGATTTTAAGTTATTACTTACCAAGAAATAATAATGCCAGCGTTGCGCTAGTTGAGCTTGTATTTGAGTAGATAATGCAACACAATCATTCATTTTATAGTTGGGTTGTAATAGTCCGCTTAAATACGCTGGGTCCATCCATAAAAAGTTGCGGAGCAGCTTATGATTACTTTTAAATTGAGGAGCAGGAAAATGCTCTAATTGGGCTAAGGCTGAAATTTGTGGTTGCGGATATCCGGGTGCAAACTCCAAAGTATCAATTTCACCTGTTTGTACAATATCTGAAATAAGTTGCAAAGGGTTACTTTTATTAAAGAAAATTAATGAGACTGATACTACAAGCAACGCAAATACACCTATAAGAAATAATCGGGCTGTATATTTATTCATGCTTTTTATTCTGCATGTTCCAATTGCTTTTTTGAAAAAGCTTTCGCTAGGGGAATCAGAAATAATCATTTTTTCTGATGTAATTTTTTACTTCTGTTTCTTGAAAAAATATCCGTAAAATGCTGCTATTTTAGTATTAGTCATAAGCATAACACCTTTCTTTCTCTTCAAGCCCATCGCCCCCATTTTTACAAAACCGGTAACCAATCATTAATTCGTGCGAGTTGGCAGCACCAAATCTTACTTTTGAAGTAACATAATCAAACGAATAGCCAAACGTAAATTTTTTAACCTTAAATTGTACAATTGCACAAGCTGCATCAGTTTTACGATACACAACTCCCCATCTGAAAACATCTTTAAAATCAATTAAAAACCCCACATCAAGTCCAACAGGAGCGCCACCACTTGCCAGCTTCACATTTATAGAGGGTAAAAAAGAATATTCTTTTCTGCGCCCCGGAATGCTGGCTCCGGTTGTTATATAGTGTGTGCGGTGTAACGAACTTCCAAAGCCATAAATAGCATCCAACTTTTTTTGAATAGCATACTTCATACTGTATCCAATAAAAAAAAGTGGATTATAAATCATCACACCGGGATTAATATCCGGATACAAAATCACTCTTCTTGAAGCCCCCACAGCATTGTCATCAGCTACGGTTAGTTTTACATTATCACGAATAAAGTTATATTGAATAATTCCTGCAAAAAGACCGGCTGAGGCATAAAAATTACTGGAAAGTGGAACATGGTAAGAGTAATTAAGACTGAATGCGTTTCTAGCAGTTGGCCCTAAACCTCCGGTTTTATCTTGTTCCTGATAAAAGCCTATCACATTTTTTGATTTGGTATAAGGCTTTTTGTTTTTAAGTGCTCCATTTACACTAAAGAACTGCTCAACCGGAGCTGATTCAAAACCCCACCATTGTTTTCTATAGCCGGTTTTAATTTGAAGACATTTAGTTGAGCCTCCGGCAGCCGGATTAATTCCAAAATAATTAAAAATGTATTGGGTATATTGTGATGTTTGCTGAGCTGTAGCTGTTTCAATACCCGCAACAAAAAAAACAAATAAGTAAAGAAATATTATTTTATAAAAAAGCCTCATAAAGTTCTTTTCGCCAATTAATATATTATCTAATAATTGTAATTCCACCGGTATATTCAAAGTATCTTGAGTCTCCCGGGTTTTTAAATCTCAAAACATAATAATACGTTGCCTCGGGCAATGATCCTCCATCCCATTCATTACCCGCAACATAGTTTTTAACATAATACACTTTATCACCCCAACGGTTAAAAACATTTAACTCCACATCAGTATATTTGTCAGTATTTTCGATAATCCAAATATCATTTTTCCCGTCTCCGTTAGGTGTAAATGTATTCGGAATTTTTATTAAGGGAATTACTCTTACAGTTACCCTATCTGTGCAGGTACAACCTTCTGCGGTACGCGATGTAAAAGTATACGTAGTAGTATAGTTTGGAAACGCTATGGGGCTTAGTAAACTGCTGTCACTTAAAAAGTTTCCCGGAGACCAATAAAATTTGTTTCCTGTACCTTTAATCGCATTCAAAGTAACATTATCCCCAAAAAATATAGTCGTATCTTTTCCTGCATCACAATCCTTAAGTTCTGTAAGGCTTCCCTGAATTTGAACACTTTTGCTAAAAGTACATCCATTGTTATCAGTTACTACTACTGTATATACTCCTTGAAACAAATCATTAAACGCATTATTCGTGGTTGGTGTTGAGCCATTAAGTGAATATTTATAAGGAGTAGCCCCTCCGGTAACAGATTTAACAAGAATAGACCCTAGCGCACCTTTACATTGTATTTGCGTTACCTCTAATTCGGCATTCGTTATAGGTGGAGGGGTTCCTACTGTAATTCCATTTAAAGTAAATGGACACCCGTTAACATCTTCCAAAATAACACTATAATTTCCGGGGGGCAAGTTATTAAATACACCTGTTGCATTATTTACTGAGCCCGGACTTAGAATATAATTAGCCATACTGACCGAAGCTGGCTGATGGTTTACTACAATTGTACCTGTACTACCATTACATGAAGAAGGAGTTGTTATTGCTGTAGCACCTGCAATAGCACCTGTAACACCTATGGTAACCATAACAGTAGTATCGCAATTTCCATCAGAAATAGTTACTGAGTACAGCCCTGCAGTAAGGCCATTAAATGTGTGCGAATTAGGGGGTGCTGATGGAGGAACAAATGCACCGCCTAGTAATGAAAAAGTATAATTTCCTGAGCCTCCGGTAATATTACTAATGGAAATGGTTCCATCTGCAGTTAAACAAGTAGCCTGAGTTGCACCAGTGGCAAACTGAAATACATTATTACACTGGGCAATAGATTGTTGTTGATGAATAAAAATTATACCAATTAATACAGTAAGTGTGAGTATGAGTTTATTACGCATATCGTTTATCAATCGAGTGGCATTAGTTTTGAACAAATTTTGTATAATGCAGCAACAAACTTAATTGTTTTTTGTGAATAGCATTATGTTTTAAGTAATTTCTTTTGTTCATATATTAAAACGTATTATTTCTTTTGAACAGAATTAGAGTCAAGAGATTCAAAAACCGAATTATTGCTTACATATTCTGGCACTATTTTCTTTAGTTGCAATACGAGCTTCATATTGTCTTGAGTGTCAAAAAGATCAATTAGAACATTAACCTCAAGGCTTACTTCGTTAAATTCTCTTGGATTAACTTTTGCAATCATTATTTGTTTATTGTGAGTGGGCAAAGTGTTTTCCGAATTATTTAGCAATTCTTCATAAAGTTTTTCACCTGGGCGCAGTCCGGTATAAACTATCTCAATATCCTTATCTAAAGTTAAGCCACTTAAACGAATCATTTTATGAGCCAAATCTACAATTTTAACAGATTTTCCCATATCAAAAATAAATATTTCACCTCCATTTCCCATACATCCGGCCTCGAGTACTAGTTGACAGGCCTCGGGTATTGTCATAAAATACCTTGTTATATCGGGGTGCGTTATTGTTAGGGGGCCTCCTTTTTCAATTTGCTTTTTAAATAATGGGATAACCGAACCATTAGAACCTAAAACATTTCCAAAGCGCGTAGTAATATACTTTGTTTCACTTTTACTATTTAAAGCTTGCACATACATTTCGGCCGCTCGTTTAGTAGCTCCCATAACGCTTGTAGGGTTAACTGCTTTATCTGTTGAGACCAAAACAAAGGTATCTGTTTGAAAGAAATGAGCCCAATCGGCAACAATTTTGGTGCCTCTTACATTTACAGCCACAGCCTCAGAGGGATTCATTTCCATAAGAGGAACATGCTTATAAGCCGCAGCATGATATACTATTTGTGGCTTAAAATGCTCAAATACATTTTTTATGCGTTCAGAACTGGTTACATCCGCTATTACCTCTTCAAATTCTGTTTGATTATTTTCTTTTAGCTCATTTACCAAGTCATAAATAGGGCTTTCGGCTTGATCAAGAAGGACAATTTTTTTGGGGTTAAACCGAATTATTTGTCGTACTATTTCACTCCCAATAGAACCGGCTGCCCCGGTTACTAATATTGTTTTACCGCTTATCTGATTCCATATTTTTTCTTTATCCAAAATAATTTCATCACGTTCCAATAACTCCTCAATTCTAATTTTTTTAATTTGTTTAAAGCTCAATTGACCATTGATCCAATTCGAAATTGGGGGCACATTAAGAACACGGGTATTGTAATTCAAACATTTTTCTACCAGTGCTTGTTTTTTTGAAGCCGGAATATGCGTTGTGGAAATAATAATAAAGGTAATTTCAGTAGCTGAAAGTAGCTTATCGAGCTCGCTCGTATGATAAATTTTTACGCCTTCAATTTTTTTACCGCGCTTTTTCTTGTCGTCATCAATAAAAGCAATTACGTTGTATTTGGTACCGGCATCCTTATCCAGAGTCCTGAGTGTGATTACACCGGCCTCTCCGGCACCATATACAATAACTTTTGTTTTATCTCTTTTTGGATTTTTCAATTCGTAATACAACACTTTTACAAGAGTTCGAGAAGCAATCAATAAGAAAACAGTAATGATTAAGTCAAGAACTACTATGGAAGTAGGCACAATAATTTTACCCTGATACCGATAAAATATAACATCAATAAGAGCTAACACCATAGTACCCAGCAACACTACCCAAAAAATTCGTTGTGCATCTTTAGTACTGGTGTATCTAATAATGCCTGCGTAAGTTTTTCCTATCAAAAAGCTCATTGCCCGAATGCTAAGAATAAGAGCCGATACAATAGGGATATCCTGCTTATCAACCTCGGGGATGTGAAAGTTAAAACGAAGTAAATAAGCTAATAGCACCCCAAATGCACAAATCAAAATATCAATCAGAAAAATGACAAAGCGCGGAGTGTTTCTTTTGGGAATAGTTATGGCCGGATTGTTTCTCAATTTTTATGATTTAAAACATTTCAGTAGCAATTTCATATCTTCTGTTTTGCGTGTGCTTTCATTCTTTTCAAAAGCAAATACCAAATTATTTACCATTCGCTTAATAATCTCAATATTGCTGCACGGGTATAGGTATGCGTCTTGAGGTGTAATTTTTAACTGCATTAAATACGCATCAACTTCATGGCGGTTAAATATTGTTCCTTTACTAAAAGGATTGATATAAAACAGCACATCTTTATTTTTATCTAAATCATATATACCATAAGTAGTTTCACCGCCCATATAGGCTAAAACAAAATGTTGAGGCAAGTTAACTCCGTAAATTGGAAGATTTAATTTTTGTGCTAATAAAATGTAAACTACAGATAAGGAAAGCGGATTTCCTCTTTTAGATTCAAGCACCATATTGATAAATGAATTATGAGGGTGATGAAAATTAATATTGTTGCCGCTAAATTGGTGCACTTCAAATAAAATATGATTTATTACGTGTGTTTGTTCTATGGCTGTAAGATTCGGGTTGAGTTCTAACCAAATATCTTGCTTAAGTTGTTCTAAAAAGCTTATTATTTTTTTTTCGTTTAATTCCGGAAATTGATACCGCGCAATAATCAAAGCTCCTTCCAATAAATTTTGCCCTTGAGTCGAAATCCAGTTTACCAAATTTCGTTGGGTTTCCGAGAATTGAATTTTCTGAATTAGATTTTCTATCCTTTGCTGTTGTAAGGCACTTTTACTGTCTTCCCATGATTTTTCAAGTTCAGAAATTATGGCAGACCCCTGTGACAGGATTTGTGAATTTATTTGCTCAAAAATGCCTTCGTCCGGGTCATCCAACAGGCTAATTAACGCATGTAGTTCATTCGTATTCATTTCAAATATTTACCGGGTGCTATATGTTTACTTAAATGCCTTGTAAATATCTTACGAAAAACAGGCTATTCGGTAAGTCGCTGTAATATTATTTTAACTAACTTATTAACAGTAATTTTATAGTCTTTACTGTATTCTTTTATGATGCGATTGGCAATTATAGCACAAGCTGTTACGGCATGATGCCCTAAAAGCTTACTGAGCCCAAAAAGTGCTGATGTTTCCATTTCAAAATTAGTAATTCTGTGGCCTTCGTATGAAAATGAAGTTAGTTTTTCATTTAGCCCTTCAATAGCTGTATTTAATCTTAAAACTCGTCCCTGTGGCCCATAAAACCCACATGCTGTGGCTGTAATTCCGGTATGCATTCCTTCTTTAAGTTTATTAAAAAGTGGGGCACTGCTTTGCACCAAATAGGGCATATTAAGGGGCATGCCCCACCCTGTTTGTTTAACAAAAGCATCTAGTATAGCTTTTTCTTCCGGGAATTGATGTTGGTAAAAGTGCAATAAACCATCCATTCCTAAACCATATTCAGAAAGCACAAAACTATCCACAGCAATATCAGGCTGCAAAGCACCGGAGGTGCCAATACGAATCAAGTTTAAAGGGGTGTGATTATTTTTTACGGTTCTTTCTTTCAAATCAATATTAACTAAAGCATCCAGCTCGTTAATGACAATGTCTATATTGTCGGTTCCTATTCCCGTGCTTACAACCGAAATTCTTTTTTTGTTAAAATACCCCGTATGTGTAGCAAACTCTCTGTTTTGCACTTTATATTCAATACGATCAAAGTTTTCTGAAACCATATTCACGCGTCCCGGATCTCCAACTAAAATTATATTTTCGGCTATTTGATGCGGAAGTAAGTGTAAATGAAAGATGCTGCCATCGGGATTTAGTATTAATTCGGAATCAGGAATTTTATTCATATCGTAAATTGTTTATTTATATTTGCCCTTCAAAAATTATTTAAATAATCTATCATACTGCCAAAATTACCTATTTTTTTTATGTCTGCATCAATTTATAATATTTTAATTCCGATAGATTTCTCCGATCAATCTATACAGGCATTGAAATATGCAAAAGCAATTATAGGTAAGCAACAAACAACTGTTTATTTTATTTTTGTTATAGATCAGAACGAAATAGAAATAAAAAATAATGATTTTTCAGACAAAGATGATTTAAAGAAAAGCTTTGAACAAAAGTTAATTCGCATCATAGAGCAAGAATGGTCTAACTGTACCAATTATACATGGGTGTTATTTGTAGAACAAGGAAAAGTATATGATCGGGTTTTAGAAAAAGCTGCTTCGGTTAATGCCGGCTTAATTATTATGGGATGCAATAGCGCTGGTGATTATAAGAATAGGTTTTTAGGTTCTAATTCGTTACGTATTATGCGTACATGTCCTATTCCCATTATGCTGGCTAATCAATACAGTCAGCTTTCTAAATTTATAAACATTACACTACCCATTGATTTAAGTAAAGAGGCACGCCAAAAACTTGAAAAAGCAATTGCTATGGCAAAGTTAGATAGCGATATTGTTATTCATGTTGTGTGTGTTGTTTTTGATGCTGACGAATACTTAATTAATCGTATGGGGCAAAAATTAACTCAGGTAAAATCGGTATTAGATAAACACAAAATAAAATACAGTGCTGAAATTGTTAAAACCTCATTAGAATTTGAATCGTTGGGTGAAATTATTGCTGACTATGCTCGTAAAATTGAATCGGATGTAATTATGTTAATGACCCAGCAGGAATTAAGCTATACCCCCTATTTTGTAAGCTCATTAGCTCAAGAAATTATTAATATTTCTGAAGTTCCGGTAATGACTATTGCCCCAAATTAACAAAACATAGTTAACAACTCTTTATATATAAAGTGTCTATAAACTAATGCTCTTTGTATTTTTATATACAAATTAAAACACGAGTAATATGAAAATATTCCTAAAAGTATTCTTTCTTTTCGTTATTTTATTCGGAATTAATCCCTTATATGCACAAAAAGATAAAGAGTCTGAACCTCAACAATCAGCCAGTGAGGATTTTCTATTAATTCAAGGGATTGTAGTTGATGGCGAGTCACGCTTAGAAGGTGTTACCATTCGATTATATAAAGGGAATACTAAAATAGATTCGGTTTACACCGGTAAAAACGGTACATTTAAATTTACTTTGGGTGGTGATTATTACTATGCTATGGAGTATAGTCGGGTGGGATATGAAAATACTTGTGTATTAATAAACACAAACCGTTGGGATGTTGCTCCACAAGATGAAGATAACGGCTATCAGGTTGATTTTGAAGTGGAGTTGATTCCCGAAATTTCGAATAAAAACGCTTTGAGTTTGTCGGCTGTTGACTTGGATGTACTCGATTTTCCTAAAGTATTAATTGGTTATAAAGCTGGTGAAGAAGAAGGTTTCTTTAGCGATAAAAAATATACTAAAGAAGTTAAAGAGTCGCTTAAAAAAGTAAAGCTGTCGGCTAAGAAAAAATAAATAATCTCTGCAAAACAGACGCAAGTATCTTCATTTTTTTAATAAAAATTTCAAAATAAAAAAGTCCGCATTGGCGGACTTTTTTATAGATATTAAATCAGTAATACTCTATTTTTCTTCCTTCTTTTTAGCTACTTTTTTTGGGGCAGCCTCTTTTTTAGGAGCTGATTTCTTAGCAGCAACCTTTTTAGGCTCTGCTTCTTTTTTTGGAGCAGCTGCTTTTTTACTTCCCACTTTTACTGTTGGGCTGGCCGCTTTTCTTTTTGGTCTACTAACACCATAAGAACCCATAATGATTTTTCCTCTTTTTGATTTTTTATCTCCTTTTCCCATAGTTAAATTTATTAGTGTAATTTAAAAAATAATTCCCTTTTACAAACCTATACATTTGCATTAACTATACAAAAATTATTTTTGAGTTATTTTTCATTTTAACCCAAAGCATTACTTTTTGACACCATATTACAAATGCGGTATAAGAGTCTGCTGCTAACATTTGCATCCCACTCATTTTTACCTGTTTCATTTAAATCAAACGCTATTATTTTCTTTCCTTTAGAAACTATTTTCTCTAAAAGGAATAAAACTTCATCGACTTCAAAGCCGCCAGCAACAGGAGTTCCCGTATGTGGGCAAAGCTTTTGGTCTAAGGCATCAACATCAAAACTTAAATAAATATTATCGGGCAATTCTTGCACTATTTCTTCAAACAACTCTTCGCGGGTTTTCCCTTTATACAGGGCTTGCTTTATATCGCGATCAAAAAATGTTTGCACACGTCCATCAGAATTCTTTATATAATTCATTTCCTCATCACAATAGTCCCTAATACCCACTTGTACTAGCCGGCTAACCTGCTTATACTTTAAAGCATTATACATAATACTGGCATGCGAATATTCAAAACCTTCATAAGACTTACGTAAATCACAATGCGCATCTAATTGCAAAATTCCGAATGAGGAATACTGTTCGGTCAAAGCTTCAATAATGCCTAAAGGAGTGCTGTGGTCTCCGCCTACACCACCAATAATTTTACCTTCTTCAATAACCTTAAGCGAATACTGTTTAACGGCTTCTTTAAATTCTCTTCCTCCTTCATTTACTTCCTGGTAATAGGCATTAAGCATAACGTTGTTTAGATGGTTCTCAGAAGCCGTAATTTGTGAAATAATTTGGATAGCACGGTTTCTTAAGTGCATGCTTTTTTCAAGCCAGCTTTCATTTATGTTGTCCATAAAAATCCCTATTTTCCAAGCATCTTTTATAAAGGGGTCATACAAATCAACCTGATGTGAGGCTTCATAAATAAGTTCCGGGGCATGTGCTGTTCCAGCCCGATACGAAACGGTAACTTCCCATGGCAAGGGTAATAAAACAATGGTAGCATCTTCTCTGTTAAAGGGCAAGCCAAAAATATTACTCCCTTCCTGAGCGGGATTATTGGGGTTGAAATTTAAAATTTTTTCCTGTTTAGACATGGTAAAACATTTGTGCAAAAATACAATTGCTTATTAATTATTTAAAATATTGACAAAGGTAACGTGTGATGTATTAAAATATTTTAGAACCCCTGTTTTTCAGTCCATATAACAAAATGGGTTTCTAGGTTTCCAGTAACAAAAAAGGCCTTCTGAATAGAAGGCCTTTTTTGTTACTGATAAGAAAAATTACTTTTTCTTTTTGTTTACTGTTCCAGCTAACTCAGCTCCAGCTTTAAAACGTACTACTTTTTTAGCAGCAATTTTAATTTCTTTACCGGTTTGTGGGTTACGACCTGTACGTGCAGAGCGATCAGCTACTGAGAAAGATCCAAAACCTACAAGAGCTAATCTGTCACCTTTTTTTAGGGCAGCAGTTGTAGCACCAATAAATGCATCTAAAGCTCTTTTTGCATCAGCTTTTGTTAACTCAGCTTCTGAAGCCATTGCTTCAATTAATTCTTGTTTGTTCATGTTTTTAATTTTTTAAATTGGATTAATAAAACGTTTAACAGCAGCAAAAATAATTCAATTCAAATACGCGCCAATAGCGAGATACAGAAATTTTTAGTTTTGTTGATAAAATATCCGTTTTGTTAATAACTGTTCGCTAAACCCCCCTTTTTATGCGCTTTTCCATATTCAATATCCTGTTTTTTGCCCATCTTACTACTCTTTTCAATCATGCGATTTCTAAAAAGCCCTATTTATGACCTAAAAAACACCTTTCCTTTTATTTTTTTTCTGTCAATTCTTTGATTTTCTCTTCTAATGCTTCGCCACGCAACCCTTTGGCCACAATTTTACCTTCTTTATCTATAAGGCATGTAAACGGAATACCAGAGATATTGTATTGCTTTACCACAGCAGATTCCCAATAGCCTAAGTCACTTACATGTGAAGGCCATATTAATTTATCCTGTTGAATAGCTTCTTGCCATGCTGCTTTATCTTTATCTAATGAAACACTATAAATATCAAAACCTTTATCTTTATACGTATTATAAATGCGAACAACATTAGGGTTTTCTGCACGACAAGGGCGACACCAACTGGCCCAAAAATCAATCAATACAATTTTTCCCCGAAGCGAACTTAAGGCTATGCTCCCTCCGGATGGGGTATTCAAATTAATTTCAGGAGCCAAATTGCCTACAGCTAAACGCCCCATTTCTTCAACACGACCATGAAACATTTTGGTAAAAGCATGATTGGGCAGTCTTTTCATAAGGCCGGCATCGAGTTTTTTATAGTATTCAAAATAAGTGTCCGATTCTAATTTATCAATTACAGCAATACCTGCCAATGATGAGCTGTGCTTATCAATAAAATTTTTAATGTAACTGGTTTGTTCGTCAAGTAGTTTTTGATAGTGACCTTGTAATACCTGTATAATAGAATCTAGCGCAGTATTGGCTTGCTCTTTCTGATAAACTTGATTTAAAGAGTCGAGTTGATTCGCTGTATTTTGTAAAACATGAGTAGCTTCTTGTAGCAAAAGAGCATCTTCAGAGCCTGTAATTTTTACTGTTTTACCCAGATTATCAGCATCGGCACTAAATTCAATTTTTTCGTTATCAGCCGCAATTATTAAAATATACTTTTCGGGGGTTAAGCGAATGCGATAAAAATTAGGGTCTTTGCTATTGTATTTTAAAGTAAAATTTCCCTTACTATCTACTTTGCAACTGTCTCTAACCTCAGCCGATGCCGGAGTTAATTCGTCAAGGTAAACGTACCCTTCTTTAAAATTCTTTAAATTTCCGTTAATTGTGCCTTTTCCGGCCGAATTGCTGCAACTCAAAAAAGTAATACTTAGAACAACTGACATAACAGTGCCTAAGGAAAGTTTGATTTTTTTATTCATGATTATTGTTTAATATGTTTTGATTGAGGTGTTAAAATAGAAATCCGACTCTGATAATAAGTGGCATGGCAGGGTTATAATATGGCGAGTGTGGATTATTAATAAGGTCATATAATAAAGAAAGGTAAACGCCTCCCTGCTGCCCTCCCGAATAATAACCTATGCCCACTGGTGCACTTCCAATCCAAATACGGCTGGCATTATAAGGTGGGTAATTATTATAAACACTCAGGTTATAAGCATTAAATTCAGCATGAGCAAATAAGCCCGAGTAGAGTGCAAATTGTCCAAACACATTGGGCCCGTATATGTTTGTGGAATATCGTTGTCCGTAATCGTTTACACTAAAATAAATATAATTAAAGCCCAAACCTACCAGTAAGCGTTGGTTAAATTTATATCCCACTTTAGGAGCAACTTCTATATATGTTTGCCTTCCAAAATAAGCCCCAAAACTACCCCCATAACGCAGCTTACTGGCAAACTCAGCTCTGTTCTTTTGCTGCTTGTTTTTTTGTTGTTCATTTTTGGGCTGAACATACGAATCAGAAGGGTCATCTTGTGCATTTGCAGCACTTGCAAACAAGCTTAAGATTAAAAATAAACCTTTTACGTTTGGCAGGCCTTTAAAAAACATGATAGTGTGTTATTAAATGGTGCTTATCAGCTCTTTCATTATTAAAGTCATATTCGGTTCTGCTTTTTCTGCTACACGCTGTACGTCATCATGTGTTACTTTCACAATGCGTCCATCTACTCCCATATCTGTAATAATAGATATCGCAAAGCACGGCAAACCCATGTGGCGCCCCACAATAACTTCAGGCACGGTACTCATACCAACGGCATCAGCTCCAATATTTCGTATATAACGATACTCGGCAGGGGTTTCTAAACAAGGACCGCTTACACCTGCATAAGAACCAACTTGTACCTTTATCTTGTTTTGAGCCGCAATTTGCTTTGCTCTTTCAATTAATTTATGATTATAGGGTTCGCTCATATCTGGGAAACGAGGTCCTAATTCAGGATAATTTTTCCCGATGAGCGGGTTAGTAGGGAACAAATTTACATGGTCGTTCAAAATCATAAGATCTCCAATATCAAAACTTGGGTTTACACCACCGCTTGCATTGCTTACAAACAACTGTTCAATTCCTAAAAACTTCATTACCCTTACAGGAAAAGTAACTTCTTTCATATTATATCCTTCATAGTAATGAAAGCGCCCCTGCATGGCTATCACATTTTTACCCCCTAGTTTTCCGAAAATTAGTTTTCCGGAGTGTCCTTCAACCGTACTTAAAGGGAAGTTGGGAATTTCCTCATAGGGCAATATGGCATGCGTTTCAATTTCTTTTACTAAACCTCCTAGTCCGGTTCCTAAAATAATACCAACCTGAGGCTTAAAGTTTACTTTCTTAGTAATAAAATCAGTTGTTTGCTTTATTTGTTCTAACATAATTTAAAATATGGTTATTAAATTTTTCTTCATCTTGTTGGTGCAATTGAACAGCAATACTCACATAATACACCGGTAAACTGCGCCAATTATCGGGCAAAGTTAAATGTATTAGGCGCATAGCATCTTTTTCGGTTGTTAAAATAATCTTTTTCGGGCTTCTCATAGCCTCATATTCTAATTTAATTTGATTTAACTCGGACAGCGAAAAGTTATGATGATCATTAAAGCTCATCATTTTATACTCCTTGCTGTTTCGTTGCACAAAATCTTCTAAAGGAACGGTATTTGCTATACCTGCAAACACGAGTATTTCAGTGCTTTTTCCAAGTATCTCTTTAAAATTTTCATGATGATATACGGTTTTATTAAACAAATGGGTAAGCGTTTGATATTTGATATAACTAAAAAAAACCTGCTGTTGAGGTAAAGGATTTATTCTGGATAATATATGTCTTCGCTCAATGGGTGAAAATACGGGAGGTGTTTTAGTTACTACAATGAGGTCGGCACGTTTTATTCCCGAGCTAAATTCGCGCAATGTACCTGTAGGCAACATTCTATCGTCATAGTACATGTGCCCATAATCACTCAACACTATTTGCAGCCCCCCCTGAACTGAACGGTGTTGAAAAGCATCATCAAGCAAAATAACCTGAAGCATGGGAAATTGTTTATACAGTTTTCGAATGCCTCTTCTTCTTACGTTGTCAACAGCCACAATAATATCCATAAACTTCTGGAAATATTGTAAAGGTTCATCACCTAAGGTTTGAGAAGTATCATTCAAATTAGCCATTCTAAACCCTTTGGTTTTACGCCCATACCCGCGCGAAAGAGTGGCCAGCTTAAATTCAGGTGATAGCAGGCGCACCAGATATTCAATATGGGGTGTTTTTCCGGTGCCTCCTACACTTAGATTTCCGACTACAATGGTTTTAATCGGAGGCTTATAAATATAGAGTAACTTATTGTTGTAAAGCCAATTTCGAAAATGAACAACTATGCCATAAAGTAAAGCAAAAGGATAACTTACAATTCGAATAAAAACTTTCATTTTTAACAAGATTAAAAGACCCGAACAAAAGTTGTTCAACTGGTGATCTTAATAAAAACATCTGTAAATATACTATTTCTGCTAAATATGTTAAAAAATAAAATACCGGTTGGTGTTGTATCTCTTTTGATTTTGCCGAAGCCTAATGTTCTCTATTTTATAAAATTTTAGAAGGGTGGATCAACACCCTTTACTTGTTTCCAAGCCTCATTAAATGAGAGTCCTTGTTTTTCTAGTTCATTTTTCTCATGTAATGTACATTCATATTTGTATTTATTTTCTGTTTGCAAGAAAAGGAAACAAAACTTCAATGTTGTTATTTTATGGTCTTTCGCATCTATCATTATCCCCGTTTTTGAACGCTCGGATGAATCTTTAATAGTTCTTGGGAATGTTCCATCATTAAAAATGACAACACTATTGCCGATACAACAATAAATACATTGGTCGTAAGTTATTTTTGTAATTGGTGTAGTGTCAAGTTTGGTTTTATACCATTTGAGAAACTCGTTTTTATTTACTTCAATAGTTTCATTTTCCTTGTCCTGAATTTCAAAAACACCATTGTCGTGCAACAAGCTATTCAAAAGTTCAATGTCGTTACGTTTTGTTGCCTTTGCAAACTCAATTGCAATGTCTGTTGTTTTAATTTCTTTTGTATCCATATTGTTTTGTTTTTTGATTTGAGTGGCTGTCATTAAGGGGTGACCACTAACGACTGTCTTATAACTTAATTTTCTTTCGCTAAACTAAGCAAATAAATCCGATTTCAAGCATTTAAAATGAGAGTTATTTTAGAGGAAGAGTATCTTTTTTTAGGAAATAAAATGCGGTTCAAATAACCATATAAAAACAATTTTAATAAATCAGCAGGATGATAGGCAGGACGGCTATTGTCAATAAAATCCATTTTAAAGCCTACGTCAGCTAAATTGATGCTGTTCACAAACAGCTCAACAAACCTGATTTCGTTATTATCGTCAATTTGTTCCTCCAAACAAAAGAAACTGACTTGACTTCTGTCTTTACCTTGTATAAATTTCATACAGCAAATATACTGATAATCAATTTATTAAGCAGTTAATTTAGGTACAACTTATTAACATTCAGAATGTTAACAAGAAGGGGTTTTTAGACAGTTTGACGGTTTGGCGCTTGGCGCAGTGGCGGATTTCGGAGCTCAAAACTGTCAATACACCACAAAAGTTGATGCGAGGTAGAATGTTCAATTAACCACGTCACCCGCCATTGAGCCAAACGCCTGTTATGCGGTCGTTTTTTTATTCTTTTTTGTCTTCAGGATGATATTTATAATAGTCAGGTCGCTCTGTCTGTTGCCACACAAATTTGTAACCTGTTTCCATTATGTCAATGTCAAAGGGTCGTTTCAAATAGAATAAATTGTTTGAATTACTTGCAATTAAAGTTGCTCCGCAAACAACAAGTCCTGTCAGCGACCACAATACAATTGTGGCAATTTTGTTAGTATTAATTTTTGTCCAAAAACGGTTTATGCAAAAAAACACTATGAACCAAAACAAAAAGTAGGTCAACAAGTCTGCGGAAAATTCTGTAACAAAAATTTGCAAAGACATTGAAGTATGCCAACCGTCACAAACGAAAGGAAAAGGAAAACCTGCAAATAATGTATCTGGTGCGTCAACAGGTAAAGCATACCACCATTTAGTAAATGTTGCAAATGAAATTACGGTCAATGGAATTATAAGTTTAAATGTCAACTGTCTCATTTAAATATTTTGGCTTGAATATTCATTTTTTTACCATTATTTCTTTTGTAGATTGATCAGCGAAACCAATATAGGTCAAATGCTTCAAGGTTCCAGTTTGCTAATTCAATTTTACCCTTAGCTATTAATTCGCTTCCCCTGAATTGATTTCGATTGTTATCCAGGTATATGCCATAAGGACTTATATATTTCCATTCTTTTAAGTCGCAAATGCTATAATTACCCGAGTTTATTAACCTTGCCCCCTTCTTTATTTTTCCATTTTTGGGGTTGATATAATAGCCCTTTTTGGGGAATAGGAATGGGTCATCCGCAGTTGGCATCCATGGGTCATGATTAGGCACACAATTTAAAATACACAAATCAGCTCCGAGTTTTACTTCATTACTGATTATATAACTTAGAGTGAACACTTCAGCCGGGTAGTATAATTTTCCATCTAGTGAAACCAGATAAACAACGAAAGTATCGCTTCTTAAATAATTTCCATTGATTTCTATGAAGAATTGCTGCCCTTCTATTTTTTTACCACCAGAACAAGTACCGTTTAGGTTTTGTATTGCTAACCCACAGCCCATTATGTCATCAGGTAAATTAACAATCTGAATTCCAAAACCACCACCGGCAAAACTTAGAGATATGTGCACTACTTCAGAGTCTGGAACCATTTTAAATTCTTCATCTTGACCATACACCTCATTAACACACAGTGTGAAGAGGATACTCATTACAGATAGTGCAAATCTCAATATGGTCATGTTATATTTTTCTATCATCTGTCAGTTAAAGTTTATGATACTCTGTCCAAAATGCCGCATAACGGCAGTCCGTCTAATAACTTAATTTTCTTTTGCTAAACTAAGCAAATAAATTCGATTTCAGGCACTTAAAATGAGGTTTATTTTAGATGGAGAGTAATTTTTTTGGAAAATAAAATGCCGCAAAAAGGCTTAAAATGG